>CAVUYV010000051.1:0-6379 GCA_963745785.1 uncultured Alphaproteobacteria bacterium | reverse complement strand
AAGTAGCACCGAACTTGTTGAGTCTTCGGCTTAACCGTGTCTCAATCCGCAATAATTATTGAGTATCAGGCGATCTGCGATTCTCGTTAAGAGATGCGTGCGTTGTTTGATGGTTTTTCGCCAATTTGGAGAGATTGATCCGCATGTGCGGCATTGTCGGCATTCTCGGGCGCGGTCCGGTCGCGGAACAGTTGGTGGATTCGCTCAAGCGGCTCGAATATCGCGGCTACGATTCTGCCGGCGTCGCCACGCTGGAAGGCGACCATCTCGAACGCCGCCGCGCCGAAGGCAAACTGAAAAATCTTGAATCGCGGTTGAAGGCCGAGCCGCTCGCCGGGCATACCGGCATCGGACATACCCGCTGGGCCACCCACGGCAAGCCGACCGAGAATAACGCGCATCCGCATGCGACCGATAACGTTGCGGTCGTTCACAACGGCATCATCGAGAATTTCCGCGAATTGCGCGAAGCGCTGCAGAAAAAAGGTACGGTTTTCAAAACCGAAACCGACACCGAGATCGTTTTGCATCTGGTCGATGACCTGCTCGACCGGGGTTTCAAGCCGGTTGACGCGGTCAAGGCGACATTGTCGCAACTTAGCGGCGCATTCGCACTGGGGTTCATTTTCGCGGGCGACAAGGATCTGATGATCGGCGCGCGCAACGGGCCGCCGCTCGCCATCGGCTACGGCGAGGGCGAAATGTATCTGGGCTCCGACGCCATCGCGCTCGGCCCATTCACCGACACCATCAGCTATCTCGAGGACGGCGACTGGGTCGTGCTGACACGCAACAGCGCCGTGATCTACGACAAGAGCAACGCCGTTGTTCATCGCGACGTCATCAAGCATACCGCCGCAACGTCGCTGGTCGACAAGGCGAACTATCGCCACTTCATGGCCAAGGAAATTCACGAGCAGCCGGAAGTGGTCGGCCACACCCTGGCGCGCTACGTCGACATGGCGACCGAGCGCGTGGCGCTGCCGGTAAAACTGCCGTTCGATTTCAACGATATCCAGCGCATATCGATCACGGCCTGCGGCACCGCCAGCTACGCCGGCTATATCGCCAAATACTGGTTCGAGCGCTTGAGCCGCTTACCCGTAGAACTCGATGTCGCCTCCGAATTCCGCTATCGCGAGGCGCCATTGCGCAAGGGCGATCTCGCGATCTTCATTTCGCAATCCGGCGAGACCGCCGATACGCTGGCGGCGCTGCGGTACGCGAAGGCGCAGGGCGTGCACACGCTGTCCGTCGTTAACGTGCCGAGTTCGACCATTGCGCGCGAAAGCGAGACCGTGCTGCCGACGCTGGCCGGCCCGGAAATCGGCGTCGCCTCGACCAAGGCGTTCACCTGCCAGCTGATGGTGCTGGCCGCGGTCGCAGTGGCCGCGGGCAAGGCGCGCGGCGAATTGTCCGATGCGCACGAAGCCGAGCTCGTGCATGGGCTGGTTCAAATTCCCCGCTTGATGGCCGCAGCGCTCGCCATCGAGCCGCAGATCGAAAAACTGGCGCGCGAGATCGCAAAATCCAAGGACGTGCTCTATCTCGGCCGCGGCACCAGCTATCCGCTGGCGCTGGAAGGCGCGCTGAAACTGAAGGAAATTTCCTATATCCACGCCGAAGGCTATGCCGCCGGCGAACTCAAGCACGGTCCGATCGCGCTGATCGACGAGAACATGCCGGTCGTGGTGATCGCGCCGTTCGACCAGGTGTTCGAGAAGACCGTCTCCAACATGCAGGAAGTTGCAGCCCGCGGCGGCAACATCATCCTGATGACCGATGCCAGGGGCGCGGCGGAAGCGACGATCGAGTCCCTGGTGACGATCGTGCTGCCCGACATGGCTGCCGCCTTCACGCCCATGGTTTATGCCATTCCCGTGCAGTTATTGGCCTATCACACGGCGGTGGTGATGGGCACCGACGTCGACCAGCCGCGAAATCTTGCGAAATCCGTGACGGTCGAATAGTCGCAGTCCGGCTGGTTGGTGGCTTCGGGTCTTCAAAAACCTGCTAAAAGACCTTAGCTGGCACCCTACGATGGCCGCCGCACCCCGGCGGAACGACCTGGAACCCCAATGGATCGCAACGATTTGCCTCCGCCCGTGACCCCGGCTGAACTGCCGCCGGACGCGCCGCGCGGCCTCATGGCCCGATTCCGGAACTATTTTCTGACCGGCCTGGTCGTCGCCGGGCCGATCGCGATCACGTTCTACCTGACCTGGTGGTTCGTGAACTGGGTCGACAGTCTGGTTCGGCCGTTCGTTCCCGTTGCCTATCGGCCGGAGACCTATCTGCCTTTCGGGCTGCCGGGCTCGGGGCTGATCGTCGCGGTGATCGCGCTGACGCTGCTTGGGCTTCCTGACCGCAAACCTGATCGGCCGGACGCTGGTCGATCTCGGCGAGAAACTGCTCGGGCGGATTCCGGTGGTGCGCGCGATCTATCGCGGCCTGAAGCAGGTGTTCGAGACGCTGTTCTCGGGCCAAGGTTCGAGCTTTCGCCGGGTCGGCCTGGTCGAATTTCCCTCGCCGGGCATGTGGTCGATCGTGCTGATCTCGCAGTCGCCGAGCGTGGAGATATCCAACAGTCTTCCGGGCAAGGAAGAGCACATCTCGGTGTTCCTGCCATGCTCGCCGAACCCGACCACCGGCTTCTTCTTCTATGTGCCCAAGAGCAAGATCATCGAGGTCGAGCTGAGCGCCGAAGACGCCGCCACCCTGATCATGTCCGCCGGCGTGGTGCAGCCCGGCTCCGACCCGCAGAAGAAACTGGCCGCCCTGGCCGGCATGGCAAACGCCGCGCGGGTTGCGACCACAGCCTCGCTCAAGCCGGAGCCGGCGAAGGTGGAGTGAGTCTCATCGTCTCCTCGTCATTGCGAGGAGCGGTCGCGAAGGATCCAGACTTTCTTTCTGCCGTGACACGGATTGCTTCGCTGCATTCGCAATGACGGAAGTATGGAGCGCGGACTATGACAGCGAGTGGTTGAGATCTCTCCAATCCTGAGGAGCGGCGTCGGAGTTTATCATCGGGCCGCGCTTCGCGCGGACCCGTTGGCCGCGTCTCGAAGGATGAGCGTCGCGGGCCTCATGGTTCGAGACGCGCGAAGTCGCGCTCCTCACCATGAGGGGCACCAATCACCCCGCGCCGATCAGTGGCAACGCCTCGTCGCGCTCGAACAGGTAAAGCAGGCAGCGCAGCGCTTCGCCGCGCGCGCCTTGAAGCTTCGGATTATCCTTCATGATGCGCAGCGCTTCGTCGCGCGCCTGGGTGATGAGCTGGCCATGCACCTCGGAGCGCGCGATCCGGTAGCCGGGCAGGCCGCTTTGTCTGACGCCGAGCACGTCGCCTTCGCCGCGAAGCCTTAGATCCTGCTCGGCGATCGTAAATCCGTCGGTGGTTTCCCTGATCACCTTCAGCCGCGCCTTTGACATCTCGTTGAGCGGCTCCCTGTAAAGCAACAGACAGGTCGAGGCCTCCGAGCCGCGCCCGATTCGGCCGCGCAACTGGTGCAGTTGCGCCAGCCCAAAGCGCTCGGCATTCTCGATCACCATGATGCTGGCGGCGGGAACATCGACGCCGACCTCGACCACGGTCGTTGCGACCAGAAGCCCGATCTCGCCCGTGGCGAACTGCGCCATCACCCGATCTTTTTCGCTGCCGCGCATCTTGCCGTGCACCAGGCCAACCTTGTCGCCGAAACGGGCTTTTAGGCTCTGATAGCGCGCTTCGGCGTCGGTGAGATTGACGGCCTCGGATTCCTCCACCAGCGGGCAAATCCAGTAGACGAGTTTTCCAGCCGACAGCGCGCGGCCGACGGCATCCATGACTTCGCTGAGACGGCTATCGGGCACCGCGCGGGTATCGATCGGCTGCCGTCCCGCCGGCTTCTCGCGCAGCTCCGAGACGTCCATGTCGCCGAAATAAGTCAGCACCAGCGTGCGCGGGATCGGCGTGGCACTCAGCACCAGCACATCGACATTACCGCCTTTGGCGGTCAGCGCCAGGCGCTCGCGCACGCCAAACCGATGCTGCTCGTCGACGACGGCGAGCGCCAGTGCCTTGAACACCACGTCATCCTGGATCAGCGCGTGGGTTCCGACCAGGAAATCGATCTCGCCGGCCGCCAGCCGCGCCAAAATATCGCGCCGCTCCTTGCCCTTTTCGCGTCCGGTGAGGATCGCGACCCGCAAGCCCGCGCGTTCGGCGAGCGGCGCGATCGTCTTGATGTGCTGGCGCGCGAGGATTTCCGTCGGCGCCATCAACGCCGCCTGTTTGCCGGCCTCGGTCACCGCGGCAGCCGCCAATAGCGCCACCACGGTCTTGCCCGATCCGACGTCGCCCTGCAGCAGCCGCAGCATGCGGACCGGCTGGCGCAGATCCTCGGTGATGGCGGCGGCGGCGTGCCGCTGCGAGGCTGTCAGCGCGTAGGGCAGCGCGTCGATGATCTTGTTTCGCAGATGGCCGTCGCCGGCATGGCGGTCGCCGGCGGGGCGGCGCAGCTGCGCGCGGACCAGCGCCAGCGCCAGTTGACCGGCCAGCAGTTCGTCGAAGGCAAGCCGCGACCAGAACGGACCGTCAGGCAGGATGTCCGTCAGTTCGACCGGCATGTGCACGCGGTGCAACGCTTCAGCGATTGGCGGAAACTTGCAGCGGCGCAGCACCTCGGGGCTGATCCACTCGGGAAGGGCGGGGAGTTTTTGCAGCGCCTGCGCGATCGCGCGCCGCAGCGATCCGAGCGCCAGTCCTTCCGTGAGCGGATAAACCGGATCGATGCCTGAAAGTTTTGCGAAACCTGCTTCGTCGACGACCCGGTCGGGATGCGTGAGCTGCAGGGTGCCGTCGTACATCTGCGCGGTGCCCGAGACGTAGCGCTTTGCGCCGACCGGCAGCAGTTTCTCGACATAGCCGGGCTGGGCGCGGAAATAGGTCAGCACCACGTCGCCGGTCTCGTCGCTGGCATAGACCAGATGCGGCGCGCGCGGGTTGCGCGCCGGGGTCGGACGATGGCGGTCGACGGTCACCTCCAGCGTCACCACGGTTCCCGGCACGGCGTCGCGGATTTTTGGCCGCGCGCGGCGATCGATCACGCTGGCAGGCAGATGCAGCAGCAGATCGACCAGCCGCGGCGTCTGATCGCGGTCGAGCAGATAGCGGAGCAGCCGGTCCTGTTTCGGCCCGACGCCACCAAGGCTCGTGACCGGCGCAAACAGCGGATTGAGCAAGGCAGGGCGCATCGGGAAAACCTAAGGCTGTTCCCGTTGGTCATGCCCGGCTTTCTGCCGGCCATCCACGCCTTTTTTCCTGACGACGCCAAATCAACCGTCGGCACCGCCGGCTCAGTGGGTCGAGCGGCGACGTCCGCCGTTTAGCTGCGCAACGCGTTCGATTAGTGGCTTCGCCGAGCCAGTGGAACTATTGTTTCTGCCCGGTAGCTGTGCCGGTCGTTGTAGCTGCGCCTGTGCCGGTAGTTGTACCCGTGCGCCGCACCTGACGCCGTTCTGTGCGCGCTGTGCGCCGCATCTGACGCCGCTCGTGCCGTGCTGAACGCCGTTCCTGGCGGCGTTCCATGCCAGCGGTCTGAGCCTCAGCATCGGATACTGTCAGTGCGGTAGTGGACGCTAGGAGGGGAAAGGCAGCAACTGTTCCGAAAAGAGAAAGAACCCTTCGACGGGAGATCGCTTCCGACTTGATGATTTCACTCATGGTCAACACTCCACGGTGGCTGGTGAACGCCCATGCGGATGCAATTCCAAAGAGCCTGTATTGATTTAAATCAAGGAGCCAAAAGCATTGAAACTTGTCCATGCCGGAAGGTGCACGAGGGGAAGGACATAGGCGTAACCTTCTCGGCAAGCATCGTGTCGGTTTGGTCGCGGCCGGACGATTAAGAGCGAGCGCGGCGCCAAAGACGACAGGAGGCAACCATGGCCGAGCCCGATGGCAATGGGATTTCCGTGCGGTTGTGGAGGCTCCCTCGGCAGTTGCTGCTGGCGCTGATCAATGCGACGGCGATCCTGGTGATCGTCGCCGCGATTGTTGCGCTGGTCGCGATTGCGCGTATCAACGGTTTTGCCGAGAACGTCGTTGCGACGATGACCGAGGCCGTGCTGTCGAAAGTCGATCTGCCGCAGAAAGACGTGCTGGCCAATATCCGAAGCCTGACGGCGGAACTCCGCACGCTTGGCAATACCCTTCGGGAGATCAGGACAGGAGAACACCCGGCCCTTCAACCCGAATTGGGGCAACTCAAGGAGGCATTGACCGTCCTGAATGTCAGCGTCGACCGGCTCGGAAGCGCGAGATCGATCCTCACCGACGAAGCGATTGGGCAATTGGGCCGGACGGTCACCGACGCGCTGACGAAGCTGAGGGATTGCT
>CAVUYV010000050.1:0-8069 GCA_963745785.1 uncultured Alphaproteobacteria bacterium | reverse complement strand
ACGGCAAACGGCTAGAGTTGCTGAAGGAAACACTCCCGAACCTATCACGTGTGGGCATTCTGTGGAATCCGGACCTTGCACCCAATCGAAACCGGCTGACATCGATGACGAAGACCGCCCAGCCGATGAGGTTGAAGCTTGTCCCAGCAGAAGCACGCGGACTAAACGAACTTGAACAAGCGTTCGCGACAATGGTGGCCGCAGCGCGCGCAGGCGTTCGTCGTGTTAGCGGACCCTGTGCTGTTCAACTATCGACAGTCCGAGTTGGCGTCATGGCCCTCAGAGCTCGGCTCCCGGCAATCTCCGCGCCGCGAGAGTACGCGGAGGCCGGCATGCTTCTCGATCTACGAGCGCAAACCTACAAGATCAGTATCGTCGCGTCGCCGTTTTCATCGACAAGTCACACTCCCCATCGTGATCTGGGTACTGCTGCCCTCTTTCGACAACATTCCGCGCAGCATCTTCGAAGCAGCCCAGGTCGATGGTTGCAGCATCACCCGTATCCTTTGGAAGATAGCGATTCCCCTGGTGGGGTCCGGCATCGCGGTCGCCGCGATCCTTTCGTTCGTGTTCTCGTGGAATTATTTTCTGTTCGCGCTGGTTTTGTCGAATGGCGATAGCAAGACGCTGATCGCGGCGGCCTTCAACTTCGTCGGCGAAGGATCAACCCAATGGGGAGCGCTGATGGCGGCGGCGACCCTCATCGCACTTCCGCCGCTGGTTCTCGCCTCGATCGTTCAGCGCTGGCTGGTGTCGGGACTGACGCTTGGCGCTGTGAAAGGCTAATGGCGGGTATCGAAATGGCAGCATTCGAAACCATGAAAGCGGCTGTGTTTCACGGCAGCGAACGCATCACAATCGAGCGCGTGAAAATTCCCGAGGTGAGCGCCGGCGAAGTGCTTGTCCGCGTTTCTCGCACGGCGCTGTGCGGCTCGGATTTCAAGCTGTGGCACAAGGGCTCGGAATTTACCGCGGGTCATGAGATTTTTGGTGTCGTCGATCAACCCGGGCATCGGATGCACGGCCGGCGCTGCACCGTCTACATACCCCTTCACTGCGACCATTGTGCCGCCTGCCGACGCGGCGATACCCAGATGTGTCTCGAAATTTCGAGCCTGATCGGCTGGAACAGACCAGGTGGCTATGCCGAATACTTGGCCGTCCCCGAGAACTGCCTGCTGCCAGTGCCGGATGACATCGAAGACAGTCTGGCGCCGCTCTTGCTGGATACTATCGGCACGTCGGCGCACGCGGTTCGGTTCGTCAGCCGCGTGGTGCCGCCGCGGGAGAGCGGACCGGTGCTCGTCACGGGAGCCGGGCCAGTTGGACTTGGCGTGATCCTCGCGCTCCGGGATGCCGGCTACGGCGACGTGCATGTTTCCGATCCCAATGCGGAACGTCTCAAGATAGCACAAAGCCTGGGTGCGAAGTCTCATCCAGTCGGTGAGACCGGCAAGCGTTTTGCGCTGATCGTGGAATGCTCAGGCGCGCACGCCGCGCGCAATCTCGGTGTCGAGGTCGTGCTGCCTCGCGGCGCTCTGGTGCTGGTCGGCGAAAACGCGGCGCCCTGGACCGTTGAGGAAGGCAAGGTCTTTCGCCGCAAAGATTTCTTCATGATCCGCACCTTCTATTTTCCGATCGACGACTTCGAGCCGAATATCGCGCTGTTCCGCCGTTACAAGGATGAATATCGCGTGCTCGTCGATGGCGAGTTCGGATTAAGAGAGTTGCCGCAGAACTTCGCGCGGTTTGCGGAAGGAAAGCTGATCAAGCCGGTGCTAGCTTTGGAAACAAACTGATGGCCGGTATTTCAATCCGCAATCTGGTTAAGCGTTACGGCAACTTCACGGTCGTTCCCGATCTTAGCCTCGAGATCGCGGACCATGAGTTTGTCGTGTTCGTCGGGCCGTCGGGGTGCGGGAAATCGACCTTGTTGCGGATCATTGCAGGCCTCGAGCCGATCACGGGCGGCGATCTCTTCATCGGCGACAAGCGCGTCAACGGCGTTCCTGCCGCTCAACGCGACATCGCAATGGTGTTTCAGGACTACGCGCTGTATCCGCACATGCGCGTTTACGACAACATGGCTTTTGCGCTCGAGATGCGCGGCATGACGAAGCCGGAGATCGACGCAAGGGTCAAGCAGGCGGCGTCGTTGCTTCACATCGAAGCCTTTCTCGATCGCAAGCCTAGGGAACTATCGGGCGGCCAGCGCCAGCGCGTTGCCATGGGCCGGGCCATCGTGCGTAACCCGCAGGTGTTTCTGTTCGATGAGCCCCTATCAAATTCTCGACGCGAAGCTGCGGGCGCAGGTGAGGGCGGAGATCAAGGCCCTATCGCAACAGCTCCGTACAACCATGGTTTTCGTCACCCACGACCAGATCGAAGCCATGACGATGGCCGACAGGATTGTGGTCCTGCAAAGCGGAATCGTGCAGCAGTATGACACCCCTGAAATTGTTTACGAGCGGCCGGCAAACCAGTTCGTCGCGGGATTTATCGGCTCTCCAACGATGAATTTCTTCGCTGTTGAACTGCACGGCGACGCCGCGGCGTTCGCGAACGGCGGCGCGCCTGCTCCCCTCGATGCAGCAGCCCGTGCACGACTAAAGGCCGCGGCAGGGATGGGGATTATCGGCGTGCGGCCCGAGCACTTCGCTGTGGTCCCCACCGAATCCACGGCGATTGCCATCCAAATCAAGCTGGTTGAACCGCTTGGCTCGGATACCTTGATCCACTTTGAAGTCGCAGGAACGCCGGCGATTGCGCGTGTCGATCCATCGCTGAAGCCAAAGCTCGGCGAACGGTTATCCTTGCTGCCGCAGCCAGGCAAGATTCACCTGTTCGACGCCGCAACCGGGCGGATACTATCATGAGCAGTCCCGGAATGGGGGCCATATCAGCCGACCTTACGGCACACGCACGTAAAACGCGGGTGATTTGCCTCGGTCTTTCCGCGCTCGATCAGATCTGGAGGGTGCCTGCGTTTTTCTCGGGCGGAAGTCAGAAGATCCGGAGTCTAGAATACGCCACCATGGGCGGCGGAATGGCTGCAACAGCGGCAGTCACAGTTGCCCGGCTGGGCGCAACCGCTGCGTTCTGGGGACGTGGCGGCGAGGATGCCGCTGGCCGCGAGATGCACATGGCGCTTTCGGAGCAAGGGGTCGATGTCACGCACTTTCGCCTGTTTCAAAACGGCCAGTCATCGGTGTCGGGGGTTCTGGTCGATGCCGCCGGCGAGCGGCAGATCGTCAATTTCCGCGGACAATTCCCGGAGCAGGCAAACTGGCTGCCGCTCAGTGAAGTTGGCGCTGCCTCCGCTGTCCTTGCTGATCCCCGCTGGCCCTCGGGGGCTGTCGCGTTATTCGAGGCCGCACGAGCAACAGCCGTTCCCACGATTCTCGATGCCGATGTCGCCGATGCCGACGTATTCGAGGCACTGCTTCCCCTAACCGATCACGCGATATTTTCGGAGCCGGCGTTATTCGGCTTTACCGGTTCGACGGCCGACGAGGGCCTCGCCGGGGTTGCGAAGTACGGCTGCGGCATTGCGGCGGTGACGCGCGGCGCCAATGGCGTGACGTGGCTGGAGAATAATGTTGTCCGCCGCCAGGCCGCATTTGCGGTCGAGGCAATCGACACCACCGGTGCTGGCGACGTCTTTCACGGGGCCTACGCCTTCGCCATCGGTTCTCGCCTTGAGGTGGCGGACGCCATGTCATTCGCCGCCGCGGCGGCTGCACTCAAATGTACCCGGCGGGGCGGGCGCGCCGGCATCCCAACACTTGAAGAGTGTCTTGCATTTCAAAGGAACGGCCAATGAGAACGATCGGGAAAACACGCGGTCTTGCGCGACTTGCGGACGCGGACGGCCATTTTCGCATGGTGGCGCTCGATCAGCGGCCACCGATGTTCGAGGCGATCTCGCAAGCCAAGAAGATAACGAGGGATCAGGTAACCTACGCCGACGTAGCGGCAGCCAAGCGGCTTCTGGTCGAGGCGCTGGCACCGCATTGCAGCTCGATGCTGTTCGATCCGAATTTTGCTGTGCCGGCTGCGATCGATCTGATGCCGGCGCGTTGCGGGTTGATCATGACGCTTGAAGAGCACCGGGTCGAGGAAAACTCGGCGGCCGCAAGTCACGCGTGATCGACAATTGGAGCGTCGCCAAGATTCGCGCTATGGGGGGTGATGCCGTCAAGGTGCTCGCCTGGTATCGGCCAGACGCCGACGCTATGGTCAACGCGCATCAGCAGCGGTTCGTGCGGGAGATCGGTGAAGAGTGCCGCCGCAACGACATTCCCTATGTGCTCGAACTTCTCGTCTATCCCTTCCTCGGCAGCGCCAATCACACCGCCGACTATGTCGAATCTCCGGGCAAACTGCCATCGCTGGTGATCGAGAGCGTACGCGAATTCGCAAAGCCTGAATATGGCGTCGATCTACTGAAGCTCGAGAGCCCGCTCGCGGCCAACGATTTGCCGCACCGCGACAGCAGTACTGCGGCAATTGCCGCACAGAGGGAGTTCGATGCCATTGGCGAGATTTGCCGCGACCACGGCATTCCCTGGGTTTTGCTTTCAGGAGGCGCGGCACATGACAAGTTCGAGCGCGTTCTTGAATACGCCTACGCAGCGGGCGCCGGTGGCTTCTTGGCCGGCCGTACGATTTGGCTGAACGCGGTGCGATCGCACTTTCCGGATCTTGCGGCGGTATCGGCCGCGTTGAAAAAAGAGAGCGTTGCGATCCTGAATAGCCTCAGCAAGCTGACGAAGGAGAAGGCGGATTCCTGGCAGCCTCGCTTCCCGAAATTCGACTATATTCGCCAGGAAGGCGATTTCGCTCGCGCCTATTGATCGAGCTGGCGGAGGCAATTGCTTTCAATTCGGACCAAGGCCCATTCGCGGAATGAGCGGTTATGGAATGGCTGCTTGTGGCGCAAAGCGGTCGTTCGCATAATGAGCGGTTATGGAACGAAGAGGCGTCCTTCCACCTGGCCGGGGCGGCATCTCGAAGATTACTTCGCCCCCGACCAGTATCTGCAGACTTCGCGCGAATCCGGCTAAATTCTCGCTCGATGTCCTGCACTGCAAGAATTCCCACCCCTCACTAGGACCAAGCCAAGCACATCTGGCTGCATGCCCAGCGGCTCGACACCTTCGCGCCCTTTGGGGATGGGCCGGAGGCGACGCCCGCGGCGCCAATCCAGATTTACTTGTATTTGCGCGCGATCAAATGGTCGAGCGATAGCGAACCGGGGCCCCGCGCGATCACCACAAGAAAGCAAGTAGCCCACACTCCATGGGTCGGCCAGGCGTCGGGGTAGACGAAAATCTCGATCACCGCCGTCATGAACAGCAGCGCCAACGCCGAAAATCGCGTCGCGAGCCCGATAACAAGCAGGATCGGAAAGAAATGCTCGGAAAAGGCCGACACGTAAGCGGCGATCGTCGGATCGATCAGCGGAAGCTGATATTCATTCTGGAAGAGCGCGATAGCGCTGGGCTTGAGGTGCCAGCCCGCAACCTTTGTCTCACCGGACTGCCAGAACACCGCGGCCGGAAAAATGCGAGCCGCAAGCGCGATGAACCAATAGGGGATGCAACCCAGCGCGGCGATCACCCGCTGAATGATCCGTACCGGAACGGATCCGGAGTGCGCTGCAGCGGGGAACACATTGGTCATGGCTGCCAGTACTTCTTCGGCTCCGGAACAATGATGTCCCGCACGAGGCCCGAGCCGATGAGCCCCGCGAGGTTGCCGGTGAGATCGAAATTCGGATCGTCGGCAAGCGCAGCCTCGGCCGCCTCGCCGAGCGGCCGGCCTGCGGCGAGCGCGAGCAGGAAGGCTGCGCCACCTGGCGGCAGCGCGCGGACTTCCACTTCGAGATACGGGCGAGCGACGAGCGCGTCCTCGCCGCGCCAATTCTCGATGGGCGCAAGCTCCTGCTCGCCGCTGTTCATCGCCCAGATCGTGACGATCGGATGTGGCGAGCGAACGATCTCGGTCGAGGGATGCATATCGATGCGGATACCGCCGACGGCGTCGGTATCGAGCGTCGCAAAGCTGGCCTGGGTCGACCGGCGTGGCGTCGGCCGCATGATAGGAGCGTGTGCGCGCGGCCTCGAGCCGCGCCACGTCTGCAAGATAGGGAAGTTCACGCGCCGGTTCGAACGCGGCGATGAAGGCGGCAAATTCGTCGCCATAGGTTGCGAGCAGGGGCGAACGCGGCGGCTGCTCCATCACGAAGACCCGCGCCATCGCGGCGAAGAATTCTTCGCCCACGATTTTCTCGACCACCGGGAAACGGCTTCTTGAGCGCTTTCCCCAAGCCCACCACCACATTGTTGCGGTAGACGGCAAAGCGTCGCGTAGGAACTGCCGCATTGTGAGCGGTGATGCCGCAAGGAATCGGCTGATCAGCGTTTAGCAGCGCATCCGCAAACGATGTCTCGAACGGTGCGAGCATGGCCCCTCTCATGCTGCCGACGCGCGCGACGCGTCGGAAAGAATATCCTGTGCCGCGACCGCTTCTGCGCGCAGCGTCGACCAATCGGGAACGTCGTTGTCCCACTCGATCAAGGTCGGAATCGGCCCGGTGCGGGCGATGACATGCGCATAGAGCGTCCAGACCGCTTCCGCAACCGGTGATCCGTGGGTGTCGATCAGCAGCGGGGCGCCGACATCGTCCGCTTCCTCGTCATGCCCGCCGAGATGGATTTCCTTCACCCGATCGAACGGAAACAAGTCCAGATATGGCAGAGGTTGCGTACCGTGGTTCTTTGCCGACACGAAAACGTTGTTGACGTCGAGCAACAACCCGCATCCGGTTCGCTTCGATACTTCGGTGAGGAAGTCGACCTCCGGGATCGTGCTTTCGGCAAAACGAACGTAAGTCGATGGATTTTCAAGCAACATCTGGCGTCCGAGCGCCGTCTGCACCTCGTCGATATGCTCGGCGACCCGCGCCAGCGTCTGCTGCGTATAGGGCAGCGGCAGGAGGTCATTTAGGTAGACATCGTCATGCGACGACCAGGCGAGATGCTCCGAGAAACTCTCCGGCGCGTAGCGATCGCACAGCATTTTAAGCCGCACGAGATGGTCGCGATCGAGCGGCCGCATCGAGCCAATCGACAGCCCGACACCATGCACCGACAACGCATAGCGTTCGCGCAACGCGCCGAGCTGCGCGTGCGGCGGTCCGCCGGCGCCCATGTAGTTCTCCGCGTGTACCTCGAAGAATCCGATCGGCTGCGCCGCGGCGAGGATGTCGCGAAAATGCGCGGGCTTGAAGCCGACGCCGGTGCACGCGGGCAGATTCGAAACTCTGGACATATGCAGGTTCCAGCTTTGCGTGTTGCCGAAGAAACATGAGGCGCACGCGGGACGGCGCGCGCCTCATTTTAGCTCAGGACTTGATCGGCTCGAGCGAGCCCATGCCCTTCGGTGTCTTGATTGTCGCGCAAGTGCCTTTCGCTACGTACTTCCAGGCGTTGCCCTGATAGTCGGCACTCGCGGTGCCAGCACAGGTGGTGCCGGCGCCGGCCGCGCAGTCGTTGTCGCCCTTCATTGCGATGCCGTAGCATTTGTCCATGGTGGGCTGCGGCGGCTTCGGCGCTGCGAATGCCGGGGCAGCGATCATGGTGAGGGCGGCGGCGAAGGAGCCGGCGATTGTGGCGTTGGCGATGACGTTCTTGGAATTCATAGGAGTTTCCTTTCCCGGGAACATCGGGCGTTGCGGGTTGACGGCATAAACACAACTTTCACCATCGGCGTGCCAGAGAATCCCGCGGCGGCAGGGCTCATAGCAAACCCAGAAGTGGATGCTACGTGCGTCACGCTGTTAGATTACCGGCCACGCCGTCACAATCGTGTGATGGAAACAGGTTATTGCAATAACCATTGGATCTAATTGCAACATCGCCTTCGCTGCGCAGCACGCTAATCCAGATGACTGACTTGCGGATCTACTTCGCTTTCATTGCGTTCGTCGCTTCCCAATTTTCTCCCGGTGGCGACTTGAGGTATTGGCTGCAGCGTTCGAGCATAATGCGCGCGGGTTGGTCTGA
>CAVUYV010000049.1:0-26878 GCA_963745785.1 uncultured Alphaproteobacteria bacterium | reverse complement strand
AAGCTCTTGCGAGCCTCGAAGGATGACATGTCGGCGGTGTGCGTGGCGAGCTCACTCCTTCCCGAGGCCGTCCGCAAGCGCTCGACGGCCACCTCAGGATGACGCTTTCTTTCTCTTTGGCGCCTTTCGCTGTCCCTTCCCCGCCTACCCCCTTGGGACGCTTTTTCACGGCCGCGCGATGGGCTGCTGCCAGTGCGGCTCGAGCCCAGCCGGTCAGTTCCTCAGGATCGTCAAAAAGCCGCGCCGGCAATTGCCAATAGGATTTGACCGTGACGCTCTTGGTCCGCGTCTGGTACTGAAACGGCTTCGATCCCTCGGCTTCGAACTGCGGAATGGTCTGGTCGTCGGCACGGAAATAGAGACCGGCCCGCAGCGCCATGGCGAAGTTGATCCCGTCGGCTGAAATGCCGAAGCCGGAGAACATCGGGCGGATCGTGACGGGACCGAAGTCAGAAAACAGATCGATCAGGAAATCGCGGTCCATCGACGTCGCTCAACGGCGGGTACAGCCTGTGCTGATACCACACGCGTCATTGCGAGCCAACGGATCGCGCGACGCGCGCCCGATGACAGGCTCCGCGAAGCAGTCCACAGTAACAAAAAGACTGGATCGCTTCGTCGCTTACGCTCCTCGCAATGACGAAGATGCAGTTAGTGATGGCTACACCTTCGCGGCCGTCAGCTGAACTGATTCGCCCGCAGCCGCAGGCGCCGGTCTGGTTCGGGTTGTTGAAGATGAACTGCGCCACATCTTCTTGTCCACCTTGTAATCCATCTCGGTGCCCAACAGGAACAATACGGCCTTGGGATCGACCAGTATCTTCACGCCCTTGTCCTCGACGACCTCGTCGGTCGGACGAATCTCGTGCGCATATTCGACCGTATAGGATTGCCCGGCGCAGCCGCCGTTCTTGATCCCTACCCGCAAGCCCACGATCTCGGAATCGGCGCGCGTAGTCAGCTCGGTAATGCGCTGCGCCGCCGCGTCGGTCAGCTTCATGACCTGCGGGCGGGGCCGCGGCTTCGGCTTGGAGGCGGGCGTTGGTGTAGCGGGTGTCATGTCAGTCATGTGGTCAATCCAAAAGGCAAATCAATGCCGGCCATTTTCCAGTGAAACGCTTCACCACATATTAAGGACGAGGCGCGCCTCGTCGCTCATCCGGTCAGGCGACCAAGCCGGCTCCCAGACCAGATTGACGTTGACCACGCCGACGCCGGGAACGCTGGCAACCGCGTTCTCCACCATCTGCGGCAATTCCCCGGCCGCCGGGCCTTCGGCGTCGTCAGCGTCATCACCACGTCCACGCTGCGATCGTCCTTGATGTCGACCTTGTAGATCAGGCCGAGTTCATAGATATCGGCCGGAATTTCCGGATCGAACACGGTCTTCAGCGCGGCCACGATTTCGCCGCCCAGCCGCTCGGTCTCCTCCGGCGGCAGCGCCGACTGCGTTTCCATGTTGCGGGTTTTGATTTCGGCCGTATCGGTCATGCAAACAATTCCCGCGCCTTGACGAGCGCCTGTGCCAGATGGTCGACTTCCTCTCGGGTATTATACATCCCGAACGAGGCCCGGCACGTCGCCGTCACATTGAACCGCTCTAAAAGCGGCATCACGCAATGGGTGCCGGCGCGCACCGCGATGCCCTGGCGGTCGATCACGGTCGCAACATCGTGGGGATGGGCGCCCTTCATCTCGAACGAGATCACCGGACCCTTGCCGTGCGCGGTGCCGATCAGGCGCAACGAGTTGATTTCGCGCATGCGGTCCTGGGCGTAGGTCAACAGACCATGCTCGTGCGCGGCGATGCGGTCCTTGCCGATCGAATTGACGTAATCGATCGCCGCACCGAGGCCAATGGCCTCCACGATCGCCGGCGTCCCCGCCTCGAACTTGTGCGGCGGATCGCATAGGTAACCCAGTCCCTCGGCAACCTCGCGGATCATCTCGCCGCCGCCATTGTAGGGCCGCATCGCCACCAGGTGCTCGTGCTTGGCATAGAGCACGCCGATGCCAGTCGGTCCATAGAGCTTGTGACCGGAAAAGACGTAGAAATCGCAATCGAAATCCTGCACGTCGACGCGCAGATGAGGCGCGGCCTGGCTGCCATCGACCAACACCGGCACTGCCACGGGGTGGGCCAGTTCTACGATCTCTTTCGGACCGGACGATCGTGCCGAGCGCATTCGACACTGGACCATCGCAACTAGTTTGGTCCGCGACGGAGCAGCGTTTCGAATTCCTCGAGACGCAGTTGCCCGTCATCGATCGGCGCCCACTGATCACGCGCGCCATGACCGCTCCCTGAGGAAGCATTGCCAGGGAACGATGTTGGAATGATGCTCCATGATCGAGAGCACGACCTCGTCGCCCTCTCCAATGTTAGGTTCGCCCCATGACGACGCCACGAGGTTGATCGCCTCGGTGGCGTTGCGGGTAAAGACGATCTCTTCATTGCGCCCGGCGTTGAGAAATTTTGCCACTTTGGCGCGGCCGCCCTCATAGGCTTCGGTTGCGGTATTGGCGAGATAATGCAGCCCGCGATGCACGTTGGCATATTCGGACTTGTAGGCTTCCGTCATGCGATCGAGCACCGCATTGGGCTTCTGCGCGGAGGCTGCGTTGTCGAGATAGACCAGCGGCTTGCCGTAGACTTTTAGCGAGAGCGCGGGAAAATCTTCCCGCACCCGGGCAACGTCATAGGCGCCATTTGAGACTGCCGGATGCATGGTCATCCCCGTGCCGCCAGCCAGCGCTCGGCCGCTGAGATCGCAAGCTCGCGCAAGGCATCATTGGCGATCGACTCGATTGCTTCACCGACGAAGGCCTGGATCAGCAGCGCCTGCGCTTCCTTTTCGGAAAGGCCGCGCGCCCGCAGGTAAAACAACAGGCTCTCGTCCAGCGCGCCGGCGGTCGCGCCATGGCCGCAGGTGACGTCGTCGGCGAAAATCTCCAGTTCCGGCTTGTTGTCCGCTTCCGCCTCATCCGACAACAGCAGCGCCCGGGTCATCATCTTGGCGTCGGTTTTCTGAGCGTGGGGCCGAACGATGATGCGGCCCTGGAACACCGAATGCCCGCGGTCATCGATCACAGCGCGGAAGATTTCACGGCTGGCGCAGTTCGGCACCGCATGATCCAGAAGCAGCGTAGTGTCGGCATGCTGGCGGCCATTGAGCAAATTGACGCCGTTGGCTTCGACGCGCGAACCCTCCCCGGCAAAGGCGATGACAGGCTGATAGCGGCTCACATTCGATCCGCTGGTCATGCCGAAGGTGTTGAAATGGGCGTTGGCGCCGAGCGTCACCACAGCGGACGAAATGTTGAAGGCCTCGCGGCCGTCTTCGATCAAGCGCACATGGTCGAGCCGTGCGCCGTCGCCGATCGATACGACAAGGGAGTCATGGACCTGATAGGCTTTGGCGCCGTGGGCAGCGATGAAGCTTTCCACCAGCGTCGCGCTTGCGGCCCGGCCGATCCTGAGCAAGGAGCGCGTGAACATCGCCGCTGGCTCTGCGCCGCCGGCGATATGGACGATATGCAGGGGTTGGGTGAGCGCGGCGCCGTCGGCGACCTCGATCACGACGCCATCGGTCATCATCGCGCTGTTCAGCGCCACCATGGCATCGGAGTTTTCGGGCGCGAGCAATTGCGCCTGCAGCGCGCTGTCGCCGGCTTCCAGCACGTCGCGCAGCGCGCGAATGTTAAGGCCTTTATTCAGATCGAGCCGTGTCGGACAGTTTTGGCGCGAACACCCCGTCCACCAGCACCAGCCGGCGCACGCCGGCGATGGCATGCAGTTCTAACGCTGCGGCCGCGCGCTTCAGCGCCGCCGCATCCGGCTCTGGCGCGGGCGGCAATACCTCGCGCATCAGTACGCGCAGATCGGTGTATTTCCATTCCTCGATTTGCCGGTGCGGCAGGCCGGCGCGCTCGTAGGCCTCGAACGCCTGCCGCCGCGCCTCGGCGATCTTGCCCGCGCCCGGCAGCCGGTCGCGCGCGATGGCGAAGATATCGCTCGGCGCGCGTTCCGTCCCGGTTTTTGCCAGTGCAACGTTCATGATGAAATCCGCATTACGCCGTCAGGCCGCGTCCTCGAACTGGGTGTAGCCGGACGCCTCGAGCTCCAGCGCCAGTTCCTTGTCGCCGCTCTTCACCACGCGGCCCTTGGACATCACGTGCACGAAATCGGGCACGATGTAATTCAATAGCCGCTGATAGTGCGTGATCACCACCATGGCGCGGTCCGGCGAACGCAGCGCATTGACACCGTCGGCGGCGACCCGCAGCGCGTCGATGTCGAGACCGGAATCCATCTCGTCGAGGATGCACAGGCTCGGCTCGAACAGCGCCATCTGCAAAATCTCGTTGCGTTTCCTCTCGCCACCGGAGAACCCGACATTGACGCCGCGGCGCAGCATCTCCTGCGGGATGTTCAGGGCTTTCGCCACCTCGCGCACTTTCTTCAAAAAGTCCGGCGTGGAGAATTCGCTCTCGCCGCGCGCCTTGCGCTGCGCGTTGAGCGCGGTGCGCAGGAACGTCATGGTCGCGACCCCCGGAATTTCCACCGGATACTGGAACGCGAGGAACACGCCCTTGGCGGAACGTTCGTCGGGCGACATCGCGAGCAGATCCTCGCCGTTGAACAGGATTTCGCCTGATGTGACTTCGTAGCCCGGCTTGCCGGCGATGACATGGCTCAGCGTCGATTTGCCGGAGCCGTTCGGCCCCATGATGGCGTGCACTTCGCCCTTGTTCACGGCAAGCGAAAGCCCGTGAAGGATTTCACGGTCATCGACGCGAACCTGGAGATCTCTGACTTCGAGTAGTGGCATTCTTTCTTTCCTAACTCGTCATCCTGAGGTGCGAGCCGCCTTCGGCGAGCCTCGAAGGATGATGGTGTTTCTGTCATCCTTCGAGGCTTGCTTCGCAAGCACCTCAGGATGACGACCTTTATCCCACGCTGCCTTCCAGCGAGATCGAGATCAGCTTCTGCGCCTCGACTGCGAATTCCATCGGCAGCTGCTGCAGCACGTCCTTCACAAAACCGTTGACCACGAGACCGACGGCTTCCTCCTGCGACAGCCCGCGCTGCACGCAATAAAACAGCACGTCCTCGGAAATCTTCGAGGTGGTGGCTTCGTGCTCGAACAGGGCGGAAGAATTCTTCGCCTCGATATATGGCACCGTGTGCGCGCCGCATTTGTCGCCGATCAACAGCGAGTCGCAGGCGGTGAAGTTGCGCGCGCCGGTGGCTTTCCGATGCGCGGTGACGAGGCCGCGATAGGTGTTTTGTGAGACGCCGGCGGCGATGCCCTTGGAGATGATCCGGCTGGTGGTGTTCTTGCCCAGATGCAGCATCTTGGTGCCGGAATTGACCTGCTGGTGACCGTTCGAGATCGCGATCGAGTAGAACTCACCGCGCGAGTTGTCGCCGCGCAGGATGCAGCTCGGATATTTCCAGGTGATCGCCGAACCGGTCTCGACCTGGGTCCAGGAAATCTTCGAATTGTTGCCGCGGCAATCGCCACGCTTGGTAACGAAATTGTAGATGCCGCCTTTGCCCTCGGAGTTGCCGGGATACCAGTTCTGCACCGTCGAATATTTGATCTCGGCATCGTCAAGCGCGACCAGCTCGACCACCGCGGCGTGCAACTGGTTTTCGTCGCGCTGCGGCGCGGTGCAGCCCTCGAGGTAGCTGACGTAAGCGCCCTTGTCGGCGATGATCAGCGTGCGCTCGAACTGGCCGGTGTTGCGCTCGTTGATGCGGAAATAGGTCGACAGCTCCATCGGGCAGCGAACGCCCGGCGGCACGTAGACGAACGAACCGTCGGAGAACACCGCCGAGTTCAAGGTGGCGAAGAAATTGTCGGAGGTCGGCACCACGGTGCCGAGATATTTTTTGACGAGATCGGGATGCTCGCGGATCGCCTCGGAGATCGGCATGAAGATCACACCGGCCTGCTTCAATTCTTTCTGGAACGTGGTCGCAACCGACACCGAATCGAATACGGCATCGACCGCGATGCGCCGCTCGCCCGAGCCGTTGCCGCCGTCCGGACGCACCACGCCTTCCAGCATCTCGACTTCGCGGAGCGGAATGCCGAGCTTCTCGTAGGTCTTCAGGATTTCCGGATCGACCTCGTCGAGCGAGGCCAGCGCCTTCTTCTTCGGGGCGGAGTAGTAATACAGATCCTGGTAGTCGATCTTGGGATAGTGGACGCGCGCCCATTTCGGCTCGGTCATGGTCAGCCAGCGGCGAAACGCCTCCAGACGCCACTCCAGCATCCAGGCGGGTTCGCTCTTTTTCTCGGAAATGAAGCGGACGGTATCTTCCGATAACCCCTTGGGGGCCTTGTCGGACTCGATAAGCGTCTCAAATCCATATCGATATTGATCGACGTCGATCCGGCGCACCCGGTCGACGGTCTCTTGTACGGCCGCCATTCCATCCTCCGCTCGCGGTTTCAAGGACCGCGGTGGATCAGTTCCAAAATTCTATTACGATGTTTCTTAGCGGAAATCACCTGCTTAGAACCGTTCCAGCAGTGTTTCGTCACCCCCTTTAAGTAGGGTCCCGACAAGCTTTCGCCAAGCCTCCAGGCAGCGATCAATGTCCGCTTCTGATGTGGACCAGCCCAGACTGAGCCGCACCGCTCCCTGCGCGAGTTTGGGGCCGTATCCCATGGCCTGCAGCACATGGGATGGCTGCACCTTCCCCGAAGAGCAAGCAGAACCCGACGATACCGCGATCCCCGCGAGGTCGAAGCCGATCACCGCGGTTTCCGCCTTCAGGCCGGGAACCGTGAACAGCGTGGTGTTCGGCAGGCGTGTCACGTCGTCGGAGAACACAATCATGTCAGGGGTCTGCCGCAAGCCATTCTCAAGATGGTTTCGCAGGCCTTCGAGCCGAATGGCGTCCCGGTCGACCGTACTGAGGGCGGCGCTCACGGCTGCGCCAAACCCTGCAATTCCGGCGACGTTCTCCGTGCCCGCGCGGTGGCCCCGCTCCTGACCGCCGCCGCGCAATAGTGGTTCCGGTCCCAGCAATCCCTCGGCCAGAACCAGGGCGCCCGCAGCCTTGGGGCCGCCAATCTTGTGCGCTGACAACGTCAACAGGTCTGCATTTAGAGCATTGATATCAAAGGGTATTTTTCCAAAGGCCTGAATCGCATCGACATGCAGCAATCCGCCGGCGGAATGGACGATCTCGCCTGCCTCCGCGACCGGCTGCACCGCCCCGGTTTCGTTGTTGGCCAGCATGATCGAGACCAAGGCTGGCGGCAGGTCGGCGAGCATCACGCGCAAGCGGTCTAAATCCACGAGGCCGGAGCGCGTAACGCCGATGTTGCTGATCGCCTCCGTCGGAAACCGGCCGCCCGCGAGCACCGAGGCGTGCTCGATCGCCGAGACCGCTAACCTCTCGACCGGCGGTCCCGAAACCCTGCGAAGCCCCGGTGTCAGCGCCAGCGCATTTGCCTCGGTTCCCCCAGAGGTAAAGATGACGTTGCGCGGGAGCGCGCCGACGGCGCCGGCGACCGCGGCCCTCGCGTCCTCGACCAGCTTTCGGGCCTTGCGGCCTTCGGCATGGACCGATGAGGGATTGCCACTCAAATCCATCGCCGCAGTCATCGCTTCCCTGGCTTCCCTGCGAAGCGGGGCGGTCGCATTCCAGTCGAGATAGATGCGGTCAGCCATTGAGTATTATAATACCTTAATGCACGACCTTTGAAGACGCACCGCGCCCTTTGCAGGCGCTCGCGAATAACCTTATCCCAAGTGGCGATCACGGCGTCTGGTGACAATCGGAAAGCGCTAACGCCTTGAATACATTGCCGGATGTCGAAAACCCTTGCTTTTTGCCCCTTGGCTCATGCTAGAACGCGGCCTCCAATTCACCGAGCGTCGTTCGCTTAAGCCCAACGACGCCCCGATCACCCCTATCTTTGCGAGGTTTTCGTCTGCGGAGAGCCAGGCGAAACCGGCACAAAGTCGGTTGATTTTGCCAAGGGATCAATAATGCCTGAAGTCATTTTCACCGGCCCGGCGGGCCGTCTCGAAGGCCGTTATCATCCGGCGAAACAGAAGAACGCGCCGATTGCGATGGTGCTGCACCCGCATCCGCAGTTTCACGGCACGATGAATCACCAGATCATCTACCAATGCTACTACGCGTTCGCGCATCGCGGATTTTCGGTATTGCGGTTCAATTTCCGCGGCGTCGGCCGCAGCCAGGGATCCTTCGATCACGGCACCGGCGAACTGTCGGATGCGGCTTCCGCGCTCGATTGGGCGCAGACCATCAATCCGGAGGCGCGCGCGTGCTGGGTCGCGGGCTTCTCGTTCGGCGCGTGGATCGGGATGCAGCTGTTGATGCGCCGGCCGGAGGTCGAAGGTTTTATTTCGATCGCGCCGCCCGCCAATCTCTACGACTTCTCATTCCTCGCGCCCTGCCCGTCGTCAGGCTTGATCGTGCATGGCGAAAAGGACGCGGTGGTGCCGCCGAAGGACGTCAATACGCTCGTGGAAAAACTCAAGACCCAGAAGGGCATCGTGATCGACCAGCAGATCATCCCCGGCGCCAACCATTTCTTCGACGGCAAGCTGGAGCCGCTGATGCAGACCGTGACCGGCTATCTCGACATGCGGCTCGCCAACGTGCGCTGAGCGTGCGCCATACGTATCCTGTGAGCTCAGGACTGGAACGCAGCGAAATCCGCGGCCGATGATCATTCTCCGGAATTGCGCCGTCACCGGGCCGATGCTGCAGTTGATACCGATCAGGCCGCGGCGCGCGCCTGCACGCGTGACAACCATGAATTCCGCCGGTCAAGGAAATCGCGAAGCAGCGCCGGATAATCGGCGCTCACGGCCGCGCGCACCGAGGGCCGCGCCGCGAGCGCCTTGCGCCAGCGTTGAAGATTTGGCTTGCCGGCCAGAATTCCGAAGTCGGCGATGTCGTCGAACACATCGAAATAGCGGAACACCGGACCGAACACGGCATCGACCAGCGAAAAGCTTTCGCCGTCAAACCATGGCGAGGCCGCGACGCGTGACTCAAGCCGCGCAAAACGCTGCTCGAGTTGGACTGTCTTCGCTTTAAATGTTGCTTCGTCCGCCGCGACGTAAAAACCAGCGATATCGTTGAGGATAGCCGATCCGAATTCGATCCAGCCGCGATGCTCGGCGCGCCTCAAGGGATCGGCCGGATGTAACGGCTTCGGCTGGGTCTCCTCGAGATATTCCAGAATGACCGCGGATTCGAAAATCGCGACATCGCCGACCTGCAGCACCGGCGTCTTGCCGAGCGGCGAGATTGCAAGGAACCAATCCGGCTTGTTGGCGAGGTCGATATCGATGCGCTCGAAGGCAACGCCCTTTTCGGTCAGCGCGATCACCGCGCGCTGCACATAGGGACAGAGCTTGTGGCTGATCAGTTTTAAGCGCGCGGCCATGGCTAACTCCACAGATTAATGCAGCTGCATAGAAATACATGCAACTGCATTAAATCTGTCAAGTCACGGCCTTGCGATCACCCCGCCGGTCATCGGCATCGGGACGCCGGTGGTGGCGGGATAGCTGAGCGGCAGGCCCTTGAGGCCCCGCGCTGCCAGGAAACCGAAAGCCTGCGCCTCGATGGCGTCCGTCGACCAGCCCAGCGCGTCACCCGCCTCGACGGTTGCCGGCGCCAGCCGCTCGCGCAGCATTCGGACCATGGTCAGGTTGCGCGCGCCGCCGCCGACCACGATCCAGTTCAGCGGCACCTTCGGCAACAGCGGAACGATCCGGGCGATCGCCGCAGCCGTGAATGCCGTCAGTGTCGCCGCGCCGTCGGCGGGACGCATCTCGCGCAGGGCCAGCGAAGCAAAATCATTGCGGTCCAGCGATTTGGGCGGCGGCAGGGCAAAGAACGGATGGTCCAGCGCGCGGGCGACCCATGCCTGATCGGCGACACCCTGGGAGGCCAGGCGGCCATCGCAATCGAACGGCTGGCTCATGGTGCGGTACATGTAATCGTCGAGCAGCGCATTGCCGGGCCCGGTATCGCAGGCGATCAGGGTATCGGCGCCATCGATGTAGGTGATGTTGGAAACGCCGCCGATATTAACCACGACCATCGGCCCTTCGCGCTCAAGCGACTGGGCGAGCGCGCGGTGATAGACCGGTACGAAGGGCGCGCCCTGCCCGCCGGCGGCGACATCGGCGGCGCGGAAATCATGCATGACCGGGATATGGATGGCCCTGGCGAGCGCGGTGGCATCGCCGATCTGCACGGTCATCTTTTGGGCCGGCCGGTGCAGCACGGTCTGGCCGTGAAAGCCGACAATATCGACGTCCTCGCGCGAGAGGCGGTTCTGCGCGGTAAAGGCGGCCACCGCTTCGGCATGCGCAACCGTCACCGCGTGCTCGGCCTCGCGCAGGATGCCCGGGCGCGCATCGCGCTGCGGCAGGTTGACGGCTTCCGTCAGGGCCTGGCGCAACAGCCCACGTTCGTTCTGGGTGTAGGGCCGGTAGCCGGTTGGTCCGAACGCCTTCACCCGCCTGCCGTCGGTTTCGATCAAGGCGACATCGACCCCGTCGAGCGAGGTGCCGCTCATCAGACCGATTGCCGTCAACATCATCGTCATTGGTGCTTTCGCGAGACGCCCCTGCCCCTGACGCCCAGCTTGTGTCAAACAAGCACATCTTATAATGCCACAGCGCGCGCGCCTGCGGCAGCCTATTCTGCCATGGTTCCGCAACTCCTTGGGAATAACGTGAAAAAATAAGAATGATCAGAGTCGCACCGAAATGACCGTTTTTAAATCTGATTTTCTCAATGTGCTGCAGGAACGCGGCTTTATTCATCAGATTTCGGACCCGGACTCGCTGGATGCGCTCGCGGCCAGGGGCGAGCTCGTCGGCTACATCGGCTTCGACTGCACCGCGCCCTCGCTGCATGTCGGCTCGATGGTGCAGATCATGTGCCTCTACTGGCTGCAGCAGACCGGCAACAAGCCGATCGCGCTGATGGGCGGCGGCACCACCCGGGTCGGCGACCCCTCCGGCAAGGACGAGACGCGGAAAATCCTTTCGATCGAGGAGATCGAGCGCAACAAGGACGGCATCAAGCAGGTGTTCTCGCGCTTCCTGAAGTTCGGCGGCAGGCCAAGCATGACGCGATCATGCCCGACAATGCCGAGTGGCTGACAAAACTCAACTGGATCGAGATGCTGCGCGATATCGGCCGGCATTTCTCCGTCAACCGCATGCTGGCGATGGACTCGGTGAAGCTCAGGCTCGAGCGCGACCAGGAGATGAGCTTTATCGAGTTCAACTACATGATCCTGCAAGCCTACGATTATGTCGTGCTCAACCAGCGCTACGACTGCCGCCTGCAGATGGGCGGCTCCGACCAGTGGGGCAACATCGTCAACGGCATCGACCTCGGCCGCCGCATGGGCACGCCGCAATTGCACGCGCTGACGACGCCGCTGATCACGACGTCGTCAGGCGAGAAGATGGGCAAGACCGCCAGTCGGCGCGGTCTGGCTGAACGCCGACATGAAGAGCCCCTACGAATACTGGCAGTTCTGGCGCAACACCGACGATGCCGACGTGGAGCGTTTCCTGAAACTGTTCACGACGCTGCCGCATCGACGAAATCGAGCGGCTTGGCGGGCTTGAGGGGCGCGGAAATCAACGAGGCCAAGAAGGCGCTCGCCAATTCTGCGACCACGCTGCTGCACGGCGCCGATGCGGCCAGAGAAGCTGCGGAGACTGCGCGGAAAACGTTTGAGGAAGGTGCCATCGCCGAAAACTTGCCGAGCGTGGAGATTCCGCGCGGCGAACTCGAAGCCGGCATCGGCGTGCTGGCGCTGTTCGTCAGGGCCGGCCTTGTCGCATCCAACGGCGAGGCGCGGCGCCAGATCAAGGGCGGCGGCCTGCGCGTCAACGACATGGTCGTCAGCGACGAGAAGATGGTGCTCACGCCCAAGGATCTCACGCCGGAAGGCGTGATCAAACTGTCGCTGGGCAAAAAGCGCCACGTCCTGCTCAAGCCTGCATAGGCGCATTCGCTTTAGACCCTTGCTAGAAGAAGGAGAAACGCGCTCCCTGCCCGACATGGATCAAAATGCGCCGAGGGAGGATATCGCAACAAAGCCGCTGAAGCCGGCGCGCGTCGCGCTCAACGTGCTTGCGCTGTGCTTTGCGCTGTCGGTGCTCGGCCGCGGCCTCGGCGAGAGTTTTACGGTCTTTCTCAAGCCGATCTCGGAAAGCTTCGGCTGGGATCGCGCACAGGTGGTCTCGGTTTACTCGCTGGCCGCGCTGGCCGGCGGACTGGGATCGCCGCTGGTCGGCCGGCTGTTCGACCGGTCGGGCCCGCGGACGGTCTATTCGCTCGGACTGATCTTGCTGGGCGGGGCGTTCCTGATCGCCGCCTACGCCCAGCATCTCTGGCAATTCCAGCTCAGCCTCGGCCTTTGCGTCGGTCTCGGTATCGCCTTTATCGGCAACGTTCCGAATTCCATCCTGCTGGGCCGCTGGTTCGGCCCGCGATTGCCGACCGCGATGGCGATCCTGTATTCCGCGACCGGCGCCGGCGTCTTGATCCTGCTGCCGGCGTCGCAAGTCCTGATCGATCATTTCGGCTGGCGCGGCGCCTATCAGATTTTTGGCGGCGCCACGCTGTTACTGCTGTTGCCGCTGTTGGCATTGCCATGGCGGTTGTTCTCCACCGGCTCGCCGCACGTTGCCAGGGGTGCCGATGCCGACCTCGCCGACCAAGGCTGGACCTTGTCAGGCGCGATGCGCCACCACGCATTCTGGGCCTTGTTCTCAACGTTCTTCTTCACCGCGATCGGAATGTTTGCGATATCAGCGCAAGTCGTCGCCTATCTGATCGATGCGGGATTCCCGCCCCTGGAGGCGGCGACCGCCTGGGGTTTCAGCGGCGTCGTACTTCTGTTCGGAATGCTGGGCGTCAGCTGGCTCGACGGCATCATCGGCCGGCGGCCGGCGGTACTGTTCAGCTACGCGCTCTCGATCGCCGGAATCCTGATGCTCTGGGCGCTGCAATGGTATCCAAACATCTGGCTGCTGACCGGATTCGTCGTCTGCTTTGGCAGCATGATCGGCTCACGCGGCCCGCTGCTTACGGCAACCGCGATGAAGATCTTTCGCGGCAAACAGGTCGGAACGATCTACGGCGCCATTGCGATCGGCAGCGGGCTGGGATCGGCGTTCGGCTCCTGGAGCGGAGGACTGATCCACGACTGGACCCACAGCTATAATCCGCTGATCGCGTTCTCGCTGGTCAGCGTGGTGTTGGGGATGATCCCGTTCCTGGTCGTGCCCGCACTGCGGCGCTACTAGGCGCTTCGCCGCTCAGTTGTTCGGCGGAAATTCGACCGGATTGTTTTGCTTACCGGTGCCGAATTCGAAAATTTTCCGCAACACGCCGGGCGCCATGGCCGAAATCGGATTGACCCGAAGCACCGGCTGGCCGGGCGTGCCGACGACCTCGTAGGTCACGCCGATCAGGCCCTCATTGCTGCCGCCGCCGAGGAACAGGCCGACGATCGGGATCTGGCCGAACATGTTGTTGAGCCCGTACATCGGAACGAAGGTGCCGCTCATGCGCACCTGATTGCCGGGGTAATCGATGCTGCCCTCGATGGTTGCGCCGATCAGCGGGCCTTTCACGACGCCCTCCCGGATCGTGAGCTGCCCGTTCTGCCGGCTGAATTCCGCGCGCAGTCGCGAAAACGCGATGCCGTTCTGCACTCCGGCTGGTCCGCCCGCCGCCACGCGATCGAGCGAACTCTCGCCCTTGACGGTGAAATCGCGGACGTTGATCAGCCCCTCTTTGGCGTTGGGTTCGACCGTCGGAGGATCCATGGCGAACGCGAGCTGGCCTCCGACCATCTTGGCGTAGGTGTCGGTGAAGCGGAAGAATGCGCCGGCGTCATTGGTCTCGAGATAGATCACCTCGCGTCCCTGGGCATGGCCGCGCAATTCTCCGCTCAACGGCGTGTCCCGTCCCAGCTTGCCGCTGAGCGCGAAGCTCCTGATCGTCCCGTTGCGCCGCGACAATTTGCAGTCGACGCTGCGCAATGCTTCGCCATAGAAGCCGGCCACCGCACCGAGCTTCAGGTCCACATCAAAATCGATGCTCCTGGTTTTGCTCTTGGCGTCGGCCTCCCTGCCCGAAATGGTGGACTTGATGAAGCCGCGGCCGTCGAACACATCGCCGCGCATGGTGACTTTCAGGACCCCATCTGGCCCACGCTCGGCCTTCAGCGAGGTTTTGTCGCCTTCCGATGGGGAATAGGTCGGAAAATTCGCATTGATCAGGTCGCCGTTCTGGTCAACCTCGAGCGATCCCTTGATCGAAACACCGCCGCCATCGATCACGATGTCTTCGAGGCGGGTCGACTGCTGCTTCTGCACCACGTTGAAAACGGCGCGGCTGGACTTGCCCGGCAGCTTGACCCAGCCCGGCAGGATATTGTCGAGCTTCAACGAGGTCAGATCGGCATCGATGCCCAAGCGGCTGTCGCGATCCGGGCCTCCGATCTTGCCGACCAGCTTGATCGGAATAGCCCCGCTGACCGCCGGTCCGAGATCGAGCCCCAAGCGCGCTCGGCTGGCATCGTCGAGTGTCGCCTGTAATTTGATATCGGCATCGCCTTCCATCGGCTTGCGATAGTCCATCGAGGCCGCTTGCCCGTTGATCTTGACCTCGCCCTTGACCTGATAGCCAGAATTGTTGGCGATGACTTTCAGCGCGTTGGCTTCGAGCTTTTGATTCATCACCAGGCGATCGGCGGCAAATCCGCCGAGGTCGGCCGTAATGGCATAGGTGGTGTCGGCCTTGGTCAGTGCGCGCTTGATCGGCAGACCAAGGGTGACCACCGCCGAAACCGTTCCCTTGCTCGAATTGGGATCGACCAAGGTGCCGGAAAATTCGCTGAGACGATCCAGTGCCAGCACCTCCGCCACCGCCGGCACCGGACCATCGATCCGGAATTTTACCCGTGCCGGTGCCGGCTTCGGCGCCATATCCGGCACCTCGAACACAAAATCCGAAATGTTGAGTTTGCGTCCCGCCGGGGTATCGGACGCCGCCTGCCCGATCGTCACCGTCGCGGTGCGGCCGGTGACGCGCGCTTTCAAATCCGCATCGTGCACCAGCGGCAATTCGTCCACCGGGTGCAATGTCACGCCACTGGCGACTATGTTGACTGCGAGACCGTCATCCGGGATCGGCGGGCCGCGGCGCGACAGGTTTCGAACGGGCGAGTTGACGCCAACCTCGATCCGTTGAAGCGAGCCGCGTTCGACGCGCTCGATAACCCATTCGCGAACCTCCGGAACGATCAGGGTCGGCCACATCCGCTTGAGCGCGGAGGCCGACATTGGCGTTCCGGCGAAACCGAGCGTCAAGCGCGGCTCCGCCGCATAGTCGACACTCCCGGTGCCGGCGATACCGATCTCGCCATTGCTGATGTCGGCCTGGGTAAGCAGCACGCGGCGCTTGTCGGTATCGAAGCGCAGGCCGATGGCGATGCGATTGAAAATCAGCGGCGGCTGCTCGGGGTCGATCGCTGCAAGCACGACGGTGCCGCCACTCAAGCCGAGCTGCCAATCGGAAACGGCATCGTTGGGCGGCTCCAGATGTGCGAGCAGCGTGATCCGATTGGAGCCGGAAACGATCTTGAATGGCGCGACCAGCACGCGCCGCCCGGCATCCCATTCGACGTTCATTTCCGCCGAATCGATCCCCATTGGATAGTCGGGCGTATCGCTGTCGATGATGGTCCCGGCGCCGGCGCTGATCTTGCCGCGGAAATAGGTCGGCAGGCCGTCGCGGCCCAGTTCGCCCTTGAGTTCGCCGCTGAGCGGCAAATCCGCCCCGTAGGTCAGGTCCTTCAGCCGCAGCGCCAGCAGGATATTCGTCGTCGAGACCTTGTCGGCGCGAATGTCGACCGATCGCACGCCGTTGGCGGGAGGTCCGACCGTAACGCGAAGCGACCAGGCATGGCTGCCTTCTTCGCCCACCTGCAGCGCCACGCCGCCGCCGCTCGGCCGGCGAAGACTGAGGCTGATGTTCTCGAAATTCCATTTGTTGCCGCGTTGCTGATCGTCGACGATCAGGTTTCCGTTCTTCAAGCCGATTTCATTGAGGTTTTGTCCGTCGAGCCCGGTCAGGCTCAGGCTGTCGAGCCAGTCGAGCCCGGCAAGCAGGCCGCTGGTCGTATCGCGGTTCCCGGCAACCGCTGGCGCGGTACCGGACTGGGCGGCGCCCGGCAGATGGCGGCGCAGCCGGCGCCGGCATCGCCGCGGTGCCTTGAGCCAAGGGCGGCGTTCCGCCCGCTTGCCGCTTCGAGGCGACGCCGGTGGCGAGCGGTCGTTCGGTGTCACCGGTAGAGACGGTAACGTAGCCATCCGGCGTGATGCGCACCGCGAGTTCGGCATCGACCAGATTGAGGCTCTCGGCGCGAAGTTGCCCCATCAGCAGCGCGGTGCCGGAAAGCTTCACCTCGGCTTTCGGCGCGGTCGCGACGACGACGTGGTCGCGATCCCTGACAATGATATCGCGGATACGAACGGCGATCCGGATCCTGCCGGCACGCTCGATCTGGGTGCCGCCCACCTCGACGGTATTGCCGTGACCGATATTCTCCTCGATCGCAGCCGCCAGCCATGGCGTGGCCATCTCGAGATTGATCGGACCGGCGCCGAGCCGCCACCACAGCCCGCCGAAGCAGCCTGCGAAGATCACCATCAACACCCCGATCACGACGGCGAGGCGCTTTACCCAGCGTTCACCGGCGAGCCATCGGCGCAGCGCGCCGAGATGATCGCCGAACCGATGGAAGGAGGAGTTCGAGCCCGACAATAGCCGCCGCGCACGATTGCATGCGGCCTCATCTTGATCCCAAGCGGCATCATCCCATTGCGAGGGCTGGACGTCAGCACGCGGATCGGACTCCTGGGGCGACGTATTCCTTGCCATTGCCTCTCGGTGCTGGCGCTGATCGTGAGATTGATTGCCGCCAAGGCGTGGCTCGTCGCGACGTAACGAGCGCTGCTTTGTCGGCATCGCTGCCAATCCTCGATTAATACTGTTACTCGTCATCTGGCCCGAAGAGCACATTCAACGAGGAGACGGGTGGTGCGTCGAATTCCTTGTAACCATACTCCGAGGCCATCTGACTTGCCCAGCCGTCGGCTCGGTTCCGGCTCGCTTCGAAAAGACCCCGCAATACCCCATGATTGATCCGCCGAAAGCGACGAAAGGAAGGCGTATGTCCAAGAAAACGCGCAAGAAATCCCCCAATACGTCATCCGGCAAGCCGAGCCCGCGATCCATCGGTCAGGTCGGCGAAAACCCCGCCGTCGAAACTCCGCCGGGCGGCAGCGAGCAAATCAAACAACAAGGCAGGCAAGCGATCCCACAACGCTTCTCCAAAAGCATCGCATAAGGCGCCATCAAAACAGTTAAAACAATCTAGCCGAAGCGACCCCGCGCTGCGGGGAAACGCACCGTCGAAGACGGCCTTGGCGAAGCCCGACCCGCCGGAACCCCGCTCCGCCAAGAAAAAGCCGTTGACCGGAAAAGCGCGCGGCGGCCGGTCGAATCGGCTTTGACCGAGGGGGCGCGCGCGCCGGCCTTCCGCCTTCCCCGCGACGGCGGCGATACCGTCTCGCTGTCCGACTACTCCGGAACAAAGCTCGTGCTGTTTTTCTATCCGCGCGCCGACACGCCCGGCTGTACCAGGGAGGCCATCGATTTCACGCGCCTGGCGGGCGCCTTCGCTCGAAAGCCGACCGCGATACTGGGCGTTTCCGCCGACTCGCCAAAGACGCAGGAAGCCTTTCGAGACAAGCACCAGCTTTCCGTTCCTCTTGTTTCGGACGAGAGGCACCAGATGCTGCAGGCCTACGACGTCTGGGGAGAAAAATCGATGTATGGCAGGACCTTCCAGGGCATTCTTCGCACAACAGTTTTGGTCGGCGCAGACGGCCGGATCATCCGGATCTGGCGCAATGTGAAGGTCGACGGCCATGCCGACGCGGTGCTTGCGGCGGCGCGCGGCTCGTGATTTGCCGGTTCCATTCGCTGAAAATTAACCATGTGACGGTCAAATCACCCCGCAAATTTGGCCGTCCGGAGCTCATTTCCGACCGGCGCGGGAGTGCCGATGTCGGAAATCAGCTCCGGACGGCCAATTTGCGGTCATTGACCGTCACATGGTTAATTTTCAGCGAATGGAACCGGCAAATCACGAGCCGCGCGCACCACAAGCGCCTCGGCATGGCCATCGACTTTCACATTGCGCCAGATCTTTATGATCCGGCCATCTGCGCCGATTAGAACCGTTGTGCGAAGAATGCCCTGGAAGGTCCTGCCATACATGGATTTTTCTCCCCAGACGCCGTAGGCTTCCAGCATCTCGTGCCTCTCGTCGGAACAAGAGGAACGGAAAGCTGGTGCTTGTCTCGAAAGGCTTCCTGCATCTTCAGCAAGTCGGCTGAAACGCCCGGTATCGCGGTCTGACTTTGAGCGAAGTCGCCCGCCAGGCGCGTGAAATCGATGGCCTCTGCCTGGTGCAGCCGGGCGTGTCCGCGCGCGGATGAAAAAAACGGCGCCTCGGACAGCGAGACGGTATCGCCGCCGTCGCGGGGAAGGCGCGCGTCCCCTCGGTCAAAGCCAATTGACCAGCCGCCGCGTGCGTTTCCGGTCAACGGTTTTTTCTTCGCAAGCGGGGTCCCGGCATCGGGCTTCGCACAAAGGCCGTCTTCCGACGGGGTGCTTCCCGCAGCGCGGGGTCGCTTCGGCTAGATTGTTTTAACTGTTTTGATGGCGCCTTATGCGATGCTTTTGGAGAAGCGTTGTGGGATCGCTTGCCTGCTTGTTGTTTGATTTGCTCCGCTGCCGCCCGGCGAGCACGACGGCGGGGTTTTCGCCGACCTGACCGATGGATCGCGCCTCGGCTTGCCGGATGACGTATTGGGGGATTTCTTGCGCGTTTTTCTTGGACATACGCCTTCCTTTTCGTCGCTTTCGGCGGATCGATGCATGGGGTATTGCGGGGTCTTTTCGAAGCGAGCCGGAAGCCGAGCCGGCGGCTGGGCAAGTCAGATGGCCTCGGAGTATGGTTACAAGGAATTCGACGCACCACCCGTCTCCTCGTTGAATGTGCTCTTCGGGCCAGATGACGAGTAACAGTGTTAATCGAGGATTGGCAGCGATGCCGACAAAGCAGCGCTCGTTACGTCGCGACGAGCCACGCCTTGGCGGCAATCAATCTCACGATCAGCGCCAGCACCGAGAGGCAATGGCAAGGAATACGTCCGCCCCAGAAGTTTCCGATCCGCGTGCTGACGTCCCAGCCCTCGCAATGGGATGATGCCGCTTGGGATCAAGATGAGGCCGCATGCAATCGTGCGCGGCGGCTGTCCTCAGGCTCGAACTCCTCCTTCCATCGGTTCAGCAGATCATTGGCGCGCTGAGCCGATGGCTCGCCGGTGAACGCTGGGTAAAGCGCCTCGTCGCTGATCGGGGTGTTGATGGTGATCTTCGCAGGCTGCTTCGGCGGGCTGTGGTGGCGGCTCGGCGCCGGTCCGATCAATCTCGAGATGGCCACGCCATGGCTGGCGGCTGCGATCGAGGAGAATATCGGTCACGGCAACACCGCAGGTGGGCGGCACCCAGATCGAACGTGCCGGCAAAATCCGGATCGCCGTTCGTATCCGCGATATCATTGTCAGGGATCGCGACCACGTCGTCGTCGCGACCGCGCCGAAAGCCGAGGTGAAGCTTTCCGGCACCGCGCTGCTGATGGGCTACCGCGCCGAGAGCCTCAATCTGGTCGATGCCGAACTCGCGGTGCGCATCACGCCGGACAGCTACGTTACCGTCTCTACCGGTGACACCGAACGACCGCTCGCCACCGGCGTCGCCTCGAAGCAGCAAGCGGCGGAACGCCGCCCTTGGCTCAAGGCACCGCGGCGATGCCGGCTCCCGCTGCGCCGCCATCTGCCGGCGCGGCCGGTCCGGTACCGCGCCAGCGGTTGCCGGGAACCGCGAGGATGCCGACCAGCGGCCTTCTACCAGCTCCGACTGGCTGCTGACCGGGCTCGACGGACAAAACCTCGATGAAATCGGCTTGAAGAACGGAAACCTGATCGTCGACGATCAGCAACGCGGCAACGAATGGAATTTCGAGAACGTCAGCCTCGTCTGCGCCGGCCGAGCGGCGGCGGAGTGGCGCTGCAGGTGGGTGAAGAAGGCAGCCATGCCTGGTCGCTTCGCGTTACATCGAGACCTCCCGCCAACGGCGTGCGATCGGTCGACATTCGCGCCGACAAGGTCTCGACGACGAATATCCTGCTGGCACTGAGGCTGAAGGACCTGACCTACGGGGCCGCAGCTTGCCGCTCAGCGGCGAACTCAAGGGCGAACTGGCCACGACGGCCTGCCGACCTATTTCCGCGGCAACGAGCGCCGGCGCCGGGACCATCATCGACAGCGATACACCGATTCGGCGGAAATGAACGTCGAATGGGATGCCGGGCGGCGCGTGCTGGTCGCGCCATTCAAGATCGTTTCCGGCTGCTCCAATCGGATCACGCTGCTCGCACATCTGGAGCCGCCCAACGATGCCGTTTCCGATTGGCGGCTCGGTTTGAGTGGCGGCACCGTCGTGCTTCAGCGATTGACCCCGAGCAGCCGCCGCTGATTTTCAATCGCATCGCCATCGGCCTGCGCTTCGATACCGACAAGCGCCGCGTGCTGCTACCAGGCCGACATCAGCAATGGCGAGATCGGTATCGCCGGCACCGGGAGTGTCGACTATGCAGCGGAGCCGCGCTTGACGCTCGGTTTCGCCGGAACGCCAATGTCGCCTCCGCACTGAAGCGGATGTGGCCAGCCCTGATCGTTCCGGAGGTTCGCGAATGGGTTATCGAGCGCGTCGAACGCGGCTCGGCTCAACGGATCGAGGTTGGCGTCAACTCGCCGGTTGAACCTTCTCGCGCCGCGGCCCGCCGATCCCCGATGCAGCATCTGCGCAGTCAACATAATCGCCAGTGGCGTGACATTGCACCCGGTTGACGAGTTGCCGCTGGTGCACGATGCGGATTTGAAAGCGCGTCACCGGCCGCACCGCGACGGTGATGATCGGGCAGGCGGCGTCCGATACCCCGGCGGGACGCAAACTATGAACATTTGCGGATTTTGGTTCGAGGTGCCGGAATATGGCGCCGAAGCCGGCACCGGCACGGGTAAAATTCCGGATTGATGGTCCGGTGCCGGCGGTGGCGGAGGTGCTGGCACTGGATCGTCTCAGCGAATTTTCCGGCACCTTGGTCAATCCCCCAATTCGAGCAAGGGAACGGTTTCCGGCGGTGGTCACCCTTGGTCTGCCGATCAAGCGCGCACTGACCAACCAACACCACCTATGCCATTACGGCCGACCTGGCGGATTTGCCGCCGATCGCCTGGTGATAAATCAAAAGCTCAAAGCCAACGCTGCTGAAAGTCATCGCCAACAATTCTGGCTATCAGGTCAAGGGCGAGGTCAAGATCAACGGGCAAGCGGCCTCGATGGACTATCGCAAGCCGATGGAAGGCGATGCCGATATCAAATTACAGGCGACACTCGACGATGCCAGCCGAGCGCGCTTGAGTCGATCTCGAAGCCGCGGTCGGCGCACTATTCCGATCAAGCTGGTCGGCAGAATCGGAGCCCGGATCGCGACAGCCGCTTGGGCATCGATGCCGATCTGACCTCGTTGAAGCTCGACAATATCCTCGGGCTGGGTCAAGCTGCACGGCAAGCAGCACCATTTTGACGTGGTGCAAGAAGCAGCAGTCGACCCGCCTCGAAGACATCGCGATCGATGGCGGCGGTGTTTGCGAATCAAGGGATCGCTGGGAGCGCAAACAGGCGACCTGATCAATGCAAATTTTCCGACCTATTCCCCATCGGAAGGCGACGAAACCTCGCTGAAGGCCGAGCGTGGGCCAGATGGGGTCCTGAAAGTCATGCGCGGCGATGTGTTCGACGGCCGCGGCTTCCTCAAGTCCACCATTTCGGGCAGGGAGGCCGACGCCAAGAGTAAAACCAGGAGCATCGATTTTGATGTGGACCTCAGTGCGGTGGCCGGCTTCTATGGCGAAGCATTGCGCAGCGTCGACTGCAATTGTCGGCGCAACGGGGGATTGGCGGAGGCTTCCGCGCTCAGCGGCAAGCTGGGACGGGACACGCCGTTGAGCGGAGAATTGCGCGGCCATCCCTAGCGAGGTGATCTATCTCGATGACGCCGGCGCCGTACTTCACCGACACCTACGCCAAGATGGTCGGAGGCCAGCTCGCGTTCGCCATGGATCCTCCGACGGTGAACCCAACGCCAAGGAGGGGCTGATCAACGTCCGCGACTTCACCGTCAAGGGCGAGAGTTCGCTCGATCGCGTGGGCGGCCGCAGATGCAGACGGCATCGCGTTTTCGCGACTGCGCGCGGAGTTCAGCCGGCAGAACGGGCAGCTCACGATCCGGGAGGGCGTTGTGAAAGGCCCGGCTGGATCGGCGCGAGTCGAGGGCAGCATCGATTACCCCGGCAATCAGGTGCGCATCAGCGGCACGCCTTCGTTCCGATGTACGGGCTCGACGACATGCTCGGCCGAATAGATCGTCGGCCTGTTCCTCGGCGGCGGCAGCAATGAGGGCCTGATCGGCGTGACCTACGAGGTCGTCGGCACGCCCACCAGGTGCTTCGGGTCAATCCGATTTCAGCCATGGCGCCCGGTGTTGCGGAAAATTTTCGAATTCGGCACCGGTAAGCGAAACAATCCCGTCGAATTTCCGCCGAACAACTGAGCGGCGAAGCGCGTGGTCACACCGCACAGTGGCACGACCAGGAACGGGATCATCCCCAACACCACGCTAACCAGCGATCGCGGTTGTACAGCTGTGGGTCCAGTCGTGGATCAGTCCTCCGCTCCAGGAGCCGAACGCCGATCCCCAGCCCACTGCCGATCGCAATGGCGCCGTAGATCGTTGCGACGCCCTTTTTGCCGCGAAAGATCTTCATCGCGGTTGCCGTAAGCAGGGGGCACGTGAGCCGATCATGCTGCCAAAGCAGACAAATCCGCTCAGCAGCCAGATGTTTGGATACCGTACGCCCCCAGAGCATCAGGATTCCGGCGATGGAGAGCGCGTAGCTGAACAGTACCGCCGGCCGCCGTCCGATGATGCCATCGAGCCACTGACGCCCAGCATTCCGAACAGGATGCGACGCCGCTGAAACCCCAGGCGGTCGCTGCCTCCAGGGGCGGGAATCCCGGCATCGATCAGATAGGCGACGACTTGCGCTGATATTGCAAACATTCCGATCGCGGTGAAGAAGAACGTTGAGAACAAGGCCAGAATGCGTGGTGGCGCATCGCGCCTGGCAAGGTCCAGCCTTGGTCGGCGAGGTCGGCATCGGCACCCTTGGCAACGTGCGGCGAGCCGGTGGAGAACAACCGCCATGGCAATACCAACAGCGGCAACAGCAGTAACAGCGTGGCGCCGCCAAAAATTTGATAGGCGCCGCGCCACCAAATGATCGATCAGGACTTGCGACGCCGGCAGCAGGATCAAGACGCCGGCTCCGGTCGCAATACAGGATCGGCCATCGCGGTCGGCAACCGCGGGCCAACCAGCGGCCGCAGGATGGAATTCGGAACGTTGCCGATAAAGGCGACTCCAGACCGACGCAAAGTCGGAGACGTGGAAACGCCAGAGATGCTGGGCATAGGCCGCAGTAGGAACGCCCCGCCCAGCGACATTCCGAGCGAATGACCATTCGCGGGCCCGACCGGTCAACAGCCGGCCGAATCGGCGCGATGCCCAATCCGCCGGCCAGCGCGGCCAGCGAACAACCCGGACCACCCCTGTACGCGACCCCCAGCCGAAGCTTTCCGAGATCGGCTTGAGAAAGACGGTAAAACTCTCCGCCGAGGCCGCGGCCGAGCACCGACAGCGCAAAGCAAAGCGCGAGCGCGTTAAGCACCGCGCGCCGCTTCAGCGGCTTTTGTTCGACGCCCTCCTCCGGCGCATTTTGGTCCATGTCGGCACGTATTCTCCTTCTTCTAGCAAGGGTCTAAAGCGAATGCGCCTATGCAGGCTTGAGCAGGACGTCACACTTTGCCCAGCGACAATTTAGTCACGCCCTCCGGGGCCGGTGAGGTCCCTGGGCGTGAGCACCATCTTCTCGTCGCTGACGACCATGTCGTTGACGCGCAGACCGCCGCCCTGGGTCTGGCGTCGGGCCTCGCCCTTGGATGCGACGAGGCCGCCCCGACCACAGGTCCGCCAGCACGCCGATACCGGCGGTCCAGATCCGCCGCGCGCGACCCACGCTCGGCAAGTCTTCGGCCGATAGCCGCCCTCCTCGAACGCGGTGTCCTCGGCGGCCTCGGCCGTCGCGGCCGCGTCCGCGCCGTGCAACAGCGTGGCCGCAAATCGGCAAGCACCTTGCTTCGCCGTCATTGATCTCCGCGCCGCTCGACGCCAACCGTGCCGAAGTCTCGTCGAGCGGCAGCGTCGGGAAGACAGTCTCATGAAACGCCGACGTCGGCGTCGTCGGTGTTGCGCCAGAACTGCCAGTACTCGTCCAGGGGCTGCTGCAGGTCGGCGTTCAGCCAGACGCCCCGCCGACGGTCTTGCCCATCTTCTCGCCGGACGCGGTGAGAGCAGCGGCGTCGTCAGCGCGTGCAAGGTGGCTGCGGTCCACGCGACGGATCGAGCTCCACGCCGTTGACGATGTTGCCCCACTGGTCGGAGCCGCCCATCTGCAGCCGGCAGCCGTAGCGCTGCTCGAGCACGACCAACCGAGGCTTGCAGGAGCATGTAGTTGAACTCGATGACATCGGCTGGTCGCGATCGAGCCGCGCTTCACTGAATCCATCGCCAGCATGCGGTTGACCGAGAAATGCCGCCTGTCAGCACAAGCGACCTTCAAGATCCAGTTGAGTTTTGTCAGCCACTCGGCATTGTCATGATCGCGTCATGCTTGCTCTCCCGAACTTCAGGAAGCGCGAGAACACCTGCTCGATGCCGTCCTTGTTGCGCTGGATCCTCGATCGAAAGGATTTCACGTTTTCATTCCGGAGGGTGGCTTAGACACGGTGGTGCCGCCGCCCATCAGCGCGATCGGCTTGTTGCCGGTCTGCTGCAGCCAGTGAGGCACATGATCTGCACCATGGAGCCGAAAGACATGAAGCGAAGGCGCGGTGCAGTCGAAGCCGATGTAGCCGACGAGATCGCCCCTGGCCGCGAGCGCGGTCGACAAAGTCCGGGTCCGAAATCTGGTGAATAAAGCCGCGGTTCTGCAGCACGTAGAAAATCGATTAAAAGCAGGTCGTTTCGGTGCAAACGCATCATTCTTATTTTTTCACGTTATTCTCAAGCAGTTCGAAACCATGGCGAAATAGGCTGCCGCCGGCCGGCGCGGTATGGCATTATAAGATGTGCTTGTTTGACACAAGCCGGGCGTTCAGGGCAGGGGCGTCTCGCGGAAGCGCCATGACTTTGATGTAACGGCGATCGGTAGATCAGCGGCACCTCGCTCGACGGTGTCGACGTCGCCTTGATCGAAACCGACGGCAGGCGGGTGAAGGCTTTCGGGCCAACCGGTTGCACGACGTAGCTGTGCGCCAGGCCCTGATGGAAGCCGTGAGCCTGCCGCAACGCGATGCCGCCGCATGCGCGCGAGGCCGAGCACGCGGTCACGGTCGCGCATGCCGAAGCGGTGGCCGCTTTACCGCGCAAACCACCTCTCGCGCGAGGACGTCGATATCGTCAGCTTCCACGGCCAGACCGTGCTGCATCGGCCGGCGCAAAAGATGACCGTGCAGATCGGCGATGCAGCTGTACGCTCGCCAAGGCCATCCTGTCGGTCACCGTAGTTTCCGCGCCGCCGATGTCGCCGCCGGCGGGCGGGGCGCGCCCTTCGTGCCCGTCTATGACCGCGCGCTTGCCCAGTCGCTTTGACGGCGAGGTCGTGGTTAATATCGCGGGCCGCCGTCTCCAACATCACCTACATCGATGGCGCCGACACCCTGATCGCCTGCGACACCCGGGCCCGGCAACGCACTGTACGAGGCGACTATGTATCGCACCATGAGCCAGGCCTTCGATTGCGAAGGCCGCATGGCGGCCCAGGGTGCCCCCGACGAGGCATGGGTCACCCGCGCACTGGAGCATCCGTTCTTTGCGCTGCCGCCTCCCAAATCGCTGGACCGCAATGATTTTGGCTTCGCTGGCGCTACCCGAGATGCGTCCCGCCGACGGCGCGGCGACACTGGCGGCATTCACGGCCGCAGCGATCGCCCCGCATCGCTCCGTCGCTCCCGAAGATGCTGACTGGATCGTGGTTCGGCGGTGGAGCGCGCAATACCAGCCATCGTCCGAATGTTGCGCGAGCGAGTGGCGCTACCGAGACGGTCGAGGCCGGCGACGCGCTGGGTCGGCTGGTCGACAAACTCCCATTAGAGCCCAGGCGTTCGCTTGGCAGCGCGGGGCTTAAAAGGCCTGCCGCTCAGCTATCCCACTACCACCGGCGTTCCAATGCCGATGACCGGCGGAGTGATCGCAAGGCAGTGACTTGACGGCGCTCCGTTCTAGTGTAAAATAAATGCATCTGCATTAATTTGTAGATTTACCTTGGCGGCACAACTAAAACTGATCAGCCACGAGCTCTGCCTATGTGCAGCGCGCGGTGATCGCGCTGAGCCGAGAAAGGCGCTGCGTTCGAGCGGATCGATATCGACCTGGCCCACAAGCCGGATTGGTTCCTCTAGATCTCGCCGCTGGGCAAGACACGGTGCGGGTGGGCGATGTC
>CAVUYV010000048.1:0-218260 GCA_963745785.1 uncultured Alphaproteobacteria bacterium | reverse complement strand
TCGCGTGCACGGCCCTTTCGGGCGATAAATTGATCGTCGGCTGAGAGATCTCCCGCGGCGAGCGCCTGAGTGAACAGCTGGATGGCTTCGTCGCCAACGCCTTTCTCGGCCGCTGCACGGGCGGCTTTGAGGTCGGTAACGCCGGCCGCTTGCACATTTGTGACGAATAGGACCATACAAATGGCCCCGACAATCGGTCTCATCATGATCGAGTGGACTTCCCGCAGTTTCGACTTCACGCCTGGCCAAGGCGCTGCAGATATACCGCGTAAAGGGACAAAGCAGAAGGGTGGCGTGCGCGACCGGACCCAAACGCGCTGCGGATCCTTAGATGCCAGCGCGGCCTGGCCATTGGCTTAATTCAGAAACCGCCGCTCGTATTCCAGCAATAGCTTTTTGATCTCGGCCAAATTCATCAGCGCATCGGCAACCGTTAGCACTCGCAGCCGTTCCGGTCCGGCTTCAATCCGCATTGCCTGAGCAATTCGCGCTTCGGCAAGCTTTTTAAGCTCGTCCGGGCTCAAGTGAGTACCTAATGCAGGTCTTGCCATGGCGGACATCCCTACAATTCCGAACACGAATAACTTACGCTTCCGAAACCCAGTTTGTCTGCTCGGTGTCCGACAATTAAAGGGGTTAGGCCATACGACCTTTAAACCTCTCAGATCTGTGGCTGGTAACTTCTGCTGGTAACCAAATGCGTCTGCTCCAGGCCGATCAAGAACACACCTTTCGGAATCACGCGAATCACGTTCCTCTGCTCAAGCTTGGCAAGGGTGCGGCTAACCGTCTCGAGCTTGAGTCCGAGAAAATCAGCGATATCCTGACGCCGCATCGGCAACGGCACAGTCTCCGAAAATACCGACAAGCGCGCCAGCCGGTTGCGCCAGCTCACCAGGAATATCGCAACTTTTTCTTCTGCCGATCCGTTGCCAAGCAGCAGCAGCTGGTCCTGTGCCATATCAAGTTCGCGGCTCGCAAATTCGATCATCAGCCGCATCATGTTAGGGCTGGACTGAATGAATTTTGTAAGCTCCTCGCGTGAAAATCGGCACAAGGCAACTTCGCCGATGGCGTCGGCCGAAAAATTATGGCATTCAGCGAGCGGCATTCCGAGGAAATCGCCGGGTAGCGCAAATGCAAGAACGTGGCGTCTCCCGTCTGGCAGCAGCTTGTAAAGACGTACGATGCCCTTGGAGAGGCCAAAAACGCTATCCGCCATTTCACCCTCGGAAAATATCGACCTTTCGGGGCGATAATAGACCTCGGTGGCTAGCCTCTGAAGTTCTCGGAGCTCAAGCGCGTTGGGGTTAGCTCCGAAAAACAGCGTTGGGAAGAAAGCGCGTGGCATTCATCACTCCAACGTGGACTTCCCGAAGGGTCTATGCGGATCACTCCGGCAGCCATATTGCTGCGGGATACTAAGAATGACCATTACTGCTGGTGCTGTCGATGGAATTGACCTAGGTCAAACGCGCCGCTTGGCCTAAGCGAAAAAATTGCATCAGCAATGGTTGTCAGGCAAGTCGTGCACCGCAACTGAAAAGCCGTTGAGCATTGATTTGGCGCAAAGTCAGGCAGCGAAAGCCGCGCTACGCTGACAGCATCAGGAATGCTGGGAGCGATTTAGCAGCGGCGATTGGTCGGAGCTTATCAATGCCAAAGATCATTGATATCTTGCTCGAAGAGCACCAAAACATCGAAAAACTGCTTTTCGTTTTGGAGCACGAACTTGAGATATTCGATCGCAGCGGGCGGCCGGATTATGAAATCCTGCAGACCATCATCCAGTATTTCCAGGACTATCCCGAAAGCTGCCATCACCCCAGAGAGGAGATTATTTTCGAAAGGCTGAAGGCGCGGGACCCCGCTGCTGCAAGACGCTTCGGCGACGTGGAGGCCGAACATGAGATGGAAGCCAGACGTTTGCGCAGCTTTTCACGCTCTGTCGAATACGTGCTGGCTGACCAGGAATTCCTGCGACAAAGCTTCCATCTGGCCGTGCACAACTTCATCGAGCATCAGCGCGAACACCTGAAAAAGGAAGAACAGCTGCTGTTCCCAGCTGCCCTAAGAGCCTTGCGACCGGAAGACTGGACAGAAATAGACGGACAACTGGATGACAGAAAGGATCCGTTATTCGACAGCGTGGTCGAAGAGAGATTTCACAACCTGGCAAAAACGATATTGCGGTGGGAGAGGGAGACCGAGGAAAGCCGCGCAGCATTGGCTGGGCATTAAGATGGAGATTGCCTTTGCTGATGTTTTGATCTCTGCGGTCTTCCTGCAGTGCAGAGAGCGACGAGCCGTATGGGCGAACTTAATGCTCTGAATTGATCCGGATCAAACTATTCCGGTCAATTTAGTGCGATGCTTAAATCTAATTAAATCGACGCAGCGAAGGAGCTGCTTTCCATAATTCCTTCAAGCGCGGGCTCGGTGCCAACCGAACTTCCGAAAAAAAAGCAAATGATCTCCGATTACGGCCGCCCGGGCCCGATGCCACAGCAAGATGCTGCCAACTCTCACGGTCATGAAATGCATCCGCAAAAACTTGTGCAGTTGGTCGGCAGTCACCATCAAAATGCAGGCAGCCATAATATAGGCGATTCGTCTGCACTAACTTGATGACGCGCGAGCAAGATCAGCTGCGAGTGGTGGCGGCGCTGCTGCGACGGTTACTCATTTTTCGGCTTCGGCAGGTCAATGCGCCGATCCAGGAATTCCGGCGGGCCTTCGGTCAGCCTGCGGATACGACGTTCGCGCTCTGTAGACGGAAGTGAGGGATCGAGCAGGTCGTTGAGTTGCCTGACCACCAGATCTTCAATTTCAACCAAATCGCGACGGTTGGCATCATGGAGATCATTCGGTGGGGTGGCGCTCAGGCCAAGTTCTACCAGTTGACGAATGGCATCTGAACGGGTCGTCTCGTGAGCTTCCGCCCAGGCATCTACGGCCGCGGTAAGTTTTTTCGACATTTTTACCGCGCTGACGGCGTCGCGGCCCGTCCCCGAAGGGACCGTCTTGTCCGGACTTTTTTATTAGGGCCAGGCACGTCTGAAATCCGCCGATCAACGAACTAATTTTGCCGGAGATTAGCCACTTTTGCCTCAAGTGATTTGAGCTCGATCAATGACTGGGTGGTTTGGCGAAAATCCGACCTTCTCGCCAAACCTCTCGCAGGGTCCTACGCTCGCCGAGCTATGTCGCGCCTCCAATGGATCTGTTTGACAGGACTGAAACAGCTTACGGCCAGATATCGGTCTTTTGATCCTGCGCAATGTGCCCCCGCGACAAGCCGTTAGGTTGGCACTGCAGTTGGCAAAGGGCTTGTGCTGCTCTCATGAGGTATCTGGTATGCGACAAATTCCGAACCTGTCGATCTCACCGGAAAAGGTGTTTTTCATCATCGCGAAGGCCCGCCAATTCGACGTCAAGGCTACCGGGTCGGAACTGGTCTCCGATTTGGTTGAGGACGGTATCGGAGATATGCATGAAAACCATAGCAAGGATACCGATCGCTACGAGCTTTCCGGCTTTATTCGAGGCCTGAATGTAGACGAGCAAATTGATCTCGTCGCACTGACCTGGCTCGGCCGTGGTGACGGTGATCTCGATAACTGGCTCGATCTTCGCTTGGAGGCGTCGCGCGCCCACAACAATCGTACGGCATCTTACCTGATCGAGACGTCAATGCTTGCCGACTATCTTGAGGAAGCCTTGTCGCAGTTTGGAAAATCCTTCGAGGACTTTGAAGAACATCTTTGAGTGGGTCTCGAAAAGACAAACGAAGTCCAGCAGACCACCATTTTATGTGGCGCAGGGCGTTCAAGCGGCTCAATTCCGTTTAGCGTCTTCAATCGGTCGATCTGTAGCCGCATATGGCTGCTGGGCGCGTGCCACGAACGAGGCAATGATATCGTTCATGCCGGCAGACACCACTTTGTCCACCAATCGTTCGAGCAGATAGGACCGGAACTCCAATTCGGCCATCAGGGTCACGCGACAGCGGCCGCCCGGACGCAGACTCGAACAGCCAGGAAAGCTGGAATTTCCGGAACGGCGCCTCGTTCGAGGTCACTTCGATCCGTTCCGGCTGACGAAGGACCGTTCTCAACTCGAATTCCACACGGATTGGGCCGATGCCAAGGATTTGGTCGGTGTAGTAAATCTCGTCTTCCCGCTTTCGAACACGCGCCGTGATCCACCAGTGCAGAAACTCGGGATAGCGCTCGACGTCAGCGGCAAGATTGAACAGCTGCTCTGGGCTGTAAGGCAGAATGCGATCGACCCTCTCGCTCAACACTGCCGCATCCTCCTTGAGGTCTTGACTTCCTGGTCAATTGACTTCCGCCGCAGGCTTCTTTCAGGCAAATGAGATCATGATCCAATCCAATCGGATCATGATCCAGATCAATTAGCCGGGGCCAGAAGAGATTGTTTCGGTTTTGATCTTGATCAACGCCTTCCGCTTCAAACGGCGGACGCTAGCCCCAATTCATCAACGGTGGGAGGAATATTATGAGCGCGTCAGTCACGGCCAAGGTCCGGTCGAGGCCTTCTGATTTGCCCCGCGGCATGGCGCTATTGCGCGATCCACTACTGAACAAGGGTACCTCATTTACCGAGCAGGAACGCGACGCGCTAGGATTACGCGGCCTTTTGCCTGCGCATGTGTTCTCAATGAAAGCCCAGGCCGAACGGGTACTGACCAATCTGCGCGGCCTGCCCGACGACCTCCAAAAATATGTCATGCTAAACTCCCTGCACGACCGCAATGAAGCGCTGTTTTTCCGCGTCGTGTGCGACAACATCGATGAAATCCAACCGCTTATCTACACACCGACAGTGGGGATCGCCTGCCAACGGTTTGGCCACATCTTCCAGCGGCCACGCGGCCTGTTCATTGGCGCTAACGATCGTGGGCAAATCGCCGAACTGCTGGACAATTGGCCCTATCCGGCAAAGCTTATCGTCGTGACCGACGGCGAACGCATCCTTGGTCTTGGCGACCTCGGCGCCAATGGAATGGGCATTCCGGTCGGGAAGCTCTCGCTTTACTCGGCGTGCGCCGGCGTGCACCCGGAACTATGCTTGCCCGTAATGCTGGACGTCGGCACCAACAATGAAGCGTTGCTGAACGATCCGTATTACATTGGGCTGCATCAGAAGCGTCTAAGCGGCGGCGCGTACGACGAGCTCATTGACGAATTCGTCACCGCTGCACGCGGGACTTTCCCTGGCGTGCTGATTCAGTTCGAGGATTTCGCCAATCACTCGGCTTTCCGAATTCTGCATAAATATCGCGATAACATCTGCGTCTTCAACGACGATATCCAGGGGACGGCCGCGGTGGCGCTGGCGGGCCTTCTCTCGGCGTTGCGTGTGACCGGCAATAAGCTCACGGACCAGAGGCTGCTTTTCCTCGGCGCGGGAGAGGCCGCGACCGGCATTGCCGACCTCGTGGTCTCGGTTATGGTGGCGCAGGGGGTACCGGAAGCGGAGGCTGTTCGGCGCAACTGGCTGGTGGACTCGCGCGGCTTGGTCGTGAAGAATCGACCAAGCCTCACGGAGCACAAGCTTCGCTACGCACATGAACAAGCCCCGATCGGCGACTTCCTAACCGCAATTCGTACGTTCAAGCCCACCGCGATTATCGGCGTTGCGGCAGTCGGCGGCAGTTTCACGCCTGAAGTGCTTCAGGCCATGGCGCGGATCAATGACCGACCGATTGTGTTTGCGCTATCCAATCCGACCTCGAAGGCAGAATGCTCGGCCGAGGAAGCCTACCGCCATACGGGCGGCCGCGCGCTGTTCGCATGCGGCAGCCCATACGATCCGGTGAAACTTAACGGCGAGACGTTCGTCCCGCGCCAGGGCAACAATTCATACATCTTCCCCGGTGTCGGCCTTGGCGCGATCGTAAGCGGAACAAGACTGGTGACCGACGAGATGTTCATGGCCGCCGCGCACACACTGGCCCACTTGGTAAGCGAAGCGGACATCAAACAGGGCAGCCTTTACCCGGCTCTGGCGCGGATCCGTGAAGTGTCGGCGCACATCGCGGCGGCCGTTGCCGACGTCGCTTACAAACGCGGTCTTGCAGCCGGCCAAGCGCCTAAGGAGCTCATTGCCCACGTTCGATCGCAAATGTACGATCCCCACTATTGAGTTAATCAGCAGCCATTTATTGTTAAATACAAAAACAAATGGAGCGAAGATTACGAAGAAAGCAGCAGGAGGAAAATCATGTCGGCGCCCAAAATTGCGGCTCTGCTGGGTGCAGCAGGATTGTTCGGTGTGATCGTTTCGGTCATGCTTGGAAAGTTTGCAGGGGCGGACTACTTGCTTGATGCAGCGTTTGTCTGCCTCGGGCTTGCCGCTGTCATCATGATCTTGCATGTCCTCATCGGGCTCTGGACAGATTTCTCCAGATCCGCCTAGAGCAGTCGAGAAGATCGAACGGCTCGTGGTGTGCGCCAAATAAGTGTGCATGATACCCGCGCAGCCATACTTACGCAGTTCTTTGCTACGTTAGCCCGCGTGCAAGATTGGTCTGTCGTTGCATGGCGGCTTGACCTACCGCTTGGCCGTACACCTCCGCGCGCCTCAATGACAGCTGGCGTATCTTCGAACGCGCGTTCGGCCGCGGCGCGCGGGCTTCCGCCCAGGCATCGACATCTGCGGTAAGCCTTTGCGACATTTTCACAGTGCTGATGGCTTCGCGGCCGGTGCGCGGACGGGCCAGGTCGAGCGCATCGATTGTCGACGCGTTAAGGCAATACTCCTCATAGCGCTGGGCGGAGGTACCGGCGTCGAGGTCGCGGTCACATTGATGCTTGTGTTGGCATGAGGTGCAGACACGTGCCATGTCACGCAGCACAAGAGGCTGAGTGCGAGAGAGTGCCTTTTCATCGATGCCGAGAGCCATCAGCAGTTTCGGCAATTCATCGACCGCATGTGGGCCTTGGCGGACGAATGTATCGAGGTCTGCGGGCGTAATGCAAAGTTCGTGCGCAATATTTGCGAATTCGGCACTATCGAGCTCGCGAATCTCGCGGATTTCCTGCCTGCGCTTGAGCCAGTTCCCAAAGACATCAATGAGCTTGTTGATGACTGGATATGGTTTGACCTGCGGTGTCATTGTGCACTCCTCCGCTGATGGTTTGGCAACATCGTCACCGACAAGCGATGGTTTGGTATTGCGATGGATTAATCTTTGGGTTGCCCTCGTGCGACCGCATACATGGTCGATCGGTGCAGGGTGTTTAGCATCGCGAGTGTCGCGGCATTCGGACAATAATCCCGCCAGTATTGCCACCCGGGATCGGCGAATTTGTCTGCGAGATCTAACGCGCACTGTCCGCGCTTCCCACACCTGACGCAACGCTGCTGAAGTTCCCGGACCGTGAGGGGCTCCGTGTGGGCGACTTCGTCCGGATTGAGCGAAAGCGCTTCCATGCGACGCTCCAGGAGACTGATTGGGTCGGGGCTATGACCTGAAACCCAACGTAGCTGGGCAACGGGTATACCCAAGTAATGGGCTCTGCGCTTCAGTTCGTATTCACTACAAACATCAGAATCGGCAAAGCTTGAGCGGGCTACTTTCCAATCTTTCCAAGCGTTGAAAATCGACCAGTGGTGATTGTATGAGGCTGGCATCTAACCCTCCTCCGTTCGGCATTATGTAATATGAATGTAGGTGCTGCCCGAGGGCATTGATCCAAATCAAATTGACTATATCGCTCAGTTTATGAATGGTGCTCTCGGCGAAAACAGGCACAATGTGTAAATTCCTAGAATCGGAGAGAGTGTCGTGGCTGCAAAATTTGGGACGGGTGCCGATCGCGTCCGCAGCTTTGGGACTGGCGTGCTGCTGGCCCCCGGCAGGAATTTTAGTTGATCATCAATAGTCGGTCGGCACTTGTCCAAATCGCCGAAGAACTTGCCTGGCGTCGAACTTGCCAATCTCAAAATCGCTGGTCCGGCTGAGTGCTATCGCACCTGCATGGCCAAAAGTCTTCCACAGCCCTTGCGCACGCTGTATCGCGGCGGCAGGGCTCGGGCATTGGATAGGTTCACCAGCGACGACGGCGTCATCGACGTAATCGAAAGGCACAACTATGAAATAGGTAATCCCGGTCACAAGCCGCTTTCCCTCGTTCACAACGCAACGCGCATAGGCCTCAACTTGTCGAGCGATATGTCGCCCCAGCTAACGAGGCTACACAGCGCAAGCCCTGTAGCATCGTTAATCTCAATCCCGCGGTTGGGCGTTTTCACACGCAACGTCTAAGACGAAAACTCGGATTCCGTGATGTGAACACGATCCGCATGGAGGAACCAGTTCTTAACATTTTCGAACTCACAAAACTTGACCTTCGCCAATTCAGCGGCGTGCTCCTTATTTGGAGCTTCGATCTCTACCGACCGCTGGCAAATTTCGGACTCGTGCCCGTTTTCGCCGAGGACACCTTTCATAAACCGAGCGATATAGCGTGCCATGCCAGGCCTCCTGATTGAATTCCTCGAGGGCGATTTATCCCGAGCTGCCATCCAAGATTATGAAAGCGCAGTCTTTTATTCTAGTGCAAATCAATGGTGGCCGTTGGGGACGAACCTGTCACGACCGGCCCGCAGCATCAGTAGGCGAAAGCTGCTCCGAGGGATGTCGAATCACCGTTCTCAAGCGTCCATATTGTGCAGGCGCTGGCGGTTGCGGAGCACGATCTGGCGCGCGCCGGAAAACCCAAGCACACCTTCACCGTGGAGCTGAGAAAGCGCTCTTGAAACAGTTTCCAGGGTAAGACCGAGATAATCGCCGATATCCCGACGGCACATCGGCAGCGACATCATGCCTGCGACCGCGAGGCGGCGATCCATCTCAAGCAGGAAGTTCGCGACCCGCTCCATGGCGCTCTTGCGCCCGAGAAGCAGCATATGATCTTCCGCGTGCCGAAGGTCACCGGCCGTCATGGTCCAAAGTTTGCGCGCAATCTGAACATCGATCCCTGCCGCCTGCTCAAGGCTGCGGCGTTTCACCAGGCGCACGGTGGTATCTATAATGGCTTCCGCCGCGAGCCGGTGGGTCATTCCCGAATCAAGTCCGAAGACATCGCCCGGCAGATGAAAGGCGCCGATCTGGCGTCGTCCGTCCGAAAGCAGCTTGTATGTCCGAACGGCGCCACGGACCACTTGGTAGACATACTCCGCCGGCTCGTCCTCGCCGTAGATCTCCTCATCCTTGCTGTAGGAAAACTCGGTCGCCACAAGGCCCGCATGCCCGGTGAGGGCGCAGAACTGATCAGGGGAATAGCCAACCGGAGCAACCTTGTTAGCGGTAATGGAGGTATTGAGCGACTGATTGAGCATGAGCCATCTCCTCTAGGGCGAATGGCCAATTGCTACGCGAGCTAATCTGATCTGGAAATTTCGCTCGATATCTTAAGGAGAGTCCCTTACGTAGTTTACCGGAGTCCGAAGCCCTAGCGGCTAACCGCGTGAGACGCCTCAATCACGCCCCGAATGTAACTTGCGAGGCTTTCCTCCAGATGGGGCTTCAGCAGGACGTGGTATATGCCGGCTGCCGCAGCTTTCTCCAGAATATTCCCATCAGGATAGCCGGTAATGAGAATGATCGGAACGTCGATATCCTGGTTCCGTAACCGAACCGCAAGGTCAATGCCGCTCATTGCCGGCATTTTGTAGTCGATCACTAAGCAATCGGCTTCACCCGTTGCGATTGCACTCAGGAGGCCTGCCCCGCTGCGGAACGTCCGGACGGCGAAGCCGTCCGTTTCAAGCAAAAAGCGTAGCGACCCGAGCACACCCGTGTCGTCGTCGACAACATAGACAACCGGCGGTGAGGTTGATGAACCCATCTCTTGGCATCGCGCGGATTGGGGTGGCATTGTTCCATACACGCGCCGAATAGAGCGTATTTCGGCGTTCAAGGTTTTGATTTGGCTCAATCCTTGAGTGCACCGGCACGCATCGCCAGGCGGACAAGCTCGGAAAGGCTGCCGGCCTGCATCTTGGTCATCACATTGGCCCGGTAAACTTCGATGGTACGAGGGCTGATGTCATATTCCTTGGCAATCAGCTTGTTGGACAGCCCCGCGATGAGGCCATTCATGACCTGGCGCTCGCGAGGACTGAGGGTGGCTATGCGCGCGCCGATATCGAGCGAGACTGCCTCGCTTCGCGCACCGGACTCGGCCTGCCTGAGCGCCGCGTCGATCATTCCGATCAGACGATCATCCTCGAAAGGTTTTTCAAGGAAATCGACTGCCCCCAACTTCATGGCTTCGACGGCAAGCGGGATATCGCCATGTCCGGTCATGATCACGATCGGGAACCCGTTATGGCTCGCCTTCATGCGTTTCAGCAGCTCGATGCCGTCGATCCCCGGCATGCGTACGTCGGAAACGACGCACCCGAAATCCAAGCCTGAAAGTGCGTCGAGGAAATGATGGGCGGATTCAAATAGCGTGACGTGGAAGTTTGCGGTGCCCAGCAGGAAATCGAGGGAGTCGCGCATCGCCTCATCGTCGTCGATGACATAAACCTTTCCCCTATGTGACATCGGCCAAACTCTCGCTTGATGCGGCGGGCAGCGTGAAGCGGAAGGTCGCTCCGCCCACAGGATTGGTCTCGGCCCACATCCTTCCGCCATGGGCTTCGATAATCGAGCGGCTGATGGACAGTCCAACGCCCATCCCGGTCTCCTTCGTCGTAAAAAAGGTCTGGAACAGATTTGGCTTCACGTCATCCGGGAATCCGGATCCGGTATCAGAGACCTCAATTTCGATCATGTCATCGGCAACCAGGGCGTTTGAGGCGACAAGTTCGCGTCGCGACGAGTGTGCCATTGCTTCAAGCGCATTGCGGAACAGATTCACCAGAACCTGCTGAATTTGCACCCGATCGACCAGGACCAGGTCGTATTCCGGATTGAGATTGAAGTGAAGCTGGACTCCTTGCTCGCGTGCGCCGGCAAGACCCAGCGCGCCGGCTTCTTCAACCAATTTCGAGAGGCTTTCGATGCGTTTCTCGGTTTCCCCCCGCGCAACGAAATCACGCAGACGGCGAATGATCTGGCCGGCGCGAAGGGCCTGTTCGGCGGCGCGATCCAGGGCGCTTTCCAGCTTCGCTCTGTTGGGATCGGAACTGGCTGCAAGAAGGCGACGCGAACCTTTCATGTAATTGCTGATCGCGGCGAGCGGTTGATTGATTTCATGGGCGAGCGCGGATGCCATCTCGCCCATCGCGCTTAAACGAGAAACGTGAACGAGCTCGGATTGAAGCTCCTGGAGTCGCGCCTGGGTCTGCTGATGTTCCGTCAGATCGCGGACGAAGCCGGTGAAATAAGGAACGCCGCCGGATTGCATCTCGCCGACCGAAAGATGCATCGGGAACGTCGTCCCGTCCTTGCGTTGTCCGGTTACGATTCGGCCAATGCCGATAATATGCCGCTCGCCGGTAGATCGATAGCGGGCCAGATAACCGTCGTGGCGCGAACGATCCGGGTTCGGCATCAGGATGCTGACGTTCTGGCCAATAGCCTCCTGTTCGGAGTAGCCGAACTGCCGCTCCGCGGCACTGCTGAAGAACTGCATGACACCGCTGCCGTCAATAACGATCATCGCATCCGGAATAGTCTCCAGGATGGAGCGAAGGTGACCCTCCCGTGTTCTCAGCGCTTCTTCGACCTGCTTCTGATGGTCGATATCAATAACGATTCCGCTGAGGTGACGAGGAATACCCTGCTTATCCCTTACCACGCTGCCACGTGCGCGAACCCAATGGCGAAATTGGGACTGTCCGTTGACTCTATACTGCATATCGAAACTGCAGCCGGTCTCGACCGATCGCGTTACGGCCTGCTTCGTGGGCTCGCGGTCCTGCGGTTCAAGAAGCGACAGGAATAAGTCGAAGGTGAGCGGTAGTTCCTTGGGGACCCCAAACAAGGTTCTGGTGGTGCTTGACCAGAGTAACCGTTGCGTCGCAAGGTCGAGGTCCCATGTTCCGATGCCGGATCCCTCGATGCCCAGCAGAAAACGCTCATCTCGATCGGGATCATCGGACTTTGACTTTAGGGTGGTGGTCACGCTCCGCCTTTGCTCCGAGCATATAATTTCAATGGACAGCGCGCCCCGGAATCGCGTGCTTTGAGTGTATCGATCTACCGGAAGCTCGCGAGGCCTTGGGCAACGCCGATTATGGCCCGAATGGCGGGTAGGGCTCAAGGGATGACAGGCCCGCTAGGTCCACCTGACAGATATTGCCGCATTCAGCAAGGAGTCGAAATTCGTTGATCTAGCTCATCTCACCCTTCCGTTCCGGCTTTAAAAGCGCGGTTGAACCCGGATTGCAGGAGCGCCCGATGACGTATGCGACCGTGATGGTTGGTCTCTCAATCGACCGGCCCAACAAGACCCGACTGGAGATTGCCGGGCAGTTGGCGGAGCTCTTCGGCGCCAGAGTGATAGGAATTTCCGCAGTCGAATTCAGTCCACCGCTCTATTTCACGTCAGGCGAACAGGCCCAGAAGCTGATTGATCAGGGACGGGCAGCGATCAAAAGCCGGGCGGCGGAACTCGAGCGCGAATTTCGCACGGCAATGCAAAACCGCGGCACCGAAGTCGAATGGCGGAGCGCCGAGGATTTTCCATCCCGATACATTGTCGAGCAAGCGCGCGCCTGCGACATTATCGTCGCGGGAGAAGCCAGCCGCGATGCTATTTCCGATCCCTTTGTGCAGGTCAATCCCAGCGATCTTGTCATGCAGGCGGGACGTCCGCTGTTGATCGTTCCCGACGCTTGTGACTGGCTGGATTTGCGAAGCGTCCTGATCGCCTGGAAGGATACGGTCGAGGCGAGGCGGGCGGTCGCCGATGCGCTGCCGTTGCTCCGTAAGGCAACGGAGGTCACGGTCGCGGAAATCGCCGAGGAACAGGCCAATCGACCGGCGGCGCTGTCCCGGGTCAGGGATGTCGTGGCATGGCTGTCACGACACGGGGTAAGTGCATCCGAACAGGTGCCTGAGGATTGCAGCGAAGCGGGCGGCCTACTGGAGGGGATAGCGTTGGAAGTGGGCGCCGGCGTCGTCGTCGCGGGCGCTTACGGGCATTCGCGGTTCCGTGAATGGATCCTCGGCGGCGTAACTCGGCGGCTCATAAATCCCTCAAATCGCTGCTCACTGCTTTCGCGCTGAGTTGATCTCAATCAACGAGGCTTGAGCCGAGCATGGTTGATTTGCCTTCGTCCAGAATGAGGTTCATGATTTGTATACCTTCCTCGAGCAAATCGTAGCAGATCATATGACGCGCGACGTCAAGACTGTAACGCGGGGTGTTTCGCTGCGCGAACTCGGCGATCTCTTCGAGAAAGATGATTTCAATGCCTATCCGGTCGAGGAAGGTTCGCAAATAGTCGGCGTGGTCTCAAAGTTCGACCATCTGGCCTGCTTCGTCTTCACTCCGGCCCACATGATGCCGCGCTATGAGGATCTGATGAAGCGAACGGTCGCCGAGGTCATGACTTCGGAATTCATCTATGTCGGCGAAGACACCAAGCTGACCAGGGTGCTCCAACTCATGGTCGATCATCGCCTCAGAAGCATGCCCGTGATCGATGGCGACCAGCGGCTCGCCGGCATAATCTCGCGCGAAGACGTGATGCGCGCATTGCAGCGATGCGTTTAGCTAAAGCGTAGACCCGCCCTCCAACACGGACGTGAGAGGAAAGGCGGGGGCTTCCTCTGGTCAGGGCGAATGGACCGCCGCAGACTGTTTCGGGAGTGGCGAAATTGCTCTTGCCAAATCCTCATCTTCCGGAGAGTTCAGATACATCCCGGACATGGTGTCGACCCAGCACAGATGATCGTGAACCTTTTTCACCCCGGCAACGTTCTCGGCGGCGACAATAGCGGCTTGGCGTGACCGCTCCTCGGTAACAACGCCGCTCAGGTGGACGATGCCGTCGCGTACGATGACGCTCAGGCCAAACGGGCACCAGTCGTTCTTCGCGAGTGCATCAATGATGCGATTGCGGATGTGATCATCGTCCGCGGTGGGATCAGGGATTTCTCGTGCAAGGCTCGCTACTGCCTGCACCAGGTTCGCGCGCGACACGATGCCGACCACCTGGTCTCCGCGGGCTACAGGCAGCCGCTTGACGTTATTCCTTTCCATTAGCGCCACGATCTCCTCGAGCGGCGTGTCTTCGGTGATGGTAAGCGGCTCCGGCGTCATGATCTCCCCGACCTTGCGGCCGTGTTCGTGGACGAAATCGGTTGCCGCCTGACCCGGGCCAAGAATAAATCTCAGAAATCGCCCGCGCCTGCGTTCGGTACCGATCTCGCCGCGGCGAATGAAATCGCCTTCCGAGACGATGCCGACCAGCGTCCCTGCTGCGTCCACCACCGGGAGCCCGCTGACATGCCGCTGCAACATGGTATTGGCGGCCTCGACAATCGTGGTATTCGGTGTGACGGTAATCACAGGCCGGGTCATGATCTGGTGGGCGCGCATGGGGAGCCTCTGGAGTTGGGGACTGGTATTGATAGGTTATCTCAACCGGCACGGTCCGATTTGACTCAAGTCAACTACGGAACCTGTCAGCTTGATGCAGCTCAATGTGAGCCGCGGAACGCGACGTATCGTAAAGACAAAGCCGGAGGTACCCATGCTGGAATTTTACGAGCCTGGTGCAGCGATTATTGAGGACTCGATTGCCAAGGCCGTAACGCGATCGACCAAAGCAAACAAGAGCGCCATGGAGTTCGTATCCGGCGCGCAAGCAGCGATAGTTGAGGAGTTAATTTTTACCAATAACGAAATATTCGACCGCATCCGAACCGAAACGCACCTGTTTGACGAATTTCTCTCCAAAATGGCCGGTGCCCATTCGGTCAACGGCCTCAAGACAATGTACGAAGAGTGCGGCCAGCATCAGATCGACTTCATTCGCCGCGATTGCGAACGGCTGTTCAAGCACGGCAACCGGATGATCGAAGTCACATCGAAGCTGTTTAGCAACCAGCCGCAAAGTTGATTTGGTGGCCGCTTGTACCCAATATCCGTGATTACGTGGGCATAACCTAGAACTCGCGCCGGGCTTTCCATGCAACGACGATGACAGCGGCGCCGATAGTCAACGTAACCATTAGCAGTGTTTCGATGATGCCGAAATTCAGGGCATCGCGCGCGACGAACAGAGAGGTGATCGCTGCGGCGAGAATCGAGAGAAGGCGAAGCAGCCAGGCCATTGATTTCATCTGCTCCCGCGCAAACCCAACCTAAGATTCATCGTCAATGCGACATCAGGGTTGGCACTGTCATTGAATCGAGCATCGTGTGGGTAACGCCGCCTAAAATGCGCTCCCGCAGGCGCGAATGGCCGTAGGCCCCCATGACGATCAGGTCCACACCAGTATCCGCCGCGATCGACAGGATTGTCGGCTGGATATCCGCATGATCGACGCTTGCGCGTTCGACATGTGCAGCAAGACCATGCCGCGCCAAATGAGCTGCCAAAGCGGTTGCAGAGGCATCCGCGGGCACCTGCGCCTCGTTAACGGTGATGATGGTGATGGTGTCCGCGCGAGCCAGGAAAGGAGTTGCGTCTCGAACCGCACGTGCCGCCAGGCGGCTTCCGTCCCACGCTATGCCAATGTGCTTGGGTTCAAGGGAACCCTTATGCGCATGCGGGATGAACAGAACCGGTGTGCCGGCCTGAAAAAGGATTTCGAGCGGAATGGTATTGTCAAATGTATCGCTATCGCGCTCGGGCTGCAGCACGACCGTCAAATCATGGAGCCGCGCCAAGGCGCTGACCAACTCGGCGGCTTGCAACGGGGTGCTGGTGAATGCCTGGAGATTATAAGAGATCCCGGCGTTGCGCGCTTCGGTTTCAAACAACGCAAGCGCGGCCTGGGCTCGCTCCGCCGCGCGTTCGTGCTCAATCTCGAAGACCGCCGCCACGGCCGCGCCGCCGCTTTCGAAGGCCAGTCCTACATTGCTGGTTTCATAACCGATCGACACCGCATCGAGGTGCGCGGCGCGCGCTACCGCCAACGAGACCGCGGCGTCTACCACCGGGCGTATCGGCCGCTCGGAGGGAACATGGACGAGAAGATTTTTCAGCATGATCAGCCTCCGCCCTTTCGGAAGTTGCGTCTACCGCTGCCATGGTATGGGCAGTAAAGATCAAAGGCGTTTGCGGGCTTTTGATTCAGGTCAAGTGGCCGGCGGTAGTGGGCGCATAGTTATTCTACGAATTTGGAGCCGACGGAATGCGCGCGGCTAAAATCGATAGCGTGGAGGAGTTAGAATTCCGTGAAGCCGATATCGACCCTCTCAAAAGCAGCCGGGCAGACGTTGCCCTGCCGCATCCATGCGTTCAGTCATGCCGACGAGGAAAAAGCGGTCATGGGGGCCGAGCGTGCCCTACGGGATGCTCTCGAAAGTCCTCAGGGTAAGCCGATGGAAGCTTATCAGAGCGACCGAAGGTTGCATGCGCTGTTGGCGCGCCTGACCGGCGGCATATCGCCGATTGCCATTTCGCTTGCCTACATCGATTGGGCCTCGCATCTGGCCGCGGCGCCACAACGGCAAATCCGGATGGCGCATGACACCTTGCGGAGCGCAGCTCAGTTCTTTGATGCAGCGTTGCATTATTTCTCGCCCGATCAGGGACCTTGGTCGCTCATCGCGCCGCAGCCGCAGGATCGGCGCTTTGCCAGGCCGGGATGGGAAGTTCCGCCGTTCAATCTCGTCGCCCAGGCGTTTCTTCTGAAAGAGCATTGGTGGCACGATGCCACCACCGGGATACGCGGTGTGGCGCCGCAGAACGAGGCGATCGTCGAATTCTCCGTCCGGCAGCTCCTCGACATGCTGGCGCCCTCCAATTTCGCCGCCACCAATCCCGAAGTTTTGCAGAAGGCTTTTCAGAGCGGCGGCGAGAATTTTGTGTTCGGTTGGCAGAACTGGTGGAGTGACTGGATGCGGTTGCTCTCCGCCGGCCAGCAACCGAAGCATCAGGACTTCGTTGTCGGCGAGACCGTTGCGACGTCTCGCGGCAAAGTCGTTTTCCGAAACGAGCTTATCGAACTGCTCCAGTATACTCCAACAACGGACAAGGTCCATCCGGAGCCGATTTTGATCGTGCCGGCCTGGATCATGAAGTACTACATTCTCGACCTATCACCGCACAACTCGCTGGTGAAGTTTCTGACTGGCGAAGGCTTTACCGTGTTCATGGTCTCCTGGCGGAATCCGACGGCTGCGGACCGCGAGATCGCATTTGACGATTATCGCAGCCTTGGCGTGGACGCAGCGGTCGCGACGGTTAGGGAAATCATGCCGGACCGGCAGATTCACGCGCTCGGCTATTGCCTGGGCGGCACGCTGCTGTCGATTGCCGCGGCGGCGATGGCGCGAGATGGCGACACCAGATTGAAGTCCATCACATTGCTCGCAGCGCAAACGGATTTCACCGAAGCCGGCGAACTGACTCTGTTCGTCAACGAAAGCCAGGTCGCGTTTCTTGAAGACATGATGTGGGAACGTGGTATCCTTGACACCACGCAAATGGCGGGCGCATTCCAGCTATTGCGCTCCAATGATCTGATTTGGTCAAAAATCATTCGCGACTACCTGATGGGAGAACGCGCCCCGCCCAACGACCTGATGGCCTGGAATGCAGATGCCACGCGCTTGCCGTACCGGATGCATTCCGAGTACCTGCGAAAACTGTTTCTCAACAACGACCTCGCCGGGGGCCGCTACGTCGTCGAAGGCAGGCCAATCGCGTTGTCGGATATTCACGCGCCGATGTTCGTGGTCGGTACAATGCGCGATCACGTGGCACCCTGGAAGTCCGCTTACAAAATACATTATCAGGTGGACGCCGACGTTACCTTCCTTTTGGCCAGCGGTGGGCACAATGCGGGAATCGTCGCGCCGCCGAGCGAGCAAGGGCACAGCTATCAGATAAATACCAAGAAAGCGGACGCTTCCTATGTCGGTCCCGAGGAATGGCTAAAGGCGGCGCCGCTTGTCGAGGGTTCGTGGTGGCCGGAATGGACCAAGTGGTTGGCCGCGCGATCCGGCGAGCCATGCCAGCCCCCGCCGATGGGAGTTGGGCATGGCGACGATGAGCGATTGCCCGATGCACCAGGGGACTACGTCCGCCAGTGATTCCGGCCACGCGCACGTTCACGGTCGCTTATTTTGAAGCAGCGACCGGGTCGGGCATTGCCTTAGGGTTTCCTCAGGGGTTCCGGATGCGTCGATGATCGCCCAATCGACCTCGCCGACGTCACATTTTTCCTGAAGTCCGGCAATTTCCGGCGTAGCGTCGGATGCGTCGCGCTCGCGCCGGCCGACGCGGCTCAATCTGGTCGCAAGGTCGGTGACGAGAAAGAGGCCGACGAACCGGATCTTTAGCTTACGCGTAGCATGGCGAATGGCGGAGCGCTCTAATTCATGAGCAAACACGGCGTCGACGACGGCGGAATGACCTTGGGAGAGAATCCGCATTGCGCGTTGCAGGAGGCTTTCGTAAATCTGCTCAGTGATCTCCGGCCGGTATGCGCTCTCGGGCAGCCGATCTGTTTCATGCACATAAAACAGCTGCTTTCGCAGGACATCTGTCCGCAATATCACAGCACCCGGCAATGGCGCGACACTGGGCGCGAGGCCGCGCGCCAAAACGGATTTTCCGGTTCCGGACAACCCGCCAATTGCGATGAGCGTCGGCTCCGGTGGACGGATCGCCAGCTTTGCAAGTTCGAAATAGGCCCGTGCCGATTGCATGACATCAGTCTTGTCGTGACGGGCCTGGTCGAGACGAGCGAGCATCACATTGGCACGAATAGCGGCGCGCAGCGACAGGAATAGGGGAAGTGCTGCGAGCGCATCGAGATTTTCGATGGGCGTGTTTCGAAGATACCGGTTGAGGACGGCGTTCGCAGCCGCATGCCGGCCATGGCGGATGAAATCCATGACTGGGAACGCAAGATCGTAGAGCACATCGACCGACGCGATATCGGGATCGAACTCGATCGCATCGAACAGAACGGGCTTGCCGTCGATCAGCACGATGTTCGCCAGATGCAGGTCGCCGTGGCAACGCCGTACGAATCCCCCCTTGCCGCGCTGCTCTAATAGCCCGCGAATTCGGGAAAACGCGGACAAAGACACATCCTCGAGTTCATCGATATCATCGGCGGGAAAACAGGCGGCGGTCCGAAACGCTTTGGTGTTACCGTCGATGATCCTCGGGATCGATTCGATCCAAAACTCCGGCGGGGCAAGCGGCGCGACGCCATGGGAATCCGCAATCGCGTCTGCGATGGCGTCGACAAGATTGGGATCCAGCGGACCAGCTTCGGCGACTTGATCGATGGTCATACGCTCGTCGAAGCGGATCATTTCGATCGCGAATTCGACCGGCGCGCCGTTGCCATCGATATCAAGCGATCCATCGCTGTTTTGGGTGATCGGGACGATGCGGCGATAGATTTGCGGTGCGAATCTGCGGTTGATCTTCATCTCTTCATCGCAGGCGGCTTTTCGCTTCTGCCAGTGTCGAATAATCCAGATACGGGAAATGCACGGCGCGCTTGATCTTCAGCGCGCGATCACCTTCGAGAAAAACCGATGCCGCATGCGTATCGATCCGATGAACATGGGGTGCGTTGCAGGATCCGCCAGAAACGCGAAGACGCGCTCTTGCATGCGGGAGTTGGCTGTCACCGAAGTTGTCATGCGAAGGCCTACTTAAGGTTTGAGGACGGCTGCGCCCAAAACTTGTCCTGTCCGCAGCTTTGCAAGGACCTGGTTGGCTTCAGCAAGCGGGAATGCCGTCGTCTGGGTCCGGATGCCGGCCTGCGGGGCAATTTTGAGGAAATCCAGCCCGTCCTGGCGCGTGAGATTGGCAACCGACACCAGCTGTCGTTCCTGCCAAAGAATATCGTAGGGAAAGCTCGGAATGTCGCTCATGTGGATTCCCGCGCATACCACCCTGCCGCCCTTGCGCACCGCGCGTAGCGCCGCTGGCACCAATTCCCCGGCGGGGGCGTAGATGATGGCGGCATCCAGCGGCGTGTCCGGCAGCTCGCCCGAGGCCCCGGCCCACACCGCACCGAGCTGGCGGGCAAAATCCTGCGCCGCGATATCGCCGGATCGCGTGAAGGCATAGACGGACCGGCCCTGCCAGCGCGCGATCTGGGCGACAATGTGCCCGGCCGCGCCGAAGCCATAAATGCCGAGCCGCTCCGCGCTGCCCGCCATCACCAGCGATCGCCAGCCGATCAGGCCGGCGCACAACAGCGGCGCGATCGAAACATCGTCGCCGTCTTCGCCGAGCGGAAAGGCATAGCGCGCGTCGGCAATGGTGTGCGTGGCGAAGCCGCCGTCCCGCGTGTATCCGGTGAAGAGCGGACGATCGCAGAGATTTTCCATTCCCTCCTTGCAGTACCGGCAGACGCCGCAGGTATATCCAAGCCAGGGCACGCCTACCCGTTCGCCAAGGCGCAGCGTCGTCACGTGCGGTCCCAACGCTTGGACGCGGCCGACAATCTCGTGGCCGGGCACGATCGGGTAGCGGATGTCAGGCAATTCGCCATCGACAACATGAAGATCGGTACGACACACGCCGCAGGCATCTACCCGGATCCGCACCATGCCGACTCCAGGTTCCGGTTCGGGACGCTCACGCAAGACCAGTGCCGCGCCCGGGGCCTCCAATACCATGGCCTGCATTCGGATGTTCCCTTGCAGTCGTCTGAGATCCTAGGAAGCCGAAGCACGTTCCTGCTTGATCTCAATCAAAGCCAGATAGTTCGGTCACGCCTAAACATTGTGCCGCTAAAGGTCCCCATACAAAAGGAGGTTGCCATGACTGAACTCGCTGAACAGGGCGCCGCGACCAGCGAACAGCTCGGGGCCGACGCTGCCTCGCAACTCACCAAGGCGAACAAATATGCCTTCTCGTTCCTGACCGGCGCACGAAACGTGCTGCTGGACGAGATGTTGTTTGCCGGAAATGAATTTGTCGACCGCGCAGCCGCGGAGACGAAGATCTTTGATGAGTTCGTTCACAAGCTGGCGGAGGCACACTCTGTCAGGGATCTCGGGACGATGTACCAGGAGTGCACCCGACATCAGCTCGACTTCATCCGCAGGGACACCGAGCGGCTCTTCAAGCACAGCGAGCGGGTGATCGATAACACCGCCAAGCTGGTCGAAACCTGGCGGCAGAACTGAGCCCCTGCTCCGCGCGATCGGTTTCGGGCGGAGCAGCCGTTCTGTTGACGGCTTGGATCAAGTGCCTTCGATCCGGCGCTCACAGGTCGAAATCCCGAGCACGCCATAGGCCGGGCAGCGGCTGAAGAGGGCGGTCGCCAGCAAGACGAAACCGGCCAACCCGGCCCAGTGCCACCCCTGAATCGACAATCCGTCCTGGAACGCAAATGCGACCAGCGCCAACCCCGCCACAATCCTCACATACTGATCTATTCTTCCGACGTTCCTCGACATGGCGTTTCTCCGTGGAATAGTAACTAGAAAAAGCATCACACGAGACGTCGGTTCGGCTCTTGATCTTGCTCAACACCGAACTTGCCGCACCGTGAAATCTGTATTTGGGCATACCCGAACCTGTCATCTTGCCGGCTACCGTGCTGGACTATGATGCGGCTCCGTAAGCCTGACGGCTCGCGGAAGGTGCCGTCGACGCAACCAGTGCCTGCCGGACAAGAGATGTCGACCTATCGTCTGCAAAATCTGCTATCGCCCCGTTCGGTCGCGCTCGTCGGGGCGAGTCCGCGCCAAGGCTCCGTCGGACGGGCCATTCTCGGCAATATTCACAAGGCGAAATTCAAAGGTGAATTTGGGTTGGTCAACACGCACTATCCCGAGATCGACGGCGTTGCGACGGTCGACAGTCTCGGCAAATTGCCGTTCGTGCCCGAACTCGTGGTGATTACTGCGCCGGCAGCCGCGGTCGTTGGTCTCATCGATGAGGCCGGAAAGCGCGGCGCGGTAGGCGCTTTGATTGTCAGCGCCGGCCTTGGCCACGGTGCGGGGTCGCTGGCAGACGCCGCCGAGCGCGCTGCGCAGAAGTACGGAATGCGGTTAATCGGGCCAAATTGTCTCGGCATCATGATGCCCAGCGTGGCCCTCAACGCAAGTTTCGCCGCCCATATGCCATCCGCGGGAAATCTGGCGCTGATTTCTCAGTCCGGCGCCATTGCCGCCGGCATGGTGGATTGGGCGGCGCAGCGCGGGGTGGGTTTTTCCGGAATTGTTTCCATCGGCGACCAGCTCGATGTCGATATCGCCGATTTGCTCGACTACTTCGCGCTGGACAGCAAGACCCGAGCGATCCTGCTGTATCTCGAAGCGGTTAAGGACGCCCGCAAGTTCATGTCCGCGGCGCGCGCCGCCGCAAGAATCAAGCCCGTCGTCGTGGTCAAATCCGGCCGCATGGCGCAAGGCGCGAAGGCGGCCGCGACCCACACCGGCGCGCTGGCCGGGTCCGACGCGGTCTACGATGCCGCGTTCCGTCGCGCAGGCGTGCTGCGGGTGTCTGATCTTCGCGAGTTGTTCGACTGTGCCGAGACGCTCGGGCGTGTCGAATCACCTCCGGGCAACCGGCTGGCCATTCTGACCAATGGCGGCGGCATAGGCGTTCTCGCCGTGGACCGGCTTGCCGAGCTCGGGGGAATCCCCGCCGCCATCACGCCTGCCACGCGCGAGAGGCTCGACGCGGTTCTGCCGCCGACCTGGTCCGGATCGAATCCCGTCGATATCGTTGGCGACGCCGACCCCGCGCGTTATGCAGCGGCGCTAGAGGTCTTGCTGGCCGACCCCGGCAACGATGCGATCCTGGTGATGAACGTTCAGACCGCGATCGCTCCGGCTGAGGACATCGCCGCTACCGTGACAGGTCTCGTCAGCAAGTACCGCCAACAACGCGGCGGCTCGGCCAAGCCGGTGCTCGCGGTCTGGGTCGGCGCGGACCAGAAGATCATGGATCTACTGAGCGGCGCTGGCATTCCCAATTATCCCACCGAAGATGATGCGGTGCGGGGCTTCATGCACCTGGTGAGGCATCGCGAAGTCGTGGAGACGCTGGCGCTGGTCCCGCCGGCCATGCCCGGCGAGTTTACACCCGACATCGATGCCGCGCGGCAGATCGTTGCCGCGGCGCTGGCCGACGGCCGCCGCTGGCTCGATCCGATCGAGATCAAGCGGCTGCTCGAGGCCTATGAGATCGACGATGGTGCCGACGTTCGCCGCCGCCGATGCGGGGCAAGCCGTCGCTCACGCTACAGAGCTGTTCGCGCAAGGACACACCGTGGTGCTCAAGATCATGTCGCGCGACATTATTCACAAATCCGACGTCGGCGGCGTCGTTCTTAATCTCACGACGCCGGAAGCAGTACGTGCAGCGACGATCGATATCCTGGCGCGGGCGAAGGCACTTCGCCCGGAGGCGCGGATTTCCGGCGTCATCGTGCAAGCGATGGTGGTGCGGCCGAAGGCGCGTGAGCTGATTCTCGGCCTCGCCGACGACCCGACTTTCGGCACCGTCGTGGTGTTCGGCCGCGGCGGCACGGCGGTCGAGATCATCAACGACAAGGCACTGGCGCTTCCGCCGCTCGATTTGCAACTCGCCCGTGACCTCATCGAGCGCACCCGGGTCTCGCGGCTGCTGCGAGCCTACCGCGATGTGCCCGCGGTCAAGCAGGACGCCGTCGCGACGGTTCTGGTCAAGCTCGCGCAAATGGCTGCCGATATTCCCGAGATCCGCGAACTGGACATCAATCCGTTGCTGGCGGATGAGAATGGCGTCCTGGCGGTCGACGCCCGCGTCGCAATCGGCCAAGCGGCGCGAAAATTCGCGGGCTCTGGTCCTGCCAACTTCGCGGTGCGGCCATATCCGTCGCAGTGGCAGCGGCACCTTGAGGTCAGGGACGGCTGGCGCGTCTTTGTGCGCCCGATCCGCCCCGAAGACGAGCCGTTGATCCATGAATTTTTGCGGCACGTCACCATGCAGGATCTGCGGCTGCGGTTTTTCGCGCCGATGAAGCAGTTTACTCACCCGTTCATCGCGCGGCTGACCCAGCTCGACTATGCTCGTGCGATGGCTTTCGTTGCGTTCGATGAAGCCACCAACGAGATGATTGGCCTGGTTCAAATCCACTCCGATTCGATCTACGAGAGCGGTGAATACGCGGTCCTGCTCAGGTCTGATCTCAAGGGTAGGGGCCTGGGGTGGGCGATGATGCAATTGATTATCGAATACGCGAAGTCCGAAGGACTCAAAGCTATCTCGGGGGACGTTCTGCAGGAAAATACCGTGATGCTGGAAATGTGCCGGACCCTCGGTTTCGAAGTGAAGACGGATCCCGTCGAGCACGGTGTGTGCGACGTAAAGCTAACGCTCAAAGCTTGAATGGACGCGTTTGGGATGCATGTTTTGCATATTGGTATCGATCTCTCGGTTTGCGGGCTTGAGGCCAATGCCGCAGCCCGTGGGAGGTGCCCGTCACGGTGCTTTCGGCCATGACGGTCGTCAGTGCGAAAACAGGATCGGCAGCGGCGGCCTCGACATCAAGCTCTTGGTCGCGCCGCCAAGAACGAACTCGCGCCATCTGGAGTGGCCGTAAGCGCCCATCGCAAGCAGGTCGATGCCGTGCGAGAGGACGTAAGCTTCGAGGACCTCGCCGATCGGCTTGCCCTTGGCGTCAACCTTGTCCAGCACGATATCGATGCCGTGACGGGTCAAGTGCTTTGCCAGTTCCTCGGCGGAATGCTTTGTGTCCAGCGCCTTTTCGTTGATGACGGTGACGACGCGGACGTTCTTCGCCTTTTCCAGCAATGGAAGCGCATCGGCAACCGCGCGCGCGGCGGCGCGGCTGAAATCCCAGGCCACCGCGAGGTTGCCGAGTTCGAACGGGCGCGAGCGCGGGGTCGTCGGCAGGATCAGGATCGGCCGGCCCGATCCGAAGACCATCGCCTCCGCGTACCATTGATCGTAGGATTCCGGGACCGGCATGATGGTGAGATCGCGCAGCCGGGCGTAATCGATGAAGAGGTCGGGCACCTTGTAGGTCGGGGATTTTTCCAGGAAGCGCTCGTGCGGGATGCCGGCTTTTTCGGCCGCCGCATCGAACGTGGCGAGCAGATCCTCGGCACTCTTCCGGCTCTTTTCAGCCTCGCCGGCGACGATCCCTGGCAGATTGGCGATCGAGCCAGCGAGGAAGTGGGCGGGCACCTCGACGTGGACCTCGCAGGCGACGGCTGAGAGATGCGCGCCGAGCGTTGCGGCGATGGACACCGCGTCTTCCACTACGGAGACCGGCGTCAGGTCGGGATAGCTCGTCAGGGTCAGCAAAATATCCTTGAACGCCATGGATCTCTCCTTTTGGAACGGCAACCTAGCCTTGCGCCGAACCTCCGCGCTTGACCCATCGCAAGGGACGGAATCAGGCGTTTTGCGGGAGCTACGACTGCAGCCGCGCACGCCATATCGGCTTCAAGAGTTCCAGCGAAACAAGGATTGACAATTCCGGCGCCAAGCGTCAAAGCGAGATCGTCCGCATGCAGCGGGCCAAAGGCGAAGAGGTCGCTGGCGAACGGCCAGAGCAGGGTAAGCGCCAGAGTGGCGACAACCGCCGATAGCACGGCTGCCAGGGTCCAGTTCGGCCGCCGCAGGGCGGTAAGCAGCGAAGCGCTAAAGGAACGGTTAACCAGGATCAGGCTGACGATCGCGATCACCAGGGAGAAGAAGGCGAGCGCTCGCACTTCGCGTTCCGGCATGCCCGCTCGATACGCCAGCACAAAGATGAAAGCGACCAGCGCAAACGCCAGTGCACCTTGCAATACGCTCCAGGCGACCAGCGTGCCTGAGAACAACGGCTGATCGGGCGAGCGCGGCGGCCGGCGCATCACATTGTCTTCCTCCGTCTCCGCCTCGAACACCAGCGAACAGACGGGGTCGATCACCATCTCGAGGAAGGCGATGTGGATCGGTCCAAAGATGATCGGAAGGCCGAACACAAGCGGCAGCAGCGCGAGGCCTGCGATCGGCACGTGGACGGCGAAGATGAAACCCATGGCCTTGCGCAGATTGTCGTAGATGCGGCGGCCCAGCCGGATCGCCTTGACGATCGAGCCGAAATCGTCGTCGAGCAGCACTATCGCGGAGGCCTCGCGCGCGACGTCGGTGCCGCGGCCGCCCATGGCGATGCCGATATGTGCCGCTTTCAGCGATGGCGCGTCGTTGACGCCGTCTCCCGTCATCGCCACGATCTGGCCGTTTGCTTTCAACGCTTCGACGATGCGAAGCTTTTGCTCCGGCATGATCCGCGCGAAGACGCTTGTCGTGGTAGCGCGCCGCGCCAGTTCCGTCTCGCTCAACTTTTTGAGTTCGTCGCCGGTGACGAGGTCACCTGTCTCGAGGCCGGCTTCGCGCGCAATCGCGTTTGCCGTCGTGGGATAATCGCCGGTGATCATCACAACCTTGATGCCGGCTGACCGACAGTCGCCGATTGCTTCCACGACGCTCGGCCGCAGCGGATCGGCCAGTCCGACCAGTCCAAGGAATTCGAAGGTGAATGCGCGCGGGGAGTCCGGCCAGGTCGGCCCGCTGAATGCGGCGCGCGCGACGCCCAATATCCGCAGGCCTGCGGAGGCCATGGCATCGACGGACTGCGTCAGCGTGGCGCGATCGGCCGTGCTGAGACGGCAAAGGTCCGCGATCGCTTCAGGCGCACCCTTGGCGGCGACCACGAATTGCGGCCGAGCCGCGTCGGGTTGCCAGATATGCGTGACGGCGAGCAGGTCGGGCCGCAGTCCATAAGCGTGGGACAAAATCCATCCCGCGTGCTGCTGCCCGTTCGTCTCCGTCAGTCGCTTGCGAGCCAGGGCGTGAAAAGCCTTCTCCATGGGATCGAATGGCTCGGGCGCGCCGGCGAGCAGGCCGAATTCGGCAAGAACCTGGAACGCGTCCGGCATTATTGCTTCGGCCATCTCGTGCGGGCGATAGAGGTTTCCGCCTGGTAGCCGAAGCTCGACAATCGACATCCGGTTCTCGGTGAGCGTCCCCGTCTTGTCGGTACAGAGCACGGTCGCCGAGCCCAGCGTTTCGATCGCCGCGGCGCGCCGCGTCAGCACCCGTGCCAGCGAAATTCGCCACGCCCCCATCGCCATGAATACGGTCAGTACGACAGGCAACTCTTCCGGCAGCATCGACATGCCGAGCGCAATGCCCGCCAGCACGGCGTCCAGCCATCCGCCCCGCATGAAACCGTACAGGAGCACCGCCAGAACGCTGACCGCGACGCCGACCAGCGCGAACAGCCTGACCAGGCGCCGGGTCTGCGCCTGCAGGCGCGGCGGCTCGGTCTCGAGCGCGCCGAGCGATTGGCCTATTCTGCCGATCTCGCTTCTTGCGCCAGTCGAGGTGACTTCCGCCAGTCCGGTGCCGCGCACCACCAGGGAGCCGGAAAACACATAGGGCAGATCGTCGCCGCCGGGCCGCTGAGACGAGGGCGCGGCATGTTTGACGCGCGCGATCTTGCGCACCGGCACGGACTCGCCGGTCAGCAGGGATTCATCGGCCTGCAGATCCTGGGACCGGAGAAGGACGGCATCGGCAGGAACGCGATCGCCTTCGGAAAGGACGACAATATCGCCACGCACGACGTCGCGGCCGGCGATCCGCAGGCGCTGTCCGTCGCGAATGACCAAAGCGCGCGGGGAGGTGAGGTCGCGCAGTGCCTCCAGCACGCGCTCGGTGCGAGTCTCCTGCACCACGGTGATCACGATCGACATCGTCGCGAAGGCGACGAGGATGATCGCTTCCTTCAAGTCGCCGAGCGCTAGATAGATGATGCCGCCGACCAGCAGCAGCGCCAGCATCGGTTCGCGCAGCACCTCTAGCGCAATACGAAACGGCGTGCGCCGTTCCGGTTGAGGGAGCGCGTTGGGCCCCTCCGCCTTCAGCCTTGCATCGGCCTCCGCCTCGCTGAGGCCGTGAATCTGGGCTGACGATCCCGGATCATGGTCAATGGAAGTCATTTATGGCGTTGCCGCCTACAGCGCTGGGGAGTATCGGATCTCTTTCCGAACCATACCGCGAGACCCGCGACCAGCACCAGAACCATTCCACCAAGTCCGATTAACTCGATCGATCGCAGCACGAAGGCCGTTTGCAAATACCATTGCGGCTGTTCGCTGTCGGCGACCGGCACGGCGTCGGGAACGAAAATCCGGCTGGCCGCGAACGCGGCGCCAGCCGTCAACGCGAAAACCAACGGCAGTTTCAGATAGGCGCGCATCGGTATCTCCGTCGGCTCTCGTCTGGCAAAGACGGCAATTTCTAACAGGCAGGCGCGGCTTCGTTAGAGAATCGATAACGCGATAGGTGGGCATGTTGCCGGGCTCGTTGAGCGACACATATTCGCCATGTCACGAAATGCTCGTCCGCGAAATGGTAGCCGGTCGGCATGCTCCTGTTTGTTGGCGCGGCCTCTTTTGCCGCCGCCGTCATCAGCCTTGTTCGGCGGTCGGGGCCGCGGTGGCTGCAGCCGCCTTCGGCTTCTTCAGACTTCTGACGATGATCGTGATCAGCGGCACCAGCAGCATCGGCAGCGCGCTGTTCAGGGGATGATGAACCATGCCGGAAACCTCCGACTGCATCGCCCGCGCCTCGACTTGCAGGGCGTCGACGGCGGAACCGTGAATTTCGGTCGCAAGCTCAAGCTCGCGCCCGGCAGGTGGCCGGTCGGCGACCAGGAACAGAATGGCGGCAATCGCGAAATTGACCACGCCAAGAATGGCCGCCGCAAGAATGGCGCTCCAGATCTGGACCAGCGCGAAATAAGCTGACAGCTCCAGCATCAGCAGGCCGAACGCTGCGATCAACGCCGCAAACGCCCGCAAGCCCAGGCTGACAAGCAGATGCCGCATCCGGATATCGGCGATGATCCTGTCGGTACGCCAGAGCACGCGCAGGTTTCTGACGATGTTCTCCGTGTTCACCTTAATGTCTCCTCAGCATGAAACCGACAACCACGCCAAGCGCGAATGCGGAGGCGAGCGTCGTGATCGGACGGTCCGATATGAGTTTCTCGATGTGATCTTCTTGCTCACTCAGGGTCTCGCCGAGCTCATTCAACGCGGACTTGATCTGATCGGCGAGAGCCTCGGCGCGGATCTTCGAAGCGTCGAAGATTTCGTCGCTTGTCGTATTCAGCAGGCGCGACAGCTCGCCTTTGAGCGCCCGCAACTCATCTCTGAGCTCGCTTGAGTCGAACATCGGGTTTGCCTTTGACTTCATAATCCAGTCGGAATTCTATGCGAGCCCACGGCAGTACTATTGATTTGCGTCAACAGCGCAGCACGGTCGTTGCTCGTCTTGAGGCATGTCAACGTGAGCGCCGCCCCCAAGACCTAGGAAATGAGCGCTCCAATTGGAGAGGAATATATTTTGGTAACCGCACCTCTGTTAACTGCCACGCCATCAGGCGATGCGCTTGAGTTACGTCCAGGCGGGTCCTGGACTGCCGCCAATGTGACGACCCTCGAAGCGCTCTCCGACGCCGTGACTCCGCAGCTTGATCGGTCGAAGAGCGTAAAGGTGGATATGGCGGAGGTGCGCGAGCTCGATACGCTCGGGGCCTGGCTGCTGGAGAAAATGTCGCGGCGTGCAACATCAGCCGGTCATCGCGCCGATGTGATCGGCGTTGCCGACAACTATGCCGGTCTGATCGAGGAGGTTCGTCAGGTCAATCGTCACAATCCTGCGCCGGTGCCCGCGCGAAACCCTGTCGTGGTCAAGGTGAACGATATCGGCCGCTCCGCGGTTGGTGCGACGGAAGACCTGACCGTGTTCCTGCAGATGCTGGGCTCGCTCTTTGTGGCCCTGTTCGGCGTGCTGCGCAGGCCGCGATCGTTGCGGCTGACGTCTCTGGTCTATCAGCTTTACAGGGTCGGCTGGCAGGCGATTCCGATCATTGTGCTGATCACCTTCCTGATCGGCGCCATCATCGCGCAGCAGGGCATCTTCCATTTCCGCAAGTTCGGCGCCGATTCCTACGTGGTCGACATGGTCGGCATTCTGGTGCTGCGCGAACTCGGCGTGTTGATCGTCGCCATCATGGTCGCCGGCCGCTCCGGCAGTGCCTACACCGCCGAGCTTGGCTCGATGAAGATGCGCGAGGAAATCGACGCCCTGTCGACCATGGGCCTTGACCCCGTCGAGGTCCTGATCCTGCCTCGCGTCATCGCGCTGGTTTGCGCGCTGCCGATCCTTGCCTTTATCGGGTCGATGGCTGCGCTCTACGGGGGCGGCCTGGTGGCATGGTTCTATGGCGGCATGGGACCGGCAATTTTCATCGCGCGGCTGCATGACGCCGTATCCGTTACTCATTTTGAGGTCGGCCTTATCAAGGCGCCGTTCATGGCGCTGGTGATCGGCATCGTTGCGTGCAGCGAAGGCTTGCGCGTGAAGGGAAGTGCAGAGTTGCTCGGCAAGCAGACGACAACCTCGGTGGTGAAGTCGATCTTTCTGGTGATCGTGCTTGACGGGCTGTTTGCGGTCTTTTTTGCATCGATCGGAATGTAGCGATGCAGGAAGCGACTGGGCAGTTCGTAATTCGCGTTAGCGACCTTGTGGTCGGCTTCGGCCGGCATGTCGTGATCGACCATCTGTCGCTTGATGTCCGCAGAGGGCGAGATCCTGGGCCTGGTTGGCGCTTCCGGCGGCGGCAAGTCGGTGCTGATGCGGACTATCATCGGGCTGATCCCGCGGCAGAGCGGTGAAATCGAGGTCATGGGTGCCGCAATCGGCGACACCCATGATCGCAGCACCCAGAGTGCCGCGGGGAGATGGGGCATCCTGTTCCAACAGGGCGCGCTGTTTTCATCGCTCACCGTGCGGCAGAACATCCAGTTTCCCTTGCGTGAAAATCTGGTGCTGTCGGACGCGCTGATGGACGAGATCGCCACCGCCAAACTCGAAATGGTGGGATTGCTGCCGGAGGATGGCGACAAGTTTCCTTCCGAATTGTCGGGCGGAATGACGAAACGGGTGGCGCTGGCCCGCGCGCTCGCGCTCGATCCAGCGATCGTTTTTCTCGACGAGCCGACCTCGGGCCTGGATCCGATTGCAGCGGGCGATTTTGACGTACTGATCAAGACTTTGCAGAAGACGTTGGGGCTGACGGTTTTCATGGTCACCCACGACCTTGCCAGCCTGAATACCGTCTGTGATCGCGTCGCGGCGCTCGCGGACGGCAAGATCGTCGCCATCGGACCGATGCGCGAGCTGCTTCAATCCGAGCATCCCTGGGTGCGTGCCTATTTTCACGGCAAGCGCTCTCTGATGCTGCAACCCAAAGCGAGCTAAAGAGATGGAAACCCGCGCTCCCTTCGTTATTGTCGGTGCCTTCGTGTTAGCGGCCATCGCCGCCGTGTTCGGCTTCGTATATTGGCTACACAACACCGGTGGGCTCGGTCCGCGCGCGACCTATCAGGTCCAGTTCGATGGCTCGGTACCTGGACTATTGGTCGGCGCCGCCGTGCTATTCAATGGCATCCGTGTCGGGGAGGTGACGGATCTCGGTCCTCGCGCCGGACAGTCCGCGCCGCGTCAATGCGACGATCTCGGTAGCCTCGACGACTCCGGTCCGATCAGACACTAAGGTCGGCCTGGAATTCCAGGGCTTGACCGGCGTTCCCGTAATCGCGCTGGAAGGCGGCACGCAGCTTGCGAACTCGGGTCCGGTGCCGACGTTGATTGCCGAACCCGGAGCGGGCCAGAGCATGACACAGGCTGCCCGCGATGCGCTGCGCAAGGTCGATTCCGTGTTGAGCGAAAATTCTGAGCCGCTTAAGAAGACTATCGCCAATCTGCAGACCTTCACGGACGGACTGGCACGCAACACCGGCAAACTCGACAGCATTGTCGCCGGCCTCGAAAAAATGACCGGGGGCGGCACGCCGGCGCAAAAGATCACTTACGATCTGCGGGCCCCGCAAAATCTGATACCGGCAGGCAAGACCATCAAGGGTCAGTTGGCCATTCTAGAGCCGACCGCGGTTGCGATGCTCGAGACGCAGCGATTCCTGTTCTCGCCGGCAAAGGATTATCCGGGATTTGCGGATGCTCTCTGGGCCGACAGCATTCCGAAGCTGGTCCAGGCCAGATTGATCGAGAGCTTCGAGAATTACGATATCGCTCACGCTCCGCTACGCACAGCCGATATCGGACAGACCGACTTTCAGCTTCTGATCGATGTCAGGCGCTTCCGGATTGCGACGGATTTAGAGCCGGCCGCTGAGATCGGATTGTCGGCGAGGATTGTCGACAAGAATGGAAAAATCATCGCATCGCGCCTGTTCGAGGATAGCCAGAAATTCGACAAGGTCGAGCCGCCGGCAGCGATAGCTGCATTCGACAACGCTTTCGGTCGAATGGCGAGGGAAATGATCGCCTGGACCGTGCAGGTACTTCAGTAGCGACAGGATCGCGCAACCTACGCTATTCGAGGGTCTTCAAATAGGACAGCAGGTCGTTGATTTGGTCAGGATCGAGCTGGAACGCCGGCATTGTCGGATGACCGGTCACAATGCCTTCGGCGAGAGCCTCGGCGAGGGTTTCGACGGGGTAGCGCAAATGCAGTGTTCGAAACGGAGGCGCGATCTTGAGCGGACTTTGAGTGACTTGATCAATGGAGTGGCAGCGCGCACAATTGTTGAGCGCGAACGTCTTGCCACGCTGTTCAGCCGGCGAGGCGGCCAGAGCCGGTGTGATTAGTATTAGAGTGGCGAGGGTTTGGCGCAGGGCAGGTCGCAGCATTGCGGGACGGTCTCTTCGGGTTGCAGCTCCAGCGGACACGTTGAGATGACGCGGCAAAGGCCGATGGGTGTTGATCTGCATCAACGAGCGCGCGATCCATCGAGATGCGATCGAACCACGAGCGCCCGCCGCCGGCCCCAGCTTGGCGTAGCGCAAACCTCTAGGCAACGCTGCAACAGTTGCGAAGGCCGTAAATCATTGAGCTCGGTTTTGCAAACTTTTTGATCCGCATCAAAGACCGCGTCCGGCGCTTCGGCGTATCTGGCCTCGTCATCAAGAGGAGGTCGGCATGCCTATCGATTCGATTCTGGTTTCTGCAGCTGTAGTAACGGTATTCGTGGTGTTCGCCGGCGTGTTGATCTGGGGCAATTTCCAGACTGAACCGGCGCGACAAGGGTCGGACAAGCGCAACAGAAAGCGCCGCAGTTTCTGATCAACTTGCTGCCGCCACGAACCGCTTGGCGGCGGCATTTCCAGAAAAGATTGATCTCCATCAAATCATCGGCGGCGAAATCAGGGCTGATGCTCAGGCGCAGCTCCAAAGAGAATCGACAAATGAACCAAACTCATTCCACGAAATGGATGACGCATGGCGAAGCAGGCTTGGCCGTATTTTTCTCGGCGTCGGCATTTCTTTGCCTAGTTGCCGCTGCCAAGGCTTTGGATACGGCGTTCGCGTTCCACGCCTCTCTCGGCGCTGCTGCCAGCCTTGCGGCGGCTTTTGCAATCCTTAATCGGTATTTCGACCGTTCTTCGTCCTTGCCTCTACAGGAAATCAATGGCAGGCCCAACTACAATCTGGGTCCGATCAAGTTTGCAGCGGTTATTGCGGTATTCTGGGGGATCGCCGGATTTACCGTAGGACTGTTGATCGCTTCCCAACTGGCATGGCCGGCGCTCAATTTCGATCTGCCCTGGACCAGTTTCGGTCGCCTACGGCCACTGCACACATCAGCAGTGATCTTTGCATTCGGCGGCAATGTGCTGATCGCGACGTCATTCTATGTCGTTCAAAAGACCTGCCGGGTTCGCCTCGCAGGCGATCTCGCTCCGTGGTTTGTGGTCCTGGGCTACAATTTCTTCATTCTGATTGCCGGCACGGGTTACCTGCTTGGGGTCACTCAATCGAAGGAATATGCCGAACCCGAATGGTACGCCGACCTGTGGCTGACGATTGTTTGGGTGACCTATCTGCTGGTGTTCCTGATGACGCTGGTGAAGCGCAAGGAACCGCACATCTTTGTCGCCAACTGGTTCTATCTCGCCTTCATCGTCACCATCGCGGTCCTTCACCTCGGAAATAACCCTGCATTACCGGTTTCGGTGTTTGGCTCCAAGTCCTACATCGCCTGGGCCGGCGTTCAGGATGCGATGTTCCAGTGGTGGTACGGGCACAATGCCGTCGGCTTCTTCCTGACCGCCGGTTTCCTTGCCATCATGTACTATTTTATCCCGAAGCGCGCCGAGCGGCCGATCTATTCGTACCGCCTGTCGATCATTCACTTCTGGGCATTGATATTTCTCTATATCTGGGCCGGCCCGCATCATTTGCATTACACCGCACTTCCCGACTGGGCGCAGACCCTGGGCATGACCTTCTCGATCATGCTCTGGATGCCGTCGTGGGGCGGCATGATCAACGGCTTGATGACGTTGTCGGGCGCCTGGGACAAGCTTCGCACCGATCCCGTGTTGCGGATGCTGGTGGTATCGGTCGCCTTCTACGGAATGTCGACTTTCGAAGGGCCCATGATGTCGATCAAGGTCGTCAATTCGCTCAGCCATTACACCGACTGGACCATTGGTCACGTGCATTCAGGCGCGTTGGGCTGGGTCGGATTTGTCTCGTTCGGCGCGCTGTATTGCCTGGTGCCTTGGCTATGGGATCGCAAGGGACTTTACAGCCTCAAGCTTGTTAACTGGCACTTCTGGATCGCGACCATCGGTATCGTCCTCTACATCTCTGCGATGTGGGTGTCAGGAATTCTGCAAGGCCTGATGTGGCGCGCCTATACATCGCTCGGCTTCCTCGAATATTCCTTTATCGAGACCGTTGAGGCGATGCATCCATTCTACGTCATTCGGGCCGCGGGAGGAGCGCTGTTCCTGATCGGTTCGCTGATCATGGCGTACAATCTCTGGATGACAGTGCGCGTCGGCGAGGCCGAAGTGCAGTCACCACTCGTTCTTCAGCCGGCGGAATGAGGAGCGGATAAAATGTCATTCTGGACACGGCATCACATCTTCGAAAAGAACTCGATCATCCTGATTGTGGGGATCCTCGCGGTGATCGCGATCGGCGGTCTGGTGGAGATCACGCCGCTGTTTTATCTGAAGAGCACGATCGAGGTGGTAGATGGCGTCAGACCGTACACTCCGCTGGAATTGGCCGGCCGCAACATCTACGTTCGTGAAGGGTGCTATCTCTGCCACTCGCAAATGATCCGGCCCTTGCGCGACGAGGTCGAGCGCTACGGCCATTTCTCGCTGGCAGCCGAAAGCATGTACGACCACCCGTTCCAGTGGGGATCGAAGCGAACCGGGCCTGACCTTGCCCGGGTCGGCGCCAAATATTCCGACGAGTGGCATGTTACGCATCTGGCCAATCCGCGGGCCATTGTCCCGCAATCGGTGATGCCCGGATACCCGTTCTTGGCCGAAACGGAAGTCGATACCGGGACGATCGCAGACCATCTGCGGACCAGCCGTACCGTCGGCGTACCCTATTCGGACGATCAGATTGCCAACGCGGTTGCCGATCTGAAGGCGCAAACGGATCCGGATAGTGCCGGGGTGGACGCGTTTGCAAAGCGCTATCCGAAGGCGGTGGTCCGCAATTTTGATGGCAAGCCGGGTTCACCCACCGAAATGGACGCGCTGATCGCGTACTTGCAGATGCTTGGCACGCTGGTCGACTTCAAGCTTTACAACGAAAAAGCAAATCTTCGCTGAGAAGGCATCAACGATGAAAGCAATCCTGACGGTTCAGAATTTTACATCGGATTTCGTTGCGACCTTCTGGACGCCGATCTTCGTCGGAATATTTCTGGCGATCGTGACCTACGCGCTTTGGCCTCGCAACCAGGCGGCCTTCGACGAAGCGTCGAAGATGCCATTGCGGGAGGAATGACAAATCATGGCCAAGCATAACGATATCGACAACGTCTCCGGTAAAACCACGACGGGTCACGAGTGGGATGGCATCAAGGAACTCAACACGCCGCTGCCGCGCTGGTGGGTGATAACGTTTTACCTGACCATCGTCTGGGCGGTCGGATACTGGGTCGTGTATCCGGCATGGCCGATGCTGTGGAGCCACACCACCGGCATATTGCATTATTCGTCCCGTGCCGACGTTGCCATCGAACTTGCAAGTCTGGAAAAGATACGCGGCGACAAGATGGTCGCGCTCGGCGCGGCTTCGCTTGCGGATATCGAGAAAGACCCCGCCTTGCTTGCGCTGGCGCGCGCCCGCGGCAAGACAGTGTTTGGCGACAATTGCGCGCCATGCCACGGAAGCGGCGGCGCTGGCGCAAAGGGTTATCCCAATCTGAACGATGACGATTGGCTCTGGGGCGGTACGCTCGATCAGATCATGCAGACGATCCAGTTCGGTGCCCGCTCCGGGCATCCGAAAACGCATGAAGGGGCGATGCTGGCCTTCGGCAAGGAAGGAGTCTTGAAAAAGGATCAAATCGTCACGGTAGCCAATTACGTCCGATCGTTGTCGGGCTTGCCGACCAGCCAGGGATATGACGCCAAGGCGGGCGCAAAAATCTTCGCGGAAAATTGCGCGGTGTGCCACGGCGATGCGGGCAAGGGGAACCCGGAGTTCGGCGCACCAAACCTCACCGACAAGATCTGGCTTTACGGCGCCGACGAAGCGACGATCATTGAGACCATTACCAATGGCCGTTCCGGCGTAATGCCAGCCTGGGTCGGCCGTCTCGATCCCTCCACCGTCAAGGCGCTGGCGGTGTATGTGCACTCGCTCGGCGGGGGGCAATGACGGGGAGGAAAGGGCAAGGGACCTCTGGTCTCTTGCCCTTCGTTTTGAGGTGGATCAACGGCGCGTCTAAAGCTGGGTCTACGCTCCAAATGCGAGATCAAGGCCGCCGATGAACAAGCCTGTAGCCCCGATTGACGTGGATTTTGACGATTATGGGCCGCTTTATGCGTCCCGCAAGAAAGTCTATCCGCAGAGCGTCTCCGGAACATTCCGCCGCATCAAATGGGGCCTGATGGCGTTCTGCCTCGGCGTCTATTACGTGCTGCCGTTCGTGCGGTGGAACCGTGGTCTGGGTGCACCCGACCAGGCGGTGCTGGTCGACATCCCCAACAGCCGCTTCTATTTCTTTCTTCATCGAGCTTTGGCCGCAAGAGGTTTACTATTTTACCGGGCTGCTGATCGTCGCCGCCATTACGCTGTTTCTGTTGAATTCGGTGGGCGGACGCATCTGGTGCGGGTATCTCTGCCCGCAAACCGTGTGGACTGATCTGTTCTACGCCGTCGAGCGCCTGATCGAGGGCGACCGCCGTGAGCGCATGCGAAAAGACGCCGCGCGTGGCACGCTGAAGCTGGAGCGTTTCGCCGAGATCACGCTGAAACACTCGATCTGGCTGATGATCGCATGGTGGACTGGCGGCGCCTGGGTGCTTTATTTCAACGATGCGCCGACGCTGGTGAAGCAGCTTGTCACCTTCCAGGCGCCGATGCTGGCCTATATCTGGATCGCAATTCTGACGGCGACGACCTACGTGCTCGCCGGCTTCATGCGCGAGCAAGTCTGCGTTTACATGTGCCCGTGGCCGCGCATTCAGGCAGCGCTTACCGACGAATGGGCGCTCAACGTCATTTACAAATACGACCGCGGTGAAAAGCGCACCTCGCTAAAGAAGGCGAACGAGTTGCGCGCGCACGGCGAGCCCGTAGGCGATTGCATCGATTGCTATCAGTGCGTCGCCGTCTGCCCGACCGGAATCGATATCCGAAACGGCCCTCAACTCGGTTGTATTCAGTGTGGGCTGTGCATCGATGCCTGCGATACGGTGATGACCAAGATCGGCAGGAAAACCCGCCTGATCGGCTACGACAACGACATCAATATTCGCGCGGCGTCAGGCCGGCAAGCCGCCGATCTACCGCTTCGTCCGGCCACGCACCATCGTCTATTGCGCCATGATCGCCGCTGTCGGCGCGATCATGCTGTATGCACTGCTGACGCGATCGCTGCTCGATGTCAACGTACTGCACGACCGCAATCCGGTCGCCGTGAAGCTGAGCGACGGTTCAATTCGTAACGCCTATACGGTCCGGCTCTTAAACAAACGCGGCTTCGACCGGGTGATCGCGATCGACATCGACGGTCCGCATAACGCGGTGCTCCATGTCGTCGGCGCCGATTCCGTCACGCCGGACAGGCCCATGATTGTTATTGGACGCGATCAGACCACCGAACTCAGGCTTCTGGTGACCGCGCCGTCCGAAAATAATCGGGAGAAATCGATACCGGTGACGTTCCATGTAACCGATATCGGCCTCGGCGAGGTTGCGTCGGCAACCGACAATTTTGTCTCTCCGTGAGAAGGCCAGGGAGATCGCTATGAGCAGGCCATTCGTTTCACCGAAACCGTTGACCGGGCGAAAAGTGCTTTTCATGCTGGTCGCGTTTTTTGGCGTCGTGATCGGGATCAACATGGTCATGATGAAGCTTGCGATACTGAGCTTGCCCGGCACCGACGTTGATAGCGCCTATAGTGCCAGCCTCGCCTACGGGAATGAGATCGCCGCCGCCCACGATCAGAGCAAGCGAAACTGGAAAGTCGACGCGCATATTCAGCGCAGCGCGGATGGCGGCGCGACGCTCCAGGTGGAGGCGCGCGACAACAGCGGCATGCCGATGACCGGCCTGAAGTTTCAGGGCCGCTTCGAACGGCCTACCGACCGACGGGCCGATCAGCCGGTTGCGCTCGTGGAAACAGGAAACGGCATCTATCGCGGCAGCGCGTCGCTGATCACGCCAGGGCAGTGGGATCTTGTGCTCGAAGGCGATGCGGCCGGACGACGGATGTTCCTGTCGAAGAATCGCGTGCTGTTGAATTAGACAAGGGCGCATCATGCAGGCGACGCGAGACTTCTCACATTATGTCAAGGACGCGGGCTCCGGTCTCGCGCATATCGACCTGGCTGTCGAGGGCGTCAATTGCGCCGGCTGCATGTCGAAGATCGAGCGGGGGCTTTCCGCAATCCCCGATGTAACGCTCGCGCGGGTGAACCTGACCGACCGCCGTGTGGCGCTGGAATGGAAGCAGGGCGCGCTAGATCCTGCGCGCTTCATCGATCGGCTGGCCGAACTCGGATACAAGGCCTATCCGTTTGAAGCGGAAGGTGCCGAGGCGATTGAGGCCGAGCAGTCGCGCTTCCTGCTTCGCTGCCTCGGCGTCGCGGCATTCGCCACAATGAATGTGATGATGCTTTCGGTTCCGGTGTGGTCCGGCAACATCAGCGACATGATGCCCGAACAGCGCGATTTCTTCCATTGGCTGTCGGCGCTGATTGCGCTGCCGGCCGCGGCGTATGCGGGTCAGCCGTTTTTCAGGTCGGCAGTTCGCGTGCTGCGCACAGGCAACGTCAATATGGACGTTCCGATCTCTATCGGCGTCATTCTTGCGCTGGGTATGTCGGTGATGGAGACAATCAACCACGCCGAGCATACTTATTTCGACGCGGCGATCATGCTGCTGACATTCCTGCTGGTTGGGCGCTATCTGGACCAGAGCATGCGGCGGCGAACCCGGGCGGTTGCTGCAAACCTCGCGGCACTCAAGGCCGAGACCGCGAGCAAGTTCGTCGGGGCCGATGAAATTTCCCAAGTGCCGGTAGCGGCGATCGAGCCCGGCGACATCGTGCTGTTGCGGCCGGGCGAGCGTTGCGCGGTCGATGGCACTGTTATCGAAGGGCGATCAGAGATCGACCAAAGCCTGATTACCGGCGAAACCCTGCACGTCACGGCGGAGCATGGCACTGCGGTCTACGCCGGCTCCCTTAACATCTCCGGGACATTGCGCGTGCGCGTCTCCGCGGCGTCGGAAAGTACGTTGCTGGCAGAAATCACCCGGCTGCTCGACAATGCGTTGCAGGCTCGCTCCCGCTACGTGCGTCTCGCAGACCGGGCGTCCAGGCTCTATGCGCCGGTGGTGCACGCGACGGCATTGCTGACGATCCTCGGCTGGGTTCTGACGGGCGCGACGTGGCACGATGCCATCGTCACGGGCGTCGCCGTTCTCATCATCACTTGCCCCTGCGCGCTCGGGCTTGCCATTCCTACCGTGCAGACGGTTGCGTCCGGCGCCATGTTCAGGGCTGGCGTATTGCTCAATTCGGGCGATTCCATAGAGCGGCTTGCGGAGGTTGACCACATCATATTCGACAAGACCGGAACCTTGACCTTGCCTGAACTCGACGTGGTGAATTCGGCGAGCGTCCCCAAGGAGCTATTCGACCTCGCGGGGCGGCTCGCTCTTGCCAGCCATCATCCGGTCGCCGCAGCCGTGGCGCGTGCCTCAAGTGCCAGATCGCTGCTTGATGGCGCGGCGGAAGAACCGGGGCAGGGTGTGCGTGGCACCTTCAACGGAAAGGAGGTAAGGCTTGGAAGGCCTTCATTCTGCAAGGCGGACCAAATGGCGAATGAGATCCTGAGCCTCGATCCCGAAACGTCGGTTGTCGCTTTCAGCTGGGGGGACGCCCGGTATGTATTTGCCGTCCGCCAAAGCTTACGCCCGAGTGCGCGGGCAACGGTTTCAGCGCTTCAGTCGCGCGGCATCATGGTCGAGATTCTCTCGGGTGATCGCGAGCCGGCCGTTCAGGCGGCCGCGGAAACGCTTGGGGTTTGCGAGTGGCGCGCGGGCGTAACTCCCGCGGACAAGATCGCGTGCATCGATGAGCTGAAGCGCGAGGGTTTCAAGGTGATGATGATAGGCGACGGGTTGAATGACGCGCCGTCGCTGGCGGCGGCGCACGTCTCGATGTCGCCGATCAGTGCAGCGCATCTGAGCCAGGCGACAGCCGATCTGGTCTTCCTTGGCAAGCCGTTGGTGCCGGTGGTTGCGGCCATCGACTACGCGCGCAAGGCGCGGCACCTGATGCGGCAGAACCTCTGGCTCGCGGTCGGGTATAATCTGCTGGCAGTTCCGATTGCCATTAGCGGGGTTGTGACACCTCTGATCGCGGCAGCCGCCATGTCCGGCTCCTCGTTGCTCGTGATGCTGAACGCACTCCGCGCGCGCCGCGCAGCGCACGGGGGGGCATGATGGAAGTGCTCGTGATTCTCGTGCCTTTGGCACTCGGCCTCGGGCTCGTCGGGCTCTTGGGGTTTCTCTGGTCGCTCAGGAGCGGGCAATATGACGATCTTGAGGGCGCTGCCTGGCGCGCTATCGCAGATGATGAGCCGGCTCAACAGCGACCGTCCGACTAAGCGGTTGTTGCTGGAAGGTTGGGACACCCAGCCGCTCACACTGTGCCGCGAGACATAAAAATGCGATCAAGCCAATCGCGCGATGTTTGATTCTTGGCCTGTAATTCCCTGATACCGTTTTAAAACTCCCTGTTCTTCAAATTGTTTTCCCTGATAACCTGCGTAGGGAATTGTCCGAGAAGTCGCTGCAGGACAGGGGTTTCTTGGAATGGAAGCCGGCCTCATAGCCCCAAAATCGCAAAATTCCCTGCAAAATTCCCTGATACCAGGGAATTTGCTTGGAGACGGGTGCGATCAGCCCTGCGTCGCCAGCCAGGCAGTCACTCAGCTAGAGATTGTTGACACTAGAATCGGACAAGTGCCCGCCAATTGCGGACTTTTGTGAATTTGCTGTCCGTCTCTATACTCCCAATTTGAACAACTTGGGAGCGAAATTGCCAATAGTCTCCGGCCTGTATTTGAAATATTCCCGTTTTTCGGAGACGCGAGCCAGAGACCGGGCGCGATCAGCACTGCGTGGTGTGGGACGCAGTCTCACTCAACATTTTTCTTCGGAAACGGAGGCCGCAGCCCCTGTCCAATACCGCGCTAACGAATCGACATCGGGGCCAGGGTGCTGATCGCGGTCAGGCTGGCGGCGGTGAAGGCGGCGAGCCAGTCGGCCGCTACATCGGTCGTCGCCATCGACGTTGAATCCGACCCTGTCTGCAGCGGGCTCGCCGCGAGCTTGGAGAACCCAGACCGTCTTGGATTTCCTGAGGCAAAAATTATAGTACACGGCATGAGAACGAACGCGAGCGTTGAACTCGACGCCGGTACCAAGACATTTGCCTCGGGCCTCCTGCCGGATTTGATAGCTGCGCTTCGGAGCAGCCGGAAGGGCGATCTCGTGGCCGTGATCAGCAGCGATCCAGGCATCGGCCCCGAACTCGAGGCATGGTGTCGCTTCACCCGCAACAGTTTGGTCGACACAGCAGTCGACGAAGGCCGCACCCGTTGGGTGCTCCGGTACGGAGAGGCTCCTGCGAATGTCGGAGAAGATCGACCTATCGGCTCTCGACTATGGCTTTACACCAACTTCGACTGCAACCTGAGCTGCGACTATTGTTGTGTGCGTTCGTCACCCAAAGCGCCGCGGCGGGCTCTTGGTATCGAGCGGGTACGACGGATCGCTATCGAGGCGACGGAGCTCGGCGTAAGTTCGAACCGTGCCTCCCGACGCGCGGAACCCAGGTTCCGGCCGGACTTGCGGGGTAAGTTCCCGACGGTTCCTGACGAAACAGTTTGCAGTGCCATGCCGCGCACCGGTCACGACTTTTGCACCTTTTAGATGCAAGCAGCGGCCCGCTTCACATCTGATTCAAGGTCACCCATGCCAACTGCGAAGGCCCGCGCGTCCACGATTCTTGGCGCGTTCGAGCAAGCCCAGACCGAGCTGGTCGGCAAGGCCGTGATCCTCACCGACGGAAAAGCCGGGACGGTGGAGAACATCTGGCTTGACGAATTGCACGGCCTTCGAATCTCGATCTGGGGCCACGAAGGAAAGTGGCCAATCTCCACGGTCAAATTTGCCCAGCGCTAGACCTTCGGACAAAGGCCTCCAGAAACCGTTGCGCGGTCTTGAAGGGAATTGCCTTCGTTGAATTCAGCAATCCCTCCAAGACCGGCCGCGTCCACCGCCGAAGAGCTCCGAGGTCCGGAAATTAGAAAGGACGGTATGATACAGGCCGGTCCCGATCCGGTTTCGGAGGACATTAGGGTTGTCTCCGCGCCCCCCAAGCGAGTGGCGTGCGCTCGACCAAGAGACGATTGTGTTGGATCTCGTCGGCGATAATCAGCTTGCGGTACTTTAGATCAGCTATCGCCATATCGTCAGTCGGACTCTTGACGCAAAGCACCCGCAATTTCCTTTTCGAGAGCGGTGTATCGCTGCTCCAAATAGGCAATGGTTGTTTGCGCCATGGGTTCTCTCCAACACGGCTGCATCTGCGTGGAAACGGAAAACGCCCTTGATGTGAATCAAGGGCATCCACCAAGCGCAAGCGGATGCCCTCGGGTGTGGAAGAACAACCCAACAACGTCCGCGACTTAGCATTGAAGAAAAACCTCTCAAGGTCATGAGAGTTAGCTTTCTCAATGTTTTTTAAGCGAAATTCGAAATCGCATCAGGGTCTTTGACTTAGGTCAAGCCCTGCGACGACATCAGAAAACATCGAGTAAGACATGGCGCGTTGGAGCCGATGACGAAATGACCGGTCGCGACTACGGTGGCGCATGCTGGCATCTGCAGGGTGGAGCGCTACGAGGCGTTCGCGCCGCCGGGCTTCAGCTACCTAATCTTAGCCAAGCACTCCTTCAGGCGCTCAAGCTCCGAACGGACTTGACTTTCCATGGCGTCTTGTATTGCGGCCGTGCCTGCCGCGCTACAATAGTGTAATCTTCAAAGGAACCCGGTCGGCTAAATGGCCGTTATCGGACGGGGGCGATGCCAGGGTCATCGCCATGAAAAGCCAATATTTGGGTCCAGCCCTTCTAGCGATATGCGCAGCAGGTATTGCCGTGGGCTTCAGTTCGATCAAAACGGGGAATGAGTATTGCCCGAGCCCGTCCGCCGCCTCGGTCACCTCACTATTCGCTCCGTGCCAGACGTTTGACGCCGCGGTGGGCCACTCGGTATCCAAGCAGGAAGCGGTGCAAATGGGTCTGTTGCCGCCCGATCTGCAGCCCCAGCCGGCCACCCAGCTTGGGCACAATCCCGCGCCGCTCCCGCAGGCAGAGAGCGGGACGGTGGAACTCGTGAAGCCCAGGGCAAAGTAAATCGGCCGATAACCCGCTGTTAACCATACACGCGGCATATTCTGCCTACCTCAAAAGCAAGAAGACCAATGATTGCAGGCATTACTTGCATTCGTTGCAACATCTTCACGTCGATCGATAAGCTAACCCAAACTAATGTTCAGCTAATAGATTTGTGCCGGATTTGTACGCAAGTGTTGCGGAGCGGCGGCGCTTTTTCATGCGGGATCTCGACGTGTCGACGCGCGCCGCGAATGGAGCGCAACAACCCGGTCGGGAGGTGGTGCACCAAGGCGGGGCTTCGAAAGTTAACCGAGGCGACGCCGATGGCCTTGCCGGACATGTTAATGATCGGCGATCCGGACATTCCGGGTTCAAAGAATGCTTCCGGGGTGAAGGCCAGCCAACCGCCTCTGCGCTCGACGCGACCGTCGCGCCAGTGGCTATCCAGCGACAGCACCCGTGCTTCGCCTTCGGCCGCTTTGTGGTCGCGTTGGATGGGAGCTTCGGCAATCGCCAGCGGGTGCGCCGAATCCACGAGCGCCTCATAGTCGTCGGCCTGCTCATACAGCACCTGCCCATCTGGTGCACCAAGCACGGCAATGTCGGCAACCGGGTCGACGAACAGTATGTGCGCCCACACCGTCGGCTCCGTTCCCAGTGGACCAAGCAACCGTCGGTAAGTCAGTTCCTCCAAATAGGCGCAGGGATGCGGCGGCGGCAAATCCGGCAAGCAGTGCGCAGCGGTTATGACGATGCAATCGTGGTATCTGCGGCGCTTGACCAGGAAACCCCGGCCTTCGCCGACCCTCAGAACAGCAGACAGCAATAGATGATTTGGACGCATGGCTGCGACCTCCGTTGATGGAGTAACCGCCCTTGCCATGCCGTAGGGGTGTCTGGGACTGCTGCGGTAGGAGGTAGCCGGGATACCCACGGCTCGAAGGCCGCATCGGATTAAAGCCAAACAATGGGCGGCAGATCAAGACTGTTCTTGCCGCCGTCACGAAATTTCCATCGTCCGTGCGTATCGCGCTCGCTGCATTACATGGTTTTGGGGTAAGAGGGACCCACTGAGGAGCAATTGGCGGATAGCAGCACTAGGAGCCTGTCCAGATAGGCATTGCGACGGGCATTTGTTGCAGGTTAACCGGCTCAGGCTGCCTTTGCGAGGGTGAACAGCTTCAGGAGGTTGTGGGTGGTGCAGATCAAGGCCCATTCGGCACGCACTTTCTCTACGCCCCGCAACAGGAACTGGCGGAAGCCGCGCGCCTGTTTGATCTGTCCGAACACAGGTTCCACCACTTGCTTTCGCAATCGGTAGGGTGTTTCGAAGCCGCCGTCGTCGATCTTCTTTCGCATCCGTTGGGTCAACGGTCCGCCGATTTTTCCGTTCGCTGCTGTCGGGTGCTTGGCGCGTCCGGGCGCGACATAGCCGTCGACGCCGTGTGCTTCGAGCGCTTCGAGATTGGATTCGCTGCAGTAGCCGGAGTCCGCTGAGGCCTGCTCCGGCTTGCGGCCGAGATTGGTCTCGATGGCCTCGATCAGGGGCACCAGCTGGCCCTGATCGTTGCCGCACTGCGTCAGTTCGTGCGCGACAATGATCTGGGCGCCTGCGTCGACCGCGGCCTGTGCATTGTAGGCCTGAACGAAGCCATCCTTCGACTTCATGATGCGGCTTTCCGGATCGGTGAAGTTGCGTTGCGACTTGGGATCGGGCTGGTCCGACGGCGGCGCCGCCGGTTTGCCCGGCTTCTTGCGGCCTTCGGCTTGGCGCTGCTGTTCCTTTTCGGCCTCGATACGACGCTCTTCCTCCGCCGCCAGCCTGGCGTCCGCCTCCAGCGCCGCCATCGCTTGCTGGATCTTCGCCAGCCGTTTCTGCTTGTCGCCGGCCCAATCCGGCATCTCGTCGCCACGCTTGTCTTTGCCGAACGTCTCGTCCTCTTCGGAATCCGCCGCCTCGGCGGCTGCCAGCATGCGAGCGACCTCGGCTTTCAGTTCTGCCTCGCGTTTCTTCATGCGCTCATAACTCATCGCTTTATGTTTCGACGCGTTCGCCTTGATCTTCGTGCCATCAAGCGCGACATGGCCAAGTTTGACCAGCCCTGCCGTCTCGCACAACTTCAGAACCTGCAGGAACAGCGCGCCGAGCGCCTTCAAATGCCGCTTGCGGAAGTCGCTGATCGTGCGAAAATCCGGCGGATCCAGCGCCACAATCATCACAAAATCGTTCCGTTCGCGGCAGGCCTTCGCGATCCGCCGCGACGAATACAGCCCACTCGCATAGCCGTGCAGCAGAAGCGCCACCATCATCCGCGGGTCAAACGGCGGTTGCCCGAGCCCGCTCACATAGCTGCCCGTGATCTCCTTGAGATCAAGGCTCTCCCGCACCAGCTCAACGATAAACCGCGAGACATGGCCTTTCGGCACGAAGTCCTGCACATTCGGCGGCAGCAGCAGTGTCTGATCGATATTCCAGGGGCGAAAATACTTGCTCATAGCCCAAGGTTGAATCAGACTTGCTCAGAATTGAACAGCGACTATTCGGACAGGCTCCTAGGGTGCTAAGCTGAGTGCCGTCGGGCAATAGTGGACATGCCTGCGCACCCGTGTGTATACCGAAAACTTAAACTCGGGCGTAGTGGTGGTGAAGGCCGCCAAGGATGGCGTGTGATTTGATGCTTCCGATTTGCTGAATTTGGCGAGTGACCGGCGTATCCTTATCCAATGACCGATGGGTTCTGATGTCGTTGTAATAGCGAGCATAGGATCGCAGGATACGGCGTAGATGCACCTCGCCCAGGACAATGATATGGTCCGAACACTCACGCCGGATCGATCCGATCAGCCGTTCCGCAAAGCCATTCTGCCAGGGCGAGGCTGGTGCGGTAGGCTTGTCCCGGATGCCCATGGAGCGCAATCGGCGCGTGACGACGCTGCCATAGGTCCGGTCCCGATCGCGGATAAGGTAGCGCGGAGCCTCATCCCAAGGAAATGCCTCCGTGATTTGACGTGCAACCCATTCTGCCGTCGGATTTGCTGTGACGTTGATCCAGACGAGGTCTCTGCGATCCAGCCGCACGATGATGAAGGCATAGAGCAGGTCGAAACCGATAGTTGGAACAACGAACAGGTCCATGGCGGCAATGTCTGGCGCGTGGTTATGCAAGAAGGTCCGCCATCCCTGACTTGGAGGCCCCCGCCGTTTGACCATGTACTTGGCAACGCTCGACTGCGCGATCTCAAACCCGAGCTTGAGCAGTTCGCCGTGGATGCGTGGCGCGCCCCAAAGCGGATTTTCGACGCTCATCCGCCGGACCAACGTGCGCAGCTCCGTTTCGATTTGCGGTCGCCCTCCCAATGGACGCGACTTCCAACGCCAGTAGCAGCGAAAGCCGGCTCTGTGCCAACGCACGAGCGTCTCAGGGCGGATGATAGTGAGAACCTGCAGGATTGATGGAAACCAGTGATACAGCTGGATAAGGAACCAGCGATCATGGTTCGTGAACCGGACGCGACCATGCAGCCTACGCTTCAAGACAATCAACCGATGTCGAAGCACCGCGTTCTCAGCTTCAAGCCGCAACTTCGACTTGAATGGCGAGGCCAGGACGGCCAGAGCGAAACAGAGCAGCCCGATCATACCGCCAGCTTAGGCGATTCCATCACGTCATCAACTCGGATAAGGTTTTCGGTACACACAGGTTCGCTGCCGCTGGATTACGGCATCGGCGTCCACGTCGGAGACGTCATGTACGGCAACATCGGGTCGCGCACCCGGCTCGACTTTGCCGTCATCGGTCCTGCGGTCAACATGGCTTCGCGTCTCGAAACCCTCACCAAACAATTGGGGAGAACGGTGCTTCTGTCCCGCGCGTTCGCCGACTTCGTCGAAAGCGATTTCGATCTCGAACGCGTCGGCGAATATCCGGTGCGCGGCTTCAACGACCCAATCGAGCTGTTTGCGTATCACGGCTGAATACCGATCTTCTATCGCCAGGTGCCGAGCCGCCCCCAAGGGGCGCGAACTCGTCAAACGGCCACTATGAGCGAATGTCGGTCTCGATGGTTGCTAGTCCCCGCAACAAAGCTCAGACACTGAAAGACAGGTAGAGCCGCGGCTTTCTGTCAGGACTGGTGTCTGCGCGATCTTCACCGATCGCTTGACACTCGTCGTCCTTGTTCTCATTATGTTCTCTCTGCGAGAACCTCTTCGAAACGTCACGGGCGAACGGTCGGGATGGCAACGACAGCCACCATCCTCCATGCGGACCTGGATGCCTTCTATGCCTCCGTAGAGCAGTTGCTCGACCCTTCGTTGCGCGGCAAACCCATTGCCGTCGGTGGTGGGGTTGTGCTTGCCGCTTCTTACGAAGCCAAGGCCTTCGGGGTCCGCGGCGGCATGCCCGGACGGCAAGCGTGCGAACTCTGTCCGCAACTCACCTTTGTCAACGGGCATTTCAAGGAATACCAACGGCTGGGCGACGCCGCCATCAAAGTGATCGGCGATTTCACGCCCCTCGTCGAGCGGATTTCCATCGACGAGGCCTTTGCCGACGTCGCGGGCTGCACCCATCTCTTCGGTCCGCCTGCCGAAATTGCAAGGGCAATCCGCCAACGCGTGCGGGCGGAACTTGGCCTTCCGATCTCAGTCGGTGTAGCGCGCACCAAGCATCTGGCAAAAATTGCTTCGCAAGTGGCCAAGCCCGACGGGCTCGTAGTTGTCGATCCCGACACTGAGCTGAAATTCCTTGACCACCTGCCCGTCGAGCTGATGTGGGGTGTGGGTCCGGCCACGAGGGCACGGCTGGCCGAGATCGGTGTGCTAACTATCGGGCAGTTGGCAAAAACACCGGGATGCTCGCTCAAGCAGGTGCTTGGTTCCGCGGCAGGGGCGAAACTCGCTGCGCTGGCGTGGAATCGTGATCCACGAGAAATCAAGACTTACCGCCGGGCTCGATCGGCAGGAGCGCAGTCGGCGCTTGGCAGGAAACCTGCCGAAGAGCGAATTTTTGGACCCACCCTGCTTCACCTTGCAGACCGAATTGGCAGCCGGCTCCGGGCCAAATCCAGGCCTGGGCGAACCGTTACGGTCCGCGTTCGCTTCGCCAACCTGAACTCAGTCACTCGCTCGGTAACGCTAGACGCACCAATCTCCGCGACCGTGATCCTTGCCGAGCTCGCCGAGGAGCTGGTGCGCGCACTCCTCGCGGATCACCCTCACGAGAAAATCATCTCGCTCCTGGCGATTTCTGTGTCGCACCTCGAGGAGCACTGGGATGTGGAGCTGGAACTCCCGCTAGGGCTTCCAGATGAAGCACGCCGCCCCGGCACCAAAAAGGGCATGGCACGTTGGGCGGCCGACCATGCCGTCGATAGGATCCGCGATCGCTTCGGATGGGATGCTATCGGATACGGATCGGTGGCGCTGGGCACCTCGCCTTCCGTTCCCGACGAGTTTCGCAAACTCGCCGAAAAGGACCTGTGACCGTCACCAGTACACCGTGCGTCCAAAGGTGCGTGCTCTGAGACAAACCGGGGCGGCAGCGAGCATCGTTCTAACGCCGCAACGAAATCGCAACGAATTGGGTGAAATGACCGTGAACAAAACGTGGCGGAAACGCCTGTCACGACAAGAAAAATCAACAACTTAGAAGATGTTCACTGCGTTCGGGACGCAGGGGTCGCAGGTTCAAATCCTGCCACTCCGACCAATATCTTCAGATACTTAGGGTTTTGCACTTTTTCACAGCCCAGGAAATAGCCAAGTTTGATATCAGCCCATGGCTTTTTTCATGGGCCGTTTGGCCGTGACGCCTTCGGCTGACTCAGGTCCTGGCAGTGTCATTCGCCATTAAATGGCGCGAACGAGCCGCGACGTTGCGGAATGACCGAAGCGGGACCTAGGCCACACAGGATCCTTCCCATTGGATCAGTGGCGATGCTTTTGGCGAAGGTCCATTCACATGCTGAAAGCCGGACCCTTATGCAGCAGCCATCTGCATAAGGGTCCGTCTTGGTTGTTTGTCGCACGGATAATCTGTCCTCGAAAGCTGGCGCCTGTGTGCGCTACGAACGGCGTAACGGACTTCAGACGCTATCCCGACGCTACGAGGTTGTTGTCGAACGGTTACTTCTTTTTCTTCTTGGCTGACTTCTTCTTCTTTGCCTTCTTCGCTTTCTTGGCCATGTTACCCTCCGTGACCCCTAAGTTGGCTCAATGCAAGTCGACATCGACATGCATACATTCAGAATACACCACAATTTCAAAATTAATACCGAGCGCTTCGAATAAGGTAAACGACCGTTACATCGTCGCGACCTGCGCCCCGCACGAAGCTCTCGCGTGATGCATGGACACATCGCGCCTTGCTGGATCAAGCGGGGAGAAGCTCTCATGTGGTCGGAACACGAAGCCGACGACGGGGAATCGGAATGGCGCAGTCTTTCAAATCGGACTGCCAATGATCCAGGGAGCGCCGCATCACTTCTGGGAAAAGCCCGAAGTCAGGGAGCGGGTGTCTGGCGCGCAGACACCGGTCGTGCCGAAACCGATTTTGCCTTAGCCTCGTCCCGAAGCTTCTCTTTCGACAGGCGCAGCCAATGTTCCGCCTCGGCCATCCAGAGCGATCGGTTAGCCGGCTCACGCTTTGCGAGCTGTCTGCATAGTGCAGCCCGCAAGTTGAGCTCCAGCCAAGTCGTCATTGCTGCGCCCCCTGCCTGAGAGCTAATTTTTTCCCCTGGCAAACCTACGACCGTGACGTTCCCGGGACTATTGCCCTCATGGCCATTGTCCCGACGGGCAGTGTCGCTGGCGCGCTTGCCTGCAGAGTCTCACGGTGATGCGGCAAGAGAGATGGCTGCGCCAGGGCTCCAACGCCGTCCTCGTGCTCGCCGGCGGACAGCAGCCAACGCATGCATGCGAGCCGATATAACCGGCGCCTCCGGTCACCAGGATCATTGGCCCTCGAAATCGCAGCATCGACAGCTATGAAGATGCGATCACCGGGAAGCGGACGGTGGCGACACTATCATTTCCTTTTGACATTGGATGCAGCGCGCACTCGTTCCTACGATCTCGCAAGCGTGATCCCCCGACACAATGTCGCGGCGGCATTTCGGGCAGGTATATCCAGCGACTGCCGGAGCGAAATCATACTGCGGACCGACATAGGCGCAGATCATGTGATGAAGCACCGGAAAAATCTCCAGCCCTTCGGCGCCGCAGGCCGGGCACACCGATTGATCTCCCTCAATCTGCATCGTATCGCACTGCGCGTGACATCCGCGGCGTCATATTCAATAAAGCCCGAAGAGACGAACCAGCACGCCGGCGACGCGGGCGGAAAGCTCGGTGTAGTGCATGCGAACGAAGACGGTAGAGTTCAGCGGCGGCAGCGACGCGTCCGGATCCAAGCGGATGCGCGCGATCTGGGTCGCAGGGCGGTCACGCGTTAAAAGCTGCTGCGTCCGGGCGTACACGCCGGAAACCGGAAGAATTTGGTCGATCTTTCCGGGAATCCGCCGGTTGCCGAACAGCACAGAGACTACGTTCCCGACCTTGGGATCGACCAGGCGCTCATTGTACCAGTCCACGAAGATGTCGGTCGGATCGAGGATCTCGGCGATTGGCGTGCCTGCCACCAGGGATTGGCCGACATGCGCGAGGCCTGGCGAAACGATTCCGGCGATCGGCGCAAAGACCCGGCCCTGGCCGAAATGGCGCTGCACCTCATCGATGCGGCCTTGAAGCTGGTGGATAAATTCGTCCAGGGAGGCAAGTTGAATGGCGGTCTCGGCGATTTCCGCCTCTTGCGAGACAACGGCTTTGCGGGCCGAGGCGCGCTCGCGCAAGACCTCCATGCGGAAAGTCACCGTGGCCGAGGACATAGCGCCGACGTGTTCCGCTGCTTCCTCGGTCACGTGCATATAGGCGCGCGCCGCTTCGAGGGATTCCTGCGCGACCCGAGCCTTGATGCGCAGTTCTGCCGTGCGACCGGCGATATCCGCCATCGCGCGCATATAGGTCGCGACGATGCTGTCCTGCTCCGGTGAAAGCACTTGTCCGATCTCTTGGCCGGCCTGGACCGTGTCGCCGGGCGCCAAGTCTATCTGAGTCATCTGCACGGTATAAGGAAGCGAAACCACGTACGGTGGGGCCGAGACGGTGCCCGGACCGCCGAGAAAGACCAAGGGCGCGCCGAAATAGATGGCAAAGAAAGCGAGCACGCCGAACACGATTGTTGCATAGGCAATGCGCACCAATCGTCCGGCTGCGCGCCGGCGGCTTTCAACGGGATCGGGAAGATTCGGATCGAGGCGGTTGATCGTGACATTCATTGGGCTGGCTCCTTCCTCCTATCCCCCAGGAGGGCGCGACGAACGCGTGGTGGCACGAAGTCGTCGTGGCGCGACGTGGCGAAGATGATTTCCGAGGAGTACGAAAAGAACCGCCCGCATTTCAGATAGACGCCCTGGTACAGGGGAAAGATCAGCGAAGCTCCGAGACCAAAGAAGCCGATCGATCGATTGAACATGACAAAAGCCAGCGCCACGTTGAAAATCGAGATCCAGAGCAGCAGGAAATAGATCGCGCCGAGGAACGGGACGGCATCGGCGCCAAACAACAGCACGATATAAGCCAAGTAGAACGGCAAGCTGAGCGTGGGAACAAGGTCGAAGAAAATGAAGTCGAGTCTCTGAAGCGTGTCCGGCAAGTGCTCGAACGGATGGAAGAGGCTCAGTTCGCCATACATCATGAACCGGATTCGCAAGGCATCGCGATCCCAGCGCGCGCGCTGGCGCAGAAGGCTTATGGCACTCGTCGGACCGGCTGTTTCCGCCCAGGCGTCCGGCACGAAACGGATGACATAGCCGAGGCGACGCAGCCGCAAACTGTACTCCAGATCCTCTCCGGGGCCGACGTCGAGGCCGCCCTGCCGCACGAATGTATCCCGCCGATACATGGAGCAAGCGCCGGACAGACATGCGATGGCATCCACAACGTCGAGTATGGCTCGCCCGGCGCTGATCGACATCAGGTACTCGACGCTTTGAAGTCCGGTCAATAACGAGTCACGCTCGTTGCTGATCGCAATGTTGCAGCTCGCTCCGGCGACGCGCGGATCGCTAAATGCCGCCGCGAGCCTCGCGACAGCAGTCGGCTCAAAAACGGTGTCGGCATCCACGGTCAAAATCAGGTCGCCGTTGGCAAACCGGGCCGCAGCGTTGATCGCCGCGCTGCGGCCGCACCGCGTGCCATGGCACATGTCCACCAGGCCCCGCGCGCGAGCCCGCTCCGCTACGGCGCGTGTTTCGTCGGTCGAGCCGTCGTCGACGACAATGATTTCGAGCGGCCGCAAAGTTTGACGGTGCAGCGACGCGATCGAGGGGGCGAGTCCGGAGCCGCCGTTGAAAGTCGGTATAATCACGCTGACCGAAGCGTTGCCGGCGGCCCCACTATCGTTTTGTCTCCTCACGCTGAACAAGGTTAGAGAAACCAGCGAAAACGTATAGCGATGGATGTCGAATATCAGGACCGAGAAGGCGAGCAGGAACAAATTGGTTCCGGCTAGCAGGTGCACCATTTCGAACATGAAGGCTACCTCCGCAACAGCAGCCCGGGGATTTGATCAATATCCGACGGCACAGGGCATCACAGCAAATGCTTCGCTGGCCCCTTGGTTGGTGGTACAGAGTGGACGTCCCGATAGTGCACGCTGAAAACCATGGCGCGGTGTCCTGGGCCGGCATTACGCTCTAGTCGGTCGCTCATAGCGCCCGTACACCCCTTGCGATAGATCAAGGCCATCTGATGTACGCGGGTTACGTATCAGCCCAGTTTCGGGCGATCTCAGTCTGATTTTCTTGGCTGAGTTTGCTTTCGGGTGGCGAGCTCACGGCTTACCAGGCCCGTGGCGTGAGATTTTCTGTCAGGAGCAAATAAGGATAGTCGCGCTGCCGGTTTTCTTTTGTATATTTTCTGAAGGCGCGTTGTCCCAGACACCGGAATGCCGATCGATTCGTGACGCGAGCATTTGCCGCGGATGCTAGGGCCAGGAGTGAGAGACTGCCAACAGAGGTCAGCCTTGCAGAAACGTGGCACAGTGCCACGTTTCGGCGTAAGTTGGGCCTTCTTCCTGGAGCGCGTCTGGAGTGACCAGCATGTCGATAAGATTGCCGCTCTGGATTCGCGCTGTTCTGCTCGTCGGTGCGGTCGTTCTTGCGACCGGTGCAGGCCTCTTTGCCTATCGGTACTTTACCCGGCCGATAACGCTTACCATAGCGGTCGGCTCGATTGACGGTGAGGCTGCCAAGCTAATGTCAGCCATGGCAAGCCAGTTCGCTTTGACGAGCGCGCCGGTGCGCCTCAAGGTTATCGACAGCGGAACGACGCTTGGAGCCGCTGACGCGTTTTCAGCAGATAAAGTCGATCTCGCCGTGGTTCGTGGCGACGTTGGTGACTTGTCACAGGCGCAAGCCGTCGTCGTCGTCAGCCATATGGTCGTACTGATCATTGCGCCGCCGGGCTCGTCCATTGACGGCATAGACAAGCTGAAGGGCCAGACCGTCGCCGTGGTCGGCGGAGTAGCGAACTCTAAAATTGTTGACGTGCTGACCAAGGAATATGATCTGGTCCGCGCGAAAGTTGTGTTCAAGGATCTCGCTTTGGCGGATGTCCGCCAAGCTATTCAGTCAAGACAAGTTAGTGCTCTGCTTGTCGCGATCCCGTTGGCCGAAAAATACCTGTCCCTGGTTCGCGGACTTTTTCAGATAGACCGCAAAAAGGCACCGGTACTCATCCCAATCGAGTCTGCTGGAGCAATTGCCGAGGGCGAACGTGCCTATGAAAGCTTCGACGTACCGAAGGGCACGTTGCGCGGATCGCCGCCGGTTCCGGACGATGACGTAACGACCTTGAGGACTTCACTATATCTGGTTGCTCACAAGAAGCTCAGTGCTGACCTGATAACCAGCCTCACGCAGTCAATCATGAGCGCGCGCCGGGATCTTCTGCGCGAGCAGCCGATTTTCGCGCAGATCACCGCGCCCAGCACCGACCAGGATGCCTACCTTCCGCTGCATCCTGGAGCGGCAGCCGTTTATAACGCCACTACGCAGAGCTTCATGGATGAATACGGCAACTGGATCTATTTGACGCCGATGCTGCTGGGGGGCTTCGCCACCCTGCTTGCGGCGGCGTGGCAGTTTCTGGGGATCGGCAACCCCGCAAAACCCGCAGGGACGCTGGATTCTCTCTATGCCCTGGCGCGTCGGATCAGGAAAGTCGATTCAGAGGTTGAGCTGTCGGATATCGAGGAAGAAATCGACGGCCTTCTGAAAGCGGAACGCGCCAAATCGGCTGGTGGAGACGAGAGTGCGGTGGATGATGCGACGCTGAATGTGGCAGCCCACCGGCTGGAAAGCTTGATTCACGAACGACGAGGATTGCTTGCCAAGTCAGTTGCGCCCGCGACCTATGCGAAACGGCACTAATTCCGGTTTTTAGGAGCCGTTTTCATGCGCTCTGCCGATCCTGAGGATTTCCGTTCGATCCCGAGCGCCACCGGCGGGATAGCGCGCCTGGCATTCGCCCGAATGCGTGAAGCAGGCAAAGGCACGGCGGCTGTTCTGTCTGGGGCAGGGTTGAGGGCCGAGCAGCTGGACGATCCGACCGTTCGTCTTGAGGTGCGCACGCAAATCAAGGTCCTGGAACTGGCAGCGCAAGAACTGCAGGATGATCTTCTCGGTTTTCATTTGGCGCGCAGCTTCGACCTGCGCGAGATAGGTCTGCTCTACTACGTGATGGCATCTTCAGGGCTGCTTGCCGATGCTCTTCGTAACGCAGAGCGCTATAGCGGGATCAACAATGAAGGCGTCCGTCTGCACTTCCGTTCAGATCGGGCCACGGTCATCGCGCTTGACTACCTGAACGTAGATCGAGGTTCGGATCGGCATCAGATAGAGTTTTGGCTGACTGCATTGGTACGCATATGCCGGCAATTGACAGACAACCGGCTAGCGCCTCGAAAATTGACGGTAAGGCATTTTCGCGACCACCCGCCTGCGGAATACAAGTTGTTTCTTGCGAGCGATGTTGAATTTGGTGCTGAAGCCGACGAGATCGTTTTTTCGGAACAGGTCGCTTCTCTTCCGATTGTCGGGGCCGACACTTACCTGAACAAATTGTTGAGGCAATACGCGGATGAAGCGCTCGCTCACCAGCCGCACGACCGCGGCGGCGTTCGCGTCGATGTGGAACGAGTGATCCCGCAATTGCTTCCGCATGGCAAAGCCAAAACGTCGGAAGTTGCGCGCCAACTCGGTCTCAGTAGTCGTACGCTGTCGCGCTCGCTTTCTGCCGAGGGCGCAAGCTTTGGCAAGATACTGGAGGAATTCAGGGCTGCTCTCGCCAGACGCTATCTCAAGGATCGCGAGTTGCCTATTTCGGAAATAGCGTGGCTCCTGGGATACCGGGAGATCAGCTCTTTTACGCACGCATTCAAGCGATGGACCGGAATGAACCCGAGAGAATTCCGGTCATCAGCGCCCTAGCGGCAGAACCGCCGCAGATGGCTTGCCACGGGTTTAAAGCGAGCCGCGCAAGCAATCACGATAACGGAGCGGCAGCGCGCCGCTCCCTGCGGTCCTCTTCATCACTGAATATTTTCTGTCCGAGATTTTCGGCGCCAAAACCCAAATTATTGGCGCGCAAAAACAAGACTTGGATGCGCATGTTCGGTAGGCATTCCGCGCCGCCGAGTACCGCACTTCGCGGCTGAACCAACATCATCCGGCAGAACCCGACCATGACCCGAGACGACGTGCTTGTCTGGCTTTCGCTTACCTGGTTTGTGACGCTCTGTGGCGCGGCGATCTGGGTATTTTTTGCGCTTTGAGGTTACAGAGCCATCTGAGGTGTCGTGCTGGCGCACCATTCCGGAATGACGAGGAATGGATTGCTTCGTCGCTTGCGCTCCTCGCAATGACGGCCGTACGGATTCGAATTTCAAACAGCCCGCCGCGTACAGACATAGCTTCGCGATCTCGCCGCACGTTTTCGCGCGAGTTTTGCTGGTCACGTCCCGCTCTCTGCCATCAGAGGGCGCAGGGAATGCCGGGCGCGCAATGCACCCGCAGCCTCGCATGCAGTGAAAAAAAGCATACGAGTTAGTCACCACGGTCACACCGGAACGACCCGGCATTCCCCGCGCAATGGTTTTACGGCTTACTTCGCGCTCTCCTCGGTGACCACGCTTTTTGACACCGTCGCCTGCGCTTCTTCTCACAGGCTTGACGCCAACGATTGGGGCGTCGGAACCACACGACTTAACCGTACGTAAGCAGACCGCGTTCGTCTCGCGCGCTGCCGCGTCCACCGCATCCCGCCCCGCGTTCGTGACGATCGCGAGCCGCCCCTCCATTGGGACGGGACAGCAGGGATATACGACTGATTTGGGTCGCCCGGCAAGCATTATTTCTGAAATTCAGAAATTAATTGGAGGCCCCGGGATCCGGGGGAAAAAGCGCGTCCGGGCGGGCCGATCGATCCCCCGGCGTGCAGGGCGGACCAGCCCATCGGGACAATGACCATGAGGTCAATAGTCCCGAGAACGGGATCCGTCGTAAGTTTGACGCGGGGAGCTCTCAGGCAACGGTGTGTGCGCACTGCGGCACTTGGTTCAACGCGCAAGCTGGCCAAGCCGGAACACGCCGACATGCATTGCTACCGTGTTCTATGCATAACGGAGAAAAACCCATGAAACAGAATTTGAGAAAAGTTACTCTTGCCGCTTCCACCTTCGCGTTTGCGGCGCTGTTTTCGTTCGGCTGGTCAGGGCAGAGCGGCGTCTCGCTATCGATCGAGAAGGCCGAAGCACGGGTCGGTCGTCCGCTGACACCCATGAGCGTTGCTGGCGTCGCGCGCCGACAACACCGGCGGGCCGCAGTCGGCACGGCGGCCGCTATCGGCACGGCGGCCGCTATCGGCGCCACCGCGCCTTACTACACGGGTGCGGGTTACTACGCGGGTAGTCCTTACTACAGTGGTGCTGTTCGGGAAGCCAGGGCGGCTTACTATGGTGGTTACCAACCCGCAGCGGTCACCTCTGATGGCGGCCGCCCTCACTATGCAGTGACGGCCTACCACGAAGGCGGCCCGTGGTACGGCTATAGCGGGTGGGATGACTACGCGGCGCGCAACTCCATCAAATGCAAGCCCGGTGGCACGGTCAAGCTTGACGACGGACAGATGTACGTCTGCCAGTAAGCATCCGAGAGACAAGGCGGGGCGGCTCAAAAGCCGCCTCGCAAAGCGCCGTCACGATGCGGCAACCTTGGCAGGCGGCAACGGGAGTGACGAATGCCCCTGGCACGATATCTTTTATTCGTTGGCGGAGTATTGCTCGCGCTGCTGTTTATTTCGGATCCATTTCTTCCGAAATTGCCGGTTGCAGATCGGGCAAGTTCTCATTCGGCCATCATCCGCATTCATTCCGATCAGAAATGGCCGGAGCGCGTTGTTTACGATACCAGCCTGCCTGCCCTCATTCCTGCGCAGATCGAGAACGCGGAGACCGACCTCCCCAGCCCGGCAAGGGTCGGTGACGTCGTCAAGGCGATGGAGCGGGAAGCATTTGCACAGCTGCAACCGTCCGATGCCAATCAGCTACAACGGTCCGATCCAAAAAAGCGAGAACCGAAGCTGCAACGTCAACGCAAAAGAATTGCAAAGAGACAAGCGGCGCCGGCTGCGCGCCTCGTGGCGAGGCAACCGCAGTTTGGTTGGTTTGGCAACAGCATGTGGTGAGCAGCATCTGGCGAGGACGCTAACCCGCGTTCCCGGAAAGCGTTGAACGGACTCTTAGCTTCTTGGTGCTGGCCCGCAGCATTGGTGCGGACGCTCATTCGCGGAGTTCCCTTCAGTTGGTCATGGGTGCGGAATTCCTGGAAACCCCACTACCGCGGTGGCGTGAGCGGTATTACAGGGGTATAGTCGCTGGAGCCGCCGCCTGGGCGATGTCGCGGCAACAGTGCACGGCATGGACTTGAGTTGATCCCGAGATTCTAGTGCCTAGCGAGTGGAGGGGACACTGGGCACTGCCACAAAAAAGACCGCCAATTCGGCCCGCCAGCCGCTCGCAAGCGGGGCAGGTGTCATCACGACCGTCGGGGTGGCACTGGCCTTTTTTGTCGCCGGGCGGCTGAGCCTTGCATTGCTGGAGCAGGCCGATGGTGTCGCCGTATTCTGGCCCGCCGCAGGGGTTGCATCGGGGATTTTGATCGCCCTTGGTCCTTCGGCTCGCTGGCCTGTCGTTGTCGGGGTGATGGCTGCAACAATCGCGGCCAATTTGCTGGGCGATCGCAACATCTGGAGCTCGCTGTTTTTTGCTGTCGCAAACGCCGGTGAGGCCCTCATTGTCGCTGGCCTGATCCACCGCTTTTGCGGCTCGCCATTCGAGTTGAACGAACTGCGCAGGGTGCTGGCACTATTCGCCGCGACCGTTGCAGGAACGAGCCTCTCCGGCATTGCGGGTACCGTAGGCTTTGTGCTGTTTCACCCCTCGACGGCCTCCGCGCCGCTGATCTGGTTTCACTGGTTCTCATCTGATGCGCTCGGGACCATTGCGGTAGCGCCGCTCGCGATCGGTCTGGCGTCGTTGACGCGCGACTTCCCGCCACGGCGCGAGATCGCGGAAGGCGCTTTAGCGCTTGCTGTGGTGTCCGTCATATGCGCGTTGCTTGTGTTCCTGCCCAACGAGCCGTGGACCGCGGAGATGGCGATCGGCGCGCTCTGCCCATTGCTGCTCTGGATCGCATCTCGCCTTCGTCCAGCCTTCACCGCAGTCGCAACGTTCATCTGCGCGATCACCATTGTCTGGACCACAATCTTCGCAATCGGCATTTTCGGGGACGTGCGCCTGTCGATCGAACAGCGTGTGATCGGGGCCCAGGCTACTATTCTGGCGACCTCACTGGGCGCTCTGGTTGTTGCGGCCCTGTTCAGCGAGCGGAGGCTTCACGAAAGCGCCATTCTGGAGAGGGAAGCCCGATTGCAGGAGGCGCTTCGGGCCGGCAGCGTCATAGCCTTCGATTGGGATGTGTCTGCCGACGCAGTACGGTACAGCCAAAATGCGACTGAAATCCTCGGTCTCCGCTCGCAACATGTTCTCAAAGGGGCTGAGTGGCTGAAACATATTCATCCTGAAGATCAGCCGCGCGTGTCAGCCTGCCTCGACGGTGCTCGTCCCGAGCAGCCCTCGCATTCGATCGCATTCCGCTACAGGCGGCCCGATGGTGGTGAAGTCTGGCTGGAACAGATCGCGGTCGTCCAGTTCGATTCGGCTGGAAAGCCTGCATATATCAATGGGCTGACAGCGGACATTACCGAGCGCAAGCGATTTGAGGAGGAGCTTTCGCGGGCATGGAAATCAGCTGAGTTGGCCGATCGCGCAAAATCGAGCTTTCTTGCCGCCGCAAGTCATGATTTGCGCCAGCCATTGCAAACCCTGAGATTCCTCCAGGCAGCGCTTGAGCCGCACCATCCAAACGGTGAGGCACGCAATGTTGTCGCTGGAATCGGGCGATCACTCGACACCATGACCGGCATCCTCTCGAGCCTGCTCGACGTGAACAGGCTGGAATCCGGCAGCCTGCATCCATCCGTGAGCGAGTTTTCGCTGAGCGAACTCTTCGAGTCGCTAGCTGCAGACTTTGTCGCGCCTGTGCAGGAAAAAGGGCTGCGGCTCCGCTTCCTCAGTTCCAAGCTCATCGTGCGCAGCGACAAGCGCATGCTACAGGAGATGATCCGTAACCTGTTGTCGAATGCGGTGCGGTACACTGACCGGGGCAAAATCCTGCTGGGGTGTCGACGGGCCGGCGACAACGTTCGCATTGAAGTGTGGGACAGTGGCGTCGGTATCACCGAAGACCAGTTGCCGCACATATTTCAAGAGCACTATCAGGGAACCGATGGCGCCGACCGGGGCGGCTTTGGGTTGGGGCTTGCGATCGTGAGGCGGCTGGGAGAAATCCTGGGTCACAGGGTCGAAGTGCGCTCCATTCCTGGCGAGGGTACGCGCTTTTTCATTGAGGTTCCGCTTGGTCGATCCAGCGCGAACGTACCGGAAACAGCGCCGCCGGTGCATCCTCGCGATGATGCCTTCCCGGTCAGCATTCTCGCGATCGAGGACGAGACGTCCGTGCGCTCGGCGCTCAGGAGATTATTCAAGGCGCGGGGCCTTGAGGCGACCATTGTTGCAACGGCGAAGGATGCCTTGACCCTGGTCAGAGAGCAGGGCCTGCGCCCGGATCTGGTGCTCTGTGACTTCAACCTTCGTGGCTCACCGGATGGTATCGAGACCATCAAGCACCTGCGTGCTGCCCTTGGCCGGAACGTGCCAGCCGTTGTGATGACCGGCGACACCAGATCGAAAACGGTGGACTCGATTGCCGCGGAAGGTGTCTATGTCCTGATCAAGCCCTTCCTGGCCGAAGAACTTCTGGAAGCTTTGAGGGCCCAGGCGCCGCCGGCAACCAATGTGAAGGCCTCAGCCGATTCGAGGCGATCACGCCCTGGGTGCATGAGTGGGCACAATTCTGACGTTCGAGCCTTTCATTGGGCTTGGCGGAGTGCCCGGGCAAGATCGCGGACGTGGGCGTATTCGCGGCAATCAGTTTCGGAGCGTCGCTGATTTCGCGATTTTGAGGGCAACCTGCTGGGGCCCCACGACCATCCTGAGCCGCTGCACGGCTTGACTGATCGCCTCGTTGTTAGCGGCAAACGTACCTTCCGTTCACCAATACGCGCACGCATGCTGCGCCACCCACTACCGCTCCACCCACCACCGCTCTTCGGGTCGTTCGTCGTGCAACGCCGGCGACACTTACAGGGGTTAGCGGTCGACCCACCCTCGCTTGCGCGGCGTCAACAGAGAATGACAAGCCGTCGCTCTTTGACCATTCAACGGAACCGGCGACCCCGCACGCAACAACGGCAGCAACCAACAACGCTCGTTTCACGCTCATGTTCTTCATGGCAGTCTCCTCTTGGTTGAACCAGCTGCGTCCTTGGTCATTGCTCGCTTCTTGATGTGGCAGCCCTTCCTGAATGAACCGTTCACCGTTCTGCTCGAGCTTGGAGTAGCTCGACCAGATTTCGCTCGCTTCCAGATGCGCTATTGATCCAGATCAAGGGCGTAGTGCCCTGCCATGAAGCTGGCTGTATTATGAGACTGGAGGTCGATAACGTCGCCGAGTGAGACACGAAACGCTAATTCGCGCGAAAGGCGACTCCACCTCTTGGCTGATCCGACTGAGCGAACCAGCAAGCAGGGATGGTTAGACTCGCAAGGGAGGCAGCGCGGGAGTTGGCTTTAGCGCCAATTCTTCTGCATTGCGCTCATTACCGTATCCGATTTGTGCGTCTTGCAATAATTGCCAACGACCGTTCGGTTTCGTTTGACATAGCGGAAATCCAGGGTGCTGATGTTTTTCGAGGCGCTGAAGTAACCGCTCATCCACGAGCCGATCAGTGCCTGCCGGTCGGGATCCGAATCCAGAAGCTGCTTGCAGGTGATTAGCGAAAGATCGATCGCCACCTGAGCCTTCGCGGGTGCAATGGGTGTAAACGTCAGCGCCCAGGCAATCGCAACAACAATATTACGTTTCATGATTGAAATCTCCCTATCTCGCTTGCGATCGCTATCGCGCCGTGGCGCGCTGAAGGCCCACCATGACGGTCTCCGCCGGATTTGAAGCACACCAGGATTTCACATTCTGGACGTTGCGCGCATAGGCGTTCAAGTCGACGAAGACGTAGCCGGACTTTTGATTGAACCAGCCGCTCATCCACGCAGAAAAATCCTCAGATTCCGCTGGAGACATCGCAAGATATTGGGCGCAGGTGATGCGCGACATGTCGACCGTCAATTGCGCATGAGCGGCGGGGGACAACGCTGCTCCCGCAAGCGCCAGGAAAAATACCGATTTCTTCATAGAAAGGCTCCGTTTTCCAGTTATTCGGGAACAGAGCCGTGGAAAATGAGGAGTTCCATTGAGATAGATCAAGGCAATAGCCCGATTTAATGGCGGCAGGAAGGGTCCGGTAGGTCAAAAAAGCTGCGTTTCCGAAGCCTCTGGCACAATCGGGGTCATCGCGCCACCGGCCTACGTTTCAAGCATTCACGCAGCAGCCGGTCCATCACCAGTTGGGTCTCGTCCTCGAGCCGGGAGGGTGCCAAGGCTGCAATCAAGTCGAGCGAGTATTTGTGCTCCGGAACAACTTCGCGCAAAACTCCGGTCTCGCTCGAAGGCTTGTGCCCGCAGCCATGATGCCAGGTGTCGTATGACATGTTTCGCCCCAAGTCGAAATTATCGCGACCAATGTCCGAGATCGCGGAACGGGCAGCGCCCGCTTGCTTCCCCAGGGCGCACCAGCCTGAAACAACAGGAATCATCTCCTGGATCGTTTCGCCTGACTTATGCTCCAGCCGGTGCGGGTTCTCAATTGCATCAAAGGACATTGTCCTTAAGAACAGTGTCCCAAGGACAGCCGTCGGGCTACGTCCGAGGTGGCAGCAGGTAGAGGGTCATGCCGAAGATAACGTAGAGGTAACGATCAAGGCTCCGAGCTCCTGATCAGGCAAGCTGCAACACCAGATGTACGACTTGAGGGTCCCGTTTTGAGCCGGGTCGGAAGCCGAACTTCCTGAACACTTTCAACATTGCGGTGTTCTCGGGCAACACCTCCGCGATCAGTTCCTTGAGGCCTGCGTCACGCGCCAAAATCGCCAGATGATGCATGAGGATCGTCCCGATCCCCTGGCCTTGATAGGCATCGACCACGACGAAAGCGATCTCGGCCTGGCCTGGGCCGGACAACGATATAGCGTCCGCCGCCGGCGATGGCCGCGCGTCCATCTTCATCGATTTGAGCGACGAGCGCGACATGGCTTTCGAAATCGATGTTGAGGAAGAAGGCCATCTCCTGCTCGGAAAATCCTTTTTTTGGCGCAAAAAAGCGCCGCTGAATCGATTGCGTGCTGGTTCGCCCGATCGCTGCGAGCATTTCGTCCCTGTCGTCGGGGCGAAGCGCGCGGATTTCGATCGCGCGACCGTCGCGAAGATGCTCGACGACTGAATATTCGGCGGCCTCGGACATGGAAATGGTTCCCGGTCTCTCAAACCGGCAAATGCTGGGCCGGCACTATTCCTTTGCGAGAGGAAAAGATCCTTCCGTGTTGGTGCTTGATCTGGATCAAGCGCAGGCAGGGCCGCCCGGTAAAGAGAAATTATGATGTGCGGCATCGGTCCCCGTGCGGGATGCCGCGTGTGCCAATTTGGCGCGAGGGAAATTGAAACGATGGCCTTGAGGGCACTTCGGCAAACCAGATCCGGTGACGAGATCATGCAGCTGGCGATCCGCCTGGGTCTGCTGGCGTTTCTGCTCTATTGGTCGTTCGTCCTTGTTCGTCCCTTCATTCCCATACTGGCCTGGAGCATGGTTCTGGCCGTGGCCTTGTATCCGCCGTACGACTGGCTATCGGCACGTCTCGGCGATCGGCCGAAGCTGGCGGCCGTGATCGTCACGGTCACTTAATCTCGTGATCATCATCGGACCCGCGACGTGGCTCGGACTGGGCCTGATCGATGGCTTGCAAAGTTTTGCGGGTCAGCTCGATGCGGGCACCTTGACCATTCCGTCTCCGCCGGACGGCGTCAAGGATTGGCCGATTGCTCGGCGCGCAGATTTACGGTCTCTGGAACCAGGCCTCGACAAATCTCGGGGCTGTGTTGCGCGAGGTAGCGCCGCACCTGAAGCCATTGGCCGGTCCGGTGCTCGCCTTTGCAGGCAGCGCGGGCGTGGGAACACTGAAGTTTATCCTGTCGGTGGCGCTGTCCGGTTTCCTGTTCATCTATGGCCCACGCCTGGTCGAGGCAATAAGACGAATTCAGGCGCGTCTCGTGACGCAGCGAAGCGAGGATTTTGTCGCGCTGGCCGGATCGACGATACGAACGGTCTCCCAGGGAGTTATCGGCGTTGCCGTTCTTCAATCGCTGCTGGCCGGAATCGGATTGAAGCTTGCCGGCGTGCCTCACGCGGGCGTGCTGGCGTTCGCCGTGCTGGTTCTTGCGATCCTGCAGATCGGGTCGGCGATCGTCCTGCTTCCCGTCATCATATGGATTTGGGCGACCAAGGATTTTGCGGTGGCTCTCCTGCTCACGATCTACCTGCTGATTGTGGGGCTCGCTGACAACATCCTGAAGCCAATGCTGATGGGACGCGGGCTGAGCACACCCATGCTGGTCATCTTCATCGGTGTCTTGGGCGGGATGATGGCGCATGGCATCGTCGGTCTGTTCGTCGGGCCCATCATCCTGGCGGTGGCCTGGGAATTGATGATGGCATGGATCCGCGAAGAGCAGAGCCGAGCGCAGCCTCGCCTGATGCGGAGAGCAACGCGGAAAGATTGGCAGCGGAGAACTAGCGTTCGTCGCTGACGGTTCTTGGCTACCCTGCTCGCGCTTGCCGAAGAATGTGACGGCGCGCCTAGACGAGAATGCCCGGCTGCCCTTGACCTATATCAAGGCTTGCCTCCGTTGCAGCGCAATCCTGATGCGCGGGCTGCAAGCAGTGAGAGATTTGAGCATGTCATACCGACAAGCCGGCAATCTCGGGCGACGCGCTGCCCGGACTTTTTGCATCCGCCTTCGAATATCTGGTGGATACCGGGCAACGCAGCGTCCTGTTCCTCGATGTCATGCGTCAGCGCGGGGTTCAATACCGCGAACATCTGGCCGAAACCGCGCCTCATGTCCTCAACTATGCCGTCGAATTGATCATCGACGGCAGAAAGCTTGCAGCGGCCGGTCAACTATGGGCTGGTGCGCGTCGCTCCGCCGAGCGGAGTGGAGATTGATATCAGGCGCCGTCCGTTCGTGGTGGTCGATCCTCGCGCGGGCCACGGGCCGGGCATCGGCGGCTTCAAGGCGGACAGCGAGATCGGCGTGGCGATGAAAGCCGGTCACCCCTGTTACTTCATCGGCTTCCTGCCCGAACCGATGCCCGGCCAGACGATCGAGGACATCGCGCGAGCCGAGGCGATCTTCATCGAGAAAGTCATCGCCCTGCATCCCGACGCCGACGGCAAGCCGTGCGTGATCGGCAATTGCCAGGCCGGCTGGGCGGTCATGATCCTGGCCTCGCTGCGGCCGGAATTGTTTGGCCCGCTCATCATCGCCGGCGCGCCGTTGTCCTACTGGGCCGGCGTCCGCGGCAAGAATCCGATGCGCTATTCGGGCGGCCTACTGGGAGGAAGCTGGTTGACGGCGGCTGACCAGCGATCTCGGTGGCGGCAAGTTCGACGGCGCGTGGCTGGTCCAGAATTTCGAGAACATGAATCCCTCGAACACGCTCTGGACCAAGCAGTACAATGTCTATTCGAAGGTCGATACCGAGGCGGATCGCTATCTCGAATTCGAGCGCTGGTGGGGCGGACATGTCAACCTGAACGCCGAGGAGATCCAGTTCATCGTCGATGAGCTGTTCGTCGGCAACAATCTCGCCGCAGGGCGCATCAAGACATCCGACGGCAAGGTCGTCGACCTCCGGAACATCTCTTCGCCGATCGTGGTGTTCTGTTCAAAGGGCGACAACATCACGCCGCCGCAGCAGGCGCTCGGTTGGATTCTCGATCTTTACGGCGATGTCGACGAGATCCGGGCCTACGGGCAAACCATCGTCTACACCGTTCACGAAACGGTCGGGCACCTCGGAATATTCGTCTCCGGCGGCGTTGCCAAGAAAGAGCACAGCGAATTCTCGAGCAACATCGACCTGATCGATGTGCTTCCGCCGGGGCTTTACGAGGCAACCTTCGAAGCCAAATCCGCCGAGACCGCCAATCCGGAACTGGCGGGCGGGAATTGGATCATGCGTTGCGAGCAGCGCACGCTCGAGGATATCAGGGCCATGGGCGGCAATACGGCCGAGGATGAGCGGCGATTTGCGACCGCCGCCCGGGTATCCGAGATCAACCTCGCCAACTACCGGAATTTCGTGCAGCCATGGGTCCGCGCCGCAGTTACTCCGCAAGTGGCGGAGTGGATGCGCAACTGGCATCCGCTCCGCGTGTCGTACGAGGCCTTCGGCAGCGATAACGCGGCCATGAAGAGCCGTGGCCGAGGCGGCTGACAATATTCGCGAGCACCGCAAGCCGGCGGCAGAGGACAATCCATTCCTTGCCTTCCAGGAGACCGTTTCGAAGAACATCGTCAACGTTCTCGACAAGTGGCGCGACACGCAGGAAGCTCTCAGCGAGACGCTCTTTCTCAGCATCTATGGATCGCCCGCGCTGCAGGCCGCGGTCGGAATCAAGCCGGATGCGGAAGTGTCGCCCAGGCCGGAGATGTCGCCTGAGCACCGCAAGCGTCTGGAGGCGCGCATCGCGGAACTGAAGTCGCAGATCGGCACTGGCGGCCTCAGGGAATGCGTCATTCGCGGCCTGCTCTACGTCGGCATGGCCCGGGGAATGGTCGATGAGCGGAGCCTGGAGGCATTGCGGCGGGCTCGCGCGGGCGACGCCGGCTCGCGCCTCACGCTCGCGCAGTTCAAGACGATCGTGCGGGAGCAATTCTTCATGCTGCTGCTGGAGCCGGAGGCGAGCCTTGCCGCAATCCCCAAGCTGTTGCCGTCCAGCGAAGACGAACGTCGTGACGGTCTGGCTGTCATCCGCGGCGTGCTGTCCGCGAGTGCGGAAATATCCGGCGAAACCGCCAGGCGGCTTGATCGAGTGACGCAGCTGTTCGGTCTGACCGCCGAACCGCAGGCGAAGGCGTCATAGGCCCCTTTTTGAGTGATGGGAGTTGAACGATGAGCGTTGCACCTATGGAAGCGGGCGAAGCCAAACCTGGCGCCAAATACGATCGTCTCATCGCGGCCGCGAAAGCGATCCCGGCGGCGGCGACCATCGTCGTGCATCCATGCGACGAAAGCTCGCTGCGCGGCGTGGCCGACGCTGCCGAAGCCGGCATCATCAAGCCGACACTTGTCGGGCCATCGGCGAAGATCAAGGAAGCAGCGTCAAAGCACAGCATCGATATCGGTGGTTTCGAGCTGATCGATGCCCCTCATAGCGAGGCCGCCGCGGCAAAGGCCGTCGAGCTGATTCACGCGGGCAAGGGCGAGATGCTGATGAAAGGCAGCCTGCATACTGACGAGCTGATGCGAAGCGTCACCGCAAAGGCCGCCGGGCTTCGCACGGAGCGGCGGATCAGCCACGTGTTCGTGATGGATGTCCCGGCCTACAGCGAGACCATCTTCGTCACCGACGCCGCGATCAATATTTTTCCGGACCTCGATGTCAAGCGCGACATCGTGCAAAATGCGATCGATCTTTATACGCAGGCCGGATTTGGCACGTCCCCCCGGGTCGCCATCCTGTCGGCGGTCGAGACTGTCACATCCAAGATCCCGTCGACCATCGAGGCCGCGGCGCTCTGCAAGATGGCGGACCGCGGGCAGATCACGGGCGGGCTGCTCGATGGTCCGCTCGCGTTTGACAACGCGATCGATCGGGAAGCGGCGCGGATCAAGGGAATAAAATCGGAAGTCGCGGGCCGAGCCCAGATCCTGGTGGTGCCGGATCTCGAATCCGGCAACATGCTGGCCAAGAATCTGGCGTACTTCGCCAAGGCTGACGGCGCCGGCATCGTGCTGGGTGCCCGCGTTCCGATCGTACTGACCTCGCGGGCCGATTCACCGAGGGCCCGCATGGCATCCTGCGCGGTTGCAACGCTCTATGCCGACGCTCGGCGGCGCCGCGCCCAGATAGCCGCCGCGTGACCGCCATGGATACGATCCTCGTCGTCAACGCCGGCTCCTCAAGCGTGAAGTTCCAGGTGTTCGCCGCTGGACGGCGACGGCCGGCTGCGGCGAGAGATCAAGGGTCAGATGGACGGGATCGGCAGCCGTCCCCGGTTGCGCGCCACCGGAGCGACGGGCGAAACATTGGCAGACCGGGCCTATCCGATCGAGAGTGTTCCAGACGTTTCGGCCGCGCTGATGCTGGCGGGTGCCTGGCTGCGGGATGAACTTCAATTGAGCCCGCTCGCCGTCGGTCATCGGGTCGTGCACGGCGGTCCTGACTATGACCGGCCCGTATTGATCGACCATGGCGTGATTGCGCGTCTGGAGCGTCTCACGGCGCTTGCGCCGCTGCATCAGCCCCACAATCTGGCGCCGATCCGCTCGCTGCTTGCCAATTTCCCCGCCCTGCCTCAGGTCGCCTGCTTCGATACGGCCTTTCACCGCGACCATGACGAGGTCGCGGATCACTACGCCATACCCCGCCGGCTGCACGATGAGGGAGTCCGGCGTTACGGATTTCACGGCCTTTCCTATGAATACATTGCGAAGACCCTGCCGCAGGTCGCGCCCGATATCGCGAAGGCACGTGTCATCGTCGCGCATCTGGGGAGCGGCGCCTCGATGTGCGCCATTCACGGCGGGCGCAGCGTGGAAAGCACGATGGGCTTCACCGCCCTCGATGGACTTCCCATGGGAACGCGGACCGGCCAGATCGATCCCGGCGTCATTCTGTATCTCATGACTGCAAAGGGCATGTCGCCGGCCGAGGTGCAGGATTTTCTGTATCGCGATTGCGGGCTGAAGGGACTTTCCGGTGTCAGCAACGACATGCGGGAGCTTCAGAACAGCAGCGATCCCCGCGCGGCTTTTGCCGTCGACTATTTTGTCTACAGAGTTGCGCTCCATGCCGGAATGCTGGCGGCCGCCTTGCAAGGCCTTGATGCCTTCGTCTTCACCGCAGGCATCGGCGAAAACTCCGTCGGCATTCGGGCGAGGATTGCGGAGCGGCTGGAATGGCTCGGGGTATCCCTTGATCCGGCGGACAACGCCCGGCACGCGCTGCGGATATCGCGGGCGGACAGCCGCATTCCCGTCTACATCGTGCCGACCGATGAAGAGTTGATGATTGCACAGCACACATTGTCGCTGCTGTGGAATCGGCATTCGTCGTCCAGCCCAAACCGCGAGAGAGCGTCATGACAATTCCCGTGTTTCCGGAGACCAAGGTTGCGCTGAAGGGACGAAAGGGGCTCATCGTCGGAATCGCCAACGATCAGTCGATCGCGTGGGGATGCGCCAAGGCGTTTCGAGCTTTGGGCGCGGAGCTGGCGGTCACCTATCTGAACGAGCGGGCAAGGAAGCATGTCGAACCGCTGGCGAAGGAGCTTGAGGCGCCGATCTTCATGCCGCTGGATGTGAATACCGAAGGGCAAACCGAACAGGTGTTCGAGCGTATCGAGAAGGAGTGGGGCCAGCTCGATTTTCTGCTGCACTCGATCGCGTTCTCGCCGAAGGAGGCGCTGCACGGGCGCGTGGTCGATGTTCAGCGCGACGGCTTCCTCAAGACCATGGACGTTTCCTGCTGGTCGTTCATGCGGATGGCGCATCTGGCGGAGCCGCTGATGAAGAACGGCGGTACGCTCTTCACCATGACCTATTACGGCAGCCAGATGGTGGTGCAGAACTATAACGTCATGGGGGTCGCGAAGGCGGCGCTGGAAGCCGCCGTCCGCTACATCGCGGCCGAGCTCGGTCCCAAAGGCATCCGGGTGCACGCGATTTCGCCGGGGCCGCTGGCAACGCGCGCGGCTTCGGGTATCCCCGAATTCGACGAGTTGATGGACAAGGCGCAGACCAAGGCTCCCGCACGGAGCCTCGTGAGCATCGACGACGTCGGTGCGGCGACGGCCTTTCTGGCGCTCGACGGCGCAAAGCTGATTACCGGCAGCGTCATGTATATCGATGGCGGATATCACATCATCGACTAGGGCGTGCATTCCTAGCTGTAACCGAATTCCGACGCCAACATTCCCGCCTGGCAGAATAGGGTCCAGGGCCGGAGGCATCCGTATGTTGCGTCAATATCTCGTGGGCGCTGCCGCCAGTGTTTGCAACATTGCGATCCATGCTTTGGTGATGGTGGCCGTCATCAGGGTGACGCGCATCGCCGATGAATTGGCAACGGCACATCAATCGCTTCGATTGATCGCGGTCATGATTGCCGCCGTGACGGTCTTGATGATCGCGCACCTTGCCGAGGTGCTCGTCTGGTCATTGATTTACGCGATCGCCAGGTGCCGCACCTGCAGGCACCGATCTCATCTATTTCGCCTTTGTGAACTACACGACACTCGGCTACGGCGACGTGACGCCGGTCGAGCGCTGGCATCTGCTCGGGCCGATGACCGCGATGAACGGCGTGCTGTTGTTTGGCTGGTCGACTGCCGTGATTTTTGAGGTGTTGCGGATGACGCTGATGGCGAGCGGCGACAAAGGGGAAATACAAGAGAAACGCTGGTGGCCCAAGTAGCGCCGGCGGCCAATCGGCTCTTATGTCGGTTGATCCAAATCAATATGCCATCGCATGAGCAACCGCGACGAGCATATTGCGTAGTCGTGTTCATGGATAGCCATCGGCAATCATTGGCGGCGCCTGGGTCCACTCGATGTTTGCCGGATGGGGCTAATGTACGCGACGCATGCCTTTGGCGCCCGCCAGGTTCTAACGCAGGTTCAGGTCCGAGTGCGAGGGCAAGTGGACTGGGTTTGGCTGCTGTTCCGTCATAATGAGCACTTCCTTTCATAATGAGCACTTCCTTTCGGGCAGCCTGAACCGATAGAATGCCTTAATGCTCAGTAGAATGCCTTAATGCTCAGAACGGACTTGGCGCAAGTGCAGGAAACGGCTCCGGTGCCGGAGGCCGCGGCCAACCCTGTTCAAAAAGAGGAGCAAGATTTCCCGTTAGTGATCGCGACGATGCCAGCAACCGAGCGGCAACGGGCGATCGCGATCGGCATCGTCATACTCTTGACCGTTGCGGCGGCCGTTGTCGCACCGTTCGCGAGCATACAGGTGGCCCGAGTTGATGCCTTCATTCCGGTTTTGCAGACCGTCGTGAGCGTTGCCGATCTTATCACGGCGGTCCTTCTGTTTGCTCAATTTTCAATCCAGCCTCAGCTGGCCATTCTCGCGCTCGCGAGCGGTTACATATTCAGCGGCTCGTTTGCGTTCTTGCAGACGCTGGCTTTTCCAGGGGCATACGCCCCGGCTGGTCTGATCGGTGACGGACCTAACACTCCAGCCTGGATATACGTGCTTTGGCACACTACGTTTCCGGCAGCGATCCTGGCCTATGCGCTCTCCAAAGACACGATTGGAGTTGGCAAGCTGCCGGGCAGATCGACAATGGCCACCATTATAATCACTGTTGCCTGCGTCCTTGCGGTGATAGCCGGACTGACCTGGATCGTGACGGCGAAAACGGAATATCTCCCGAGCCTCTTCACCACCGACGTCAGGTTGCAGACGCGGCTTGGCAATCAGATCAACCTTGCGCTTTGGCTGTGGGGTGCTACCGCGCTAATCGTGCTACTATTTCGCAGACGCACAATCCTCGATTTATGGTTGATGGTGACTTTGCTTGCCTACATGCCAAGCTTCCTGGTGGCGATCATCGGCAGCTCGATACGATTTACCATCGGCTGGTACGCGGCTCGTGGCTTCATTCTGGTCGGAAGTTGCATGTTGCTAACGGTGTTGCTCGTCGAAACAACGCTTCTCTATTCACGCCTTGCCAGCGCCATCACTTTGCAACGACGCGAACGCACCAACCGGCTCTTGAGCGTGGACGCTGTCACGGCCGCTATCGCCCATGAGCTGAGGACGCCTTTGGGAGCTATCGCACTGAATGCCAATACAGCCCTCAGTCAGCTGCGTTCGAACCCTCCCGAACTGAAAGAAATGGACGAGATCCTTAATGACATCGAGGCCGAGAGCCATCGGGCGGGTGCAATCATTTCGAGCATTCGTCAACTGTCGAAGACGACGCCCGATCGAACGGCGCCGACACGCGTTGAGGATGTTGCTCGACTGGTACTAAGATTGCTGCAACACGATCTTCAGATCAACGAAGTATCCGTCGCTACCGAGTTTCAAGACAACCTTCCCGAGGTGCATCTGGATAGCACGCAACTCCAGCAAGTACTCTTGAACCTCGTCAAAAACGCTATCGACGCGATGAGCTCGGTGGCTCCTGACGCACGACGCGTACGGCTCACAACGAGCTTTGACGGTCACTCGACCGTATTGCTCTCGGTCCAGGACTCCGGACCCGGAATTCCTGTCGAGGATCGAGAGCGCATGTTCGATCCGTTCTTTACGACGAAATCCGGCGGTATGGGAATGGGGCTCGCTATCTGTTTTACCGTGGTCGAAAACCACGGAGGCAAATTGCGGCTCGTCAAGTCGGACTCCGACGGCTCGATTTTTGAGCTGGCAATACCGGTCGGCGGGCAGCGCTCGGCTGAGTAGGCCCATGCGGAGGCATTTCGAGGCGTTGGACCGGCAACCGGGTTCGGTTGGTTTCGAAAACATTCGGTGAGATCAATTGGGCATTCCTGGTCGGCCAGACCGGCGAAACTCCCTAGGATACTCTCGCGCTGTGGCGGTGTATGAGCCAAGAACCTCAGCGTCAGTCGAAATGTGGAAACTGTTTGATTGGAACAATCTCCAAGTCAAAAACCTCCTGTCTCTGTGCGCTGCTGTCTACAATTGCCTGGGCTTGCCCGATGGTAGGTGCGCTGAGAACCGCGAAGAAGCCCGGTTCGACCCCGACCTTGTAGAAGACGGAGGACAGGATGCCGTTTCGGATCAAATCCCAAGTGGCCGGATCGAGGGTTTTTGTAAGGTGAGCGATGAGCTGTGCCCGCGTAACCCCGACCTTGGGACGGCTGTTTATCATGAAGATCATCTTGTCCTCCGGGTCGAACGCTAGATACATGACAAGCTTCTAACGTCAGGCTTATGACAATCACTTCAACTTCGCCCACGGCTCTGAAATTTATAGACTCTCGCCCCATTGTGGCGGCTGGAAGAACACGCCTGCCTCAGCGATAGTGCAGTGCGATCAGCTCGGCGACGCAAGCGGGGCGCTGGCCGCCTTCGATTTCGATCACAAGGTGATAATTGACCCTCAATCCATCCGGCGGCACGTCCTCCACTTCCGCGATGCTGATGCGGCCCCTGATCCGTGATCCCGCCGGGACTGGGGAGAGATAGCGGATCCGGTCCGCGCCGTAGTTCAATGTGTTTCGCAGGCCCCTGAGCCCCATCACGGAGCGAATGAACATCGGCGCGAGGCTAAGTGACAAAAGTCCGTGAGCGATGGTCTTGCCACCCGGCAGCTCTTTTTTTGCCCGGTCATGGTCGACATGAATCCATTGCTCATCACAGGTCGCCTCCGCAAAGCGGTTGATACGATCCTGGGTGATTTCAACCCATTCGCTGGCTCCAATCTCGGTGCCAACCGCCGCTTTGAATTCACTGAAGTCGCTGAAGATGCGCATGCCGGATTGCCTCGAACGTGCACGGTGTCTGGTCAGATCTTCATTTCCGGAACGCTCGCTGGAATGAGCAGATCAGCCTCCGTCACCGCCATAACTTCAGCGACGGTAACGCCGGGGGCGGTCTCCAGCAGCGTTATCTTTCCGCCGGCAAACCCGATCACGGCCATATCCGTGACGACGAGATCGACCGGCCGGGAAGAGGTCAGCGGCAGGCCGCATTTCTGGACGATTTTGGATTTGCCTTTCGCGGCGTGCTGCATGGCGACGATGACGCGCTTGGCGCCGCTCACCAGATCCATCGCGCCACCCATCCCCGGCACCATCTTGCCGGGGATCATCCAGTTCGCCAGGTGCCCTGCAGCGTCGACCTGGAGGCCGCCGAGAACAGTCACGTTCACATGCCCGCCGCGGATCAAGCCGAACGACATCGCGCTGTCGAAGGTGGATGCGCCAGGTAGCGCACTGATTGGCCGGCCGCCGGCGTCCGTGAGCAAGGGATGGGCCAGACCTTGCTCCGGAATTGGTCCCGTGCCGATCAATCCATTTTCCGATTGGAAGAAAACCTTGAGGTCGGGCGGAACGTAGTTTGCGACCAATGTCGGAATCCCAATGCCGAGATTGACCAGGTCGCCTGAGCGAAGCTCGAGCGCCACGCGTCGCGCAATGATCGATTGAGCATCCATGGTTCACCCGTTGGCGATGAGATAATCGACGAGCGGCGCAGGCGTTACGACATGGTCGGGCGCGATGACGCCGACAGGAACGATGTGCTCCGCGGTGACGATGACGGTATCGGCCGCCATCGCCATGATGGGATTGAAGTTACGCGCGGTAAGCGCGTAGGAAAGATTGCCGAGGTAGTCCGCCAGAAATGCGTGGATCAGCGCGAAATCCGAACGAAGCGCGGTCTCGAGCAAGAAGTTCTTGCCGTCGACCTCGACCTTTCGCTTACCTTCCTCGACGATGGTCCCGACACCCGTCGGCGTCAGCACGCCTCCCAGGCCGCAGCCGCCAGCCCGAATGCGCTCGACGAACGTGCCTTGAGGCACCAGGTCGACCGCTACCTTATTGGCCATCATCTGTTTTTGGACGTTCGGATTAAGCCCGATGTGGCTCGCCGTCAGCGACGAGACCAGCGCTGCGTCAAATAGTTTTCCGACGCCTTTGCCGGGGACCGCGGCGTCATTGCAGATGATGGAGAGTTCGGATTTCCTTTGCCTGACCAGTTCGTCAAGCAGGCGTTCCGGCGTTCCAACACCCATGAATCCGCCGACCATGACGCTGGCGCCATTGGGAATCATGGCAACGGCTTCTTCCGCAGAAATGGACTTCATCGGAGGCTCCGATTGCTCGAACGCTTGCCATTGAAGCAGAGGGTCGGAGGATGGACCATTGATCTGCATCAAGGGTCGTCGCTCGACCGTCGCTACTGCTACAGCCCAGGCCGCCGTTCATCGGGCTTTGCTGCTTTCTACGCCGATACCTGCGAGCAGCTCGTTCCATAGCTTACGGACCTGGAGGTGGCGCCTTTCGACAGTCGCGTTCACGGCATCGCGAAGCGGAAGCAGGTCGGCACTCTTCAGAAACAGGATTTGCGCCTGCATCACGCGACCGCTTTCGAACTCGATTTTCCGCAAGGCCAGCACAAACGGATCCTGCGCCGGCGCTTCCTCCGGCAGCAATGCCGCCGGCCGTATGACCGAATGCAATGCGTGCCCGAGTGCCGCGATATCGATCGTCAATCCCTGCGCTCTTTCGGCGATACCTTCGGGGGGTCTCGGCAGCCAGGCTGCCTCCCATGACGGGAGCAGAAACAGCAATTCCGGATCCGGTGTCCAGGACGTCGCCCGGAGCAACAACGAGACGATTTCGGTTTCGCGGTAGAATTGCGCGTTCAATTCGGTGTGCCAGGCAGCCTTCATTTGCCAAGCGAGGGTGATCGCGAGCTGTCTGGCCATTGCGCCGTGACAGGACACCAGGAAGGCGGCGACGCGAGTCTGCTGTCGAGGCGGCACGCGACCCGTCGCTTCGAGGGGTCCGAGGAATATACTCATGCCGGCACCTCGTGCACCGGAATGGCGCGCAGATGGTCGTGACCCGCCGGGAAGGGAATGAGCGGATCTCCCGCTTGCTCCGGAGCTATCCATACCGACCGGTTGCCCTGCCATTTCCCTGAGAGAACATCCTCGGCGAACCTGGAAAGCAGATCAGCCGTCAGCGCCGGCTTTTCGAGAGTGAAAGCGTGAAAGGCGCGTGGAATGATGACGAGCGCGCTGTCCGGAATCTGCAGGCGCAAGGTTTCATGCAGGGCACGCGGCGTAAGAAAGTCGAACTCGCCGTTCAGAATCATGGTCGGGATGCTGATCGACGAAAGCTGCGGCGTCAGGGGTTTGAAGTCGAGGAACGACTCCATCAGATTCTGCAGGGCGTAAACGTCGTTGGTGAGCCAGCCCTGCCGCTTGACCGCTTCGAGATTGCCGAGCTGCGGTCCAAGCCATGCATCGGATAAATTCATCGGCAGTAACAGGTCCTGCAGGTAGCTTGTCCCTCCCAGGATCAGGCCGGTGCGCAAGGCTTTGCCAAGCAGGAGCAGCTGAGGCGAGAGCTCTGCGAAAGTGCTCATGGGAACAAGTCCGGCGAGGCGGTTTCCATGCGCAATCGCGTAGCGCAGCGCGATCAGGCCGCCGAAGCTGATGCCGCTCAGGAAAACCGGCGCGTTGCCAAGCTGGTCGATCAGCAGGGCAAGCGCCGCAACCTGATCATCCTGCGTGATGAACAGCCCGGGCTTGTCGGATTCGCCCTGACCGAGCAGGTCGAATGTGGCAACGCGGAATCCTTTCGCCACCAACGCGTCGCGGTAGGCACCCCACAGCTCGGCGTACTGCGTCAGTCCGTTGACCAGCACATAAGCGGGACCGTGCTCTGGACCGTCCAGCTCGTAGCGTATGCGGTAGGAGCCGAGGGCAAGGAACGGCATGGAGCACCCAAAGAAATCGGACCTTTTGGATGTCTCGCCCGGACAAACGAGCCTTGAGATAAATCAAGCGCCGCCCTCGGCGTGGACCTAGCCTTCCTAAAATTCTGGCGGTTTTTTTGGGAGGATATGATGAAGCGTTGCATCGTCAGCCTGTTCGTGCTGCTGATTGCCACCTCGCTCGCGGCAGCACAGCCCTTTACTCGCCGATCATCGCAAATGCAGCATGACGGGCTGAAGAAGACCTATGAGATTTCGAACTTCCGCCTCGGCGGCAAGTATGATCTCTCCGACCCCTCGAAATGGGAAAACGGCGGAGAGGGCGGTACGACGCTGGAATCGCTCGGCGCCGGCAAGCTACGAACCGCCTACATCGCGATCGGCACGCCGCGCCGCAATGCCGCTGGCGAGATCACTAACGCGGTCGTCATCAATTCCTACTATTCGGGTGATTCCACCGATATGTACGAGCAGTGGGTCAAGGGTACTGCGCTGTCAGGTGGCGTACCTGTCATTGGCCCGGGCAGGCCGATCGATACCGATCGCTATTATGTTATCATGGTCGATCCGCTCGGGACCTGGGGCGCCAGCAAGCCGTCTGACGGGCTCGGCATCAAGTTTCCGCAGTACAGCTACTATGACATGGTGCAGGCCAACTATCGGATGTTGCGCGACGAGCTCAAGGTCGCGCGCGTTGCGCTGGTGGCCGGCGTGTCGATGGGCGGCACGCAGACCTACGTCTGGGGCGTCATGCATCCGGAGTTCATCGGCGCGCTGATGCCGATCGGGGGCACGACGCAGTCGGACGCCGAGGATCCGGTCGGCAACTGGACCTTCCAGCTGATGACGGCCGCCATCGAGGCAGACCCGGTGTGGCAAACCACCAAGGGCGACTACTACAAACTCCCCAAAGAAAAGCACCCGATACCTGGCCTCGCATTCGGCTGGTCCGTGCTTGGCCTCACCGGCTACGACTTCGCCTACAGGACGTCGCAGAATTTCGCCTCCGTGCAGCCCGAAGTGTTCTACTGGGATCCGCCAAATGAGAAGGCAGGCAGCAGCGTGACCAATCGCGCCAAGCTGTACGACGCAGTCGATCTCGTCTGGCGCAACCGGGTCGGCGAGACCTACAACATCAATCCTTATCTCGGCCGCATCCAGGCCCGCACATTGGTGATGCACATCACCAACGACCTCTGGCTGAACTTCAAGCTGGCAGAGCGCGCAGTTGACCGCGTGCCCGGCGCGCAGCTGATCGCCGAGGAAAGCCCGGTCGCCCACTACGGCGTGTTCTCGATTGTCAACCACCGAAAGAACGATCCAAAATTCGTCGCTTTCATGGATGACGTCGCGAGCCTCGATCGCGCCCAGCGGTTCGTCGACAAGAACTATCGTGTGCCCAGCGTGGCCGAGAACATCGACCCGAACAAGTCATTCTGGAAGGAGTACGTGACCTATCCCTATCCGGTGAAATACGCGACCGCGAAGGACAAGCGCGGCACGTCCTGGCAGATCGGCTACATGGACGAATATGCCGGCACGGATAAGGATCCGAAGGTGCTTGTCATCATCCATGGCAAGGGTGCCTTCGGGGGCATGTATAGCAACATCATCCAGTATGCGCTGCGCAGCGGCCTGCGCGTGATCGTGCCCGATCTGCCGCATTACGGCATGTCCGGGCCCGGCAATCTCGACAAGAGCCCGGCGCGCACCATGCAGGACATGCGCGAGGTCGTGTACGACCTCGTGGTCAACCAGCTCGGCGTCAAGAAGGCGGTCTATCTCGGCCACTCGCTCGGCGGCCAGCTCGTGATGGGTTACGCCCTGACCTGGCCGGAAGCCGTGCAGAGCCTCGCGCTCGAAGCGCCTGCCGGCCTGGAAGAGTACCCGCGCGAGATCGCGATTTCCAAGGACAAGAAACTGCGCCTGTTCGACGAATCCTTCGCTCGCGACTTCGACAAGTGGAAGCAGACCTGGGACCAGACCGGAATCCTGGCCACTGAGATTGCCCGGCCGGAGCAGAACATCCGCGACTTCTTCTACTTCAAGAAGCGCGATCCCGAGACCGGCGTGGTGTCGGCGTCCAAGAGCGGCTACTTCTATAGCGACAGCCCGGATGCTCGCTTCCACACCGAGCAGCGCGTCGGGCTGACCAAGGGCAATCGGAAGGAGCTCGAGCAGTGGAGCGACGTCTTCATCTTCGATATTTACACCATGGTGGCGGAGCTGCAGCAGGACGATCCGAAGAACCTTTTCGAGCGGCTCACCCAGATCAAGGTGCCGATCTTCCTCTCCTTCGGCGACAAGGAGCCCTTCATCCCTGGCACGGCCTTCAACGGCCTGACCGACCTCGGGCGCGATATCATCACGCCGTTCATGTCGCGCATGACGAATGCGGGCAACCGGCCGATACTCAAGATCTATCCGGACACCGGGCACTTCATTCACACCGACAACCCGGTGGAATTCCCGGTTGACGTCGTGGACTTCGTGAGCAAGGGCACGGTCGACACCAGCTCGCCACTCGGCACGGACCGGATGATCAAGGGCTCAGTGGTATCGGCGTTGCCGGTGGCGCCGACACCGCCCGGTGCCTCACCAACGGCTGGTCTGAACAAGTAAGGTAGGTCCATGCCACGGGTGCAGGCGGGCGAGGTCCAACTCGGCTGGAGGGAATGGGGAGAAGGCGACGCAACCGTCGTCTTCATCCACGGCAATCTCGCCAGCAAGGACTGGATCGAACTCGCTGCCCCGCTGTTTCCCACCGGCCTGCGTGTAATCGGCATCGACTGGCGCGGCTGCGGCGAAAGCGACCGACCGCCGCCGGCGCCCGATTTTGCCAACTATTCCATGCGCCAGCACGCGCTTGACATGCTGGCGGCACTCGATGAGTTGCGAATACCCTTCTGTCACCTCGCGACCCATTCCACCGGCGGCATTATCGCAGCGCGTATGCTGCTGAAGCGGCCCGAACGCTTTGGAAGGGTGTTCGCTCTTGATCCGGTCACACCGCTTGGCATGCCTTTCAATGCGGAGCAGATCGGCCTGTTTCGCTCGATGATGGCGAGCCGGGAGGTCACGCGCGCGGTGATGGCGACCGCTGCGGCTTCTCTATTCGTTCCCGAGAGTTCTCGCGCCAAATATGATGCCGCGGTTTCGGGAGGGTCTCGGAGAGATCATGGCGTTCTACGAACGCATACTGGAACAGACATTCGGTGTTTCCGAGGGCATCTGGCTCGGGACGCCTTTCAACTTGAATCTGGAGTGGGAAAACCGCGAACTGGAGCAGCTCATGCCGGAGATCAGGCATCCGCACCTGGTGCTTTGGGGCGAGAAGGATGGCTGGATCGCCCCGGCGGATCTGCGGGCGATGGCATCCGCAATGCCAGACTGCCGGTTAGTCACGGTCCCGGGTATCGGACATTCAATGAACCTCGAACGGCCGGCTCTCTACGCCGGCTATTTCGGCGCCTGGTTCGGAGGCCTGACAGGTCGGGAGTGAATTGGCGATCTGCACCTCGTCCTAAAAGTCCAGTTCGGCCAATCGCACCCGGTCCAACAACACGATCTGCCGCTGGGTTTGGCCGAGAAAGCCGAGGATATGCTTGCCGTGAAGGTATGATAGTGCCCGGGACACGGTTTCCAATGTAAGGCCGAGATAGTCGGCGATATCGCGACGACACATTGGAAGCGCCATTACGCCGGCGGCGCTCAGACGGCGGTCCATCTCCAGCAGGAACGCGGCAACGCGCTCGACCGATGTCTTGCGTCCCAGCAGCAGCATGTGATCCTCTGCATGCTGAAGGTTGCTGGTGGTCATATTCAGAAGGTCGAGCGCGACGAACACGTCGCTTTCCGCCACATGCTCCAGGCTGCGCCGCTTCATCAGTCGCACGGTCGTATCGACAATCGCCTCCGCGGTAAACCGGTGGACGGTTCCGTTTTCCAGGCCAAAGATGTCGCCGACCAGGTGGAACGCGCCGATCTGACGGCGGCCGTCAGAGAGAAGCTTGTAGCTCCGAACCGCGCCGTCAACGACCTGGTAGATATAGTCGGCCGGCTCGGCCTCTCCGAAGATCTCGGTGCCCTTGTTGTATTTGAATTCGCTTAGGATGACCCGAGCGCGGGAAAGCTCGCCAAGCTCTCCGAGAGCCCGCGGCCTGCTTCCGGGATTGGCGTTGACGTTGACAAACATGGATCTTCCCCTGTTTGAAACAATTTTTTCGCATCCGTAAGGCCCTGGGATGCAAGAAGTTCGCAAAGTCTCCCGAGACCCTGTTCCGCCATCGACCGCCATTAAGCCTAGAGGCGTACGGCGTGCTATTGTCCCGAAGGTCAATGACCGCAAGGACATTGCCTAAAGGGGGCATTCGAATTCGAAATGGCGAATCCGCGTCGAGGAGATGCCGTGAAGTCGGTCTTCAACTGGCTGCAGATGCAGCGGTGGCACATCAGCGAGATCCGAGACCTGCCTCCCGGCAGTGAAATTCGTTTCCGCCAAGTGTTGGATTTCCGGTCGATACAGGCCTCGGCTCGAAACGTTACGCTGCACCTGAAGCCATCCCCAGAACCCCTGCGGGTGAAGGTTATCCGGTTCAACTACAGCATGTTATTATGAACTTGATCTTGAACAGCATGGATGCGATGCTCGCGATACCCTACGGGCGGACGGTGATTGGCCGAACCGAAATGAATGGTGCATCGTCCGCAGTCATGGCGCACAAGGGACGTCTTTGGGCAGAGAAACAGACCAGTGGAGACGCCGTGTTTCGTATGTCTCTACCACTTGCCTTATCCTAGGAGAGACTGTTGGCGGGGTTTGTGCATGTTGTTGATGACGATGCTTCCTTCCGAACGGCGATTGAACGCCGTTTGAAGAAAGCCGGCTACGCGGTCGCGACCTATCCGTCGGCGCAGCATTTGCTGGATCGCTTGCCTAGCGAAAGTGAACCGGGCTGCATTCTCCTCGACGTGCGGATACCCGGACTGAGCGGTCCGGAGCTGCAGGGTCGCCTCAGCGAGCTCGGCTCGACCCTGCCCATCGTTTTTCTTACCGGCCATCCCGATGTTCCGACCACGGTGCAGACCATCAAGGCCGGCGCGGAGGATTTTCTGACCAAGCCCGTATCGTCGGATGAGCTTCTTCACGCAATTGAGCGGGCTATTGCGCATCACGAGGCGGCGCGTTGCCTGAAAAGCAAGCTGGACGTTGTTCGCGCTCACATATCAAAATTGACTCCGCGCGAGCGCGAAGTCTTCGAGCTGGTTGTTCGCGGCAAGACCAACAAGCAGATCGGCAACACGTTGGGCGCGACCGAACGCACGATCAAGGCACATCGCCAAAGGGTGATGGAGAAAATGCAGGTCCAATCCCTGGCGGAACTTGTCTCTCTTGCCGAGCGAGCCGGCATTTTGGACGCTGTGTCTGGCAACGGACAGTCGGCCTAGGCAATCTTCAACAGCTTTGGGACTCCCATTGTCCCATGGGACAATAGGAAAAGCGTTGTGCGAGGCACGGACCTCGATGCATGCATCATTCGTCGATTGCTTGTTCAAAGGTCTGTGCCGGATTGCCTTGCCGAACCGCAGCGAACTGGTTGAGCGGCAGTGAGGTGCCCACCATCAGTACGCTGGAATCGACGACCTCAAGCAGTAGCTTTTGGCCGCTCTCCATTTCCTTGAGCAGCCTGGGGTCGGCGAGATCGGCCGCGACGCAGGTGTTGGCCAGGCACCAGACATAGGGAATCCGGTAGGCGGCGCCCTGGTCGATCGTGATCTTGACGCCGGCCTGCAGGTACAGGCCGACGGGAAGGAATAGTTGCAGACGCGCGGCCTTGTCGCCTTCGCGTTCGATCAGGTCGAGGCGGACAGCGGTCTGTCCCGTCTCAAATGTACCCGTGATTGTCGTCCGGCACACCATGTTCGTTCCGGGGGTCTTGAAACAGTACTTGCGCCAATCGGAATATTTGATCTCTCTTGCCGTACGCTGGCCACGCAAACCAAACTCTTGACCAGGAGACCTGTCGCTTGTTTGGGAAGCTTCCGGTTTTGCGGCCTGTTGACCGTAAGCGGCGCCAGTGCCGAAATCCAACAGCAACAGGATTGGCAGTGCTGCCAATAGACCTGCTTTGGCTTGCAATCGGCGGGGCCCTTGCCTGATCATCTTCCTTCTCCACCACTTGATCTGCGGGCATCGGGTGAATGCACGTCGCTGCCGAACGGAGGAAGCAGGTGATATGCGGCGCGACCGCCCGCCTCGGTATTAGGCCTTGTGCATTCTCTTCGAGAGCTCGGGGAGGAAAAACGTGTCGTTTCTCGATGTAGATCCACAGCATGGGTACTGCACAGGTGCCGCTCAACTCGTTTGATCTAGATCAAACCAACGCCACCCCTCCCGCAGCTAGCGTTCAACTTCTGCAATTGGAGGGAGAAGGGAATGCTGACGCGCCTTCTGCAGATTCTCCTTTTAGCGACAATTGCTCTGCCTGCTTGCCGCCCGGCTTCGGGAGATGAATCCGCTTCGCCTCCAAGAATTGAGGAGGAGATGTGGGCACTGCCATTTCCCTTGCCGGTGCTCGCCTATGTGGTCCGGCCGCTCGGCGATGGACCATTTCCTCTGGTCGTCATGAACCATGGAATTTCGCTTGACGCCAACCAGCGGAGCATGTTTCCGACAGTGGAGTACCGGGACGCCGCATTTTGGTTCGCGCGCCGCGGTTATTTCGTGATCTCGCCAGTAAGGTATGGGGCCAGCAGTCTCGATGCTCAGGACCGTGGGCTCTTCGGGGCTGTGTTCGGGCATGTCGGCAGTTGCGACAACCCGAACTTCCGCGGCCCGGGGCTCGCCATCGCCACTCTCAACGAGTGGGTCATCGAGAACATGCAGAAGAAAAAACAGATCGCGCCCGGCAAAGTCATTGTCGTGGGCCAGTCGGGCGGCGGCTGGGGATCGATTGCGCTTGCCAGTCGGAACCCGCGGTCAATTCGTGCGGTCATCACATTTGCGGCCGGGCGTGGCGGCCGAGTTGATGGCAAGCCAAACAACAACTGTGCTCCTGACAAACTCGTTGCTGCGACCGGCGATTTCGGCCGCACGGCGCGCGTACCTATGCTTTGGATATATGCGGAGAACGACAGCTATTTTGGACCGGAGCTAACCAAACGCATGCATGCCGCCTTTACCGCTGCAGGAGGCGACGCGGAATACCATTTGCTCCCCGCCTTCGGAAACGACGGCCACTTTCTGATCGATTTCGGCAGATGCGGTGCCGTCATGGGCACCGCTGGTAGGCCAGTTTCTTGAGAAGCATCCGTGAGACCAAATATGGAATGGGAGGGCAGCATGAGCACCCGAACTCTCCGTAGAGCATCGCCGCTGGTCCACCTCGTGATATCCTGCATGATCGGCATACTCCTTGCGACAACGGCTATGGCGCAAGAGCGGCAACTCCCCCCCAACTCAGCTCGGAATGAGGACGTTCAACTATTCCGACCACCCCGCGTGCAATTACCCCAAAGCGTTCGATATTCCGCATGGCGCAAACTTTGTTTCAAGGGTTCCGACGGCACTACATTATGTCGGACAACGTCGACCGGCACGGAGGCTAGCGGCGAGGTAGTGGTACGTGTCGACTTGATCGAACGCGCCGATAGCATCGAACGCGATGGTAGTGCCGCCCGCTTGCAACTTTTCGTTCCACAAGGGCTGAATTTGGCGACCGGCGTCAAGGCGACCGTCGATCGGGCAGCGCCCACCAAGATTCCATACAATTTTTGTCTCACTAACATCTGCATCGCCGCAGACCGCGTGAGCCCAAAGCTGATCGACGAGATGGAAACCGGGCAGATACTCAAAATCGAACAAGCCGATTTCCACTCTTCGACGGTCGCGATGAACGTTCCTCTCAACCAGTTCGCCGCGGCTCACAAAGGCCCGCCGGCAGAGACTTACGACTTTGAGCTTGACGATAACTGACAACGCTTGCGTTGACGGATCTCTTTTCGAGTGAAGGTACAAACGTCGTGACGGGTGCGTACCCTGACCCGCCGCGGCCCATAGCGTTGCCGCTTATGCTGTGGATTTACTTCCGCTTTCGGCGCGGCATAGCGGACATGGCCGGACTTGCTGCTCGCTCGACCTGGTCGCGTATGACCCATCTAAGATATTTTGGCTGTGACACGGATCGGCCCGACCGTCCGTCAAAATCATTTCTCGATTTGCGACGACCCGTCCCAGCCTTCTGGCGGCGGGTTTGTTTTGAGGTGCTCGATCCGGCTGATCAGAACCGCCGACGGTCCGTCGCCGGGTATCGCCTCAAGCGCGTGAAGCGCGTCATCCCAGCGCCGTTCGCGGTAGGCAGCAAGCCCTTCCAGATACATGTCGCGCGATGACAGTTGCTGCGGCGTGAGCTTTCCTTTCGGTCCGATAACCTCAAGGACGACTTCCGAACGAGTGTGGCCCTCCACTACGATGCGGTCGACTTCACGAACCTCAAAGGCGCCGCCTGTCATGGCGATCGTCCCTTCGGAAACCAGATTTCGAGTGCCGTATAACTTGTTTGCGCCCTCCAGCCGGGAGGCGAGATTCACGACGTCACCCATCACGGTATAGCTCATCATGACATCGGAGCCGATGCTGCCGACCAGTGCCTCGCCCGTGGCAATGCCGATGCGCAAATCGCATTTTTCCATGGGAGTACCGCGGACCCCGAGTAGTTCGGGGATTTCCTCGCGCAGCGTCGCTATACGCTCGATCATTTCCAGGGCAGCGGTGCAGGCAGCGCGCGCATGATCAGCCTCGCCGATGAACGGAGGGCCCCAATAGGCCATGATGCCGTCTCCGATATATTTGTCGATGATGCCCCGGTTCGCGCGGATTGGTTCGGACATGATCGAGAGGTATCGGTTCATGACCTTGACCAGGCCCTGAGGCGTCATGCCTTCGCTCAGGCTTGTGAACCCCTTCAAGTCGCAAAACATAACGGTCATGACGCGTCGCTGGCCCTCCGCACCGGTCAGGTTCGGACGGTCGATCAATCCCTCGACGATGCGAGGGTCGATATATTTGCCAAAGGTTTCCCTGACGCGCTGGTTGTCGCGCAGTTGCACGACCATTCGGTTGAACGCGGCGGCAAGCTGTCCGATTTCGTCAACCGTCGTAACATCGATCGATTGATCGAGATTTCCAGCCTCGACCGCCCGCGTACCTTCGAGCAGCTGCCGGACCGAGCGAACGATGCCGCCGCTGACGAGGTTGGCGAAGATCAACCCGACGATGGCTGCAAGGGTCGTGGCGACTGCGGAGCCGATAAAGACCCGGTTCTGCTCCGAGTTGATGGTGGCAATGGCGCTATAGCTCGTCTTCACCATCTGGGATCGGATGGCGTCGATCTTTTCGTCGAGATCGTCCCGGAGCGCGTCGGCATGTGCAAGGCGCTGCCTCACCGCGATTAAATCTCGGGCCTCAAGTTGCGAAAGCAGTTCCTCCGATTCCTGTTTGAGACGAGGGCGCGCATCGTTCATCAGGCTCTCGATGCGACTGTCGATGCGCGCAAGCGCCGCGTTGTCGGAGGGCGTACTGGTGTCTTCAATGATCCCGTTGATCAGCTTGCGCGCGGCGTCGACCTCGCGCTCGATCTCCGCGTCCTTTGAGTCGTATAGCTGCTTGCGGGCCTGATATCCCGCTTCATCGGGGGGCTCCTGCATTTTTGCGATCACCATGCGCCGAAATGCGAGGGCGCGTTCGAGCGACAGCAGGTTGATCCGCGTCAAATGCGCATTTGCCGGAATGTAGCTTGCCGTCAGTTCGTGAAGCAGATGGCTTACCCGTCCGACCATCAGCATCGACAACACCGATGTCGTGATCATCAGAACGATCAATCCGACCGCAATGGCGACGATCCGCCTTCGGATCGACTTCCTGATCGTCGACGCGGAGAACCTCCTCAAACTCTGTAGCCTGAAAGTTTTGGGAATGATTTCCTCCAACGGAGCTGCCTGGTTCGCACAATACTCTAACGTCCATTCAGGTTTGCCGCGCCATTATAGTCCTAGCGGCAGGTTCGCGCGGCCTGCCTTAAACCCTTCAGCAATTTTCAATTTCAAAGTCCGAGCCAGACGTCTGCTGATCTTAGACAGAGTTCTTGCTCGCGTGAACCCCTTAATTCAAGGGCGCTTGCGCGTCACGGTCTGTATCCCTGGTTTTGGAGAGGCTTCCGGTTCGGTCGTCGTACGGTCCTTGATCTATCTCAAGACTTCAAGCGACCAGCGCTGGAAGTTTGGGGTGCGGCTTCAGAGCCCGGCCATCCCCGTGCCGTGAGAGGTCGGAGTGACTGAAACAGAGGAGCAGAATGATGATCAGGTTGATTGCTGTTGCTGGCTTCGCCCTATCGGTTGCAACATCGGCGCTAGCTATGACCCCTGCGCCGATTCCTCAGCCGGACGGCATGATCACGCAAATCGCTGCCGCCTGCGGCGCTGGTAGAACACGAGTTAACGGTGTGTGCGTGGCAAGAACCACAAAGCGCCATGCCCGCCGAGCCGTACGCAGGTGTGCGGTCGGAATGACTTGCTAGCGCTGATGTTTTCAAACTGCCGGTGCTTGACGTTGGCATCCCCTGCGCCATGGGGCCGCGCATTGCGGACCTCGCTGGTTCGCGGCAATGCAAGAGAGCGTGTCGCAGAGCGAGCGCTCAAAACCTGATCCATAGGCAACGCCACTCGCCGGCCCGTTCCTGATGTCTCGCCGCAGCCATTGCGGGGCGGGCAGGCAGCAGGCAAAAGGCTTTGCTGACGGCTGCCGGAGGCTTTGATTTGGATCAACGGCGCATGCTGGTCACTGCCTCATCCAGCATAGGTAAGTGTCGATCGGATTCCGGCCGGTTATGCGTGTCCGGCATCCTGCTCACTATTTTCGGCTAGTTCGCGATGCTTCGTGCTGAGCAGGAACGTCGCTAATGTCAGGTCCGGGCCGCGGTGGCCCGGACTCAAACCCTCCAGGAGTGAATAATGATGATGTATCGCAGGCGATCGGTTGTGGTAGCTCTGTTTGGATTGCTGACTTCGGCGGCCGTTGCGACCCCGGCACTGGCGGAGACCGGGGCGGTCAGCGTCGTGTTCACCAAAGGCGGGTTCATCGTTGGCGTCGGAGGTGGCGAGGGTGTGCTCACATTCCGCGGCAGACACTATCCGTTCACTGTTTCGGGAGCCAGCATCGGCTTCACCATTGGCGCATCGACCACCAAGCTGGTCGGCAGGGCCTTGAACCTGAGGAGTCCCGGAGACATTGCCGGGAACTATAGCGCTGCCGGCGCCGGCGGCGCTCTTGCGGCCGGAGCAGGCGGCGTGCAGTTGCAGAATGCCAACGGCGTCATCCTGCAGCTCAGCGGTCCAAAGGTTGGCGTGGAATTGTCGGCCGCCCTGGCTGGGGTTTCCATCGCCATGAAATGATCGGTCGCGGTCGGGGGAGGCGTTGCCAGGCGCCTCCCAATCGCGATAGTCCAGGAGGTCATGATTGAAAGCCGAAGCACCACGGCGCGAGAAATCATGACAAGCTGAAAGCTACTATCGAAGCCTTCCGCTTCATTCTGGACGAAGCGTTTTGATCTTTAGCCGTTGCGTGGCTCTTCAGCCGTCAGCCCATCGGAGCGGCGACTAGTCCCAGGCTATGACAATGCCGATATCTCCCGGCACGCCGCCCGGAAAGTCCACGATCTGATATCGGATGCGGTAGCCGCGCGGCTTCAGATAGTCGGACCAGAGCTGAAAGATCTCCTGAGCTATTCCCGTAAGGGTCTTCTCCCATCCCGGCTCTTGCTGATTGATGGCCCGGCCCTTGTCGGTGCACAGCGTATTGGGAAATCGGTAGACCTGAACCTCGGTCAGGCCGTTCCGCACCGCCCGCTGGATGACGCTCGAAGCAAGCTTGACCTTTTCATCTTCAGTCAAGCCGGATGGCTTGCTCAGCTTTTCGATCAAGGCGCGTTTTTCCGCCTCGGCAGCGGCCAAAGCACGGGTGTACTGGTCGGCCTTTTCGGCTTCCTTGATAGCGATTTGCTTCTGGGCTTCTTTTGCCGTGGGCAGCAGATCGTCGATTTTTTCGGGCATGGCTGATCCCCTCAATGACCGTCTCGCCTGGAGCTATCTAGGCCGTGCTGCGAGATCGGGCCTTTGATCCAAATCAAGCGCTCCGGCCGCTTGGCTTGTTTCTTCCTGATTGCAAGCTTTCGGGCCGTCGGAACCTGGCTAAAAGCAAGGTATGGAGAGATGGCATGGATCGGCTGCTCAAGTTCAGTCTGAAGGTACTCGATCCGAACAAGATCTCGCGGACGTTTCCTTGCATGCAAGATATGGAAATCAGCTGCTATCGCTGTCCGATCTGACCAACGTTAGCCGGTAGGTGGCCGAGGCTGCCACGAATGAGCGATTGATTCATATCAAGGGTGCTCTACGGTGTCACGATCGGTATTGCGTGGTTCGAAAGAACCCGCCGATCGCCCGGCGGGTGCGTTGCTTTCAAGACGTGGAGGATCATTTGAGCGATCAGCTTCATCCGCTAGCTTCCCACCATCTGCCGTTCTTCATCACGGCGCCCGGCGAAACCGATGTTCTCTTCAACATTACGTTGTGGTTTGTCGTCGCATGCATCATTCTGACGGGTGTGATTTTCTTTACCATCCACTCGCTTCCGGAACGAATGGCGCACAAGTCGAAGAAGATTCTGCTCGACCTGATCGCCTTGCTATGCCTGCTCGCGCTGCTTACGCACGAACACCTTTTCTGGTTTATAGCAATCGTGCTTGCCTTCATCGATATTCCGGACTTCCTGACCCCGGTAAACCGCATCGCAAATTCAGTGGCAACCATGGCTGGGCAGGAGGACGACAAGAAACCGGCGGATGTTTCGACTTCCATCCCGCCGGAGGCTGCGAAAGTCGACGAACCCACCATGAAGAAGCAGGGAGCCCGTCATGCTTGAACTCATGCTGTGCTCTATGCTGACGCTGCTTCCGGATTTTCTGATCCGCCGCTTCGTGCAAGGCAAGCGGCTCGGCAAGGAAATCACATTATTTTCGGTCTGGTACGAGCTTCGCTGGGGTATCACACTTTGTTTGATCCTGACCGTGCTGTTGATCACAGTCGTGCTGTACAATCACCCCTCCTCGAAGGACGTCAATGCGCTGTTTCGGACCATATCGATCTTCGCAGAAACCGGCGGCCGGGTATCGGAGGTCTATGTCGGCTATAACCAGAAGGTGAAGAAGGGCCAGCCGCTGTTCAAGATCGACAGTAAGAGACAGGAAGCCGAGATCGAGACTGCTCGCGCCCGCGTTGTCGAAGTGGAGGCAGGCATGGCCACGGCCAAGGCCGATGTCCTGACCAGCCAAGGCAAGGTGGATGAAGCGAAGGCCAACCTTCAGCAGGCAAAGGACGAACTGGACGTCAAGACCGAGTTGCAGCGTCGCAATCCCGGCATCGTGCCGCAGCGCGACATTGAAAAACTGCAGGTTCTCGTCGATCAGCGGCAGGCCGGTGTCGACGCTGCGAGTGCCACCAAAGAGGCGGCAGAGTCGCGCCTTTCGATCGTCCTGCCAGCGCAGAAGGCGAGCGCGGAGGCGCAGCTTGCGGCAGCCCAGGTCGAGCTGGAGAGAATGACGGTCCGTGCTGGCGTCGACGGGCGGGTCGATCAGTTCGTCCTGAGGCCGGGCGACGTCGTGCAGCCGGCGCCAGTCACCCGGGCCGCGGGGATTCTCATCCCCGAGGCCGCGGGCGAAGGGCGGCTGTTCGGCGGATTCAACCAAATCGAAGCCCAGGTGATCAAGATCGGCATGATCGCCGAGGCAACCTGCATCTCCAAGCCCATGACCATTATTCCGTTAGTCGTCGCAAGCGTGCAGGACGTCATCGCCGCCGGCCAGATCTTGCAGACCAATCAGCTGACCGACATGTCGAAGCTCGGTGCCCCGGGCACGGTCCTGGTTTTTCTCGAACCTCTCTACGAAGGCGGGCTCGACAATGTTCCGCCAGGCAGCAGCTGCATTGCGAATCTCTATTCAGATCACCACGACGAACTTGAATCGAAGGACATCGGTTCGCTGGAGAAGGTCTATCTGCACTTCGTCGATACGGTAGCCCTCATTCACGCGCTGGTCCTTCGTCTGCAGGCGGTCGTCTTGCCGCTGAAGGCGTTGGTGTTCGGAGGACATTGAGCGGCGGCTGGCGCGCTCACCGTTGGCTTGATCCATGTCAATCGATGAACCTCCCGGCGTCGAAGAATAATCGCCAGTCAATGGAGGATTGTCATGAGATCAAGAACAGTGCTTCGAAATCTGATCCGAGTTTCGGCGGTGGCCTGCATCGCCGCCCTCGTCACACCCGCGCTCGCCGAGGACGACGCGGCCAAGATTCTGAAGGCCATGGCCGACTACACCGCCGGTCAGAAGTCGATATCGGCGACGTTCGACAGCGATATCGAGGTGATCACGCCCGAACTCCAGAAGCTTCAGTTTACCAGTTCGGGACAGATGAGGCTCGATCGGCCCGACAAGCTGCGTATCAAACGCACCGGCGGTTACACGGACGTGGATATGGTCTTCGACGGCAAGGTGCTTTCCCTCTACGGCAACAACGCCAAGTCCTATGTGCAGGCGGACCTGGTCGGGTCGATCGATCAACTGATCGACCTCCTTCAATCGACGTCCGGCGGGGCGATGCCGGGGACCGATCTCCTTCTCACCAACTCGTTCGACGAGCTGATGGCGAATGTGACCGACGCCAGGCACATCGGCCAGGGAGTTATCGACGGTGTCGAATGCGAGCACCTCGCATTCCGGGGCGTCGATACGGACTGGCAGATATGGATCGAGAGCGGGGCGCGTCCGATCCCCCGAAAATACGTAATCACGAGCAAGACGCTGGCTGGCGCGCCGCAATATTCCCTGAAGATCAAGGAATGGAAAACCGACGTTCCTGCAGAGGCAGACACCTTTGTATTCAAGCCGCCGGCTGACGCGAAAAAGGCCGACCTGAACGCATTGGCTACGATGGAATTTGATGAAGTTCCCCCCGCTACAGCCCCAGGAGCCAAGAAATGAAAAATCCATCCCGAAAGTTGATCATTCTGTCGCTGGCTGGCGTGACCGTATTTGCGGCGGGTCTGATCTGGAGCGGCAAGGCCACCTTGAACGACGGGTTCGCATCGTCCGCCGAAGCGCGCATCGGGCGCCCGCTGACACCAATGAGCTATGCCGGCGTGGCGCGCAGAACGACGCGTCGAGCGGTGGTCTATGGCGGGGCCGCTGCAGCGGCAGCGGCCGGCGCTTACGCGGTGACACCGGGATGTGCGCAGGTCGCGGATGCCTACGGGCGGATCTACACGAGGTGCTGATCAATCCGCAGGCCTCCGAGAGGTCCGCCTTTTGTCAAACGGAGCTTGGTTGTAATATGGCGCGGGAGGCGGATTTCGTTCTTCCGCGCGCTCGTCTCGAACCGGACGCGATAAACGTCGATGATCACCATACCGGAATTAGTCGCAGAGGCGCTTGGCTCCTTTCTCAGCGCGGAAATGCGAGGCCGGTTCGGCGCCTCGCATGCGGCGCTTGCGGAATTTCTACCCTATGCGGCGAAGCTCACGCTCGAATGTATTGGCAATAGCGATGCGCTCTATCATAACATCGAGCACTCGATGCTCGTGACTTCTGGTCGGCAACGACATACTGGCCGGCCGGGCTCTGCAGCGTCCAACCACCGGCGGGGACTACGCCAGTTTCATTCTGGCCTGCCTTACGCACGACATCGGCTACGTCCGCGGCATTGTTCACGGCGATGAGGATGCGTGCTTTGTCGCTGATATGACGGGTCGTACGGTGCGCTTGCCGACCGGCGCTTCGGACGCCGCGCTTGCTCCCTATCACGTAGACCGTTCAAAATTGTTCGTCGTCGAACGTCTTGACGGCATCGAGGGATTGGACGCCGCCCGGATCGCCAGGGCAATCGAATACACGCGCTTTCCCTACGCGCCCTCGCAGACGGAAGAATTCGACGATCTGCACGAAGAGGAAGGACTTCTATTGCGGGCCGCCGATCTGATCGGCCAGCTCGGTGATCCCAACTACATGAGAAAGGCGAACGCACTATTCTACGAATTCGAAGAGATAGGGCTGGACAAGACCCTCGGCTATGAAACGCCCGCTGACATCATCTACAAATATCCGCAGTTCTATTGGACGCATGTCGCGCCGCAGGTGCAGACCGCCATCCGCTATCTCAATGTGACTTCCAGCGGGCGGCAATGGATAGCGAATCTTTACAGCAATGTGTTTCGGGCGGAGCGCGAGGTGGGCCTGTCCGGCCCCCAGATGTCACCGGACCCGTGAGAGGCCGACTGAGTCCATCGGGATGCCGACATGGGGGGACGAAAACGCGCTCGATGCCACAATCCTGAACAGGGCGCCGCATCGCCTTGGGAGCCTGATACATGACCGCCGAACCCTGCTTTTCGTGCAGCCGGGCGACAAAAACGGGGCTTAAGTGACGCAGCCGCTTTCAATCGGGTGGTGCAATTCGGTTCAAAACCTGGACCTTTGATCTTTATCAAAGCCTCGACGCCGCTCCGGCCGTTCGTTCTAACCCTTCGGGCGATGGAGAGAGACATGTTGCGTTGGAGGAAACTTCTGCTGGTGTTGGCCATCATCATCGGAACGCCGGGAGTTTCGGCGGCGCAGGCGCCGGACAGCAAGCCGCCGCAGCCGGAACAAATTTTGCTTAAGCCCGAGCAGGTCGACGCGCTGGTCGCGCCGATCGCTTTATATCCCGACGCCTTGCTGGCCAACATGCTGGCCGCGTCGACATACCCGCTGGAAGTGGTACAGGCCGAGCGCTGGCTGAACGAGCAAAAGAAGCTGAAGGGCGACGCGCTTAAGACCGAGGTCGACAAGCAGGGTTGGGACGACAGCGTCAAGGCGTTGGCCAGCACGCCTGCGGTTCTCTCCATGATGAGCGACAAGCTCGATTGGACAAAGGATCTCGGTGACGCGGTTCTGGCCCAGCAAGCGGACGTGATGGACGCGATTCAGCGCCTCCGCTCGAAGGCCCGTGACAACAACAAGCTGACCTCGACCAAGGAGCAGAAAGTCACTGTTCAGCAGCAGGAGAGCAAGCAGGTCATCGTCATCGAGCCGACCGATCCCAACACGGTCTACGTGCCGTACTATGATCCGGCGGTCATGTATGGAGAATGGCCCTATCCCGCCTACCCGCCATACTATTTCGCGGCGCCGCCCTATATCGGTGCTGGTCTCATTGCCACCGGACTTGCCTTCGGTGCAGGTTTCGCACTGGGCCGCTGGAGCAACTATTGGCGGGGCGGCTGCAACTGGGGCAACAACAACTTCTTCATCAACCGCTCAAACAACATCAACAATATCGGCAACAATTGGCAGCACAACCCGGCTCACCGCCAGGGTGTCCGATACAACAACGCCGGCGTCCAGCAGAAATTCGGCAACAACAACCTGCGGGCGGGCAGCGCAGACCGGATGAATTTCCGCGGCAACGGCGGCCAGCAAGTGCTCAGTCCAGGAAAAGATCGTCCCGGCACAAGTGATCGTGCCGCCGGCGATCGCGGCAGAGCCGATGGTGCAGCTGCGCGCGATCGGGCAGGCGCCGATCGGGCGAGGACGGGCGATCGCGCCAAGGCAGGTGATCGCGCCAAGGCAGGTGACCGAGCCAAGGCAGGTGACCGCGCCAGGGCAGGTGATCGCAGCCGCGCTGCCGGCGCGGGAAACAGGGGCGGCGGGCGCGATACTGCCATCAGGAACATGTCTTCAGGGCGGGCGGCCAATCTTCAGTCCGCGCGGGGTCGACAAAGTTTTGCCAGCGCCGGCGTTTCGCGTGCAAACCTTTCCGACGGAGGGGTTCGTGGCGGGAGTGGCGGTTTCCGCGGCGGCGGTGGCGGAGGATTTCGCGGCGGCGGTGGCGGCGGAGGCGGAGGGTTTCGCGGCGGCGGTGGCGGCCGACGCTCCGATATCGCATTGAAACACGACGTCATCCTGCTCGGGCATCTGGACAACGGCCTCGGTTATTACCGTTTCAGCTATCTCGGCAGCGACAAGGCATATGTCGGTGTCATCGCGCAGGAAGTGCAAGCCGTCATGCCGAAAATCGTGACGCGCGGCGAGGATGGTTTCCTGAGGGTCAACTATCACAGACTTGGAATCAGATTCCGCAGCTACGAGGATTGGCTGGCCGCCGGAGCGCAAATCCCGATACGCGCGAGGATGTGAAGATGAGGACGGATTGTATGGGCCAAAGCTGTCGCAAACATTTTGCAGGTTTCATCGCAGCAGTCATCCTGCTGCTCGCAATACCCCCCGCCAACGCCCAGCAAGTCTTCCCGACACCGGAGGATGCCGCCGTGGCGCTTGCCAATGCCATCAAATCCGGCGCAAGCAAGGATCTCCTCAAGGTACTTGGTCGGGATGCAGAGGACATCATGGCGTCCGGCGACGAGGTGGCGGATCGCGAATCCCGGGAGCGCTTCGTGGGAGCCTACGACGCCAGGCACAATGTGATCATCGAAGGCGAAAAGGCCTTTCTGACCGTGGGGACCGACGACTTCCCGCTTCCGATACCGCTCACCCGTCAGAAGGCTGGCTGGAAATTCGATACGGCCGCCGGCCGGCTTGAAATTCTGTACCGGCGCATCGGGCGCAACGAACTGGATGCTATACAGACGTGCCTCGCCTATGTCGATGCGCAGAACGAGTATGCGGAGAAGGACCGCACGGGGGCCGGCGCCGGCGTCTATGCGCAGCGCATCGTCAGTACCTCGGGCAAGAAGGACGGTCTCTTTTGGCCCTCGTCCGATGGCGATGCCAGTCCGCTCGGCGAGTTCGTCGCGCGGGCTTCCGCCGAAGGATACCAGGCTGGGGCAGGACGCACGCCGTATCACGGCTATTACTACCGGATCCTGACACAGCAAGGGCCGAATGGCGCCGGCGGCGCGCTGGACTACGTGGTCAAGGGAAAGATGATCGGGGGATTTGCCCTCGTCGCCTATCCGGCGGAGTACGGCAATTCAGGCGTGATGACTTTCCTCGTGAATCATTCCGGTACGGTCTACCAGAAGGATCTCGGCGATTACACAATGACGCTTGTGAAGCGCATGATGTGGTTCGATCCCGACCAGACCTGGAAAAAGGTCGACGCGCCAAGTCCTTGACGATTCGAGGAGAGCCGCTCGGATGGCCAGGCACATCAACAAAGCTGTGCAGATCGTGACATTTGGGCAGTTTCGGGGCTCGATTCCCGAATACTGTCGTGGCGTGAATCAACCCACGGGAGACAAAGATGGCCATGCAGATGTCGAAGTCGCAGCTAATCGAGAAGATCGCTACCGAGAACGAACTGGCAAAGAAGGACGTGAGGGGCGTGCTGGAGACGCTGACGACCATCGGCTATAAAGAACTAAAGAAAGCCGGGGTCTTCCTGGTCCCTGGATTTGCCAAGTTCGTCGTTATCAAGAAGCCCGCCACCAAGGCGCGCGCAGGCACAAACCCTTTCACTGGCGAGCCGATGATGTTCAAGGCCAAACCGGCTCGAAAGATCGTCAGAGCACGCCCGGTCAAGGCAGCAAAAGACGCGGTGTGATTGTCAAAAGGCCCTTCCGGGGCCCTATTACATTCAACAAGCGTTCGAGGCCGATTTTGCTCGTGCCTGGTCTCGGTAAATCTGTTGCTCTTGAGCTTCAGATTTAAAACCGTCTGTCCGCAGCCCAAAACAGGGAAGAAAGCATTCGTCGCCGCCGGAACATTGAAAGTTCCAACTATTGTTTTACCGGCCTGTCTTGCGACATAAATTATCGCAGGTACGAGGCGGAAAATGACGATGCTGACCGAGAAATTTGACGCTTATGGCGATGTTTTGCCCGAGGTTGCGCGTGATGAGCGCGAAGCGGCGAAAACGACGTCGGAGGTTTTGAGCCGAATCGGTCAATATGCCTTTTGGCTGCTCGTCATCGTGATCGTTTCCGCCCGGGTCGTCCTTTATCCGGCAAGTCCGGCTTCTGAATTTCCCAGCGCCAAGACGGCCGTCCACGCGGCTATTCGTTAGCGGCCTGAGCGGATTTTTCCTCCGAAAAAGTCGATCGATCGAACGACACCCTCGAAGGCGCGGCCGCGGCGTGGGCGGCACGGCCACGAAGACATAACCTCTGTCTATCCGGCTATTCGGAATTGATATTGTCTATTTTCCGCGTTCTGGCGCATAATTCCTTCTCTTTGAAGGATAGCGCGTGGCCAATCAGGTCGATTCTCCAGAAAATCCCGGGTTCTATGGCGGATTGGTTGCGAAAGCCGCACCTCTGGCCTGGGGGATGGCGCTGTGCGCACTCGTCACCCTGATAGCGGTGACGATACAGGCACTTGAAGAGACGCTGGTTGACCACCCCTACGTCGAAGCCATCGTGGTCGCGATCCTGCTCGGGACCGCAATCCGCACGCTGTGGGAACCGGGTGGCCGCTGGCGCGCGGGCATAGCGTTCAGCGCCAAGCAGGTGCTTGAGGTGGCCGTGGCGCTGCTTGGAGCCTCGCTGTCCATTGCCGCGATCGCCGCATCCGGTCCGCTGCTGCTCGTTGCGATCGTTATCGTCGTTGTTCTGTCGCTTGCGGTAAGTTTCGGCATAAGCCGATCTCTCGGCCTGCCGGTTCGGCTTTCGATCCTGATCGCCTGCGGCAACTCGATATGCGGCAACTCAGCGATCGCCGCGGTGGCTCCTGTCATCGGAGCGAGCACCGATGATGTAGCCTCGTCGATTTCCTTCACGGCGGTTCTTGGCGTCATCGTGGTGCTGGGCTTGCCTCTCTTGATTCCGCTTCTGCACCTCTCGGAGACCCAATATGGCGTGCTGGCCGGAATGACGGTCTACGCGGTGCCGCAGGTGCTTGCGGCGACCGTGCCGGCCGGGCTCGTGAGTACGCAAACCGGCACCCTGGTGAAATTGATAAGGGTCATGATGCTCGGCCCGGTCGTCGCATGCATTGCGGTATTTGCGCGAAACCTGCGGGGCGACCGGGCGTCAGGCGTGTTCGAGCCGAACAGCTTCTTCAAGACCGTGCCGTGGTTCATAGTGGGGTTCTTCGCACTGGCGACACTGCGCTCGCTGTCGCTGATACCCGACGGCGCGGTTTTCCCGCTGCAGAGGATCGCAAGCATCCTCACCATCATGTCGATGGCGGCACTCGGTCTTGGGGTCGACCTGCGCGTGATCGGCCGGGTCGGGGGAAAAGTCACGGCGGCCGTGACCCTGTCGCTGCTGTTTCTCCTTGTCGTCAGCCTTTGCCTGGTTCGCTACATTGCGCCGCTCTGATGTGGCATTGAATGACAGGGCCCACAGCAAAGGCGGCCGATTGGGCCGCCTTTGCGACCGGTTGGCACCGATTTGCACGATCGCGCTGAACGCGACCGGTCCAGTTGCGGCACTGTCACATCTTGCGAGCGTTGGCGTAATGCTTCGCTGACAGGCGCTTTGCTGGCGCGCTCGCATAGGAGCCGCTGCGTGCCGATGCCATGGCGCTCCCGGTCGCGCTTGATGCGGATCCGACCCCCAGGCTCTGGTAAAAAGCCTGCAGGCCGGGCTCTTGAACGGCTTCCTGTGCAATTACCGGCGTCGCGATCACCGTCGACAAAATCGCGGCCACGCCAAGAAGTTTGAAACTGGTCATCTTCGAATCCTTCCATGTTGTCGACCCGATGCGCATGCGCGTGGGTCTTGTGTTGAAAAGACTCTCGGCTGATTTCCGAAATTCCCGGGCACACGAACAGGTGAGTGATCCGATGCGAATTTCGGCGCACGCCTGTAGCGCTTGTCGCAGCAATATATTGTCGCCCTCAACAATATACATTTTGGATCGCAATTAAGCCCGAATACCGGCTTGGGATATGACGGGCGGCTAAATAGAGTCAGCTCAGCAGGCTTGATCTGGCGCTGTGTGAAAAAAGAACGTCGTAAGCATGCTTGAGAGGGAATCGTCATGAAATGCCTGGCAGCGTTACTGGCGGCGTTATTCGTGCTCGCGGGGATCGGAGCAAGCGACGCGGCGATGAGGATTGCTCAGGACCCCGGTGGCCGGATCGAAGCCTACGTCGGTAAATATCAGGGCGTGCGCAGTTCCGGCGAGCGGGTGATCATCGACGGCTCTTGTGTTTCGGCCTGCACCATCGTCCTCGGTACCGTTCCTCATGACAGGATATGCGTGACCTCCCGTGCCCGGCTCGGATTCCATGCCGCCTGGGATCCCGATTCCAGAGGGCACAAAATAACCAACCTCCAGGCAACGCAGACGCTGTATTCGATGTATCCAATCGAGGTCCGGCGCTGGATCGACCAGCGCGGCGGGCTGACGCCGCGCATGATTTACCTGAGCGGCCGCGAGCTCGCGAGCATGTTTCGCCCGTGCTACCTGGATTCACAGGCCGCGCCGCTTTCCATGTGACCAAGCAGAAAATGCGGGAATAAAACGCGCGCGGAGCAAGTCTCCGTTGAGATGACGCACATCGCGGTGTCGAACGAGAGCGAGCAGGGCCAGAAAAGCAGCGTTTGTCTTCCGCCTGGGTCCGAAAAGACAGACCTCAAGCCTCCGTAGTCCTTGCTGCACCTGGCCTCGGCTTTTCTCCCAAAGCTGGGGCCCTTTTTCTGTCGGCTTCGCTGTGAGCGACGCGCTGGCGCCGGGAATATCGGCAAACACGCGCGAGTCTTTTCCTTCAGATAGAAAGGAGGCGTGCACACCAACAAGTTCCATGAGCGTCGAAACCCGCCGGTAACCTTCAACTGGCTCTCCAAAAAAGTGTCTCAGTCATGCCCCGGCTGAGACTCTTTTTTGATTGCCGCGAGTTGCACCTCGCAATCATTCTAAAATATTCGCACGTTCAGGAATTTCACTCCGCGAGCGCGAGTCTCCCTGTGAGAGGCGGCGCGCGCAGGCCAAAACACAGCGGCCTTGCGTGGAAAATTTTCTGCTGCCCTCAGAGCAGGGGGTTTCAAGTGAAGCTGATAAAGGGAGTTCTCCTTAGCATCGTCGTGCTGTCGACGAGTCAAGTAACAGCGAGAGCCGATGACGACGCGGCGACTGAGATTCGCCTGCTCAAGGAGAAACTGAAAAAACTCGAGCAGCGGGTCGATGCGCAGAGTCGGAAGGAAACCGAAACGCAGAGAAAATTAGCCACCGTCGCGCCTCCTGGCCCCTATAAGGCCGCAGCATCCGTTTTCGATCCCTGTCCTGCCGGCAAGATCTGTTTCAAGGGTATTACGCTCACGCCGGGCGGCTGGATCGACCTTGCAGGGATTTACCGCAGCCGTAACCTTGCCTCCGATACCGGCTCGATTTATTCGTTCATTCCATTCCGCCAGGCCAAGAATTTCAACGCTCAGGAATTGCGCTTCTCCGCACGCCAGACTAGATTTTCGCTTCTGGCGGAGGGGGACGCCGGCGCAAATACGCATCTGGCGGGCTACGGAGAGATCGATTTCGAGGGTGCAGCGCAGACAGCGAACTCGGTCGCAACCAATTCGTTCAACCCCCGAATGCGCCAGGCCAGCATCGAAGTTGACCGAACCGATCTCGGTCTGCATCTTCTAGCCGGCCAGTCGTGGTCGCTCAATGCACCGAGCAGGGTAGGCATTGATCCCAGGGGCGTAGATGCACCTGGAGTGATCGACTTCGAATCCGTTCCCGGCTTTATTGCTGCTCGACAGCCCGGCATTCGCGTCTGGCAGGATATCGGACCGGAATTCAAGATCGCGCTCTCGGCCGAAAATCCTCAAACGTCGTTTGTCGGTGGCAACGTCCCGGCCGTCGGCACGCCTGCGGTGGGACCGCAGGGAGTGCTGAACCCAAATCTCCTGGTCAATCTGACCGGGCCGGGCGGCAGCTTCTTCAACAATGCGAATAACCTCAGCTTGAACCGTGTGCCGGATGTGACGGTAAAGGCCGCGTGGGACCCGAGGCTCGGGCCCTACACGTTTCATCTTGAGGGGTGGGCGCTCTATCGCAACTTCTATGATCATTTCAACTTCGAGAATCACGATGTGAGCAATGTCAGCTTCGGCGGTCACGTCGCCATGGAGATCATTCCCAAGACACTGGATTTCACTGCTTCTGCCGCGTACGGCGCGCTCGGTCGCTTCACGGCCGCTCCTTTCCAGGATGCGACCCTGCGGCAAGATGGTTCGATCCAGCTTCTTCCGATCACGGCGCTTCAGGCGGGCGTGGTTTGGCATACGACGCCTTTGCTGGATCTCTACGCCTATGCAGGCCTGGAAAAAACGCGCCCGACCTTCTCCAATGTAGGCACGGTGCCATTCGGCTACGGCAACCCCCTCTACAACAACACCGGCTGCAATATCGAAAACTCGCCGGCCGCTACCTGCAACGGCAACACTTCGGAGGTTCGGCAGTATACCGCCGGATTCTATGACACGGTGCTCAAGGGTGCGTTCGGGGCTGTCAAGATCGGCGCCCAATATTCCTATAACCAACGCTTCGCTTTCGCAGGCGTCGGCGGAGCACCCGAGACCGACGATCACATCGTGATGACGCAGTTGCGCTACTACCCGTTCTGATTGGTCTTTGCGTCGGAGGCGCGGATCGACGTGCCTCCGACGCGGCTGGCCTGAACTGAAACAAGGAGATTGTTTTGACCGTCCGTGACTCAATGCACTTCGCCGCAATTCCGCGAACTTCCCTCGGGGTCCGTGGTTGCAAGTCGCAAGGCATTCTTCGCGCTTTGAGGCTGGCCGTCCTGTTCGCTGCCCTGGCGACCACCCCTTGCCTCGGGGAGGATGCGAATAATGCTGCGCCGGCGCCTTGGCAACCGTAAGCATGGATCACAACACTTTCATTCCCGGCGAAATCACCGTCGCTCCCGGTACCACCGTGACCTGGGTCAACAATGAGGCCATGCCCCATACCGTGGTGGCTCCAAGCCAGGGCTTCCGGTCAAAAACTCTCGTCAAGGACGCCAAGTTCTCTTTCACTTTCACGACCCCGGGCGACTATGACTATCTGTGCTCGATCCATCCGAACATGAAAGGCAAAGTCATCGTCAAGCCGGGAGCCGGTTGACGACCTCGCTCATGCGCATTGGACTGCATCCGGCACATTGTGGAATGGAATTCGCTCGAGCAAGATTTCAACGAGCATCGGCTGGCGCCGTCATCGCAATCGATTGATTTCAGTAGCGAAATCTGAAGCTCGAGAGATTGTATATTTTTTGGGAATAAAGCCCGAAACGGCCGAGTCTCCTGTTTTAGCGGCACCATCGGGAGCCGTTTGGCCTCGCAGGGAGACGTGACATGGCTAAAAAGGGCTTTGAGGATCGTGGACAGCGATTAGGCCGCCGCGAAGTGCTGGAATGCATGGTCTGGGCGGGTACCGGGGTGCTTTGGGCCGTCAGCGGCGGCGTTCCCCATTCAGTGGGCATGATCGGCGATGCGCTTGCCGCAGAACCCACCGGATTCACGTTTCTGCAGATGAGCGACAGCCACATCGGTTTTAACAAGCCGGCGAACCCGGATGCGCTTGGCACACTGCGCGAAGCGGTCGCCAAGGTGAAGGCGATGCCAATCAAACCGTCCTTTATCATTCACACCGGCGACATCACGCATCTTTCCAAGTCTGCCGAATTCGATGATGCCGACAAGGTATTCAGCGAGACCGGCGTGCCAATTCATTGGGTGCCCGGCGAGCACGACATCATCGACGAAGAGCGCGGCAAGGCCTATCTCGAACGCTACGGCAAGGGTTCAAAGGGCGCCGGCTGGTACAGCTATGACGATCACGGCATCCACTTCATCGGTCTCGTCAACGTCGTCGATCTGAAGGGCGGCGGCCTGGGCAACCTTGGCGCCGAGCAGCTTGCATGGCTCGAGGCCGACCTGAAGGACAGGTCGAACAGCACGCCGATCGTGGTGTTTGCGCATATCCCGCTGCAGGTGATCTACAAGGAATGGGGCTGGGGCACCGAGGATGGCACGCAGGCGCTCAATCTGCTCAAGCGCTTCGGTTCAGTCACCGTTTTGAACGGACACATTCACCAGCTGGCGCAGAAGGTCGAAGGCAACATGACCTTCCACACCGCGTTATCGACGGCTTTTCCCCAGCCGGCTCCCGGCAGCGCGCCTTCGCCGGGCCCGATGCTTGTCCCCGCCGACAAACTTCGCACCTTGCTGGGGCTGTCCACCGTCAGCGTGGTCCAGGGCAACAAGCCGCTCGCGATCGTCGACAAGACGCTAGCCGGCTGACCGAGGATCTCACATGCAAATCTTGATCAGCCAACTCCGCTTCGCAGCAGCCCGGTTTGCGCCTAACCGCGGCCTGGTCGTCGCGTTACTTTTGGGCCCGGTCATCGGGGCGATGCTGGCGTTTGGTGCGGTAGCGGCGCAGGATGCCACGACAAAGGATGCCAACGAGATCACGATCGACAATTTCACCTTCACGCCGAAGGAATTGACGGTCGCTGTGGGAACCACGGTCAAGTGGGTCAATCACGACGACATTCCGCACACGATAGTCGAGAAGAAGACGACCTTTCGCTCGAAGGCGCTCGACACCGACGACTCCTATTCGTTTACGTTCACCAGCGCCGGCACGTTCGATTATTTCTGCGGCTTGCATCCGCACATGGTCGGGCAAGTCATCGTGAAATGAACGCAAGGGCTTTGAATGGTGGTGTGCCAAACATGACGACACCCTTATCGGTCAATCGCTCGAGTTTCCGGCATACCGAACTTGATCAGGCCATGTTAAAACAACGGTTGGAAGGCTCAGACCGTTTGTCTGGCCAGCAGCAAGCGTCGGTCGCAATTGTGCAGAAGAATGAGCGCGCGGTGTTCGACGAGGTTTTTCTGCCGCACATGGCCGAAGCCTATCGCCTTGCGCAATGGCTCACCGGCAATGCCTACGACGCCGAAGACGTCGTGCAGGATGCTGCGTTGCGGGCGTTTCGCGGCATCAAGAGCTTTGGTGCCGTCAACGCTCGCGCCTGGTCCCTGACAATTGTGCGCAACGCCGCCTATAGCTGGTTGATGAAGAACAGACCAAAGGCTGTCGTTTTTACCGACGACCTGAGTGTTGCCGAGCAACAGGAACTTGAGCATGAAGGCCCGTACGGGGCGAGGATTGAGACACCCGAGGAGATCGCGCTTTTCAAGGCCGATGCCACGGACGTGCAGCACGCGCTGGCACAACTGCCGCCGCACTTTCGCGAGGTGATTGTCTTGCGGGAAATCAATCAATTGAACTATCGCGATATCGCGGAGGTCACCAATGTTCCAATCGGCACAGTGATGTCCCGTCTGTCCCGGGGCAGGCAACTACTGATCGCTCTACTCGGAGACCGAAAGTAAAACTATGATTGCATCGATAAAAGATAATGACGAACTCCGGATGAACGCCTACTGCGACGGCGAGCTTGATCCGGCTTCCGCGATAGAGTTCGAACGGCGGTTGGCTGGCGATGAATCTTTGAAGGCCAGATATGACCGGCTGCTGTCATTGCGCCGCGCCGTTCGTTCGTTTCCGCAGTTTGAGATGCCGCCGGGTCTTCAGGCCCGCATAAACTCGGCATTGGATGCGGAACGTCCAAGCCAGGCGGGACGTCCGGCTCAGGCGGGACGTTTGACTCGTCGAAGCTGGTCGTTTCAGGCGCTGGCCGCGGCCGCGGTGTTCGGCGCGGTGATTTCGAGTTCCGTCATGCTGACGATGGAGCGTTACGATTTGCGCGAGGATGTTGCCCGCCAGGTCGTTGCAGGCCATATCCGGGGTCAACTGGCCACTCAGCCATTCGACATTGCGTCTTCCGACCGTCATACGGTCAAGCCGTGGTTCACATCGCGCCTGCCCGAATCGCCTCAGGTGCCCGATCTTGCGGCGCAGGGCTTCGTGCTCGTGGGCGGCCGCGTGGATGTCGTTGGCCACGATCCGGTTGCAACGATCGTCTACAAGCATGCCGCGCATACGGTCAGCCTGACGACGCTGCCGCCCGGTCAATCCGTCTCCGGTCAAACGATTGCAGGATACAACGTCCGGAGCTGGAGCGATGCGCAGTTCACCTACGTTGCCGTCTCGGACTTGGCCAGCGCAGATCTGGCGACATTTGAACGGGCATTTTCAGCGGCATCGCCGGTGCCGGAAACCAAATAGACGGGCGACGTCGTCCAGGTGCTTCCGCCGGGACGGGCTACCCCGCAATGGGCTGTGTGGTAGACGCATCGTTCATGCTGATCAAAGGCCTTGAAAAACTACCCAAGAAAACGCTGCGGGAACGGATCTATGAAGAGGTCGTGCGTCTGATCGTCTCCGGTGAATTGCCGAGCGGCGAATGGCTAGACGAGAAGCAGGTGATCGACAGGCTGCGGGCGAGCCGGACCCCGTTCCGCGAGGCGATCGGGACCCTGGCAATGGGAGGGTTGGTCGAGATCAAGCCTTACCGCGGCTTTTATGTGCGCAGCTTTTCTCGCAACGAGACGGCGGACCTTTACGAATTGTACAAGCAGCTTGAATATTTCGCGGTTGAGCTCGCGGTCCCGCAGATGAGCGACCGCGACATCCGACGTCTTGAAAATACACTAGTTGAAGCCGTGACCGCCTTGCAGCGCGCAGACATCAAAACTTATGTTGTGCGCAATCGGGAGTTTTGCGAGACCATCGCCGAGCAATCCGGAAATGCCGCACTGATCGAGGCGCTGGCGCGGGTCGCGCTGCAAATCCAGCTCTGCGGCACAATCACAAGCGTGAGCCGGGAGTTCGCTGAGCGCGCCGCGCACGGGTGCGACGACATCATACAGGCATTCAAGGCGCGCGACACTGCGCGCGCTGCCTGTCTGGTGCGTACCCACATTGGCTACGCACAGGAATTGATTCTTGCGGGCTTCCCCAATGAGATTGTGTCTCGCTGAAGTTGCGCTTCCTTAACCCGGCCTGCACAAGCAACAGCGGCCGTGAAGCGATCGAGGCCGCTCAACTCGTTTGAGAATGCAGGAAGCGCGAGGATACGGGAATATCGATGGCTCAATGTAAGTCTTGCTATTGGAGGCAGCGTAGCCCCGCTTAAGACGCAAATTCGCCGGGCCGTTTGGCCGGCGGAGCCTCCAAAGCGTCCCGGCCGCCACCCCTGGCTGGGGCGCTTTTTTATTGGGACATTGCGGCGGATCGAATGCATGGCTGAATGAAGAGTGGTTCGGTACAACGCTCCCACATGAGTGAATGAGGAAACTGGAATAAAGCGATTTTGGGTCGGGTCTCCTCTGCAGCGACGCCAAACTCCTTGGTGTCGATTGGCGAGAGAGAAAATGTCCCAAAACCGCATCATGTACGACGTATCCAGGCCGTCTTGGCTGACCGTAACAAAGATCAAGACGATTCGACTTGCGTTTCTCTTGGCTGTCGTATCGGGACCTGCGTTCGCAGGGCCGATGACGGGTTCTGAAGATGGCTGTAGTTCCTGCGGCCAAGAAACGGCCGCTTGTCATGTTCCGATATCAAAAGCATCCGCAGCGACCAGCCACGTGCGTTGCCGCCTACCGAACGCGACCAAGGATGATTGGCCTACCGGAATGATCCTGGGTAATGCAGACCTGATGTCGACCCTTCGGACCGACTGAATGCATAAGCAAGCATCCATCACGCAGAGCCTTCCGAGTCCCCGATTTCGGGCATGCACGTCGTCCGGCTCAATAGGTTTTGGACCGGCTTAGAGTTCTCGGGCCGGAATCGCGCGGTTTGTTCGGGAAAAGTAAACGCGGATTCAACGCGCAGCCGCCGATGCCGGAGGCCGTCCACTGACATTGCTCCTGAGTTTTATAGAAGCAATAGAGATAGCTTTCCCGCGACACGCACCACGGATATTCCTGGGCATGAGCAATCCCCGGGGGCAAGGAAGCTGCAACAGCGATCCCCAATGCGACGGCCGCAGGGAGTGAACGTGCTGCCGTTCGAATTCCGGTTAGAAGGTCGCAAAACAACCTGGCGGCTTTGGATTGAGGACGATTTTGGTGCATGTCTCTCTCGCATCGACGCGAAACGGGATCGCGTGGCTAAAGAGAAGACTTGCCGTGAGCGGGCCTTATTCCGACTTCTCTCTTTTTGCTGACGAAGCATAGAAACGGCTGCCCAGCGGCTCCCAGAGGCATTCGAAATTCAGCTAACGTGCGATCAGAAGGACTGTCCGGTGATCGTACAGCTGAAACTTGGGACGTTCAGCAGCCTCGGCAAACATTTCTGATCTTGCGGTCGACATTCGCGTCTTCTGGATCAAGGATCTGCTGAGATGCGGAGATCGATGCGGGAACATCGGCTGCACGCGGCTGGCGGTGGCCTACCGGCGCCGACCAGGGTCTGGTTGCAGTCTCGCGTCCTGCGCTCGATGAATGGACAGGCCGTACTGATGCGCTGGCGCCGGCTACTCCGCCACCGACGACAACTGCTTCTCGTCGCTGAGATGGAGTGGATGCAATTCCCAAATCCCCGTTGGGATAGTGAAAGGCGTATGCGCCCGGCTCCTGGATAACTGCTTGCGCGAGTACCGGAGTTGCAATCGCCGCTGAGAGAAATGAGGCCACGCCAAGGAATGTGAATCTGGTCATCGAGGGTCTCCATCTAGTTCGCGCTGCGGCTCAGCGGTTCTGATAGCCAGACTCTCGTTCGAAATCCTGATATTCCCGGTACACCCGAATATTGGACTTCTCCAACCCATCACGAAAGCGTCTGTCGTGCGTAAGCCTTTGGAAGTCCCGCTTGATTTAATGGCCCAGACATTGCCGGTTGATGCAAAATTGTAAGTTCCTAAATAGAATGTGTGTGATGCGGAATTGGCGAGGCAGCGACCGCCCTCCGGTTGCCGCCCGCATTTGTGCGCGGGCTCGCGAGCGCGCTCGCTTGCGGACAGATCAATTCGCGAAAAAGCACCCACTTCCAAACGACAATCTACACCAGCTATCCTCTTGAAATCGCAGCCGCAACCCTTCGCCTTCCAAACTCGGGTGCCAGGCTTGAAGCTGGCGGCAGGGTCGAGGATTGTCAGAAACGCTTGACTAGTTCTAAAAAAGAACTGTAGTTTGTAGTTGAAGACGGCCGATCGCTAACGGCCGCGACGGCCGACTCGGTGCCGTACAGGCACCAGGACGGAAGACCGGCGTGTCCACACAGGAGGAAGTCATGTTCGGGAAGCTCACACTTGCATCGGCGCTGATGCTCGCACTATCCGCACCGGCCTTCGCCGCCGATGCGCCGGGGGTAACCGCCACCGAAATCAAGATTGGAGGCGTCTTCCCGTTCAGCGGCCCGGCGTCATCGATTGGCCTGGTCGGCAAAGGAGTTCTTGCCTACGTTCAATCCATCAACGACCGCGGCGGCATCAACGGCCGCAAGATCAACTATATTGCGATGGACGACGCCTACAGCCCGCCAAAAGCGGTGGAGCATGTTCGCAAGCTTGTAGAGAGCGATGAGGTCGCGTTCATTTTCAGCCAGCTCGGCACGCCGGGAAATACCGCATCGGCCAAATACCTGGCGCGGAAAGGCGTCCCAACCATCGCCATCGTCAGCGGATCGAACAAGTTCACCAATGTCACGGATTACCCGACGACGACGACAGGGCTGGTCAGCTTCGACACCGAAGGAAAGATCTACGCCAAGTATCTGAGCAGGGCATTGCCGAACGCGAAGTACGCCATCCTTTATCAGAACGATGATCTCGGCAAGGATTACGTCAACGCCTTCAGGGCCTTCCTCAAGAGCGATTTCGACAAGAAGGTGGTCACGGCGGCTTACGAAATCACCGACCCGACGGTTGACTCGCAGGTTGTCACCCTGAAGAGCTCCGGCGCCGAAGCGCTTCTGGTTGCCGGCACGCCGAAGTTTTCGGCTCAGGCCATTCGCAGGGTGGCCGAGATCGGATGGAAGCCGACGCTGATCGTCAATTTTCCGTCAAGCTCGGTATCGGCAACCCTCAAGCCCGCCGGCCTTGACAATGCCGTCGGCGTGATCGTCGGGACATTCAACAAGGATCCGACCGATTCGAAATGGAGCAACGATCCCGGCATGAAGGCCTATCGCGCCTTCTTCGACAAGTATCTGCCGGGTTCTGATGTCGGAGATACCAACTATCTGACCGGCTATCAGCAGGGTCTGATCCTCGAGCAGATCCTCAAGCAGTGCGGCAACGACCTGTCGCGTGAAAATATCGTCAAGCAGGCCAAAAGCCTGAAGGATCTCGTGCTCCCGACCTCGATGCCGGGCATCTCGATCAATACCAGCGCGACCAGCAACATGGTCTGGACGCAGCTGCAGCTGCAACGCTGGAGCGGGACCAATTGGGAGCAGTTCGGCGAGGTGCTCGACGTGAGGTCCGAGTGACGCCCGCATTAACGCGACACGCTTGCGGTGCTCGATAACAGCATTGGTTGTGCATATCCGCCGGAAATAGTCGACGCCGGCGAATTCGAAGGAGCGAATCCGTGAAGGGCCTCATGCAAAATCAGCCACTGTTGCTGTCGTCGCTGCTGCAACATGCCGATCGGTTTCACGGCAGCACCGAGATTGTGTCTCGCACCGTCGAAGGTCCTATCCATCGCTATACCTACAAGGACGCCGCGCGCCGGACGCGCAAGCTCGCCGATGCGCTGCGGCGCTGGGGTGTCGGGTCAGGCGACCGGGTTGCGACGCTTGCCTGGAATAATTACCGGCACTTCGAGATCGAGCATGGCGTCACTGGCCTTGGGGCGGTCTGGCATGCGATCAACCCGCGATTGATTGCGGCCCAGATTTCCTACATTGCCAATCATGCCGAAGACAAAGTGCTGTTTTTCGAGAGCACTTTTCTGCCGATGGTGGAGAAGCTCGCGCCGGAACTCCTCACCGTCGGCCTCTTCGTCCTGATGGTGGACAGGAAGGCGATGCCGGCGACGAGCATCCCGAATATCCAATGCTATGAGGATTTTCTCGATAGCGGCGACGAAAATTTCGAGTGGCCGGTGTTCGATGAGTTGTCGGCTTCCTCGCTGTTCTATACGTCGGGCACGACCGGCAACCCGAAAGGCGTGCTCTACTCGCACCGCTCCGACGTGCTGCATTGCCTCTCGATCAGCGGCGCCTATTCCCTGGGTTTTACCGCGCTGGATACGATCCTGCCGATGACCCCGATGTTCCACGCCAACGGCGCGTGGGGCTTTACGCATGCCGCCCCAATGGTCGGCGCCAAGCTGGTGCTGCCGGGGCCGAAGATGGATGCCGCAAGCATTGCCGAGTTGATTGAGGCGGAAGGCGTCACCGTCGCGGCCGGCGTGCCGACGCTTTATGCAAAGCTGCTGCAGCATTTCGAAACGCAGGGGCAGGGCGCCGGCGCGCTCAAGCGGATCGTGATCGCTGGCTCGGCGCCGGCGCCAAGCATGATCGAGGGTTTTGAGCGCCTCGGCGTCTCGGTGAAGCACGTCTGGGGCATGACCGAAACCAGCCCCTGCGGGACCTCGCCGCAGCCGTCGCGAACCACCGCAAGACTGTCGCGGCAGCATCAGCTTCGCCGCAAGATCTCCCAGGGCCAGCCGATCTATGGCGTCGATGTCAAGATAGCCGACGAGCGGGGCAACGAAATCCCGCGTGACGGCACGTCAAGCGGCAGGTTCATGGTGCGCGGCCCCTGGGTCATCAGCGGCTACTACCGCGATGACAAGCCGCTGCTGGAGGATGGCTGGTTCAATACCGGCGACCTCGCCACGATCGACGCCGACAATTATATCCAGCTCACCGATCGCGCAAAGGACGTCATCAAATCGGGCGGCGAGTGGATCAGTTCGATCGACGTCGAGAATCTGGCGATGGGCTGTCCGGGCGTCGCCGAGGCCGCGGTGATCGGCATTCCCCACCCGCAATGGGAGGAGCGGCCACTGCTTGTCGTTGTGCCCACGGCTTCCAATGCGGCAACGGCAAGATCGATCATTGCCTTTCTCGAAGGCAAGATCGCCAAATGGTGGATTCCCGACGATATCGTCTTCGTCGATGCGTTGACCTACGGCGCAACCGGCAAGGTGCAGAAGATGGAATTGCGGCACCGTTTCGCCCATCACTACTCGTCACGGATGACCGCCTGACAGGCTTGCCTTTACCGGACTTTTTCAACCTTCAGGGAAGCGACAGGAGCTGGGCGCGCGCCGGGTCCGGGATGCACATGGACCTGCTTGGCGGCAAGTGGCTCGCCGCATTCGGAGCACACCATGACAGGGTCGAACAGCTTGCCGCAGTTCTGATGTTCATGAAGCAGGGGCCGGCCGCGGGAGTCGACCATATGCGTATCACCCCAGTGGACGATGGCCATGATGACAGGGTAAAGGTCGAGGCCTTTCTGCGTCAGGATGTACTCGTATCGCTTGGGCGAATCCTGATAGGGAATCCGGCGCAGGACCCCGAGCCGAACCAGCTTCTTGAGCCGCTCGGCCAGCAAATGCCGGGTGATGCCAAGCGCCGATTGAAACGCTTCAAATCGTCGCGTGCGCAGGAAGCATTCGCGTAAGATCAACAAACTCCAGCGGTCGCCGATCACGGCGACAGTGCGGGCCACCGAACAAGGCTCTTCCTCCAGCTCATCCCATTTCATGATTCATTCCCTTGTCCAGCCCGCAGGCATTAGCCTCGATTCGAGCTCATTTTCCAGTTCTACATTCTAAATAGGCACTGACGGGTAAACAACCACCTATTTAGTCCTGCAAGCTCTAAAAAGCGGCAAAAACGCCATTTCGAATTGACAGTTCAATTTTAGAACTTTAAGCTCTACCAGTCAACGGCATTAACTTCAGCGCCGTCGACCAGCATAACGCCCGCCTCAGAGGAGAAGTCCGGTGGCAAGCCCCTTGAAAGTCGAGTTCCAGTTCGATTTCGGCAGCCCGAACGCCTATCTGGCGGAATTCGCCATTCCGGGCATTGAAAAGCGCACCGGGGTGAAGTTCGAATATGTTCCGGTGCTGCTTGGCGGGGTCTACAAGGCGACCAACAACATGTCGCCGTTCGAGTCGCTGCGCGGGATCAAGAACAAGCCCGAATATCAGGCGCTGGAAACCCAGCGCTTTATCCGCCGCCACAACATTACGAAATTCAAGCCGAATCCGTTCTTTCCGGTCAACACGCTGATGCTGATGCGTGGCGTCGTGGCGGCCCAGTTCGAGAATATCTTCGAGCCCTATTTCCGCGCCGCCTATCATCACATGTGGGTTGAGCCGAAGAAGATGGATGATCTCGAAATCTTCAGGAGCGCATTCATTTCATCCGGCATCGACATCGACAGGCTGATGGCCCGCGCGCAACAGGACGACGTCAAGAAGAAGCTGATCGAAAACACCACGGATGCGGTCAATCGCGGGGCCTTTGGCTCGCCGACATTCTTCGTCGGTCAGGAAATGTTCTTTGGCAAGGATCAACTGCGTGATGTAGAAGAATTGATCGTCGAGCAGACGGCGTTCGTTCGGTCCAAGATCGCCTGAACGGGTCGAACCGCCCGCAAGACAACAGAGAGGAAGCGTTATGTCAGGGCCACTCAAAGGCGTCCGCGTGCTGGATTTGACCGGCGTGGTGTCGGGACCGTTCGCGACCATGTTCCTCGCCGACCAGGGCGCCGACGTGCTCAAGATCGAGCCGATCGGCGGTGACATCACCCGCCGCAGCCGCGCTACCATCGACAAGGCCGGCGAATTCTCCGCGCTGTTCATCTCCTCGAACCGGGGCAAGCGCTCGCTGTCGATCGACATCAAGAGCGAAGTTGGCCGCGAGGTCCTGGCCAAGCTCGTGGCGCAAGCGGACGTGCTGGTGCAGAATTTTCGCCCCGGCACCATGGAGCGGCTCGGCCTCGGGCCCGACGAGTTGCGCAAGCGCCATCCGCGCCTGATCTATGTATCGATCAGCGGGGTCGGCGAGACCGGACCCTATGTCAAGAAGCGCGTCTACGATCCGATTATTCAGGGCTTGTCCGGCTTCGCCGATATCCAGTCGCAGCCGGTGACCAACCGCCCGCAGATGATCCGCACCATCGTCTGCGACAAGACCACCGCGATCTTCACGGCGCAGGCGGTGTCGTCGGCGCTCTACGCCCGTGAAAAGACCGGGCAGGGCGATCACATTCAGGTGGCGATGCTCGATACCATGATCTCATATCTATGGCCGGAAGGCATGATGCAGTACACGGTGATCGGAGCCGAAGCGACCGCCGCCGATCCGAACGACCGGCCCGATCTCGTGTTCAAGACCAGCGACGGCTACCTCACTGCCGGCACCATTTCTGATTCCGAATGGCAGGGTTTTTGCAGAGCTTCCGGCGATCCCGAGCTTGCCCATGATCCGCGCTTCGCGACGCCATCGGCGCGTTCGGTCAATGCCACTGCGCGGATCAACAAGATGGCCGAGTACATCGCCCAGCATACCACCGCCGAGTGGCTGGAACGGTTAGATGCCGCCGACGTTCCCTGCGCGCCGATCCTGCGCCGCGGCGAGATCATCGATAACGAGCAGGTGGTGGCGCGCGATATCATTGCCGAATTCGATCAGCCGATGGTCGGACGGGTGCGGCAGCCGAAGCCGGCCGCACGGTTCGAGGTCAATGAAGCGGTGATCGGTGGGCCCGCGCCGCGCGTCGGCGAGCATTCCCACGAGGTGTTGCGCGAATTGGGTTACGATGATGACGCAATCGACAAAATGATTGGCGCGCACGCGGTGCGCGTGGCCGTTTGAGCTCGGCCAAATCGCACGGCCATTTCCGCCGTCAAGCTTTTTGCTGTACTGGAACGATCGGCGCCAGCGGCACGTTCGCCAGCTTGGCGTTTTGGTAGGCCTCGCGCGCGCTGGATGCGTTCGAGATAGGGGTGGGCATTGTCGCAAATGCCGACGCCGTAGGCGATGGCCCAATCCAGGCAGGTCGTGAGCAGGATGTCCGCGCTGGTGAACCTGTCACCCATCAGGAACTGCCGGCCATCCGCAAGCGCGACTTCGACATGGCGCAGCTGCTCGCGAAAATATTCGCCGGCCTTGGCTACGACCTCGGGCGCAACGCCATAGATCGGGCCGAGCGCATCGGCCCGATGCCGGCGCATCACGTAAAGGCTTGTAGAGTCCAGTTCCGCGACGACAAAGAAGCACCACTCCAGCCAGGCTGCATATTCGCGCGGCGGTTCGGGTATCAGTGCACGTTCTGGCGTCGAATACATTCGCGACAGGTAGGCCACGATCGCAGCGCTCTCGCCGATGCAGAAGTCGCCGTCCTGAAGCAGGGGCACCTTTTGACGGGGATTGAGTCTCGTATATTCGGTGGACTTGGTCTCCCCGGTCCTCGGGCCTATCGGACGCGTTTCATAGGTCAATCCCAATTCGTGCATCGCCCAGTGCGGACGAATCGTACGGCTCGTTCCAACTCCCCACAGGATCAGGTTCGGGGCTTCGCTCATGTCACCACTTTTCCACGGAGGGGCGCAGATCAAGTTCGTGGGTCCAGCCGTCCCTAACTTGATTATGCGCGAACCAGTAGGCGTCGGCAATCGAGCGCGTTTTGGTCAGGCTGTCGGCGGGAATCTCCTTGGCATCGATCCCTGTTGCCGCCTTCATGCGCTGATGGATGGCTTCGCTGTCCACGCCTGCGTCGATCACAAGATGAACAACGTGAATATTCCTTGGCCCCAGCTCGCGAGCCATTGCCTGGGCGACGGCGCGCAGGGCGAACTTTGCCGACGAAAACGCGGCAAACCCTTTGCTGCCCCGCATGCTGGCCGTGGCGCCTGTGAACAGGATGGTGCCGTGGCCACGTTTCAGCATGTGACGGGCGGCCTCGCGGCCGACCAGAAACCCTGCATAGCACGCCAATTCCCAGGCCTTGAAGAACAGCTTTTCGGTAGTTTCCAACAGCGGCTTGCTGACATTCGACCCGGCGTTGAAGAGACAGACCTCGATCGGTCCAACGGTTTCCTCGACGCGCGCGAATAGATTCTGAACCTCGGCTTCCTGGCGGGCATCGACGCTGAAGGCGTGGACATCCCGCCCTTCGGCCGTCAGTTCGTCGACCAGTTTCTGGGATTTGGCCGCATCGCGCCGGGCAATGCAGACCTTGTAGCCGCCTTCGGCAAACCGCTGCGCCACGGCCGCGCCGATGGCATCCCCCGCGCCGACCAGCAGCGCTACGCCGACTTTATCCGCCATCACGCGTCCAATCCCATAAAGTTCTTAATTAGTACTATGAACCTATAAACCGCGGCAAAGGCCTTGTAAACGAAATTTCGCGACGTAATTGGCTTTTTTCGGGTATCTGGAACCAGCGGCCCGGAAGAATTTTTGATCGCACCATTCAGATATCGATTGACTAGTTCTAAAAAAGAACTGTAGTGTTTAGGCCCGCGTCGGTCGCCGCTGAGCGGCTTGACGTGCGTTTGGGAGGTCGACTTGCCGAAACCTGCGGAAGCAATTGATGTCGCTGAAATTCTCGCGAGCCTTCCGCCGCGAATCCATCAGGTGATGGATCAGTTCGCTGAAAACACGCCCGATCAACCGGCCCTGGTCGAGGACACCACGACCTGGAGCTATCGCGAGCTGCACCAAGCCGTCGGGCAAATCGCGGCGGCGCTTCGATCGCTCGGAATCCGACCCGGCGACCGCATGATGATTGTCAGCGAGAACTCTATCGCGCTGGCCGCTCTCCTTCTCGCTGCAAGCCGGATCGATGCGTGGGCCATCGTCGTCAATCCCCGGCTGTCGCCGCGTGAGCTTGATCAGATCCGCGATCACAGCGGAGCACGACGGGTGTTTTTCACAACCAGCGTCTCGAAGGAGGCGGCGAGCCATGCCGCCCGCTACGAAACGACGATCGGCAGCATAGGACCGCTGAGCGATATCGGCATCGGTGCGCTCAACGAGGCGACCAACCCGGAGCCGGTGGAAGCGAGCGGCGCGCGACAGGTCGCGGTGCTGATCTACACTTCGGGCACCACGGGAACGCCGAAGGGCGTGATGCTGACCCACGACAATCTCCTCTTCAGTGCGAAAACCACCGCGCATTTCCGAAAAATGGACGCCGGCGACAAGGTCTATGTCGTTCTGCCGATCTCGCACATCGTGGGCATCTCGCTTCTGATCATGACCCTAATGGTCGGGGCAACGGTCCGCCTCGCTTCCAGGTACGATCCCGCGGCACTCGCCAAGGCCATCGCCAAGGAAGGCATCACCATCCTCAACGGGGTGCCGGCGACCTATCAGCGCCTGCTGGAATACAAGACCATGGCCGGTCTGAACCAACTCGGTCGCGGCTCGTTGCGACTGATCGCGGTTGCCGGTGCGCCGCTCGATCTGGCGTTAAAGTCCCGGGTAGAGCAGGAATTCGAGCTACCGCTTTCAAACGGCTACGGCATTACCGAGTGTTCGCCCGGAATATCCGGCGTTCGCTTCGACGCGCCGCGCGCAGACCAGGCGGTCGGAACGCTGTTGCCGGGCGTCGAGGCTCGCGTCAGGACGGTCGACGGCATACCGGTGGCACGAGGGGAGGTCGGCGAGCTTCATGTCCGCGGGCGCAACGTGATGCGCGGCTATTATCGCGCACCTGATCTCACGGCGAAGGCTATCGACAGCGAAGGCTGGTTCAACACCGGTGATCTCGCGCGCTTCGACGGCGATTGCCTCTATATCGTCGGCCGCACCAAGGAAATGATCATCCGTTCCGGATTCAACGTCTATCCCGCGGAGATCGAGGCGGTTCTCAATTCGCACAAGGACGTCGTGCAATCGGCCGTCGTCGGTCGCGCCATCGAAGGAAACGAGGAGGTTGTCGCCTTCGTGCAGCTGATGCAGGGAACGACAACGAACTCCGACGAGTTGATGGCCTATGTCGCGCCGCAACTGACATCCTACAAACGGCCCTGCGAGATCGTGGTGCTGCCGGCGCTGCCGGCAACCTCCACCGGAAAAATTCTCAAGCACAAACTGGCGGAATCACTGCGCGGTGCCTGACGTTCGACTTCAGGCAGTTGGAAAATCGAAAATCTAGATTTTGGAGAAAACCCTTGAAAAAGCGAAACGCGACGGTGGCCGTTGTCGGCGCCGGGGACTTCATCGGCGGCGAGATTGCCAAGAAATTTGCGGCCGAAGGTTTTACGGTCTTTGTCGGACGACGTCAGGGCGAAAAGCTCGCGCCGCTCATCAAGGAAATCGAGGCGGTGGACGGAAAGGTATTCGGACGGGCGCTCGACGCGCGAAAGGAGGACGAGATGGTGTCCTTCCTGGGCGACGCCGACAAGCACGCCCCATTGGAGGTGTGCGTCTTTAACATTGGCGCCAACGTGAATTTTCCGATCGTCGACACCACTGAGCGGGTTTTCCGCAAGGTGTGGGAAATGGCCTGCTATTCCGGCTTCCTTGCCGGCCGCGAGGCGGCGCGGTTGATGCTCCCCCGCGGCAAGGGCAACATTTTCTTCACCGGCGCGACCGCGAGCATGCGCGGCGGACCGGGGTTTGCGGCGTTTGCCAGCGCGAAATTCGGATTGCGCGCGGTGGCGCAGTCGATCGCACGCGAGCTCGGTCCCAAAAACATCCATGTCGCCCATCTCGTGATCGATTCAAGTGTCGACACCGAATGGGTGCGCCAGCTGATCGCCAACCGCGAAGGTCCGCAGGCGATCGAGAATCTCGATCCGAACCGCCTGATGCGCCCCGCAGCCGTCGCGGAAGCCTATTGGCAACTCTATCAGCAGCCGCGCGACGCCTGGACCTTCGAGCACGAAATCCGTCCCTTCGGAGAGAAGTGGTAAGGGAGCGATAGCGGTGGAATTGAAGCTTTCCAGGGAAGACGCGGCATTTCGCGACGAGGTGCGCGCCTTCATCGCGGAGAATTATCCGCAGGAGATGCGTGTTCCCAATCCGGAGACCGACCTGACCAAGGCGCAATCGATGCTCTGGCATCGGATTCTCTACAAGAAAGGCTGGATCGCTCCGTTGTGGCCGAAGGAATATGGCGGCACCGGCTGGTCGATCACCCAGCGCTTCATCTGGGAGCAGGAGACGTCGCGCGCCGGAACGCTGCCACCATTGGCTTTCAGCGTCACCATGGTTGGACCCGTCATCTACACCTACGGCAACGAGGCGCAGAAGAAGAAGTTCTTGCCGAAGATTTTGTCCGGCGACGACTGGTGGTGCCAGGGCTATTCGGAGCCGGGCTCCGGCTCCGATCTGGCCTCGGTGCGGACCAAAGCGGTACGCGACGGCGATCACTATATCGTCAACGGCCACAAGACCTGGACGACGCTGGCCCAGCATGCCGACTGGATATTTTGCCTGGTCCGCACCGATCCGCTCGCCAAGGCGCAGGCCGGCATCTCGTTCCTGCTGATCGATATGAAGAGCCCGGGCGTCACCGTGCGCCCGATCATCACCATCGACGGCTCGCACGAGATCAACGACGTGTTCCTGGAAGACGTGCGCGTCCCCGTCGAAAACCTGGTCGGCGAGGAGAACAAGGGCTGGACCTATGCCAAATTCCTGCTCGGCAACGAGCGGACCAGCATGGCCGGGATCGGCCGTTCGACGCGCTATCTGAACCGCCTGAAAAAGATCGTGAAAGCCGAAATCGCCGAGGACGATCCGTCATTGGACGAATTCGTCAAGGACATTGCGCGTGTCGAGCTTGATGTTCTCGCGCTTGAAGCCACCGAACTGCGCGTGGTCGCGCAGATGTCGCGAGGGATAAACCCGGGACCGGCGGCCTCGCTGTTCAAGATCAGGGGCACCGAGATTTTCCAGCGCATCACCGACCTCACGCACCGCGCGATCGGCAATTACGGCCTTGCGCTTCGTGAGCATCCGGCGAGCGACAACATGTTCATGCCGGGGCCGGACTACGGGCATACCGCGTCGGAAAAATATCTTAACGCGCGCAAGCTCTCAATTTACGGCGGATCGAACGAGATCCAGCGCAACATCATCGCAAAAGCAGTGCTTGGTTTGTAACCGGCTCGCAACGAGGCGCCAGGTGGACATTCAATTTACAGATGAACAGGAGCTGCTGCGCGATAGTCTTCAGCGGTTGCTCCGTGATCAGTACGACTTCGACACGCGCCGCAAGATCATCGCGACCGAAGAGGGCTGGAGCCGAAAGCATTGGGATGCCTTCGCCGAACTTGGCCTGCTGGCGGCGCCTTTCCCGGAAGAACTTGGCGGTCTCGGCGCGGGCCCGCTGGCGAGCATGATCATCATGCAGGAGTTCGGCCGCCATCTCGTGGTCGAGCCGTATTTCGAAACAATTGTGCTCGCGGGCGGGTTAATCGAGCAGGCCGGAACGAGCGCCCAGTGCAAGGAGTTTTTGCCGGAGATAATGGCTGGAAAGGCGATTTGGGTGCTCGCCTGGGCGGAGGGACGCTCGCGCTACGATCTTAACAATGTCGCTACGGTCGCGGAGCGCCATGGAAACGAATATGTCCTGAGCGGCACCAAGGCGGCCGTGATCGGCGCGCCATGGGCCGACAAATTGATCGTCTCGGCGCGCACGTCGGGCGGTCCGCGCGAGCGCGGCGGGGTCAGCCTGTTCATCGTGGACCGGCAGTCCGCCAATCTTAACCTGCAAAGTTTCAAGACGATCGACGGCCGGCGTGCCGCGGAAATCACCCTCAAGAGCGTGCGGGTCCCGGCCAGCCGGATGTTGGGCAAGGAGGGCGAGGGTATCGCCATCCTGGAGGCATGCCGCGACCGCGCCATCGCCGCGCTTTGCGCCGAAGCCGTCGGCGCGATGACCGAGCTGAATTCCGCAACCCTTGAATACACCAAGACTCGCAAGCAATTCGGCGTCGCGCTCGGAACGTTTCAGGTGTTGCAGCATCGCATGGTCGACATGTTCATCGCGCTGCAAGAATCGATCTCCCTGACCCAGCATTTGAACCTGACGCTGGCCGAGAACGAGCCGGGTTGCTCGAAGCTTGCATCGGGCGCGAAATCGAAGGTCGGGCGAGGCTGCGCGGTTCGTCGGCGAACAGGCGGTGCAGCTTCACGGCGGCATGGGCATGAGCGACGAGTTGAATATCGGTCATTACTTCAAGCGGATCGCTTCGATCAACATCCAGTTCGGCGATCCCACCTATCATCTCCTGCGATACGCGCAGGAAAATTGATTTGTCCCGAAAGCGCAGCGACCGCTGCCTGAACCCAACAACCAGAGGTGTGACATGAATGAAGCAGTGATCGTATCGACAGCCCGCACGGGAGTTGGCAAGGCCTATCGCGGCGCGCTCAACAACACCGAAGGCCCGACGATGGCCGGGCACGTCATTGCACAGGCGGTCAAGCGCGCCAGGATCGAGCCCGGCGAAGTTGAAGATGTGGTGATGGGCTGCGCGATGCAGCAGGGCACGATGGTGATGAACGTCGCGCGCAAGGGCGCGATCCGGGCCGGATTGCCGGTGACGGTCGCCGGTACGACGATTGATCGTCAATGCGCTTCCGGCCTGCAGTCGATTGCAGTGGCGGCACGTTCGGTAATGCTCGACGGCATTGAGGTCGCGGTAGCCGGTGGCGTCGAATCGATCAGCCTTGTGCAGAACGACCACATGAACAGGTTTCATGCAATCGACGATGAGCTGATGGCGATGAAGCCCGAGATCTACATGTCGATGCTCGAGACCGCCGAAGTCGTGGCGGAGCGCTACAAGATTTCACGCGAGCGGCAGGACGAATACAGTCTCGAATGCCAGCGCCGTACCGCCGCAGCTCTTCAAGGCGGGCGTTTCAGCGACGAGATCGTTCCGTTCAAGACAAAAATGGCGGTGATGGACAAGGACACCAAGCAGGTGTCGCTCAAGGAAATCACGCTCACCAGGGACGAGGGGCCGCGCCCGGAAACCACTGCCGAAGGGCTTGCCAGCATCAAGCCTGTGTTCGAAGGCAAGACGATCAGCGCAGGCAATGCGAGCCAACTCTCCGACGGCGCTTCGGCCTGCGTCATCATGAGCGACAAGATCGCCGCGAAAAAGGGCTTGAGCCCGCTGGGTATCTTTCGCGGGTTTGTCGCGGCGGGCGTCGAGCCGGACGAGATGGGCGTCGGCCCGGTCGCGGCGATCCCGCGCCTGCTCAAGCGGCATGGGCTGAAGATCGACGACATCGACCTGTGGGAGCTGAATGAGGCCTATGCCGTCCAGGTGATTTATTGCCGCGACAAACTCGGCATCGATCCCGAGAAACTCAATGTCAACGGCGGATCGATCTCGATCGGCCATCCCTACGGCATGACCGGGTCACGCCTGACCGGACATCTTCTGATCGAGGGACGCCGCCGTAAGGCCAAATACGGCGTGGTGACCATGTGCATCGGCGGCGGCATGGGCGCTGCGGGATTGTTTGAAATCGTCCATTGAAATAATCCCGACAGGGCTCGCCGATGCCGGTAATGTCGTTCTCGTAGGCGCATGAAGTCTTGTCCGAAGGCCTGATCCGCAATCACTGAAACATTTGGAGACACAAGTGAAAACAGCCATCACCGAGTTGTTCAACATCGAACATCCGATTATCCAGGGTGGAATGCACTATGTCGGCTTTGCCGAACTCGCGGGCGCGGTCTCGAATGCGGGAGGGCTCGGCATCATCACCGGGTTGACGCAGCGAACGCCCGAACTACTGGCCAAGGAAATTGCGAAATGCCATGACCTCACGGACAAGCCGTTTGGCGTCAACCTGACCTTCCTGCCCTCGTTCTCGGCGCCGCCTTATCCGGAATACATCGCCGCCATCAAGGAAGGCGGCATCAAGATCGTTGAAACCGCCGGACGCAGCCCGGAGCAGTATATGCCGGCGTTGAAGGCGGCCGGCATCAAGGTGATCCACAAATGCACCTCCGTTCGGCATTCGCTGAAAGCCGAGCAGATCGGTTGCGACGCCGTCAGCGTCGATGGCTTCGAGTGCGGTGGGCACCCCGGCGAAGACGACATGCCCAACATGATTTTACTGCCGCGCGCAGCCGAGGAGTTGAAGATTCCATTCGTTGCCTCCGGCGGCATGGCCGATGCGCGCAGCCTTGTCGCCGCGCTGGCGATGGGAGCGGCCGGCATGAACATGGGCACTCGGTTCATCGCTACCAAAGAGGCGCCGGTGCATGACAACGTCAAGAAGGCGCTTGTTGCCGCCTCCGAGCTCGACACGCGGCTGGTGATGCGCGCGATCAGGAACACCGAGCGGGTGTTGAAGAATGCCGGCGTCGAGCGGCTGCTCGAGATCGAGCGCGAGAAGGGCGCCAAGCTCAAGATCGAGGATATCCATGACGAGGTCGCCGGGGTCTATCCGAAAGTCATGATCGATGGCGACATGGATGCCGGCGCCTGGAGCTGCGGCATGGTCGTCGGCCTCATCCACGATATCCCGACCGTCAAGGAGCTGATCGATCGCATCATGGCGGACGCCGAACGGCTAATTCGGAACCGGCTGATGGGATTGCTTGGCGCCGAAAGCAGGGCATCTCTGGAAGTCGCCTAAGTTTTTCGTTCTCTGTAAACGCCGGAGGAAGAACGATGCCGACTTATTTCTGCACGACCCCGGAGGGCCGGCTCACGGCTGAACAAAAGAGCAAGATTGCCGGCGAGATCACGCGCGTCCACTGCGAGGTCACTGGCGCCCCCAGCTTTTTCGCCCAGGTCATTTTCGATGAGGTGAAGCCCGGCAACTATTTCATGGGAGGCGCGCCCCTGAAGCATGATCAACTCTTCATCTATGGGCATATCCGAAGCGGACGCGCGGCCGTGGACAAGTCGCGAATGATCGCCCTCATGGCGAAGGCGGTCGGAGACGCGGCAAAGGTCGAAAACAGTCGCGCCGTCTGGGTCTATGTCGGGGAATTGCCGCCGCGGCAAATGATCGAATTCGGCCACTCGTTGCCCGAGGCCGGCGACGAACCGGCCTGGACCGCAGCGCTTCCAGCGGCGGATCGCGAATTCATGCAGTCAATCGGGAAATAGCGATTGTTCAGACGATCAGGTTCGTGACTTCGACAAGACCCAAACGGGAGCGGTTGAAATGGCAGAAGATCGGATCGAGGTCGACACCGGGACCAGCGAGCTCTTGTGCGAAATCAAGGACCGCGTCGCGCTCATCACGCTCAACCGTCCCGAGGCGCGCAACGCGCTGTCCGACCGGCTGACGCCGGCGCTGCGGCGCATGATCAAGCAGTGCGGCGATGATCCCAACGTCGGTGCGCTTCTGATCACCGGCGCGGGCAATGCCTTTTGCGCCGGAGGCGACGTCAAGGGCATGGGGAGCAATGCAACCAAGGCCGAAATACCGATTGATGAGCGCGTTGCCGATTTGAAAACGAAGCAACGCACCCTGACCGGCGCGTTGGTGGCGGTGAGAAAGCCGACCATTGCCGCGCTTCCCGGACCCGCGGCCGGCGCCGGACTAGCGCTCGCGCTCGCCTGCGATATCCGCATCGCCGCCGAATCCGCGATCATGGCCACCGGATATGCCCGCATCGGCTTGACAGGTGACTACGGCATCGCCTGGCTGCTGACGCAGCTGGCGGGAACATCGCGGGCGCGGGAGCTGATGTTCCTGTCGGAACGGATCGACGCCCGCCGCTGCGAAGCGCTCGGTCTCGTCAATCGCGTTGTGCCTGACGCCGAACTTCGCGACGCCGCTTTTGCGCTCGCAAAGTCTCTGGCCGAGGGCCCGTCCATCGCGCTGGCCGGCATGAAAGACAACCTCGACCACGCCGTGACCTCCGGCTTTCTCGACTCGCTGGATCAGGAAGCGGAAAACATGGTCCGAGCTGCACGAACGGCCGATCACAAGGAGGCGGTGCGCGCCTTCATCGACAAGCGCAAACCCGCCTTCAGCGGGCATTAGAGCGATGATGAGGCAGAAACCGTGACCGACAAGCCAATTGCCGTTGTCACTGGTGTCGGCCCCGGCACGGGGTCTGCAATCGTCCGGCGTTTTGCGGGCGGCGGATTTCGCGTCATCGCGCTGGCCCGTTCGCCGGACCGGATCCGCGCGCTCGAGCAAGAGCTTCCTGACACCCACGCGATGATCTGCGACGTTTCCAGCGAAAGCCAAGTCGCCGACGCTGTTGCCAACATCCGCAAATCGTACGGCGTCCCCAATGTCCTGATCCACAATGCGGTGGGAGGCGGCTGGGGCACCTTTCTCGAAATCGATCCCGAGATGCTTGAAGGTAATTTCCGCGTCAATGTCATGGGTCTATTGTATCTGGCGCGCGAAGTGGCGCCGGCGATGATCGAGGCGGGCAACGGGGCCATCTTCGTCACCGGCAACACCTCCGCGGTTCGCGGCAAGGCCAACTTTGCCGGCTTTGCGCCGACCAAGGCCGCCCAGCGAATCTTGTCGGAATTGATCGCGCGCGATCTCGGGCCGCGCGGCATCCACGTTGCCTATGTGCTGATCGACGCCGTGATCGATGTGCCGCGAATGCGCCAGCGTTTTCGCGAGGCGCCGGATGAATTCTTTATCAAGCCATCCGCAATCGCCGACGAGCTGTGGCACCTCTATAACCAGGACCGCTCGGCATGGTCGTTCCTTGCCGAACTGCGTCCGTTCGCGGAAAAGTGGTAAAGAGAATTCAACCTGACAGGAGCGATCATGACTGAGCATGTGAAAACCGAAATAGCCGCAGGCATCATGACATTGACGCTGGCGCGGCCCGACAAGATGAACGCGCTGAGCAACGCCATGTATAGCGCGATGTCGGATGCCTTGGAGCGCGCGGAGAAGGACCCGGCCGTGCGCGTGGTGCTATTCCAGGGAGATGGCGACAATTTCACGGCCGGCAACGACCTCGCCGATTTCAGCGCCCAGGCCAATGGCAAGGACACCAGCGAAAGCCAGGCGCATCGATTCATCGGCAATCTCGGCAAGGCCACCCGTCCGCTCATCGCCGCCGTGCAAGGCAACGCGGTTGGCGTCGGCACCACGATGCTGCTGCATTGCGACCTGGTGTTTCTGGCCGACACCGCAAAGCTGATGACCCCGTTTGTCAATCTGGCGCTGGTTCCGGAGGCGGCGTCGAGCTGGCTGTTGCCGGCCCGGATCGGACACGTCCGCGCCTACGCCATGTTCGCGCTGGGAGAACCTCTTGATGCGGCCACGGCACTGGCCTGCGGTCTGGCGAACGCCGTGGTGCCGGCCCAGGAATTGCGCGCCAGGGCGCGGCAAGCCGCCGAGGCTCTGACCAAACGGCCGGCCGGGTCTCTTAACCAGACCAAGGCGTTGATGCGCGACGTCGACAAGATCGCCGCTCAGATCGCTCGGGAAGGCGCATTATTTCGCGAACGCTTGCAGACCGGCGAGGCGCGCGAAGCCTTCGCTGCGTTTGCCGAGCGCCGCAAGCCCGATTTTTCCAAGGTCGCGGGATAAATCGCCGGTCGATATCCTGCGATCAGCTTGCGCGCGCCGCCCCGCCCGTCATCGCACCGGGCGGCGTCGACAAGTCTTGTCCGCATGGCTCGCTCCGGTTGTTGACCTTCATCGGCGAAACCATATGCTGTTAGCGCAGGATTTTGGAGATCCCTGAAAGGAGGGGTGCCTGTGAAACTCGCGACATTTCGATCAAGCGGCCGGGAAAAGATCGCGCTGGTCCATAGCCATGACTCCAGGCTGTTCGATCTGGCGGCGGCCGCTGACCGCGACGGAAACAGCAATCCGGCTTTCGCATCCATGCTGTCGCTGATCGATGCCGGCCCCCTGGCTCTCGATCAGGCCAGAGCTCTCTACGACAGGCTACGGCAAGGACGAGGCTTTGTCGGTGAATGTGAGCGGCGCCGAAATCCTGGCGCCGGTTCCGGAACCGCGGCAGATGCGCGACGGCATGTCGTTTCCCTTGCATATCCTGCAGGCGCCCCGCGGCCAACGCAAGCTTGCGGCGCGCGCCAGGAACGATATGGCCGAACTCGCGCGGATCGACGCTGAACCGCTGGGCGAATTGCCCGAGGTCTATGGCAGGCACCCGATCTACTACATCACCAATCGTTTCAGCGTGCGCGGCACCAACACCACGGTAAAATGGCCGCGCTATAGCCAGGTGATGGACTACGAACTCGAGTTTGGCATCATTACCAAAAACAAGGGCGCCAACATCCCGGCCTCAAAGGCCAAAGATCACATCTTCGGCTTCACCATATTCAACGATTTCTCCGCCCGTGACGCCCAGCGCCTCGAGATGGAGGGGCGGCTGGGCCCCGCCAAGGGCAAGAGCTTTGACGGCGGCAACGTGATGGGCCCCTGGATCGTCACGCCCGACGAGATCGGCGACCCCTACAACCTGAAGATGGAAGTTCGCGTCAACGGCGAGGTCCGCTCGAAAGGCGTAAGCGAGGGCATGCTGTTCTCGTTCGAGGAGATCATCGAGCATATCACGCAGGACGAGACATTGATGCCGGGTGAATTCATCGGCTCCGGGACTGTCGGCAACGGCTGCGGTCTTGAGCTTGGCTGGTTTCTCGAACACGGCGATACGATCGAACTCGAGGTCGAGAAGATCGGTGTCCTGAAAAACCGGGTCGAGCGCCAGGACCGGTGACGCTCCGGTCTCTGGCCGCGAGCCTCCAATTTACCGCAGGTCCGCTTGATCGGTCAGGCGGGACCCAGCGACGCCAACGCGCGGCCAACCTCGGTCCTGACGAGATGCTTGCGATACTCCGCCGGCGCGTAGTGGTCCGACAGACATTCGGCCTGTTCGCTGGCAAGCAATGCCGCGGCTGCGATGTTTTCGCTCGACAGTGATTTGCCGATCAGTCCGCGCGCTCGCGGTATCGGCCGCGAAGGCCCGCCCGGTCGCACCGGTGACGGCGATGGCGGCTTCCGAAACGATATCGTCTTGCAGGCTGAGCGCGACCGCGACCCCGACGACGGCATAGCCGCTCGCCGGATGGCGGATTTTGCGATATCGGAACCGCGCACCGGGTCCGGGCCGCGCGATATGGATTGCCACCAGCACCTCTTCGGGCGTGAGCGCGGTCGACATGATGTCGACGAAGAAGTCTTTTGCAGCGACGCGCCGGCGCCCTGTCGGGCCTGCCAGCTCCAGCTCCGCCTTCAGCGCGACCACGACCGCCGGCCAGTCCGCCGCAGGGTCGGCATTTGCCAGCGAGCCGCCGATGGTGCCGCGATTGCGCACCTGCGGATCGGCAATCATATCGGCGGTCTGGTGGAAGATCGGCAGCAGCTTCCGTAAAGGCTCGGACGCAAGCAGTTCGGCATGCGTGGTCAGCGCACCGATCCTGATGCGGTCGCCGACCTCGATGCCCTTCAATTCGTCGATGCCGCCGATATCGACCAGCAGGGCCGGCGACGCCAACCGCAATTTCAATGTCGGGATCAGCGTATGGCCGCCGGCAACGAGCTTGGTGCCGTCGGGATCCTTCTGCAGGAGGCCGATGGCCTGGGCGAGCGAGGTTGCGCGAACGTAATCGAATGATGCTGGAATCATTGGCTTGCTCCCGCGCGTGCGGTCTGGAGCGCCGACCAGACCCGCGGTGGTGTCATCGGCATGTCGAGATGCTTGATCCCGAACGGTGAGAGCGCGTCGAGCACGGCATGAACCATGCATGGCGGGGCCGCGATCGATCCGTTTTCGCCGATGCCCTTGACGCCGATCGGGTTGGTCGGGGAGGGCGTCTCCTGAAACACCGATCGTATGCTGGGGACATGCTCCGCGCGTGGGACTGCGTAGTCGAGCAGCGAACCGGTCATCAATTGTCCGGTGTCGGGATCGTAACTCACTTCTTCATAGAGCGCCTGGGCGATGCCCTGCACGACGCCGCCATGAATCTGCCCCTCGGCAAGGAGCGGATTGATAATGATGCCGGCATCATCCACGGCGACATAATCGAGAATGTCGACGATCCCGGTCTCCGGATCGACCTCGACATAGGCCATGTGGATTCCCGAAGGCGAGCCCATTCCCTTCGGATCGTAAAACACCGTCTCGTCGAGCCCCGGCTCGAGGCCGTCCGGAAGCTTGTGGCCGAGATAGGCCATGCGCGCCACCGTGCCAAAGCTCAAAGGCGCGATGTCGGTGCCGGGAACGCTGAATTGGCCGGCGCGATAGGAAACATCCGTTTCGTCCACCTCGAGCATGCCCGCCGCGATCTTCTTCGCCTTGGCGACGATACGGCCGGAGGAGACATGAACGCTGGATCCGCCGACCGCCATCGAGCGCGAGTTGAAGGTGCCGTGTCCGGCCTGGACCTGCCGCGTGTCGCCCTGCACCACGTCGATATGCTCGATCGGAACCTGCAGCACGTCGGCGGCGATTTGCGCAAGTGAGGTGACGTGGCCATGGCCCTGACTCATGGATCCCGAAAAAATTGTGACCCGGCCGCTCGAGTCCACGCTGACTCTCGCGCTTTCCCAACCGCCACGGTTGAAGCCCATCAGCGACAGGCGGCGTGACGGCGCCATGCCGCACATATGGGTGTAGGCCGCGACACCGATGCCGCGATAGCGGCCCTTGGCGCGCAATTGATCGCGTTCGCTGCTGCGCGCCGCGTAGTCGAAGGCCTCCATTGCCTTCGCCAGGCAGCCCTCATAGTTGCCGCTGTCGTAAATCACGGCGGGGCCATTATAGGGCTTGTACGGAAAATCAGCGCGCTGGATAAAATTCTTTCGGCGCACCTCCACTTGATCGATGTTGAGGTGGCGCGCGACCGCATCGATCGCGCGTTCGGCGATGTATCCGCCCTCGGGCCGGCCGTAGCCGCGATAGGCGTCAACCGGCACGGTGTTGGTCACGATCACCCTGGAGCGTGCCTCGTAGTTATCGATTTTGTAGGTGCCCGTCCCGAAATTGATCGTATTCACCGTCGGACCGCCGGTTGCCATGTTGGATAAATAAGCGCCGACATTGCCCAGCGTCTCTACTTTCAGACCGAGGATCTTGCCGTCGTTGCGGATCGCGATTTCAAGGGTCTCGGTATGCGCCCGGCCATGGTTTGTCGACTGATGGCTTTCCGAGCGCGATTCCCACCACTTCACGGGCACTCCAAGGCGGCGTGCCAGATAGGGGCAGAGCAGTTCCTCCGGATAGAGATGCATCTTGGCGCCAAAGCCGCCGCCGATGTCCGGCGCCACGATCCTCAATTGGTGTTCGGGGATGCCGACCGTGTCGGCGATCCACCGGCGATGCATGTGAGGCACCTGGCTCTGAAGGTAAACGGTCAGCGTGCCGTCGACATTCGGCTCAGCCAGAATGCAGCGCGTTTCCATGCAGGTCGGGATCAGCCGGTTATTGGCAACGCGAAGACTGATCACCTGATCAGCCTCCCGCGCGGCCTTCTTGTAGTCGCCGCCGCCGACCTTGTAGAGCGTGGTGATGTTGTTCGGCACGTTGTCGTGCAGTTGCGGCGCGCCCTCACGGGTCGCCGCTTCTTCATCGACAACCGCGGGAAGCGTTTCGTAGTCGACGTCGATAAGTCCGATGGCGTCGTGGGCCATGGCCTGGCTCTCGGCTACCACCAGCGCGACGCATTCGCCGACGAAGCGTACCCGGTCGATGGCGACGACTGGCCGGTCCGGGACTTTCGTTCCCGGCATGATCCAGTTGGGCACAATCGAGCCGATCTTGCCGGCGAGATCGGCGCCGGACAACGCCAGGCGGACGCCGGGTGCTGCCTTTGCCGCGGAAAGATCGACCTGCTTGATGATGGCGTGCGCATGAGGCGACCGCAGCACCGCCATATGCAGCATGCCCGGCACTTTCAGGTCATCCGTATAGCGTCCTTTGCCGGTGACGAATTTGAAGTCTTCCCGCCGCCGCAACGGCTGGCCGACATATTTGATTGCGGTTGCTTCAGCCATGGCTGTGTGCCTCCGATGCCAGCGACGCAACTGCGCGCACGATGTTGGTATAGCCGGTGCAGCGGCAGATGTTGCCGGTGAGGTTGTGACGGATTTCACTTCTCGGTCGGATTCGGGTTCTGCTTGAGCAACTGCCGGACGCTCATGATCATTCCCGGCGTGCAGAAGCCGCATTGCAATGCATGGTGCTCATGGAACGCGGCCTGTATCGGATGCAGTGCGCCACCGCCCGGCGCCAGGCCTTCGATGGTCGTGATCGACGCCCCGTCCGCCATCACGGCAAGCACCGTGCAGGATTTGACGGCCTGTCCGTCGATATCGACGGTGCAGGCGCCGCATTGCGACGTGTCGCAACCGACATGTGTTCCGGTGAGGCCGAGATCGTCCCGCAGCAGATGGACCAATAGTTTTCGTGCTTCGACCGAAGCGGTCTGACTGACGCCATTGACGTTGATGGTCACGACGTGATGCTTTTCATCGGTTTCAATCATTGGTTCCTCCGCGAAATGGGATGTCGGCTCAAGAGAGGCGGATGTCGGCGATATCGATCGCCACGAAGATGGGATCCGGAATTGCGGTGCCGTCCGCTTTCCTGCGAAGCGCCCGCCGCCTGGTGGCGACCTTGATTCCGGAAAAATCCTTGTGCTCGGACATGTAATGCGCAGTTGGTAGACCGCCGGTAACCGGCGCGATGTAATCCATCCGGCAAATCAAGCCGTCGCCATTGGCGTGAAAAATCTGTTCCGGGCAGTGCGTTGCGATGTGGTCCGGAAACACGACTCTGAGCCGCCTGCGTTTTTCGCCGTTGTCATGCCACGGCTCGATCTCTTCCGTCTTGAACCCGGGCAGCGCAAAGATGAAAGGCGCATTGAGGTAATTCCACATCGCGTAACCGCTGAAATAGGCGAGATTCAAATCGTCCCACGGAGTTTCGACGGTATGGCCGTCAAAGGCAGCGCGGGGATTTTTGCGGTCCTTGATGGGCTTTCCGTCCTGCGTTTCGAGGAGGGTCCGGTCCGGAGTGCATACGCTGCACATGCCTTCGCTGATGAAGTGCCGGTAGCTGATCCATTGGGTCTTGGTGTCGGCAGTGACATGAACGTTCTTCAGCGCTTCGGGCCAACCCTTTCGTGCCCACAGGGCGCCGGTGATGGACATGTCACCCTCGATGGCTTTCACTTTATTCCAGCGGTCGATCCCACCATGTGCATCGATCACCAGGTCGCGAAGCTCGCTCATGCTCATTGTCCCCTTGCGCCGAATTCGGTGGCCTCGTTTCCCCGGGCCTGTCCCCGCGGAGGCAGGGCTGGACAGGCAGTCACTCTAATGATAAGAGTTACTCGGAGGCAAGCACTTTATGCGCTCGAAGAGTTTTGATGGGATGGCGTGCTCGATAGCCGGCGTCCTGGAGGCGGTCGGCGACCGTTGGGCCGTGCTGATTCTGCGCGACCTGTCGCTGGGGCTTGCCAGGTACGAGGACCTGCGCCGCTCCACCGGAGTGACCAACGCCACCCTGTCCGATCGGTTGAAGCATCTCGAAGACAACAAATTGATCGAGCGGCGGCGATACCAGGTCAATCCGGAGCGATACGAATACGTCCTGACCCGCAAGGGCAGGGATACCATTCTTCTGCTGCAGGCTCTTGCGCAGGTCGGAGACAAATGGGCGGTTTCCGGAGATGCAGGTCCACCCCTTGAATTCGTCAATCGAAAAACCGGAAGCGCGGTGAAGCTTGCCATGGTCGACGGGGAGACCGGGCAACGCGTCAGGGCGGAAGATCTGCTGCCGCAAGCCGGTCCGGGGGCCGACGAGCTGGTCCGCTGGCGTTTGACGCATTTCCGGAAATAGCACTTACGCAAAATCTGATTTTGGCGGTGGCGGGCTCTGCCGCCCAATCCATCCGGCTCGCGCAAGTCGCTGATGTCGCTGTGATTAAATGACGATCATAATTTAATTCATCGCAGGACCGCAAACATGACTTGCATTTTGCAAGTCATGTTGTAGGCTGCCCGCAATAAATAAATCCGGGCGCAGGGCTGCGCCGAAACATGGAGGCATGTCGTGTCCGAGGATGCATTGGTTGTGCGCGAGCAGCGCGGCAATATTTCCGTACTGACCATGGTTTACCGGCCCTACAACCTATTGGGACCGAAGCTCATCAATGCCATCGTCGAACAGATCGAAGGCGCGCGAGACGCCGGCAGCCGCGCCATCGTGCTGCGCAGCGGCCTTCGGCATTTTTCGGCCGGCGCCGATCTCGATATTTTCGACAAGCGCGTGGCGCAGGGCAGTGGCGACAGCGACGGTGAGAACCGCCGCCTGAACGGCGTCGAGTTTCTCCGCTTCATGGAATTGCTGCCGATTCCGCTGATCGCGAGTGTGCACGGCGTCTGCCTCGGCGGCGGCCTCGAACTGGCGCTGTCGTGCGACTACATCATCGCGGCGTCGTCGGCGAAGATCGGCTCGGTCGAGGCAACGCTCGGGCTGCATCCCTTGCTGGGCGGCATCCAGCGTCAGGTCCAGCGCATCGGCGCGTTGCGCGCCAAGGAGATGTCGATGCTGGCGCGCCGCTATGATGCGCCGACGCTGGAAAAATGGGGCCTGATCAATCTTACGGTTCCGGAAGAATCGCTGGAAAAGGCGACCATGGCGATCGCCGAGGAATTCGCGCAAGGTCCGACACTGGCGCACGCGGCGACCAAGGAGCTCGCGCACATCGCCGTCAACGACGGTGTCGCCGCCGCCGACGAGGCGATGGCAAGGGTGCAGGCGCCGATCTGGGCCTCGGAAGATCTGAAAACCGGCCTGGCCTCGTTCCGCAAGAACGGTCCCGGTCTTGCCAAATTCGCGGGGCGCTGATCATGAGCGGCCCCCTCAGCGGAATTCGTGTCGTCGATTTCTCCCGCGTGCTCGCGGGTCCCCTGTGCGCGCGGACATTGCAGGATCTCGGCGCCGAGGTCATCAAGGTCGAGCCGCCGAGCCCCGACGTGTCGCGCTTTGCGTTTCCATCGACCGACGGCATGTCGGGCTATTATGCGCAGCAGAATGCCGGAAAACGCAACGTCAGCATCAACCTGAACATTCCCGGCGCCTATGATCTGGCGCTGAAGCTTTGCGATACCGCCGACATCGTGGTCGAGAATTTTCGCGCGGGCACGCTCGGCTTCTTCGGCCTCGACTACGAAACCCTGTCGAAGCGCAATCCGCGGCTGATCTACGCATCGATCACCGGTTACGGCCAGGGCGGCCCCTGGCGCAGCCGGATGGCCTACGCGCCGACGGTGCAGGCCGAGGCCGGTTTTACCGAAAACAGCGTTCGGCACTATGGCGAGGCCTTGAAGGAGCCGCGCACCGACAGCCTGTCGCATGCCGACGTCTATGCCGGCCTGCAGGCGGTGATCGCGATCCTCGCGGCGCTCAACAGCCGGCAAACCACCGGGCAGGGCCAGTATATCGACGTCGCGATGGCCGCGACCTTGCTCGCGGTCAACGAACGCGCCCATGTCGATCTTTCCGACGACGATATCGGCGCGGAGCCCGCCGTGCTCGGCGCCACCGATTGCTCGTTCTTCACCGGGCCGCAAGGCGAGCATTTCACCGTCGCCACCAGCATCATCGGCAGCCGGACGTTTCCGTCCTGGCTGCGCGCGATGCGACGCGTCGATCTGATGGACGATCCGCGGTTTTCGAGTGCCGCGGCGCGGCGGTTGAACTTCGGCGCGCTGCATCAGATCATCCAGTCCTGGATACTGACGTTCCCCGACATGGCGACGCTCGACGCCCAGTTCGACGAGGCCAAGATCGCGATGGGCGAAATCCGCTCGATCAAGGAACTGACGAAGTCGGACTGGAGCGAATACTGGGGAGCGGTCCAGCTCGTTCCGGATCGCAGTGGCGGCGAATACAAATTGCCGGGTCGCCCCTGGCACTTCTCCCGGGATGAGCTGACGCCGATCGGCACGCCGGCCTTCCAGGGTGAACACAACAGGGAAGTGTTTCGCGAGCTGGGGGTGAGCGAGGCGGAGCTGCAGAGGTTTTCCGAAACCGGTGCGCTGGTCGCGCACCGTCGCGCGCTTGAGCCCGAGGTCGCGGTCAAGGCACCGGAGGCTGCGGGCCAGGCGGCTTGAGTGCTACGCTATCGAGCGATCAGTCGAGAATCACTGAGGCAATGGACTGCGAGATATGATTTGAAGCGTTCCCGTTCTTCCAACAAGGAATGCTCCATCGCGCGCGCGATGGATGTGGTCGGCGACCGCTGGTCGATCCTGCTGCTTCGGGAAGCCTATTACGGCACCCGGCGGTTCGACGAATTTCAGTACTATCTTGGCGTCGCGCCGAACATTCTCAGCACGCGTTTGAAGAAGTTCGTCGATCTCGGCATGATGACGCGCGTGCCGCTGCCGGAGCACGGCGGACGTTACGAATACGTATTGACCAAAAAGGGCCGTGATTTTTTTCCGACCTATCTGGCGCTGAAGAAATGGGGCGATGACTGGCTGGCGGAGCCCGAAGGGCCGCAGGTGGTTTTCAGGGATCGCATCAGCGGCCGGCCCGTCGAATATCCGCCGCTGTTGTCGGCGCGCGGCGAGCCATTGCAGCTCGAAGACATCGAAATCGTTCCAGGCAGTGGCGCCGTGCCTTTCAATCGAAAGCGGTTCGGCGGTCAAGTCGCGCAAGACGTATCGGTCAGGCCAAAGGGCGCGCGGAGAATCCGCAGCAAGCTGGTAGACCAAGCGAAAAAATAGTGCTGCTTGCTGGTTGCACCCGGCTCGAATCGGAGCCGCAGCGCCGGCTCTGCTGCCGTTCGAATCCGAAGTTCCTGCTGGAGCGGGAGATGCGTCCTTCGAACAGCCGCAATTCGGTCGTAGCCGGCTGATTGGGGAATCTTCCGGGAAGCACACATGAAAAAGCTCGTTATTGCGGCGCTGGCATCTCTGGCGCTTGTTCCGATGGGAGCAGCGGCTCAGGAACGTGGCGGGGATGCTGCCTTGGGAGCGATATCGGGAGCCGTGGTGTTGGGCCCGGTCGGCGCGGTCGCAGGCGCATTGATTGGCTATACGGCTGGACCATCAATCGCTCGTTCCTGGGGATTGAGAGGATCAAGCCGGCGCGACAGCCAGGCACGAGTGAGGACGCGCGCGACGGCTGCTCAAGCAGCGAATCCCCAACTTGTCCAAAATGCACCGGTGCCGTCAGCAAGCGCTTCGCCGCCGCCCGTTCAGCCACCCGCAGCGCCGCCGCCTGTCCAGGTCCGGACGGCTCCCCCCGTCCAAACCCTTGAATAACGCTGGACGATCGCCTCCCGGCTGGAACGCGGTTGAATTTAAGAGGTTTTAGCCGCCGGTTGCCGACCTCCGCGCACGAACGGCGATGACGGCGATGGGAACCGCTCAATAAATCATCGGTTTATCGGTAGTTCGGAACAACGGCGCCTGGCGGCTTCGGCAACATAGGCGCGCGGTAACCTTGACGAAACCATTGGTTGGAAATGCGCATTCCCCTGCCTAGATGAAGTATTATGCCGTGTTTTGAGCATTTCAGGAGGCCTCGAATGGTCCTGAAAAATGTTGGCATCGCCATCATCTGCACGACGCTGCTGGCATGGGGCAGCGCATCGTTGGCGGATGAGTATCGTCCCGACGAGTTCCTCCGTTTGGACCTTTCCAAGGCGCTGCTTTCGCCGAAGCCGCTCGGGCCTGCGTCGAAATTCGCGCCGGTCGCGGTCGAGGCGAAAACCGATCACCGAAGCGAGGACGCGCAGGCGCGCGCTGAACTCGACGGCCGATTCCAAAATCGTCAAAACCAAAAGGATTGTAACTCCCAGCACCAAAGTTGCGCATATGCAGGCGGAAAAACCGCGGGTGCACGCGCAGAAACCGCGCAGCGTGGTTCGGACCAAACTGGCGCGACGACACAGCAATCCGCTGGACGCGCAAGCGTTCGACACGCGGATCCAGGTCTGGCCCTGCAAGTCGGGCGGCATCTGCAACTGGAAGCGGTAGGGATCAACAATATCAGGCTTTTCCTTTCGTCATTGCGCCGACCCGTTGGCTCGCAATGACGGTTTTGACAGTTCGTAGAGTCATCGGCCTGTCGCAAAACCTTCGGCCCAGAGTCAAGTTGAGCGGGCAAGCTTCGTCGTGATTCGACGAGGGCGCCCGGAATGGCGATTGCGATACGCGCGAAGCAAGGCCTTACCAGACGTCATTTATTGATCCGCTCGGCATCCACCGTCGCGCTCGCAGGCCTGGGAGGTCTTGCCCGGCCTTATCTTAGCCGGGCCGCGGATCGTCCGCGCATCGCGAGCGGGCTTGCCTCGGGCGATGTCTCAACAGATTCCGCGGTGGTGTGGGCGAGAGCCGACCGGCCTGCGCGCATGCAGGTGGAATGCTCAACCGTCGAAAGTTTCAAGACGATTATTCGCACCGCATCGTCGGACGCGCTGCCCGAGAGCGATTTTACGTCGAAGGTGCTGCTCGACGGCCTTCCGTCCGGACAGGATATTTTCTACCGGGTGCGGTTTGAAGATTTGGCTTCGTCCGGCATATCAGGAGATACCCAGGTCGGTCATTTCCGGACCGCGCCAGCAGACAAAGGTTCGATATCCTTTGCCTGGTCGGGTGACACCGCGGGACAGGGCTGGGGCATCGATGCTTCCCGCGGCGGCATGCGAACCTACGGCACCATGCTCGAAAACCGTCCGGATTTTTTCATTCATTCCGGCGATCATATCTACGCCGATTGTCCGATCCCTTCCGAATTGAAGCTGCCGAACGGGGAAATCTGGCGCAACATCGTGACGGAAGAGAAATCCACGGTCGCCCATAGCCTCGCGCAGTTCCGCGGCAATTATAAATACAACCTGCTCGACAGCAATTTGCGCGCCTTCAATGCGCAGGTGCCGATGCTGGCGCAGTGGGACGATCATGAGGTGACCAATGACTGGTCGCCGATCGGTACCGCTGACGAGACCGGCTACGCTGAAGACGGCACGTCCAGGCTGGTTCAGCGTGCACGCCGGGCGTTTCATGAATTTATGCCGATCCGCGCCACGCCTGCGCAGGCCGGTCGTGTCTATCGCAGGGTGGGATACGGGCCGCTGCTCGACGTCTTTCTGATCGACATGCGTAGTTACCGCGATTCGACCTGGAACAAGCGCGATGATCCAACCGACGCCTTTATCTTAGGCCCGGCGCAACTGACTTGGCTGAAGCGTGAGCTTGCTGCTTCCGACGCGACCTGGAAGGTGATCGCAGCCGACCTGCCGATCGGATTGATCAGCGAGGACGCGATTGCGCTTGGCAACGGCCCGCCGGAGCGGCGCGAGCACGAGATCGCCGATCTGTTGTCCTTCATGAAACGCGCCGGCATCGGGAACGTCGTGTGGCTGACCGCCGATATGCACTATACGGCCGCGCATTATTACGATTCAAACCGCGCCGTGTTTCAGGATTTCGAGCCGTTCTGGGAATTCGTCTCGGGGCCGATTCATGCGGGAACCTGGGGGCCGGGCGAGCTCGACAACACGTTCGGTCCGGCGGCGATGTTTCAAAAGGGATGCAGCGCCCAACAGGGCGAAAATCTCGCACCGTGCTTTGGCCTGCAGTTCTTCGGCCGCGTCGATATCGACGGTCAGTCCGGCATAATGACGGTGACATTGAAGGACGTCGGTGACCGGGCACTGTGGTCGGTCGATATCGAGCCGCGCCCCGACGCGCGGCCGGGTAGAATTCTGGCGCAGCACATCTGAGCAGTTTGCGGCTCAGCGCGCCACGATCAGGTAGCCGCCCAGCACCAGCAGCATCGATAGTAGAATGAGCCCGCCGACTACGCCGACGACGATCGCGGGCAGTTCGTTCGTCTGCAGCCATTGTCGCAACGCTTTGACCATCGTAACTCGATCTTGATTTGGACTCTGCGCAACGGGCAGACTATCTAACCGCTGTTACGCTGTCTCGCTTATCCTTTCAACCAAACGACCGTTTACGCGGCATATCTGGTTGCTTATCCAGCAATTTTAAATCTTCAGGAATCATCATGGAACATCTGCAAATCCAGGGCATCAGCCTGCCGCGGCTTGGGCTCGGCACCTTTCGCATGCAGGGCGAGGTCTGCCGCGCGGCGGTCGAAAGCGCGCTGGGTCTCGGCTACCGGCATATCGACACCGCGGAAATGTATGGCAACGAAGACGCCGTCGGCGCCGCCATCGCAGCATCCGGCATGCCACGCAAGGATCTGCACCTCACCACCAAAGTCTGGCACGAAAACCTCGCGCCGGATGCGATCCGCACGGCGTTCGATGCCAGCCTGAAGAAGCTGATGCTCGATCACGTCGATCTCTATCTCGTGCACTGGCCGTCGAGGAACATGAATCTGCCGGCGATCTTCGAAACCTTGCTCAAGCTGATGCAGGAGGGCCGCACCCGCGCCATCGGCGTCGCCAATTTCAATCTCGCGCTCTTGAAGACCGTGGTCGACGAGATCAAGGCTCCGATCGCCTGCAACCAGATCGAATACCATGTGATGCTCGATCAGACCAAGCTTGCCGGATATCTTGCGGCGAAATCGATTCCGCTGGTTGCTTACGCGCCGCTGGCGCAGGGCCGCGCCGCCTCCAATGAAACGCTGATTTCAATTGGCCGCAAGCATGGTGCCAGCGCGGCGCAAGTGGCACTGAAGTGGCTGCTCGATCAGGAGGGCGTTGCCGCGATCCCGAAGGCGTCGCGCGCAGAAAGCCAGCGGGCCAATCTAGACGCGCTGAAACTAAAGCTCGACGATGAGGACAGGAAGGCCATCGCGGCGCTGCCGAAAGACAAGCGTTTTGTGAATCCCGGCTTTGCGCCGGCGTGGGATTAGTTGTTATGGCCGGTCAAAGAAAATGGCCCCTTGCGGGGCCATTTCCGTGTCGTGCTCAATAGGCGTGATGACGCTTCTTGATAATCACCACCTTGTCGGCGTGATGATGGCGCCAGCCTCGGTGCAAGCCGAAGTCCCGATGTTCGCGGAACTCGGCGCGCGCCCCCATGGGATGATAATGGGCACCGCGCTTGATCACGACGGTCTCAGCATTTGCAATCGATGGCGCCGCGACAGCAATCGCGCCAAGGGCGGCAAGAACGTATCCAAGCTTCTTCATGTTCGCTCCTCCATTGAATGGGGATTAAACATGGAATTCCGCAGAACGTTCCAGCGAAACTACGGAACAATTCTGAACGGTTATTCAGCTTGATTTAGCGTGCTGCGCGTAGTCTGGGCGATGATTTCCGCTGATACCTCGAGCGTGAGCGTCAGCGAAAAAAGAATGGCCAGCGTCAATCGACCAAAATGCTTGCTCAAGATTTCCGCTCCGCTTCCGCCAGGTGACCGGATCGAAGCTTAGCATCTCGATGGGGGCGCGCAATGCGGCCGCCAGTGACCAGCGACGGCTCATATCATCAGTCGTGCTGGTAGCGCCTGACGGCATCTTCGTCCCACTCCACGCCAGCGCCGGGCCGGTTCGGGATCGTGAGGAAGCCGTCCTTGAGTTCAAATGGCGCGGCGAGGATCGGATCGGCCCAATCCTGCCATTCCAGCCAATGCGCGGTCTCCGTCACGCGCATCAGGTGCGCCGAGAACTCGGGATAGAGGTGGGTCGACATCTCGACGCCCGCGGCGCCGGCCATCGCAGATGCGCGCATCCAGCCCGTCACGCCGCCGATACGCATCAGATCGGGCATGACATAGTCTCCGGCACCCATTGAGAGGGCCTGATGCAAGGCGCGCGGGCCGTAGAAATTCTCCCCGAGTTGCACGGGTGTCGTCAGCTCCCTGGTGAGCTGGGCGTAGCCTGCGAGATTGTCGTAAGCAATCGGTTCCTCGAACCAGTAGAGGCCTTGCCTGTCGAGCGCATGACAGCGGTGCAGTGCATCGCCGAGACTGAGGCCCTGGTTGAAATCCACCATCAGCTTGATATCCGCGCCGGCCGCGGTGCGCACCGCCTCTATCGCCGCGAGATCGTCAGCCAATCTGTCGCGGCCCAACCGCAGCTTGAGGGCCTTGAAGCCGCCTTCGGCGACAAGCGCCCGCGCGTCATCGCCCAAACCGGCTACCTCGGTGAGCCACAGGCCATTGCTGTTGTAGGCCGGCACCGGACCGGTCGAGCCGCCCAACAAGACGGCGAGCGGCATGCCGGCCGCCTTCGCCAGGGCGTCCCACGCCGCCATATCGAGCCCGGATACGGCGATCATCGACACGCCTTCGTAGCCGATCAGGTTCAGCGCCCGGCGCCCGTTCTGAAAATCCTCGATCGGGTAGATGGCGTGGCCCTTGCGCTGCTCGGCAAGGTCGTGGATCGCGGGCACGATGTAGCGCGCCGCGTGCTTCAGATAAGGTTCGAGATAGCTGCGGCCGACAATACCTTGCTCGGTTGCGAGCTCGATGAGGATCATCGGCCATTGATCGAACAGGCCGACCTTGGAGACGATCGGCCTGCGAAGCGGTACCAGGACCGACCGGGCGGTCACGGACCGGAAAGTGAGTTTCTCGAGATTCACCGAATCCTCCCACCACCAGCGCGGCGTCGTTCTCGCTATCGCGCCGCTGCGCATCGGATATTGGGCGACCGTTCCATTCGAGACGGGATGTATACTGTTGTAAACTCACTAACCGGTATACATTCCGGAAATGATGGAGGAGAGATGCCGCGATCCTCGGTGTCCACCCGCCAGGCCATTCTCGATGCCGCCTACGGTCTATTCCGCCGCAAGGGATTCGTGCGCGTGAGCATGGATGAGATCGCGGCATCCGCTGCCGTCACCAAGCGGACGCTGTACTATCACTTCACCAGCAAGGACCTGCTTCTCGCCGAGGTTCTCGAAGCGCAGCATGCTCTGGCTCTCGCGGCGTTTCGTACGTTCGGCGAAGGTCTCGCCGGCTCTGCCGAGAGCATCATCGATCAACTTTTCAGCGATCTCGCCGTCTGGTCGGACCAGCCGCGATGGGCCGGTTCGGGATTTACTCGCCTTGTCATCGAGCTTGCCGATCTCCGTGGACACCCCGCACGCCTGATCGCGCGCCGTCACAAGGCAATGCTCGAAGGTCATCTGGCAGACCTTTTGGCAAGCGCCCATGTGGCTTCCCCCCGCGAACTCGCCCGCGAAATCTGGCTGCTTTCCGAGGGCGCAATCGCCCTGATTCTTATCCATGGCGACCGCAGTTACGCCGCGGCCGCCGCGGCAGCGGCCAAGAAACTGATCCGCTCGGAATCTGCGCTCAGAAGAAGTCACGGCGCGCAACGGATACTCGCCGCGCGAAGGAAATAACATCAACCCCGGCCGTTACGCGCGAACCTGCTTCTCGACATTCGCGATCCGCGCCGGCACGCCGAATTCCCTGCGGCAGACCCCGGCGAGCACCGCTATGCCCTCGCGGATTTGCTCGCGGGACGGACTGGCGAAACACAGCCGCAGCCGGCTGCCGGCGTAGGCCTTGTCGGTGGACCATTCCGGTCCTGGGTTGATCGCGACGCCGGCGGCAAGCGCGGCTTGATAGAGTTTGGGCGTATCGACGTTGTCCGGCAGCTTCACCCACAGGAAGATGCCGCCCTTGGGATCGCGGAACTCCGCGGCGGTGCCGAACTGCTCGTCAAGCGCTTCCATCAGCGTGTCGAGCTTGGCGCGCAGGCCGCGCGTCAACTTCGGCACATGTGAAGTGAAATGCGGCGCGCAATATTCCGCGAGCACCATCTGCTCGAGCGCGCCGGAGCCGGCGTCGGTCTTCAGCGCCAGCATTCGCGACAGCATCTCCCAGGGTGCAACGATGTAGCCGACCCGCAGCGCCGGCGCGATCGATTTTGAGAACGAGCCGATGTGAATGACGCCGCGGTTCGTCCCCATTGCATAGAGCGCGGGCGGGCGTTGGCCGTTCCAGATCAGGTCGGCATAGCAATCGTCCTCGAAGATCGGCACGCCATATTGCGCAGCGAGCTTCAGGAGTTCGGCGCGGCGCCCCTCCGGCAGGATGCTGCCCGTCGGGTTCTGCACGGTCGGGATGGTGTAGATGTATTTCGGCGTGACGCCGCGGCGCTTGAGGTCGGCGAGCGCGGCCGCGAGCGCGTCCATCCGCATTCCCTCCTGGTCGAGCGGGACGCCGACCGCGTTGACGCCGAGCCGGGTCAGCCGGTTCAGTGCGCCCTGATAGGTCTCCTGCTCGACAATAACGGTATCGCCGCGCGCCAGCAGCGTCGCGTTGACGAGGTCGAGCGCCTGCAGCGATCCGGAGACGATCAGGATGTCGTCGGCGGCGCAGCCGATGCCGGCGTCCCGCTTGAGCTTTACCGTCAGAAATTCGCGAAGCGGACGGTAGCCTTGCGGACCGCTGGCAAGCCCATAGGTGGCGAGGGTTTTGCCTTCGCGCCTGAGAACCGCGTTTGCAGCGTCGATCAGGCCTTCGACCGGGACCTGCTCGGGATCGTTGTTGCCGCCGACAAAACTGTATTTCGCAAGCCCCGTCCACCTTGCCGCCGGCGCGGGCAGTCCCGCCGGGAGCAGTGGTGCGAAGTCGAATGCTGCTGATGTCATGAAGGTTTCCTCTGCTTGTTCTTCTCGTTGAGAGAGCCAGTATCGCGGCTCTCCGGCAGTTTCAGTTTTTGCCGACGACCTTGATCGGCCGGCCCTGGCTGATGAAAGCATAGTGTCCGCTGCCAAGCCCGCCGAGCATCAGCGCCTCGACCACGGGTTCGGCGATCTCGCCGGTGGCTGCCCAGTCGACCAGGAAGTTGGCGCCGGTTCCGCCTCGCACGTCCGTGGTCGGGACAAAGACTTCGACGGTCGACAAGGGTTTTAGGGCGATCGGCGCCTTGAGATAACTCTCCACCATCTTGCCGCCGGTTTCGAAATAGGCAATTCGTTTCAAGACCAGCGGCCGCGTCTCGGAAGCGTTATGGATGCTCAGCGTCACCGAGAAATCCGCGCGCGTTTTGCCCTGGCTCATCGAGACGCTCGAATAGGCCGGAACATAGAATGCGCCGGACACACCGAGATTTTCCGTTGGAATGGTGGTCAGCGAATTGGCGAAGGTCTGCTCGATGCCGGCGGCCGTTTGGGCCCTCGCCGCGGGCCCATGGATGGCCAGCAGGCCCAGCACGGCGGTGCAAAACAAGCGCCCGACAAGGCTGTGACACATTGCTTGTTTGACCTTCCCTGTGATGTCCTTAGGTTGGCGAATTGAAGATACCGCCGGCCGGCCTTGAGACATGCATGAACTTATTCGCGACATCACTTTATCCATCCTGTTCGCATGGGTGCTGGGGCTTTTAGCTCATTTCTTCCGGCAGCCGCTGATCCTCGCCTACCTTATCGCCGGGTTCCTGATTGGTCCATTCGGCACCGGCTTGGTCAAGTCTCAGGAATCCATCAGCATCATCTCCGAGCTTGGCCTGATCTTCATGCTGTTCATGATCGGGCTGGAAATCGATCTGAAGAAGATCGTGCGCGCCGGCCGGGTGATCCTGTTTGCCGCCGGCGGCCAGCTGGCGGGCGGTTGCGTGCTCGGCGTCCTGTTCTTCGTGGGCATTGGTCTGCCGATGGAGGCAGGCGGCTTTCGATGCGCTGTATCTCTGCATCGCCTGCGCGCTGAGCAGCACCGTCATCATCGTCAAGGTGCTGTACGAGAAACGCGAGCTCGATACGCTGCCCGGCCGCGTCACTCTCGGCGTGCTGGTGCTGCAGGATATCTTCGCGATCCTGTTTCTGGCGGTGCAGCCCAGCCTCGGCAATCTCCAGGTCGGCGTGATCCTGATGTCGATCGGCCGCGTCGGCGTGCTGGTGGCAACCGCGATGATAATGAGCCGGTACGTTTTGCCGCGGCTGTTTCACCAGATTGCGCGCCGCCCGGAACTGATCCTGCTCGGCGCGCTGGCGTGGTGCTTTCTGATCGGCGAGATCGCCGAGAGGCTGCATCTGTCACGTGAAATGGGATCGCTGGTGGCCGGCGTGTCGCTGTCGACATTTCCCTATGCGCTCGACGTCACCGCCAAGGTCACGACGCTGCGCGATTTCTTCATCACGCTGTTCTTCGTCGCATTGGGCATGACGATCCCGATCCCGAACATGTCGGTGATCGGGCTCGCGCTGCTAATCGCGGCATTCGCGGTGGTCAGCCGCGTGGTGACGACGTTCGCGCCGCTTTATCTGATGAAGCAGGGCCTGCGCGCCAGCCTGCTGCCGGCGATCAATCTGGCGCAGATCAGCGAGTTTTCGCTGGTGGTGATTCAGACCGGCGTTGCGGCGGGTCATATCCAGACCCGGACCGCGAGTGCGGCTTCCTTCGCATTCGTGATTCTGGCGGTGCTGAGCACGTTCGTGATGATGCGCAGCGACCAGATCACGCGGCTTGCGATCGGTCCGCTGAAGCGGATCGGGATCCGCGATCTGGATCACGATCATGCCGCCGAAGCAGGCCACAACGGCGGCCACGGCGACGCACGCCGGATCGTTATCCTGGGATTTTTCCGGGCGGCGAGCGCGTTACTGAGCGAGATCGAACGGCAGAACCCGTTGTTGCTCGATCAGATCAGCGTCGTCGATTTCAACCCGCAAGTGTTCCGGACGTTGTCCGAGCGCGGCCTGCACGTGATTTACGGCGATATCAGCAATGTGGATACGCTGCTGCATGCCGGCGTCGGCAAGGCGGAGATCATTATCCTGAGTGTCCCCGATTCCTTGCTGAAAGGCGCCAACAACGAAAAGCTGGTCCGCCATGTGCGTACCCTCAATCCGACCGCAAAGATCGTCTCCACCGCCGACCTCTTGTCCGACGTCGGCGATCTTTACGCGGCCGGCGCCGACTATGTCACGGTGACCCGTCTCAGCGACGCCCATGAGCTATTCACGGTGATCGAGGCCGCCGACGCCGGGCTGCTGGATGACAAGCGCGCCGAGATCGACGGGCGATTGAGCGATCGCCGCGAAGTGCTGCCATAGGCTTTGAGACTGGTTTCCGGCGCCAGGACGCGGCGAGCCGATGTCTCGCCAGCGACGTTCTGCCCTGCGTATTGGCGCTGGCGCGGGCGCGCGAGTCCGGCTATTGCTCCCTGCACAGGAGTGAGACCCTAGAATGGCCGATCCGATCCAGGAAGTTCTGCAAGCCTTCGCTCACGGCGAGCTCGTCGTCGTCACCGATGACGACGATCGCGAAGGCGAGGGCGATCTGATCGTGGCGGCCTCGCTCTGCACCGCCGAAAAGATGGCGTTTATCATCCGCCACACCTCCGGCATTGTCTGCGCGCCGATTACCACCGAAGACGCGCGCCGGCTGCGGCTCGATCCGATGGTAGCGCACAATGAATCCAGCCACACCACCGCCTTTACGGTGTCGATCGACTACAAGCCCGACGGTGGCACCGGCATTTCCGCGGACGAACGCGCTTCCTGCTGCCGCGCGCTGGCCAACCCGAATGCCGGCGCCAACGATTTTGCCCGTCCCGGCCACGTCTTTCCGCTGATCGCGCGCGACGGCGGGGTGCTGCTGCGCTCGGGCCACACCGAGGCCGCGGTCGATCTCTGCAAGCTGAGCGGGCTGCCGCCGGTCGGGGTCATCAGCGAGTTGATGAACGACGACGGCACCGTCATGAAGGGCGAGCAGGTCGCGCGGTTCGCCGCCGCCCACAAGCTCAAGCACGTCACCATCGCCGACATGATCGCCTATCGCCAGGCGCGCGAGAAGCTGATCGAGCGGGTCGCGACCTTCACCACCGAAAGCCCGATCGGGCCGCTGCAGGGTTACGCCTATCGCTCGCCGTTCGATGAGATCGCGCACGTCGCGTTCGTCTATAACGGCGTCGGCGACGGCAAGAACGTGCTGACGCGCTTTCATAAGCCGAATATCGTCAGGGACATTTTCACCGGGCCGAAGCGCATGCAGACCGTGCTCGAACATTTCAAGAAGGCCGGCAGCGGCGTGCTGGTATACTTGCGCGACGGCGCCGCCGGCGTTCCGGTTGCGCCGCTGCCGCAGGAGAGATCCGCCGAAGCTGACCGCAACAGGCAATGGCGCGAGGTCGGCGTCGGCGCCCAGATCCTGCGCGATCTCGGCGTCACCTCGATCCGTCATTTGACGTCATCGGTGCACGACTACAAGGGACTGTCCGGCTTCGGCATCGAGATCGTCTCCAACGAACAGCTCGAGTGATAGATTGTCATTCCGCGATGGCTCGAAGAGCCAGACCTCAGATGTGCAACTGCACATCGGGGAATCTCGATCTTGCCTTATCGCTCGAGATTCCGGGTTCGCGCTCGCGCGCCCCCTGGAATGACGGAGAGCAATTGCGCTTCGGCGTCTAACGCTTTAAAATAAATGCAATAACCCGAAAGGAATTTCTCATGAGCGTGCGCCCTCAGACCAAGGAAAAGCCGTCCCCGGTGAATTTCCAGTGGGACGACCCGTTCATGCTCGACGAGCAGCTCACCGAAGACGAGCGCATGATCCGCGACACCGCGCGCGCCTATGCGCAGGACAAGCTGCTGCCGCGCGTCACCAAGGCTTATCTGGAGGAGAAGGTCGACCGCGACATCTTCCATGAAATGGGCGAACTCGGCCTGATCGGTATTACCTTGCCGGAAGAGTATGGCTGCGCCAATGCGAGTTATGTCGCCTATGGCTTGGTGGCGCGCGAGATCGAGCGCGTCGATTCGGGCTATCGCTCGATGAATTCGGTGCAGTCCTCGCTGGTGATGCACCCGATCTATGCCTATGGCGACGAGAACCAGCGCAAGAAATATCTGCCCAAGCTCGCGACCGGCGAGTGGGTCGGTTGTTTCGGCCTGACCGAGCCGGACGCCGGCTCCGATCCCGGCGGCATGAAGACCCGCGCCGAGAAGGTGGCGGATGGCTACCGGCTGACCGGCACCAAGATGTGGATTTCCAACGCTCCGATCGCCGACGTGTTCGTGGTGTGGGCGAAATCGGCGGAACACAACAACCAGATCCGCGGCTTCATTCTGGAAAAGGGCATGAAGGGCCTGTCGGCGCCGAAGATCGGCGGCAAGCTCTCGCTGCGCGCATCCGTGACCGGCGAGGTGGTGATGGAGGGCGTGGTGGTGCCGGAGAGCGCGCTATTGCCCAACGTGTCCGGCCTCAAGGGACCGTTCGGCTGCCTCAACCGCGCCCGCTACGGCATTTCCTGGGGCGCGATGGGGGCGGCGGAAGACTGCATGCACCGCGCCCGGCAATACACGCTCGACCGCAAGCAGTTCAAGCGGCCCTTGGCGGCAACGCAATTGGTGCAGAAAAAGCTCGCCGACATGCAGACCGAAATCGCGCTCGGCCTGCAGGCCTCGCTGCGGGTCGGCCGGCTGATGGACGAGGGCAAGATGGCGCCGGAGATGATTTCCATCGTCAAGCGCAACAATTGCGGCAAGGCGCTCGACATCGCGCGCGTGGCCCGCGACATGCACGGCGGCAACGGCATCCAGATCGAATACCACGTGATGCGCCACGCCGCGAACCTGGAAACCGTGAACACCTACGAAGGTACCCACGATGTCCACGCGCTGATCATGGGCCGCGCCATCACCGGCATCCAGGCGTTTTCATAAGCCGTTGACAGGAACCTCGGTGTCACCTTCCCTCGGACGTCATCGTCCGCGAAAGCGGACGATCCAGTATTCCGAGGCGTTTCTCTTTGTCTCGAATGCCTGCGATTACTGGATACCCCGCTTTCGCGGGGTATGACGACCGCAGTCGTTTTGTGCGATCCGCCGACGCCAGATAGGAATCCCATGTCCGATAACGATGACGTCCCGTTCAATCGCGATTTTCCGCTTAAGCCGGGCGTGGTCGAGGAAGTTCGCCCCGGCGTGCGGCGGATTCTGTGCGACAATCCGAGCCCGTTCACCTTCACCGGCACGGTGAGCTACATCGTCGGCCGCGGCAAGGTCGCGATCATCGATCCCGGCCCCGACAATGCGGCTCACGCGGCGGCGCTGCTGGAGGCCGTGCGCGGGGAAACGGTGACGCATATTCTGGTCACGCACACCCATCGCGACCACTCGCCCAACACCGCGCGGATCAAGGCCGCCACCGGCGCCACCGTCTATGCCGAGGGCCCGCATCGCGCATCGCGGCCGCGCTATGAGAGCGAAAAAATCTCCTCGGAATCCGGCGCCGATCGCGACTTCAGGCCCGACATCGCGGTGCGCGACAGCGAGACCATCGAGGGCTCCGGCTGGGCGCTGCAGGCCGTGGCCACGCCGGGCCATACCGCCAATCATCTGGCGTTCGCATGGCAGGATCGAAAGATGCTTTTCGTCGGCGATCACGTGATGGGCTGGTCGACATCGATCGTGGCGCCGCCGGACGGATCGATGATCGACTACATGGCCTCGTTGCAAAGGCTGACGGCGCGGAGTGAGGATCTGTATTTCTCGGGCCACGGACCGGAAATCCCGGATGGCCCGCGCTATGTGCGTTTCCTGATCCGGCATCGTCAGGCCCGCGAAGCCTCGATCCTGCACCGCCTCGCCAAAGGCGAAGCGGACATTCCCACCATGGTGCGCGCGATCTATATCGGCATCGACCCGCGGTTGACGGGCGCGGCCGGCTATTCCGTGCTGGCGCATCTGGAGGACCTGGTCGCGCGCGGGATCGTAGCGACCGACGGCGACCCGGTGATCGGCGGGACGTATCGACTGGCGGCATCTTGACCTGACTGCCGTCATTTCCGGGATTGCGCCGAAGGGCGCAGACCTCAGACGTGCAATTGCACATCGGGAATCTAGTGGTCGTTGCGCGAGATTCCGGCTTCGCGCTAGCGCGCGCCCTCCGATGTGCAATTGCACATCGGGGAATGACGAGGGTGTCACTTCTTCACCACCTTGGGCGGGGGCTTGATCGGTGCTTGCGGCTTCTTCGCCACCGGCTTGGCGTTGTCGACGGCGTTGTTGATGTCGTCGATCAGGCTGGTGATGCGCGCGGCGTTGCTGCCGAGATCGCTTTCGAAATAGCGGGACGAGGAGCGGATATCGACGCGCGATCCCTCGCCATCCGGCGTGACGCGGATCGAGACATCCTCGCGGAATCCCATGATCGGCGTCCGCGCCACCGCTTCGATGCGGCCGATGCGGCGCGGCGGCTGTGGGGAGCGTTCGTCGATCACAACCCATTTGCGCTTGTTGACCAGTTGCATCGTGACCTCAAAGGCCCGCTGCACGGGAACGTCGAGTTCCACCGTCTCGACATCGGGATAGGCCAGCCGCTGTTGCTCGGCGGAATACAGTCCGGCATAGACCGCGGTGTTGGTGCCGTCGCCGGTGCGCAGCCGCGCCAGCGCGTCGAACCGCGGCGGATCGACCGGATCGGTGGTGATGTCATGGATCGGCGGCAGCTTGCGATATTGCAGGCCGAGATAGGCCGGATAGGCCAGCACGACCGCGTCGATCAAGAGCGCCAGCAGGATGCGGCTCATGCCGCGCGATCCGTTCTGCCAGATCGCGGCAAAGGCGGCGAGGCCCACCAGAATCGAAAGAACGGCGCAGCCCAGCGCGCCAAAGAAGGTCGCCAGCGCCGGTTGCATTTCGAGGAAGCCTTGGCGGACGATGATGATCGACACCAGCACCGCCACCACCGAAAACACCGCGAGATTGCGCGCCCATGATGCCAGGCTGGACACGGGCTCCGACTGATAGGGAGCGGAAAACTTGCGGGCCATCGATCAAAATCTGCCGGGTTGGAGCGTTGCCGGGCGAATGACGCCAGGCCGCAAACTGGCCCGTTTGAGACCACGGACCTGCGGCAAATTCAAGGGACTTTGGGGCTCTGGCCAGCTCTCGACGTCGTGGCCGGGCAAAAGCGCGAAGCGCGTCTTCGCGCTAGATGTCCCGGCCATCCACGTTTTCAGGCTGCGCAACAAGGACGACGTGGATGCCCGGCACAAGGCCGGGCATGACGATTGTTCCTAGGCCGCCGCGGTCGGGAAACGATAGGACTTGAACTGGTCGCGCAGCGCGGTCTTCAGGATCTTTCCGGTGGCGGTATGGGGAATGCCGTCGACGAACACGATATCGTCGGGCATCCACCATTTGGCGATCTTGCCGTCCATGTATTTCAGGATGTCCTCGCGCGTCGCGCTCGCGCCCTGCTTGAGCTGCACGATCAAAAGCGGACGCTCGTCCCATTTCGGATGATAGACGCCGATCACGGCCGCTTCCGCAACCGCCGGATGTCCGACCGCGAGATTTTCCAGATCGATCGAGGAGATCCACTCGCCGCCGGACTTGATCACGTCCTTGGAGCGATCGGTGATCCGCATGTATCCGTGCTTGTCGATGGTGGCGACGTCGCCGGTGTCGAAATAGCCTTGCTCGTCGAGAATGTTGGCATCGACGCGGAAATAGGCCTTCGATATCGCGGGACCGCTGACTTTCAACCGGCCGAAGGTCTTGCCGTCCCACGGCAGTTCCTTGCCGGCATCGTCGGTGATCTTCATCTGAACGCCGAACGGCGGATAGCCCTGGGTCTGCAGGATATCAAGCCGGGAGTCGCCGGTGAGTTCGTCATACGGGGGTTTCAACGCGGCAAGGGTGCCAATCGGGCTCATCTCGGTCATGCCCCAGGCGTGACGCACCTGAACCCCCATGTCCAGAAACGCCTGGATCATCGAGCGCGGCATCGCCGAGCCGCCGCAGACCACCATTCTCAAATGCGGCAGCTTCAGCCTGTTGGCGGCGATATGATTGAGCAGCATCAGCCACACCGTCGGGACGCCGGCGGTATGCGTCACTTTCTCAGCCTCCAACAGCTCGAACACCGACGCGCCATCGAGTTTCGCGCCGGGGAAAACCAGCTTGGTGCCCATCGAGGGCGCCGAGAAAGCGATGCCCCAGCTGTTGGCATGGAACAGCGGAACCACCGGCAGCATTGTATCCTTGGCATTTGCGCCCAGCGAATCGCCGGTGTTGGCCATCAGCGCATGCAGGACGTTGGAGCGATGCGAATACAATACGCCCTTGGGATCGCCTGTGGTGCCGGAGGTGTAGCACATCGCGGCCGCGGTATTTTCATCGAACGTCTTCCACTTGAAGTCGCCGTCGGCCTGCGCGATCCAGTCTTCATAGGCGACCGCGTTCTTCAGCGTGGTCTGCGGCATGTGCGCCTTGTCGGTGAACACGATGTAGCGTTCCACGCTCGGCAGCTTGTCGGCGATCTTTTCCAGGATCGGCACAAAGGTGAGATCGGTCATCACCACGCGGTCTTCCGCATGGTTGATGATCCAGGCGATCTGGTCGGGGAACAGCCGCGGATTGACGGTATGGCAGATCGCGCCGATGCCCATGATGCCGTACCAGGCTTCAAGATGGCGCCAGGTGTTCCAGGCGATGGTGCCGATGCGGTCGCCGAGCTTGATGCCGTCGCGATCGAGGCGTTGCGAGACCTTCAGCGCGCGATCGCGAATTTCGGCGTAATTGGTGCGATGGATCGGGCCTTCGACCGATCGCGTTACGATCTCCTGCGTTCCATGGATAGTAGCCGCATGCTCGATAATCCGGTGACAAAGCAAAGGCCAGTCTTGCATCAATCCAAGCATACGAACGTCCCTCCTGGTGGTGTTACCGCTTGCCGCTGGTATTCACGGAATTGCCATGAACTTTAGCGCGGAGAAAGCAAGTCGCAAATGGCCTTGTGCCGGTTGGGCCTGCGGCGAAAGGCCGATGGTTACCGTTGCCGCCATTCTGCTGATGCTATGCGGGCAGGCCGCACCCGCTGCGGCGGCGCGGAAGTCCGGCGCCTGGTCGCTGGAGGCCGGCAGCGAACTCTCTGGCGGGCGAAGTCCGAAGCTGAGCCGGACCGCGCTCCGGCGGCATCGGTGCCGTTGCCCAAGGCCCGTCCGGCAGACGCGCCGGCCAGCCGAGCCCGACAAGTCCGGGGCAAGAAAACAGGCCCCCGGGGAACCGGCCGAACAGGCCGCGCCCGCCGCTCCGCCGCCGCCCTCGGCCTGCCGGCTGGCTCTGACGGAAGAGATCGCCATCGCCCCCAGCATTCCCGACATCCACGGCCCCGGCGATTGCGGCGGCGAGGATATCGTCCGGCTGGAGGCCGTGGTGCTGCCGGACAAGCATCGGGTTTCAGTCAAGCCCGCGGCGATCCTTCGCTGTCCGATGGCGTCGGCGATTGCGGCGTGGATCCGTAGCGATGTCGCGCCGCTGGCGGCGAACCTCGGCAGCGTCATCAGCGACCTCGACAATTTCGACTCCTTCGAATGCCGCGGCCGCAACCGCATCGTCGGCGGCAGACTGTCCGAACACGGTCGCGCCAACGCGCTTGACGTTCGCGCCTTCAAACTCGCCAACGGCCAGTCGATCTCGCTGACCGACCGCACGGTGGCGCGGGCTTTTCGCGAAAGCGTGCTGCATTCGATGTGCGCGCGGTTTTCGACGGTGCTGGGGCCGGGTTCGGACGATTACCACGAGGACCATATCCATCTTGATCTGATGGAGCGGCGCAACAACTACAAAATCTGCCAGTGGGACGTGTGGGATCCGCTGCCGCCAATCGCGCCGCTGCTGCCGGCCGAGCGGCCGGACGAAGCCCCGCCGCGCGAGGTCGCCGCCAAATCCGATGCGGTCAGGCCCGATGCCGCCAAATCCGACGCTGCGAAATCGGAAGCCGTCAAATCCGATACGTCTGAACCGGACGCCGGCGACACCACCCCGCCAGCAAAAAAGCGCCGGCAAAACCGGCGCTTCTAAGCGTTCCGAACCGACCCAGGCGGTTACTGCATCATGGGGCCGCCGAGGCCGCTGGCCTGCAGCGCCATCTGTGGCTTGAACGGCGAGTCGCCGTGCCTCGGCTCCAGCACCACGACGATGGTGCCCAGCTTCACCCGGTTATACAGATCGATCACGTCCTCGTTGGTCAGCCGGATGCAGCCGGAAGAGATCGACTCGCCGATATATTCCGGCTGGTTGGTGCCGTGAATCCGGAACAGGGTGTCCTTGCCGCCTGAATAGAGATAGAGCGCGCGCGAGCCCATCGGATTGTCCGGACCCGGCGGCACGAACGTCGGAACGCCGAGCCGCTCGATTTCGCCCTTGGTCGGATGCCAGGGCGGCCACTCGGTCATGCTGCCGATCTTGGCGATGCCCGACCACGCCATCGCTTCCTCGCCGACGGTGATGCCATAGCGGATCGCCTTGCCGTCATTGAGCACGTAGTAGAGATAATGATTGTCGGAATCGACGACGATCGAGCCGGGCGCTTCCCTGCGGTGAAAGTCGACGATGGCGCGGCGGTACGGCTCGGCGACCGGCGTATTGGTGTAACGAACCTTGGCCAGCAATTCCTTGTCGCGCGGCTTGAAATTGCTCTGGTTGGTCGCCTCGTAGGTCGTGGCCTGCATGCAGCCCGACAGCATCAGGCCGGCGGCCAGGATTCCCAATTTTACCCTCAGCGACGACATTGCACATTCCAATCGAAAGTCTCGCGCCCGCGCGCCAACTTTGCGCCCGGAACGCGACGATTTAGTTAATCTCAGTTGACCGCATTATCGTCGAAATCAGCCGTAGTTCCAGAACTTAGATGCCTGTCCCGTGCCGCGAGGCGCTGGCTGTGTCTTTTTTGCCGCAAACATTCGGGTTTTTCGGTTGATTTTTGGGCAGGGTGGGCTGCCGCCGCCCGAATCGGCCCACCGGCCGCCGCCGCGCTGCCGCAAATCTGCACCGGCGGGTGGTATCCGCGTCATGAAGAGCTTGCCAGAATCGAGCTAAGTCCTGTTGGGTGGGGTGCGTGCCCTATTCCGGAGTTGCCCATGCTTTCGGTGTACGTCCCGTCCGAATCCTCGCTGAAGAAAGTCACCGAGGCCGATCTCGCCGCGCTGCCCGAGAACGCGGTCTGGATCGACCTGGTGAAACCGACCGCTGCCGAGGACAGGGCGGTGGAACGGCTTGCCGGGATTGCGGTGCCGACCCGCGAAGACATGCAGGAGATCGAGATTTCCAGCCGGCTCTATATCGAGAATGGCGCACGCTACATGACGGCCACGCTGATGTGCGCGGCGGACACGCAAAATCCGCGCACCACCGCGGTGACCTTCATCCTCGCCAGTCATCGCCTGGTGACCGTGCGTTATGACGTGCCGAAGCCGTTCATGCTGGTGGAGAACAAGCTGGCGCGCGCCTGCCCGCCCGGCATTGCCGGGGAAAACGTGCTGATGGAGCTGCTGGATGCGGTAATCGACCGCAACGCCGACATTCTGGAGCGCGCAGGCAGCGACATGGATACCATCAGCCACGCTATTTTCGAGCCCGAGGGCATGGCGCGCACCGGCCACGCCAAGCGATATTCCGACATCCTGATCGCGATCGGCCGCAAGGGCGACCTCACCTCCAAGGTGCGCGAGAGCCTGGTCTCGGTCGGGCGGGTGGTGACGTTCGTCGCCGCCGCGGTCGACGGCGTCAAATGGTCCAAGGACATGCGCGAGCAGCTGAAAACCATGCAGCGCGACGTGATCTCACTGACCGACCACGCCTCCTATCTCTCCAACAAGATCACCTTCGTGCTGGATGCGATGCTCGGCGTCGTCAATCTCGAGCAGAACAACATCATCAAGCTGTTTTCGGTGATGGCCGTTGTCCTGATGCCGCCGACCCTGATCGCCTCGATCTACGGCATGAATTTCAAGGTCATGCCCGAGCTGGAGTGGGTCCACGGCTATCCCTACGCGCTGGTAGCGATGCTGCTCGCGGCAGTCGGGCCTTACCTGTTTTTCAAGTGGAAGAAGTGGCTGTAGGTATAATGCGCTACGCCGTCGTCATCGAAAAAGCCAACGGCAATTACTCGGCCTATGTGCCGGACTTGCCCGGTTGCGTCGCAACCGGCGACACGGTTGCGGCGGTAGAGAACGAAATTCGCGAGGCGATCCGGTTCCATATCGACGGCCTGCAGGCCGATGGAATCGTGGTTCCGCAGCCGACCAGCATCGCCGAATACGTCGAGACGTAAAGCAACAGACGCCTGCCAAGAACTCTGCCTCAATCTCTCCGCTAAAATTTGAGCGTTGCGCTGAACGTTTGAGCGAAATCTTTCTGCGATAACCTGGTCTCAGCGCGGTGCTCTCAAGCGCGAGGACTTGCAATGGTTGAAAAACTCATAACGTCGCCCCGCAACGTCGTCGATTTCGCGCGCTATCGCCATGGCCGCAACGCCGCCGACAAGGCGCTTGCGATGTCGGCGCGGATCTGCCGGCATTGCGGCGCGGCGCTGTCGGAGGGCGAGAGCGAAGACGAATGCTCCAGCGCCTTCAACATCGACGCGCCGCGCCAGTTTTATGCGGATTGAGTAAGTTCTTCGCATCCCGAGGCCACTTCCGTCATTGCGAGGAGCGCGAAGCGACGAAGCAATCGCTATACTCTGTTTCACGTCCATCCTTCGTGACGCGGCAAGCGGCCGCTCCTCAGGCTGAGGTCGCCCTAAACGTGCTGGCCGCCGTTGATATGGATCTCGGCGCCGTTCACGTAGGAACTCGTCTCCGTGCACAATACGTAGATGATTTTCGCGACTTCGTCGGGCGTGCCGAGCCGGTGCAGCGGGATCTGCTGCTCGACGATCTTCTCGGTGCCCGGCGACAGGATCGAAGTGTCGATTTCGCCTGGCGCGATCGAATTGACCCGGACGCCGATGCGGCCGAAATCCGAGGCCATCTCGCGGGTCAATGAGGCCAGTGCTGCCTTCGAGGTCGCATATGCCGCGCCCGCGAATGGATGAACGCGGGAACCCGCGATCGAGGTGACGTTCACCACGGAGCCCTTCGCGGCCTTCAGTTCCTCGATCAGCCCGCGCGCCATCATGATCGGCGCGAAGAAATTAACCCTGAACACATGGCTCCAGGTGTCGATATCGGTATCGATCGAGCCGAGCCGGCCGCCGCCTTCCGCCTTCGGGGAAATCGCGGCGTTGTTGACCAGCGCGTGCAGCGCGCCGCCTTCCAGCCGCTCGCGGATTTCCGCGATCGCCCGCGTGGTGTCGGCGTGGTCGGCAAGGTCGACCTGAATATGATCCTCGGGCCCGGCGTCCCACGGGCAATCTTCCGGGAAGGGGTGCCGCGAACAGGTGATGACGCGCCAGCCGGCGCTGGAAAAGCGGATCACGGTCGCATGGCCGATGCCGCGGCTGGCTCCGGTCAGAAGCAGCGTGCGCCGCGGTGTGTTGGCAGAATTCGGCATGGAGATCCCCTCAGGCTCTGGACATCAGGGATAGAGCCGGGTCTTGGACCATGGCTGGCCCGGCGCCGCGCGGCGAAATTCGATGCGGTCGTGCAGGCGGAACGGCCGGTCGTGCCAGAATTCGAATTGTGCGGGCACGATCCGCCAGCCGCTCCATCCCTGCGGGCGCGGCACTTCCCCGATGATGTGCTTGGCGGCGACCTTGGCGATCGCCTGCTCGAAGGCGAACCGGCTTTCCAGCGGCTGCGACTGCTTGCTGGCCCAGGCTCCGATCTGGGCCTGTTTCGGCCTGGTCGCGAAATAGGCGTCGGCCTCCGCTTCCGTCACCGGCGACACGTTGCCGCGGATGCGGACCTGGCGGCGCAGCGACTTCCAGTGAAACAGCAACGCGGCCTTGGGATTTGCGGCCAGTTGGCGGCCCTTCTGGCTGGCGATGTGGCTGTAGAACACGAAACCGTCGGCGTCGTAGCCCTTCATCAGCACCATGCGGACGTCGGGAAGGCCCTCCGCATCGACGGTGGCGAGCGACATGGCGTTGGGGTCGCTGGGCTCGGCCTTCACGGCTTCCGCGAACCAGTCGCCAAACAGCGCAAACGGCTCCTCGGCATCGGTGAAATCACCGGATGTTAATGGTGTCGGGTGTTTGATGGAGGTCGTGTCGGCCATTTCAGGAGTCCCGAGTTGCATCCGCCCGCGGTCCAGAGCGCGTTGCAGTGCCCATATAGGCTTGCCCTATATAGGACATGGAGACGCGTTGGCCTATCGGCGATCGCCCCGGCTGGGGCGGTGATGACATTGATTCTAATCGGCGTCGGCTTGGGCGGCTGCGGCCTGTCCCGCCCCGATGGTGCCTTCGCCAGGATGGACGAGAACGAGGCTACGAGTTCGATTGCCGGGACCCAGGCCGCCGTGCCGACACCGACCGACAGCGATCTTGCCTTTGCCCGCAACGCCGCCTCGGACGTGCTGACCAAGGGCGACAAGGATTCCAGCCAGCCCTGGGAAAATCCCGAGACCGGCGCGCGGGGTTCGGTGACGCCGCTGGCCCAGGCCTATTCGTCGGATGGACGCACCTGCCGGGATTTTCTGGCGAGCTATGTCAACGGCCGGTCGGAACGCTGGCTGCAGGGCGCCGCCTGCCGGACCGACCGTGGAAGGTGGGAAATTCATACGTTGAAGCCGTGGAAGCGGGGTTGAGGGCTCGCCATCCCGTTGCAAAAATGCCACGAAGACCCCAGATCAAACCGAATTGGGCGAGCAGCCCGGAATTTAACATCTGATTTCCCATAAAGGAGACCTGACGGATGCGCGACCCCTATGAGGTCTTGGGGGTGCCGCGGGGCGCCAGCGCGGCGGCGATCAAGAGCGCCTACCGCAAGCTTGCCAAGAAGCATCACCCCGACAGCAACAAGAACGATCCGAAAGCCGCGGCGCGGTTCTCCGAGATCAATTCGGCCAACGAGATCGTCGGCGACGAGGACAAGCGCAAGCAGTTCGACCGCGGCGAAATCGACGCCGAGGGCAAGCCGCGCTTCCAGGGTTTTCCCGGCGGCGACCCTCGTGGGCGGGGCGGTTTTGAGACCCACACATTCCGCACCGGCGGCGCCGGCCCCGGCGGCTTTGGCGGCGGCGGCGGTTTCGAGGACATCCTCAACAGCATGTTCGGCGGCGCCGCCGCGCGTGGCGCGCGGCCCGGCGGAGGCGGCACGACCTTCGAGTTCGACACCGGCGGGATTGCGCTTGATCTCGATCTCAGCGTCGCGATGACGGTGTCGCTGGAAGAAGCGGTGAAGGGCGTGGAGAAACGCGTCCGGCTGCCGACCGGCAAGGAGCTCAATGTCAAAATTCCCGCCGGTGTTGCGGCGGGTCAGCAGATCCGGCTGAAGGGGCAGGGCGAGACGGCGCCCGGCCACCGCCCTGGCGATCTGCTGATTACGGTCAATATCGCGCCCCATCCATTCTTCAAGGTCGACGGCAGCGACCTGCGCGTCGATCTGCCGATCACGCTGTATGAAGCCGTGCTCGGCGGCAAGGTTCGCGTGCCGACGCTTGGCAGCGCGGTCGAGTTGTCGATACCGAAGAACACCTCGAGCGGCCGCACCTTTCGGTTGAAGGGCAAGGGGTTGCCGAAGGCGGGCGGCGGCACCGGCGATCTGTTCGTCACCACCCGCATCATGCTTCCGGACGGCAACGATGCCGAACTCGAGACGTTGATGCAGAAGTGGCGCGACGGACACCCCTACAATCCGCGCGGCGATCTTACCTGATCGCTTTTAGCCAGCAGCGAAAAGGTGCGGCCTCGAAGGGGGGACCAGCGCGGTACTAAACCCCGATCGAGGCCGCTTGCGTCGATCGGCGGATCGAACGCTTCTCATTTTCGCGTGATCACCCGGTGCGATTTTGAGACGCGTCGATGTCTCCAATTCCAGATTTTCAATGTCGGAATTGGGACAACGGTCGCGAGTGTAACCCGATTCGCCTCACCCGCCGCTCTTTTCGGTCTGGTCGTAGACCAGGCGCGCGACCTGCGTCAGGCGCTCGCGGTCGCTGCTGCCGCTGACCACATAGGCCACGCCACGCTCGGCCCAAAACAGCGCGCCATCATTATCCTGCCGGGCATAGCGCATCTGCGTGGTCTCGGCTGCCGCGCGCGCGGTGTAGATCGTGAAGCGCTCGCCCGAGGCGCTCTCATACATCAGAAACGAGGCAGGCCCGGTAGGGCCGGGCAACAGCCGGCCACCGACGAGCTTCAACCCGGTCGCGTCCAATTCCGGCGCGCGTACGTCCCAGCCGCAGCGCTTGGTCAGCCATTGCTGCAGATGCGCCCGCTCGCTGCCGGGCACCTCGACCGGATGGCGAACCTCGACCACGTAGAGCCGGTGCGCGTCCAGCGCATCCAGCGTGAAATTCTGGAACGTCGAGGGCGAGGCGGCCGCGCCATGCGCCAGCCAGCCGACGCCGCCGCCGGCGATGAACGCCACCAGAGTCGCGGCAATCGCGCCATAGATCCATTTGCGCGGCTGCCGCACCAGCCGCTCGATCTCAAGCCGCCTCGGGATCGGCTCGTCGGCGACGGCGTCGTAGCGCGCATGCAGCGCGTCTGCCATCGCGCGCCACGATCGCACCCGCTCGGCATCGTCAGGGTGCGTTGCGAGCCATGCCTCGACATCGCCGCAACGCTCCGCCGGCAGTTCATTGTCGACGTAGGCGTGCAGTTCGTCTTCGGTGACGGGAATCTTTGGGTTGGTCATGGTCGTTGTCTCTGTCTAATTATGATTGAAAATTGCTTGCAGGCCGGCAACCGCCTCCCTCCACTCGGGGCACGGACAAGAAAACCATCGCAATTCAACTCGCTCTTCTCATTCACATGCATAATGCTTGCCATCATTTCACCCGCCGCAGCGCCGGTCGCTCGCCCTCCAGCGAAGCTTTCACATGGGCGCGGGCGCGGGCGAGCCGCGACATCACGGTGCCGATCGGCACGCCCTGAATATCGGCGACCTCGCGATAGCTCAATCCTTCCAGCATCACCAGCAGCAGCACCGCGCGCTGCTCCTCCACCAGCGCCGCCAGCGCCCGGGCGATGTCGCGGCCCTCCGCTTCGGTCCCGCTGGCGTCCGGATTGTTGTCGAGCAGCGGCATGAATTGCGGCCGCCGCGCCAGCGATCGCCGCCGGTTCTTGTTGAGGTTGGTCAGGATGGTGTAGAGCCAGCTCCTGACGTCGCCGCCGAGAAACAGTCGTTCCGAGCGCAGCGCCCGCACCAGCGTATCCTGCACCAGATCGTCGGCGACGTCGGCATCGCGCGCCAGTGCGCGCGCGTAGCGGCGCAGGGCCGGGATCATGGCTTCGACACTCTCGCGAAATGCAGTCATTGACGCTCGATCTTGGTCTGTCCGGTAGGCGTCAAAGTCCGCCAACGCCTCGTCCAACATAACACCGAAATGCCGTGACTATTCCGGCGATTAAGGCTGCGAGGCAAACAGCCCGGACCGGCGGCGGATTTGGGGCTGTACCGGCCGGGAGGGCTGGTGTACCCCGAGAGCGGATCAAGCTCGATTGGAAACTTACATGTCGCAAAATGCAGGTCTGATGCAGGGCAAGCGCGGGGTCATTCTCGGCGTCGCCAACAACCGCTCGATTGCCTGGGGCATCGCCAAGGCCTGCCATGCGGCGGGCGCGGAGATCGCGCTCACCTGGCAGGGCGATGCGCTGAAGAAGCGGGTCGAGCCGCTCGCCAAGGAACTCAACGGCATCCTGCTCGGCCACTGCGACGTCACCGATCCCTCAACCATCGACGCCGTTTTCAATGTGCTCAAGGAGAAATGGGGCAAGATCGATTTCGTGGTGCACGCGATCGCCTTCTCCGACAAGGACCAGCTCGACGGCCGCTATCTCGAAACCTCAGCCGATAATTTTTCCAAGACCATGCTGATCAGCTGCTACTCGCTGACCGCGATCGCGCAGCGCGCCGAAAAGCTTCTGACCGACGGCGGCTCGATCCTGACGCTGACCTATTACGGCGCCGAGAAATGGATGCCGCATTACAACGTGATGGGCGTTGCGAAGGCGGCGCTGGAGGCAAGCGTGCGCTATCTCGCGGCCGATCTCGGCGAGAAGAATATTCGGGTCAACGCAATTTCCGCGGGGCCGATCAAGACACTGGCGGCCTCCGGCATCGGCGATTTCCGCTACATTCTGAAGTGGAATGAATACAACGCGCCGATGCGCCGCACCGTGACAACAGAGGAAGTCGGCGACAGCGCGCTGTATCTGCTTTCGGATCTGTCGCGCGCCGTCACCGGCGAGGTGCATCACGTTGATTCCGGCTATCACGTCGTCGGCATGAAGCGCCCCGACGCGCCGGATATCTCGCTGGTGAAAGATTGATCTGTTCTCGTCATGCGCGGACTTGATCCGCGCATCCATCCCCTGAAAGAGGTTTCTTGAAGATGGATTGCCGGGTCGAGCCCGGCAATGACGCGGAGGGAATATGCCGACGATCTACTACATCCGCCACGGCGAGACCGCGTGGAATGCCGAAGGCAGGCTGCAGGGCGTGCAGGATACTTCGCTCAACGATCTCGGACGCAAGCAGGCAGCCCATGCCGGCGGCATTCTTGCCGATTTGTTCGCGCGCGAGGGGCGCAGCGAACAGGCTCTCGCCTACGTCGCAAGCCCGCTCGGCCGCGCACGGTCGACCATGGAGCTGGTGCGTGGCGCCATGAGGCTGCCGCCGCATGATTACACGATCGACAATCGGCTGCGCGAGATTGGTTACGGTGATTGGGAAGGCTCGACGCTGGCGCAAATGCAGGCGGGGGATCCCGAGGTGTTTGCCAGGCGTCAGGCCGACAAATGGACGGTGTCGCCGCCGGGCGGCGAGACCTATGCCTCGGTGCAGATCCGGGTGCGTGACTGGTATGACTCGGTCCTCGTGGATACGGTCGCGGTGGCCCACGGCGGCACGGCACGGGCGCTGATGGTGGCGCTGGGCATAGAGACTCCCGCCAGCGCCGCCGATCTGACCATCGAGCAGGGGGCGGTCTATGTGTTCCGCGATGGCGGGTTGAGGAAGTATAGTTAAGGGCGGTTGAACATCCGTCGTCATGGCCGGGCTCGTCCCGGCCATCCACGTCTTTGCTTTAGTTCGAGGAAGAAAGACGTGGATGCCCGAGCGCAATTGCACGTGCTCGGTCCGGCGAAGCCGCACCCATGCCGGCATGACGAGCAGAGATTTGACCCCTTGAACCGCGCGCGTTACCACATTGCGCGGTGCTGCGACCCGAGCTTGCAAAAATGTCCTTCAACACCTTCGGCCACATGTTCCGGGTCACGACCTTCGGCGAAAGCCATGGGGTCGCGATCGGCTGCGTGGTCGATGGCTGCCCGCCGCTGCTGCCGCTGACCAACCAAGACATCCAGCGCGATCTGGATCGCCGCCGCCCCGGACAGTCGCGCTTCACCACCCAGCGCCAGGAGCCGGATGCGGTAGAAATTCTCTCCGGCGTAATGGCGCATCCGGAGACCGGCGTTCAGGTGACGACCGGCACGCCGATCGCGCTGTTGATCGAGAACACCGATCAGCGCTCAAAGGACTATTCCGACATCAAGGACAAGTTTCGCCCGGGCCACGCCGATTTCACCTATGAGGCGAAATACGGCCTGCGCGATTATCGCGGCGGCGGGCGCTCGTCCGCGCGCGAGACCGCGATGCGGGTCGCCGCCGGCGCCATCGCGCGAAAGATCGTGCCCGGGATGACCGTGCGCGGTGCGCTGGTGCAGATGGGCCCGCACAAGATCGACCGCGAAAAATGGGACTGGGACGAGATCGCGCGCAACCCGTTTTTTTGCCCGGACAAGGACAGAGGCCGCGTTCTTCGAAAGCTATCTCGACGACATCAGAAAGAAGGGATCGTCGATCGGTGCTGTCATCGAGGTGGTCGCCGAAGGCGTGCCGGCGGGCCTGGGCGCGCCGATCTACGCCAAGCTCGACGCAGACCTGGCCGCGGCGATGATGAGCATCAACGCGGTGAAGGGCGTCGAGATCGGCGCCGGCTTCGGTGCCGCCGAATTATCGGGCGAAGAAAATGCCGACGAGATGCGGATGGGCAATCAGGGCGTCAGCTTCCTGTCCAATCATGCCGGCGGCATTTTGGGCGGCATCTCCACCGGGCAGCCGGTGGTGGCGCGCTTTGCGGTGAAGCCGACATCCTCGATCCTGTCGCCGCGCCGCACCGTGGATCGCAACGGCACTGATACCGACATCGTGACCAAGGGCCGGCACGATCCTTGCGTCGGCATCCGCGCGGTGCCGGTCGGCGAGGCCATGATGGCCTGCGTGCTCGCCGATCATTTTCTGCGCCATCGCGGGCAGGTTGGCGGCCAGCCGCAGCGGTAACGCCCGAGCTTATTTGATCTCGCATTCGGCCATTTCTACCGCCTTGACGTTTCAACGAGTTGGGCCGCAAATGCAGGCCTCATGAACGAAACTGAACTGCAGAAGCTTGCCGACTGGCTCATCGATGGGGCGCGGTCCGCACCGAGCCCGCCCCGGATGATGGCGGAGGCCTGCGAACGCATGGTGAGAGCGGGCGTGCCGCTGTGGCGCGTCGGCGTCTTCGTTCGGACGCTGCATCCCGATATTTATGGCCGCAATTTCATCTGGCGGCCGGGCGCCGAGGTCGAAGTAGGCACGGTCGATTTCGACGTTCTGGATTCGCCGGGATTCCTGCACAGCCCGTTGACAATCGTCTTCAGGCAAGGAATTGAGGTCAGAGCCCGTGTGGACGATCCGGAGAGCAAGCGTTTTCCGATCATTGAGGACATGCGGGCGGAAGGCGTCACCGACTATATCGCGCTTCCGCTCATGTTCATGGATCGCGCCGTTCATGCTTCGAGCTGGACAACAAAGCAGCCCGGCGGCTTCAGCGAGGAGCAACTGAACGCCTTGCGGTCCATGATCGCGCCGCTGGCGCGATACATCGAAATCATAAGCTTGCGCCGCACCGCCTCGCTGCTGCTCGACACCTATGTCGGCAATCGCGCCGGCGAAAAGATTCTCGGCGGGCAGATTCGCCGCGGCCACACCGATACCATGGATGCCGCGATCTGGCTGTCGGATCTGCGCGGCTTTACCGCGCTTTCGGACCGGCTGCCGGCCGAAACCGTGGTCGATATCCTCAATGGCTACTTTGACTGTCAGGTGTCCGCGATCAGGACGCATGGCGGCGAAGTCCTGAAGTTCATGGGCGATGGGCTGCTCGCGGTGTTTCCGATCGACCAGTATGTCGGCGATATCCAGCAGGTCTGCAGCCACGTGCTGGAAGCCGCGCGGGAGTCCCGCGCCAGCGTCGAGGCGATGCATTACCCGATTGGAGACGCCGTCGAGCGCTTCCGCTTCGGGGTCGCTTTGCATGTGGGCCACGTTCTGTACGGCAATATCGGCGGCGGCAACCGGCTCGACTTCACCTGCATCGGTCCCGCCGTCAATCTGGCGGCGCGGCTGGAAAAAATCGCCGGCCGGCTTAGTCGCACGATCGTGGCATCTGCGGGATTTGCCGGAATATGCGCCGGCGGCTGGACCGATTTGGGCGAGTTTCCGATCGCCGGTTTTTCGAAAGCCGAGCGCGTCTATGGTTTGCAGGACGAGACGCCGGCGGCTGTGAAATCGGCAACGTCCGGCTGACGTCTTGTTATTCCTCCGGCTCGGTGGTGAACAGCAGCGGGTAGCCTTTGGCGCGGCCGGCGTCGGTGGCGCGCGTCGCCTTGGTCTCGGCGACGTCCTTGGTGAAGACCGCGACCACGCATACGCCGAGCCGGTGCGCGGTGATCATGACCTTGTGGGCCTGGTCCTCGGTCATGCGGAATTCCGCCTTCAGCACCGTCACGACAAATTCGCGGGGCGTGAAGTCGTCGTTGATGAGGATGACCTTGTGCAGGCGCGGCCGTTCGGTCTTGGTCTTGACCTTGGTTTTCGGCTTGGTGACGGCGTCGATCATTCCGGCTAGCACCTCCTGACGTTTTCGCGGTTGCCTGCACAAGAATACAATCTCCGGGCCCGCTGTGGAACCGGCTGTTTTGCGATGGCTTCCTTGCAGCGGCGGCAGCGCGCGCAGATAGCCCTGCCTGAAAAGCCCGAAGCCCTGGCGCTCGTCGACCAAGCGCAAGGCGGAAGCTAATTCTCGTTGAGCGCCGCAGCAGAGGCCTTGGTGAAATTAAGGCGGTTTGATTGACTTGAATGTGTAGGACAAGCCCATGTTCCTGCTTTTCGAACGCCGGCTTTGCATGTCACCATCGCGCCAACGACGACGGAGGGCCGCTATGCGCTGGTGTGTCTCTATCGGAGCGTTGCTTGTCGCGGGAGCGATGGCCGGAGGCGACGTTGCCGGTATCGCCGCGCCGAACCCCACAAATGCGTTGGCGGACAAGGATGCCGCATCCTCGGTCGACCTCGAACTGGTCCTCGCTGTCGACGTCTCCTATTCGATGGACATGGACGAACTGGCGATCCAGCGCGAGGGCTACGCGCAGGCCATTATCTCGAAGGAATTTCTGCAGGCGCTGAAAACCGGCCCCACCGGCAAGATTGCGGTGACCTATTTCGAATGGGCGGCATCCAGTGACCAGAAGATCATCATTCCCTGGCGGGTGATCGACGGGCCGGAAACCGCGGATGCGGTGGCCAACGAAATCATGAAGACCCCGATCCGCCGGGCGTCGCGGACGTCGATCTCGGGCGCGATCAATTTCGCAATGCCGCTGTTCGACGAGAACCCCTATCACGGACTGCGGCGTGTCATCGATATTTCCGGCGACGGCCCCAACAACAACGGCGCGCCGGTGACCGGCGCGCGCGACGCGGCGCTGGAGAAAGGCATCACCATCAACGGCCTGCCGATCATGGTGAAGGAGCCGTCCTATTCCACGATGGACATCGACAATCTCGATCTCTACTACGAGGACTGCGTGATCGGAGGCCCCGGCTCGTTCGTGGTGACGATCAAGGATCGCGAAAAGTTCAAGGAGGCGATCCGAACCAAGCTCCTGCTCGAAGTCGCCGACCGCACGCCCGAGCGCCGAATGGTCCCGGTGGCCGAGAAGGAGAAGGAGCCGCGCGTCTCCTGCTTGATCGGCGAGAAAATCTGGCAGGATCGCTGGGGACGGTGAACTCGCAGCGCGTACCCCGGAGGCTGCGCAACGCGCCGCTCTTTGCGGCGTGGTGCGCAGCTGACCGGGGCCCTGAGAGTCTGGATCCCGCTCTGCGGCGCATCGTAAGAGACGCTGCGCCGCGTCCGGGACACGCTACCTCGTAAACTTCGCCACCAATTCGACATGCGGCGTGTGGCGGAATTGATCGACCGGCGTCACCCGCTCGAGTTTGTAGCCGCCATCGACCAGAATCCGCGCGTCCCGCGCAAAGGTCGCGACGTTGCACGACACCGCGACGACGACAGCAATCCTGCTGGCTGCGAGCTGAACGGCTTGCGCCTGCGCGCCCTGCCGCGGCGGATCGAACACGATCGCCTCGTAATCGCGCAACTCCTGCGGCATCAGCGGGCGGCGGAACAGATCGCGGGCCTCGGCCTTGACCGGCTTCAGTCCGGGCGTCGATGTCGCCGCCTTCTGCAACGCCGCGACCGCGCCCGCATCGCTGTCGAATGCCGAAACCCGCGATTTTGCTGCAAGCCGCAGCGCGAACGGTCCGACCCCACAGAACAAATCGGCGATGTGCCTGGCGCGGGTGCAATGTCCGGATACCAGCGCCGCCAGCGCTTCTTCGCCGGCGGCGGTGGCCTGCAGGAACGAACCCGGCGGCAAAGTTAGCTGCGCTGCGCCGATCGCAATCGTCGGGGAGTTGCGCATCAGCACCAGCTCGCCATGGCGCGTCAGCCGCGCCAGGCGGTGTTGCTCGGCAATGCGCGACAGCGTTGCGATCCTGGCCGCCGGCAACGGTCCCGAGCCGCGCACGTCGACATCGAGGCCGTTGTCGGTCGCGGTGATCTGGATGTCGAGCGGCTTTCCGATCGATATCAACGGCTCGGCGATAGCCCACCCGGCCGCAAGCGCGCCGTTCAAGCCAGGGGCCAGAATCGGACAGCGATCGATCGGGATAATGTCGTGCGAACCTGCCGCCGCAAAACCGACCTTGAGCACGTCGTGGGTGCCGATGCGGGCGTGCAGCGTAATCCGCCGGCGCCCGAGGCCATGGGCATCGATCAGCGGATCGACTTCGCAGGCGAGCTTCGCCTGCGCCAGCGTCTCGATGACAATATCGCGCTTCCATGCGCGATAGCGCTCACTTTCCCAATGCTGAATCGCGCAGCCCCCGCAGACGCCAAAATGCGGGCAAAACGGCGTGACCCGCTCCGGGCTGGCGCGCTCGACCGCGAGCAGGCGGCGGCGATCGGGATGACCGGATACCGCGGAAACCTCGACCGTCTCGCCGCCGAGCGTGTACGGCACGTATACCGCCGCTCCGTCCGCAAAGGCGACGCCGTCGCCGTGATGAGCGACGTGATCGATGACGAGACGTTCAGCCACGTCGCGCGCCGATGAAGAATTCGGTATTGCCGTCGCCACCCTTGATCGATGACGGGAACACCTGGATATCGCTGCATCCCAGGGACGCCGCGAAGCCTGCGATGTCGTCGCAGATCTGCTGGTGCACCGTTCCATCGCGGACGATGCCGCGCCTGGAATGCTTTCGCGGTGCCTCGAACTGCGGTTTTATCAATGCCAGGAGGTGCATCGGCGCGGCCGCCAATGACAGCGCCACCGGCAGCACGGCTTTCAGCGAAATGAAACTGACGTCGATCACGACAACATCCGGCCGCGCGGGCAGGCGCTTGCCTTCAAGGCTGCGGATATCGGTCTGTTCCATGGAAACGACGTTGGGATGGCCGCGCAGCGATGGATGCAGCTGCTCGCGCCCGACATCGATCGAAAACACCAGGCTGGCGCCATTGGCGAGCAACACCTCGGTGAAACCGCCGGTCGATGCGCCGACATCGAGACAGACATGACCCTCGACGTCGATCGGATATTGCTGCAGCGCGTCCGCCAGTTTGACCCCGCCGCGCGAGACAAAGGGATGCGCGGCTTGCGCCTGCAACACCGCATCGGCGGCGATGCTCTCGGACGGCTTCATGACCTGCTTGTCATTGGCCGTGACGAGCCCCGCTTCGATCGCCGCCTGTGCCCGGGCCCGGCTTTCGAACAGGCCGCGCTCGACCAGCAATGTGTCCGCGCGCTTGCGGGGAGGGGACATGCTCCGCTCGCCCTTTGCCATGTTCAACTTGAAGCACGCGCAGGCGCAGAGGCCATTCGCTCGGCCGCCATGCGCGCGCAACTCTCAAATGCAGTCAAATCGTGCCAGATGTCCGCGGGTGCTTGCCGGGGCGTCACCAGCGCGCAGCCGTGCAGGTCGAGCGCATGGATCATCATCAAATTGTCGGTCAACCCGAAATTCTCGACCGTCAATCCCGACGCATCGACCAGGCGTCCATCGCGTGAAATCACCCCGGTGAATTCACCTACGCGATCGGCATAGGACGAGGGATCGTTGGAATAGCCCAGGCAAAGCTTGCCGCGTCCCGCCATATAGCCGAGTTCGTAGACGGTCCCGGCATCCGCGCCCGGTCCGCGAAATGGCGTGAGATTGGCGATAATGGCATCGGCCTCGATCATCATGGCTTCGTTGCCGCGAAATATCTGCAAGGAGGCGTCGCTGGCCGCGCGGTCGATCGCATTTTCCAGCGGATACAGTCCGATCAGCCCATGCTGCGCGCACAGCGCGACCTTGCGCCGTCCGATATCTACGGCATCGGGCAGGAAAACGTCGGGGCCGGCGAGATAGACTTTTGTCATTCCGGGATGCGCCAACCGAACTCGGGTTTACCCGAGTTCGGCAATATCATTGTCCAAGTCGGCAACAGCCGACTTGGATGCGCAGGCCCGGAATCCATACTCCCGATGGTGGTTATGGATTCCGGGCTCGCTCGTTTCACTCGCGCCCTCAGCGACAAGCGCTACGCGCTTGCGCGGGGAATGACACAGGGCGGAACGTCAGGCCAGCTTTACCGTCTCGGCCTTGAAATCCTTGCCCAGCGTCTCGAACACCTTGGCAACGATGCCCTTGGCGTCGAGGCCGGCGCGGGCGTACATCGCGTTCGGCGAGTCATGGTCGAGGAACACGTCGGGCAGCACCATCGAGCGCATCCGCAAGCCGCCGTCGAGCATGCCGTGCTCCGCCAGCGTCTGCATGACATGGGAGCCGAACCCGCCGATCGCGCCTTCCTCGATCGTGAGCAGGATTTCGTGCTCGCGCGCGAGTTTCAGGACCAGCTCGACGTCGAGCGGCTTCATGAAGCGCGCGTCGGCAATTGTCGTGGACAGTCCATGGGCCGCCAGTTCGTCCGCCGCCTTCTCGCATTCCCCAAGACGGGTTCCGAACGACAATAACGCGATCTTGGTGCCCTCGCGAATGATGCGTCCTTTGCCGATCTCAAGCGGAATGCCGGCTTCCGGCATCTCGACGCCGCGGCCTTCGCCGCGCGGATAGCGCAGTGCGCTCGGACGGTCGTTGATCGCGACCTGGGTCGCGACCATGTGCACGAGCTCCGCCTCGTCCGACGCCGCCATGATGACGAAGCCGGGCAGGCAGCCGAGATAGGCGTTGTCGAACGAGCCGGCATGGGTCGCACCGTCGGCGCCGACCAGGCCGGCGCGATCGATCGCGAAGCGCACGGGCAGGCCCTGGATCGCCACGTCATGGACGACCTGGTCATAGCCGCGCTGCAGGAAGGTCGAATAGATCGCGCAGAATGGCTTGTAGCCTTCGGTTGCGAGGCCCGCCGCAAACGTCACGGCATGCTGCTCGGCGATGCCGACATCGAAGGTGCGCTCGGGAAACGCCTTGCAGAAAATATCGATGCCGGTGCCCGACGGCATTGCCGCGGTAATGCCGACGATCTTGTCGTCTTTCTGGGCTTCCTTGACGAGGCTCTGGCCGAACACGTTCTGATAGGCGGGAGCGTTCGGCTTGGCCTTGGCCTGCGCACCGGTCGCCACGTCGAACTTGACGACGGCGTGATACTTGTCGGCGGAGGCTTCCGCCGGCGGATAGCCCTTGCCCTTTTGGGTGACGACATGGACCAGGATCGGGCCGGTCTCCATGTCGCGGACGTTCTTGAGCACGGGCAGCAGGTGATCGAGGTTATGGCCGTCGATCGGGCCGACATAGTAGAAACCGAGTTCTTCGAACAGCGTACCGCCGCCGACCATGAAGCCGCGCGAATATTCCTCGGCGCGATTGGCACGGTCCGCGAGCACCTTTGGAAGATGCTTGCCGAGCTGCTTGGCGGCTTCGCGCAGCGAGCGATAGGTCTTGCCTGAATACAGCCGCGACAAATAGGCCGACATCGCGCCGACCGGCGGCGCAATCGACATGTCGTTGTCGTTGAGAATGACGATCAGCCGGGAATTCATCGCGCCGGCATTGTTCATGGCTTCATAGGCCATGCCCGCCGACATCGCGCCGTCGCCGATCACGGCGATGACATTGTTCTTGCCGCCGGAGAGGTCGCGCGCCACCGCCATGCCGAGCGCCGCGGAGATCGAGGTCGAGGAGTGGGCGGCGCCGAACGGATCGTAATCGCTTTCGGTGCGCTTGGTGAAACCGGACAGTCCGCCGCCGGTGCGCAGCGTGCGGATGCGGTCGCGGCGGCCGGTCAGGATCTTGTGCGGATAGGCCTGGTGGCCGACGTCCCAGATCAGGCGATCGCGCGGGGTGTCGAAAATATAGTGCAGGGCCGTCGTCAATTCGACGACGCCGAGGCCGGCGCCGAAATGTCCGCCCGTTACCGAGACGGCGTCGATGGTTTCCTGACGGAGTTCATCGGCGACTTGCCGAACCTGTTCCACCTTGAGCCGGCGCAGATCGTCGGGGGTGTGGATTGTGTCGAGAAGTGGCGTTTTGCTAAATACGGTCACGGCGATATTCCAATTTTGCAGGTCGGGACGAGCCACCCGACGTGAGATGGGTTGCGCAGCATCAGCGCAACGAAAAACCCAGACGCCGGATGCCACCTGAGCAGGCCGAAGCCTGGTTTTAAGTCTAGATGCGCTCCGGATCGTTCAATGTGATGTGCATCACCTTCGACGGATTTACCCTTCCCAGTGATTTTTGTCAGCCATTTGAAGTGCTTACTGCTGCGAGATAATCCGCGGCAGGCCCCTTTCAACAGCCCATAGCCTTAAAGCCTTACACTAAAGCGACGCTCAAAGCCAACCCGCCACACCCGAGGATTGGGCGGCCGCGAGCCGGCTCTCAACCCCGGCGGCGTGCCGTTGGTTCCAACTCGCCTAAATCGGCGGCATCCCCACAGCCGGGAACCGCGGTTTCGAGCATTTTCCAGGCGCATTCGCGCTCCACGGCGTCGCCGGTCGCAAACGCCAGCGCCGCCTCGGGCCGAGCCATGCGTTCGCTTAACGGGATCGGCCCGCAAACGATCATGAAAAAATCGTAGGCGTGCGGCAGTTCGTTGGCCATGACGAACTGGAAATGCACCCGAAAGAACTTCCAGCGGAACAGCTTGTAATGTCCGGGTTGGATGATTTCCCGGAACCGGACCGGTACGATCGTGGGGTTGCGTCGGGCGGCGCCGACCTCGATGCCGTGGCCGGCGATCGGATCGAACGGAAAGAAGTTCATCACATCCTTGCGCGACTGGCAGTCGATCCAGTCGATCGAAGGTTCAACCGCCAGCAAGCGAAGGTGATCGCGGAAATCCTGTGACGCCGCATGAAATCCGACGATCGGGAAATTGCCGCCGATGGTGAGCAAGACCACCCGCGGGCCATGCCGGCCGAGGTTTTGGTCGAGCTTCAGCGCGCGCGCCATAATCTCGGTCCCCAAAAACGATCCCGAACTGTGGCCGACGACGACGATTTCATCGGCTTCGCCCTCGCGCGCGACGTCGATGAGGTATCGGGCAAAACGGTCGATCCGCTCATCCCATTCCGGCCGCTGGCGGTGCGAGAATTCCCAGGTCCAGATCGTGTCCGCGAGCAGATAGAGCAGGTATGTCGCGTTTTCGGTGAGCTTCAGCACGGTGCCGAGGATTGCGAGGAACAGGGCCGCCGCGGCGGCCATGCTGAACGGGTCGGGGATGCCCAGCGCTTCCAGACCTCTCGCGAAGGCGAAGGCAGTGCCGAGCGCGCACACGGCCTCGATCAGCAGCAGGAAATGCGGGTAGGTGATGAAGATCGCGAAGCGCCAATTCGCCTTCCAGAATCGCGCGAAGGTGCCGCTGAACACTACGCGCCAATAGATCCATATCGCATGGAAAACCGTGCGCCAGATCGGCGCGGCAAGGTCGCGCTGGATCAGGTCTTCCCATCGCAGAAAATCGTAGCGGGTACGGGTCTGCCAGTCGCTTGCCTTGGTCTCGATGGTCCAGGATGCGGTCTCGCCGTCGGGCGCTACAAGCGGGCGGCTGACGGTGGCGTCGAGCTGATACAGCCGGCCGAATTTCCGCAGCTCGGTTCGGAACATGCGGTAATATTGCGCCAGACCGCGCGGATCGTATCCCTGCACATAGATGATATGGCGGTGCTGAACGCGCACTTACTGGTGATCCCCGAGCTGGCCCGGGGACTATATCAGGCCATGCAGCGCGCGAAGAGCTATTTCGGCCCTTGCGCGCTCGTGTCGCGCCGATTCACCGATGTTCCCGCCTGTTGTCGGGCGCGCGTCTGCGCACCGAGACGGCAGGGTCGTCATTGAACGTCGAGCGGTTCGGTTCCGGTCGGCTGGCCATTGGCGTCGGTGGTGATCTTGTCGACCCGCGCCTCCGCTTGCCGCAGCAGTTCCTCGCATCGCCGTTTCAACGCCTCGCCACGCTCGTAGATGGCGACGGATTCTTCCAGCGGCACCTTGCCTTCCTCGAGCCGCTTCACGATCGATTCAAGCTCCTCGATCGCGCGCTCGAAGCTCAGCTTCTTGACGTCCATTTGGGTATTTTCGGCCATCTTGCTTCCCGGGTTCGCCCTGTCGCCGGCGCGGACTTAAGCGTATTTGTGCGGGCGTATTGTGGCGGGGATTCACACGCCCATCAATGCCGTGACATGTGCCGCCACCGACTCTTTCAGGCCTTGCAGATCATAGCCGCCTTCGAGAACCGAGACAATTCGCCCGCCGGCGCTTGCATCGGCGACATCCATCAGCTTTTGCGTCACCCAGCCGAAGTCGTCCGCCCTTAGATTGAGCGAGGCCAGCGGATCGCGGTAATGTGCGTCGAAGCCGGCCGAGACGATGATCAGTTCGGGGCTGAATTTCTGCAACTGCGGCAGGATCACGTTTTCGAACGCGGCGCGGAATTGGACGCTGCCGTCTTCCGACGCCAGCGGCGCGTTGACGATGGTGTCGTGCTCGCCGCGCTCGCCGCGCGCGCCGGTGCCAGGAAACAGCGGCATCTGGTGGGTCGAGCAATACATCACCGTCGGATCGGACCAGAAGATATCCTGGGTGCCATTGCCGTGATGGACGTCGAAATCGACCACCGCGGCGCGGGCGATGCCGTATTTGCGCTGCGCGTGGCGCGCGGCGATGGCGGCATGATCGAACAGGCAAAAGCCCATCGGCCTGTTGGTTTCGGCGTGATGGCCGGGAGGCCGCATCGCCACGAAGGCATTATCATGCGTGCCCGACATCACGGCGTCGGTGGCGGCAACCGCGCCGCCGACGCCGCGCATCGCCGCTTCCCAGGTGCCCGGCGACATCGAGGTGTCGCCGTCGAGGTAGATCATGCCGCTCTTGGGCGCGATATGCTGGAGTTGTTCGATATAGTGTTCGTTGTGACAAAGCCTGACCAGATCGAGCGAACCTTCGGGAGCCTGTTCGCGCACCAGCCTGTCAAAGCGGCTTTCCCCCAGAACCTGCTCGATCGCGCGAATCCGGTCGGGACGTTCGGGATGCCCGGGCGGCGTTTGATGGTCGAGGCTTGAGCGATGGCTAAGCAGCAGCGTGGTCATGCAGTACCTTGGCGCGCGAAACGCGCGCTTCCTGAGAAGGGGCTAATCTAGGCGGTCATTGCCCGCCCGGAAAGAGCCGAAGTCGCGGATATCGCTTTGCCATTCAGTTCAACCGAACGATGCGGTCGGCGGCTGCAGGCGAGATCGGGCTGTTGGCCTGAAAATATCCGTGCAAGGCATCGACGTCGTAGATGCCGAATTGCTGCCCGGTTCCTTCCTTCAGGGCGGTAAAACCGTCGCCGCCGACCGCGAGATAATTGTTCACCGTCACGCGGTAGCCCTTCGCGGGATCGATCGGCTGCCCGTTCAACGACATGCGATCGGCGAGCACGCGATCGCCGTAGGGTCTTGCGTTGTCCCATGCGTAGTTGAAACCCTTTGAAACCTGCAGGATCCGCGGCCGTTTCGGATCGAGCCATTGCTGCTCGAGCGCGTTCTTGATCTGCGCGCCGGTCAGCGTCAGCGTCACGAGCTGGTTCCGGAACGGCTGGCTGGAAAACACATCGGCGTAGCTCACCGTGCCGTCCGCCTTTTTCGGAATGTCGGTGCGGACGCCGCCCGGATTGGTGAAGGCGATCACCGCCCCGCCGTCCTTGTCGGCGCGGGTCGCGGCGAGTTGCGCGTCGGCAATGATATCGCCGAGCGGGCTCTCGCCGGCATCGTTGGGCGCCCGCGACAGCGTTTCCGTGATCGATCCCGCCGGGCGGTTGGCGATCGGCGCGGCCACCTTGTCGTAGGACGCGATCAGCGCGGTCTGCTCCGGATCCCGGGCATAGGCGGCCGTGCGCACGATGACATTGTCGGCCCTGGCGCTGATGATGTCGCGCGTTGCGGGATCGAGCCTCACGTCGATCGCGGTGACGAGGGTGCCGTATTTGTCGCCCGAGGTGACGAGCCGGCCGTCGATCTCGCAGACATAGGCCTGATGGGTGTGGCCGCTGATCACCACGTCGACCGCGCGATCGAATTTCCTGACGATGTCGACGATCGGTCCGGATATGCCGGGACACTCATTATAATCGCCGGTCGGAAATCCGCCCTCGTGGATCAGCACGACGATGGCCTCGACGCCGCGCGCCTTCAGTTCCGGCACCAGCGCGTTGACGGTGTCGGCCTCGTCCCTGAATTCGAGACCGGCGACGCCGACCGGCGAGACGAGGTTGGGGGTGCCCTTCAGCGTCAGGCCGATGAAGGCGACCGGTATGCCCCCGAATTCCCGGATCGCGTAAGGCGGGAACACGGTCTTGCCCGTGTCTTTCTCGATCGTGCTTGCCGCAAGATAGCGGAATTTCGCGCCGAGGAACGGATGCGGCCCCTGGCATCCGTCGGTCGGATGGCAGCCGCCATTCTGCATCCGCAGCAGCTCTTCCTTGCCCTCATCGAATTCGTGATTGCCGACGGAAGCAACCTCGAGCCCCATCATCGACAGCGATTCGATCGTGGGCTCATCGTGAAACAACGCCGACAGGAACGGGCTGGCGCCGATCAGGTCGCCGGCGGCGACAAAAATCGTGTTGCTGGCGCCCGCGCGGAGCTGCTTGACCAGCGTCGCCATCTGCTCGGCGCCGCCGGCCTCCACCGCGATCTTTTTGCTCCTGTCGTTGGGATCGGCGATCCTGATCCCGCCCGGCGGCGGCTGAAGGTAGCCGTGGAAATCGTTGATCGCGAGAATCCTCAACTCGACCGGCGCGGCTTGCGCTTCGGCGCGCGAACAGGGCTCAAGCGCAAACGCCAGCATCAACGCTGCGAGGACCGGGCAAAGCGAATGTCTCATGACTTTACACCGAAGCATTTTCGAGTTCGTTGGCTTCATCCTTCGAGACGCATCGCTTCGCGATGCTCCTCAGGATGAGGTCTCAGACCCTCATGGTGAGGAGCGCGGCAAGGCCGCGCGTCTCGAACCATGAGGCCCGTTGGATGCCTGATGATAGTGCTTCGCCCCAACCGGAAATGCCCAAAAGCTGCTTCTGCTCACGCCTTCTGCCTGCGCGAAAGAAACTCCTTGAATGCGGCCACCGCCTCCTGGGAGCGCATGCGCTCGCTGAACAGATGGCCCTCCTGGTCGATCCGGCGGGTCAGGTCTTCGGGCGGCGGCCGCAACAGCTTGCGCGTGGTCGCCACCGCCTCCGCCGGCAGCGCGCAGATCTCGCGCGCGACCTTGCGCGCCTCGGCCTCGGTATGACCGGGCGACACCACGACGTTGACGAAGCCGGCGATGCGGGCGTCCTCGGCGCTCATCTTGCGTCCCATCACCAGCGTCGCGAACGCGCGCTGATAGCCCATGGTGCGCGGCATCAACAGGCTGGAGGCGGCTTCCGGAACCAGGCCCAGCTGGATGAACGGCGTCGAGAACGTCGCGGTGGTGGAGGCGAGCACAAAGTCGCAATGGAACAGCATGGTGGTGCCGATTCCGATCGCGACGCCATCGACCGCGGCGATGATCGGCTTGACGTTGTGCGCAAGCGAATAAAGAAATTTTGTCATGTTGGAGGCGCGCGGCGTCTCCGCGTTGGCGGTGGCGTCCTTCAGGAAATCGTCGACGTCATTGCCGGCGCTGAACACGCCGGAGCCGCCGGTAATGATCAGGCAGCGGATCGCGGGATTGTTCTGCGCGGTGTCGATCGCGTCGCTCATGCCGCGATACATGTCCAGCGTGATCGCGTTCTTCTTTTCCGGCCGCCGCAGCCTGATCACCCGCATCGCGCCTTCGTCGGTCACAATCAAATGTCCGGTCATGAAGCCGTCCTTCAGACAAGCGGCAAGGTCGCCGCTGGCAAGTCTTTGAGCCGTATCCTACATCATCTCCACGGCGGCCCAAACCGGCCGCGCTTACTTTTCAACGGCGACGCAATGACGCGAGGGCCACGCAATGCAGTTGACGGGAATTCACCACCTGACCGCGATTTCCGCCAAGCCGCGCGAGAATCTCGCCTTTTACGCCGGCCTGCTCGGCATGCGGCTGGTCAAGAAGACCGTCAACCAGGACGACGTCAGCGCCTACCATCTGTTCTATGCCGACGGGCGCGCCAATCCCGGCACCGATCTCACCTTCTTCGACTTTCCGGCAGCGCCGGAGCGGCGCGGCAGCAACAGCATTTGCGCTACCTCATTGCGCGTCGCCGGCGAGCAAAGCCTCGGCTTTTGGCGGGATCGGCTGAAGCAGGCGGGCGGCCACGCCGGCGATATCAGCGAAGTCGACGGCCGGCTGACGCTGCCGTTCGAGGATCCAGAAGGTCAACGCCTGGTGCTGGTCGATGACGGCGGCGCCGGGTCAGCCTCGCCCTGGGAGAAGAGCACGGTGCCGGCCGAGCACCAGATTCGCGGGCTCGGTCCGATCGTGCTCAGCGTGCGCGATCTCGCCCGCACCGAGCAGGTGCTCACCCGTGTCATGAACATGCGAAGCGTGCGCGATTACGCCGCGCCGGATGCGCGCGCGCAGGCTCGCGTGTTCGCGATGGGCGAGGGCGGCCCGGCGGCGGAATTGCACGTGATCGAGCAGAAGGATCTGCCGGAAGCGCGGCAGGGCGCCGGCGGCGTGCATCACGTCGCGTTCCGCACCCCCAACGACGAGCAATACCACGCCTGGGCGCACCGGCTGAACGAGCTTGGCGTCCGCAATAGCGGCGAGATCGACCGCTTCTATTTTCGCAGTCTTTATTTCCGCGAGCCGAACGGCATCCTGTTCGAGATCGCCACCGACGGTCCCGGCTTCGCCACCGACGAGCCGATGGCAACGCTCGGCGAGAAACTCTCGCTGCCGCCATTCCTCGAGCCGCGCCGCGCCCAGATCGAGGCCGGCCTGAAGCCGCTTGAATAGAACTGCCGGAAATCAAGAGGTCGTCATTTCCGGGATGTGCCTCTGGTCGGCAATTGCCGACCTGAGGCGCAGGCCCGAATCATACTCCCGATGGTGGTTATGGATTCGGGCTCGCGCAGAGCGCCCCGGAATGACGACTGTCATTCGTGATCGTACGACGGCCCGGCCTCGCGCGCCGTTGAAATGGCGTGAGCAAATGTTGTCTTTAAATGGGTGATCGCTTCTCCATGTCGATAGAGCGAAGCCAAACCTGTGGCTTTTCCTATCCGATGGAGAAATTGAATGACAAAGCTTGAAGTTCTGCCGGCTGCCCTGATCGCAGCAGTCATGCTGACAACGCCTGTGGTGGCCCAGGAGTATCATCCCAACGCGCGGCAGGCCGTAGCAAGCGCCCCTGACCGCGCCGCGCCTGGCGTGCGTTACGTTGACGGACGTCTCTGCTACCCGGCCCCGCGCGTCGGCGCATTTGCCACCCAGCCCTGGGAGAACGAAACCCCTTGCCAGCCCTTGCCGGTCTATTGATCCGTCCGCGCGGCGAACCGGCGAGTTCGCGAAAGCCTGTTCCGGCTGAGCCGGGTCATGATCGTCTTTCATGGCCGCATGGTTCGAGACGCGCGGCGTTGCCGCGCTCCTCACCATGAGGGTTCAAGGCCTCATCCTGAGGAGCGCGCTGTTGCGCGCGTCTCGAAGGATGAAGCCACTTAACGGGAAAATGCCCGGGCAAACCACTCCGGCGCGAGAGCTCAGCACCCCCGGCAGATGCTCAGAATCTTGCGGTCGAGCAGTTTGTCTCGCTCGCTGACGGTTGCCTTGTCCTCGCGCTCCCTGGCCGTTTCCTTACCCCCGCGGCGGGATCTGGCTGCCGCATATCGCGTGCGTTTGATCTTCACCCCGCGCTGCACCGGCAAGGTCCGGAAGGCCGTTGGCGGGGACACCGTGGACGGCATCGCCGGGCTTATCGCCGGCGGCGGGATCGCCGGCACCCTGGCCGCGTTCCCGATGCCGCTTGGATCGTTGACCGAGCCGTTTAATCCGCGCGCATTCGCCGGCCCCGGCGGAATGCCGCTGACGCCGGCATCCTGGGCGGGCGATCTCGCGGGCGCAGCCAGAAGTCCGAGGACCGTAACGGCCAGCAACGCCGCTCGGCCGGCGATCCATCCGCGAGACAACATCGAAACAGGCTGCGCGTGGTTCATCGGTGATCCCTTGCCGCTGGTCCATTTCTATTCCACGGGCAGAACTTGGAAAGCGGAGCCAAAGTTCCCATGGCGCGTAGTCGCTTAGCTCACCTTTCAGCGTGCGCATGAACGGACTTCGCCACAAATTCCCGCGCTGCAGCAATCCGAATGTCTTAGATGTGCCTTCCGGTCGGCGCGAACTGATTGTAGCATCGTACCGAACGACTAAGTGACCCGTTGAGAAACGGTTTTAGGGGCAGTGAAACAACCAACCAGGGGACAATTCAATGGCTATGGCAGTCACGCAAGGGACGTTGTCCGCATCCGATCATAGTGCGCAGCTGCGCAAGGCGGTCATCGCATCGACCATCGGCACCGCGATCGAGTGGTACGACTTTTTCCTTTATGGCACGGCTGCCGGGCTTGTGTTCGGCAAGCTCTACTTTCCCAACGAGGATGCGCTGACGGCGACGCTCGCGGCCTTTGGCACCTATTTCATCGGCTTCGTCGGGCGCCCGATCGGCGCCGCGATATTCGGTCACTACGGCGATCGCATCGGCCGCAAGGCTACCCTCATCGCCACGCTTCTGACCATGGGTATCGCGACCTTCCTGATCGCATTCGTGCCGACCTACGCCTCGATCGGCATCTGGGGCGCGGTCATCCTGACGGTGCTGCGGATGCTTCAGGGTATCGGCGTCGGCGGCGAGTGGGGCGGATCGGTGCTGCTGGCGATGGAGTGGTCGCGCACCCATGGTCAACGCGGTCTGGTGGCGTCCTGGCCGCAATTCGGGGTGCCGTGCGGGCTGTTTCTGGCAAACCTTGCCATCCTCGCCTTCAGCCAATTGTCGGGCGACCAGTTCCTGACCTGGGGCTGGCGAATTCCTTTCGCGCTCTCGATTATTCTGGTCGGTGTCGGACTATGGATTCGCCTTGGCATCCTCGAGACGCCGGTGTTCCAGCAGCTCCTGGATACCAGGAAGATCGAGAAGGCCCCGATCGTCGAGGTCTTCAGGAAGCATCCGAAGGAGATATTCCTCTCGGCATTGCTGCGGATGGCCGAGCAGGCGCCGTTCTATATCTTCACCGCCTTCATCTTCGCTTACGGCGTCACTACCTTGAAAATGTCGCGCGATTTCATCCTGATCGCGGTGCTGGCTGCCTCTTGCCTCTCGTTCGTCAGCATCCCGCTGTCGGGCCACATCTCCGACCTCATCGGGCGCAGGAAGATGTATCTGATCGGCGCGGCGACGGTCGGCGTGTTCGGCTTCCTGTATTTCGCAATGGTGGACACGGCAATTCCAGCATTGGTGTTCATCGCGATCGTGCTGTCGCTGATCCCGCATGACATGCAGTATGGGCCGCAGGCGGCCCTGATCGCCGAGGCCTTTACGCCGCGATTGCGCTACAGCGGTGCGTCGCTGGGCTATCAACTCGCCTCCGTGATCGCCGGCGGTCCGGCGCCCCTGATCGCGACAGCGCTGTTTGCGACTTATCACACCGGTTACGCGATTTCCGTCTACATTGCCGCTTGCGCGGTCGTAAGCCTTGTGGCGGCGTCGTTCATGCCCGACTACACCGGCCGCGACATTTCGATGGAATATGACGACTGACGAGGCGTGAGCGCCAGGTGGTTCAACCCGTAGGGCGGATTAGCGCAGCGCAATCCGCCGTTCACCGACGACAAGAGGCGGGTTGCGCCGGAGCCTGTCATCGGGCCGCGCCTTGCGCGGACCCGTTGGGCTAACCCGCCCTACGGGCTATTCCGTTTCGCACATTATGTGGGCGGCGAGTCGAGGTAGACATAAAGAGCCGCGATCTTGCCGTCCCGTGCGATGATGAAATCCACACCGGTGTACTCGGGCGTTTCGCCTTTCGGCCCCGAGCCCCACGCCAGGCGTCCCGAATTGTGCAGAACCTGGGGCGCGCCATGAGGCGTATAAACATAGTGGGGATGCGTCGCTCGGAGATCGCCGGCGAACTTGTCCAGTGCGTCGTGACCGACGAAAGTGCCGGGCGGCACGCACAGCACACAATCTTCGGTGTAAAGTTCCTGAATTGCGGCCCTTCGGCGAGCCGGATCACCTTCACCGAAAACTTCCGGAAGATTGCGGTTGAGCAGCGTCTCGATGCCACTCACATCTGCGCCCACGGACGGCGGGACGCTCTTTTTACTGGCATGCTGGTTCATCAGAGGCCTCCTTGTATGCGCGACCATGATGCGGTCGTTGGGGCGATCGCGAAACAGCAATAATTGAAAGTCATCGTTTCAGGTTTGTTGGTGTATGGGTCGATGGCTTGCCTCGCCTCGACGGCCCGGTGCTCGTCAGCGGCTTTGGCCTCACACGCCGAAAAGCCCGAGTTCCGCGGCCCCATACTCTCCATCGTCCCGCCTTCCTTTGGTCAAACCGCAGTGAAGTCTGGAGCAGGACTTGGTCGGCCTGGCGTGGATTTGCCGGTCGCGCCTTATGCCCGTGACATTGGACTGAGTAGGGGAGCGCCAATGCATTCCACGCTGAAGCCGAAGCAAACCGACGATCCGCACGATATCGTTGTGGTCGCGCCAGGTGCCGCCCGGGTCGCGCCCGATCCCGCCCGGGTCGCGCCCGATCCCGTTGCGGTCGCGCCCGCGGATGACGAGCTTTCCAGTCTCCTGCATGATGCCGCGCGGCGTCTTTCGCAGGCGCAGGTCCGCGCGGCATCCGACCTGCCTGCCGACGCGGCGGTGCCACCGGTCGATACGACGTTTCGCCCCGCCGCCGTCAACGCGGCCGTCAACGATGTCCTGGTCCCGGGCCGTCTTCGGTCGATCGGCAGGGGCGCGATGCGCGCCTTCGCCGCGATGCTGTTGGCAACCTGCATCGGTGTCGCCGGCATCGCCTGGCAGCACTACGGCGATGCCGCCCAACAGATGATCGCGGACTGGATGCCGCAGCTCGCCTTGACGTCATTGCTGCCATCGGAACAACCGGCTCCATCGGCGCAACCGGCGCCACCTGCCGTTCAGGCTGATACGGCGACATCTGCGCCCGCGCAACCGGCGCCCCCGGTCCAGACCGCAGCGCCAATCGTTGCGCCGGGCGCCGCCGCCTTGCCTGCCGAATCGGCGCAGTCGCTGCAGTCGATGGCGCGCGATCTCGCAACCATGGGTCAGGAGATCGCGCAGCTCAAGGCCGGCCTCGAGCAGCTCAAGGCCAGCCAGCAACAAATGTCCCGCGACATTGGCAAAGCTTCCGAGGCCAAAGCTTCCGAGGCCAAAACTTCCGAAATCAAGCCTTCCGAGCAGAGCCTGCGGCCCAGGATAGCGGCGCCTGCGCCGCGGCCGGCCGCGGCACCGGCGCGCAAGCCGATGCCGCCACCTCCGCCGCCACTGGCCGCGGCAGCTCCGCCGCCGGCGCAAGCCGCCGCACCTTCCATGCCGCGGCAAATTGAACCGCCACCGCAAGCCACGGCGCAGCCGCAGACGCAAGAGTTGTCATCGGTACCGCGGCCGCCGATGCCGCTCACCCCAAGCGTCGGGTCTTTCTCCCAGCAGTAGTGGAGCACGACGAGTTCAGGTTGACGCGACGGACGACTTCCCAACGGCGCCCATTGCGGAAGCCGGACCTTGAGGCTCGGAGATCGGGCGCATCACGCCCTTTTCGCGGCGGCAACCTGAAAGCCAAATATCCGGCCGTAGCCGGTGACCTGCTCGCGTGATCCCGACAGCGCAAGGGCTTGCCAGAAAGCCACCTGGTTCGCCGTCAGGATCGGGCGATCGAGATTTTCCTCCAGCGCCTTGATGATTCCAACGGCGCGAAGGCCGTTGCCGCCGATGAAAACGGCCTCGGCGCTGTCGGGCGTTTGTGCACGGACCCATTGATAGAGCTCGCTCGGCTGGATCGCCTGCTGGTCGGATGGCAGGCCGGCGGGTCCGGAGTGAACAACCTCAAAACCCTGACTCTGAAAATAGCGCACGCCCTGCTGGTCCATCTCGGTCGAGAACCAGGGCGGGCTGACGAGTGCGAGCCGTGTGACGCCGAGCGCGATCAGGGCCGTAACCGCCGCCGCGCAGGTGATGACCACGGGGATGCCTTGCGTGCGTCTCTCCAGCCGCTCCTTGAGGCTGGCATCATCGGCGGCACCGCGAAGGTAGCTGCTGCTGGTGAAGCCGTAGACGATCGCGTGCAGCGGAGCCGATGCGAGCAGTTCGGCGGCATCATCGACCAGTGGTGGGTCGGCGAAGGCGCGCACGGGATCGTCGGCGATGGTCGGGTCCATCGCTCCCCCCGCTCTATAGGCTCCGAAGTGAACACGCGCGGCGTGGATCGAAATTCCATCCGGCGCCATCGCGCCGAATTCCGCCTCCGGCCACACGTCGGCGTGCGGCGTTAGAATGCCGATCCGTGTCCGTGCCCCACCGTCCGGCTGCCACATGGCGATCTCCTTCGACCAAGCCGGTCCCTGATGGTACGCGTCAGGGCTTCCTTTTCGGCCTGAACGTATGTCGTTCTCAATGAAACCTTAACTGGTAAAGAAATACTGTCGCCGATCGCTTCTGTCACGAAGGCACTGATCATGCGACACCTTACTGTCTACAATCGTTTTGCGATGATCATCGCGGTTTTGACCGTTGTCTTCGTCGCCGCGCTAGCCGCCCAAGTGATGGTCCTTCGCGATACCGTCATCGAGGAACGTCAGACCAAGGTGTTCGATCTGGTCGAGGCCGCGAAGAAGATCCTGTCGACTTACGAGGAAAAAGCCAAAGCCGGCAAGATCTCGGCGGAGGAAGCACGGCAGCTTGCTTTCGATGCGATCGGCGCCATGCGCTGGGGTAAATCCGCTGACTATCTCGGCGTCTACGGCGCCGGCAGCACCAATGCCGGCGTTACCTATGTGCACGCCAACCCGAAATACATCAATGTCAATCGCTGGGATTACAAAGACAATCAGGGCCAGCTGCTGATTCAAAATATCGTCGGCAAAGCCCGCACCGGCGGCGGTTACCTCGCATTACCAGGTGCCGAAAGCGACGGGTGGTCCCGAGCTGCCGAAGCTCACCTATGCCGGCGGGTATGGTGAGGGCGACAAGCTGCTCGCAATCCAGGCAGGCGTCTATACCGACGATATCGACGCGGTGGTGTTCGACCGCGCCATCTGGATCGCCGCGGGCGGTCTGGCGGGATTGCTGATCGCGGGATTGGCCGCATTCGCTCTCGGTCGCGGCCTGGTTCGTCCGCTCGGTGCGATATGCGGCGTTATGGACGGTCTGGCGAAGGGTGACTTGAACGTTGACGTCCCGTTCGTCGAGCATCGTAACGAGATCGGCCATATCTCACGCAGTCTGGCCGTTTTCAAGGATCGGTTGATTGACGCCGAACGTCTCCGCGCAGAGCGGGAGGAGGCGACGGCTCGCGCCGTGGCGGAACGGAAATCGGCCATGAACCTGATCGCGCGCGAGTTCGAGAAAAGTGTCGGCGGAATTGTCGCCGGGGCCGCTTCGGCAGCCACCGAAATGCAGCGCTCGGCGCAATCGCTGTCGGCAATCGCCAAGGAGACCACGCGGCAGAGCACCACCGTCGCCGCAGCCGCGCAACAGACCACGGCGAATGTGCAGACCGTGGCTGCCGCGGCGGAGGAACTTTCGACATCGGGGCAGGAAATCTCCCGTCAGATTGTTTACTCGGCATCGATTGCGCAAAGCGCCGTTGCCCAGGCCGACCGCACCAATGCAATGGTGGAAGGGCTGCTGGACGCGACACAGAAGATCGGCGAGGTGATGGGACTCATTCAAAACATCGCCGCACAGACCAACCTCCTGGCCTTGAACGCGACGATCGAAGCCGCGCGAGCCGGCGCGGCAGGCAAGGGTTTTGCCGTGGTGGCAAGCGAAGTGAAGGCGCTGTCGACCCAGACCGCGAAAGCGACGGAGGAGATCGCCGATCAGATCCAGGCGATCCGCGACGCCACCGGGGAAACGGCCGGGGCGATTCGCGAGATCGGCGCCACCATCGGGCAGATCGACGAGATCGCCACAACGATCGCCGCCGCGGTGGAGGAGCAGGGTGCGTCGACCAAGGAAATTGCCCGCAGCGTGCAGCAGGCCGCGCAGGGCACGCAGGGGGTCATGCAAAACATTGCCGGCGTGACGCAGGCATCGGGCCAGGTGGGAACTGCCGCCGAACTGGTTCTCGGTTCGGCCGGCGAACTCGCACAGCAGTCCGAGCGCCTGAAGCAAGAGGTCGAGAGTTTTCTCGCGACAGTCCGGGCGGCATAGCCTCGCTACCGATGGGTCAACTCCGGACCTCCGCGCGTTTCTGAACCAGTCCGCGCTACCCGGGAAACAAACATCGCGCGCGAAGGCGAGGTCCGAAATGTGCCAAAAGGGGACATAGTCGCTCCGCCGGTGCAGCCTCCTGCTTGCGCGGGACAGCACATTCTCGTGCGAACCTTGCAACCATTAAGATTACGCCTTAACCATTCATTAATTATGCCTTGGCGGGCGCGAAAGCCCCGGCCTAGTATGCATTGATGTTGCGAATGAGTAGGCGTGCCATGATGTATAAAGTGTATGCGGCTTTCCTGATGTCTCTCGGCGTAGCGCTTACCCTTGTCTCCAACCAGGCATTGGGCGGGCCAAGGGCAGGTCATGGCGGCGTTTCTGCTTCGATGCATTCGACTTTCCATCGAACATTCGCCCGATCGCACCACCACGGACGCAATCGACGGGACTTCTTTCCGGGAAGTTTCTTCTGGGGGACCGTATCGACCAACCCTACACAGACATCGCGCCACCGGTATCGGGCCCGGTCTCAAACGATATAAATTACACATACAAATATGATGTTCCCTGGGATTGGGCACACCGGTATCCGCCCAGTTTTTATGAGAGCTCTGCGCAACCATCTTCTTCATCTCCACCGATGGCCTATGTGCCCGGCTGCGCCAAGCAGACCGTGACCGTTCCCGGCGCTGACGGCAAAGACCAGACCGTCAATGTGGTTCGCTGCTGAGAGAAAGCGGGCGTCGGTCATTGTGAATGGCGTGTCCGCTTTGGTCACAAACGGACATCGGGGAGCAAACCTTCATGAGATCATTGTTTCTGGTCGGTATCTTGCTCCTCGGGTTTGCAGCGAGCGTGCGGCCAGCCGACGCGGCTGACGTGCGGATGTACATCCGTCACGAGGTGGCCGACTATGCGGTCTGGCGTAAAGCCTACAACGCCTTCGACGCCACACGGCGGAAGCTCGGTGTGATCGGTCAGGCCGTCTATCAGTCTGTCGACAACGCCAACGACGTGACGGTCACGCACGACTTCAAGACCGCGGATAAGGCCAAAGCCTTCGCATCGTCGCCAGACCTGAAGACGACGATGGAGAAAGCCGGCGTCAAGGGCACTCCGCAAATCTGGTTCACCACCAGCGCCGCCAGGTAGTCTGCCGCACGCGGAATACTACGATGGCAGTTTAGCGCGTAGGATGGGTTGAGCGACCGCGTCCGCCGAAGCTTCAAAGAGCGAAGGCGGAAGCGATACCCATCATGTTCTGAAACGACGGTGATGGGTTTCGCGAAGGGCTCAACCCATCCTACCGGCTGCGATCCGCATTCAGCCGGCCCCGAACAAAACTGATCGAAGTCATGGTCGACGGCTCGCTCTAGTCCCGTCATTCCGGGGCGATGCCAACGGGTCCGCGCAAGGCGCGGCCCGATGACAGGCTCCGCATCGAACCCGGAATCTCGCAGGCTGTGTTAGCGATTGTCCTCAGACCAAAAACTCATCCCGGCTATAGCTGCCGTCGCGAATGTGGATTTCGCGGCGGGCAGGTCGGGTTGATTTTGCCCGACGGGCAAATCGCTTCTGATTTTCAGAAGTCGTGTCAAGCCCCTTTTGCAAAAATATTTCTGTTTTCCTCTGACCCAAATCAGTTCACTGATTCGCACCGTCCGGTCTCGACAAGAGGGGCGTTGCGCACGTCATCAACGCGGGGCGGGATGCGGTGGACGCGGGCAGCGCACTTGACGAATGGTGCTGACGCGGACGGCGAAGTCGTGTCGTTCTGACGCCCCAATCGTTGGCGTCAAGTCTGCGAGAAGAAGCGCAGGCGACGGTGTCAAAAAGCGTGGTCACCGGGGAGAGCGCGAAGTAAGCCGTAAAACCATTGCGCGGGGAATGCCGGGTCTACTCCGGTGAACCTGTGGTGACTATGCTCGTGTGCTTGTTTTTATCGCACACGAGGCTGCGGGTGCATTGGGCACCCGGCATTCCCTGCGCCCTCTGTTCATCGAGGGACGAAGCGATTTCTGCACAACTCGGGCGCATCGCGCCGCGGGAATGCGGAGGTGTATTTGAAATTATTTTGGCGGTTTGAAAATCATTGAAGCGCTGAACTCTCCGTCGTCCCGGACAAGAGCAACGGTCGGCGCGAAGCGCCGCCCGATGACAGCTCCGCGAGCGCGATCCGGGACCCTAACCACGAATGTCCGTGTTGCACGAAGCTGGGGCTGCAGTCTTATCTACCACAGGCATCGGTGGTTATGGGTCCCCGCTTTCGCGGGGACGACTATGCACAGTGCAACGTGGACAAAGCTACGCCAGCAACACCGCGTCTGCGCCGTTTACGGCTTCGGCGCTGTCCACCACCGTCTTCTCCAGCGCCGCGGCCTGCACCGAAATGTTTTCGGCAAAGAACCGCGCCAGCGTGACATAGCGTTCGGGATCGCCGCTTGCTTCGCCGAGATCGCGCGCGGCCAGCGCCTCGCCGGCCAGCATGCAGCCGCCGAGCGTCGAGCCGAACAGCCGCAGGTAAGGCGTCGCGCCCGCCAGCGCGTCGTTCGGCGCGGAAGCGACCCGCTCCAAGAGCCATCGGCTGGTGCGCTCGAGCGAGGCCAGCGCCTCGCGCAGCTTTGCGCCGGACGTGCCGAAGGCCGGATCGTTGGACGTCTCGACGCGCTTGACGATGCCGGAGAGCTCGTCGAGCAGCGCCCACACCGACTCGCCGCCATTGGCCGCGAGCTTTCGCGTCACCAGGTCGATCGCCTGGATGCCGTTGGTGCCCTCATAGATCGGGGTGATGCGGGCGTCGCGATAATGCTGCGCGGCGCCGGTTTCCTCGATGAAGCCCATGCCGCCATGGATCTGCACGCCGAGCGAAGTCACCTCGTTGCCGATGTCGGTCGAAAATGCCTTGGCGATCGGCGTCAGCAGCGCGCCGCGCGCGGCGGCGAGGCCGCGCGTGTTCGCGTCGGTCGCCCGCACCGAAACATCGAGCGCGACCGCGGTGGCGTAGCAGATCGTCCGCGCCGCCGCGGTCATCGCGCGCATCTGCATCAGCATCCGCTTGACGTCGGGATGCACGATGATGGGGTCCGAACCGTTGCCGTCCTTGCCGACGGCGCGGCCCTGGCGACGTTCCTGCGCGAATGCCAGCGCCTGCTGGTAGGCGCGGTCGGCGATGCCGACGCCCTCGAGGCCGACGCCGAGCCGCGCCTGGTTCATCATCGTGAACATGCACAGCATGCCGCGGTTTTCCTCGCCGACCAGGTAGCCGATCGCGCCGCCCTTGTCGCCCATCGTCATGGTGCAGGTCGGCGAAGCATGCATGCCGAGCTTGTGCTCGACGCCAGAGGGGTAGATGTCGTTGCGGGCGCCCAGCGAGCCGTCGGCATTGACCAGAAATTTCGGGATCAGGAACAGCGAGATGCCTTTGGTGCCGGCCGGCGCATCGGGCAATCGGGCCAGCACGAAATGCACGATGTTATCGGTCATGTCGTGATCGCCGTAGGTGATGAAGATTTTCGTGCCCTTGATGCGATAGCTGCCGTCGCCCGCGCGCTCGGCGCGGGTGCGCAGCGCGCCGACATCGGATCCTGCCTGCGGCTCGGTGAGCTGCATGGTGCCGGTCCATTCGCCGGACACCAGCTTTTCCAGATAGATTTTTTTCAGCTGGTCGCTGCCATGCGCGTCGAGCGCCTCGATCGCGGAGAGCGTCAACAGCGGGCAGAGCCCGAATGCGATGTTCGAGGCGCTCCAGATTTCGGTGCAGGCGGCGTTGATCGCGAGCGGAAGGCCCTGGCCGCCGAATGCTTCGGGTCCGGACACCGTGTTCCATCCCGCGGCCGTCCAGCGCTGATACGCATCAGGCCAGCCGGGGGCGGTGGTCACTCGGTCGGCCTCGAGCTTGATGCCGTGCTCGTCGCCGACGCGATTGAGCGGCGCCAGCACATCGGTGGCGAACCGTCCGGCTTCCTCCAGCACGGCGGTGGTGATGTCGGCGTCGAAGTCGCCATAATGGCCGGCTTTCACGGCGGCCTGCAGGCCCGCGCCATGATTGAGGGACAACAGCATGTCATTGATCGGCGCGCGGTAGGTCATGGCCGTGGTCTCGCTAACGGGATTGAAGCATCTGGCTCAAGTCTTCCCACGAAACCGCCGTTCTCTCAACTCTCCGATCGGCGGAATGGCCCGCAAGGCCATGCATTTGGCACGAAAGGAAACCCCTCGCCGCCGGGCCGGGCGCAAGATCGATCGCAGAGCGGCAGCATGGGATCGAGGCCGGAAAATGGAGATCGACCGGAATGAACAGCCCGGTATCAGGGGCGAATTCGGCGGATTTGATCCCGGACGAAATTTCGCCGCCCGGCCGGTTGAAATGCCTCAACTCCCTCTATAGACCGGCGTTGCCAGAAGGAACCGCAGGAAGGCTATCATCCCGCCGCTTCTCCGGCCAGCGGGAGCCACCAGATGGTCAAAGACGCATCTGCTGGGTCGAGCCGAAGGTGTCGTGCGAAAGCGTGACAGCTGCAAGGGCCTTATTGGGGCGTCGCCAAGTGGTAAGGCAGTGGATTTTGATTCCACCATGCGGAGGTTCGAATCCTCCCGCCCCAGCCAGGCAGTCACTCAACTGTAGATTGTAGGTGGGTGATTACGAGAAGTGCCCGCCAATAGCGGCTTTTTGTGAATTGTCTCCCTGTCTCTACGCTCCCGATTTGGACAATCTTGGGAGCGAAATTGCCGAATAGTCTCCGGCCCACACTTGAAATATTCCCGCTTTTCGGAGACGCGAGCCAGAGACCGGGCGCGATCAGCACTGCGTGGTGTAGGACGCAGTCTTGGCTCGACTACTTTCAGGGAAGCGGAAGCCGGTGCTCGATCAGTAAGACTGGCGAATGTTCGGCAGGGTCGGCCGATGTGACTATTCGAGTAGCTGCGCGGTTTCGGCTGTGGCGGGAGTTACGTCGCCGTTCGGCGCTATGCGATCGGCTGGCGCAAGGAGCACGGCGCCCAACCAGGAGAGAGACCCTATGGCAAGAGAATTGGAAGGCAAGGTTGCCGTCGTGACCGGGGCTGCGTCGGGCATCGGATTGGCTAGCACCGAGGCGATGTTGGCCGCAGGCTCGCGCGTGGTGATGGTCGACCGCGACGAGGCAGCGCTGAAGGCGCTCTGCAACAAGCACGGCGACGCAGTGATCCCTCTGGTCATCGACCTGCTCGACCCGAAGGACTGCGCTACACTGCTGCCGAGAAGTCCTGGAGAAGGCAGGCCAACTCGACATCCTGCATGCAAATGCGGGTACATACGTCGGTGGCGACTTGGTCGATGCCGACACTGCGGCTATCGACCGGATGCTGAACTTGAATGTCGACGTCGTGATGAAGAATGTGCACGACGTGCTTCCTCATATGATCGAACGTCGGACGGACGACATCATCGTCACGAGTTCGTTGGCGGCCCATTTTCCGACGCCATGGGAGCCGGTATATGCGTCGTCCAAATGGGCGATCAACTGCTTTGTCCAGACGGTACGACGCCAGGTGTTCAAGCACGGCATTCGCGTCGGCTCAGTCTCGCCCGGCCCCGTCATCAGCGCACTGCTCGCGGACTGGCCGCCGGAGAAGCTGAAGGAAGCCCGGGAGTCGGGAAGCCTGCTGGAGGCCAGCGAAGTGGCCAACGTGGTGATGTTCATGCTGACGCGGCCCCGCGGCATGACGATTTGCGACGTGGTCATGCTGCCCACCAATTTCGATCTCTAGGGCGCGCCCTCATAAGCGTCCAGGCGGCATGAGCGCTTGGTAGGCCCGCGCAAGGTGGGAGAACGGGACGTTTACGCTGCAGCAGCACCGCTGTGTGTCGCTTGCGGCGATTTCTCCGAAGGCCGCTTCGGGCGCGATCAGCACTGCTTGGTGTGGGACGCAGTCTCGCTCAAGGTTTTCTGAGGAAGCGGACGCCACAGGCCCTGACAAATACCTGAATTGCGTTCGGCGCGGCAAAGCAGAAATACCCGCGAGGGCGCGGATGATCCTAACCGGATTTTGCGGGGCGAAAGCCTTCCAGACAGAAAAACCTACCGGATGCCGAATTGACTCCCGCCGCGACTTGGCTGATGAGGCCGCGCGAATGCTGCGATGTCGGTTTCGCCAGAACGCAGGAAATCGAGAAAATCAACTGCTCGGTACTTGCAGCTTTCTGCCACGCTTAGGAGGGTAAGATATTCCTCAATGCCTTTCTTCGTTGAAGATCCTGCTATGATGTCTCGCCGACGTTATCCTGATGGACCTCCAATATGTGCCTGCCGTGCTGACCCCGGCCAAGAAGGACAAGGCGATGGCGAGGGTCGAGGCGATCAGCGAACTGGCGCGGGACACCCGCGTCAATGTGTTCCGCCGCTTCGCTTTCATGAAGGGGTTGTATGACGTCGAGCAGGTCTCGTTCGATCGGATGGTCGACCTGATGGATAACGACAGACTGCACGACAGCGACTGGGCCACGCAGCGAGTGGCCTGGGCGGTAAAGCTCGCGATCGTCGGCGGCGTCAACAAGGCACGGTCGTCGGTAGCCGCGAACATTAACTAGGTCGTGTCACCGTAAAGAAGATCATCGTTTCCTCCGTTTGTTAGTCTTTCGTGGATGCTGACCAAGACGAATTCATGCCCGTACCGCGTTCATCGTTAGGAGCTCGTAGGTCGCGGCTGTCTCTCCCTTGTCGGTCATGATCTCGACGTCCCAGCGTACCTCGCCATATTGCTTGTTACGCGGAGACTTATCTTTGGCAGTGAGCCTCACCTTGATCGTTTCTCCGGGCTGGAGCGGCTTTACGAACCGTAGCGTATCGAGCCCGTAGTTTGCGAGGACAGGGCCGGGATCGGGATCAACAAAAAGACCGGCCGCGAAGGAAAGCAGAAGATACCCGTGAGCGACCCGGCCGGGGAAAAAGGGATGTCCTTTTGTCGCTTCTTCGCTCATGTGGGCATAGAAGGTGTCGCCCGTGAAATGTGCGAAATGCTCGATATCTTCGAGCGTGATCTTGCGTTCCCTGGAAAAGAAAGTCTGCCCGATATCGAGGTCTTCGAAGTGATAGCGGAAGGGATGTTGTTCCTTCTCGACCACTGGTGCGCCCTTGATCCAGCTTGCGGTGACATTGGTCAGCATTGCTGGAGAGCCCTGCAAGGCGGTCCGTTGCATGTAGTGATGCAGGCTGCGCATGCCGCCTAGTTCTTCGCCGCCGCCGGCCCGCCCGGGACCGCCGTGAACCATCTGCGGCATCGGTGAGCCGTGACCTGTCTGTTCCTTTGCGCAATCCCGGTCGATCAGGATTAGGCGTCCGTGAAACGCGCCGATGCCGAACACGAGTTCTGTGGCCGTTCGAGGATCACGGGTATACACCGACGCCACGAGGCTGCCGCCACCCCGATTGACCAGTTGGATGGCTTCATCCATTCCGTTGTAGCCCATGACAGTGCAAACGGGCCCGAACGCTTCGATCGAGTGAACATCCGTCGCGCGAATTGGATTCCCACAATGCAGGAGCAGCGGCGGCAGAAAGGCTCCGCGGATCTTGTCCGCGCCCTCGACGCTAAAATTATCGGGATCGCCGGCGACGAGCTCCGCTTCCGTTCGGAGCTTCGCGACGTGAGCGAGCACATCGTGCCGCTGATCGAGGCCAACGAGGGGTCCCATACGAACGCTCTCGAGTTCGGGATTGCCGATCGTGACCTTTGCGAGACGCGCGCGCAAGGCGCTGATGACGGCATCGACATACGCCGAGGGGGCGATCGCGCGGCGGATGGCGGTACATTTCTGTCCCGCCTTGACCGTCATTTCCTTCGCGACTTCCTTCACGAACAGATCGAACTCGGGGGTGCCGGGCGTTGCATCGGGCGCGAGAATTGCAGCGTTGAGAGAATCGCGTTCAGCGACGAACCGGACGGCCTCTCTTGCGATGATCGGATGGCACTGGAGTTTTTGCGAGGTTTCTGCGGAGCCGGTGAATGAGACGACATCCTGGCAGGTAAGATGATCGAACAAATCATCGGTCGAACCGATAATAAATTGCAGCGCGCCGTCGGGAAGAATGCTGGACTCTGCAATCATCCGGGCGAGGGCATGTGCGAGATAGGCCGTGACCGTTGCAGGTTTGGTCACAACTGGAACGCCGGCCAGCAGGGCGGGGGCAAGCTTCTCCAGTAACCCCCAGCAGGGAAAATTGAAGGCATTGATGTGAACCGCAGCGCCGTGCAGGGGTGTCACGATATGCCGACCGACGAAAGCACCGCCCCTGGAGAGATGCTCGACGCTTCCGTCAGGCAGGAAGGTCGAGTTTGGCAGTTCCCGGCGGCCTTTTGCGGCGTAAACGTACAGCGTTCCGATACCGCCATCGACATCGATCATATTGTCGGTTTGGGTTGCCCCCGTCAGGAACGACAGCTTGTAAAGCTGATCCTTTCGCTCCGTGAGGTATTCTGCGAGTTTCTTCAGCAGATCCGCGCGCTGATGAAAAGTCATTCGACGCAGGCTTTTGCCTCCGACATCCCTGGCGTAAGCCAGCACCTCTCGCATATCTAGGCCGCCACCCACCGCTTGTGCGACGACGTCGCCGCTGACCGCGCTACGAATTTCGGTGATTTCGGTGCCGGGTGATGCCCACTTTCCACGAACGAAGCTTTCGAGTTTCATGATGTCCACTTTAACGTTTGGAAGGGAGATTGCTTGCCGCCGCGCACCACAGGCTATTTTGCTGCTGTGCGCCGTATAGGCCTATGGGCTCGTTGCTCGAGCAGATTTCGGGTGCCATCGGTGAAAAGCGTCGTGACCAGGTCGGCATAGTCGGCGCGGCTAACTGGGCCAGAGCTCTTGAACCAGAGGTAGTGCCAGTTGAGCATTCCGAACAGCGACATCGTGACAGGCTTGAGCATCTTCGTTCCTTCGAGGTGAGGAGCGATGCCGCCGACCGCATCGGAAAAGATCCTGACTAACTCGCGCTCCATGGCCTTCAGTTCCGCCTGCCTGCTGGCGGACAGGAAGCGCAAGCTGCTGATCTGTACGTTGTGTTGCGAGTCGGCGTCGCGATACGCATCGAGTAGTGCAGCGATCAACTGGCGCAAACGCGCATCCGGAGGAAGATCCGAATGGTCGGCGGCCTCGACGACTTCAAGCAACTCCTCAAGGTGGAAGCGGATTACGTCGAACAGCAGCTCCTCCTTGTCCTTGTAATAGTGGTAGAGGTTGGGTTTCGATACGCCGCACGCTGCTGCGATCTTGTTCATCGAGGCTCGGTTGTAGCCGTGTTCGGAGAAAAGCTCCGCCGAGCGATTGAGAATCGCCCGCCGTTTGTCGTCGTAGTCGCTGGCGCGTGTACGGGCCATCTCGATTCCGTTCCTATTCCTTGGGTCTGTGATCGACTATGCGCCTGGCCTTGCCGAGCGAGCGCTCGATGCGCTCCGGATCAAAGACGTTGACCCGCGCCGTGATACCGATCGTCTCCTTGACGGCCTGTGCCAGCCGGCTGGCGGCGGTTTTTCTTACATCAGGGGCGCAGGCGTCGGGGCGGGCCTCTACCTGGATTTCCATTTGATCCATGCGCCCCTCGCGGCTCAGCACGATCTGATAGTGAAGTGAGAGCGCCGGGATGGCGAGGAGCTTTTCTTCGATCTGGGTGGGAAACACATTGACGCCTCGGATGATCATCATGTCGTCGGTACGGCCGGTAACTTTCTCCATGCGGCGCAGCGAACGGGCGGTTCCTGGAAGCAATCGCGTAAGGTCGCGCGTCCGATAGCGAATTACAGGCATCGCCTCCTTGGTGAGCGAGGTGAACACCAGTTCGCCCTTTTCGCCGTCCGGCAACACTTTACCCGTCACCGGATCGATCACCTCCGGATAGAAGTGATCTTCCCAGATGTGGAGGCCGTCCTTGGTTTCCACGCATTCGCTGGCGACTCCCGGCCCCATGACCTCGGATAACCCATAGATGTCGACCGCATGTAGATCGAAGGCGTCCTCGATTTCCTCGCGCATCGCGTTGGTCCAGGGCTCGGCGCCGAAGAATTCCTATCCGCAGAGACGACTTGCGTGGATCGAGGCCTTGCTTCCTGAATTCATCGAGGATTGACAGCATGTAGGATGGGGTCACCATGATGACGTCGGGCTTGAAATCGCTAGATGAGTTGAACTTGGCGCTCGGTCATGCCTCCTGATACGGGGATCACCGTACAGCCGAGGCGCTCTGCGCCATAATGCGCACCAAGGCCGCCGGTGAACAGTCCGTACCCGTAGGCGACGTGCACCTTCATGCCAGGCCGTCCACCCGCGGCGCGGATCGAACGGGCGACCACATCGCTCCAGGTATCGATATCTCTCTTGGTGTATCCGACCACGGTCGGCTTGCCGGTCGTGCCTGACGATGCGTGGATCCGGGCCAGTTCGTGCTCCGGGACGGCAAACATGCCGAACGGGTAGTTCTCCCGCAAATCGGCCTTTGCCGTGAATGGAAACTTCGCAAGGTCGTCGAGGTTCTTGAAATCGTCTGGGTGGACCTGTGCAGCATCGAACTTGGCCCGTTGATGCGGCACGTTCTCGTAGGCGTGCCGCAATGTCCATGTCAGCCGCTCGCGTTGCCAGGCGCGGAGTTCATCGCGCGATGCCAGCTCGTACCGGTCGAGATCTGTCGGTTGGGGCGTTAATTGAGCGAGCTTACGCAGTGGTATTTGAAGCACGGGATTTTCCCAGATCGCATCTCTTGCTTGATGATTTCTCTTGTCGATTGAACTCCATCCTTCCGGAACGTTGGCATCGGCGTATCCGGATAAGGTCTCGCAGCGGGCCGCCGCCCCTTGATCATTCGCGAGCGATTTCCGAATGCAGCCGCGCCGGCGTCTTGACCGTCATGACCGCATCTCAGAGGCGCTGTAATCCAGTGCCCGATCATCACGGTCTACCGGTGAAGTGAGGCGCACGCTTTTCGAAGAAAGCCGTCACGCCCTCCGTGAAATCCGGAATGCGGCCTGCTTGCCCCTGGAGATCACGTTCGAGGTCGAGCTGCTGGTCGAGGGTGTTGGTCTGCGATGCATCCAGCGCCCGCCTGATGAGCGCAAGACCCGCGGTAGGCTGCACCGTGAAATGCGCCGCAATACGATGCGCTTCGGTCATCAATCCGACATCATCGACCGCCTTCCAGATCATGCCCCAAGCCTCGGCTTGCTCCGCCGTCACGGGCTCCGCCAACAGCGTCAAGCCCCGCGCGCGGGCATTGCCGGCCAGCCGCGGCAGAAACCAGGTGCCGCCGGAGTCAGGTACAAGACCGAGCTTGGCGAAGGTCTGAATGAATTTGGCGGAGCGGGCGGCTAATACGATGTCGCAGGCGAATGCGATGTTGGCGCCGGCGCCGGCTGCCACGCCATTAACAGCGCAGATCACCGGCATCGGCAGATCTCGTAGCTTGCGGACGAGCGGATTGTAGTGCCGTTCGACGGTGACGGAGAGATCCGGAGTTGTCCCGGGACGTGTAGATCCCGTCAGAAAGATCCTGCCCGGCGCAAAATCCGCGGCCCGCGCCTGTCAGGATCAGGGCGCGACATGTTTTGTCGGCCTCCGCTTCCTGGAGCGCAGTCATGAGAGCCGCATGCATCCCATCGCTGAACGAGTTAAGCCGATCGGGGCGATTGAGGGTTATGACGCGATAGCCCTCCCGGATGTCCGTCAAGATCAACTCGTTCAAGGCTGGATCATTCTCCAACGCATCCTCCCGTTTCCGCCTTGTTGAAATTGCCGCATGCGACAATGATACTATTGACCGACCAGTCGGTCAATGGTATTGAGGGCACAAGCTCCTTCGAAAACGAGCAATCCGAAACCTGGAGGGAATGATGAAACTGCTCCCAGCAATCAAAGTTCACGTCGCTGCCGGCGCGGTCGGCTTGTTGTTTTGTCAACCCGTACTGGCGCAGCAAACCGTAAAAGTCGGTTCGGTTCTCTCAGTCACCGGGCCCGCGTCGTTTCTTGGCGAGCCCGAAGACAAGACTCTGCGAATGTATGTAGACAAGATCAACGCTGCAGGCGGCGTTGCAGGCAAGAAGATCGAGCTGGTTGTCTATGACGACGGCGGCGACGCCAACAAAGCCCGTACGTTTGCCACCCGTCTCATCGAAGACGACAAGGTCGTGGCGATGGTGGGTGGTTCGACCACGGGAACGACGATGGCGATGATTTCGGTGTTCGAGGAAGCGCAGGTGCCGTTTATTTCGCTGGGCGGCGCGATAGAAATTGTTGATCCCGTCCGCAAATACGTTTTCAAGACGCCTCACACCGACAAAATGGCCTGTGAAAAGATCTTCGACAATCTGAAGCAGCGCAAGCTGACCAAGATTGGAATGATCTCCGGCACCGACGGTTTTGGCGCATCGATGCGAGCGCAATGCATCAAGACGGCGCCGGCCTACGGGATCGAGATCGTCGCAGAGGAGACCTATGGGCCGCGCGACAGCGACATGACCGCCCAGTTGACGAAACTGAAGGGGGCGGCTGGAATTCAAGCCGTCGTCAATCCTGGATTCGGCCAAGGCCCGGCGATCGTGACGCGCAATTATGCCCAGCTCGGCATGACGGCGATGCCGCTCTATCAAAGCCACGGCGTCGCGTCGAAGAGCTTCATCGAGCTTGCGGGCGCTTCAGCGGAGGGCGTTCGTCTGCCAGCTGCGGCGCTGCTTGTCGGCGACAAGCTGCCAGATGGTGATCCGCAGAAGAAGGTCGTTGTTGAGTATAAAACAACCTACGAAAGCACTGCGAAGCAACCGGTCTCGACGTTCGGCGGTCACGCCTACGATGGTCTCTATATTCTGGTCGACGCCATGAAGCGGGCGAATGGCACGGATTCCAAGAAGGTCCGCGACGAAATCGAAAAGACAAAGGGCTTCATCGGTACTGGCGGGATCGTGACGATGTCTACGACCGACCATCTTGGGTTGGACCTCTCGGCATTCCGCATGCTTGAGATCAAGGGTGGCGACTGGAACCTTATAGAGCCCGGAAGCTGATAGCTTTCTCCACAACGCCCTCAAACCGGGCTGCCGGCGGTTGCCTGTTGCGTCGGCCTAACTGCAAGATCGGCGTGGGAGTCACGATTCGCGAAGGTCGAGCGACCATATGTCTGATTTCTTTCAATTCCTCATTTCCGGCCTGACGGTAGGTTCCGTCTATGCTCTCGTCGCGCTCGGCTTCACACTGATCTATAACGCGTCGGACGTGGTGAATTTCGCCCAAGGCGAATTCGTGATGCTCGGCGGGATGGTGACCGTGTTTGCGTCCGCTGCCGGCGTCCCCCTTCCGCTTGCGGCGCTGATTGCGATCAGCGTTGCGGTCGTGGTCGGCCTGCTGCTGTATTGGCTTGCAATTGAACCTGCTCGAGGTGCGTCTGCCGTCACCTTGATCATAATCACGATCGGAGCATCGATCCTGTTGCGCGGAATTGCACAAATTGTCTTTGATAAGCAGTTCCACAAGCTACTCGCCTTCACCGGCGACGCTCCGGTCGATTTGTTCGGAGCGGCAATCCAGCCGCAGAGTTTTTGGGTGCTCGGTGGGACGGCAGTTATAGTGACCCTACTATATGCCTTTCTTGAACTGACCTTGCTTGGGAAAGCCGTGCTTGCGACCGCGGCGAACAGGTTGGCTGCGCATCTTGTCGGAATCAACACGCGGACCGTGATGGCGCTGGCCTTCGGAGGATCGGCCGCCATCGGCGCAGTCGCTGGCGTTCTGATCACACCCATTACGCTGACAAGCTATGATGTGGGTACATTGCTCGCGCTGAAAGGTTTCGCGGCGGCGATGCTTGGTGGCATGGGAAATCCTCTGGGTGCGGTCGCCGGCGGAATCCTTATAGGACTGCTGGAGTCCTTCGGTGCGGGCTATATCAGTTCGACCTACAAGGACGCTTTCGCATTCATTGTCATTCTCATGGTTCTGTTTGCACTCCCTCAAGGCCTATTCGGCCGCCGTGTTGTGGAAAGGGTCTAGGTGATGCCGCCGTGGTTCGGTCATCGCTACGCGACCTTGGCCTTGCTCGCGGTAATCATAGGCTTATCGCCATTGTTCTTTCCGTCGACCTATTACTTTCGCGTTGCGTCGCTGGTTTGGGTTTCTGCATTTGCGGCGATCGGCCTCAATATCCTGATGGGGCAGGCCGGACAGGTCAGTCTCGGCCATGCGGGCTTTTTTGGGATGGGTGCGTATGCTGTCGCCATTGGCCCGACTCACCTCGGCATGCCCGTATGGGCAGCTCTTCTGGCCGGAGCCGTGATCTCCGCTGGGCTTGCGTATCTAGTCGGCCGTCCGATTCTCCGGTTAAAGGGGCACTACCTTGCCATCGCAACGCTCGGGCTCGGCGTACTCGTGGCTCTTGTGCTCACCACCGAAAGTCGGTGGACCGGCGGTCCCGATGGCATGTCTGTTGCGCGGTTAACGTTGTTCGGATGGCGCGTCAGTGGATCCAGCGCCTGGTATTGGATATCCGGCGGACTTCTCGTTCTCGGAGCTTGGATTGCTCTCAATCTAAGCGAGACACCGACCGGGCGCGCTTTTCGAGCCCTTCACGACAGCGAGGTTGCCGCTCGTGTCGTCGGTATCGACGTCAGCCGCTTCAAACTGCAGGCCTTCGTGATTGCCTCAGTCTATGCATCGATCGCCGGCTCCGTGCTTGCTCTGATGAACGGCTTCATCAATCCCGACCAGGCCGGGTTTCTCCACTCGGTCGAACTCGTAACGATGGTGGTGCTTGGCGGTCTGGGATCTGTCGTCGGCAGCATAGTCGGAGCGGCCGTTCTGGTGACGCTGCCGCAACTTCTCACGGTCTTTCAGGAGTACGAGCACCTTCTGTTGGGTTTCATCATCATCCTTTCGATGATCTTCATGCGGGATGGCATCGTTCCTACGGTGTCGAAGCTGCTGGCGCGGCGGGCGCGCGCATGACGATCCTAAAGGCCCTGGGCATCGGAATTTCATTCGGGGGCATAAAGGCCGTCGACGACGTAAGCTTCTCCGTCAGTCCGGGGCAGATTCTGTCGATCATCGGGCCGAACGGTGCCGGAAAGACCACGCTCTTCAACGTGATCTCCGGCGTCTACGGAGCGCAACACGGTCGGGTCCACCTCTCCGGGGAGGACGTTACCGGATATGCGCCGGAGCGGCTCGCGGCGCTCGGTCTCTCCCGCACGTTCCAGAATTTGCAGATCTTTCAACGCATGACGTCGGTGGAGAACGTCATGGTGGGACGCCATCTGCGCGAAAACTGCAACCTGTTTGCTGATCTTTTCAGGCTTAGGTCGGTGACGCGACAAAACTCGGCGACTCGCGAGGCGGCCCTCGTCTTGCTCAACGACGTCGGCTTGCGCGACAGCGCGGATGAGATCGCGGGCTCGCTCTCCTACGGAGCGTGCAAGCGCCTGGAAATTGCTCGTGCGCTGGCGGCCGAGCCGCGTATCCTTCTTCTCGATGAGCCGGCGGCCGGTTGCAATGCCGTCGAAACCGAGGAAATCGACCGGCTCATACGTGAGGTCGCGAGTAAAAGCATCGCGGTCGTGCTCGTCGAACACGACATGAAGCTTGTGATGAAAATATCCGACCGAATTCTCGTTCTTGATGGAGGCAAGACCTTGGTCGAGGGCACGCCGAGCGAAGTCCGAAACAACCCGGCGGTTCTCGAAGCCTATCTTGGCAAGCGCGGGTCGCGGGAGGCCGTGCGTGCTTGAAGTCTCAAACCTTCATAGTGCCTACGGCCGCATTGAGGTGCTCAGGGGTGTAAGCCTGGAAGTGCGGGCAGGCGAGATTGTTGCCCTGATTGGTTCAAACGGAGCCGGGAAAACGACGCTTCTGCGCGCGCTGTCGGGTGTGCAGCCCATCACGAATGGTGAAATCCGCTTCCGCGGAGAACGAGTTGACCGGTTGCCGCCGCACCGGCGGGTCGAACGCGGCATGACACAATCTCCGGAAGGACGGCAGGTATTCGGCCCACTGAGCGTCGCGGACAATCTTAGGCTTGGCGCCTATATGCGGCGTGACAAGGACATCGAGAACGACCGCGATCGAATCTTCGAGATGTTTCCCGTCCTTCGTGAAAAGAGATTTCAGGCGGCTGGCGGGCTATCCGGCGGTCAGCAGCAGATGCTTGCGATCGGGCGCGCGCTTATGGGCAAGCCCAGGCTGCTGCTGCTCGACGAACCCTCACTGGGCCTGTCCCCGCTTCTCGTCGACCAGATATTGGCTGCGATAGTTTCGCTAAAAGCGAATGGCATCACCGTGTTGCTGGTTGAACAAAACGCCAGTGCAGCGCTTGAAATTGCCGATCGGGCTTACGTGATGGAGACTGGCCGGATCGCATCGACCGGCGAAGGATCGATGTTGCTGTCCGACCCGAAGGTCAAGGCCGCCTATCTTGGTGCGGATTAGGTCCCGCTCCTCTGCATTGAGTTTTACTCGTTCTCATCCTCAAAAATGGTTTTCCGGTCAACCGTTCCGCAAGAACGACCTGAATACGACGTCAGCAACGACCTTCATGAAGAAGTCGCTGCCGATGTTGTCACCGAGTCAGGCGCGGCTGGGACGACTGTGTCGGTGGTCGCCTCATTGTCCATAGCGGCAAATACCGAGCCTAGCTTCCGAGGAGCAATTTGCGGAATGACAGATTACGGAACGCCCGTTTCTGGGAATTGCACGCCATCGCGCGACATGGTCGAACGGCCATCGCCGCTTCGCGACGGGAACTGGAGCGGTCTGGGGCGATGGATTTCGGATCAAATCCGGCAGCAAGAAATTGATGAAGGTTCGCAGTTTGCTGCATCGCAGCGCGGGGTGCTTTCGAACCTTCGCTATTAGACCCGTCTGGCCCTGGAAGCGGCGCTCAGCGCAGACAAAGTGCTCGATTCAAGCTGGGTTTTAGTCCATTCTACTTTAGAACTTTCTCCTCGAGATATGCGTCCGCTCGGCGGACGACGGGGTTAGGGATTTCGGTTTCTGCTTTGGAGCTCGGCATGGGACAGGCTGGTGAAAAGTATGTTCGCTCAGTCGGTGGCGAACTTGTGTCGTCTTTGATCACTGACACGACCAGCATGCGGATAGAAGTCCTTCGAAGGGAGACCGCCGGACGCATGCACTGGCACTTCCGCCAACCCGAACTCTCCCTGTTCTGGTTCGCTAAGGGCGCCGAGCGCCTCAGAGCGACAATCGACGGACATTCCGTCGACTGCACGTTTCCCGGAAAATCGCGGCTCGCCATTTTTCCTGCGGCCATCGAGATCGAGGGAGAATGGAATGTGGGGCCGACGCTCGATTATACCGTGGTCTTCTTGAACCCATCCTTTGTTGGTGAGCGACTGCAGAATGCGATAACAAATACGACGATCGCATTCGAGCACGACGGATTGACCCGAGGCCTTGCCGAACTCTGTCGAGAAGCCGCATCACCCGACAATGTCTTCAATCTCATGGCGGAGGGATGGGCCATTCAGGCATTGGCCCATATCTCACGAGTTAGCGAGAAAAAGCATCAGCAGCGCGCGGAATTGCGTGGCGGGCTGCCCGGCCGGAGCCTTCGGCGTCTCGACGAATATGTTCGCGATAATCTGGCTCACCCGATCTCGCTCGCGGAGCTCTCGAGCATTGCGGGGCTGAGCAAACGGCACTTCCTGCGCGCATTCCAGGAGAGCGTGGGTGCAACGCCTTATCACTACGTGCTTTCTCTGCGGATCGACGAGGCGAAGCGCCGACTTTCGGAAACCGAAGACAGTATCACCGACGTGGCGCTTGCGACCGGCTTTAGTCACGCACAGCATTTTTCGACAAGTTTTAGGAAGGCGACGGGCCTGACGCCTTCGTTGTTTCGCCAACGGCGAGAGTGACCTCCCCGGTGACACCTTGAAGAACTTGTTTTGCGGAAAAGGCGCGACTTCGCGTTCCGACAAAACGGCGTTCTTTCGTAGGTCCCGGCGCTTTGCTGCAAGTGTGATGCAGTCTGCTGATCTATGACTATTGCCATAACAATCCGAGCAGGATTGCCGCAAATTGCGGCAGCCAGGCTGGAGTTCTTGAGGCGGGATTAGGTCCGCCACGGCAATAGGGAGGTTGGCTTGGTATTCTCTTTCGAGAAAAGTACGCGCGTTATTCTCGGTGCAGCAGCCGTCCTCGCGGCCACTTTCGGTATTCCGGCCTATGCTCAGGATAAGGGCCCGATCAAGATTGGCCTGATCCTGACCTACAAGGGTGTCTACGCGCCTGTCTCCGAGGGTTTCGACCGCGGTTTCCAGATCGCAATCGCCGAGTACGGAGGCAAGATTGCCGGTCGTGCTATCGAGATTATCCGTGCCGATGATGAGCTCACGCCCAGTGTTGGTGTCCAGAAGTTCAACAAACTGGTGCAGCTCGACAAGGTGGACTTCATCACAGGTGTCGTCGGCTCGAACGTTGCCATTGCGCTGTCCGAACTTGCCGATCGCGGCAAGGTGCCGGTGGTATTTGGTTTCGCTTTCGCGGACGAAATCACCGGAAAGTTCTGCAGCCCCTATATCGCGCGCTCGTCTTTCAGCGCGAATGGCTTTCAATACAATTCCGGGAAGTATTGGGCCAGCAAGGGCATAAAGACAGCTGTCATCATGGGTCCGGACTATTCGGCTGGCCATTCATTTCTTGGTGCGTTCAAGCGCGGGTTTGAGGAGGGCGGGGGCAAGGTCATTCAGGAAATATGGACGCCGTTCCAGAAGACAAAGGACTGGGGGGCGGCGCTGACTCAGGCCGGCAACTCTGGCGCTCAGATCATCTATGCCTTCTATGCAGGCAGCGAGGCCGTTCAAGTCGTCAAGCAGCACGCCGATTTCGGTCTGAAGGACAAGCTCCCCTTGATAGGCGATCAATGGGTTTACGACGAAGCTCTGTGGCCCGCGCTAGGAGATCTGGTCATTGGGGCAAAGCACATCACCATACACTTCCCGGATCTTGAAAACGAAGCAAGCAAGAAATTCGTCAAGGCCTTCCGCGAAAAATTCAAGGAAGATCCCGATGTGAACGCTGCGCTTGGCTACGACAATGGCAAGGCAATCATGCTAACGCTTGAGAAGCTTGGCGGCGAGATTCCGGAAGACCGCGCCAAGATCATTTCGACAATGCGCGATCTGACATTCGATGCGCCGCGGGGCAAGATTTGCTTCAATGCTCAAAACAGTGCGCTGCTTGAGAAGGTCTATCTCGTTGAGATCGTCAAGGATGCAGACGGCAAGCCACGGCGCAAATTTGTTGATGAATTCGCAGGCGCAGGAGACCTGTCGGGCTGCGCCAAATCCTTCTGACCCATTTTGATTTTCGGGCGGGTTCCACGGCCATGGAGCCGGTTCGTCGATGGAACGGCGTGAGACTGTATGCAGCTCTTTCTTCTTCAGTTTCTGAATGGTTTTCAGCTCAGCATGCTGGTCTTTCTGCTTGCTGTGGGCCTGACGTTGATTTTCGGATTGATGAATATCCTCAATCTGGCGCATGGCGCGTTCTTCACGATGGGCGCCTATTTTGGGCTGATTATTGCCAAGGCAACCGGGTCGTTCTGGGCGGCGCTTCTGATCGGACCGCTGCTTCCATTCGCAGCGGGATTTGTGCTGCAGTTCTACGTTCTTCAGCCTTTGGCGGAACGCGGACGTTCCACCCATCTCGATCTGGCGCTGCTGACATTCGGATTGCTTTTCGCGACAGCGGGAGCTGTCGAGTATCTCTATGGCTCGAGTTTCTACAGCATCGCGACGCCGGATCTGCTGAAAGGCCGAATCGCGTTCCTTGGCATTGAGTACCCGACCTATCGATTATTCATTATCGCAGCCGGTATCAGCGTCGCGGCTGCGCTGTCGCTGGTCATCGACCGGACATTGATTGGGGCAACGCTTCGCGCCGGTGTCGACAACCGCGAGATGGTGACTGCGCTCGGCATTAACATCAACGTTCTGTTTGCGCTGGTTTTCGGCTTCGGATCCGCGTTGGCGGGATTCGCTGGCGTCGTCGCAGCGCCGGTCATGAGCATCTATTCGAATATGGGTATCGGCATCGTCGTGACCACGTTTGTCGTTGTGGTGGTCGGTGGCCTCGGCAACCTCAAGGGGTCGTTCTACGCCTCGCTGATAGTTGGCATGACGGATACTTTTGCCCAGGCGTTCTTTCCGGAGGCTGAGCTCTTCGCAGTTTATGCGCTGCTGATTGCCGTGATGATCATCCGTCCGCAAGGCCTGTTCGGCGCGGTAGGCAGGTTGGCATGAGTGCAGAATCCCTGTGTCGCAAAGACCGCGAATTTCGACCATTGAAGCTCTCAACGTTCCCAGATTCGCGCCGAGCGTCTGCCGCGCGTTTTGTGCTGACTGGCGCGGTTATTTGTGCCCTGCCGTCGTTCGCATCAGGGTACGCGATGACGCTCGCTGTTGAAGTCATGATTGCAGGTGTTTTTGCGTCGGGCATCAACCTTCTGATCGGATACACCGGCCTAGTGTCGTTGGGGCAGGCTATGTTTCTCGGCCTTGGAGGCTATGGCATCGCCGTTGGAACGGCGCTGCTGGGATGGCCACTCTGGGTTTCCGCGCCGATCACGCTTGTTGTCGTCGCGATGATCGCGGCGGCTATCGGTGCAATCTGTACCCGAACCCGTGGCGTCGAGTTTCTGCTGATTACGCTTGCGTTCTCGCAGATGTTCTATGGTGCGGCGATTAAACTCCGCTGGACCAATGGGTCCGACGGCATGTCAGGAATTCCCCGGCCGGATCTGTCCCAGCTCGGCCTGAGCGCGCACAGTCCTGTCGTTTTCTACTACTATATCCTCACGGTATCGGCGCTCGCACTGCTGCTGTTGTGGCGCATCGTGAATTCTCCCTTTGGGAGTGTACTGATCGGTATTCGCGAGAACGAACGGCGCGTCATGTCGATGGGCTATGCCGTGGCCAACTACAAGATTGGGGCATTCGCGCTTTCCGCGGTGATCTGCGCGGTCGCAGGCATCCTGCAGGCGCAATACACTTACTTCGTCAACCCGGACTCGATGAGCTGGCAGGTGAGCGGCGAAGGCGTGTTGATGGTGATCATCGGCGGGGCCAATGTGATCCTGGGGCCATTCGTCGGAGCCGCGGTCTTCGTCGTGGTAAAGCAGGCACTAAGTCTGATTACCGACGAGTACAATCTGTTCTTCGGCATCTTTTTCATGCTGGTAGTTGCCTTCTTTCGCGGCGGCATTCTCGGTACCCTCCGCACGCTCATCGGAAAATGGCGATGAGCGCACTCGAAATCCGGAATCTGCGAAAGGCCTTCGGCGGGCTGGAAGTCATCGCCAATCTGAATCTTACGATTTTGGATGGTCAGCGACACGCCGTTATCGGGCCAAATGGGGCCGGCAAAACCACGCTCTTCAATCTGATCACGGGTTGGGAACCGCCGACAAGTGGCGAAATTGTGATCCACGGCGTTCCGGTAAAGCAAGGCCGTCCTGACCTTGTCACGCGCGGCGGGCTGTCACGTTCCTTTCAGAAGAACATGCTGCTTGAAAGCATCACCGTTCTGGAAAACCTTCGCGTTGCCTGCCAGGCATTCCATCCTTCGCGGCGTTCGCTTCTGCGATCACGTACGGAGTTTGCCGATGTCATCCGCAAAGCGCGGCGCGCGGCGGAGCAAATGCATCTGGATACGTGCCTTGATCGCAACGTCAATGAGTTGTCCTATGGCCAGAAACGGCAGCTGGAAGTTGCCGTGGCTTTGTGCGCGGAGCCGAAGATTCTGTTGATGGACGAGCCGGCCGCCGGGACCTCTCCGGACGAACGAGCGAATTTGATAAAACTGATCAATGACCTCTCCCCAGATTTGACCATCGTTCTTGTCGAACACGACATGGATGTCGTTTTCGCGATCTGCGACGTCGTTACCGTGCTGAGTTACGGCAAATTGCTCGCGACGGGGACGAAGGATGAAATTCAGTCGAACCCACAAGTGATCGAAGCATATCTCGGGCAGCATCATGCTTAACGTGAGCGGCATCCATACCTACTATGGGGAAAGTCACATTCTCCAAGGCGTTGCGCTGTCCGTTGGGCCGGCGCAATGCGTGGCAATTCTCGGGCGCAATGGCGCTGGCAAGACAACCACGTTGCGCTCGATCCTGGGTCTCACGCCTGCCAGGCGTGGCCAAATTATCTTCAAAGGCACCGATATTACACAGTTGGCGACCCATCGAATCGTGCGCTCGGGTATTGCCTACGTGCCCGAGGATCGCGGGATATTTGCAACGGTGACAGTTGAAGAGCATCTCGCGATCGCGTTATGGCGCGTCGAAGCATCGCCCCGCGCGCAAGCCTATTGAACATGTGCTTGAGATTTTCCCCCGGCTCGCTGAGCGGCGGCACAGTCTCGGCGGACAGCTTTCTGGCGGTGAGCAGCAGATGCTGGCTATCGGGCGCGCGCTGGTGACGGGACCCGATCTGATGATCCTGGATGAACCCAGCGAGGGGCTCGCACCCGTCATCATCGAGACGCTCGAAGAAGTGCTGAAGAATGTCAAGACGGCGGGAATCCCCATCTTGCTCGTCGAACAAAATTATCATCTCGCGATGCGTTTGGCGGACTACGTCTATGTCCTTAGTCAAGGTCGCGTGCAGTTCTCAGGCGAGACGCGAGCGCTTATAGCGGACGAAAACGTCCGGCGCACGTATCTGAGCGTCTAGCGGTACTGCGTAGTTGGATTTCGATTGCGCGTACAAGCAAATATAAGGAAGAGATACGATGTCAGGGCCACTCAAAGGCGTCCGCGTGCTGGATTTGACCGGCGTGGTGTCGGGACCGTTCGCGACCATGTTCCTCGCCGACCAGGGCGCCGACGTGCTCAAGATCGAGCCGATCGGCGGTGACATCACCCGCCGCAGCCGCGCTACCATCGACAAGGCCGGCGAATTCTCCGCGCTGTTCATCTCCTCGAACCGGGGCAAGCGCTCGCTGTCGATCGACATCAAAAGCGAAGTTGGCCGCGAGGTTCTGGCCAAGCTCGTGGCGCAAGCGGACGTGCTGGTGCAGAATTTTCGCCCCGGCACCATGGAGCGGCTCGGCCTCGGGCCCGACGAGTTGCGCAAGCGCCATCCGCGCCTGATCTATGTTTCGATCAGCGGGGTCGGCGAGACCGGACCCTATGTCAAGAAGCGCGTCTACGATCCGATTATTCAGGGCTTGTCCGGCTTCGCCGATATCCAGTCGCAGCCGGTGACCAACCGCCCGCAGATGATACGCACTATCGTCTGCGACAAGACCACCGCGATCTTCACCGCGCAGGCGGTGTCGTCGGCGCTCTACGCCCGTGAAAAGACCGGGCAGGGCGATCACATTCAGGTGGCGATGCTCGATACCATGATCTCATATCTATGGCCGGAAGGCATGATGCAGTACACGGTGATCGGAGCCGAAGCGACCGCCGCCGATCCGAACGATCGCCCCGATCTCGTGTTCAAGACCAGCGACGGCTACCTCACTGCCGGCACCATTTCTGATTCCGAATGGCAGGGTTTTTGCAGAGCTTCCGGCGATCCCGAGCTTGCCCATGATCCGCGCTTCGCGACGCCATCGGCGCGTTCGGTCAATGCCACCGCGCGGATCAACAAGATGGCCGAGTATATCGCCCAGCATACCACCGCCGAGTGGCTGGAACGGTTAGATGCCGCCGACGTTCCCTGCGCACCGATCCTGCGCCGCGGCGAGATCATCGATAACGAGCAGGTGGTGGCGCGCGATATCATTGCCGAATTCGATCAGCCGATGGTCGGACGAGTGCGGCAGCCGAAGCCGGCCGCACGGTTCGAGGTCAATGAAGCGGTGATCGGTGGGCCCGCGCCACGCGTCGGCGAACATTCCCACGAGGTCCTTCGCGAGCTCGGCTACAGCGATGGCGCCATCGACAGGATGATCGCGAGCAAAGCGGTGCCGGTCGCGTCGAATTAAGTCGGAAGTTCTGGAGACGAACATGTCAAAATCAAACGGAGTTGCCCTTCTGGTTGGAGCGGGAGATGCTATCGGCGCGGCTGTTGCGCGACGCTTTGCCGAGGGCGGATACAAAGTTTGCATCGCCCGACGCGACGTCTGAAAAATCCAAGCCGCTTGCCGAAGAGTTGAGGGCCAGGGGCGCCGAGTTTCACGCCTTTAGCGTCGATGCGCGCAAGGAAGGGGAAGTCCAGAAGTTGTTTGCGGAGATCGAGAAGAATGTCGGCCCCATTGAAATCTGTCTTTTCAACGCCGGTTCGAATGTGAACAAGCCGTTGTTGGAAACCACCGAGAAGCTGTTTTTTAAAGCCTGGGAGCTTGCGTGCTATGCTGGGTTTCTCGTGGGGCGCGAAGCCGCACACTACATGACCGGTCGCGGCGGCGGGACAATCCTGTTTACAGGGGCGACGGCCAGTATTCGCGGCGGAAAAGGTTTCGCCGCGTTCGCTTCGGCCAAGTTTGGCCTGCGCGCGGTCGCGCAAGCCATGGCGCGAGAGCTTGGTCCCAAGAACGTCCACGTTGTGCATTTGCTGATCGACGCCGGTATCGACAGCGAAGCGATCCATCGACGCATCAAAGCCGCAAGCGGAATCGACGCGACCGACATTCCCGCCAATAGTCTGACCAAGACGTCGTCGATCGCCGAAGCATACTGGTTCGCGCACCACCAAAGCAAAGACGGCTGGACACACGAGCTTGACCTGCGGCCCGCTTTGGAGACCTGGTAACATGTCGGAAAATCTCATTCTTTGGGGCGTCGGCACAACCCGCACGGTCCGCGCGCATTGGGCTCTCCACGAGCTCGGGCTTCGCTACGATATGCGGCCTATACTTCCGCGGTCCGGTGAGACCAAAACACCCGAATACACCTTGCTAAATCCACGGCAGAAGATCCCGCTGCTGCAGGATAAGGATCTGACCATTGGAGAAAGCGCTGCGATCGTCGCTTATCTGGCTCAAAAATATCCGGGATCTAGAGATTCTCTCGTACCAAGGGATACCGATCTATATGCCAAGTGGCTCGAGTGGTGCTTTTTCATCGTGACAGAGCTCGACTCGACGAGCCTATATGTCATGAGGCGACACGGTACCAACCAAGGGCTCGCCCATATTTATGGTGATGCACCGCAAGTAGTCGCGAAAGCCGGAGAATATTTCCGGGAGCAGCTCCGACATGTCGACGCAGCCCTGTCGGACGGCAGATTATACTTAATGGGAGACCAATTTACGACTGCTGACATTCTTCTGACTACCTGCCTAACTTGGGCAATCGATTACGAAGTCGGAATCTGTGAGAGTGCTGTTTCCTATCTCGAACGGACTACGGTGAGGCCTGCTTACTTGGCGGCGTCCAAGCTCAACTTCGCAAATATCTAACAATTAACAATCCAACATTTCCAAACACGATGGCCTGGTGATTTTTTGCAAATGGGGGCGGCATTCGGCCTCCGTTCGATCCCCTCGTCACTTATTTTCGCATAATGACGACTATGGAATGGAAAACGTCCCTCTTCACTTCCATGAACCGGCAGGCCCGCCGAAGATGTACCCTGTCGGTGGAAAAGCGGAAACATGTGCTTGTATTGAGTTTTTCGCAGTTTTGCCCAGAGCTGAACTCGCTGCCGAAGTGAAAGTCTGGTGGGCTTGGGCGTTCACAAGCGCTCGCCGCGCCCTCGGTTGCCACGCCAAAGCGGACAACGCTCAAAGTTGAAATCGCCTCGATACGATCAGATTCTCATCGAGCAATGCGATTAGTCTGATTTGAACTGATTGCAGGATGGCGCTACGAGCACCAATCTCAAATAAAAATCTTGCTAACAATCGGATCGACCAAAAAGGGCGACACTACCAAGCCTATGTCGCCGTGCGGTATTAGTGGAATTCGTTGTCGTCGTCGCCGATTCTGTTGGGCATGCCGCGGCCGGGCAGGCTCAGGCGAGAGCGGCTTTCACGCGTTCGGGTATCATGGGAAGCAGTCGAATCCGACGCCCCGTCGCATGAGCGAAGGCGTTCGCCAGAGCTGCTGAAGTCGGCGGCAGCGAACCCTCTCCGGCGCCGAGCGATGGTTCGCTACGGTTCATCAGCACGACGTCGATGCTCGGTACCTCCGGAAACGTGAGGATCGGATATCCGGCCCAGTCACGACTGGTAATCTCACGGCGGTCGAACGTGACTTGTTCCTTCAAGGAGACACTGACGGCCTGAACGATCCCGCCCTCAAGCTGGTTTCTTGCACCATCCGGGTTCACGACACTGCCGATGTCGGCGGCTATCACAACGCTCGGAACCTGGACGATACCGTTCTTGCGATCGATGTTCACGTCAACGACAACCGCCGCGTACATTCCGATCGTCTTGTAACGCGAGTACGCAAAGCCACGTCCGCGCTGGCCATCACCCTTCGCGCCCGAGGCCCAGCCTGCCCTTGCGGCCACGGCTTCGATGACGGCACGAGCCCGCGGATCCTTCAGATGCGCGAGGCGGAAAGCGACGGGATCGAGCCCAGCTGCTTCGGCGAGTTCGTCCATAAAGGATTCGATGGCGAAGACGTTGCCGTGCGCGCCCAGCGTCCGGAACGATCCGTTGCGGATTGGAGTGTCAAGGAGGAGGTGATTCCTGATCTCCTTTCGAGGGAATTCATAAGGTGGAAGAGCATTGCGGTCTCCATCGCCGAACGGCTGCGGAATACGTGGGGCGGGAGACCAGGCAAAGGGGACTTTCAAATCCCAGGCCGCAAGCAGGTTGACGCCGCCTGCCTGACCGGGCCGCATCGCGTGACTATTGCTCCACACGTCATAAGACCAGTCGACAATCCTGCCCTCTGGCGAGAGCGCCGCCTCAACCTTCATCGTCATGGCGGGTCCGAGCGGCGCCCATGCAAATTCATCGTCCCGCATCCATTGGAGTTTGACTGGCCTGCCTGGCACGGCGTGCGCAACGAGGGCGGCGTCCAGCGCGACATCGTCCGCGCCATTGTGACCGTAGCAGCCGGATCCCGGCGTGTGGATTACGTCAACCTTTGCGTTCCGCATCCCCAGCACCTTGGCGAGATCGCTCCGCAGCGGAAACGCTCCTTGGGTGTGTGACCATACGGTCATATGGCCGTCCTTGAGCAAGGCCACCGCACATGAGGGTCCGATTGTACCGTGGGAGAGATACGACCGCGTATATTCCGCGCTGATCCTCTTGGCGGCGGGTGGCGCCGGCTCGGACCGACCCGCCGTGCCGACCACGCTCGTCTCGCTGCGAAGCTGTCGCAGTTCCTTGGCCAGGTTCGAAATGTCCGGAAGCGAATCCGCGGCGTCACTCCATCGCGCTCCCAACGCCAAGGCGTTTCGGCCCGCGATCGCCTGCTCCTCGCGCTCGGCTGCGACCGCTAGGAAATTGCCGTCACGGATCACCGCGATGAGACCTGGGACTGAGCGCGCGGCGGTCTCGTCGAGCGCCATCAGCTTCGCCCCATAACGCGGGGGACGCACGACCCGCGCGAAGATCATTCCGGGAAGCCTCATGTCCTGAACATAGGACGCGCGACCGGTCAATTTGGCGGGTAGGTCGGTGCGGTTGATCGACTGGCCGACAATGCGGTAGTCGGTTGGTGGCTTCGGTGCGACGTTAGCGGCGATTTCTCGCCGCAATATCTCAGGCTCCCCGCTTGCGATCTCCCAATACGTCGCGCGCCTGCCGTCCGGTGCAACAACCGATCCGGCCATGACCTTCAGTTGCGTCTCCGGAACGCTGAAGCGGCGCGCTGCCGCAGCAAGAAGAATTGCCCGGGCTTCCGCGCCAGCAGCGCGAATGGCGGCGCCGCTTTGCTCGATCGACTGACTACCGAAGGTGTACTGCTCGTCCGGCCCGCGCGTGGTGTCGGCGGACACCATTTGGATCTTGTCGAACTCGACATCGAGCTCTTCGGCGGCGATCTGGGCGAGAGCCGTAAGGATGCCCTGACCGAGCTCGGCCTTGCCGGTGAAGATGACGACGGAGTTGTCCGGCTCGAGCCGAACCCAGCCTTCCAGTCTACGGTTGTTGCGCAGACTGAAGGGCAGGCTGGACGGCGCTTGGCTGATCGTCGAGCGGGCCGTCCACGCGAATGTCGCGACGACGATGCCTAGCCCCTGGGCAAAACGCCGCCGTGACAGCACGAGATCCGTCATCGCAGGAGTTCCACTGCCGCGCGCCGAACGGCGCGCACTACCCGATTGTGGACGCCGCACCGGCAGAGATGGTCGGCGAGTGCGTTCTTGATCTCGTCGTCGTCTGGATTGCGATTGCGGTCCAGGAGGACCTTCGCGGCCAAGATGATTCCGTTCGTGCAATAACCGCATTGTGCGGCCTGCTCGGCGAGGAAAGCCTTCTGCAAAGCGTGAGGATTTTCCACCGAACCCAATCCCTCCAGCGTGGTCACGTGATCGCTCCCGACGTTCCCAAGCGGTGTCGTGCAGGTCCTGACCAGATTGCCGCCGACTATCGCGGCGCAAGCTCCACACTGCCCGAGTCCGCACCCAAATTTTGGCCCGTTCAGTCCGAGGTCGTTACGCAGAACATAGAGCAGGGGCGTATCCGGGGCGGCGTCGACTACCCGGGGTTCGCCGTTGACCATGATGCGAGTGGACATCTTCCATCCATGGCGGTGTGCAATTATCGGATCAATCCAAAGGCAATCTCACCAGTGCCAAGTTGTTCCCTGATCGGTTCGGTCTCTTTGCTTCGGCGGCAAGCGGGGATTTCAACGATCTGTGCGTCTTCGCGGTGAGTTCCATCAGGAAAGACCGAATAGTCGACGCGCATTCTCACGGCCGATCTTGTTTCGATCGGTCTCGCTGATCTCACAATTGTCGAACCAGCGGCACGCATCCTCAAAGGTTTCGAATGGATAATCAACAGCGTACAAGATGCGATCGCTGCTAACCTCCAGCATCGTCGAGAGGAGTGACGGCGTCCGGAAATTTCCGCTCGTCGTTACATACACGTTCTCGCGAAAGTAATCTCCCAGTGCGCGCTTGCATGGGATGCCGCGGGGCGCCTTTGCGACGATGTTATCGATCCGCCAAATGTTGAACGGAATGCATTCACCCAGGTGACCGAGGATCATCCGCAAATTCGGGTTTCGATCGAAAAGTCCCGATGACATCAGACGCAGCGCATGAGTGCTGGTCTCCATCGTAAAGGCCCAGGTGGCCGCGGTCAGCCAGGGGAAACCGTCGTAAATTGGCTCGCGTGAAGGCAGCGGATCCCGCGGATGAAGGTAAAATGGCTTGCCGAGTGTATTTGCGCTCTTCCAAAAGTCGAAGAAATGCGGAGCGTCGTAATACTCGACTGTTTCTGGGTTGCCGACCTGAGAGAAGCCGTTCACCATAAAGCCGTGAAATCCAAGTGTCTTGACGCAGCGTTCGAGTTCGCGCGCCGCCGCCTCGGCGTCCTGCATCGGCATGGCCGCAAATCCGCCTAACTTCGTCGGGTGGCGCGCGATATGCTCGGCAAGGATGTCGTTGGCGCGGCGCGAAACATCAATGGCTTCCTTTACATTTGGAATGCCCTGAATGCCTGGCGAATTGAGCGAGAGGATTGAGAACGCGGTGCCTCCTTCATCCATTCGTTCCAGCCGCTGCTGTTCGATGTCGAGAAGATTCGACTTCAGCCTTTCCCAAACCACAGGCTGCGAATAGATCTTCGATTGATCGATCGTAAGATCGATCGCGAAATGCTCTTCCAAAGCAATCTTGTTCTTCAACTTGTTACTCCGCAGAAGAGGAGGGGCACTGAAACGCGGCAACACAAATCCGTTCGCTTTCGCCGGGGTCGGCGCGCGTGGATGGCTCCCACAGGGATGAGCCGGGGCCAAGGTAATCGCGGGCGTAGGGACCAGGCTTGATCGCAATCGGCGTGTTTGGACTCGGCAATGGTTGCCTGAAGGCTGCCGTTTAAGATGTCGCTGCCGCTTCCAGATTGACCAAGCCTTCCGATCTGAGTATTGTGACGGTCTCATAAATGTATGTTCGATCAACGGACTTAGGCGGTGCGGAATCGATGTAGAGCATCGCTTCCTCGGCCGCTCTCGCCCTGGGAGGAGAGGATGGCATCCGTGGATCACGGCAGCAGCCACCCGCACAATTTGGGAGCCACTCGGGTACGGAGCCATACCTTGTGCGGCATCGAGGTGTATTGCGTCCAACAGGACGCTCTGCCGGGTCGCGCTTGGCACCGGCTCAGCAACCGTCACCCAATGCTTGCGATAGTTTGGAACGAGGCAGGTGGCCTCAGCGAGGCTCGACCTTCGCTACACAGCAGCGCCAATCGATCGAACCTGCGGCGGCATAGGCGAATCGGCCAGACAAGCCTCATTCCTGCTGGCTTGCCGGTATGGTGCTATTCCGATCAGATAGTTCGGGTCGATGCGGTCCGGCTGGTGCTTGATGTCGACCGGGTGTTCGAAGTGATGGGCGGCGAATTCCGGGTTGCGGGGCTCGCTGAACCACGCCTCACGTTTTTCGACGAGAACCTTCAGGTGTTGGCGCGGCTCCTCGCTTCGAGCCAGGACGAGTTGTCTAGTTTCCATTTGTTCGGAGACAGTGTCGTCGCGGCCATCATCGCGCGGATCTCGCGGTCTCTGCACGACGAACCACCCGGAGACCTCTCGGCGCCTGGGCCTCTACCAAGCGGCAGCTAACGCAGGTCACCGAGTTCGTGCACGATAATCTTTCCAGGTCCATTCGCTTGTCGGAGCTGGCATCTCTGGCGGGACTATCTGCATCTCAATTCGGTCGGGCCTTCAAGGTTTCGACCGGAACGACCCCACACAAATGGCACCTTGCTGCCCGCATAGAGTATGCGAAGCGCATGCTCGAGGATCGGAAGAAGAGCCTGGTCGATATTGCGCTGGAAGCGGGATTCTCCGAGCAAAGCCACTTCACCCGCGCCTTTACCGCCGCAAACGGGGTCTCGCCACACGCCTGGCGGCGGAGCAGGCTGGACTGATCGCGGCGGCCAAGGCCGCGACCCTCAGGTGCGTTGGCGGAGCCAGGCGCTCGGTGTTGTACCCACGATCTCCAGAAATGCTCGGGAGAAATGGCTGGAGTCTGAAAAGCCGACGAGAGCCGCGATCGCTGCCAGGGATTCGGTGGGGTCGTCCACCATGAGCCGCTGGGCACTCCTGATGCGAGCGTCCATTTGCCAACGCTGCAGAGACATGCCGGTCGCGTCCTGGAAAGAACGGCCAAATTGCGTGGGCGACAGGTTGCTGATCCGCGCCAGATCCTTGACGGTCGTACTTTGATCGAGATGATCGTTGATATAAGCGAGCACCTCAGCGAAGCGCTCGCCCGTAAGCTTGACGGACGTCCTGGACTTCATTCGCCGGCGCGGCACGCCGAGGAGTGCAAGCTGCAACGCGCGCGCTAGAGAAAGTCCATATATATCGGGATCGTTTGTCACCTCATGTTCGCCCAGCAGGTGTGCACATTCATACAGGCGGTCATCTCTGAACATATACCTGCTTTCGACTCGCGCGATCACCTGCTGCTTGCTCCGAACTAAGACAGTCGGTCTTGTCCAGATCGAGTTGATAGAGAGCAATGCGTGCGTCCCGCATTTCCGTTGCATAGATGGTAAGCGGCTGCGAAGGCGCGACGAAGCTCAGGTGTCCCGTTCCAAAATAGTCACCTTGCGCGGGCTGTTCGGGCTGTATTCGGATCTGACAGCGACCTCCTGTCTCACTTAGCACGACGCAAAGTACCGGAGAGTCGAACGTCAGCGCGATCCATCCGGGTTCGGTCTCCCATCGCATATTCAGGATGGTACGAAGGAGGCCCGGCCATTGCTGGCGGCTCGGCGCGGTTACGTGGACGCCAAATTCCTTTGTGATCATGACCGTCCAGGTGGGTTCGACGACCCGTGAAGCTTAGTCGGCTCGCCAAGAGCGAGCAAATGGTGACGAGATCGCTTTCGTCCAAATCGCGCCGTTTCTGATCAATGCACAATGATTGCATTAGTCCATGCTTTGGCTGCGTGAGACCAAAGCGGGCAAAGGCCATCCGCGTGCAATCAGGCCGATGCGTGGCTCCTCCAAGACTTGTCCCGTCGGCGCAAGCGCTGGCGGGAATCTGTTGAGAGGCCCACAGCAGCTTAAGCGCCTGACGTCGGTCTGCGAGGGGCGTTGGCCACCGGCGCGACGTTGCGGAACGTGATTGAATGGATACTCAAGTCATCATTGTCGGCGCCGGACCCGTCGGACTCACCCTGGCCGTGGATCTCGGGCTTCGCGGTGTGCGTTGCATCCTGCTTGAAAAAAAGCTTGAGCCGCAGTTTCTGCCGAAGATGGAGCGCTGCAATGCGCGCTCAATGGAGATGTTCCGTCGCATAGGGTTGGCCGATGAACTTCGCGCGGCGGGACTGACAACCGACTCGGTCATGGATGTGTATATCATCCTGACGATGACCCGGGCGCCTCTGCTGCATCTGAAATACCCGTCGGTCGATATGGCCAGGGAGCAGATACGCAAGATCAACGACGGCTCGACCCCGCTCGAGCCCTACCAGCTCATTTCGCAGTACACGTTGGAGCCCGTGCTCAAGCGCGCCGCGGAGCGAATTCCGACGGTGACTGTTCGGTATGGCACCGAGCTCATGGAGTTTGAAGAGGATGGACCAAGTGTCGTAGCGACCGTCCGATCATCAGACGGAAGGTCCAGGAAAATAACAGCGGCCTATCTGGTCGGCTGCGATGGTGGATCCAGTCTCGTGAGGAAACAGCTTGGCATACGACTCAGAGGCGAAGCCAACTTGGCTAAATTTCGTCAGGGACTTTATCGTTGTGACGAGCTCTACGATCGTTTGCCACTGGGTGAAGGGCCTGGCCGAGGTCGGCACT
>CAVUYV010000047.1:0-72005 GCA_963745785.1 uncultured Alphaproteobacteria bacterium | reverse complement strand
GAGTACAAGCGGTATCAAGCTCCTGGCAAAGATCAGCAAAAAAACACGGCCTCGATCCACTCGACAGCAAGGCGCCACGCATCCTCACGTCTGCTGAGTTGAAACATTTTCGCGAACCGCTGGATAAGCTCATCTCCAGCGCCCAACAGGAGCTGGATGAACTATACAAGGTGGTTCGTGAGGCGGGATATGCCGTCTTGCTCTGTGATAGCTCGGGCGTCGCGGTCGCGCATCGTGGTGAAGATGCGCTGGCAAGCCAGTTCCAATATTGGGGAACTTGGCTCGGCGGGGTGTGGTCCGAGGAAGTGGAGGGCACAAACGGCATCGGCACCTGCATCGCCGAAGAGCGGCCCGTCACCGTTCACAGAAGCCAGCATTTTAGGTCCAGAAAACCACCCCAACCTGAGCTGCTCTGGCGCGCCGGTGTTCGGGGTCGATGGGCGACTGATAGCAGTCCTGGACGTCGTTCCGGTGGGCGGAACGCTAGAACAAACGACGTTCTGGATTCACACACTCCTCGAAGAACCATCAAATAAGCTGAACGCCAACAGCTGAGTGGGTACGCCACGGTGCTTCAGTTATTTGTCATTCTAGCAACCATTCATTCCAGCTTTCACCCTGCCTGATGATTTCGCCTCCCCTCGCGCGGTTTGCCGCGCTCGGACGCCTAGTCTGTTCGAGGATTCGCCTCGCCAAAATGAGATCGGGTGTTGTGAGACCTTCGGAGAACTGACTGTAGACGGGACTGATCAGATCATGAGCTCTCTGGACTTCGCCGCGTCCGATCCAGATACGCGCGAGTTCCAATCCGGCACGCAATTCGAAAGGCAGCGCTGATTCTTGCCGCGCCTGCATCATCGCTTTCGCGAAAAACTCCTCTGCCAGGTGATTCTCGGGTACGTCCCCGGAGGCAAACGCCGAGCCTTTCGCCAGGAAGAATGCGGGCAGGTGAAGAGGCTTATTGGCCTTGATAGCGGCGGCAATCGATCGATCGATAAGCGCCAACGCTTCCGAGCGCGCGTTTTGCTTCGCCAGGCTAACCGTTAATTCGGAGACAAGATCGCTCGTCAGCACTTCGTACCGGTGAATTGCCAGTTTCTCCAAACTCTCTTGCAGATGCTGTATGCCATCCGCCATTCGGCCGACGCGGACCAGGTAGCGGCCCCTAAGCCCTAAAGCGACCGCACGAGCCGGTGCCAACGAATGCCTCTCGGCGAGATGCTCGAGCTTTGAAAGACTACGTTCGACCTGCTCCAGATCGTCGACCCAAAAATAGAGCCGCATCGGGTTGTTGAACGCGCGAAACAGCCCGATCGGATGCCCTGCCCTTGCGGCCTCCTCAATGTTCATTTTGGCATAGTGGGCGGCCTGGTCGAGATTGCCAGAGAAAAAAAGTGAGTGGGTAAGAGCGCTAAGCGAAGAGCTCCGCAAATCGAACAGGTATTGGCTCGCGTTGAATCGTCGGAGCTGAGGCAAGCCTTGCAATGACCGTTTCAGATGTTCTTGCGCCCGCAGTTGGTCAGAACGCAGACAGTATGCTGCCCCCAGCATGGAATCAGCGACGGCCGCATCGTCTGGACTTCCGGTTTTCCTTGCGGCGGCCACGCCGCGAAGCGCGAGGTCATATGTCCCTGCCGCGTCGACAATGCCGTGAAGATACATCGACATTCCGCTAAGTAGAGACAAGTACAGATGAGTATCTTCGTGCCGCTGCGCAAAGTTCAGCGCCGTATGGAAAGCCTCGCGAACCCTCTCACTATTCCCTTCGGTGTACATGAGCGACAAAGCAAGCGCTGCGTGAATCTTCATCTGATGCCGAGGATCGCAGTCCGGCGTGATCCGATCGATCGCCTTCTCCATCCATGCTCGGCATTCCAAAAGGAGCGACATGGCCAGAAGCAGCTGCGAAGCTGCGGCCGCCAATCTTATGGCTGTGGGGTCGTTTCCATTGGGACCAAAGCTCCATTCAAGCGCGGCACGGATATTTCCGAGATAGTCTCGCACGACATTGACTGCAGCTTCCGTGAACTCCAAATCGAAGAGATTGACCGGGTTGCTTTCCAGCATTTGAATCGAGAAGCTCGAGTGCCGCCCGGCAATAGAATCTTGCTCGCCGCTAGTGGCCAATTTCTCCAAAGCGTAGGCGCGCGTCGTATCAAGCAACCGGTAGAACGGTCCCCGCGAGCTGGTCCAAACCCCGATCAGAGATTTATTGACGAGATTTCCTAACGCACCCGCGACCTCAGACTCGTCTATCCCCGCTCCCTCCGCCACTGCGAGCGCCGCCTCCAGCGTGAAGTGCCCTGACGAAAATTGCGACACGTCGCAACAGGGCGCGTTCGACCTCCGAAAGATGGTCGTGGCTCCAGTCCAGCGTGGCTATGAGCGTTTGATGTCGTGGATTTGCGGTTCGTCGGCCGAACTTCAAGAGATCGAGGCGCGAACCCAGCCTTGCCACCGTGTTCCTGACGCCGAAGACAGCGGCTCTTCCGGCGGCGAGCTCGATGGCGAGCGCAATGCCGTCAAGCTTGCGGCAAATCTCGGCAACCATGGGGGCTTCGTCGTCACTGAGCGAAAAGTCGCCGCCGCCGCGAGCACTGACACGCTCGGCGAACAACCGTGCGGCCGGATAGGCAAGCACCTCTGACGCAGTCAGCCCCGGCTGCTCCGGCGGGCAATCCAATGGACGAAGGCGAAATACGCGTTCACCGACGACCCGAAGTGTCTCCCTGCTGGTCGCAAGCATATAGATGTTGGGAGCACTTTGAAAAATGCTATCGGCGATCTCCGCGGTCTCTGCGATGAGATGCTCGCAACTATCAAGGATGATCAGGGCCCTTCGAGGGCGCAGAAATTCAAGCAGCGCCTCCTTCGGATCGACAAATCGCGGGTCAAGCCCGATCGAGGAAGCGATGGCGCCGATGACCTGCTCCGTGTCCCTAACGATCGAAAGATCGACAAAGAAGACCGCGCCGTTGAAGTGCGCCAGCGCCGAGTGTCCGACGGCCAGAACAACCGTCGTTTTGCCGATGCCGCCAGCACCCAGAATTGTAATCAGACGTTCCGTCTGGAGTTCGGCTTGAATCTCAAGAACAGCATCTTCGCGGCCGACCATGCGGCCCAGTGCGGGCGGCAGGTTGGACAATCCCGCAGATGCGTTACCTCCGTCGCGGTCCGCGGGAAGGCGTGTGACCGGCGCGATGAAGCTATAGCCGTGGCCCTGGATATTCGCGATGAACTTGTCACCGAACTGACCGTCGCGCAGTGCCTTGCGCAATGCCGATAGATGAACGCGAAGGCTGCCTTCCTCGACCGTTACGTCAGGCCATGCCTTCGCGATCAGATCAGCCTTCGCGACAACTTCACCGGCGTTTTCGAGAAGAGCGATCAGGATGTCGTAAGCCCTGCCACCAAGCGGAATGACCTGGTTCGCCTTCTTGAGAGAGCGCTCGGCGACATTCAGCTCGAATGGGCCAAACCGAAGCCGGATTGCACTCGGCGAGCCAATTTGTTGAACCGACATGAGTTATTACGCCAAGATCCTCGACGATTCGATGGTTGCACCGCTCGTCGTCAGTCTTGTGGAAACAATAAGCGGCGGACGATTGGAGGACCATTAAATTGGAGTTTAGTGATCCGCGTTGCGGCAATCGCCGAAGCCATGGAGCAGGGCCGGTCGAGGAATGTTTCATTCGGCAAGCGTCGCCTCAGCACGGCCGGAGGCCGCTTGCACCCCCAGCCCATCAAGGGTTAGCCGAAACCTCCTCCAGCAACAAGCTGTCAGTGTATCGAATTGATCGCGCTGTCGCGCCGGTATGAGCCGTTTAACACCTGCCTGGCCAACCGTAGATCGACGGTATCAAGGCCTTCTCGAAATTTCGCGTGAGTAGCTTGCAAGGTCCGCCACGCGGTCTGCTTTGGCCCGGCCGACTTTTCGGCAATAGCAAGGCTTGTCGCGGCCCTGAGCGCCCACGACAAGCTCGCTTGTCTGTCCGATAGTTCGAGCGCACTGAGAAAATACTGCCTGCCAACCGCAAGCCCCTCGCCGTTGCCCAAGGCCAGTTCGCCCCTGATACGACGCAGTTCCGGAGCGTACCATTGGGTCTCGTCAAGATCGATCTTCGCTCGTTCGAAGACAGCAAGTCCTTGCCGGGGCCGACCGGCGGCGGCCGTACATCCTGCAAACTCTGCTTGCAGGATCCAATTGAAGACCCCATAGCGCGCCGCTGACAGCTTCTCCAAACCGCGGTAGAGCGTCGCCGAAGCGGTATCGCCCTCGCCCCTCCTGATTCTGCAGAGAGCCTGGATGCCAAGGCCGAAGCCGTGATAGCTCTCCACGGCGTATTTTGCGGCGTAGTCGAGAAGTTCGTTGGCGAGTGCTTCAGTCTCGAGATCGTCCGGACTTGTCAGGTACGCGTTGAAGCTTGCCCAAGCGAGCGCCACGCAGAGCGGTACCGCGTGACCGAGTTGGCGTGCCTCGGCGATCGACATCAGGTTCAGGCGCAGCGCCTGATCAGGACAACCGCGCAGCCAGATCAGGTTGGCCAATACAGCCAGGGCGTCGACTCTGCGATCGTAGCCGAACCGCTTGATGAGAGATTGTCGGGACGCTTCATCATCGCGATGCAGGGATAATTCGAAGTGAGCTTCGGCGTGCAATATTCGCCCGGTGTGGTGGCAGGTCACGCCGCGCATGTAATTGGCCGTTGCGATCGCGCCGCGATCGCCGCTCCGCTCAGCGACATCGCCACACCGATCTGCCAATTCTATCGCCTCGGCATAGCTGGGAAGTCGTATCTGGTGAGCCCAGAGAACAAGCAGGGAATCGAGCTGGGATTCGGTGTCGTTGAGGGACTCGGCAAGAAGTCGGGCTTGCGCCCAGCTCCTGTACGACTCTTCAGTCATACCATCCGTGAACATCATACAACTGGCAAGTGCGGACTGAATGACCATTTCTTGCCGTGAGCCCGCACTCGCATCGTCGAGCCGGCTGAGGGCTTTCGTCATCCACTCCCGGCATTCGGTAAGAAGGGCCACGGCCATCCATGTGCTTGCCGAGGCGGCAGCAAGTTCAACGCCAATTTTCGCATCCCCCTCGACCGAGAAAGCCCAGTTCAGAGCGGCTCTGAGATTGTCGACCTCGACCCCAAGCGACCTGCGCCTTTCAGGCCTATCCATTGCGGCGCCTTGTCTGAACAAGCCGCTGAAGTAGAAGGCGTGACGCCGGCGGCAGCGGCCCTCCTCATCGCTTTCGGCAAGTCGTCGTGAAGCAAAGGCGTGAGTGGTGTCGAGTAAACGCAGCCGCGCCCCCTGTCCCTGAGCGGCAATCATCGATTTCGAACGAAGCTCCCAAACGCAATCCGAGACATTTGCTTCATCTATCGTCTCGTCAGCGACAACGGCGACCGCCGCCTCGAAGGTAAATCCGCCAGCAAAAACACTGAGCCGGTTCAGTACGCGCTTCTCTGCCTCACCGAGCAGGTCATAGCTCCACTCCAGCGCGGCGTTCAAGGTCTGGTGCTTTGCTGGGGCCGTTCTACGACCCACCCATGACAGGTTTAGCCGGTCGTCGAGCAAACTTGCGGTCTTGCTGAGGCCAAATATGTCGACCCTGCCGGCTGCGAGTTCGATTGCCAATGGAATTCCATCAAGCCGCCGGCAGATTGCCGCGGCAATCGGCGCATCCGCATCGACCAGCTCGAAGTCACCTGGCACTGCCCGCACGCGATCGATCAGCAGTTGAACAGCCGGATATTGCAGGGCGTCCTGTGCCGACAAGCTGCTATCTTCCGGAGGGCATGCGAGCGCGCAAAGTTCAAAGACATGTTCACCTTCAACACGCATCGCCTCCCGGCTAGTCGCGAGCAGATGCAGTGTCGGGACACGGCGAATCAGTTCTTCCGCGAAAGCTGACGCGCCATCAATAAGATGTTCGCAACAGTCGAGAACGATGTAGCGTTGGCTTTTCCTGCAAACGATCGATCAAGGCTGGTACGACGTTATTGGTTTGCACCGATACACCAAGTGCGGTGGCCACGGCTGGCGCGACCAGCGAAGCGCCGCCGAGAGCACCCAAGTCGACGAAATGAACTTGGCCGCCGAAAATTGCGCTCATTTCGTGAGCAACTGCGACCGCCACCGTGGTCTTGCCGATGCCGCCAGGCCCGACGATTGTCACGAACTTCTGTTCGGCCAACTTCATCTGGATCGCGGCGAGCGCGTCGCTTCGTCCAAGCATCCGCATCAAGCGCGCAGGCAGTCGGGACCTGGAGGATGGCTTGAGATCACCCGACGTTTGCGAGGAACGTGAGGTTACCGGTACGACGAAGCTGTACCCTCGCCCGGGCACGTTCGCGATATATCGCCTGCCAGGGTCATTCTGTTCGAGCGCCTTCCTTAGCGCCGAGATGTGGACGCGGAGGCTGACTTGTTCGGCCCCTCTCTTTGGCCAAACGCGCTCGATCAGGGTTCTCCTGCCGACGACCTCGTTTGCTTGCTCCACCAGGACGACGAGGAGATCCATGGCGCGCGCGCCGAGCGGTACGACCTTGGCGCCAATTGTCAGAAGTCTGTTTCCGATCGACAGTTCGAAAGGGCCGAAGCTCAGGACCTTCCCGCGCTGATCGCTCATGAGATATTCACATCCATGCCGATTCTTGAGGTGACGTCGCCGGGGATTCCGCGCTCGCGTCGCCAGCTGGCCGGACTTTGGCCAAACGCCTGTCTGAAGAGCCTACATAGATGTGCTTGATCCGAAAAGCCCACGCTCAAGGCTATTTCACTCAATGATACCGCACTGGTCATCATCAGGTGGCAGGCTCTTTCCAGACGCCTTCTCACCACGTAGGCATGTGGCGACTCGCCAACAGCTAGTTTGAATTTCCGAGCGAAGTGCGCCTTGCTTCGACGCGCGATCGCACTGAGATCGCGGACGTGAATGGTGCGGTGTAGATTGCTGTCAATGTAAGCTCGCACGCGAACGACCTGCCAAGCCGCCAGGCCGCCGCTTCTGGAGTCGCTAACGCCTGAGCAGCGCTCGATCTCCGCTTGCAGGATGTGGGATGCCGTGACCAGCGACGCCTTGGCCGCATCCCGATCACGCTCGAGCTCTCGTGTTGCGGTTTCGAGCAGCCGCGCCAGGCTGTTTGCAACGAAGTGGAACTGTTGGTCGGCGGCAACAGAAGAATCTGATGCGACCGTTTGAAACCCTTTTATCATCAATTTGAAGCCTTTCCATCATCAATTCCCTCGACGAACTATCCGACCGGCTTCGGATCGGTGAGAGAGTGCAGCAAAGGGCCTGCTTTGGCTCGTTAATCAGCGTTATGGAAAGTTAATTCCCAATCCGCCAGGCAACGAATTAGGTTTGAAATATCAATATGTTACGACCGGCAAACCTGAGATCGCAACGATTCAGAACCCCTCAAGCGGTCACTCAGATCCAAAATGCCACGAGCGACCCGAGGATGCAGACGTACAGGGCCGCCTCCGCAAGCGGAGGATTCGCGAACATTGATCTCAATCCGAGGTCAGCGATTGCGCGGCGAGAGATTGATGCCCGGGGCGAGGCCGGGATTGATTTGCTCCGGGGAGATTGCCGGCGGCATCGTCTCCGCGGGGAGCGACTCGGACGGCGCGCGTTGCGACGTAAAGACAGGCAGGCAATTCTGACGCGGGAGCGGACCATTGAACAGATCGGGGAGCTCCATGCGCATGCGATCGAACCAATTTCGATGATCGTCTGTTGCCGGCCGTATAGTCACCGTTGCGGTCATCCCGGAAACCAGCGGCACCCCCTGCGGTACATTGTCGACGGCAACACGGACCGGTACGCGCTGTGCGAGCCGCACCCAGGTGTAGACCGGGTCGACATTAGGCAGCCCTTGAGTCCCAGCCGCCGCGTTCGACGCGCTGATGCCACGGGTCACGGTGCCTACATGGCCGATGATCGGTTGAGCATACCCCATCAGCTTTGCCTCCGCGCGATCGCCGACACAAATCCGTGCCATCTTCGTTTCTTCAAAATAGCCGTCGATCCAGAAGCTGTCGGCATCGATGACGGAGATATTGCTCGTTCCCGCGTGCGCGAAATCGCCGACTCGCATCAGCAAATTGGTGACGTATCCGTTAACAGGACTGAGCACCTTGGTTCGCTTGAGGTTCAGTTCCGCCTGAGCAAGTTGCTGTTGAGCAGCATCGAGCGCAGCTTTCGCCTGAACGGCGTTGCCGGCATAGATTTGCTGCTCCTCGACCGTTGTGGCCAAGTTAGTCAAATGCTGACGCCGCTCGGACTCGACTTGCTTCACTTGGAGGTCGGCGGCTCGCTGCTGCACCGTGGCGACGCCAGTGAGCCGAGCAACGTCAAAATCAAAAGGTTCGATTGTATAGAGTACATCGCCCTTGTGAACAAACTGGTTATCAACAACCCGTATATCGTTGATCTGACCCGACACCTGAGGTGCGACGTTCGCGACCTGCACACGCACGGTGCCGTCCCGCGTCCAGGGAGCCGTGACATATTGCTGCCATGTAAGAACGGCGATCAGAAGGGCAACAAGTGCGATGGCGACCGTGGCAAGGTGCTTGGCAAGCTTGACAAGAAAATCCCCGGCAGCACCCCGCGGCCCCAAACGGGCTGGAGCCGGCGAGGTCAGAGGCAGATCGAGCTTGGCGTCAGGCTCGGTGCTCTCCAAGGGCGTTGCTGCCGCCGACCCGTTTGCGCCATCGCTCCCACGATCCCGCGCTTTCGCGAGTCGTGCGTCATGCGTCGATGCTGTGTCCTCTGAAACAGACATTCCCACGACTCTCTCCTTACAGCAGCAACGCCAGCAACCCGAAGATCGCGATGTAGAGACTGAGCTCCGCAAGCGGCGGATTGCTGAAGAAGCTGGAAAATCCGATGAAATGCAGAACCGTCCGCAACATCACGACGATCGCGATCGTCGCGACGGCATAGGAAACGATGGGCGCTACAAAGACGCCGCCGATGACCAATTCCCGATATGTCTGCGTCATGACGGTTTCTCCACGGCGAATTCCGCGTCGGGGCGCGGCAGCGTGAACACGACGCTTGCAAGGACGAGCGCTGCGCTGGCGCCCGCAGCCGGAATGTCCTGGAGGGATGCGGCCTCGTGCAGCGCATGAGCCGACGCAATGATGGATTCGGAATCACGCACCCTAAGCGCCCCGTACGCCGCGCTGACCTCCGCCCGCAGCCCCTCAGCCAGACGGTCCAGCTCCACCTCGCAAAGGCGAAGGGTTGCCGCCTGGTCAAAGCTTGCCATGGCCTCTTGCACCGCCGCGTGATGTTCTGGGGGGTCGCCGCTCGCGGCCAGGATCTGCGTGATCCGGCTGGCATCGCGAAACATTGCCTCCTCGGGGGCAAAGTCCCGCTTCTGATGCGACGGCAGATGGCTAAGGTCGCGACGCGCGGACGCGAGCAGCCAATATCGGCGACGATCGGCCGATGCCGGCGGAAGGAAAATCTGCGCCAGGAAAAGAAGGCCCGTCGCGAGCATGAGGAAGAGAACGGTAAATAAGAACGTCTGAGGATTGTAGGTTTGCGGATTGCTTGGTGCGAGAAGAGCAAGGATGAACACCAGGTTCAGCCGGCCGAGAGCTGATACAATCCGATTTGGCACGGTCATCAGGAGCGCAGCGCCGATCATGAAGGGTGCCAAGCCTATAGCCAGCAAGGGAAACGCCGTGACGCCGTCAAGAACGACGAACTCCAGAATGCCCGCCATGAGTGATGCGATAGGGGCAACGACAATGGCTATTGTCGTGAAGGCGCGCAAATCAGGTGTTGTCGCACCCAATCCGATGATGATCACGACAAACGACAGCGAAACCTCTGTCGAGGACCAGCCGCTGACCGCGAAGACAGCTGCTGCCATCAAAAAGTAGATGGCTGCCCTGATGCCGGCTTCAGCCGCTATACGATGTGAGCGATACAAGGGCGCGCGCCATGCGTGCGGCGGGCGCCTGCCGGCGGTGAGCGCCACAAGACTCTCCCACACCGCGCTATTTGTTCCAATAGCGTATTCGCCGAACCAGGATAGCGCTGACGCCAAAAGGTCGCGCGAGCGCTTGCCCTGTTCGCTCGAAGCCGGGCCGTGTGCCGAAACGGCAATGCCGCCGGAATTCGCGTCAAGTTCGGCAACGATCTGCTCGCGCACTGCCGGCGGGACAGCGACGGACAACATTTCCAGGGCACGGGCCGCGAACAGCTCGGCCACGAGCCCCACCATCGCATTGCGGGCTGCAGCGCTCCTTGCCGGACCACTGCTCAACTCCGCGGCGAGACTCGCTATTTCGGGCCGCAAGGCGACGATTTCGCGAAACAGCGCGGTACCCGTCATCGCGGGTATCACTTCTGCGCGTAGAGCGCGCTGGGCATAGCTGGCCACCCGGAGGCGAAGAGACCCGAGTTGAGCCTCGAGGTGAGGATGCTGATCTGGTGCAACCAGCAGATCATTAATGATCGTGATGGCGAGAACGCCGACGGTGATCGCGGCGCCGCGCGCCATGGCGGATTCGAAGGCATGCTGGGGATTGTCGATCTGCTGAACGGCGATAAAGGCCAGCGTGTAACCGCTGAGCGCCGCTGCGTAAGCACGATTGCCGTCGAGCAGGCCAACCGCATAGACGCAAATTCCAAGCCAAGCCGCGAATGCGCCGAGGAGGAGAATCTCGGTCTGGGTGAACATACCAACGATGGCGATCGACGCCGCCACACCGAGGACCGTCGCAATCAGCCGAAAGACGGCTTTCTCCAGAACCTGGCCGCGGGTGGGCAGCGCGAGGATTGTGACCGTCAACGCTGCCGAAGACGGTGCTTCCAATTCGAGCCAGAAGCTTACGTAGAGCGCCACCACGATAGCCAGCCAGATCCTGATCGCGAACGCCCACGAGTTTGCCGGCATCCCCGCAAAAGTCATTGGGCGGCCCCTGTCTACCGCCGTGCTCATGGCGCCATCCAATCTTCATGTAGCTGGTAGCGATGCGCGGTGCGGAGCGGGCAGGCTGACATGGGAAGCGATGCCATCATTTTGCGATCTTCGCTGCTCGTCGAACGTAAAAGCCCGAGGCACTTCTACTCGTACCCACGTCCGCAACTCCATGCGCGAACGTCACGTGCCTCCGAGGAACAGCTCTGGTCCTCCGCAATGATGAGCTCCAGCTACCGCCGCAAAAGCGGCAGCCTCTTCACGCCGCATGTGAATCCAGTCGATCGACTTTCTTCGCCGCGCGCGTCAGTAAAGCCGTTGAGCGAGTCTCCGACCACTCCGTAGACGCGCTTCACGCCCGTCTTCTCGATGGCTTCGTCCAGATATTCGGATGCAGTATTGCTCATCAACTTTGCTCACCTATCGCAAGAACGTCGCCCCGCCGAGGGTCTCCGCGGGACGGGGGAGTCCGCAGAGACCCTCTCGGCGAAGCGAGGGACTGTACGCTTCGCCGTTACGGCAGGAGTATTTTCAGTGAGTTACGAACCATGGTCCTCGAGGATCTTCAGATCGCTAACGGAGTAAGAGAGTGAGTAACGGAACCCTGACTCGATCCGGTTCGGCGCGAGCGCGTGGAGTTCTTCGCCATTCACCTCCGGAAAATTGAGTTCGCCCTTCCCGATCCATGCGCCGGCAACGGTCAGATTGTCGGTGATCGACATCGCCAGCTCGTTGACCGCAGGCTTGTCGTGGTATCCGGCCGCCAGTCTCGGGAAGTATCGCAACAAGACCGTGGGCCGGCTGAGGAGAGACAGTCCGTTTTCGACCGGCTTGTGCAAGGTGATGCAGGCTTCCGCAAGACGCTGGCCATGCGCCGACAGGCTCGCGCCAAATCGGCTGCCGGATGCAACCGGCGCCGCGGCGGGGCCCGTGGCCGCAAAGGAGCGCGTCTGAAAAATGCTTCCTGTTTTCTTTGGAAACCCCCGCGTCCAACCGCACCCGAGCGCGGCGTCATTGTCGACATAAATGTATGGACACCACATGACCGGCACGTCACGATACATTGCGTCGACCAAAATGAACGCCTCGCGGTATTGATAACGAGCCGGATCAAGATATTCATCGTCCTGGGCCGTGAATTGCCAATCCAGGAACATCATCACGGCGCGGCCGTTTGACTTCGGATCTGGGGAAAGACCATTCGGCAATGTCGCTGCCGTCGCGTCGGGGTCCGTCCAGAACTCGACTCCAACAGCATCGCCGGCATAGTGCCAGGGTGGTGGCGGAGTTAGAGCGGCCTGACCGAATGGCGATTTCGGAACTGTAAAGCCCTTCAGCATTCCCGTGTCCTGATGCATCACTTTCGGCGCAGAGGCTAGCGAAACCAGCCGCAATTGATTTGATTGAACTGCGTCTATTTGTTTATTCCTGCCGCAATCCGGAACGCGCTCTTTGGGATCAGCCGCGATTGCTAGGCGGTCAGGTCTGCCAGGATCTCGATATCGGTCACGGAATAGGAAAACGAGAATCGATATCCGCGCCCCACCTTCAGTGGCCCCAGCACTTCCAGCTCTTCGCCATAGGCTTCCGGAAAATTGAGCTCACCCTCGCCGATCCAGATGTTTGTGATCAGGAGGTGGTCCGAGACGCATCGAACGAGTTCATCCACGGCTGGCTTGTCGTGCATGCCCGCGGAGAGCCGCGGAAAATATCGCCGTCCAACAATCTGGCGATCGAGCAAGCCGACAATACGCTCTGCTTTTTCGCGTAAGGTGACACGGGCTTGCACCAGCAACCGACCATGAGCGGACATGCAGGCGGTGAACCTGCTATCATGCGCGAGTGGCGCCGAAGCCGGGCTCGCGGCGGCAAATGTTCGGGTCTGGTGCACGGTACCGAATTTTCTTGGATAACCCTGGATCCAGCCTCTCATCAAGGCAGCGTCGTTATCGGCATAACAATATGGACGCCACGCTATTGGTGACCCCTTCCACATCGCGTCGAGGAGGACGCTGAACCCGCGACACTGATATCTGGCAGGATCGAGATACTCGTTGTTCTGCGCGGTGAACTGGTAGTCCGTGAAGAGTGCAACAGAGTGACCTGGACATTTCCTGTCAAGCTCGACACCCGTCGGAAGGGTAAAGACCGACACATCGGGATCATTCCAAAACTCCACCGCCAGAACGTCACCTGCGAAATGCCAGGGTGGCGACGGGACCAATGCAGCAGCGCCCAGAGGGGATCGAGGGACAGTAAATCCTTGCAGCATCTCCTCGTCCCCACCGCCAGTAGCTTATCAGCCGCGCATCATTTCAACTTGGCACGTTAGCGATGGTATTGTTCCCAACGCTTGGACAGAGGTGCGATGACTTGGTGGTTTGTGCGCACCCGAGATGATCGCGGTGAAGAGCAGCATCAATGGAAAGACGATGTGCCTGCTCCCAAGAGCATGAAGGCGAACTTTGAGTGAGGGGTCGCGGCCTGCTCGGTCGAGAGGGCGAACGGCAGCAGGTATGGCCAGAACAACGAGATCGCGAGCATTCCGAGAGCCGCCGCGAAGGTAAGCCCGACCAGCAGCCCATTGCATGGCAAGTCATGATCCAGGCCGCTGGAATTGACGCGCGCCATCGTTGCTATCTCCATCCATCCGATCAGTTTCAATGTTGCATCCTCATGTTCATCGGCTCGGCCGACGGCATCAGCATGTTCGCGTTCATATCGGCCATGATCCACATCGAGCCGGCGACCACCACGAATACGATGAGCACGCCGAAGGCGAGCGCCAGTACGCTGTTGGTACTTTCCGGCCCGGTGGTGATGTGCAGGAAGAACACCAGGTGAATGCCCATCTGGGCAATGGCGAGCACAGCGAGCCCCAGGAATACGCCGCCTGGCCAAAGCAGAGTCGTGTTTGCAGCCCAAAAGGACGTGGCTGTGAGAAGGACCGCCACAAACAGGCCAATCGTGTAGACGAGAAACTCGGATGGAGCCGACGCCTGCATTTCGCGACTCGGCCTGTCTCCGGGCGCGCGATCGTATCGAGCTTCGGTCATGGACTGACTCCCATTAGATAAACGACGGTGAATAGCGCGACCCACACGATGTCGAGCGCGTGCCAGAACAAAGAGAAGCAGAGCAAGCGGCGCTGCACCGCAGGAACGAATCCCATCACCGCCACCTGGACCATCATCACGACGAGCCAGATCAGTCCGAGCGTGACGTGCAGCCCGTGGCAGCCGACAAGCGTGAAGAAAGCGGAAAGAAAAGCGCTGCGCTCCGGCGTTGCGCCGATCGCGATCATGCTAGCGAATTCGCGGATCTCGAGAGTAAGGAAGGCGGCGCCAAGCGCGAAAGTGATCAGGGCCCCTAAATAAGTCCCGAGACGGCGGCGCGAATTGACGGCCAGGGACATCAGTCCGCAGGTATAACTGGAGACGAGAAGGCAACCGGTTTCGATCGCTACCGTGACTTGATTGAACAACTGGGCGCCGGTCGGACCGCCCGCCGTGGAGCGCACGAGGACCGCGTAGCTTGCAAACAGCGCGGAAAACATGACGAAGTCGCTCAAGAGGAAGATCCAGAAGCCGTAGGCGACCACAACCCGCTTTGGAGCCGGACCCGCGTCGCTTGCACTTGTCAGTGCCTCTTGCGGGATATCGTCAACTGCGACGGCGACGTTCATGATGCAACTCCTGCCTGGTAGGCGCGCTCAAACCTGGCAATCTGCTCTGCTGGCACTTCGAATTCATCGTGTCGTCGGAACGCGAAAGCAAGCAACGTCACGAATGCGCCGAAGAGGCCGAGACCGGCCATCCACCAGATGTGCCAGATCAGCGCGAACCCGATGACGACGGCAAAGAACGCGGTGACAAAGCCGGTGGCGTTGTTTTTCGGCATTTCGATCGGCTCGTACTCGCGTGCTGGCGCCGGCTTGTCCTGCTTCGCCTGGTCCCGTCGCTTGCTGGTCCAGAAAGCGTCTCTTCCGGTGACGTTCGGCGCGAAAGCGAAATTCCACGCTGGCGGCGGCGACGCCGTCGCCCATTCGAGCGTGCGGCCGTTCCATGGATCGGCGGTGACGCGCAACTTTTCGCGGGCGCGGATCGACACGACCAGCTGAATGACCTGGCAGACGATCCCCGCCAGAATGACGACGGTACCTACCGCCGCCAGCAGCAGCCATGGCTGCCAAGCCGGATTATCGTAATGCTGCATGCGCCGGGTCATGCCCATCAGGCCCAGCACGTAGAGCGGCATGAACGCCAGATAGAACCCGACGAACCAGCACCAGAACGAGGCTTTGCCCCAGCGCTCATCAAGCGCGAAACCGAATGCCTTGGGAAACCAGTAGTTGTAGCCTGCCATCAGCCCAAACACGACGCCGCCGATGATGACGTTGTGGAAGTGCGCCACCAGAAACAGGCTGTTGTGCAACTGAAAGTCGGCAGGCGGCACGGCCATCAGCACGCCAGTCATGCCTCCGATGACGAATGTCACCATAAATCCGATCGACCACAGCACGGGCACTGAGTACCGCACCCGTCCGCCATACATCGTGAACAGCCAGTTGAAGACCTTCACGCCGGTCGGCACGGCGATGATCATGGTCATGACACCGAAGAAGCCATTGACATTGGCGCTGGCTCCCATGGTGAAAAAGTGGTGCAGCCACACCAGAAAGGAGAGCACGCAGATCGCCATCGTCGCGGCGACCATCGAGCGGTATCCGAACAGCGGCTTGCCGGAGAAGGTCGCGATGACCTCCGAAAATATGCCGAACGCCGGCAGGATCAGGATGTAGACTTCGGGATGCCCCCAGACCCAGAACAGGTTGGCGTAGAGCATTTGATTGCCCTGGCCGTCGAACGTGAAGAAATGGAAGCCGAGATAGCGATCGAGCAGCAGCATCGCGAGAGTTGCGGTCAAAACGGGAAAGGCGGCGACAATGAGCAGGTTGGTGGCAAGAGCTGTCCAGCAGAACACTGGCATGCGCATGTAGCCCATGCCGGGGGCACGCATTTTCAGTATTGTCGTGACGAAGTTTATTCCGGCCAGCAAGGTACCGAGCCCGGAGATTTGCAGCGACCACAGATAGTAGTCGACACCGACACCGGGCGAAAATTGCAGTTCGCTTAGCGGCGCATAACCCGTCCAGCCGGCCTTTGAGAACTCGCCGATCGCCAGCGAAACGTTGATCAACAGCGCGCCCGAGGCGGTCAGCCAGAAGCTGACAGAGTTGAGGGTGGGGAAGGCGACGTCGCGTATGCCAAGCTGGAGCGGTACCGCGAAATTCATCACTCCGACAACGAAAGGCATTGCCATAAAGAAGATCATGATCGTGCCGTGCGCCGAGAAAACCTGATCAAAATGCTCGGGCGGCAGATACCCTTGCGCGCCGCCGGCGGCGACCGCCTGTTGGGCGCGCATCATGATCGCGTCGCTAAATCCGCGAAGCATCATGACCAATGCCAGCATGCAGTACATCACGCCGATACGTTTGTGATCGACCGAGGTGATCCACTCGCGCCACAGATAGGGCCAGGCTCCCTTCAGCGTGACGAATCCAAGAACAGCCAGCACCACAAGGACCATGAACGCCGTCGCGCCCATGATGATCGGCTGATGAAGGGGGATTGCGTTCCAATCAAGCTTGCCAAGAAGATTCATCGTTCGGCCCTCTGCGACGTTGAGCAAATGCGTTGTGACGGATCGTCCATCGCTGATGCTGTGTTCACGAGTCCGCTGAATAGATCGGCGGCGACGGCACGGTAGGTGAACGGCTCGACCGCTTGGCTTGGCTTGGCCAGGTCGGCATAGGATTGCGCATCGAGGACCGGACCAGTGTCGTGCGCCTGGCGAACCCATCGCGCAAATCCGTCGCTTTCGACTGCATCGACCGCGAAGCGCATGTCGGAGAATCCGTCACCGCTGAACATGGCCGAAAATCCTGGATAGGTGCCGGCATGGTCGGCCTGCAGCTGAAGGCGCGTCACCATTCCGGACATCGTATAGATCTGGCCGCCCAGCTGAGGCACGAAGAAGCTGTTCATGACGCTCGATGACGTCAGCTCGAAACTGATCGGCGTGCCAACCGGTACGACCAGCTTGTTGACGCTCGCGATTCCCTGCTCGGGATAGATGAACAGCCATTTCCAATCGAGCGAGACGACCTGAACGGTGACAGGCGTGACCGTTGAGTTGATCGGCTTTGCGCGGATCAAGGTCGTGTGCGCCGACCCACGCGACGCCGCCAACGAGCAGCACTGTCATCGCGGGGATCGACCAAACAAGCAGCTCGAGACGCCCGGAATACTCGAAATCCGGCAAGTAGGCAGCGCGCCAGTTCGATGAGCGAAACCAGAAGGCGACGGCGAGCGTGGCGAGGATCGTCGGGATCACGATCGCCAGCATGATACCGAGTGAGTTGAGCAGAATTTGTCGCTCGGCGAGGGCAATCGGCCCTTTCGGATCGAGCACGCCTTCGGTGCAGCCACCGAGTGTCGCGGCGCCGATCAGGACCACGGCCAGCAAAGCGTATCGCATGTTAGACCTCGTTGAAGTTGAGGGTGCAGCATGCGCTGCGGACGGCGCCTGACTGGAGTTCGGCAGGCACCGAGACGCCGCGGCCAGCATGCGAGGCACGCATGAGCGAGAATGGATCACCGACATGGTCGATCAGGAGAGCCGCAAACAGCACGAACAAATAGAAGATGGAGAACACGAACAGCCTGTGAGCCGTGCGGCGATCGGCTCCAATGTTCCTGTTCAGCTGGAATGCGAGCAGAAGGAAAAGCGCCCCGCAGATCGTGGCGATCGCGCCATAGATGGTCCCTGCAAATCCGAGCACCCATGGCAGCTCCGAGGCAAGAACCAGGAGGCCGCTGTAGATCAGGATCTGGCGCGTTGTTGCAGCGCGTCCCGCGACAACCGGCAACATCGGCACGCCTGCACGCGCATAGTCGTCGGTGCGATTAAGCGCCAGAGCCCAGAAATGGGGCGGCGTCCAAAGGAAAATAATGAGGAACAGCGTAAGTGGCTCGAGCCCGATGTCTCCGGTTGCCGCGGCCCATCCGATCACAGGCGGCAGCGCGCCGGCGGCGCCGCCGATGACGATGTTCTGTCGCGTGGCCCGCTTCAGCCACGCCGTGTACACGACAACATAAAAGAGGATCGTGCTGGCCAGCAGTGTGGCTGCCGTGAGGTTCGTCGCCAAAGCGAGAACCACCACGGCGAAAACGCTAAGCACGATTCCAAAGACAAGGGCCTCGAACCGGGAGACCTTGCCGCGGGGAATTGGCCGCATGGCTGTGCGAGCCATGACGGCGTCGATATCGGCGTCGTACCACATGTTAAGCACGCCAGCCGCTCCGGCTCCCGCAGCAATGGCAAGAACCGCGGCAAGAGTGGTTAGCGGATCAAGTCGAACTGGAGCGCTGGCCAATCCGACGAGCGCGGTGAAAACGGCAAGCATCATCACACGTGGCTTTGTGAGGGCGACGAGGTCAGACACACTCCAACAACCAGCCAGCGGGTGAGCGGAATGAGACGATGATGCGAAACCAGCCCGTCTTTCCCCAAGCTGATCCGCAATGGATTTGACGTTCATCTCGCTGCTCCGGGTTTACTCAAAATGAGAGCTGCCATGTTCAGTTCGAACAGCTCACCAATGCGTGCATTCAATATGCATCTCACCTCGGCCGCGATTGAACGCGGCTGCTCGATTGGGGCCAATCATGCTCAAAACTGTCAGCTGACGAGCTCGGGTCTAAGGACGCGCGTTGCGATCGCACGATTCAGGATAATCCGAGCACGTTTCGACAAGCGCTCTACGCCAGCTTTTCCTAAAGCAGATCATCGTTCGGACATCTGCAACGGGCCGCCCCTGGTTCGAATATCGACGAGGTCCGTTGCGTTTGCTCGGAAGCACGGCCTAGCCCTACGGAGAAATATCAATGAAGACGCCTTCGCTCTGGATGATTGCAGCCGTCTGCTTTATCGCCCCAGCGTCTGTGGCACACGCGCGTTCCGCCTATGATGGACCTTGGGATCTCGTCTTCGTGACGCAGACGGGATCATGCGATCCCAGCTACAACTTCACCGTCAATATTTCCGACGGCATTGTGACACATCCCAATCTCGTAAAATTCAAGGGATACGTTGCGAAATCCGGTTCGGTTCATGCGTCGGTGACGGTTCAAGACAAATTCGCTTCCGGCACGGGCAGGCTTTTCGGAACCTCGGGTCGCGGAAGATGGAGCGGCCGCGCGGGAAGTGCGCGATGCTCGGGCTACTGGACCGCGCAGCGCAATTGACCGATTTAAAAAGCGAAACACCGTGCTCCGAACCGCTGACTTGCGAGGCGGCATTAGAGACGGCCGCACTGGCAGCCGCACTCCTGTTTGCTCGCGGGCAAACCACAGAACGGACGGTTACCGCTGCCAAGCGGTTCCCCGCACGATGAGGCACGGTCGTTCAATGCACCGCAGCACCGTTCAAGAATAGTCCGAAACGCCGCTGTATCCGATGCTAATCGGGCGGCTGGCCCTGGAGACCGTCGGTACATTCATGACTACAATCCTGACCAAATCGTTCCCGCAAGAAAAGCCACCTGTAACAAAGGCGGTCCCGGACAAAAAACGCGTCCTGATTGTCGGCGGTGGCTTTGCCGGTATTGCGGCAGCGCGGGCACTAAAACGAACCGATGTCGAAATCACGCTGATCGACCGGCGCAACCATCATATCTTTCAGCCGCTGCTGTACCAGGTCGCCACTGCTGTTTTGGCACCATCCGAGATAGCGGCGCCGATCCGTCAGCTTGAGGCGAAACAGAAGAACCTCAACGTATTGCTGGCGGAGATCAAGAGCATCAATCTCGGAGCTCGCACCGTCGAGGCCATCTGCCCGGGGATCGGCAGTCGAAAACTCGAGTACGACTTCCTCGTGATCGCAACCGGAATGCGTCCGAGCTATTTCGGTCATGACGAGTTCGCGCGGTTCGCGCCAGGCCTCAAGAGCCTCAACGACGCTGAGACGATCCGAACCAAGATCCTGAGTGCATTTGAATTGGCGGAAGCGACCGATGACCAGAAGGAACGCGATCGCCAAATGACCTTCGCCTTGGTGGGCGCTGGCCCGACCGGCGTCGAGCTTGCGGCTTCGATCGCTCAACTGGTTTCGGTGACCCTGCGCAAGAATTTCCGCAAGATCGATCCTGCCAAGAGCCGAATTTTGTTACTGGACGGCGGCGCTCGTATTCTTCCGACCTTTGCAGAGTCGCTGTCACGAAAGGCAGCCAAGCGACTAACCAAGCTCGGGGTTGAAATTTCGACGGGCGTAAAGGTCGAGAAGGTTGACGACCAGGGCGTCATCGCGGCTGGCGTCCGGATTCCCAGCGCCACCGTGCTGTGGACAGCAGGCGTTAGCGCCTCGCCTGTCGTAAAGATGCTCGGGACGACGACGGACCGCGCTGGGCGCGCATTCGTCGGCGCTTTCATGGACATCGCCGAGGCGCCCAACGTGTTTGTGGCGGGCGACGCAGCCACGATGACCCAGGACGGTCACCCCGTGCCCGGAGTGGCGCAGGCAGCCATTCAACAGGGAAGATTTGTCGGACATGTCATTGCCAATCGTGTCAGAGGACGCAAGGATGGTCGACCGTTTCGGTATCGCAACAAAGGCAATATGGCGGTGGTCGGCAAGAACTTCGCCATCCTCGAGTCCGGCCATTTGCGCAGCAGCGGCTTTGTGACCTGGCAGGTGTGGGCCGCGCTACACGTGCTCGCGCTGCCACAGCTTCAGAACCGGTTCCGCGTCCTAACGCAATGGTTCTGGTCTTATCTGTCCGGACAACGGAGTTCACGGCTGATTTCCGAAGCGCCGCGGTCGTCCGCGTCATAGTAATAGTCAGGCCCGGTAGTCATCACTGCCGGATTCTGCAGCTGGTTGGGGACTGCACCCGTGGACGCCTCCATCATCTCCGCGCTCGCAGCCCTGACCGGTGCCGCCGTCGGCGGGTTCACAAATGTCTTCGCGAATTGGTTGAGCCATCGTGTCCAGGCCCGGGCTCAATCGCTCCAGCACGAGGAGAACAGGCGGCAAATCCTTTACCGGGACTTCATCGACGAGGCCTCGAAGTGCTACATCGATGCACTTCAGCACGGTGAGGCGGATATTTCGGGTCTCGTTGGCCTCTATGCAAAGCTCAGCCGGATGCGAATCCTGTCGTCGGAGCGCGTCGTGCGCAGCGCGGACACCATTGTTCGTAAGATCCTCGATACCTATCTGGAGCCGGACAAGACCTTCGTTGAGCTGCGCAACATGGCGAGCAACGGAACGATCGATCTGTTGCACGAATTCAGCACGATATGCCGGGAGGAATTCGAAGACATACAAGCTCAGCGATTTTGAAATTCGTCCCCGTCGTTACGGCGCCAGCATTGTCGTTGCGAGACTCCAAAGTCGCCCGGCATTTTCCGGATCGAGAGCATAAGGAGCGACACCGCCACCAAAATTATCCGGGCGCCTGTGGACGACGCTGGCCTCACTACAATCCTCGAAATACCGCCCACCAATACCCTCGAGTTGCCGCGATGTTGCAAGCAAGACAGACGTTGCTGCGCCCTGCTGAGTTGTCTTCTGCTTCTCGGGTGGCGTGACGAGTTTGCCGCCGACGTGCTTTTTGAGATTCGTGGGAATCGCACCCGGATTCAGAGCATTTGCGAAAATGCGTGCGTTGGCCCAGCGGCGCGTCGCTTCTACGGCCATCAGCACATTAGCCGTTTTCGACTGCCCGTAGGCGAGCCACGGGTTGTAGGGAATGAAGCTGAAATGCGGATCGTCGAAGAAAACGGGCGCCATCATATTGGCGCTCGACGAAACGGACACGATACGCGCACCGGATGCTGCCGCCAAGGCGACATGAAGCCCCGTCGTCAAAGCAAAATGGCCGAGGAAGTTCGTCGCGAACTGCATCTCCCAGCCCTCTGGCGTTCGTTGGAGATCCTGCAAAGCCATAATCCCGGCATTGTTGATCAGGATATGCAGGGGTCCAGTCCAGTCGGCGCAGAACCTCCTCACCGAAGCCAGATCCGAAACGTCTAGAAATCTGACCTCGACGGCGTCGTTGCCTGTCGAAACCCGGATGTCTTCCGCAACAGCGCGTGCCGCAGCAGCCCGCCGCACTGCGAGCGTGACTGCCGCACCGGCAGCGCTGAGCGCCTTCGCTGTCTCGAGACCGATGCCGGAGGCCCCACCTGTTACGATGGCGCGCTTTCCGCTGAGATCGACGCCATCGATTACCTCGGCCGCGGTCGAGCTAAATCCAAAGTTCGTTGTGATCCGCTCCATGAATCGATATCACCTTTGCATCAGTGCGAGCCAAGCTGAAGCCATCAGATGCACAGGCCTTAAGATCGGATCGTCTCGACCCAATTCGCAGCAGCGACTCCGCCCCAACGGGGAACTTTACTTACACCAGTTCCTTCCAATACTCGCTCACATCATACCTCCGCACCTCCTCGACGCAGGTCGTCTCAAGTCCTTGCCGCGGAATTAGCCGGTTATAGAAGTGCGGAATGTCTTCGCGTTGATAGAGAATGCCGCAGGCGATGCGATCCTGAACCTGCGTAGCGAGCGCCTTCGCCTGCTGCAGATTGCCTGGGTCGTGACCATCGGCATTTGCATCGAAGTACCTATCCAACAGATATTCGTGCGTCGCGAAGTGATTGTATGTCGGACACGCCTGGAGCATCTCGACGAAGGCAAAGCCGCGGTGCTGAATGGCGGCTTTGAGAATGCGAGTCATCAGTTTAATGTCACCGCTAAAGCCACGGGCAACGAAGGTGGGGTTGAGCGAGAAGATCAGGTCCATGCTCGCCAACGTATGCTCGGGGATCCCGTTGGGGCTTGTGTTCATTGGCTGGCCCTGTGGCGTGAGCGAACTCGCCTGCCCGGTCGTTAGCCCGTAGTTTGTATTGTTGTGCAGGACGAACGTGATGGGATAATTGCTCCTCACGCCATGGACCAAATGCCCGATACCCTCCGAGAAAGTCGCGCCATCCCCGCCGAAGGCGATGACCGGAACCTTCATATTTGCAAGCTTCGCGCCTGCTGCAAACGGGATGACGCGACCATGGAGCCCGTGGAAGCGGTAGCCCTCAATTTTGTCCGAGCCGTTGCCGTGACAACCGACATCGTAGCAAAGGCAAACCTGCCACGGATGCAAATTCAGTTCTACCAGCGCATACTTCACGGCCGTCCAAATGCCATAGTTGCCGCAGCCGTCACACCAGATGCATTTGGTTTCCGAATAGTACTCGGAAAGAGCGGGCAGGCGGGTCTGCAGAGCGATATTCATGATGAGGTACCTGCATATTCGAAACCGGGAAACTTCTCTTCGTTTTCCGAGGTGCTCGCACATCTCTCCATCACCGACGAAAGAAGCTCATCGTAGAAAAACGGTCGACCGTCGTACTTGAGAATTTTATCCGGGATATCCAAGCCGCACTCCATCCTGATGAGCATGCCCAACTGCCCCTGATAGTTCTGCTCCACCAGGACAATGCGTTTCGACCGCTTTGCCAATCTCTGAAGCTCCTGGGTGCGGAGCGGCCAGAGATACGTGTAGTGCAAATACGCGATCTTCCGCCCTCGCAGTTCATCGCTGCACATGACGTCTTGAAATACGTCACCGGTGCTTCCCCAGCCGATCGCGAGCAACTCGATTTCGTCGCCTGCATCCATCCAATCGGTCGTCTTTGCGCTGCGACCGCCGATACTCAAATGAGGTGCGGGAAGCCCCGCTTTTAATCCGTGGAACTTCCGCAATCGCTTTTCCATTTGCAACTTGGTATTGAGGCTGGACTCATCCACGGCGCCCATGGAATTGTGTTCGTCGCCCTGGGCGCAATAGGTCGCCGCGTCGCTGCCGGGAAGCCATCGCAACGAAACGCCGCCCTTGGCGTGCGGGTCAAATCGATCAGAAGATTTCAGGACTTTCAGCTTCTCGGGATCGACGACGAGCCTGCCACGATCAATTTCGGCCTTTTCCAGATCGTAAGGGTGTTGCGTGTAGAGCGCCTCGGCGATCTGCTTGTCGGTGAGGACAATGACACTGATTTGATACTGCTCTGCCAGATTGAATGCGACCGGCATCAAATCGAAGGCATCCTGGCTGTTGCTGACCGAGATTACGCAGCGCGTGAATTCGCCGGCAGAGCAATTCGCGGCCTGTAAGAGACCGCCTTGAGCCGTCCAGGTCGGCAGGCCCGTCGCCGGACCGGGGCGTTGCGCCAGCACAAACACCGTCGGGTTCTCGATCATGGCATTCAGAGACAGTGTCTCGCTCATAAGATCAAATCCGACACCGGAGGTGGCGGTGAGCGCGCGGGTTCCCATGTACATCGCCCCGCTCACGATCTGCGCGGCGGTGATTTCGTCTTCCGCCTGCTTGACCACCATGTGAGTCTTGTTTTCGAGCTCGGCAATGAATGACAGCAGCGGGCTGGAGGGCGTCATCGGGTAGCCGGCATAGAGCCGCACCCCCGCATGAACCGCGCCGAGTCCCATCGCTTGACTGCCGGTAATCAAAAGGTGGCTGGCGAAACCCTTGTCAGGCGGCGGCAACGCGACGGAGATCGTCCCTTGCTCTGGATCGACAAAGGAATATCCCTCATCGATACATCGCATGTTGAGTTCGAGCAGAGCTTTCTTCTTCGCAAACGTCTCTCCGACGAGGGACTTGAGGGCATCGATATCCTGGTCAAGCATGGACCAGACAAAGGCGGTCAGCAGCACGTTCGAAAGAATTGCCCTCGCGCCGAGGCGATTGAGAATGTCATCAACCGGGAAATAGATGACGCGAAGGCTTCGCTCCGCGATCAGTTTCTGATGATGCTCCGGAAACTGCCACCCGGGCGTCACGTGCAGCACGATCCCTCCCTGTTTCAGTTCCTCCATGTTCAGCTCGAGACCGTGATGGTTGAGCGCGACAAGCACGTTCACCTTCGTTTCGGTGCTGCAAATGCGTTCATTCGAGACGTCCAGTTGATAGCTCGCGTGCCCGCCCTTTATGAGCGAGGGATACTCGCGGTAGCCGAACACGCAGTATCCGGATCTCTTGAGACCCTTGGCGATAATCGCGCCAATGGAGTTTATTCCCTGTCCGGAAGCGCCGACGATTTTGAGAGAGATGCGGGGCATCGCCTAACACCAATCTGCCGGCTTCGAAGCATCCACCAACTGTTTGCCCCAAACTCTTACTGCCTCCTCCTGGCCGTAGGGCTCGTCTATGATTTTAAGCGTTGGAACAATCAGCCGGCCGTGATGGGCCTTAACGTAGTGCTGCAAATGATCCGCCGCTCGCGCCGTGTAGAAGTATCGATGGTCCCCAAGTCCGATGCACGCACACGGTTTGCCGGCCAAGTCCAGAGTCTTCGCCTTGTCATGGAGCAGCACCCACATGTGTGGATTTAATTGCCCCTCGATGCCCCCTGTATTCCAGGTCGCGGAGGCGAGCAGGAGAACATCTCCGCTTAGCAAATCCTGTGGCTGCGCTTTCTCGGCCATCGTTTCCTCGATCTCCCAGCCTGGGGTAATGCTCTTCAAAGAATCGATCAGCGCCTCCACCACGTACTCCGTGTGACCGCTAGTCGAGGCAAAGACGATATGGAGGAATCGACGCTGAATGAAGTGCGGGACAGCCTCGGCGGCATTGGCGATGTTGTTCACGAGTTACCTCCACTTTCCACCAGTGACGGTTCCCGGCTGGCCTACCTTGACGCGGCCCGGTAATTTCATCAGGTCCCTGACCTGGACGTGTGCATAATCTAGCGTTCGATGTGTGCGGGGATCGATTATCCCCCAATGTTCGCTGGTGAAACCAGGTGCACCTCTCGGCTTCGCCGATCCGCCTCTTCCAAAGACTACAACGCCGAATTGGCGATACCCGATGGTGTCCGAACTGCAGGAGATCGTTTTCGCTGCCGCCAATACCGTACAGGAGAAGGCGAGGCGCTCCCTTCGCCGGCACGAAGCGGCAGGTGAATTCGTTCGTCACGACGCCGCCTTCTCGAGAACGGGCAGCACGCCCTCGATCTCCTTGCGACGCGGTTCGAGAAAGTTCGGCAGCTCCAAGTCCCGACCAAGGGCCTCGACCGGCTCGTCGACCGCAAATCCGGGAATATCGGTCGCGATCTCGAACAGAACGCCGCCGGGTTCGCGGAAGTAGATCGAGCGGAAGTACTTGCGGTCCTTCTGTTCGGTCGGGTGCCGGCCGTGGGTGCGGATCAGCTTCTCGGTCATCTGCGCCTGCTGTACATCGTCCGCAGCGCGGAAGGCGATGTGATGCACCGAACCGCGTCCCTGGTGCCCTCGCAGAACTCCCGCGGCTTCGTAGATGTCGACCACGCTGCCTTTCACGTCGCCCGCCGCAGCGAAGCGGATCACCGATCCTTCACGGGCGACCTCGCGGAAGCCGAACACATCGGTCAGGATCGCTGCCGTCTTCTGCGCGCTGTCGAGAAGCAGCGTCACGCCCTGCAAGCCGCGGATCGCATGTTCGGAGGGGATGTCCTCGTTGCTCCAGCCCGGCTCATTCTCGGCATCGGCGATGCCGACGAGCGCGAGCGCCATCCCATCCTGATCCGTGAAAGGCAGCACGGACTGACCGAAGCGCTTCTCCAGCGTCTGGTGGGGAATTCCCTTCTCGATGAAACGCTCAGTCCAGTAGCCGATTGAGCGCAGCGGGACGCGGAAGGCGGTCTGGCGCGTTTCGCCAACACCGCGCCGGCCTGCCGCGGCGTTTGTCCAGGGGAAGAAGGTCAGGATGGTGCCAGGACTACCGGTCTCGTCACCGTAATAGAAGTGGTAGGTCGACGGATCGTCGAAATTGACTGTCTTCTTGACAAAGCGCAGCCCGAGATCGCGTGTGTAGAAGTCGAGATTCTTGAGGGGATCGCCTGCGATTGCTGTCACGTGATGGATGCCTGGCATGTTTGTCTCCTTGATGCCGAACCTTCGTTGCCGCTTTGATCTAGGGACAATCACGCGGGATCGTATGTTCGTGCCTATGCGGTCGCTGGAGATTTGATGCTCCTCGTGAAGTCAGGCTTGCGCTTTTCCAGGAAGGCCGTGAACGCCTCTTTTGCGTCTTCAGAGCGGACTTGCGCACTGAACTCTTCGTTCTCGGCCTTCATCGCCGCCTTGATCTGCTCGCGAAATGGCTGCTTCATGAGCCTCTTGCTGGCTTGCAGCGCTGCCGCCGGCTTCGCTGCCAATTTCCGGGCCGTTTCGGTCGCTCTCGCCAGCACGTCCTTGTCGGATACGACTTCGGTAACCAGACCCAACTCCGCGGCGCGCCTGGCATCGAAGGGAACTCCCAACAAAATCAGCTCCGCCGCACGGACATGACCGATCCGCGCCGGCACGGAGCAGCTCGATCCGAATTCCGGCACGACAGCAAGATTGATGAAGGGCATCTGGAATTTCGTGCTCTCGCCCGCGTAGATGAAGTCGCAGTGCGTCAGCATGGTGGTGCCGCCGCCGATCGCGGCGCCGTGGACCGCCGCGACCAACGGCTTGTCGAAGTTGACCAATGCATTCATGAGGCCGGCCTGCGGCGATTCTCCCGGCCCCGGAGGATTCTTCAGAAAATCCTCGATATCGTTGCCCGCGCAGAACGAATCTCCCGCGCCGTGCCAGAGAACGACACGCGTGTTCTCGTCATTCGCCGCCTCGTTGAAGATGCCTGCGAGAGCCACGTACATGGCTGACGTCATCGCGTTCCGCTTTGTCGGGCGGTTCAACTGGACGCGCAGGATGCTTCCGGCGTGTTCGGTAACAATATCATCCATTGTCGAAGTCCTGGTCCCTTTGGTGAATTTCACTGCAAGTCGAGGTTCGGGGCGGCTCCCGCCGCCCCGACAGGGTCGTCACGCTAGGCCGCATGTTCCTTTGCTTTCGGAATGGCACCGCTCGCACGCAAACCATCGATTTCGGCCGCGCTAAATCCGAGCTGCCGGAGAACCTCCTCGTTGTGTTCTCCAATCTTTGGGGCGCGCTTGCGCGGGCACCTTGGCGACGCCATGCACCTGAAGCGGGCTGCTGATCGTGGACGTCAGCTTGCCGCCGGCACCATTCGAGCGGAACGATGATGTCGTTCGCCCGGAGCTGGGGATCGTTGATCACCTCTTGCGGCCCACGCACCGCTCCGAACGTCACGTGAACGCCGTTGAACACCTCGTACCAATGCGCCATCGGCTCGGCACAGAAGATCTCGTCGAGGATCGCCGTGAGCTGCGGCATATTCGCCATCAGCTTCGCCGGATCGGAAAAACGCGGATCGGTCAGAAGATCGGGGCGGCCGATGGCCTTGGCGACGGCTGCCAGCTTGTCGGGCGTGACGATGAGAACGAACCAGGTGTCATCCTTGGCGCGATAGACATTCATTGCCGCATTTGCGGGGTGCATGCGATCGTGCAGCCCGAAGAATTTCGCATCGCACAGCGCTGCCTGGATCGAGACGCTGGCGGACCACACGCCTTCGGCAAGCAGCGAGGTCGTGACATGCGCCCCCTCCCCGGTGCGCTCGCGACGATAGAGGGCAGTGACGATCGCCGAATAGAGCCCGACGGCGGTGGCATTGTCACCGCTGCCGGCCACCGGCCAGGTCGGCGGCGCGCCGGCATCGCGTGTCATCGACAGCAATCCGCTGCGTGCCCAGTACGACGTGATGTCAAAGCCGGGAAGATTCGCATCGGGTCCCTTGTCGCCGAAACCCGTGATGTCCGCGTAGATCAGCCGCGGATTCCACCGCACCACATCTTCATATTCAAGCTTCAGTCGCGCACGCGCCGGATGCGGCGTGTTGACGATGAGAACATCGGCCCATTTGACGAGCTTTTCGAGAACCTGATGGGCGCTCGGAGACTTCAGATCAAGCGCCATACCCCGCTTGTTGCGATTGGCGAGGTGCCAGGGGTAGGCATCCTCGGCGACCGGCTGCGGCGGCAGGTTGTTCGCATGCCGCCACAGCTCGCCGCTCGGCGGCTCCACCTTGATGACGTCGGCGCCGAAGTCCGACAGGATCACCGCGGCGCTGGGGCCTGCGATGAAGCTCGCCAGATCCACCACTTTCAGTCCAGAGAAAATGTTGTCGCTTGCCATGGCTGTCCTTTCCAAATCGCCGTGTGCGCGGCTGCTTCACCGACCGCGAAACTGCGGTGCACGTTTCTCGAGGAAGGCGGAGGTGCCTTCCTTCTTGTCTTCGGTGGCGGCGCAAATGCCGAAATAGGAAGCTTCCAGCGCAAGCCCTTCGCCCTGGCTGGTCTCCAGCCCCTTGTTCGCCGCTTCCAGCGAGAACTTCACGGCGATCGGCGCGTTGGCCGTGATCTGCTTCAGAATCGTCTCGGCGCGATCGATCAGATCGGCCGCAGGAACGACTTCGTTGACGAGGCCGATGCGATAGGCTTCCTGCGCAGAGATCGTTTCGCCGGTGAGGATCAGCTGCAACGCACGGCCCTTGCCGACCAGGCGCGGCAGACGCTGCGTTCCGCCACCGCCTGGCAGCAGGCCCAGCTTCACTTCGGGTTGCCCAAATTTGGCATGCTCCGCTGCGATCCTCATCGTGCAAGCCATCGCCGTCTCGCAGCCGCCGCCAAGCGCAAAGCCGTTGATCGCCGCGATCACCGGCTTGCCGAGATTTTCGATGAGGTCCAGCACGCCTCTGCCCGAACCGGCTGGACTCCTCCGCATCGTAGGCGTCGACATGCGCGAGTTCACTGATATCGGCGCCGGCGATGAAGGCCTTGTCGCCCGCGCCGGTGAGGATCACGCCGTGCACGGACGCGTCGGCCTTTGCATCCTCGAATGCGGCCTGCAAATCGGTCCAGGTCGGCGTGTTGAGCGCGTTGAGCACCTTGGGCCGATTGACCGTCACGTAGGCGATCGAACCCTTTTTCTCGTACTGGACGTTCGCAAGCGCCAATGCCGCCCTGGGCAAGGAGTTGGGTACTGTTGCAGGCGAAGGGGTGAACGGTGCAGCTCCGAAACCATGATCATATCTCCTGGATGGGGGCAGCCGGCGTCGGAGCGCCGGCGCCGCTGAGATGTCACACGAAGGCGCCGTGACCGGTGATGGCCTTGCCGACGATCAGATTTTGCATCTGATAGGTGCCTTCGTAGGAGTACAGCGCCTCGGCATCGGCGAAGAAGCGCGCGACATTGTAGTCGGCGACGATGCCGTTGCCGCCCAGGACCTCGCGGCCCCATGAGACCGTCTCGCGCGATTTCGACGTGCAGAACGCCTTCGCCAGCGCCGCATGATGGTCGTCAAGCTTGCCTTCGTCATCGAGCTGCGCCAGGCGGAGCATCAGGCACTGGCACGCGGTCAGATTGGCAAGCATCTTGGCGAGCAGATCCTGAATCATCTGGAACGAAGCGATCGGCTTGCCGAATTGCAGTCGCTCCTGGGCGTATTTGAGGGTTGCTTCGAATGCGCCCATCTGGATGCCGGTTGACGCCCAACCCACCATGTATCGCGTCATCCGCAGCACGCGCGCGGTATCGCGGAACGAATTGCCGCCCTGCAGGCGGTTCGCTTCAGACACCCGCACATCCTTCAGCGTGATCTGGCCGTTCTGGACCACCTTGAGCGCAATCTTGTGCTCGATCTTCTCGACGCTGAAGCCGGGCGTCGACTTGTTCTCGACGATGAAGCCCTTGACCTGATTGTCGGCGAGATCGCGCGCCCAGATGATGGAGAGGTCGCACCATGGCGCGTTGCCGATCCACCGCTTCTGTCCATTGAGAATCCAGGTATCGCCTTCACGCTTGGCCGTCGTGGTCATACCGCCGCTCGTTCCCGAACCGACCAGCGGCTCGGTGAGGCCGAAGCAGCCGATCTTTTCGCAGCGCGCCATTTGCGGCAGCCATTTCTGCTTCTGCTCCTCGGATCCATCGAGATAGATCGAGCCCATCGCCAGGCCGCTGTGCACGCCCAAGAACGTGCAGAACGACGCGTCGACGCGTGCCATCTCCATCGCGACGAAGCCGAACAGCTTCTGGCTGCCGCCGGCGCAGCCATAGCCCTCAAAGCCGAGCCCGCCGATGCCGAGTTCCTTGAACGAAGGCAGCAGTTCGAACGGAAACGCGTCATCGGACCAGTACTTGTTGATGATCGGCTGGACCTTGGTCTCCATGTATGTCCGCACCTTCTTGACGATCGCTTTCTCCTCGGGCGTGAGAAGCTCGACCAGCTGATAGAAGTCGCCGTTCGGTACGGGCACCGGCTTCGGCGCGGCGGTCTTGCTTGCTGCGGTTGCGGTGGGCATTTGAGACTCCTGATGCTGCGGCCTGAAAGCCGGAAAAAGTTGAAGGACGTGTCGGATGTGTGATCGATCTCGCCGGTGGCGCCTGGTCTCAGGCGACCGACTCCGTCGATTTCGTTTGGCTCGACTTGGCAACCTTGTTGCGCAGCTCAATCAGGCCGAGCAGGACTTCGTCGCGCTCCGCCTCCAGCTCCTCGATGGTGCGCGATCCGACCTCGGCATGGACGCTGTCGATGAGCTTCTTTTGCACTTCCGGAGTTAGCACCGGCGAGCCGAGGGTCTTCCACCAGGCCGTCATCGGGCCGGTGAACTGCTGGAAGAAGTGCTCGATGCCGCCCGGACCGCCGCCGAGATGGTTGAGCATCATGTTGCCCATGACGCCCCAGCGCAGGCCCGGGCCCCAGCACAGGGCGGTGTCGACGTCGGCGGCGCTCACCACGCCCTCGGCGACAAGGTAATAGACCTCGCGCGCCAGCGCGGCCTGCAGGCGGTTGGCGACATGGCCCGGCATTTCCTTGTTGAGGCGCACCGTCCGCTGCCCGATCGACGTGTAAAATTCCGCTGCGCGCCGGATTGTCGCTTCCGAGGTCTTTGCCCCGCCGACGATCTCGATCAGCGGGATCAAGTGCGGCGGATTGAACGGATGGGCGATGACGCAGCGCTCGGGATGGGACGCGGCGCCCTTCTGGATTTCGCTCATGGTGAGCCCCGACGAGCTCGAGGCGATGATCACGTCGGGCGGCAGCAGCTCGTCCAGCTGCCCATAGAGCTTCTGCTTGAAATCGATCCGCTCGGGCCCGTTCTCCTGGACGAGATCGACTCCGTCGACCGCTTGCGCGAGCGTCGGCCGTGAACTTGAGGTTCGACTGCGACGCTCCGGGCGACAGGCCCAATCGCTTGAGCGCCGGCCAGGCGGTCTCCACGAACTTCCTCAGCGCGGCTTCCGCGTTCGGCGCGACGTCCGTCGCGACGACCTGCAGTCCCTTGGCGAGATACAGCGCGGTCCAGCTCGCGCCGATCACGCCGGTGCCGATGATGGCGATGCGGCGAATGGGCTTGGTATCGGTCATGTCATTTCTCCGATGCGTTTGTCAGATTTCGGCGTAGGCGATGCCGGTGAGATTGCCCTGTGCGTAGAGGAAATTTCGTTCACCGGATCCATCGAGCCGTGCGGAGTAAATCGAGCCGGCGAAATCGGTCACGAACATGCGATCGTTTGGAATGTCGAGCGCGATACCGATCCCCTCCATGAGATGGGTCACCACGATCTCCGGCTCGGACAGGCTTGTTGTCGATCGAGGCCCGGTTCACGGTGTTGCCGCGCGGAGGGTCGCCGCGGTCGGTCCAGTAGAGAACACGGTTCTTGTGGTCGAGCTCGAGATCGATCGGCTCCGGCAGACCGTCGAAGAAGATCTCGATGTCGGACCTGGTCGCTGCAGTTTGGCCGGCGGGAATTTCGACATTGGCACGGAAGATGCGGCCGAGCCCGGCATTGTCTGGGCCTTTTTGCGTCCAGTAGATATGTCCGCATTTCGGATCGATCGTCAGCCCAACGCACCATCGTGTCTGATCTCGGCTATCGGCTTCGCCGCGCCCCGCCTCGATGAGCGTCTCCAGCTGCGAGCCGTCGAGATTGCAGCGCATGACGCGCATACCCTCGCGGTCGCACCAATAGAGCTTGCCGCCTTTCTTATCGAGGATGATCTGCTTCGGAGTGTGGGTCTTTCCCTGTGCGACGATTGTCTTGCGGTTCTTGCCGTCGATGTCGGCGCGCTCGATGGACCCGTCATTCAGGTTTGGGATGCCCATGTTGGTCCAGTAGATATGGCCAGCCTCAGCATCGACGACGATGCCGTCGGGCAAATGGCAATCCGACACGATGGTCTTGCGGTCGGAACCGTCCGTATTCATGGAGTGAATGCGGCCGGCGTTCAGCTCAAGGACAAACAGACGAGGGACGACAGCGCTGGCGCGAGCGCTTCGATTGTTCTTCTTGACGGCTTCAGACATGTGGCACCTGTATGGCGATCTGACGCGAACTCGGTCAGCGCTTGACCGCGACTGTGCCGCGAATACTTGCCACGATATTGAATGAGACGATCGTCGCTGGAATGGTTGTGCTTCTTCATCGCTGTCGTGCAGCGCGGCTCGTCCCTGCTGCGCACTTACACATTTCGTACGCGAAGGATATTTTGGCACCGGTCTATGACCGCGACTCCGCATTCCCGCGGCGCGATGCGCCCGAGCTTTGCCAGACAATGTCCCTCGATAATCAGAGGGCGCAGGGAATGCCGGGTGCCCAATGCACCCGCAGCCTCGCATGCATTGAAAAAAGCATACGAGTTAGTCACCACGGTCACACCGGAAATCACCCGGCACTCCCCGCGCAATGGTTTTACGGCTTACTTCGCGCTCTCCTCGGTGACCACGCTTTTTGACACCGTCGTCCGCGCTTCTTATCGCAGACTTGACGCCAACGATTGGGGCGTCAGAACCACACGACTTCGCCGTCCGCGTCAGCACCATTCGTCACGTGCGCTGCCCGCGTCCACCGCATCCCGCCCCGCGTTGATGACGTGCGCAACGCCCCTCTTGTCGGGACTGGACGGTGCGAATCAGTGAACTGATTTGGGTCAGGAGAAAACAGAAATATTTTTGCAAAAGGGGCTTGACACGACTTCGGAAAATCGGAAGTGATTTGCCCGGCGGGCAAAATCAGATTGATCCGGTTCAACAAACTACGCTTCCCCCAACTCCGGTTTTGCCGAGTTGGGCATCTTGATTGTCGAAAGCGGATAAATCCGGCTCCGATCGGGACAGGGGTGAGGTCATCGCCGGGCAAACGCAAGCGGCAACAAGCGCGGCCTCATTTGCCGAAGACCCGGAACTGGCTCTGATCGGCGCGCGCCTCACAGCAACTGTCGCCGCCGAAGCCGTTGGCCTCTTAAGATGACTGTGGCGTCGGCTGCCACTTCGATCGGAATTTTCTGGTATCACTGCATATAGCGCCGATCCTGTGTTGCCGACCAACTTTGCACCAACGTACAATCATGCGTATTGAGCCAGGGAGGCTCGCATGGCAAAGTTCCGCACTTTGGCTGCAGTGCTCCTCGCAGCCGGTGGCGCCTCCTGCGGAGTGGAGGCGTGGGCCGCCGATGTCGTCCCGACCGGGGCTTCCGCGGCAACGGCGGCTTCGGCGCCCAAGGCGTGCACCGACGGCTGGAGTTTTATTGCCACGAATTGCCAGCTGACCTGGCAGGGCATCACGGTCTACGGCGCGATTGACGCGGGGTTCGGCTGGCAGAGCCACGGCGCGCCGTGGGACCCACGATCCGCTGTCGCTGCCTCATACTTAATCCAGAAACAGAACAACTCGGCGCTTTGGGGCCCTGCACCCAACGCGTTGACCAATTCATTCATTGGAATCAAAGGAACTGAGCCGATCGGCGGGAACGTCTCTGTTGTCTTTGCCCTGGACGCTGGCTTCGACCCGTATTCCCTGCGATTCTCCAATGGACCGGGATCGGATGCTGCGAACGCCGGCATCCCCCAAAACTTTGCAACCGCCTACGCCGATTCAAGCCGAGCGGGCCAGTGGTTCAACGGCCAAGGTTATGTCGGCGTCAGTTCCCCGACCTATGGCACCCTGACCGTTTTCCGACAGAACTCGCTGACCCTGGATGCTGTCTTCGACTACGATCCGTTCGGCGCCTCTTACGGCTTCTCACCCATCGGCTTTCAGGGAATAACCTGCGGCGGCGGCAATACCGAAAACTGCAGAAACTCGACGTCACTGAAATATCGGGTCAACATCGGCCAATTCCGGGCGGCGGCGCTGTGGCAGTTCGGCGGCTACGCCCAGAACAATGCCTCCAATGGAGCATACCAGTTCCAGGCCGGCGGCGATATTTCAACGTGGGGCAAAGGTATGCTCTCGGTCGATGCCATCTACAGCCATGTCAGAGACTGCGTGTCTATCGCACTTGCGCCGGGAAGCAATAACGCCTTTGGGGTGCCGATACCCCCGTTCCTGCCGCAGACGCTCACGGCGACGATCTCCGACAATGAAGCCGCGATGTTTGTCGCCAAATACACGAACGGACCGCTGAAGGTATACGCCGGTTACGAGCACATTCGATATATGGCGCCCAGCGATCCGCAGACCGCTTTTACCGATATCGCGGGAAGCTTTCTTTGCCAGGGCTGTGCCGCGTTCAACAACACGAATATCAACAATGCCGCCTTCGGCGTGAACGGCCTTGGTAACAGGATCTTACAGATCATGTGGACCGGTGCGAAATACGCCGTCACGGATGACCTGGATGTGATCGGCGCCTACTACCATTACATCCAGAATTCCGCTTTCGGCACCCCTACTGGAGGGCGCGCCTTCTGCTCGGACAGTTCGCACGCGCAATGCGCCGGGACGTTCGACGCGATCTCTGCCGCTGTGGATTGGAGATTTGCACCAAAGTGGGATGTCTATTTTGGCATGATGTTCAACCAGGTGCATGGCGGGTTGGGCTTCGGCTTTCTCCAGCACAGCAATATCGATCCCACGGCCGGACTGCGGTTCCGCTTCTGAAAGCCGGTCACGACCAGTCTGTGGGCTGTACTTCGGACGGTGCACTTTGCGACAATTTCGTAGCGATGCAGCATCGGCGCTGAGGCTCGCGCCGGCGACTGGAGCAAGTTTCAGTCCGCTGGTAGCGCAGCCGCTCTCAACTGGACGCTCTGCCAGGCAGAGAGTTGAGGCTTGTCGATTTGATCCACCTACTCAGCGCATGCGAAACGCGTCGAAGGCATGCGCCACAAAGATGATAGCGCTCAAGAAGACAAGGGACACCGTCACGACCTCGATCATCGTACCGCTCGTTTTGCGCGCCTGCCCGAGGGATGATTTATTCCGGCACCAAATCTAGAACAGGTGCGTTGGCGTTCACATTGTTCTGATGGTCAATGTCCCAATGGACTCCGCTCGGTGTTGCGGAGCGCTCATTCAGGCATGATGCGCGCATTCGCCCCCGGCCAGCGCGGCACCATCGTCGGGTCGACGTTCAGATGCTCCGCCACCATTTCCGCAGGAGAATGTTTAAGCCAGTCTGACAGGGAGACCTCCTGAAAATTCGACGTCCGGAACACGGAGAAGAATTGCATGTCGGTGTCGCCGACGTTCTGCACATAATGACCGTAGTTTTTCGGGACGTAGCCGATATCGCCGGGGTTGAAATCCATCGTGAGCACGTGCGGGCCGGTGTTGAACACGCCCATGCGGGCCTTGCCTTTGATGTAGTATTGCCACTCGTCGGCATTGGGATGCCAATGCATCGCCCGCATCGCGCCGGGCGGAACCGTCTGCACCACTGCGGCAATGGTGGTGGAGACTTTGAAAGTGCTGCTATCGGCAAGGCGCAGTGTGCCGCTCTTCGTTCCGTTCAGGTTGGGCGACGTTGCGAGCGAGAAGGTGAACGGCTGGGGCGGCGTGTCCGCGTTGCCAGTCATCGCCTTCCGAACAGCGGGCAGGTCTCCCGGCACTTTGCCTTGAAAGATCCAGAGGTCGTTCAGCGGCGTCTTTGCAAACGTCTTGGCCGGCACACCGAAGTTTTCGGCGAGCACTTCAGGAGGCGTATGAGCAAACCAATCAGTCACCAACAGTGTGTTGAACTCGCTCGCCGCGCCGTCATCGAAACAGATGACAAATTCGCAACCGTCCGGTCCGAGACCCTGCAGCGAATGCGGATAGCCGGCGGGAAAATACCAGATATCGCCCTCCTTGACGTCGGCAACATAGGGGCGGCCCATCGGATCGATCACGGTCACCCGGCAGTGGCCGTAAGTCATGTACGCCCACTCGGCCGCCTGATGCCAATGCAACTCGCGGATGCCGCCGGCCGTCAGTCGCATATTGACGCCGGAGATGGTTGTGGAAATTGCGAAGTCCGCCTGGGTCACTTGCCGCGCCCAGCCGCCGTTCTGGATGCGCCGTTGCACGGTGTTGAAGGAAGACCAGATCTGCGGCATGCCGCCAATGTCGGTTGGCGGCGGAGAAAATGCCGACTGCAGCTGATCCCTGATCGCGGGATCTTGCGGCCCCGGATCAGTGGCGCTCGCCGGATTTTTGGCGTTGATCGCGCCTTCCGGAGGCTGATCCGGATTGCCAAAGGAGCCGGCGTTTGCCGCCGACACCGTCATTGCCGCGCCCATCGCTGACGCGGCCAACAGATCTCGTCTCGAAAACACGGATGTCCTCCTGTGCATTGACGGTTCGGAGTCTCGAAGCTTGGCCCTGTGTTGGGCGCGCGAACAATTTCGGTCTGACGATCGATATCGTCTGGCCTTCGATATTTTTCCTCTAAATTCGAATTTATTGTTCTGACCGATGCGTCGAATGGCGTTGATACATAGTCGGCGCAGCGCCGCACCGTACAAAACGCACGGAGCCTGGTTTTTTGACACAATGCGATTGGAAAAATCTCGATGACCAACGGGAACCATCGGCATTTCAGATTTGCAATCCGAGGTTGTTTGCAGCAGGATCATGAGCCAGGTTCGATTGCGCGAAGCGCGCCGGCTAATGCGACTGAGAGCGGTGCGGCAGTGGATCTTCCAAGATTTGCAGATCGAAAATTTCACGATAGGCGTGGGGATTATTACCAGTCCGGCACCGGCGAACCATCAACAGGCAACAAGGGAACATCCAGATGGCGGGCGCTCGTTTAGAACATCCTTATTATCCGATAATCTATGTACGGGGCTACGCGGGGACCGACAGCGACATCGAAGACACCGTGTCCGATCCGTACATGGGCTTCAATCTTGGATCGACGCGCATCCGGACCTTATGGACCGGCGATACCGAGCGATATTATTTCGAATCGCCGCTGGTGCGGCTGATGAAGGACTTCGAGTATGGCGACGTCTATTCAGCCGGTTTGAACATCACTGAAATCGACAAAGTTCCGCCCGGTACGATCGAACCCCGGTCGATCACCATCTACCGCTATTATGATCAGGTTTCTTCGGTGTTTGGCGCCGGAAAGCAGGTAACGATGGAGGATTTTGGCCGCGGGCTGAGCGATCTCATCATCAAGCTGCGCGATCGGATATGTGCCGATGATGACGCTGAGAAAGCGGGTTTCAAGGTCTATCTGGTCGGCCATTCGATGGGCGGGCTGGTGATCCGCTGTTTTCTGCAGAACGATGCAATCGGCGATCCGATCGCCAGGAAATGTGTCGACAAGGTCTTTACCTACGCGACGCCGCACAACGGCATCGAGATGGAAATCATCGGCAACGTGCCTGCCTTCTTCACCAGCGCAAAGCGCGGACAATTTCAACCGGACGCGCATGTGCAGCTATCTCGGGCTTCCTGCCGGAACCGAAAAGGTCAACACACTGAACGGCAAGTTCGATGTGGATCGGTTTTTCTGCCTGATCGGCACCAACCCCAAGGACTACACCGTCGCCGCCGGCTGGTCGGCCCGGCTCGTCGGTCCGTTCAGCGATGGGCTGGTCCGCACCGACAACGCGACAGTGTTCGATGGTGACGAAGGAAAACCGGAACGTCAAGGCTTGCTCCGCGCGCCTTCGTCTATCGCAGCCACTCCGGATATTATGGAATCGTCAATTCCGAAGAGGGCTATCAAAACCTGAGGAGGTTCCTGTTCGGCAATATCCGGATCGATGGCAGTCTGGAGGTGCGCGATATCACATTGCCCGCCGATGTGGAGCAGGCGCGAAAGGCCGGACAGCAGGTACGCGCCTCCTATCAATTCGAAGTCGTGGCGCGGGTTCGCGGTGCGCATTGGGACCTAAGCCGTCGCGTCGCACGCGAAAATTCTGCGCTGTTTCGAAAATACGGCGAGCTGTTCCCCGAGAGCGCCACTGCGGGAATCGACACTCCCAATCGCGATAATCCAACGCTGTTCAACGTCCACCTCGATGACAACGCAAAGGTGAACCCGCGGCGAGCGTCACTGGGGTTCAGTATCGACCTCGGCTTGCTGGTGCCGGAATACGAAGTCGATGGGACGTTTTGGCTGAGCAACCATTACCCCGGCGGTTACATCTTCCGCGACAAACTCAACCTCGAAGCGATTCCACCTAAGACCGACAAGGATTCATGGCAGCTGCGCTATGGCTTTGATAGCCGCACGCCCAATCGCGCCATCCCCGGTGGATGGAACGCTGACCGGTGGCCGGCTCGAATTCCGATTCCCATCGTCCAGAAGAATCGCCCAGGCATCGATGGGACACTGGTGCTGAGCGCCACCGAGTGGAATGCTGCCTGATGACGGATGGCCCCGACAATGTCCGGGCCACGGATCAACTTCGGCTTCGCTACCGCGGGAGTATCTTGTTGACCGACGCCGGCTCGGTTCGGTCCGGGTTGTCAAAGGGCACCCGGAATACCATTTCCGTTTTCAGGTCCCTATCCAGTAGATAGCCAAACCAGACACGGTCCCGCCAAGGGCAGATTTCCTTCGACGCGAACCGAACATCATGGGAATGAGAGGGCCTGTGAAGATCTACAGGGAAATCCCTGTCGCCGTCGGTCTCGTGCTGAGTCAGGTGGCGCTGGCAGCTCCACCCGATAAGCGCGACCCCGCGCTGGCTCCATGGTTTGAAAGCCTGAAGCAACCCGGCACCGGTGCTCCGTGCTGCTCGATTGCGGATTGCCGAACGGCAGAGTTCCGGCAGGACCGAGACGGCTACGAGGTGTTCATCGATGGTCGTTGGAAGATGTCGGTTCCGTTCTGGCTGCGTGTCCCGCCGGACAGGATCATCGACGGAATTGACAACCCGACGGGCCGCGGCGTGGTTTGCTTCACGCCTGAGGCCGGCATTCTCTGCTTCGTGCCCCCGCCCGAGAGTTAATCGTCAATTCAACACGACCTGACGGCTCATCAATTGCAATCAAACGATCCGTCTTCCGCGGACACGGCAGTCGCCCGATCGGAGACCAAGCATCTGTGGTGATGGGACGTGCGGCCCTGATTATCAGCGCGTGGCTAGCGAACGATGACTTCGCTCAAATCTGCGCCGCCACCTTTTCCAGGCCGATCATGCGGGCGAGCGAGCGAACTTCTTCTTTTTGATCTTCGCGCAACTGAAACAGCAAGGGCATCGCGGCCGATTTGAGCTGCTGAACTTCCGCGGTCTCGGGATCGATCGGCGCGCCGGTGGCGTTTGGATCGGCCTTGCGCGTGGCGTGAATCTTGCGGGCCACCGCGCGCAGCGCGCGCTCCACCGCCGGCCAGTAATATTCCTGGTCGGAGGAAAGCCTGAGGCGCTGCTTGATGCTGGCGATCTGCATGTCGCTGAGCAGCGCGTAGGATTTTTGCGGCGGCGGCTTGTTGGCGACCTTCGGCTTGGGCGGCGCCGGAGCCGTTGCGGCCGGCGCGGCGATCTTCGGCGCCTCGATGTCGTCAGGCGCCGGCGGACGCATAGGCCTGCCGCAGCGGCTCGCTCAACGCAGCCGTTTGCTGCGGCGCATCGAACGCTGCCATCGCAAGGGCTGCGCTCGCCAGCCTGTCCTTCTTGCTTTCCTTGTTCGAGACCGGGGTTTTGACGATCGGGGAGGCTATTTCAAACCGCGCCGCCGGGACGCTGTCGCGGCCGAGAATGCTGGTGGCGGCCGCGCCGACGACCAGAAAACACGTCAGCGCGATGATGGTCATTGCTCTGGTCAAGCCGTACTCCCTACCCTGCCACGAACCATGATCACTTTCCCGAGAACTGGGCGCTAATTAAGGCGCTGCTGCGGCAGCGGGCGGATTTGGGGGCCAGGAACCGGCCGCCGGGGTTGCGAAATCAGGCCGCGACCGCGAGATCGTAGGCTTGCTGGATGTCGGCGACGATATCGGAGGCTTCCCACAGCGCCTCCGGCGCGACCGACCGCAGGCTGATGGTCCAGTTGCCGCCCGCATTGGTGCGCGGCATGCTGAGAATGTCGAATTGCACGCCGCGGCACTTCGGATGCCGCTCCAGCGCATAGGCGACCCGGGCCCTGATCTCCTCGAGGGTCGCAGGGGTTTTGCCGTAAAAAGTCTCGAAATCCATGGCCCCATCCCCTCAACGGCGGTCTCTCGCGCGGCCCGGTGCAGCAGCGGTGAACGGCCTTAACGAGACGATAGTTGGGGCGAAATTGGTTAACGGAGCGTTAAGCGCGCGGATCGGACGCGTGCATCGCCGCCCGATAGGTTGATCGCTTTTCGATGACAGACACTGGATGGCGCGGCCACATAGCCCGCGTTCGTAACGGCGCGGTTGCCGTCCCGGCGATAGATGGCGTCCGTCAACTCGCAGCCGCGAGCGATCTTTCGAAGCTGTTGGGCACCTCGATATCGACTTCCAGCGTCGATACTTGCTTGCCCCTCTCCATCCTGACCACGACTTTTTCCGGATCGAGCACGACATGCCGCGAGACCGCGGCAAGGATCTCCGCCCGCAGCAGTTCCAGCAATTCAGGCTGGCCGCGCAAGCCGCGTTCATGCGCCAGGAGTATCTGCAACCGTTCCCGTGCAACGGGCGCGGTAGCAGCACGGCCACCGATCAGCCGCAGCAGATTCATCATGCGGCCCTCCGTCCCAATAACCGGTTCATCAGGCCCTTGCGCTCGACCGGCACCATCATGGTGACGGTTTCGCCCATCAGGCGGCGCACCGCGTCGATGTAGGCGCGGGCCGGCGCGCTGGAGGTGTTGTTCAGCGTAACCGGCGATCCGACGTTTGACGCACGCAGAACGTCCTGGCTCTCGGGAATGATGCCAAGCAGCGGCGTCGCAAGAATTTCAAGGATATCCTCGATGCTGAGCATTTCTCCCCGTGCTGCGCGCCCCGTGTCATATCGGGTGATCAGCACATGCTTCACTACCCGCTCGCCCCGCTCTGCCTTCACGGTCTTTGAATCGAGCATTCCGATGATGCGGTCGGAGTCGCGCACCGAGGAGACTTCGGGATTGGTGACGATGACAGCCTCGTCCGCATAGCGCATCGCAAGCATCGCGCCCCGCTCGATGCCCGCCGGGCTGTCGCACAGTATCCAGTCAAATTTGGTGCGCAGGTCGGCGATAATGCTGCCGACACCCTCATCCGTCAGGGCATCCTTGTCCCTGGTCTGGGATGCCGGAAGCAGCCACAAATTCTCCAGCCGCTTGTCGCGAATCAGGGCCTGCGAGAGCTTTGCAACGCCCTGCACCACATTGATGAGGTCGAACACGACCCGTCGTTCCGCCCCGAGGACCAGATCGAGGTTGCGCAGGCCGACGTCGAAGTCGACCACCACCACTTTTTCTCCCAGCTGCGCCAGTGCGGCGCCAAGCGCGGCTGTGGAAGTTGTCTTTCCGACGCCGCCTTTGCCTGACGTCACGACCAAGACCTTGGCCATTGTTGCCTCCTTTGCCGGTTAGTTGAGCGGTGTAATTCTCATGATCTCGCCGTCGAGCCACGCCTGGGCCGGCCGGTTGCGCAGCATGGCGCTGATGTCTTCAGCAGTCTGGTAGTAGCCGTCGATTGCCAGGAGCTCGGCTTCGATCTTCTGACAGTAAATCCGCGCGGCCGAATTGCCGCTGACGCCCGCCATCGCGCGGCCGCGAAGCGCGCCGTAGATATGAATAGAGCCGCCGGCGACAATCTCGGCGCCGGAACCAACCGAACCGAGCACCGTGACATCGCCGTCGGTAAAGACAACCGATTGACCGGAGCGCACCGGGTTTTCGAGCAGCAATGACGTCGATTTTGGCTTGGCCTCGGGCTTTTTCGGTTCAGCCTGCGTGAGCAGGCAGTGGCGTCCGCCTGTCAGCAACGGCGGCATGCTCGTCGTGACGTGAGCGGCGTCCACGCCCTCGATGCCAAGGATGCGAATATTGCGTTGCTCAAGGCTCGTGACGAGATGGGCGATCGCCGACTGGCTAAGATCCACGGCAGCAAGGTCCAGCACCACAGGCTTGCCGACAAAGAAGCCGGGCGACCGGGCAAGGGTTGCGTCTATTTCTTCCAGCCAGGCAACGATCGGAACGGTAGGGCTAAACACGAACGCAACATAGGAGCGGCCCCGCATTCGGACCAGTTGACGTGATGGCGCCGCGGATGCGTCCATGGTGATCGACTCGCCTTCCTTATTGAATAGTTAAGGATCGGCGGTCTTGGTTAACGGTTGATTAACGCCCCCGGCTATTCGTCATCGCCTGAACGCGCAGGTGTCCGCTTGAAGTTTCCGCATCACAGCGGCGGATCGACGGCTTCCTGGTATTCTTTTTTGAACCGCGCGATCAATTCGGCGGCGGGCAGAATCTTGCCGACGCTGCCGACGCCCTGGCCGCTGCCCCAGATTTCCTTCCAGGCTTTCGGTTTGGCCCGTTCGCCCGAGGCGTCGGTACCGAAACTCATTTTCGATGCATCGGATTCCGGAAGATTTTCCGGATCCATCCCGGCTGCCACGATCGAGGGCTTCAGGTAATTGCCGTGCACGCCGGTGAACAGATTGGAATAGACGATATCTTCCGCGGTCGAGGTGGTGATCATCTGCTTGTAACCCTCCACCGCATTGGCCTCCACCGTGGCGATGAACGCGGAGCCGATATAGGCAAAGTCGGCCCCCAGCAGCCGCGCGGCGCGGATGGCGCGGCCGTTGCCGATCGCGCCCGACAGCGCGATCGGCCCATCGAACCATTGCCGGGTCTCGGCCACGAAAGCGAAGGGCGATATCTCGCCGGCATGTCCGCCGGCGCCGGCGGAAACCAGGATCAGGCCGTCCGCGCCCTTCTCGATCGCCTTGTGCGCGAATTTCTGGTTGATCACGTCGTGAAATACGATGCCGCCCCAGCCGTGCGCGGCCTGATTGAGTTCTTCGCGCGCGCCGAGCGAGGTAATGACCATCGGCACTTTGTGCTTCTCGCAAACCGCGAGATCCTGTTCGAGCCGATTGTTCGATCGATGCACGATCTGATTGACCGCGAACGGCGCCGACGGCGCCTCGGGATGGGCCTTATCGTGCGCGGCAAGCTCTTGCTTGATCCGCGCCAGCCATTCGTCAAGCAGCGCCGGCGGACGGGCGTTCAGCGCCGGAAACGATCCGACGATCCCCGCCTTGCACTGCGCGATCACCAGATCCGGCACGGAGACGATGAACAGCGGCGCGCCGATGACGGGTATAGACAGACGGCCCTTGAACAACGCAGGCATGGACATTTCGAAAATCCCTCCGTCGTCCAGCGGAAACGCTACGCATCAGTCTAAGGATGCCAGACATCATACCAAGAAAGCAATCGCAACCCGCGGCCCGCTATCTCTGTATCGGCTCGATCCCCGGCGCTACTGGCATATCGCACGGGTAACGTAATTGTCCCTCCGGCAATCATCCGGCTTGCGCGTCCGGCCGGGGATCAGCACTTTCGCGGAGCAGGTTTCCGCGGAATCGGTGTTGAGGCTGTTTCCCTCTTTGAAGCCCTTGCTCTGACAGAGTTTATCGGCCCCGACCTTGCAGTTCGGCGCGCCGTTTGTCGAAACCGGGCATATCATGCGCCCCGCGACCATCGAGCTTGGCCTGGCGAGGCGCGACAGCGTCTCGCCCGCCTCTTTTGCGCGAGCGTTCAGATCGTCGATGGTCTCACTCGGGCTTTTCAGGGGCGGAAAGATCGACAAGGATTTCTCGAAGAATTTTCCCATTTCGTTGAACAGGCCTGGATTCTCTTCGCGCGCCGGCGGAGCGGGTGACGGCGCAGGCTCGCTTTGTCGAGGCGCCGTTTGCTGGCCCGGCTCCTGGACGTCAAGCGAGGGCGGCTGCGCTGCTTGCGGCCAAGCGGCGCCTGCGGCGATCATCAACGTCAGCAACGCCGCGCCCGCGGTCGCGACATGCATCCTGGACAATGCGATCAGCTTGCCGGGTCGATCGAACATGATTTCGAGCCTAGCCTGAAGCCTGCGGACCGGCAAAGCTGTTCGCGGACGCTCAGACCAATCGATATGCGATGACAAAGCCGAGCACGAGCACAATGGCGCCAAGCGTGACCCATCGTCCGAGGTGCTTCTCGATCGAGGCCCGAATGGTGTCTCCGTAGCGGTTGAGCAGGATCGCAACCGCGAAAAACCGGCCGCCGCGGGCGATGATCGAGCACACGATGAACAGCCAGATGTTGTATCCGGCAAAGCCCGAGGTGATGGTCACGAGCTTGTAGGGGATCGGTGTCAGACCCTTCCCGATAATGATCAAAGCGCCCCATTCGGCATAGGAAGCGCGGAAGGCTTCGACCTTATCGCCAAGGCCGTAGAGATTGATCAGCCACTGCCCGAGCGAGTCATAGAGCAGCGCGCCGATCGCGTAGCCGAGCACGCCTCCGGCAACGGAGGCGACCGTGCACAAGGTCGCGAACAGCCAGGCCTGGCGCGGACGCGCAAGCGACATCGGCAGCAGCATGATGTCGGGAGGTACCGGAAAAAACGAGCTCTCGGCGAACGACACCGCTCCCAGAATCCAAAGCGCGTAAGGCTTGTCGGCAGCGTCGATACACCAGTCGTAGATCCGTCTCAGCATGGCGCGATGAACCACCACGGAGCGGATTTGTCCATGGCGCGAATTGAGGGATTGGATAAGACTTAGTGCCGCTTGCGCAGGCTGCGGCCTTCAAGCGCGACAATCTGTCGCCGTGCGGTCCGCGGCGGCGACATCTTCGGCATTTTGACCGCGGATTTCGGCATCTTCTCGGCAATTCCGAGCAGGTCTTCGCGCCGCTCCATTTCGCGCCAGACGTCCTCAGGCTCTACACCCGCCGAAGCCCACAACACGGTCAGATTATAGAGAAGGTCGGCGCTTTCCCGGATCACGGCGTCGGGATTGCGGTTAACGGCGTCGATCACGACCTCGATGGCTTCTTCGGCCAGTTTCTTGGCCATCTTGGCCGGGCCGCGTTGAAACAGCCGTGCGGTTCGCGAAATTGCCGGATCGAGATCCTTGGCCGCGATCACCGCCAGATATAGCCGTTCGAGCGAATCACTCATTCCCTGAACCTAATCCAAAGCCGTGGCCAGCGTGTTAACGGCCAGGGCAACAAGCAAAAATCCGCCAGCCACGGTGACCGGCGGATTAATGGGTTACAGCCAACTTGCGGTTACCAACCGGCTAAGGGATGGCCCCTGTAATAGGGCACGCCCCCATAGTCATATCCGCCGTAATAGTAGGGACCACCGCCGTAATAATACGGATCTGCGCCGTAATAGACCGGGCCGCCATAGTAGCCGTAGGCAGGGCGAGCTGCGGCGATCGCAAGCCCGGTCCCGACAATACCGGCAAAAGCTGCGGCCGCGGCGGCACCGCCGCCGCCCCGATAGAACCTGCGGCGGGCGCTGAAGTCCGTGGCGTCGCTGGTCGCCGTCGCCGCCGACACGCCTTTGCCCGATGGGGCGGGCCCGGCGAGAGCCAGCGACGGCTCTACCGTTATCACCGCCACCGCCGCAACCGTCGCCATCACGGCGGCGCGGCCGTGGGCCGAAAACACACCTTTTCGCATGAGCATCTCAATGTCCTCCGCGGCAACCTGCCCTGGTAGACGTCTTAGCTAACCGCCGGGCGCATGCTAGGTTCCCGAATCCGAATGCCAGCTGAACGATAGATGGCGAAATCGGGGCGCTCATCGGCCGTTCAGATTTCATCCGGCAGAGTGTAGTGCCGCGCTTCAGGTGTCATGAAACCAACACACCCGGCATGGCAACTGGGGCAGGTCCCCGAAGTAATCCCAATGCGTGCAAGTTCGACCATTGCCGTCCGTTGCATTTTGGCTTCGCTGGCAGGCCTGTTGGGATTTGTGTGTTTCGGCTTCACGCAGAGCCCGGCCGCGCCCGAAATACGGCAGCCGATCGCGATCCAGTTTTCCTTCGATCGTCCGATCGATGCGAGCGCGGCCCCCTTCGTCCTGGCGTCGGCCGGCGGCCTGTTCAGCCTGGAGGGGCTGGCGGTCACGACCAATATCGCCAGCGGATCGAAGGACGCGATTGCGCGCGTCGCCAGGGGCGACAGCGATTTTGCGCTGGTCGACATCAACGAGTTGATCCGCTTTCGCGACAGCACCAGCGCGCCTCCGATCAAAGCCGTGTTCGTGCTGTTCAACAAAACGCCCTACGCCATCATTGCCCGCAAAAGCCGGGGTATCAACGCGCTCTCCGATATCGAGGGCAAGACGCTCGCCGTCGCCGAGGGCGATCTTGCGATCCGGCTGTGGCCGGCGCTGGCGCGGCAGAACGGAATCAAGCTCGCAAGCGTCAAGCTAAGCAAGATCAGCGCGGCGGTGCGCGAGCCGATATTGTCGGCCGGTCAGGTCGACGCCATAACCGGGTTTTCATATCTATCGGCGCTCAATTTGAAGGATCGCGGCGTTCCGGCCGATGACCTTGCCGTGCTCCGCTACGCCGATTACGGCTGCGAGGCCTACGGCTTCGCGGTGATCGTCAATCCGGTGCTGGCAGCCGCGAGGCCGGAGGCCGTGAAAGGTTTCCTGCGCGCGGTGATTGGCGGCACGCATCTGGCCATCAAGGAGCCCGGGCGCGCGGCCGATGAAGTCGTCAACCGGATGGACGGCGGATCGCGCGAGCTCGAGCTGGAGCGCCTGCGCACCTTGATTCGCGAGAACTTCGTCACCGCCGAAGTGAAACGCAACGGCATCGGCGCCATCGATCCGGCCCGCCTCGAGCGGTCGATCGATCAAATCGCCGAGGATTTCAAGTTCCAGAAACGGCCATCCGCGGCGGACATTTTCGACGATGCCTTCCTGCCTCCCCTCGGCGGCCGCCTGATCAATTGAGCAAAACATCAGCGGACGCTGTATCTTGGCGACGATCCCTGATTAGAATGCATCTCCGAACCATCGTCCCGCCCGCCGACCCCCTGAGCCCCTTAACGGCATGTCGCTAATTCGTCTTTATATCCGCGTCCTTGGGCTACTCGGCAAAGAGGCGCGGCTAGGCTGGATGCTCGCCGGCGCCAATCTGCTGCTGGCCGGTGCGCAATTCGCCGAGCCGGTGCTGTTCGGCCGGATCGTCGACGTTCTCTCCGGCAAGGCATCCGCAAGCCCGCTCGGGTCCTCGCCGGCCTGGCCGCTGCTCGCGGCCTGGGCGGCATTCGGCCTGTTCACCATTGGATGCAGTGCCGTGGTCGCGCTGCATGCCGATCGGCTGGCGCACCGCCAGCGCCAGGCGGTGCTGACGGATTATTTCGAGCACATCATGCAACTGCCGCTGACCTTTCACACCGGCACCCATTCCGGCCGGCTGATGAAGGTGATGCTGAACGGCACCGACTCGCTGTGGCGGCTGTGGCTGGCATTTTTCCGCGAGCATTTCGCCGCGATCATGTCGCTGGTGGTGCTGCTGCCGCTGGCGCTTTACATCAATTGGCGGCTGGCAATCCTGCTGTTCATTCTGTGCGTGGTATTCACCGCGCTGACCACGCTGGTGGTGCGCAAGACCTACGGCATGCAGAGCGAGGTCGAGGAGCATTACAGCGACCTGTCCGCGCGCGCTTCCGACGCGCTCGGCAATGTCGCGCTGGTGCAAAGCTTCGTGCGCATCGATGCCGAGGTGCAGGGACTGCGCTTCGTCGCCGACAAGCTGTTGGCGGTGCAAATGCCGGTGCTGTCGTGGTGGGCGCTGGTCACCGTCATCACCCGGGCATCGACCACCATCACGGTGCTGGCGATCTTCACCGTCGGCATCGTGCTGCACGAACAGGGCCTCACCACCGTCGGCGAAATCGTGATGTTCGTGAGCTTCGCCACCATGCTGATCCAGAAGCTCGAACAGGTCGTCAGCTTCATCAACAGCGTGTTCATGGAGGCGCCGCGGCTGCAGGAATTCTTCAACGTGCTGGATGCCGTGCCGGCGGTGCGCGACCGCGCCGACGCGATCGATACCGGGCGGCTGTCCGGGCTGGTCGAGTTCCACGACGTCTCGTTTTCATATGACGGCAAGCGGCCCGCGGTCGAAGACCTGTCCTTCACCGCGCTGCCGGGCCAGACCATCGCGCTGGTCGGCCCGACCGGCGCCGGCAAGTCGACGGCGATCGCGCTTCTGCATCGCGCGTTCGATCCGCAATCGGGCTTCATCAGGATCGACGGCATGGATGTCCGCGGCCTGACGCTCACCGCCCTGCGGCGGAATATCGGCGTGGTGTTCCAGGAGGCGCTGTTGTTCAACCGTTCGATCGCGGACAATCTGCGCGTCGGCAAGCCGGACGCGAGCGATGAAGAGCTGCGGATCGCGGCGGGGCGCGCCCAGGCACTGGAATTCATCGAGCGCAGCGAGCGCGGGTTCGAGACCAATGCCGGCGAGCGCGGGCGCATGCTGTCCGGCGGCGAGCGGCAGCGGCTGTCGATCGCGCGGGCATTGTTGAAGGATCCGCCGATCCTGATCCTCGACGAGGCGACCAGCGCGCTGGATGCCGTCACCGAAGCCAAGGTCAACGCCGCTCTCGATGAAGTGATGAAGGGACGCACGACTTTCGTGATCGCCCACCGGCTCTCGACCATTCGCAATGCCACGCGCATCCTTGTGTTCGACAGCGGACATGTGATCGAAAGTGGAACTTTCGATGAACTGGTGGCGAAAGGCGGCCGTTTTGCGGAACTCGCACGGGCTCAGTTCATGGTTCAGGAGAATGCGCGGGCGAGCCTTCATGCGAAGAAAGCAAGAAGCGCCGCTGTCAAGGAATAAGTATCGTCGAAATTCAGCCTCCTTCGTCCATGATTTAATCACCCAGCCTCTGTTCCGGACCAAGAAGCCGGTATAGATTTGCATCCGCCGCAGCCGACCGCGCCGGACAAGATTGAAACCCGAACGTCACATGCCAGGATCTGCTCTTTAAAGGGCGGGTCTTCATAAGGACCGGAATCGGATAGTGCATTTTCATCACCCGCTGTTTCGCAAATCGTCGTTGGTCTGGCTGGTTCTTGCCGCAGCGCTTGCCATCGTTGCGCCACGCCTCGTGCATGCCGAAGCGCTGCTGGTCGTGGAAGCCGATACCGGAAAGGTGCTGCAGGCGGAGAACGCCACCTATCCCTGGTATCCCGCATCGGTCACCAAGCTGATGACGGCCTATGTCACGCTCAGGGCCGTCAAGGAAGGACGCATCTCGCTGGATACCCTGCTGACGGTGTCGCCGGTCGCGGCGGCGCAGTCGCCATCCAAGATGGGTTTCCGCCCCGGGACCCAGGTCACCGTCGATAACGCACTGAAGATGATGCTGGTGAAGTCCGCCAACGACATGGCCGTGGTGCTCGCCGAGGGCGTCGGAGGTTCGATCGATGGTTTCTCGGCTCAAATGAATCAGGCCGCGCACCGGCTCGGGATGATGCAGACGAACTATGTCAATCCGAATGGTCTGCCGGCGGAGGGTCAGATCACGTCGGCCCGCGATCTCGCGATCCTCGCCCGCGCCATCATTCGCGATTTGCCCGAATACGAATACTTCGTCCACATTCCCTCAATCCGCTTCGGCCGCAGGGTCACGCAGAATTTCAACAAGCTGATCGGACGCTACCCCGGCGCCGACGGCTTCAAGACCGGTTTCATCTGCGCGTCCGGCTACAACCTGGTCGCTTCCGCCACGCGCAACGGCAAACGGCTGATCGCGGTGGTGCTTGGCGCTTCCTCCGGCCAGGCGCGGGCGGTGAAAGCGGCGCAATTGCTCGAGCGTGGTTTTGCCAACAACACGCTGTCGTGGTTGCGGCCCTCGCTCGGCACGGTCGACAGTCTGGTGCCGATCGACGCCTCGCCGCCGAACCTGCGCGACGAGATGTGCGGAGGAAAACGCAAACGGCCCGCCAGCGACGAGGATGAGGACACCGTTGCCAGCAACGCCGCGGCCGGCGGCCCAACCAGCGGCGAGACCGCGATCAGCTTCTTCACCGCCGGACTGCAGCCGCCGATGCCAAAGCCTTCGGAGCTGCTGGCGGCGGCGGCCGCTCCCTCGGAGCCGGTACCCGTCTATACCGGTCCGACGAAAACCGGCGCCGCCTTAATTGCCGCAGTGGCCGGGGACGCCGAAAAGCAGACCGCGCGGCCGCGCGGAAAGAAGTCACGGGTTGCTGCAAAAAAGCCTGATGCGGCGGATGAGGATACCAGCAAGGACGCCAGGAAGGACGCCAAATCCGATACCAAGCCCGCGGCCAAGCCGGCCGCCGTTAGACACGCGAATGCCAAGCCGGCTGCTGCTGCCCCAAAAGCTGGCGAAAAGCCGCTCGCCGCCGGCGATAAACCCGTTGCGAAGCCGGCAAAGCCCAAAGCCGCTGCAAAGCCGGCGATCAAACCCAAGAATGCCACGGAGGCCAAGCCGGTGGATCAAAAGGCCGCTGCCGCGCCCCGCAGTTAAGCCTGGTGTCGGCCGGTCAGAACCGGCTCCTTCCTCCTGCTCAACGACAACTCGATTGCGCGCTGCCGCTTGCCATCGGCCGCCGCATTGCTCAATACTGCCCCAAACAAGGCGTCCCGGCCCAAGAAACGGGGACCGAACCAGAGGGGAAATACCATGGAGCGCATCTGGCTCAAGCAATATCCGTCCGGCGTGCCCGCCGATATCGATGTGTCCCAATACGCATCGCTCGTCGAGTTGCTGGAAGAGAGCTTTGCGAAGTTTGCCGACCGCAAGGCCTTCATCTGCATGGACAAGTCGATCAGCTATCGCGATCTCGACGAGATGTCGCTGGCGCTCGCGGCCTATTTGCAGAGCAAGGGCATGCAAAAGGGCGCGCGCGTCGCGCTGATGATGCCGAACGTGCTGCAATATCCGGTATCGACCGCGGCGGTGCTGCGCGCCGGCTATGCGGTGGTGAACGTCAATCCGCTCTATACTCCGCGCGAGCTTGAGCACCAGCTCAAGGATTCCGGCGCCGAGGCAATCATCGTTCTGGAGAATTTTGCGACCACGGTGCAGCAGGTCATCGGCAAGACCGCGGTCAAGCACGTCATCGTCGGCAGCATGGGCGATCTGCTCGGCTTCAAGGGTGTGATCGTCAACCTCGTGGTGCGGCGGCTGAAGAAAATGGTGCCGGCCTATTCGATACCGGGCGCCGTCACCTTCAACGACGCGCTCGCGGCCGGCCGCGGCATGAAGCTCAACAAGCCGACCATCACCCGCGACGATGTCGCCTTCCTGCAATATACCGGCGGCACCACCGGCGTCTCCAAGGGCGCGACGCTGCTCCATCGCAACATTCTCGCCAACGTGCTGCAGAACGATGCATGGATGCAGCCGGCGCTGAAGAAGCCGCCGCATGTCGAGCAATTGTTCATTGTCTGCGCGCTACCGCTCTATCACGTGTTCGCGCTGACGGCATGTTACCTGCTCGGGATCCGCGCCGGCGGCGTCAACCTCTTGATTCCCAACCCGCGCGACATGGCCGGCTTCGTCAAGGAGCTGATGAAGCATCAGATCAACTTCTTCCCGGCGGTCAACACGCTCTACAACGGGCTGTTGCATACGCCCGGTTTCGACAAGATCGACTTCTCCAAGCTGAAGGTCTCCAACGGCGGCGGCATGGCCACGCAGAAGGCGGTCGCCGAGAAATGGTTGAAAGTCACCGGCTGCCCGCTGTCCGAGGGCTACGGGCTTTCCGAAACCTCGCCGACGCTGACCTGCAACCCCGCCGACACAGACAAGTTCTCCGGATCGATCGGCATTCCCGTTCCCTCGACCCATCTCTCGATCCGCGACGATGACGGCAACGAGGTGCCGCTCGGCCAGCCCGGCGAAATCTGCGCCAAGGGCCCCCAGGTGATGGTGGGTTACTGGAACAGGCCGGACGAAACCGCAAAGGTGATGACGGCGGACGGCTACTTCCGCACCGGCGATATCGGCGTGATGACACCGGACGGCTACACCAAGATCGTCGACCGCAAGAAGGATATGATCCTGGTATCGGGCTTCAACGTCTATCCCAACGAGGTCGAGGAAGTGATCGCCGGTCATCCCGGGGTGCTTGAATGCGCCGTGATCGGCGTCGAGGATTCCCGCTCGGGCGAAGCCGTCAAGGCGTTTGTCGTGAAGAAGGACCCGAACGTCACCGCGGAGGACATCATCAAGTACTGCGGCACGCAAATGACCAACTACAAGGTGCCGAAGCAGATCGAGTTCAGGACCAGCCTGCCGAAGACCAATGTCGGAAAGATCCTGCGCCGCGAATTGCGCGATGAAAAGAAAGCCGCGGCGGCCTGAGTTCACCGTCGTCATTGCGAGGAGCGCAAGCGAGCCGAAGCATCCGGCCTCCGTCATCCCGGGATGGTCCGAAGGACCAGACCTCAGATGTGCATTGCACATCGGGGAATCCCGCGATTCCGGGTTCGATGCTTGCGCATCGCCCCGGCAATGACGACTTAGCCCGACGGCGAAGCGGTTTCCAATCATCCGAAAAATGCTTTATGAACCCTCCGCACAGTCCAAGGAGAATTGACGATGACCATCCAGGTTGGCGACAAGCTACCCGAAGCAAAATTTCGCGTGATGACGGCGGAAGGTCCGCAGGTCAGGACCACCGACGATATCTTCAAGGGCAAGAAGGTCGCGCTGTTCGCGGTGCCCGGCGCCTACACCGGCACCTGCCACAAGATGCATCTGCCGAGCATTTTTCTCAACGCCTACGCCATCAAGGACAAGGGCGTGAACACGATCGCGATCGTTTCCGTCAATGACGCCTTCGTCATGAACGCGTGGAAGCGCGACACCGACCAGCGCGATGAGGCCACCTTCCTGGCCGACGGCAACGCCGAGTTCACCAAGGCGATCGGCATGGAGCTGGATGCTTCCGGCAATGGGCTCGGCATCCGCTCCAAGCGCTACTCGATGCTGGTCGATGACGGCGTGGTCAAGAAGCTCAATCTCGAGCCGGCGCCCGGCAAGGTCGAGGTCTCCGGCGGCGATACGCTGCTGGGACAGCTGTAAGGACTCATTTCGCAGTACAGAAGTACTCGTCATCGCCCGGCTTGACCGGGCGATCCAGTACGCCGCGGCCTCGCGATTTATCACCGCCATCTCTGGAATACTGGATCACCCGCCTTCGCGGGTGATGACGGGAGTGTGCGGGTGATGACGAGAGTGTGCGGGTGGCGACGAAAGTGCAGGCGTGACGACGGCGATAAGCTAATCCTCCACCCTTTGCTTCAATCGGGCCATCGCGATGCCGTCGCGGGCCAGTTGATCGGCGCGTTCGTTCACGTCGTGGCCGGCATGGCCCTTGACCCAGTGCCAGCGCACGTCATGGGTCTTCAGCGCGGCATCGAGCCGCTGCCACAGATCGACGTTCTTGACCGGCTTCTTGTCCGCCGTGCGCCAGCCGTTCCTCTTCCAGCCATGGATCCAGCCGGTGATGCCCTGACGCAGATACTGGCTGTCGGTGTAAAGATCGACCGTGCAGGGTTTTTTCAGCGCTTCCAGCGCGGAGATCGCCGCCATCAGCTCCATGCGGTTGTTGGTGGTATGGGTCTCGCCGCCCTTCAATTCCTTTTCGACGTCGCCGAATTTCAGGATCGCGCCCCAGCCGCCGGGGCCGGGATTGCCCGAGCAGGCGCCGTCGGTGTGAATGGTGACAGAGGGCAGTGAACTCACGCCACCAGCCCCGAGGCCGCGACGCCATAGTCGCGCATGCTGGCGACGCCCTGCTGAAAGCGCAGCTTGCGGACATATTCGATCGGGTCCTTCGGCCGCACCAGCGCGCCCGGCGGAACGTTGAGAGAATCGACCAGCCGCGTCAGCAGGAAGCGCAGCGCAGCGCCCCGCGCCAGCAGCGGCAGCGCATTCTGCTCGGCGTCCGACAATTGCCGCTCGCGGCCATAGGCGTTGAGAAAGGCGCGCGCCTTGGTGACGTTGAAGGAATAGTCGCTTTCGAAGCACCAGGCGTTAAGACAGATCGCGACGTCGTAGGCGAGCATATCGTTGCAGGCAAAGGTGAAATCGATGATGCCGGACACCCGCTCGCCGAGGAAGAAAACGTTGTCCGGAAACAGATCGGCGTGAATCACCCCTGCCGGCAAATTCTTCGGCCAGACATTGCTCTCCAGATGATCGAGCTCGGCCTCGATGAACGCGCGCAGGCCGTGCTGCAATTCATCGGCCCGGGATGCGGCCTGTTCGAACAGCGGACGCCAGCCCGACACCGCCAGCGCGTTGGCGCGTACCATGGCGAAATCGCGCCCCGCCAGATGCATTCTCGCCAGCGCCTGACCGACCCCAGCGCAGTGCGTGGGGTTGGGCTTGCGCGGCCAGATGCCTTCCAGAAACGTGATGATCGCCGCCGGACGGCCGGCCAGGCTGCTGAGCGGCTCGCCGCTCTTGTTCTTGACCGGCTGCGGACAGCTGATGCCGCGCGAGGCGAGATGCGTCATCAGGCCGAGAAAGAACGGCAGGTCGCCTTTGGCGACGCGCTTCTCGTACAGGGTGAGGATGAAATATCCGGACGTGGTGTGCAGCAGGAAGTTGGAATTCTCCACGCCCTCGGCGATGCCCTTGTAGGACAAGAGTTCGCCGATGTCGTACTGGTCCAGAAATTCCGCAAGCTCGTCGGCGGCGACGTCGGTATAAACCGCCATCGGATTTACGCCGCGTCGGGCCGCAGCGAGCGCGGCAACGGAAAGAATTCGTTCTCTTCCGCGGCCGAGACCGTTTCCACATGCAGGTCGTAGCGCTCGGCGAACGCACCCATGATCTCTTCGACGATCACTTCCGGCGCCGAGGCGCCCGCGGTGATGCCGAGCGTCTTGATGCCGTCGAATTTCGACCAGTCGAGATCGCTGGCGCGCTGCGCCAGCACCGCGATCGGGCAACCCTCGCGCTCGGCGACCTCGCGCAGGCGCTGCGAATTCGACGAGTTCGGCGCGCCGACCACGATCAGGGCATCGACCACCGGCGCCACCTTCTTCACCGCGAGCTGGCGGTTGGTGGTGGCGTAGCAGATGTCTTCCTTGTGCGGGCCGGAGATGTTCGGAAACCGCTCCTTCAGCATCGTCGACGATCTCGGCGGTGTCGTCGATCGACAGCGTGGTCTGGGTGACAAAGGCGAGATTGTCGGGATCCTTCGGCGTGAAGGTGGCGGCATCTTCCGCGGTTTCGATCAGCGTCACCGCGCCCGGCGGCAATTGCCCCAGCGTGCCGACGACTTCCGGATGATGCGAATGCCCGATCAGGAGAATTTCGCGGCCGCGCTTGAAATGGATCGCGGCCTCGCGGTGCACCTTGGTGACCAGCGGGCAGGTGGCGTCCAGCGAGAAGAAATTGCGCGCCTTGGCATCCGCCGGCACCGACTTGGGAACCCCGTGGGCGGAAAACACCACCGGCGCATTGGTATTGTCGGGGATTTCAGCCAGTTCCTCGACGAAAATCGCGCCTTTTGTCTTCAGGCTGTCGACGACATAGCGGTTATGGACGATCTCGTGGCGGACATAGACCGGGGCGCCATAGATGGTGAGCGCCCGCTCCACGGTATCGATCGCCCGCACCACCCCGGCGCAGAAGCCCCGCGGCGAGCAAAGCACGATTTTCAGGGGTTTTTTGGCCTGCATGGGAAGGGTCTCGGACCGAATCACCCCTCGCCGCCGGGCAGGGAACGGTCAATTCGGCTAAGCACTTGGGACTGCTTTCGGGCGCTGTCAAGGCCGATTAGCAGCCCATTGCGTGGGCAGCCCCCGACGGCCTATATAGGGCCGTAATTCCCGTCATCGCTGATGACCACGGCTTCGCCTTCAAAAAGAGGTGGGCGAAGCGCAAAGGAGATTTGCCATGAGCAATGCACCGCTGATGCCAAAAGCGACGGCCGTGTGGCTGGTCGACAATACCGCGCTGACCTTCGATCAGGTGGCGGATTTCACCAAGATGCATCCGCTCGAGGTTCGTGCCATCGCCGACGGCGACGCCGCCCAGGGCATCAAGGGCATGGACCCGATTTCGACCGGTCAACTGACCCGCGACGAGATCGAAAAGGGCGAGAAGGACCCGACCTACCGGCTCAAGCTCGGTGAGAGCAAGGTGGCGCTGCCGCCGCAGGCCAAGAAGAAGGGCCCGCGCTATACGCCGGTGTCGCGCCGCCATGAGCGGCCGAGCGCGATCCTGTGGCTGGTGCGCAACCATCCCGAACTGAAGGACGCGCAGATCATGCGGCTGGTCGGCACCACCAAGACCACGATTGCCAGCGTGCGCGACCGCACCCACTGGAACGCCTCGACGCTGACGCCGATGGACCCGGTGACGCTCGGCCTGTGCTCGCAGATCGAGCTCGACTTCGAGGTGCAGCGCGCGGCCAAGGAGAAGCCGGCGGATGCCGCCTATGGCGGCGCCACGCTGCTGCCGGCCTCCGAGACCACCCGGAAAGAACCGGAATTCGAGCCGACCGAAAAGCAGCGCGACGATCTCAATGTCGATGCCGTGTTCGCCAAGCTGAAGACGATCGGCGGGAAGAAGGCGGAGGAGGAGTAGGCCGACCGAATTGTCATTCCAGGATGGTGCGTTAGCACCAGACCTCTGATGCGCAATTGCGCATCGGGGAATCTCGAGCTTCCGGACAGAACTCGCATTGACGCACTCCGCCGCTCCACCAATGCTCGTCATACCCCGCGCATGCGGGGGATGGAGTCACGTTTGAAGTGCCACGATTGATTTGAGTTTGGAGAATGCCTCTGCGGGTGTCTTGAAGTCCAGGCATTTGCGTGGGGTGTCGTTGAGGCGCTGAACGTGCTGCTTGAGAGCGGCTGCCGTGATGAGATTGATGTCAGTTTTGCGAGGCAGCGAGCGTCGTAAGCGCCCGATGGAGTTCTCCACGCCGCCTTTTTGCCAGGGACTATGGGGATCGCAGAAGAAGGTTTGGACGCCGAGGGTTTTGTGAAGCCTGTGATGCTCGGCGAACTCGTTTCCGTTGTCGAAGCTGATGGTTTTGCGTATCGCCTGTGGAAGTTTACCGAGTTGACGGGCGATGGTCCGGGCGGTGAGGACGGCTTTTCGATCGACCGGGTGCTGAACGATGCTGAAGCGGGTTTGTCGTTCGTGGAGAACCAGCAATCCCTGGCCGCATCGGGCGAACAGCATGAAATCGGCTTCCCAATGGCCCGGCGTCCCGCGGCCTTCGACTCGGCGGGGCGTTCGGTGATCGAGCGCCGTTGTTTGATGAGGCTGGCGGGGTTGCGTCCTGGACGGTGCCCTCGTCTTCGTTTGCGGCGCGGCAGCAGACGATGCCAGCGATCCTTTTGAGCTGCACGATGATAGATGAAACGATAGATTGACTCGTGGCTGATGATGACGCGACCATGTTCCAGCGCCAGTCGGCCAGCGATCTGCTCGGGGGAATGTCCCATCGCAAGGCTATTGCCCACGCAGTCCCGCAGGTCCGGCTGGCGCGCCAGCTTGAAGCGGCCATCCCACCGGCGTCGGCGTTCGGCCAATTGCTGGGCCCGGACAGGCTCGTAGCCCCCCGTCCAGACCTTGGTTGGCCGGGAGTTGCGCCGCAATTCCCGACTGATCGTCGATGGCGCCCGGTCGAGCGCAGAAGCAATTTCGTTTTGAGATCTACCGCCTGCATGCAGGCGGTAGATCTCAACTCGCTCTTCGAGGCTGAGCTGGCCATAACATTGTCCCATCGCCACAACACCCTAGCAGGTGTTGCACTTGTGTCGTGAACCCAAGGGGTATCCAGTACGCCGCGGCCTTTTGATTTCATTACACCCTGCTCTGGGATACTGGATCGTCCGCTTTCGCGGACGATGACAGCCGATTTCGTTATTCGCACACACAGCTTCACTATCTCGCCGCGGCCCCTTCTTCCCTCTCCCCTTGTGGGAAAAGGTGCCGGAGGCGGGTTAAGACTTCAAAGCAAACAATTTTCGGAGACGGCGTGTATCGTCAGCGGCCTCCGCGAGTAGCCAATCGCGGAAGGTGGCAATCTTCGGCTTCATCGACGTCGCCTTGGGACAGACGATCCAGTATGTCCTGGACAATTTCAAACCCAGATCGAATGGCCTGGCGAGACGACCGTTGACGAGATCCCAGGCCGCAAGCGTGGTGCGCGCAAGCGCAACACCCTGACCGTCGACAGCAGCATCTATCAGCATGCTGGCGCGGTTCAGGGTCAGCCCGTGCGACATCTCAGCGTTGGCAACGCCAGCGGCTTCAAACCACTGCGACCAGGCTTTGCTGTCGTCGAGATGCAGCAGAGGATGTTTCAGCAGGTCTGATGGTTTTGCGATGCGGTTACGCCCCGACATCAGCTTGGGGCTGCAGACAGGAAAAAGCTGCTCGGTGCAAAGGCGGACGGCATCAAGGCCGCTCCAATTGCCGTCGCCGTGTCTGACCGCAACGTCGACCTCCTCTCGAGCGAAGTCGATATGGTGCATCGTTGCGGAGACCCGCAGATCGATGCCGGGGTGAGTTTCGGAAAAGTGGCCGAGTTGATAGACCAGCCATTTGGCGGCAAAATCCGGCGACGTGCTGACGGTTAGCACTCCAGCGTTTTGGCGCTGCAGGACCCACTCGGTGCCCGCGGCGATCCGGTCAAGCGCGTCGCGTATGACGTTGAGATATTCACGACCGGCATCGGTGATGACCAACCGCTGGCGCTCGCGGTTGAAAAGCTTGATGCCGAGCGTCGCCTCCAGCGCTTTGACCTGATGGCTGACAGCTCCCTGGGTGACACAAAGTTCTTCAGATGCTCGCGTGAAGCTTTCACTCCGCGCCGCAGCCTCGAAAGCCCGAAGGGCGTTCAGCGGTGGCAATTGGCGGGGCATGGCCGACTTTCATGAGAAAATCTAAGGCAGGGTAGAGAATAGATGCTTTGCTGACAAGCCGTTTCCGGTTTTATGAGTTTGGCTCCTCGGCTGACGCCTGCCATCAAGATGGAGCAACTGGAATGTCACAATCAACTGTTTTGGAATCGGATACCGCCCATTCACGTGCCAGGCCTGCTCGGCGAGTCCTGTCGGGCTGGGCTCGTAACATCGAAATCTGGTTAATTCGCCAGCAAGACTGGTACGACTTGAGTGCCCTGGACGACCGACTGCTAGAGGATGTCGGTATCTCCCGCGAGGACGCCCTTTGGAAAGCCCGCAAGCCATTTTGGAGGCCATGAGGTCACCGGGATGAGCGGCGCATTGGCACGCCTTTATCGACCCAGTTCATGAAAATATCTAGGGCTAGCCGTAGAAAGCATGCGTTGCAGACCGGTTCAGTCACGATACATAAAAGCAGGCTTCATAATGTGAAGCGCAAATCGGGTTCGAACGCAGCCACCCGATTGCTTGAAGACGCTTTGTCTCAAGTGCTGCTCCAGACCCTTAAGGGGAGGAGCGGATATGAGCGATCACAGCGTTTCACTTTCATCACCCTCATTTTCTCGGCCCGCGGCAAACTCGCCGATCTCTAACCGGCCGATGGCCGCGCGAACCAAACTGCTTCTCGAAGGCAACATCCTCCCGACGCTGCTTCGGGTCGCGGCCCCCAACGTGCTAAACCTTCTTGCGATTGCCGGCATGGTCACGTTCGACGGACTATTTCTTGGCCGCCTCGGTGCCGATACCCTTGCAGGAGTGTCACTGGCGTTCCCTTGGGTGATGTTCATGCAGCACGCCGCAAACGGGGGCATGGGAGGCGGGGTATCATCTGCTATTGCACGCGCACTCGGCGCGGGCCACCGCGATAAGGCCGACGCTCTTGTCTACCACGCATTTGTCCTGGCCGTTGCCGTTGCGGCGATCTTCTCAACTTCGATGTTGCTCGGCGCACCCTATGCGTTTCGATGGATGGGGGGACGAGACGAAATACTATCGGCAGCAATGGCTTATTCGAATGCAGTGTTTGCAGGCGCCATCTGCATCGTCATGCTCAATATTCTGGCCAACGCCGTACGTGGCACCGGCAACATGACGCTGCCGGGCGTCGTTATCATGAGCAGCGTGATCGCACATATTCTTATCTCGCCGCCGCTGATTTTCGGTTGGGGGCCGATACCAGCGCTTGGTCCGGCTGGAGCCGGCCTCGGCTTGATGGCGCCGTTCGGAATCGGCAGTCTGTTCCTGATTGCCTACCTGCGTTCGGCGCGCGCGATCATCACATTGAACTTCCGCGACGCGTCGCTTGAGTGGCCGCTTTTCGCCGAAATACTGAAAGTCGGCGTGCCGGGCTTGGTCAACTCGGGAATTACCAACCTTTCGGTCGCAGTGTTCACGGGCATCGCCAGCCACCTGGGTCGAGAAGTCGCCATCGGTTACGCGATGGGCGCGCGTCTCGAATACATCCTGATCCCGATCGGGTTTGGCTTTGGCACGGCAATCTCTGCCATGGTGGGCACCAATTGGGGCGCCAAGCAGTATCGCCGTGCACGCGCCATCGGATGGACGGGAGCGGCCGCGGTCGCAGGCACGTTTGCCATCATCGGAATGGCGGTGGCACTGCTTCCTGAAATGTGGATGGGCTTGTTCAGCAATAATGAAGACGTGGTTCGGCTCGGCGCCAGTTATCTGCAAATCATGGGGCCGATTTACGGGTTTTATGGCCTGGGGGTGGCGCTATTTTTCGTCGCGCAGGGAATTGGAAGCAACATGTGGACAATGACTGCAAACGCCTTGCGGCTCGTTGTCAGCGCAGCGAGCGCGCTGATCGCGATCTATTGGCTGGATCTCGGCCAACTCGGTTTCTTCGTCGCCATCGCCGGCGGTTTCAGTGCGTATGCGGTGCTGGCCGCCGGAGCAATTCTCAGGGTGAAAGAGCCTGCCGTTTCCCCTGCCGGATGAGGGTGGCTCGATAGATCGCCACCCTTTACCCGTCGAGATGCTCACCTCGTGCGTACTTACCTAACCCAGTTCGATCTCGTCCTTGACCTCATGGGTGAGATTGACACCGCCGACGGTGAGAACGATTTTGGCCGGCAGTTTTTCGTTGCCCTTGAGGCGGCCGGATTCCAGCGCGTCGCGCACCGCTTTCTCGATTTCGCGCTGCGAGGTGATGCCTACCTTTTTCAGGAATTTGCGCAGGCTGGCGTTGAAGACGTCTTCGTTCATGAAAACCTCCTGTGGCCTTCGATCATACACTCACTACGGCTCCGCGCGAACCCTCATCCTTCGAGGATGCGCCTGACACCAAGCAGCCCACGAATGGGGCCTAACCCTTCGTCATGCCCGGCACTCGGGTCCGGCTTCGCCGGCCCGAGCACATGCCATTGTGCTGGGCATCCACGTCTTAGCTCTTTTCGGAAAAGAAAGACGTGGATGGCCGGGACGTAGCCCGGCCATGACGAATTATTTTTGAGTGGTTACATATAGCTGAAACGACTGGATGTATTTTCGGTCAGGCTCTCTCAGGATGGTGCATTTTACGGGCGGTCGGGGTGGTTCAGCATGTATTCGCCGAGATCGCGCTGGCGGCGGTCGGCGCGCGCGGTGGCGTTGTTGCGCACGACGTCGCGATCCCTGCGGCAGGCGACATATTCGCTCGAGCCGGCGGCGACATTGTTGGCGCGGCAGATCGCATCGTCGTCGCCGCTTGTATCGACGATGGTTGGCTTTCCCTGCTCTAGGCAGCCTGCAAGCAGAGGTGCGACGAGGACGAGCGCGATCAGCAATTGTGCGAAGTTGCGTCGCATGCGCCGATTTCCATGGTTGTTCCGATTTGCCGGGCTTGACCCGGCAATCCATCGAAATAAAGGCAATTCCTGAAGAATGATGGATGCCCGGGTCAAGCCCGGGCATGACGGGCGATCGTCATTCCGGGGCGCGACGCAGTCGCGAGCCCGGAATCCATAACCACCATCGGGAGTATGGATTCCGGGCCTGTCGCCTCAGGTCGGCAATTGCCGACCGAAGGCGCATCCCGGAATGACGAAGGGTAGGTCGAGCCCCGGAATGACAACGGTCGATTTCACACCCTGCCCTTCAGCGCGGCGCCGATTTCGTCCAGCACTTTTGGATCCTCGATGGTGGCGGGCATCGCCCAGGGCTCGCCGTCGGCGATCTTCTTGATGGTGCCGCGCAGGATCTTGCCCGAACGCGTCTTCGGCAGCCGCGCCACCGTGATCGCAAGCTTGAACGCCGCCACGGGACCGAGCTTGTCGCGCACCAGCGCCACGATCTCCTTTTCGATCTCGGCATGGCTTTTGGTCACGCCGGCCTTCAGCACCAGGAAGCCGCAGGGCACCTCGCCCTTGATCGCGTCCCTGACGCCGAGCACCGCGCATTCGGCGACGTCGGGATGCGAAGCCAGAATCTCCTCCATGCCGCCGGTGGAGAGCCGGTGGCCGGCGACGTTGATGATGTCGTCGGTACGGCCCATCACCCAGACATAGCCGTCCTCGTCCTTGTAGCCGGCGTCGGAGGTTTTGTAGTAGCCGGGGAATTCGGTGAGGTAGGCCTCCTTGAAGCGCTCGTCCTGCTCCCAGAGCGTCGGCAGACAGCCCGGCGGCATCGGCAGTTTTACGACGATCGAGCCCATGGTGCCCGCGGGCAAGGGCTTTGCGGCTTCATCGACCACGTCGACCTGATAGCCCGGCATCGGCACCGTCGGCGAGCCGTGCTTCACCGGCAGCATGCCCAAGCCCATCGGATTGCCGGCGATGCACCAGCCGGTTTCGGTCTGCCACCAGTGATCGATCACCGGCACCTTCAATTGCGCTTCGGCCCATTCCACCGTCGGCGGATCGGCGCGCTCGCCGGCGAGAAACAGCGTGCGGAATTTTGAAAGGTCGTATTGCCGGATGAACTTGCCGTCCGGGTCTTCCTTCTTGATGGCGCGGAATGCGGTCGGCGCGGTGAACAGCGCCACCGCCTTGTGTTCGGAGATCAGCCGCCAGAACGCGCCGGCGTCGGGCGTGCCGACCGGCTTGCCCTCATACATGATCGAGGTCGCGCCGTGGATCAGCGGCCCGTAGACGATGTAGCTGTGGCCGACCACCCAGCCGATGTCGGAGCCGCACCACCAGACTTCGCCGGGCTTGACGCCGTAGAGATTGAACATCGACCATTTCAACGCGACCAGATGCCCGCCATTGTCGCGCACCACACCTTTGGGTACGCCGGTGGTGCCCGAGGTGTAGAGGATGTAGAGCGGATCGGTGGCAAGCACGGGCACGCAATCGGCGGATTTTTTCGCCGCGATGGCCTGGCTGCGCAGTTTAGCCCAGTCGTGATCGCGCCCCGCAGTGAGCTCGCAGGATTGCTGCGGCCGCTGCAGGATGATGCAGGCCTCGGGCTTGGCGCTGGCGAGCCTGATCGCCTCGTCGAGCAGCGGCTTGTATTGCACGAGGCGGCCGGGCTCGAGCCCGCAGCTCGCCGAAAAGATCAGTTTTGGTTTTGCATCTTCGATCCGGGTCGCCAGTTCCTTGGCCGCAAAACCGCCGAACACCACCGAATGCACCGCCCCGATCCGCGCGCAGGCCAGCATCGCGACCACGGCTTCCGGCACCATCGGCATATAGAGGATGACGCGGTCGCCCTTGGCGACGCCAAAGTCCTGCATAATGGCGGCGAGCGTCTGCACCCCTTTCAAGAGTTCGGTATAGGTGAATTTCGTGATTCTGTTGGTGAGCGGCGAATCGTGGATCAGCGCCACCTGCTCGGCGCGTCCGCTCGCAACATGACGGTCGAGCGCGTTATAGCAGGTGTTGACCACACCACCTGCAAACCAGCGGCCGTAGGGACCGCTTCCGGGGTCAAATATTTTCTTCGCCGGCTCGATCCAGTCGATCTCGCGCGCCGCCTCGCTCCAAAACCCCTCGGGATCGGCCAGCGAGCGGGCGTAGACCTGGTGATAGCGGCTGTTGTCCTGGATGTTCATTGGTCTCGCTCCCTCAACTCACCTTGTTCTCTTATTCAAGAAACAAAATGTGGATGGCCGAAACAAGCCTTGCCATGATCCGGATCAATCCGAGCCGCACTTTCCTCAAGCCATTGTCACGCGAAGTGGGATCATTTCAAGGGAGCAATTGGCCTGTTTTCTTCGATTTGGTGGAGTTGAGCGCGCAGGGTGAACAACACCGCTGTCGTCCCGGCGAACGCCGGGGACCCATAACCACCAGCGTTCGTGGTTGCGCGAAAGTCGTCGAACACCTTCTCAACAACAGAAGCCGCGGCGTGATGGGGTGGACGGCCCCCTACGGCATCGAGTGTGCCAGAATGAGGTTGTTGCAATCTCAGACAAGGGAGCCGTCCGTGAACCAGATTATCCGAATTGGAATGGATACGTCGAAGCATATTTTTCAGTTGCATGGGGTTGATGCCGCCGAGCGGCCGGTGCTGCGCAGGAAGCTGCGGCGCAGCGAGGTGTTGGCGTTTTTTGCCAAGCTGCCGCCGACCGTGATCGGAATGGAGGCGTGCGGAGCGGCACATTACTGGGCGCGGGAGTTGCGCAAGCTCGGCCACGAAGTGAAGCTGATGGCGCCGCAACACGTGAAGGCCTACGTCAAGCGCAACAAGAACGACGGGCGTGATGCCGAGGGATTATGCGAGGCGATGAGCCGACCGACGATGCAGTTCGTACCGGTGAAGACCGAAGAGCAGCAGGCGGCCCTGATGCTGGCGGGGGTTCGCCAGCAGCTGATCGCGAGGCGCACCCAGCTGAGCAACACGATCCGCGGCTACGCGGCGGAGTTCGGTCTGACGGCGGCCAAGGGTCTCGACAAGATCGAGCCGCTATTGGCGCGGATCGCGCAAGACGAGACCGTGCCGGCACTGGCGCGCGAGCTGTTCGCGATCCAGTGCCAGGACTACGCGCAGCTGCAGATTGACCTGAAGGAGATCGAGGTCAAGCTGATGGCCTGGCATCGCGCCAACGCCTGCAGCCGACGCCTGGCGCAGATTCCAGGGGTAGGACCGATCGGCGCCACGGCGCTGGTGATGAAGACCCCCGATCCGCGCGCGTTCCCTTCCGGCCGGCACTTTGCGGCTTGGCTCGGGCTGACACCGAAAGACCATTCCACCGCCGGCAAGACCAGGCTCGGCAAGATCACCCGCGCCGGCGACGAGGTCTTGCGCAGCCTGCTGGTGGCGGGGGCGACCGCGGTGATCCAGCAGGTTCGGAACGGCCGTGGCCGTCCGTCGGCCTGGTTGCTCGCCTTGCTGAAGCGCAAGCCGCCAAAACTCGCGGCTGTGGCGCTCGCCAACAAGATTGCCCGCATCGCATGGAAGCTGATGACGACGGGCGAAAGTTACGATGGCGCGCGGATGGCTGGCGCACAGGCATTCGCCGCTTAAGAGATCAGCCGGTCGGCGGGTTCGCCGCACCGGTTGAGCCGGAGCTGCAAGAGGACAGCAGATGGTAGGATCGATCGATCCGAGGTGCGAGACACTCCGTGGGACCCATTGGCCTGTAAAGGTCGCTGGCGTGTTTGGAACTCGCGTCGCGGAAAACCATCTTGGCCAGCGGTCAGCGACCGCATCAATAGGCCGGACATATGGATGCAAGCGATCCGATCAGACCCTGAAAAACTCTTGTGGCACGGGGCCGTCCACATATGGGTCCCCGCTTTCGCGGGGACGACGAGGGAGCTGTTGTAGGGGCTAACTCACCTTCAGCGTGACGCCGCCGTCGACCACCAGCTCGATGCCGGTGATGTATTTCGATTCGTCGGAGGCGAGAAACAGCGCCGCGTTGGCGACGTCCCAGGCCTCGCCCATGTGCCCCATCGGCACCTGCGCGTCGCGCGCGCGCCACATTTCTTCGACGTTGCCCGCGGCGTAGCTCGCCGCCAGGCCCGCGGAGTGCTCGACCATCGGCGTTTTCATCAGGCCCGGCAGAATGGCGTTGACGCGGATATGTTTGGGCGCGAACTCGACGGCCGTGGTGCGCGTCATCTGGTTCATCGCGGCCTTGGTCGTGGCATAGCTGACATAGGAAATGCCGAGATGACGGATCGAGGCGATCGACGAGATATTGATGATCGAGCCGCCGCCTTGCCGCGCCATCACCGGGATGACGTGCTTCATGGCGAGGAAGGCGCTTTTGAGATTGACCGCGAACACGCGGTCCCAATCGGCTTCCGACACTTCGACCACGTTGCCGGTCTCGGCGATGCCGACATTGTTGTCGAGCACGTCGATGCGGCCGTAGGTCTTGAGGCATGCCGCGACCATCGCCTCGACATCGCCGGCGCGGGAGACATCCGATGTGAACGCGGCCGCCTTGCCGCCTTCGGAGGCGATGATCTCAGCGGTCTCTTCCGCGGCGGCGCCGTTGCGATCGACGCAAAACACCTGCGCGCCTTCGCGCGCAAAGGTCACCGCAGTCGCCTTGCCATTGCCCCAGCCGGGCCCGATCGAGCCGGCGCCGACCACCAGCGCGATCTTTCCCTTGAGGCGATCCATCGGCTTCTCCCTGCATGATTTCGGTAATCGTAGCCCGAATGACGCATCATCCTGCCCTCATCCTGAGGAACGGCGTCTCGAAGGATGAGTAGCATCGGGGCCTCATGGTTCGAGACGGCGCAAGCGCGCCTCCTCACCATGAGGAGCAGCGGGATCCCTCACTTGAAGGTCATGTCCAGGCATTTCGAGATGTCGGAGCCGAGCCCGGATGAGATGGTGATGCAGCCGCGCAGTTTCTGCGCTGCCGTGTCGGCCGCCCATACCGAATAGCCGCCGGGACCGAAAAACGAATTGGTGTTGGGCGGCTCGGTTTCGGTGGCGTCGAACTGATAGCTGGAATCGGTATCGAAGATGCGGGGCCTTTTGGTGCAGCCGCCGTCGGTCTGGACGTTGATCACTTCCTTGTTGTCCCGCGTCAGCGCCAGCGAGATCTGGCACCTGAAATATTCCGACGTCTTGACGTTGAAGAGATAGGCGTAGGATTTGCAGGTCGCGGTATTGAGCTTTCCCGGGCTCAAGCCCCGGCTGCAGGAAATCCGCTGATTATTGGAGAGCTTGAATTCATCGGCCTGGGCGAGCGGAACCAGCGTCATACCCGACAAAGCAAGGCCCAAACAAATTTTCATGACGTGGTTCATCCGAATCGCCCCTATGACGTGTTTCCCAACCCCGGTTCTAGACCGGAAGGGGAACATAGTCGCGAAGAACGATGCGGGAAATCACAAAGTCTAAAGTCTTATGGAGGCGCGCTGCGGCGAACAGTCTCGCGATATTGACGCGGCGATGGCGTTCGTGATTTGTTCAAGATGGGATCAACGATTTCCGATCGGGTGCCGGGAGAACTGACAATGACGGAGAAAGACCCTTTTGATTGCAGCCGCGCTGACCGCGCTGACGACGTCCGCGTTCGCGCAAGCGCCCGCGCCGACGCCCTGGGTGCTGACGCCGGACATGGGTTACGGCTACGACAAGGAGGGCAAGACCTATTCCTACAAGATGGGCACCGACAATGCCGGCCTGCTCTTGAAGGGCGCGAAGAAGGTGCCGAAGGGCACGTTGTTCTTCATCGGCCAGAACGGACAGCTCTACATGCGTCCCGGCCCCTACCTCGAGGGCGACGGCAAGTTCATGTTCGGCCCGCGGTGAGGGGCGGCCTGGCGGAAGGCCCGCTAAAGGTAAGATGTCATCATCCGCGAAAGCGGATGATCCAGTACGCCGCGCTGCCCGAGGCTTTGTTCCGGCAGTGCGGGTTACTGGATGCCCCGCTTTCGCCGGGCATGACGGAGGGCAGGCACGGCAGGCTAAAACGCCGCGGCCAGTTCCTTGGCGCCGGGCAGAGTACTGTTGGAGTCCATCCTGCTGTCGGTGACCGCCAGCAGTTTCGCCACGGTGTTGTTGCGGATCGCCACCGGATTGCGCTCGTAGCCTCCGCGCTGGAAGAAATTCGAGGTCGGGACCTGCTCGCGCATCGGCTGCGGCATCGTCACCATGTCGAGCCCGGTGCCGTCGCCGGTCAGGTTCATCATCTCGAGCTCGGCGGCGGTGAGCGGGCGCATAAAACCCCTGGCGCGGGCGAAGATCACGGAAGTGAGCAGCTTGTGGGTCTGCAATAACGGGCCGACATCGATATCCAGCACCATGGCATGGATCGCCCAGCCCTGCGGCGTATTGCCGATCTTCTCGTGCGCCGCCCATTCGTCCGGCACCGAGCGCGCCAGCGCCACCATCCGCTTCAGCACCGCGATCTTGTGATCCATCGCCTGGCGCTGGCTGCCGGACAAAAGCGCGGCCTTTGCCGTCAACGCACGAACGAATTCCGGACCCTGCTCGGCCATCAGCTCGACGCTGTTGGTGGTCAACAACTGGTTGTAGCCGACCGCGGTCGAGATCGCGCGCGAGCCCGGCCGCGAGGCGCTCAAGCCCGATTGCATGTCGTGATTGCCGTTGCCGCCGGTCTCGAACGAATAGACCCGCACCGCCTGCTCGCGCGTCAGCCCGGCCGCCGACGCCACGCGGGCATAGGCGCGCTTGAACTCGAGCTCGCCCGCGGGCCGCTGCGGGGCAAACTGGAAATGCTCCGCGGCGGCTTTCAGGAGATCGGCGACGATCGGAATGCGCTTGCGCTCGCGCGGTTCGCGCGGCTCCACGGCCTCGGGCTGTGGGTTCACCGGCCGCCGCGGCCCGGCATAGACCGGCGGCTGCGTCAGCACATAGTCATCGAGCGCGATGGTCTGGCGTTCGCGCCGCTTGGCGTTGCGGCCGCGCCGCTTCTCGGCGATCGAATTCCAGTAGGCGTCGGCCTCCTGGTCGAACGCCGCGCGCGCCTCGAGATATTCCTTCAGCTTGCGGCGATATTCCGCGATCGCCTGCGGCGACGCCGCCTGCGCCATCGCGCCGGCCGTGGTTGCCGGAAGCGTCGCGGCGTCGATCGCCGCCGCCTGCGGCGCGATCAGCAGCAGCGCCAGCGCGAGATATCCGGGACAGCGAATCGCATGAGGAAGCATGCGGACTGTTGTAGCAAGCGCGGGCGGCGCAAGTCAGCCCCGAAATTCGCTCACTCCGGCTCGACGCCGCTGGCCTTGACGAGCTGCGACCATTTCTTCTCATCCTTGTCGATGAAGGCGGCATAATCTTCCGGCGTGCCCGGCGTGATCTCGGTGCCGTCAAGCCCGAGCTGCTTCTTCACCTCGCTGGAGGCGAGTGCTGCCTGCAATTCCTTGTTGAGCTTGTCGATGACGGGGCGCGGCGTGCCGGCCGGCGCCACCAGGCCGTAATAAAGCGACGCGTCGAAGCCGGGCAGGCCGGCTTCGGCCATCGTCGGCACATCCGGCAGCAGGTTGGAGCGGGTCGTGCTGGTCACCGCCAGCGCGCGCAACATCCCGGCCGAGACGTTGGCGTGCGAGGCCGGGATCGGCGCGAATGCCATCGGGATATGCCCGCCCAACAGATCGGTCAGCGCCGGGCCGGTGCCTTTGTAGGGAATATGCACCAGCGTAATGCCGGCCGAACGGGCAAAATATTCGCCGGTGATGTGGCTGGCCGTGCCGGCGCCGGCAGAGCCGAAATTGACCTTGCCGGGATTGGCCTTGGCATAGGCGATCAGCTCGGCGACGGTCTTGGCGGGGAACGAAGGATGCACCACCAGCGAATTCGGCGCGTTGCCGATCAGGCCGATCGGCGCAAAATCCTTGCGCGGATCGTAGCCGGCATTTTTGTAGAGCGACGGTCCGATCGCGAGCGTGCCGGTGTAACCAAGCAGAAGGGTGTAGCCATCGGGATCGCTTTTCGCGACCGCCTTGGTGCCGACGGTGCCGCCGGCGCCGGGCCGGTTATCGACCACGACTTTTTCGCCAAGCAATTCGCTCATCTTGTCGGCGATCACGCGGCCGACGATCGAGGTGATGCCGCCGGGCGCGAACGGAATCACCAGCGTGATGGTCCGGTTCGGAAAGTTTTGCGCCTGCGCATCAACCGATGCGGCGGGCAAGCCGAACAGCGTTGCGGCGGCACAAAGCCAGATCTTCCAGATACGCATTTTTGGAGAGCCTCCCGAAGGATTATCGTTTTGCCGTATCGTCGTCGAAAGCTGCGACGTTCGCAACCCGACTGCCAGCCGTTTTTCGTCATTGCGAGCCAACGGGTCGCGCGAATGCGCGCCCGATGACAGGCTCCGCGACGAAGCGATCCATTCTATCCTTTTGTGGCGCGATGGATTGCTTCGCGCTTTGCGCTCGCAATGGCGGCCTTAATGTCGATTGAGCCTACTTCCAGGCGAACACCGGTTGTTCCAGTTCGGCGACGCGGGTATCGCGCCCCGCCAGCACTTCGCGGAACTGGTAGATCAGGGCCGCGGTCGGCGCGTGGATGAATCTTCCGGCGTGACGAAACCGGATCACGCGCCGCGTGCTCTCGGGAATGGCGGTGAAGTCGAAGGCGTCAGCCGGTGCGATATTATCAAGCGCGATGCGATGCACCGAGGCGACCTCTTGCGGATTGGGCGAGATCGCGCGCGCTCGCCTTCGCCCACACCACGACCGGCGTGATCAGATAGCCGGAGCGCGTCGGATAGTCGTCGAGCAGGCCCAGCACATCGCCGCGCGTGAGTTCAAGGCCGAGCTCTTCGTGAAGCTCGCGCAGCGCCGCCTCGACAGGCGTCTCGCCCTCGTCGCAGCGTCCGCCCGGCAGCGCCCATTGACCGCGGTGGGAGCGCAGCCCCGCGGCGCGCAGCGTCAGCAACAGCGCCGTTCCGCGTCCCGCACCTCCCGCCTCGACCAGCGCGATGGCGACCGCGGCCCGCTTCAGCGCGGGTGCCGGTTCGCCCTCCGGCAGCCGCGCAAACGCCGCGCAGCGCGCCGCGATAGTTTGGCGGGTGGTTTCGTCGAATGGCCAGATCATCCCGCTTGACTACAACACCTCCGCGCTTGATGAAATGA
>CAVUYV010000046.1:0-65528 GCA_963745785.1 uncultured Alphaproteobacteria bacterium | reverse complement strand
CAACGCCAATATCTTTGGTGTGGTCGAGCGCTTCGGATTAACCGACCGGCCACGAGCGGCCTGAAATTCTTGACCGAGGCTCACGAGGCAGGAACAGGCGCGAAAGGTTCGCATTGGTCTTGTGCGGGGTCACGAATGGAATGGTTGCAGGCACGGCCACGCGTTTAGAAAAGCTTTTCGCGGTACAAGCTATGCCAACAGGAGTTGAGAGATGAAAAAGCACCTTTGTTTGGTTTGTGGCGCGCTTGCTGGGATAACAATCCTGCATTTTGGCGCATTTGCGGAGACTGCCAAGCCAAACGCGACCGCCGCCCCCCCTGCTGCCATCTCCGCACCACTCAAAACAAACGGACAAAGCTCGAAGAAAACTGCGAAGGATTGCGACGATGAATGGAGAGCCGATCAAGAAGCAATGATGAAACGCGGTATGACTGAAGAGTCTTATGTCGAACAGTGTAGCGTGGCAGATGACGTACCGGCTATTCCCTCGGAAACGAAGACGAATGCCGCTCCGTCGGCCGCACCCAAATAGATCCGCTGGCCGCTAGAGGAGCAGTATACGACAAGCGCCTGAAATTAAGGGCAAGGGGATCAACTCTGTGCGAGCGCCAATTCCGGGCGGCTATTTATGACACTTTTCGCGTTATGATACTGCTCGCGATGAGGTGAACGACTCTAAGCTGGAAAGGCGCGACAAGATTTCGTCCCGCAATTCGCAATTGGTGTGCTGATGTTCGAGCATGTCACTGTCGATCGCGCTCGCCGCGCGCTACTGGGCGCTGCGGGAATGCTCATCCTCCAAACGGCGCTCCAGCCGACGACGGCATTGGGTCAGACGTCGTCTGGGTCCAAGATGAAAATCGGCATTATCGGCGCGGGCCATATCGGCGGCACGATCGGGGAGCTCTGGGCCAAGGCAGGTCATCCGGTCTTCTTCTCCTCACGCCATCCGGAGGAATTGAAAGATCTCGTTGCGCGCCTTGGCCCACTGGCCCAGGCCGGCACGGTCGATCAGGCGATTGCGTTCGGCGACGTTGTCTTCATCGCCGTGCCTTACGGCGCACTGCCGCAGATCGGGAAAGATTACGGCAAATCACTTGCGGGCAAGATCGTGCTCGACGCCGACAATGCCGTGGCCAGCCGCGACGGCGCTATCGCCGACGAAGTCGAGCGCGACGGCATCGGAGTTACTTCGCAGAAATATCTGCCCGGCGCTCGGCTGGTGCGCGCCTTCAACACGCTCAGCTACATGATCTTTGCACGTGAAGCGAACCGTCCTGCCCCCAGGCTCGCGGTACCGATTGCCGGCGACGATCCGGAAGCAGTGCAAGTTGCGGCAGGACTGGTGCGCGACGCCGGCTTCGATCCGGTGGAGGTCGGCAAGCTGGCTGATGCGCGGCGCTTCCAGCGCGGCGCGCCAGGATATGGCCAGAACGTGGGCGCGGCTGAACTCAAGCAGAAACTTTCGCTGGCGCCATGACAGCTCTCACGGGCTGGTTACAGCGCGCGGTGCCTGCGACGGCGCGAGAACGTTCGGCAGCGCTATGGTCCTTCGCGTATTTCTTTACACTGCTTGCCGGCTACTATGTGTTGCGTCCGCTGCGCGACCAGATGGGCATCGCCGGTGGCGTCAAGAACCTGCCGTGGCTCTTTACCGCCACGTTTCTCAGCCTGCTGGTCGCGCAGCCACTCTACGGCGCGCTGGTGGCGAGACTGCCGCGGGTCAGGTTTATTCCCATCGTCTACCATTTCTTCGTCGCCAACCTGGTTCTGTTCTGGGTGTTGCTGACCTTCGACGTGGAAAAGGTGATCGTAGCGCGGGTATTTTTTGTCTGGCTCAGCGTGTTCAACTTGTTCGCGGTGGCGGTGTTCTGGTCGTTCATGGCCGATCTGTTTACTGCGGAGCAAGGCAAGCGGCTGTTCGGGTTCATTGGCGCCGGAGGCACCGCTGGAGCGCTCCTTGGTCCTGTCGTCACGATCTGGCTGTCAACGCCGCTCGGCCCGGTCAACCTGTTGATCGCGGCCGCCGCCTTCCTCGAAGCAGCCGTATTCTGCGTCCATCGCATTGAACGCGTGGCGGACGCGCCGACGCAGCGTGGATCCGCGACGGCAGCGCGTTGGAGGCGGCGCCTTCGCGGCACTGCCCGAACTGATCCGCTCGCCGTATCTCCTGGGCGTGGCCACCTGGGTCAGCCTGCTCTCGTTCGGCGCGACCATTGCCTATTTCGCGCAGGCCAACATCGTCTCAGCGACGATTCATGACGCAGCCACACAAACGCGTCTGTTTGCGGGTATCGATCTCGCGGTGGGCCTGCTCAGCCTGGCGACACAGGTCTTTGCCACCGCCAAGTTCCTCAAGCGCTTCGGTACCGGCATCTCGGCTGCAGCTCTGCCCGCTGTTTATGTGGTCGGCTTCGCCGCGGTGGCGATCGCACCGATCCTGTCGGTGGTGGTGACACTCCAGGTCGCGCAACGCTGGATGAACTTCGCAATCGCAAATCCGGCACGCCAGGTATTCTTTACCGTGGTTGGGCGCGAGGAAAAGTATAAAGCCAAGAATTTGATCGACGTGGTGATCTATCGCGGCTCGGATGCGTTGTATGGCTGGGTGTACGACAGCCTGCAGGCGCTGGGGTTGAAGCTTGGCGCTATCGCGCTTTGCGCGCTCCCCGTCGTGGCGGGCTGGCTCATTCTCTCAACCGCGCTGGGGCGAACGCAGGAACGTCTTGCAACGAAAAGAGACGACGAAGGAGCGCCGAGATGCCAATCCGAATAACTCGCCGAGGCTTCGCCGCACTCGCTGGCGGATTTCTGGTATCGCCCAAAGCCATTGCTCAAACCGACACACCGCTTATTACCCGTGCAATTCCCAGCAGCGACGAGCGCATTCCCGCAGTTGGCCTTGGCACGGCTTATGTTTTCGATCAGGATGACGAAACGACACGGAGCAAGGCCGATGCAGTCGTACAGGCTCTGATGAGGGGTGGCGGACGGCTCATCGACACGGCCTCGACCTATGGCGATGCCGAAAGCGTACTGGGCAAGGTCACCGCAGCTGCCGGCTTGCGCGACAAGCTTTTCATCGCCACCAAGCTCGAGTCGCCCGACGCCCAGGAACTCAAGCGGTCATTGGCCCGACTGAAGACCGCAAGGGTCGATCTGCTGCAGCTCCACAACGTCAGGAGCAAGCAACAATCTCTCGAACGCTTCAGGGAGTGGAAGGGACAAGGCGTGTGCCGTTATGTCGGCATCACTTCAACATCCCACCGCGACTATCCCGCGGTCGAGGCCGTGCTCAAACGGGAGAAGCCTGATTTCGTCCAGATCGACTATTCACTCGATAACCGCGGGGCTGAGAAGAGCATCCTGCCATTGGCCGCCGAAGTCCGAGCCGGCGTGCTGACCGCATTGCCTTACGGCAACGGCAGATTATTCCGGGCAGTGCACGGCAAGGAATTGCCGGACTGGGCCCGGGTGTTCGCGAACTCCTGGGGACAGTTTTTCCTGAAATATTTGCTCGGCGACCCGCGTGTGACCGCTGTGATCCCCGGGACCGGCGATCCCAGCCACATGACGGACAACGCCGGCGCGATGCGCGGCCCGTTGCCCGATCCTGATCAACGTCGTCGAATGATCGAGTTCGTCGACTCGCTTTGATCGATCTAGTTTGCCCCCGTTAGCGACCAAACTGCGGACATCGCGGGAGGTCCGTTTCGTGCCAAAACCGGACTCATGCACAGTGACAAAGAGAAGCCTATTCGATCACTGCGTCGGCACGGCCGAGCAATGGCCGCGAGAAGCGGCCGGCCACGGTCGATCAACTTCTGCGCAAAGCGCCAGCCGTGCTTGACGCCAGCGGCACGCCGGATGGTTTCAATAATCTCGGAGGCGTAATATCATGGATAAAATCTCTTAGCGCCTCGGTATCGAACGGCTTACGTAGTATTCTTAAATTTGAGGGAGCTGCTTTTGCCGCATCGCTGTAACCGGTCGTAAGGGCCACCGGCAAATTGGGATACCGCGAACGGATTTCTCTCGCAAGCCCGACGCCGTCGATGGTCCCTGGCATGACGATATCGCTGAAGACGAGATCGATCTTCGTACCGGCTTCAAGCAGTTTTAATGCCGCTTCGGCCGAACTCTCGATAGATGGTCTCATAGCCCAGATGCTCGAACAGCGAGGATGTCACTTCCGCCACATCAGCGCTGTCGTCGACAACGAGGACCGTCTGCCGTTGCGAATGCCGTGTTTTTGTTCTCGCAGCGGAGACCTCTTTGCTGGTGATTTGCTCGTCCGCACAAGACGGTAAATAGACTGTAATCGTTGTTCCTTGTCCGACCTTGCTGTCTGCCGTCACCGTTCCGCCGGCCTGGTGCGCAAAACCATAAACCTGCGACAAACCGAGCCCGGTTCCCTTGCCGACCTCTTTGGTTGTGAAAAATGGATCGAACATCTTGGACAGAAGATTTGGCGGAATGCCAGTGCCGGTATCGCTAAACGCTATCGCAAGGAAGGTTCCTCTAAGGCGATTCTCGCCGATGTCCTGATCTACCGTCACGTCGCTGACGGATAACGTGAACGTGCCGCCGTTTGGCATCGCGTCGCGGGCATTGACGGCGATATTGACAATCGCAAGTTCTAGTTCGGCGAGGTCCACTTTAACCGGCCAAACACCGTCACCAATATTTTCGTTGTACACAATGTTCCCGCGCAGCGAGCTTTCAATCATGGTCCGCATGTTCTTTATGGAAGCATTCAAATCGACGACCGTCGGGCTAAGATGCTGATGACGAGAGAATGTCAACAATTGGCGCGTGAGACTTTCTCCGCGTTTGGCCGCGGTCTGTATGGCTTCGATTGCTTTTGGCAGTTTCGGATCAAGCAGGCGTGCAAAGATCTGAGCACTACCTCCAATGATCATCAATAGATTGTTGAAGTCGTGCGCAATCCCGCCAGTCAGTTTGCCGATTGCCTCCATTTTCTGCGACATCGCGAGCTGCTCGCGTGCCTGGACCAGTTTCTCCTCCGCGTCGCGTCGCTCGGTTGCGTCCCGGAGTATATTGATAAAACCGAGCAGATTTCCTGCGTCATCACGGGTCGAAGAGACCGAGCCGGTGATGAAAAACGGCGTGCCATTCTTTCTGATGCGCCAACCCTCAACTTCGTGCTTGCCTCTTTGGATAGCCAATTCCAATGCGCGGTTTGGTGCGCCCACGCGGCGCTCATCCGGTCGATAAAATATCCCAAAATGCGTGCCGATAATTTCTTCCGCGGTGTAGCCCATGATTTTTTGTGCGGCGCTATTCCAACTTGCAACGTGCCCTTCTTTATCGAGCGCAAAAATTGCATAGTCGACAACGCCTTCGATTAGAATTTGGAAGTGGCGTTTAACGCTGTCGAGCGCCAATATTTTTCCGTTCAATCTGACGGTTCAATTGGTCCTGCACAGAAAGCAAATGGGCTTCGGTGTTTTGGCGTGTCGCAATTGCTGCAGCCAGGGCGAGAGGCGGCACTGATACGCTGATCGAAAGCACGAGTAACGCTAACAGGGCTCCATTCAGATCCGTTTTCGGAAATGGATCGCTACCCACCGAGAAACCCCACACGGCGATTCCGAAGAAAATCAGCGCGGCCGTGGCGACGTTGCGTTGATTGCCGCGCAAACCAGCCCACATCAACGGTAGTAAAACCAGAAAGCCAAGAAGGCTCCGGTACGGCAGCGGCACGTTGAGGTCGTTGCTGATGAGGTTACTGCCGATCAGCGGGCTGTAAGCAACGATCCCGATGATGCTCACGAGAATAGAGACTGCGACGCGATTCCAGCAGGTTCCATTTGGAAAAACTACGTAAAGGCATCATCGCCCAGAGCACGACGACCGGAGCAATGACCAGGGTCCCGGCCGCGTCTGCAAGCCACCAGGTTAACCAGGTGACGACAGAATCGGAAAAACTTGGTGTGTTGGCGAGAATGAATCCTGCCAGCGCGATGGTTGAACTAATGATCGTGGTCGGCACAAAGCAAATGATTGCAAACTTTGCGATACTAGAGGGGGTACCAAACGTCCGGCGACCGTTCGACCAGCGACTAATCAGCCATGTCCCGGCAAACGCAGCGAGGAGAGTACCGATCCCGACGGAGCCCAACTCCAAGAGCGATCGGCCGGCCATGAGGTAAGGACAAAGAGACCCCACTAAAATCGCGGGCCAAATCCGGTAGCCGCGCAGCAGGACCAGCGCGAGCGCGAACCCGGTTGGTGGCCACAACGGTGTCGCGGCCGGATTAATCGCGGGTAGCAATAGCGCGGTCTCGGCAAGACCGATGTAACTCGCGGCGACTATTGAAAGTTCGACCAAGTAGGTCGCAGCACTCCGAGCGCTGCCAAAAGCGGAAATCTTGGCTTTACCAAACCTTGCCCTTTCCATCACAAACCCTTTGCGGTGGGGCACCTCAAAAATGCCGGGTGGGACCTCGTTCCAAGGTGACAGTCTATAGGTTCAATGGCGCGCTTTGACAGGGGACAAACCCGCCAGCAGGCTGTTGATCGGTCATGGTCTTGCTCCGAGCGCCGCAATTCTACGATCGAGCCACGAAATATTCACTATTAAGCCAATTTTGCGGAACTAAGTTCCATCGTCCTAATACCCATTAGGAGCATCACATGAACTTTTCTAGTGCTCGCAAGCTGACCGGCGAAGAGACTAAGGAAGAGCTCAAGTGCATTCGCTGCGGTGATCGGCCCAACGTCGTTCAAATAATGCTCGACCCGCGCAGGGGCAAAACCCTTCGCATGTACGAATGCCGGTGCGGTGAGCGGATTTGGGACGATTAAGGCCGCGCAATCGCAAGTCGGCCAAGTATTGGTTAGACCGAGCGGGTCTCCGTCGGTCTCCCCTCGTTGAGACGCGGGGTTGGGCGGTGAGTGGTGGCGGCGATGGACGGCGTTTTCTGGGCGGTTGCCCTCGGCGCATTTCTGCGCTTCGCGATGTCCCAATTCGCCGGCCCGGCGCGGATGCCGCGCTATCCCTCAGGAACAACCGGGATGTCGGCTCTTAGTGCCTTTGCGGCGCGAACGGTTTGTTCGTAACCCAGTCAAGACGACGCCTGCACGCGCAATTTGGCTCCGCTCTGAAAGCGTTGAAACATCCACAGCATGACCGGACAGATCAAAAGGACCGCGGCGCCCAGATCGAACGCCGCACCGGCGCTGCCGGCCCATGTCGCGTACTTGCCGCCGAGCGTCGGTCCCAGAACCAATCCAATATAGGAAATCGAAAAGAACACGCCCATACCGATCGCCCGCGTGTCAGGCTCCAGCACGCGAGCAGGCAAACTCAGGATCGGACCGGCCGCCAGGCCGCTCAACAACCCAAGCGCTATGACGGTTGTCATGATCGCGTCAGTTCGTGTCGCAACCATCAACAGCGCTGCAGTTACAAGGAAGCATGACGCCATTATGACCTCGTGCCGGCCAGTCCGATCTGCCAGGAAACCGCCAAGAGGTACCGAAACTGCCGATAGCCAAAGCACAACGCTGATGGCTGATCCCGCCGCGGTGATCGACCAGCCGCGCTCCACCAGCATCGACGGACCAAAGCTGAAAATCATTACAAAGCCGATATTGTACAGGGCCCAGATCGATCCCGCACAGACCACGGCCATCGCGGCATGAAGACCAAGACGCCCGCTGGATATCGCCGTGCCGGTGGAGACCGCCGGAGGATGATACGATAGTGCAAGAAGACCCGTGCCAACTGCGACCAGCGCTGCCACGGCGAGGTTCGCCGCGCTTGCGCCATAGACCACGCCAATCGGCGGCAACACAAGGAGCGCGGTCGCGATGCCGATCGGCCATGAGTTGACGAAGATGGCCATGGCGGTCGAAAGCTCCTTGCCGGCGAACCAGTCCGCGACCATCTTCGTCATCAATACACCCATCAGCACGCTGCCGACGCCGGCCACGAGCCGGCCGGAAATTTGACCGCCCCAGGAGGACGAAAACGCCATGATGCAGCTGCCGGCCATCATCAGAACAAGGCCCGCCAGGACTGTCTTCTTGTCACCGAACCTTTGCCCGATGGCACCGCCGGGTAATGCAAGTGCGACACCTGGCACGGAATAGAGACCGACCAGAATTCCGATATCTGCAAGGCTGGCACCGAAATCGGCGCCAAGAAGAGGGGCAACCGCGGCGACGCTTTGAAATTGTACGGCCATTGTCCCGCGAACGAAGAAGAGAAGCGCAAGCACGCCCCAACGATTGCGCATCTCCGCGCTCCTATCCCACTATGGCTTGCCTTGGTGACGCCCCGAGCCAGCAACCCGTCAATATTGTGATCTGCCGGCAAACAAGAAATACAACACGAAACGTTGGTTGACCATGTCCGGTTCGGCTCATGGTGTCGATTTCAGCGCGTCCGCCGCATGCCCGTTGCGGAGTATTTCGGAAATGCTGGCCGGTGTTGATCGCGCTACAGAACGCGGCCACATCGAGATATCATGTGGGCGCTCGTGCCTTATAGGCACGTAGGGGTCGTGGTCACGAATGATATGGAAGTCGAGACAATCTTTGGGCGCGCTTGTATTGACTCCACCGGGTCCGAACCATGCGTGCGGCGTCGGCGGCCAGCCTTCGTGCAGTCTTCCAGACTTCCATCGATTCGACCGCGTCCATCATGCGACGCCAATATTGGTATCCCCAGGCGAAAGCCGGAATAGACAGGAGCTTCTCTCGGTTAAGCTGAAACAGCCGCTCGACGAATGTAAGCTTCAAGACTTCCGCCGTGATGAAGATGACGGCACCAGCGAAGAAATGACCGGTCCCGATCAAATACCCCGACAACGGCTTTGCCGGCTCCAGGATGATGAGTGGCACGGCAAAAAGCGCGAGCGATGGATAAGGCCCCAAGGAAACGATCCAGCGGCGGACTCGCTCGAACAGCTTCTTCCTGGCAAGCCACAGCGTTATCGGCTGCGTGACGTGAGAAAGCACCCCGTCCACGACGAAATACGCCGTAGCAAGAATGAAAACCGGCGTGTTCCAGATGCGGGCCATGAGTCCTCCACCGAGTCAAAGCGAAAGCGATCGATGCGTTCCAGGTTCCGCCCGCGAAAAGCGCCGCGAAGCCGGCGGGCCACGTCCACCATGGGACAGCTCGCCGCCGCTAACCGACCGGTTTTCGTCAAGCCTCAGGCCGAACTCGCCCGAGCGAAGCCCTGGTTTCCCTTTTCGGGTTGCTTTCGGATTTGGTTGTGATTTAATCGAAAACGAAAGCAAAATCGCCAAAATGAACAGGCGAACGCCGGGGGAAGCGGCTTTTGGACCGGATTTTCGACCTCGCCATCATCGGAGGCGGCGTCAATGGCTGCGGCATCGCCCGCGATGCGGCCGGCCGCGGCAATTCTGTTTTCCTATGTGAAATGAACGACTTGGCAAGCGGGACGTCGTCGTGGTCGACCAAGCTCGTGCATGGCGGCCTGCGCTATCTGGAATATTACGAGTTCCGGCTGGTCCGCGAAGCGTTGATCGAACGCGAAATCCTCTGGCAGATCGCGCCGCACATCATCCGCCCGCTTCGGTTCGTGCTGCCGCACCATGACGGGTTGCGCCCCGCCTGGCTGCTGCGGCTGGGGCTGTTCCTCTACGACCATATCGGCGGCCGCAACCTGCTGCCGCCGACCCGATCGGTCGATTTGACCCGCGACGAGGTCGGGCGTCCCTTGATTCCCAATCGCTACACGCGCGGCTTTGAATATTCCGACTGTTTTGTCGACGATGCTCGCCTTGTGGTTCTCACCGCGCGCGATGCTGCCGATCGCGGCGCTGAAATCCGCACCCGCGCACGCGCCGTCGAGATCAGGCAGGCCGATGCGATCTGGAAGCTCACGGTCGAAAACACCGAAAGCGGCGCGCGGTCGACGATCCGCGCCCGCGCGCTCGTCAACGCCGGCGGACCGTGGGTGGAGGATGTGCTGGCCTTGGGCGCCGGCGTCAACGCCAGGGCAAAAGTGCGGCTGGTGCAGGGCTCTCACATCGTGGTGCGAAAACTCTACGCGCACGACCGCGCCTACATGTTCCAGAACAGCGACGGCCGCATCGTTTTCGTCATTCCCTATCAGGACGATTTCACGCTGATCGGCACCACCGATCGCGATTACGACGGCGATCCCGCCAAGGTCAAAGCCTCGGCCGAAGAGATAAAATACCTCTGCGATTCCGTCAGCGAATATCTGGCGAAACCGGTCAGGCCCGAGGACGTGGTCTGGACCTATGCCGGCGTTCGCCCGCTCTATGACGACGGCGCCAGCGAAGCCAAGGCCGCGACCCGCGACTATGTTTTCGAACTCGACACGCCCGGCGGCGCGCCGCTGTTGTCGATTTACGGCGGCAAGATCACGACCTATCGCCGCCTCGCCGAGGAAGCGCTCGAGCGCCTCTCGCCTTATTTGCGCAGCGCCAAGGCGCGCCAGGGCTGGACCGCAAAATCGCCGCTGCCCGGCGGCGATCTGGACGTCTCGGCAATATCAGCGCTGGCCGCCGAGCTCATCCGCAAATATCCGTTTCTCTCCTCCGCGCATGCCAACCGTCTCGCGCATGCCTACGGCACCCGCGCCAGCAAAGTGCTTGGCCACGCGAAATCGGCAGACGATCTCGGTCAGTCCTTCGGCGCCACCTTGACCGAGCGCGAAGTCAGGTACCTGATGTCATCGGAATGGGCCTTGACCGCCGACGACATCGTGTGGCGGCGGTCCAAGCTTGGATTGCGACTGTCGTGCGTCGAAATTGCCGCCATCGACGACTGGATTGCCGCGCATCGGCTCGCCGAACGTCCCTTGCTGGAAGCAGGAGGGCGGACATGACCGTTAGCCTCGAAAACGTCACGCGCACCGTCGACGGCATTCCGACCATTCGCGACGTCTCGCTGACGCTTGAGCGCGGCACCCTGAGCGTGCTGCTGGGCCCGACGCTGTCGGGCAAGACATCGATCATGCGGCTGCTCGCCGGCCTCGACAAGCCGACGACCGGCCGGGTCCTTGTCGACGGCAACGACGTCACCGGCGTCGATGTGCGGCAGCGTTCGGTGGCGATGGTCTATCAGCAGTTCATCAATTACCCCTCGCTCACGGTCTACGAAAACATTGCTTCGCCGCTGCGGGTGCAGGGCAAGCCGCGCGCGGAAATCGATATTCGCGTGCAGGAGGCGGCAAAGCTCTTGCGTCTGGAGCCGTATCTGAACCGCACGCCGCTGCAATTGTCCGGCGGCCAGCAGCAGCGAACCGCGATCGCGCGCGCGCTGGTCAAGGGCGCCGATCTGGTGCTGCTGGATGAGCCGCTCGCCAATCTCGACTACAAGCTGCGCGAGGAATTGCGCACCGAATTGCCGCGCATCTTTGAAGCATCCGGCGCGATCTTTGTCTATGCCACCACGGAGCCGTCCGAGGCGCTATTGCTTGGCGGCCGCACCGTCTGCATGTGGGAGGGCGAGATATTGCAGGCCGGCGAGACCTCGAAAGTCTATCGCCATCCCGACACGCTGCGCGTCGCCCAGGTATTTTCCGACCCTCCGCTCAACATCGTCGGGATCGAAAAGACCAACGGCTCGGTTCAGTATGCCGGCGGCATCAAGGCGCCCGCGACTGGGCTTTACGCTCGTCTTGGCGACGGCGCCTACCGGGTCGGCTTTCGCGCCCACCAGCTCGAAGTCGCCAACGGAATCGCCGGCCGCCATGCCTTCCAGGCGACGGTGACGGTGACCGAAATCACCGGTTCGGAAAGTTTCGTGCATCTCAATCGCGGTGCTTCGAACTGGGTCGCCGTGCTGCACGGCGTGCACGAATATCCGCCCGGCCACGTGCTGGATGCGGTACTCGACCCGAGCAATGTCTTTGTGTTCGACGCGGCCGGCCGCCTGGTCGCAGCCCCCGGCGCGATGTGAGGGAGATGCAGCATGGCCCGCATTGACCTCGTCGATCTCGCGCACTCCTACAGCGGCAATGCCGCCGATCCCGAAATCCTTTGCGCTGAAGCCGATCTCGATGACCTGGCGGCAGGGCGGCGCCTACGCGCTGCTCGGGCCGTCGGGCTGCGGCAAGACCACGCTGCTCAATCTGATCTCGGGCATCGTCACGCCGTCGCGCGGCAAGATCCTGTTCGACGGCGTCGATATCACACCGCTGTCAACCCAGAAGCGCAATATCGCGCAGGTGTTCCAGTTTCCGGTGATCTACGACACCATGACGGTCGGACAAAATCTGGCATTCCCGCTGAAGAATCGCGCGGTGCCGAAGGCCGAGATCGACGCGCGGGTCGCGGAGATCGCGCGTCTGCTCGATCTGACGCCCTATCTTTCACGCAAGGCGACGCGGCTGACCGCCGATGCCAAGCAGAAAATCTCGCTCGGCCGCGGACTGGTGCGATCCGATGTCGCGGCGGTGCTGTTCGATGAACCGTTGACGGTGATCGATCCCGAGCTGAAATGGCAATTGCGCTCGAAGCTCAAGGCGCTGCATCGCGACCTCGACCTGACGATGATCTATGTCACCCATGACCAGACCGAGGCGCTGACATTCGCCGATACCGTTGTGGTGATGCACGACGGCAGGGTGGTGCAGAGCGGGACGCCGGCGGAATTGTTCGACAAGCCGGCGCATACCTTCGTCGGCTATTTCATCGGCTCGCCCGGCATGAACATCGTGCCGGCCGAAGTTCAGCGGCCGCGAGGCCCGCATCGACGGTCACGTCATTGCGCTGCGCCGAAACTATAGCGGCCTGCCGGCCGGCGCCAGAATCGAAATTGGCGTGCGTCCCGAATTCGTCGACGTCGCGCCGCCGGCGCCGGGCCTGCTGTCGGCCACCATCGAGCGGATCGATGACCTCGGCCGCATCCGTTTCGCGCGCGTTCGAGTTGGCGACGCCAAATTTGCGGCACGCGTGCCGCCGGGATTTTCGATTCCCGACAAGGTCGCAGGCCTGATCTTCGATGCATCGCACGTTCACGTCTACGCCGACAGCCGCCTGATCGAGGGATCAGCGTAATGGACAAGACCATCAACCAGAAGGCCTGGTTCCTGGTGCTGCCGGTGTTTCTGGTGGTGGCGTTCTCCGCCATCCTGCCGTTGATGACGGTGGTGAACTATTCGATGCAGGACACCTTCGGCAACAATCAGTTCTTCTGGAATGGCGTCGGCTGGTTCAAGGAATTGCTCGATCCGACCACCGATCTCGGCGAGCGATTCCTGGCCTCGCTGTGGCGCAACCTGTTTTTCTCCGCCGTGATCCTCGCGATCGAGGTGCCGCTTGGAATCGTGGTGGCGCTGTCGATGCCGCGCGAGGGCTGGACGGTCGCCGCCTGCCTGGTGATCATGGCGTTGCCGCTGCTGATTCCATGGAACGTGGTCGGAACCATCTGGCAGATCTTCGGGCGGCCCGACATCGGCCTGCTCGGCTATACGCTGAACAGCCTCGGCCTGCATTACAACTACGTCGCCAACGATCTCGACGCCTGGGCCACCGTCATCGTGATGGACGTCTGGCACTGGACCAGCCTGGTCGCGCTGTTGTGCTATGCCGGGCTGAAGTCGATACCTGACGCCTATTACCAGGCCGCCCAGATCGACGGCGCCTCGCGATGGGCGGTGTTCAAGGCGATCCAGCTTCCGAAGATGAACCGCGTGCTGCTGATCGCGGTGCTGTTGCGGTTCATGGACAGTTTCATGATCTATACCGAGCCGTTCGTGGTCACCGGCGGCGGTCCCGGCAACTCGACGACCTTCGTCTCCATCGAACTCGTCAAGATCGCGCTCGGGCAATTCGACCTCGGCAAGGCGGCCGCGTTGTCGCTGGTCTACAATTTGATCATCATCATCGTGTGCTGGGTGTTCTATACCGTCATGACCAATGCCGGCGCCGAGCGCCGGCCAGCCAAGGGAGTCGCATGATGCATTCGATTCCCGGCCGTCGTCTCATTCTCTCGCTGTTCCTGATCTTCCTGCTGCTGCCGATCTACTGGCTGGTCAACATGAGCTTCAAGACCAATTACGAGATCGTCACGACCATGACGCTGTGGCCGCATCAGCCGACCATCGCCAACTACATGCGCATCTTCACCGACGAGAGCTGGTACTCCGGCTACATCAATTCGCTGAAATATGTCGTGCTCAATACCATCATCTCGATCGCGGTCGCGCTGCCGGCGGCGTATGCGTTTTCGCGTTACCGCTTCCTCGGCGACAAGCATCTGTTCTTCTGGCTGCTGTCGAACCGGATGGCGCCGGCCGCGGTCTACGCGCTGCCGTTCTTCAATCTTTATTCGGCGATCAATCTGTTCGATACGCCATGGGCGGTCGCACTTGCGCACTGCATCTTCAATGTGCCGTTGGCGGTGTGGATCCTGGAAGGGTTCGTGTCCGGCGTGCCGCGCGAGATCGACGAAACGGCTTTTCTGGACGGCTATTCGTTCCCGCGGTTCTTCATCAGGATCCTGGTGCCGTTGATCGCGAGCGGCATCGGCGTCGCCGCGTTCTTCTGCTTCATGTTCTCCTGGGTCGAATTGCTGCTGGCGCGCACGCTGACCTCGGTGGCCGCCAAGCCGATTTCGGCCACCATGACGCGCACCGTCTCCGCGTCCGGAATGGATTGGGGACTGTTGGCCGCGGCCGGCGTCTTGACCATCATTCCCGGCGCGCTGGTGATCTGGTTTGTCCGCAATTACATCGCGCGCGGCTTCGCGCTCGGCAGGGTGTAGCCATGGCCATGCGGTCCAACCAGAATGATGCGCTTTCCTTCACCTCGCCCCGCTTGCGGGGAGAGGTCGGATCGCATCGAAGATGCGATCCGGGTGAGGGATTCCGAGTCCGATACGTGGAGACGGCCCCTCACCCAGCCCTCTCCCGTAAGAACCGGGCGAGGGAAGCGCGCGACGTGTGGTGGGAGATAATCCATGGAGAGCATCGCATGGATGGCCTGGACGCCGCCGACCGCGCTTTTTTTCGCGCTGCTTGCCGCGACCCTGGCGGTCATGACCTGGCTTGCGGTTGCCTATCCGGAAGCCGAACGCGTCGGCATCCTGCGGATTCCGACGACGCGCGGCGACCGCTTGTTCATTGCGCTGGTTTTGACGGCCGTCATCCACCTGTTGTGGATCGGGCTGGTCGGCACCGACACGATCGCGACGCTTCCGATCGGAGAGGGGATTGAATTGTCGAGCCTGTGGCTCGCCACCGTGATTTCGCTTGTTTTGGCCGTTGCGATTTTCCGCACCGTCTGAAGCAAGCGAAAAAGAGCAGATCCGGGAGCAACCCGGGCCTGATACGTTTGTCGCTGCAACGGAGGAAACCAACATGCGACACTTTAGAGGAAGGAACGGTCCCTTGACCAAAAGTAGCTTTCTGACGATGACGAGCGCTGCGGCGCTGCTTGCGGCTTCCGTGACGCTTGCTGCGCCCGCCTTTGCGGACGACGCGACCGCGCAGAGGTGGATCGATAGCGAGTTTCAACCCTCGACCTTGTCCAAGGCCGATCAGTTGAAAGAACTGCAGTGGTTTGAAAAGGCCGCTCAGCCGTTCAAGGGAATGGAGATCAACGTCGTCTCGGAAACGATTGCGACGCACGAGTATGAATCCAAAACCCTGGCCAAGGCCTTTACCGAAATCACCGGCATCAAGCTCAAGCACGACATCATCCAGGAAGGCGACGTGGTTGAAAAGCTGCAGACCCAGATGCAGTCCGGCAAGAACGTGTATGACGGCTGGATCAATGATTCCGATCTGATCGGCACGCACTTCCGATATAACCAGACCGTCGTGCTGTCGGATTACATGACCGGCGAAGGCAAGGACGTCACCGATCCCATGCTCGACGTCAATGACTTCATCGGCAAGTCCTTCACCACGGCGCCGGACGGGAAACTCTATCAGCTTCCCGACCAGCAGTTCGCCAACCTCTATTGGTTCCGCTACGACTGGTTCACCAATCCAGAATACAAGGCCAAGTTCAAGGCCAAGTACGGCTACGAGCTCGGCGTTCCCGTGAACTGGTCGGCCTATGAAGACATCGCCGAGTTCTTCACCAACGACATCAAGGAGATCAACGGCGTCCGGGTCTATGGCCACATGGACTACGGCAAGAAGGATCCGTCGCTGGGATGGCGTTTCACCGACGCGTGGCTGTCGATGGCGGGCAACGGCGACAAGGGCATCCCCAACGGTCTGCCGGTGGATGAATGGGGCATTCGCATGGAAGGCTGCCGTCCGGTCGGCTCGTCGGTCGAGCGCGGCGGCGACACCAACGGTCCGGCAGCGGTCTACTCGATCGTCAAGTATCTCGACTGGATGAAGAAATATGCCCCGCCGCAGGCCCAGGGCATGACCTTCTCCGAGTCGGGACCGGTGCCGGCACAGGGTGCGATCGCGCAGCAGATCTTCTGGTACACGGCGTTCACCGCCGACATGGTGGCGCCGGGTATTCCGGTGATGAATGCCGATGGCACGCCAAAATGGCGGATGGCGCCATCTCCGCACGGCGCGTACTGGAAGGAAGGCATGAAGCTCGGTTATCAGGACGCCGGCTCGGCGACGCTGTTGAAGTCGACGCCTGCGGACCGCCGCAAGGCGGCCTGGCTCTATCTGCAGTTCATCGTCTCCAAAACGGTGTCCTTGAAGAAGAGCCATGTCGGTCTCACCTTCATCCGTGAATCCGACATCTGGGACAAGTCGTTCACCGAGCGCGCGCCAAAGCTCGGCGGGCTGATCGAGTTCTACCGTTCGCCGGCGCGCGTGCAGTGGACCCCGACCGGCAACAACGTGCCGGATTATCCGAAGCTCGCGCAGCTGTGGTGGCAGAACATCGGCGATGCGTCGTCCGGTGCGAAGACGCCGCAGGCGGCGATGGACTCGCTGGCGGCAGCCCAGGACTCGGTGCTGGAGCGTCTGGAGAAATCCGGCGTGCAAGGCGCTTGCGGACCGAAGCTCAACAAGAAGGAGACGGCCGAGTACTGGTTCAAGAAGGTCGAGAAGGACGGCACCATCGCGCCCCAGCGCAAGCTGGCGAACGAGAAGCCGAAGGGCGAAACCGTCGACTACGATGCGCTGATCAAGTCGTGGCCGGCGACGCCCCCCAAGCGCGCTTCGTTGAACTGAGGATGCTGTCATCGTCCGGCTTGACCGGACGATCCAGTACGCTGCGGCCTGTCGGCTCTATCGCCGTCGGCGGCGTTTACTGGATGCCCCGCCTTCGCGGGGCATGACGAGAAGGACAAACAAGAAGGCCGGGAGCGATCCCGGCCTTTTCGTCATTCCGGGGCGGCGCGAAGCGTCGAACCCGGAATCGATAACCACCATCGTGAGTATGCGATTCCGGGCCTGCGCCCAAAAGGGCGCATCCCGGAATGACGCTGGTGGGTGATCGTGCTTACTGCGCCGCGTCCAGCGCTTCGTTCAGCGCGGGATAATCCGTGTAGCCCTTGGCGCCGCCGCCGTAGAACGTCGCCTTGTCCGGCACGTTGAGCGGCGCGCCGCGCTTCAGGCGCTCGACCAGGTCGGGATTGGCGATGAACGGTTTGCCGAACGCGATCAGGTCGGCTTCGTTCGCCGCCAGCACCTTGCTCGCGAGTTCGAAGTCGTAGCCGTTGTTGGCGACATAGGCGCCGCTGAAGCGCTTGCGCAACGAGCCGTAGTCGAACGGCGCGATATCGCGCGGACCGCCGGTCGCGCCTTCGATGACGTGGAGGTAGACCAGCTTCAGCGCGTTGAGGCGATCGACGATATGATCGAACAGGGGCTGCGGGTTGGAGTCGGAAACATCATTGGCCGGCGTCACCGGCGATATGCGGATGCCGGTCCGCTCCGGTCCCGCTTCCTCAGCCACCACCTTCGCTACCTCGAGCATCAGCCGCGCGCGGTTCTCGATCGATCCGCCATAGGCATCGCTGCGCTTGTTGGTGCCGTCCTTGGCAAATTGATCGAGCAGATAGCCGTTGGCGCCATGGATCTCGACGCCGTCGAAACCCGCTTCCAGCGCGTTCACCGTGCCGCGCCTGAAACTTTCGATGATGCCGGGGATTTCCGCAAGCTCAAGCGCGCGCGGCTCGGAAATGTCGGTGAAGGCGCCGCCGACAAACGTCTTGCCCTTGGCGCGGATCGCCGACGGCGCCACCGGCGCGCCGCCATTCGGCTGCAGCGAGGTGTGCGAGACCCGCCCGACATGCCAGATCTGGATGAAGATGCGCCCGCCCCGTGCATGCACGCGCTCGGTCACCTTGCGCCAGCCGGCGACTTGCTCCTTCGAATAAATGCCGGGCGTGTCCTGATAGCCCTGGCCCTGCTGCGAAACCTGGCTCGCCTCGGTGATCAGCAGCCCCGCGGAGGCGCGCTGCGCGTAATAGTCGATTGCCAGCGGGCTCGGCACCAGGCCTTCGACCGCGCGGTTGCGGGTTAGCGGCGCCATCACCAGGCGATTGGGCAGCGTGATCGGGCCAAGCTTGTAGGGCTCGAGGAGTTTGGTCGGCTTGCTCATTTTGTTGCTGATCCGGTTATTGCAGATGGCGGACAAGTAGGGATGGCCGCTACGCGTGGCAATCCCAGGCGCTATTCGCCTGATGCAGACTAGCTGCGCACGATGCCCGCCAAATGGCCGGCATCGAGGAACAGCGTGTGCGCATTGACGTAGGATGATTCATTCGAAATCAGAAACAGCGCAGCATAGGCGACCTCCCAGCCGGTGCCCTGGCGGCCGAACGGCACTGTGACCGCCCGGTCGGCGCGCCTTCGGCTGGCGTCGCGCCCCATCGGCGTATCCATGAATCCCGGCGCGATCACATTGCAGCGAATGCCCTTGTCCTCGCCGGCCCGGGCGATGGCGCGGCCGAGCGCGATCTGCGCGGCCTTTGAGGATTCATAGGCCGGGTTGCGGCCATTGGCGCGCTGGCTGGCCATCGACGACATCAGGACGATCGCGCCGCCTGGCGCCATCACTTCGAGCGCCTTTTGCGCGAACAGCATGTGGCTGCGGACGTTGACCGCAAAATCCTTGTCCCAGGCTTCCGCGGTCATTTTCGGCAGCGACAGGCCCGACGAAATTCCGACGTTGAGCGCCAGCCCGTCGAGCCCGCCGAGTGTTTTGGCGCAGCGCTCGACGCTCGGGGCGATCGCGGATGCATCCGCGACGTCGACGATGTCGGCAAACGCCTTGCCGCCTTCGGACGCAATTTGCCTGACCGTATCGTCGGCAGCCTCCTTGTTGACATCGATGCAGGCCACATGAGCGCCCTCGCGCGCGAACAGGACCGACATCGCGCGGCCATTTCCGATCGGCGGATCCTCATCGACGATGGTGCGCTGCCCGGCGCCGACCACGATGATGCGCCGTCCCATCAGCCGCCCATGGTTCTTCGCCCGTCCCAGCGCTTCCGCATGCAACGACGCGGACGGATCGATCTGTTTCGGCGCGTGCGTGGTGGTGGACATGATGGTTTCTCCTTTTACTCACCGTCATTGCGAGCCAACGGGTCGCGCGAATGCGCGCCCGATGGCAGGCTCCGCAAAGCAATCCACAGCTTGTATTGCACGGGTGGCAGGCATACGATCTGCTCCGTCGCTTCGCTCCTCGGCAATGACTGCGGAATCATCCCGTCTACCGCGCCGCGTCCGCGCCGACCGGCAGCGCCTGCACCCGCGGCACGCCGCGCATGCGCGCGAGCAGCTCGGCGGTCGGCCAGGAATCCGCGGGCAGGCCGTACTTGATCTGCATCGCCTTCACCGCGCTGCGGCTTAGCTGGCCCATCACGCCGTCGACCTTGCCGACATTGTAGCCTGCGCGCACCAAGAGTTGCTGCAACTCGCGAAGCTCGGCGAATGGCAGTTGCGCAACCGGCGCGGAGGGACGCAGCATCGGCGGGCTGCCGGCGATGCGGTTGGCGAGATAGCCGGCGGTGGTCGAATAGATCAGCGAGTTGTTCCACTCGGTGTAAGACGCAAAATTTTGATAGGCCAGGAACGCCGGCCCGGCGCGGCCCATCGGCAACAATAGCGACGCCGGAAGGTTGTCGCTCGGCAGCGCGCGGCCGTCCGGATAGGTCACGCCAAGCTGCGCCCACTTTGAGCGCGGCAGCTGGATCGTGAGATCGGCCTGGTCCCATGGAAAAGCCGATGCGAGGTTGTGCGTCACGCGCACTTCCTGCAGCCAGGGTTCGCCGCGCCGCCATTTCAGGCCGTTGGCGATGTAGTTCGCGGTCGAGCCGATCACGTCGGCCGGGCTGCGCAACAGATCGCGTCGGCCGTCGCCGTCGTAATCGACGGCGTAGTTGAAATAATGCGTCGGCAGAAATTGCGTCTGGCCGAGTTCGCCGGCCCAGGAGCCGACCATTTCCTCGGGCGTGAGGTCGCCGCGCTGGATGATCTTCAGCGCCGCAATGGTCTCGTCCGCAAACATCTGCGAGCGGCGGCAGTCATAGGCCAGCGACACCAGCGAGCGCAGCGTCGGCAGGCTGCCCATGTTGGCGCCAAAATCGCTCTCCAGCCCCCAGAACGCCGCGATCACCGCCGGCGGCACGCCATACTCCTTCTCGGCGCGCGCGAAGGCCGCGGCGTGAGCCTTGATCCGGGCCTGGCCCTGCTGCATCCGGTAGCTCGCGGCCATGCGGCCGGCGAACTCGGTGAACACCTGGCCGAACACGCGCTGGCCGCGGTCGCGGTTGACGATGCCCTGGTCGTAGACGAGATAGGGCGAAGCCTCCGCAATCGTCCGCGGCGACACCCCGGCCGCGACCGCCTGCTGTTTGAGATCAGCGAGGAAGCGATCGAAGGACATGCCGTTGTGGCAGGCGGCGCCGCGGAGGGCAGGTGCTGCAACCGGTCTGACTGGGCCGGCAACTGGTTGAGCTGATGCTGACTGCGGTGTGCACAGGATCGTCAATAGAACTGCGCCGGGAAAAAATCGTGCCGTCAGGAAATTTCGCATGCGGTTACCGGTTGGGCGGCAAATTCGCCAAAGATGACGCTTTCCTAGCATCAGGGAAGGGTAAGGTCATCACCGGAACAAGGCGGATCACCGGGCACCTTTACAGGCGCTGGCGGCACTGCGATTGGACAGGCTTTTGGAGGCATCCGCATCGGCGAGGCGGAGGCGCAAGCTGCGAGCGCGATTCGGGCCAGTTAACAGCAATGTTTCTGTTGGCGCCCGGATGATAGAATGGCGGCCGTTTCGATTCGTGTCGCACACGCGGTGAGAGGCTTGCATGCGAGGTGCAGCTATCGCGCTAATCCTGGGTCTTGGGGCGGCGTCCTGCTCGCCCGATCCCGAGGTTACTGCCGCTACGGACAAGTGTGCGACCGCGCTTTACCCTTCCTACAATCCAAAATCGCGCGATCAGTGCGTTGATGTCTGCATCAAGTGCAGTCACGGCGTTACGGTGACGTGCTCGACCTCGTGCATGCTGAAAGGCGCGCGCTGAAAAGTTCGAACAGCCGGTGATTGGCGGGCAGAGCAGGCGGCTAACGCAGCATGAAGTGAGATATGGATTGTCCCATGCTGACCACGCCGTCAGCGAGCCGGCCGTTGTTGTACGCGGCGTCCCAGAAGTAAGTGATGGCGAGAGCGACCAGAAAAGTGATGAACATTTTCATCTCACTTCACCACGATGAGAGGTGACGGCATTGTCGGGCTGCCTCGAGATTCCAGCGCTGCGAAAGTGTGCTGCTTCCAGGCAGCGGCAGCGCAGCCTGGCCAGACCTAATCCGCCTTTCATGACCATAAAGAGGCCGGTTATGCCGGACACCCCTACTGGGGTAACGGGAATCGCGCTAGCTTAGCTGCAACCTGGGGGCGCGAGATGAAACTGGTTCGCCGCAAATTCCTTGAACTCGGAGCCGGCGTTGCCGCCGCTGCGGCCTTTACGCCATTCGCATCGGCGGAGGATTATCCGACGCGGCCGGTGCGCATCATCGCCGGTTTTGCCGCCGGCGGCGGCGTCGACATCACGGCGCGCCTGATCGGGCAGTGGCTTGCCGACCGGCTGGGCCAGTCCTTCGTCGTCGAGAACCGGGCGGGGGCCGGCGGCAACATCGGCACCGAGGCCGTCGTGAACGCGGCCCCCGACGGATACACGCTTCTGCTGGCCACGGTGCCGAACGCAGTCAACGCCTCGCTCTACGAGAAGCTCAATTTCAACTTTATTCGCGGCATCGCGCCGGTCGCGGGCATCATCCGCGTGCCGATGGTCATCCTGTTGCATCCATCGGTCCCGGCGAAAACGGTTCCTGAGTTCATCAGCTACGCCAAGGCCAATCCGGGCAAGATCAACATGGCTTCCGCCGGCAATGGCAGCGCGCCGCACATGGCGGGCGAGCTGTTCAAGATGATGGCCGGCGTCGACATGGTCCATGTCCCCTATCGCGGCCAGGGCCCTGCGCTTTCGGATCTGCTCGGCGGCCAGGTCCAAGTCTACTTCGCCACCGCGCCCGGCACCACCGATTACATCGCGACCGGCAAGCTGCGCGCACTCGCGGTGACGTCGGCCTCGCGCGCCGAACTCTTGCCGGAGCTGCCGACGGTCGGGGATTTCGTGCCGGGTTACGAAACAACCCAGTGGTATGGCCTCGGCGCGCCAGCGAACACGCCGGCTGAAATCGTCGACAAGCTCAACAGGGAAATCAATGCGGCCATCGCCGATCCCGGAATGAAGGCGCGGTTGGCCGCCATTGGCGGCGAGCCGCTTCCCGGCTCGCCCGCCGAGTTCGGCAGGCTGATCTCGGAGGAAACCGAAAAATGGGCCAAGGTGGTGCGCGCCGCCGGCATCAAGGCCGAGTAAGGCCGAAGCGCAGGGCCGCCAAGCTCCCATCGTTTCCGATTACGCGAACCTGCCTCGGTGGTAGTCTTGGCTGGCCCTGGTCCGAGATGTCGGAGATCGCCCGATGACAGATGCGACGAAATATCAGTTCACCAATCCCTCGGTGCCGAAAGCCTACGATGAGTTCCTGGTGCCGAGGTTATTTGAGCCGTGGGCAAGATTGCTGCTCGACGAGGTCAATCTGCAACCCGGAGAAGCTGTCCTCGATGTCGCCACCGGACCTGGAACGGTTGCACGCCTCGCTGCGGCCAGACTCGGTTCTCAAGGCCGCGTCGTTGCAACCGATATCGCGGTGACGATGCTGGATATTGCCCGAGCCAAGCCGGTCGCCGCAGGCGCCGCCCGGATTGAATATGTGGAATCGCCAGCCGCGCCATTGGCAGCCCCAAGCGGCACATTCGACGCCGTGCTGTGTCAGCAGGGGCTGCAGTTTTTCCCCGACAGGCCAGCTGCGCTGCGAGAGATGCATCGCGTCCTGAAGCCAAACGGACGCGCGGCAATCGCGGTGTGGGCCGAGATCGAACGCAACCAGATATTTGCCGCTTACCATGCGGCACTGCATGCCACGGTCAACGCCGAGCTTGCGAGCTTGATGATGGCGCCGTTCAGCTGGCCGAGCGGCGCTGCGGTGAAGGAGGCCGCTGAAGAAGCCGGTTTCCGCGAGGTCCGCCTGTTGACCCCGACGCTACCGATGGTGCTGGAAGCAGGCCTAGACCAGGCGATCCGGTCGTTCGCTGCCACACCCGTGTCGCCAGGTGTTGCCGCGCTTCCACGGGATGTACAGGAGGCTTTCTTCGCACGGGTGCGGCGCGAGATGGCCCGGCTGGAAAGCGATGGCAAGGTTATTGGCGAAATGACTTCAAATATTATCATAGCCAAGTGTTAGTCAGGAGGACCTTGCCATGAAAGTTTGCTGTACTGCACTCGCGGCTGCCGCGCTACTGGTGCTCTCCGTCATTCCGGTTGATGCCCAGACAATCTACCCGACCCAGCGCTGTCGGGTGTACGACGACACTGCGTTCATTCAAATTCCGGGTCAGTGCGGAACGGTTGCGCCCTATTACCCGCGCAGACTGCTTGTGCGATCTCCGAGGCGGCCGCTGTATCGCTACTAGCGGGACGAGTAAGCCCTGCCGGCGGAGCGACGCGCTGGAGAAACGCCGCAAGTTGATGGATGCATGGGCCACCTATTGCGAGCCGGGCGGTTCAAGCAATATTGTACGACCAGCAAATCGAAATCGTTTGAATAGTTCGGACCAGGCAAACTAACCTGTTGGCCGGAAGGAGAGCGTAACATGAAGGCACTCGGTCTTGGATTGTTGCTGGCTATCGCCACATTGTCGAGTTCGCACGCGCAACGCTCTCCCGATTCGCTGCCCGCTGTAACGGTTGATTGCTACCAATCGTTCGCCGCAAAGGCGGCTTTGCCGGAACTTGCTTCCAGGGAAGTCGTGGTGGACGGCGGCAATTCCGAAACGGCGTTGATACGCTACCGGCTTCAGGTCGTCGGCAAGATCCTTAAGATAATCAGGGACCCGGATCGGCCCGCATTTCGAACCGAACACGGCAGGAGCGTGTGGGATATGACGCGGGATTTTACCAACAGCCATCAGATCGTGGCCTGGCGAGAAGAGCTTTCCGGCGGAGCCGTGAGGCTATTCACATTCGACTTCGAGGACCTCTTGCTCAGTACGGTGGACATTTCGTCTGCCCGTTCTTCCGCCGCCGGCGTAGAGCTTCACGTGATGAAATGCAGTAAATCGGTATAGCCGGACAGCCGACCGCTAACAGCACTCGACGCAGCGTGGTGTCTCGGGAACCGCGCTTGTTTGCACCCGGCGCATTTCGCCGCCGATAGCAATGCCCGTTTTGTGCGGTGCAAAGTGACCTCGGGCAATGAGTGTGCTTCCCTTTCGGCTCCCAGATCGCGCCCGCGATGTTCGCCGAGGTAAAAACCAGAGAGAATCGAACAGGACGCGTTCGGGCTCGCCAATTCGAGCGTCTGCAAGTTTGGCAATGGCGCCAACAACAACAGCGGTCGTGCCAAATGCGCTCCTAAATTTGAACTCAACAGGGGACTGTCCATGAACCGCAGAAAGCTTCTGAAGGCTGCAACTCTTGCCGCTGCATCCGGCGCGATCAGCGCGCCCGCAATCGCGCAGTCCGCCCCCGCCCTGCGGTGGCGGCTCGCCACCACCTTCCCGAAGAACCTCGATACGCTCTACGGCGCGTGCGACATGTTCAGCAAGGCGATTGCCGAACTTTCCGACCAGAAATTCCAGATCGGCGTCTTCGGCCCGGGCGAAATCGTGCCGCCGTTTCAGGTGTTCGATGCGGTGGCCAACAACACGGTGGAGATGGGAAACAGCGCCTCCTACTATTACATCGGCAAGGATCCGGCGTTTGCATTCGGAACGGCCGTTCCGTTTGGGCTCAACACGCGGCAGATGAACGCATGGCTCGCCTATGGCGACGGCCTCGACCTGCTCAACGAGCTCTATCGCCCCTTTAATGTTTACGGCCTCCCGTTCGGCAACACGACCGCGCAGATGGGCGGCTGGTTTCGCAAGGAGATCAAGACGGTCGATGATCTGAAAGGCCTCAAATTCCGCGTCGGCGGCGTGGCGGGTATGGTGTTGAGCCGGCTCGGCGTGGTGCCGCAGCAGATTCCGCCCGGCGACATCTATCCTGCGCTCGAGAAAGGTACGATCGACGCCGCCGAATGGATCGGTCCCTATGATGATGAGAAGCTCGGGTTCCTGAAAGTCGCGCCCTATTATTATTACCCGGGCTGGTGGGAGGGAAGCGCCAACGGTTTCCTCTTTATCAACACCGCGAAATGGGACGAACTGCCGAAGACTTACCAGCAAATGGTGACGATTGCGGCCGGGCAGGTCGCGGCCGATCTGGTCGCCAAATATGACGCCCGCAACGCGCAGGCCATCAAGCGCCTGGTTGCGGCCGGTGCAAAGCTTCGGCCCTTCTCGACGGAAATTCTCGATGCTTCGTTCAAGGCGACAAACGAGCTGTTTGCCGAGATTTCCACGAAAAACGAAAAATTCAAGAAGCTGTATGATTCAATGACCGCGTTTCGCAACGAGCAGTATCAGTGGCACCAGGTCTGCGAAGCCACTTACGACAATTACATGATCCGCCATATCCGCGGTTGACCGGAGCGGGCCACGGCTCGGCGAGGAAGTCCATCTTGACCTCGCCTGTGCCGCAACGATGTCGCGGTGAGCCCGCTAGCCCGTATTCCTGACCGCTTCAGCCAGCATGGCGTAAAGCTGGCGCTTGCTGAATTCCTTGGGCTGCCTGCCTGCTGTCTTTCGCGACACCTTCTTTGCCACCGGGCGGGCACAGGCGGCCAGCAACGCCGGCCTTCGCTTCGGCACCGGCCTTATCCTGGGTTTTGCTGTTGGCGGCTTGTGACCGCGCTTCAGGCCCAAACGATTTAGCTTGGCGCAGACCGCGTTGCGGCTATACCCGACACGGCGCGCGATCTGCGCGGCGCTCTGTCCCACGGCCCAGAGTTTTTTGAGCCGTGCTACGTCTTTCGCATCCCAACTCATGGCAGATACTATACGCCGACTGCCAACGACAGGCTAGTCGCCTCGCGGATTGCCGTGCGGCGTCACAGCGCAGGCCGCGCCTTGCGTTGCTCACACCGCTGCAGCGAGCCGATCATTGTTCAACGAGAATGCACGAGCGTGTGCTGGGCTCTGATTGCTGAAATTCAATTTAATGGTATCGGCGGATCGCAAACCTATATCAGCCTTGCGCCTAACTCCGTTGTTTCTGCTTTGAGCTTCTTATGGAGAGAGGCCTTTGACGAACAGATTACCAGCTAGTAACAGAAGACGCGATCATGATGAGCATTAGTTCGGCCCAATCCGGCACCTTCAAAATCGGCGGCGATATTCAGATCAATCGCCTTGGTTTTGGCGCGATGAGAATTACAGGTCCCGGCATCTGGGGCGAGCCGGCCGATCGGCCCGAAGCGTTGCGAACGTTGAAGCGGCTGCCTGAGTTGGAAGTTAACTTCGTCGATACATCGGACGCCTACGGCCCCGATGTTTCGGAAGACCTCATTCGCGAAGCATTGCACCCCTATCGAGGCATGCTCATTGCCACCAAGGGTGGCCTGACCCGGACCGGTCCCGACGTGTGGAATCCCTTAGGACGGCCGGAATATCTCATTCAGGAGGCCTACAAGAGCTGCCGTCGTCTTGGTGTCGAATCGATCGGCCTTTGGCAACTTCATCGCATCGATCCGAAAGTGCCGCGCGATGAACAATTCGGCGCGATCAAGACGCTGCTCGATCTCGGGGTCATTTGCAATGCGGGCTTGAGTGAAGTGTCGGTTCCGGAGATCGAAGAGGCATCCAGGGTGTTTAAGGTCGCTACGGTGCAGAACCGTTACAACCTCGTCGATCGCGCCAGCGAAGACGTGCTCGAATACTGCGAACGGCGCGGGATAGGATTCATCCCGTGGTATCCGCTCGCGGCCGGCGATCTGGCCAGACCTGGATCGCTGCTGGACAAGGTCGCGAAGCGCCACGGCGCCGCGCCGAGTCAGATCGCGCTTGCATGGGTTCTCAAGCGCAGCCCCGTGATGCTGCCGATTCCAGGTACGTCGAAGGTGAAGCACCTTGAGGAGAACGTTGCGGCCGCGAGCATCAAGCTCTCGGATGAGGATTTTGCAGCGCTCAATCGCCAAGGGAAACATCAGGCCATAGCGGCTGCGAGCTGAAGGAATACCTGGCGCGTCAACTGGAGTTTTCCGGGCGTCGTATCATTTTGAACGCCGGGTGATGCCGACAAACGATCGCGCAAGCTATCGTTCCGAGAGTGGCATCAGCCCGGCTTTCAAGATCACCGGCGCTGCCTCGGGCGAGGCGAGGAAGCGGATCAGCGCACTGGCCGCCTCGGGCTGCTGGACCGTACTGGTGAGCGCGCCTGCGAAAAAGATCATCGGTTGGAGCTCGTCCGGAATCGTGCCGACGAAGGTAATTCCAGGGACATGGATCAGCTCGCTGACCTGCTGGAAGCCGATCTCGGCCTCGCCACGCGCGACGACCTTGGCCACCGGCTCGCCGGACGGAGGTCCTCTCACCTTTCGGCTCTTGCTCACGACCTGGTCCGCGACGCCGAGCCTGGCGAACAACGTCGTCGCTAGATAGGTGCCGCTGCTGCTGTCCGAGTACGCGATGGACTTTGCGGCGAGTAGCGTGCTGCGGAATGCCTCGACACTGCCGATGTCCGGCTTTGCAGCCCCGGCGCGCACTACCATGCCGATCAGCGAGCGAGCGAGATTGATCTTGCTGTCGGCGCGCACCAATCCTCGCCTGCCTAGCTCGTCGGCGGCCGCTCCATCCAGGATCACGACATCAGCGGCCTCGCCTCGCGCGAGTCGAGCGGGAATTGCCTCGGGAGAGTCACCCATTGAGGGACCGCGCGTCGTGACCAGATGGTGACCGCTGGCGCGCTCGAAAGCCGGGCCCAGCTCGGAATAGACCCCATAAAAGCCGGCCGAGATCATCACGTGCACATCGGCGGCGGATGCCGCCCCCACCATGAACAGGGCGGCCACACCGACCATGAACAACCAACGAACAAGCGACCTTGCTTTCATAAGGCTCCTCCTGTCTCGGTTCGTACACGACGCGCTATGGCTACCACCATCTGACAGGCCAGACGTCGCTCTTGTTCGCTCCTCGCGCGACGAGATTGTGCCAACCAAATGCGAAAAGCGTCAGCAACACCGCACCGATGCCAACCGGCGCGAATAGGAATGACCACGACATATTGTTTGATACCACCACCAGCGGGTCGATGCCCGCGGGCGGAGGAAACGTACCTGTCAGGTGCATCGCAATCATTGCCAGGCCTACGGCCAAGGCGGCAGCCCATACGGCCGGCCCGCATGTCTTGACGACCAGCAGACCAACTAGAGTGGAAACCATATGGCCGCCAATTAGCGCCCGCGGTTGCGCAGGGGCGGCTTCTGGCGAACCCAAGACTAAGACAATTGATGTGGCAAAGGGGATTGCAACCAACGGAAAGGCTGTGGAGACCGAAAATGCTTCCATGATGCCAATAGCAACCCCGCCACCAGCCGCCCCCGCGAGGATCGGGAGGAGTTGTTTTCGCTCTGCTTTCAAAATCGTCAGGCTCCAAACGACAGCGCCAACCATATTCGGGAAGGGCTAGCCTATCGACTAGGTTCCAAGGGCTCCTTGGCGCAAACGCAACCGATAAGCCACCCCAATAAGAGCATAAAGGTTCATGCCACGCCTAGAGGGCCCATGTCTGGTCCCGGTCAATCGCTACCGAAATAGTCATCCGCGCAACGTCCGTTTTGCCCCTGATAGCGACAGCAAAGCGGACGTGGCGGCATGTCTCAAACGTGCCATCAACGGACCTGACGGCCCCGAAATTCGACTTCCGCTTTACCCCCGAAAGCGAACTCAAGTCGGACATCGCGCCATGTCCGAAAAGTGCCGATATTGTTGCAAAAGTCTTTTTCGGATGAAGTGCGAAAATTCTAAAGGCCGCTGATGAGTTTTGCGCGCCGCGACGTGAGGGGCCACATCATTTCATGCCAAAACGACCACCGACCTTCGTATTGGCGCCAGAGAGCCTTGCGGCAGCAGGAGCGTCTAAGAATCGATTTTCGCGAGATTTTCGGGCTTCTTCGATTTTCGACTTTTGCAACAATATCTGCCAGAAGCCGACATGGCGATGGGCCTGTTCGATCACCTCGTCGGCGCGAGCAAGAATGCGCGGCGGGATGATAGGATATTGATAACGAAGTTTGTACCCGATCGGCGGTTCGCTGGTGGATCGCCGCGCTTGGTCGCTTCAATTTTTTGTCCACTCCCCGATCGGCAACTCCACAAATACCAGCCAGCCGGGCCCCGCGACGCGCGCGTAAACCACCACAACCTCTTGATCGTTCATGTCACGCGCCATGCGGACCGACCCTGTCGAAGGTGTCGTGCGGGCCTCCTGCACCTGGGCAAGAGATGACACATCCCGCAGAGACTTACCCACGCTAAAATCTGGATGCGCGATGACACGACCCTCGGCGTCAACAACATAAGCGACGCCGTGATCGCCGACCTTGGTCTGTTGCACAATGTCCCACATTGGCTTGAGATTGAGTTCGACGACGCTCACGCCAGCGTCGAACCGCGAACCGGCCATTCCCAAGGTCATGTAAGGCTCCGACTCGCGGCGCATGTAGACCGGCCCGTAATAGATCTTCTTTGCCACCGTCTCTGTGAATTTCGCTTCCTTGGAGTAGTCAGTGCCGCTGCCAACCACGTCCATGGCTAGGCGCGATACCTTGAGGAACTCCTTGCCTTCGGCGTCGAGTTGCGACAGCTCGGTGATAGCAGGAGCCTGGCGCAGAAGCCGCAGCGCGTCGAACCGACGCTGGTCGATGGAGCCTGCCGTCGGCGGCAGCTGCGTGGTCCAGCCGACTTGGTTCTGACTCTCCTTAATGAACTGAGTAAGCTTATCGGCGATGCCCTCAGCCTGCATTAGGAGAATTTGGCTTCGCAAAGCCCGGACGTCCGGCTGTCCATTGGCTTGGAGCAATTGGGGATCTACGGATATTTCCTGGTACGAAGTCTTGCCGACGAAGTCGACCTTAGGGGGAGCGACTTCGGCCGCACAAACGGCGAGGCCGACGCCGAGGCAGGCCAAGGCCAGCGCCGACACCCGAGCGTGTCTGGTTTTCTTCCGCAGCATATTGTGGATCCTTTGCTCCAGGAATGATTTCGATCCGTACCTGGCCATTGTCATGGCGTAACTTGCAGACTGCCTTTCACCGACGGCGATCAGGGTCTCGCTATACCGTGCAACAGGGTAGCCGAGGCTCAGGACCCGGGCATCACAATCGATTTCAATGGCCAAACGGAGCCGCCGCAGTTGCCACCAGAGCATTGGGTTCCAAGGCATGCAGGCGAGAAGGCAGACGGCGATTGTCAGCAGTTGGGTGTCGTGCGCGCCGAGATGGGACCGTTCATGCGCGATCACCAATTCCTGCTCGTCGGGAGATAATTTTGTCAGCCAACGCGGCACGACAATATGTGGACGTAAAAACCCGACAACGGCGGGACCGGAATCCTCCGATATGTAGACGGCCGTCCCGGCCATATGACCGCGGTCCCAGCGACGTCGTCTCCACGACAAATGGGCGCCACTGGCGAGGATAACCAGGGCGAGAGCCATGGAAGCCATACGCCAGGTCCAGTCCAGCAGCGTGGACACTCCATCAGATAACGGGGTTTGATCGGTGCCAATGATCGGCAACGTGAACCGCGACGTTTCGATTGCTGTCGTTTGCGGGGGCGTGAGTATTTCGGAAGATGTCGCCCGGTCGGCATGCGTCGTTTCCGGGATCTGCACCGACACCTTGGAAGGGATGAAGAGGATCGCGAGAGAAGCAACCATACACGTACCCCACAGCCAACGCGCCGGCCTTTGTCGAATCTGCGCCGACCGCTCAAGCGCGAGGGCGGCCAAGCCCATCAGCAAGCTCACGACGATGGAATAAAGCATCCAGGACAACATTTAAGTCTCCCCCGTGTCCGACTTGCTTTCCAGAAGCTTGCGCATGTTTAGGATCTGCTTTTCACTGAGCCTCTGATCCGAAACCAGATGGACGAAGAGCAATTCGGCCGATCCCTTGAAGAGCTTGCGTGTCAGGTGCCGTAGGGCACTTTTTTGCGCGGCCGTTTGCTTTACGGCGGCGAAATATCGATGGCCACGGCCCTCCGGCGCGCGGCTCACATATCCCTTGCCTTCGAGCGTCCGTAGGATAGTTAGCACGGTGGTGTACGCCAGTTCGTCTCTGAGTGCCGCTCGAACTTCCGCGACAAGGGACGGCCCGCGCTCCCAAAGCACCTCCATGACGTCGATTTCTCGATCCGTGAACTGGACGTCCATCCCATCGTTCCTACTAGATCCATAGTAGATAATGTCGCGTTCCCTGTTACGTGTCAACTATGAGTATAGTAGTAAGTTCAAAAGAGGCGCGGTAAGGGATTGGCACCCACATAGGGCTCAAGTCGCCTTTGGGTCAAAACCGGAAAAGCTCAATGAGAGCAGATGTTTTCCGCTGTTCACCCAACAACGGACATCGCCAAGATACTTCGGCATGTCCGCTTCGTGCCAAACCCGGACAACGGTCGGGGGCGGCTCCGGCAGCATTGTGTCAGAGGCCGGAAGTGGAGCCTTATTCGATCACTTTAGTCGCCTGGACGAGAAGCGAGTCCGGTACCGTGAGGCCAAGCGTTTTCGCGGTCTTGAGATTGATGACCAGATCGAATTTGGTCGGTTGCTCGACCGGCAACTCGGCCGGTTTGACGCCGTCCAGAAATCTTCCTCACGAAGTAAGCCGAGCGCTCGGCAAGTTGTCCTGAAGGGCCGTAACTGATCAGGCCGCCGGCCGCGGTCAGCGCGGAACTTGCTGAGAGGATGGCGATGCGATGCTCCAGTCCCATGGCCCCAATCCGCTTGCTTAAGCTGACCGTGGCGGAATCGGGGATGACGATAATCGCATCGGGCTTGTGCGCCAGGATAGCAACGAAGGCAGCATCCATCATATCCGGCGTGCTGACATTGAAGGGGCGCAGAACAACTCCGAGCGGACCGGTCTGGCTTCGAAGATTGCTCAGCATCGGCAGATTGGACGGATTGCCAGGATTCAGAATGACCGCGACCTCTGCCGCATTGGGAAGCAGGCTGCGAAGATATTGTACCAGCTTCGAAGTGCTGTCTTGAGTCAAGCTTGCCATTCCCGTGACATTGCCGCCGGGACGGGCAAGGCTGGCAACGAGCCCGCTGCCAACCGGATCATTGATGCCCATCATCACGATCGGAATCACCGTCGTCGCGTGCTGGGCAGCCCACGCCGCGGCAATCGTATTCACAAGAATGACCTGTGGCTGCTTTGCTACGAGTTCGCGGGCGAACCCGGGAAAGTGCCCGTATTCGCCTTCGGCCCATAGGCATCAAGAATGTAGTTCCTGCCCTCCAGTAGTCCGTTGTCTTTCAGACCGCGCTTGAGGTTTTCGATGATCAGAGCGCTGCCTTCGGCCGACCCGGCCGCAAGAAGGCCGATCCTGGAAACCCTGTTGTCCGCCCGAACGGCGAGCGGCCACGCGGCAGCCCCGCCGATAAGCCCGATGAACTCCCGCCGTCGCATGCCGCGCGCGCCCCAAGGATCAGAATATTTCATTGTAGCTGTCCGAACCCGGCATCTGGAAGGTCTCGGGGCGGGCGGGAAGAAAATTTGTTTGGGCGTCGCCGGAATAATCGCCAGATATTATGCGTTACAATTCGGCCACGTTGTTAACGATCCAATAAATCGCATCCGGTGAAACCTGGGCATTGGGAAACCGCCATGGGGATAAAAAGTCATATCGCTGCGCCCGCGGCAGCTCTTGCTCTCGGACTCTTCTTCGCGCCGCCGGTTTCCATCGCCATCGATGCGATCATCAACACGGTCGCGCCGCTGTCGGCCGCCATCGGCAATCTCGGCTTCATGTCCCCTGCCATGGGTCAGCCGGGCACACTCACGAAACAACAATCGGATGCACTCAATACGTACGACAATGCCGTAAAGAATTTCAAGTCGATCCTGAGCGAGCGGCGCCGCCAGATCAATTCGAATCAACCGCTGCCGAACTTGCCGGGACAGGCACTCTACCTTGCACGCATCAACATGATGAGCACGTACAAGGACCTCACCGACGCGCTTCCGTCCAGGATCGGAAGGCCCAATAAATTCGGAATTCCTCCGGCGTATTTTGACGCCGACAATGAGCCGCTGATCGATGAGTACAGGAAGCTCTTCGACATCATGGAGGCGCCGCCCGTCAACGCGCAAAAATCGGATACCCCATTCAAGGACGTTGTCGATCTGGGAATTGCTATCGCGCGAGCCAGGGGCCTTGATGCGGCCAATGCCGAAGTGGCAGGTCGTATCAGCCTGGGGCTGTTCTTTGCCGAGACGAATGGCAATCAAAACGTAGGGAATGCGCGCTCGAACAGATACAAGGGAAGTTTGCAAACAGGTCCATCCGAAGATCAAAATGGCCGAAACGAAGTGGGCAGCGATAAAGCAGTCGATAGCAGCCTTCGATCCCGCACTGAGCCTTCGCGACGACAAGGAAGAGGCGCGGGTTGGCAATCTGGATCACCGGCTCAACCACTGGACCGCGGTGAGAGATGCCCTTGTCAGCGCACACGCGGATATTTTCCCGCAAGTGCCGGCGATCGTGAAAACACTGCCCAATCCGATCGATCAAATGAAGCTGTTTGAACTCATCCAGATTATTCCCACTCCGACCAGGTCCGCGCTCAAGTCAGGCAACCTGGTCAACTACAGGATTTCCGAGCCGCGGATCATGGGATATCTGCGAAACAACAGCATCTTCGCCTTTGGACAGGCTGACAGGGCAAGAACATCGGCAACCTTCCGCGAAATTCTTGATGCGATGTGGCTCTTCAACGCCAAATTTGAACGAGCGCTTGCCATATTCGACGAGATCAAGGCGCGAAAGAACGGTTGAAGTCAGCAGGCGCCGGCTCTCGATCCGACCGGCGAGGCGGCGCCACCCGATTGCAGCCACCGGGACGGGTCACAAGCGGCGGCGTCGTGATCGTCCCGCTCCGTATTTTGCTACCCGATCCTTCGCGCTACCTGCGCTGTCGACACCACGACCTCGGTCAGGCGGCCTCCGCGGCTGAGAGGAGACAAACGTTGTTCGACATCGCGCAGCATCGGCTCCACTTTGTCTCCGAGCACTTCGGGCGAAGACGATGAAAATGTCAGCATGCGTTGCGCGAGTTCGCTCACGCCGATCTCGTGGCTGGTCTCGACCGCAATCACGTCGGTTATCTGAAAACGCGTGCCGCGAAGGACGGCTGCAAGCAGGTCGCGCTGCCGCTCGCTGCGGCTGGACTGCGACCAGAGGCGCTTCGCCTCGTTATACTCATCGAGCCAGGGGTTGCGTCCGTCGGCGGCAGAGCTTGAGGAGCAGACGACAATCGCGCCGCCGGGCGCGACCAGCCGCTCGAACAGGCGAGCGATGCCGTCGGGATCCATCCAGTGCAAGGCTCGCCCGATCGTCACGACATCGAACGTGCCGACGTCGGCCGGCAATGCTTCGGCCTTGCCCTCGATCAACGTGAAAGCTTGTGATGAGTCTGCCGCCGCTTGCCTCGCCGCGGCAAGCATCGCCGGCTCCGGATCGACCCCGACGATCCGGCCGACATAGGGGGCGAAGCCGAGCGCGATCAGCCCGGGTCCCGTGCCAAGGTCGATCAGCGCATGGGCTCTCGAAAGCGAGAGCTTCTGCGCGACGCTGCGGAAGAACTCCGCCATATAGGGCGGCCGGAATTCCCGATAAAGTGGCGCCGTGGTGGCAAAGCGTCCCATCTGCGGCAGCGATCCGTTCTTTTGCCGGCGCGCACGCCAACGGCTCTGGCGAATGCGCCGATCATCAACTCAAATATGGCATTGCCGACATCGTGACCAGCTTGCGCGGATCACGTTTCGTCCCGCGCGGATCACAGGATGGTGCCCATATCTTTCCCGTCATTGCGAGCGCAAGCGAAGCAATCCATCTCGCGGCGAGACAAGTGTGGATTGCTTCGTCGCGCAGCCTGTCATCGGGCGCGTGCACTCGCTGACGAACCCGTTGACTCGCTCGGCCATGGCGAATCAAATTTGGACATCTGGGCTGCGGCAAATTGACCCGACGGGCAAATCACTTCTGATTTTCAGAAATCGTGTCAAGCCCCGTTTGCAAAAATATTTCTGTTTTCTCCCGACCCAAATCAGTTCACTGATTCGCGCCGTCCCGTTCCGACAAGAGGGGCGTTGCGCAACGTCATCAACGTGGAGCGGGATGCGGTGGACGCGGGCAGCGCGCGAGACGAACGCGGTCTGCTTGCGTACGGTGAAGTCGTGTGGTTCCGACGCCCCAATCGTTGGCGTCAAGCCTGTGAGAAGAAGCGCAGGCGACGGTGTCAAAAAGCGTGGTCACCGAGGAGAGCGCGAAGTAAGCCGTAAAACCATTGCGCGGGGAATGCCGGGTTGTTCCGGTGTGACCGTGGTGACTAACTCGTATGCTTTTTTATTTTGCATGCGAGGCTGCGGGTGCATTGCGCGCCCGGCATTCCCTGCGCCCTCTGTTTATCGAGGGGCAAACAATTCATGCAAAACTCGGGCGCATCGCGCCGCGGGATCGCGGAGTCATATCTGAAATTGGAGCAACGTCATTGCGAGGAGCGAAGCGACGAAGCAATCCATTCTTCCTTCGTCATTCCGGGGCGATGCGAAGCATCGAACCCGGAATCGCAAGGATTCCCCGATGCGCAATTGCGCATCTGAGGTCTGGTGCTAATTTTACTGCGTCACAAATTTCTGCGGCGAGTCGGTTTTACGATCGCCGCCGCACAGCATGGGCATCGCGGCAACGTCCTGACAAGAGCTGCGATCAGCCGGCGGCGCATTGTCGCGATCGAATTCGGAACGTGCCGTTGGGGCCGCAGCGGTGGAGCCTCTGGGTCGGTAACTTTCGGGAACGGCAAGTTTCGGGAGCCTCCCGGTGAAACGAGGTCGTGAGGGGGGAATCGTCTCCCGCTCGGAGATGAGGAAACCGTAGGCTGCGATGCACAGCGTGGCGTGGTGATGGAAGCCGCGCCAGCCGCGGCCTTCGAAATGTCCGAGCCCGACCTCCTGCTTAAGTTCTTGATAGTCGCGCTCGATGCGCCAGCGCAGCTTGGCGAAGTAGACCAGACGACGCAAAGCGATGTCCTCGGGAAGGGTCGAGAGCCAGTATTTGGTCGGTTCCCGCTCGCCTTTGGGCCACTCGATCAACAACCATTCTTCCGGTCGGCTTTCGGCGAGTTTGAAGTCACGACGCGCAACACGGACACGCACACGAGCAAAGCGCGACGCCAGCGGCTCGGCCGCGCCTTCACGCCATTTGATTGTGCGCCATGCGGACTTGGGCAGGCCAAGCGCGAGTTCCTTGACCGAGACCGGTCGATGCTTGGCGTCACGCTGCAAGAGCTTAGGCGGCCGTCCCCGACCCGACCACTTCTTCGCGGGCAGCGGCCCAGTGCCGGGCGCCCACACCGTAGTGTTCGATAGAATGCCGGCTACGTAGGTCAACTCCAGTGCGGTGATGTCCGCCCGCAGCTCGCTGTTGTTGCCGTAGCCGGCGTCCACCAGCACCACGCCACGCGGCAGACCGGCCTCGCAGGCCCAGCGTAGTTGCTCAAGCGCAATCTCATGCTTGGTCTTGAAGTCGATGTTCTCAGGAACTCCCACCTTACGCAGACGTTCGCGATCCCCCGCCCATTCTTGCGGCAGATACAGGCGATAGGCCACCGGCAAGCTCGCATGGCCGTTGGCAAGCGACAATGACACGGCAACCTGGCAGTTATCTTCCTTGCCGAGTTGGCCGCAATATTGCCGGGCAACACCGACCGAGTGCCGCCCCTGCTTGGGAAAACCGGTGTCGTCGATGATCCACGCTTCGATCGATCCGTGCCGTTGTATCGTGGGCAACACCATCGCACGGACCTTGGCCAAAACCTTCTCGTCTGACCACCGTCCCTCGCCGACAAAATGCAGCAACGATTGATGCTGTGCCGCCACTCGCGCCGGCGCCGTCACCGCCGCCATCGGCTCTACGCTCTTGCGTTCACACGGCATCATGAGGCCCATGCAATAATCCCGCAATGGCCTCGCCCGGTCGGCATGCCCGATCACGCTCACAAGTCCCTCGACATAGGCGTCAAACCGCGATTCACTGGCATCCCTTCGGCGATCACCCATCTCAGCCTCCTATGCTGCTGAATCTCGCCAATTAACTGATTCCAATGCAAGTCGTACCGCGACTTTCTGACTCAGTACGACTAACGCACCATCCCGGAATGACGGAGTTCTGGATTGCTTCGCGGAGCCTGTCATCGGGCGTGCATTCGCGCGATCCGTTGGCTCCTCGCAATGACGCGGCTGATGAGGTCCGGACCAGGACAGAACTAGGTCACTCATGCTGACCATCTTTTGGCATTGCGGCCTGCCGCATTTCTCGTCTAGAACGGCCGTTGGAGCGAGGCCCCGGCAACAAACCGTCAACGGTTTTGGCCGAGGATACGGTTCCAAAGGGTCTGGCAATGCTGATTCGCAGCGAAAAGTACGGAGTTCAGGGTGGAGCGGCCAAGGCCGCCGGTCCCTGCGCGATTCCGGCTGCGTCGCTGCCCACCCTGCTTCTTGGCGGGCTGCTTCTTATCTGCCCCTGAGGGCCGGCTGGGCGGTTTGCGCCTGGGCACTCAGGGGTTGCGAGATCACCAGACCCCTTCAGCGCTCGAGATGGCAGCGCACCACTCAAAGGAATTTTCGAAATGACCACCGTGAACAAGTCCGACAAGGACCGCGTCATTATTTTCGACACCACCTTGCGCGACGGCGAGCAGTGTCCCGGCGCCACCATGACGTTTCGAGGAAAAGCTCGAGGTCGCCGAGATGCTCGACGACATGGGCGTCGATGTGATCGAGGCCGGCTTCCCGATCACTTCCGAAGGCGACTTCCAGGCGGTCAGCGAGATCGCCCGCCGTTCCAAAAACGCGGTGATCGCCGGCCTGTCGCGCGCGCATCCGAAAGACATCGACCGCTGCGCGGAAGCCGTAAAATTCGCCAAGCGCGGCCGCGTCCACACCGTGATCGCGACCTCGCCGCTGCACATGCGCGTCAAGCTGAACATGACGCCGGAGCAGGTGGTCGAGCTCTCGATCGCCAACGTCACCCGCGCGCGCAATCACATCGACGATGTCGAATGGTCGGCCGAGGACGGCACGCGCAGCGAAATGGATTTTCTCTGCCGCATCGTCGAGGCCGTGATCAAGGCCGGCGCCACCACCGTGAATATTCCCGACACCGTCGGCTACACGGTGCCCGAGGAATATACCAACTTCATGCGCACCCTGATCGAGCGGGTACCGAATTCCGACAAGGCGGTTTTTTCCGTCCACTGCCACAACGATCTCGGCATGGCGGTCGCGAATTCGCTGGCCGGCATTGCCGGCGGCGCCCGGCAGATCGAATGCACCGTCAACGGCATCGGCGAGCGGGCGGGCAATGCCGCGCTCGAGGAAATCGTGATGGCGATCAATGTGCGCAACGACAAGTTTCCGTGGTGGAACAAGATCGACACCACCATGCTGACGCGCGCGTCGAAACTGGTGTCGGCGGCCACCTCATTCCCGGTGCAGTACAACAAGGCGATCGTCGGCCGTAACGCGTTCGCGCATGAAAGCGGCATCCATCAGGACGGCGTGCTGAAGGATGCCTCGACCTACGAGATCATGCGTCCCGAGATGGTCGGGCTGAAACAGTCCTCGCTGGTGCTCGGCAAGCATTCGGGGCGCCATGCCTTCGTCCACAAGCTGGAGGAGATGGGCTACAAGCTCGGCGCCAACCAGCTGGAAGACGCGTTCGCGCGGATGAAGGCACTCGCCGACCGCAAGAAGGACATCTACGACGAGGACATCGAGGCGCTGGTCGATCAGGAAATCGCGGCCTCCCACGACCGCATCAAGCTGGCCTCGCTGACGGTGATCGCCGGCACCCACGGTCCGCAGCGCGCCACCATGAAGCTCAACATCGACGGCCAGGTCAAGATCGAGGAGGCCGAAGGCAATGGTCCGGTCGATGCGGTGTTCAACTGCATCAAGGCGCTGGTGCCGCACGAGGCCAAGCTGGAGCTGTTCCAGGTCCACGCGGTCACCGAGGGCACCGACGCGCAAGCCGAGGTCTCGGTGCGGCTCGCCCATGAGGGCCGGTCGATGACCGCGCGCGCCGCCGACCCGGATACGCTGGTGGCCTCGGCCAAAGCCTATCTCGGGGCGCTCAACAAGATCGTCATGAAGCGCCAGCGCGACATGCCGGCGGTGGCGGCGAGCTGATTGCTTCAAAACGACGCAGGTCCGCATCAAAAACGCGGCGCCCTGCGCCGCGTTTTTGCGCTGCATCAATGCTTTCCCGGCAAACCCCTGCTAACGGGCAATGGCATTTCGACCGGCTTGTCTGTATTGGTGCGGATGGATGAGGCATCGGAGCCGCGCTGCTGGCGCGCTCTGCAAAAATCAAGCGGAGGACACATGCATAAACTGATTTTGGCCGCTGCGTCGGTCGCGGCATTGGCTCTGGCAGGACCGGCATCGGCGCAGGCGCCGATCGTCATCAAGTTCAGCCATGTCGTCGCGACCAACACCCCGAAGGGATTGGCGGCCGAGAAATTCAAGGAACTGGCCGAGAAATACACCGACGGCAAGGTGAAGGTCGAGGTCTATCCGAACTCGCAGCTCTACAAGGACAAGGAAGAGCTGGAGGCGCTGCAGCTCGGCGCGGTGCAGATGCTGGCGCCGTCGAACTCGAAGTTCGGTCCGATCGGGGTCAAGGAATTCGAGGTGTTCGATCTTCCCTACATCCTGCCGGATCTCACCACCTTGCGTAAAGTCACCGATGGTCCGCTCGGCGCCAAGCTGTTGAAGCTGCTCGATGCCAAGGGCATGACCGGTCTCGCCTACTGGGACAACGGCTTCAAGCAAATGAGCGCCAACAAGAAGCTCCTCGACGCCCGCAGACTACAAGGGTGTCAAATTCCGCATTCAGTCCTCCAAGGTGCTGGAAGCGCAATTCCGCGCGCTCGGCTCAATCCCGCAGGTGATGGCCTTCTCGGAAGTCTATCAGGCGCTGCAGACCGGCGTGGTCGATGGTCAGGAAAACACCTGGTCGAACATCTACACCCAGAAAATGCATGAGGTGCAGAAGTACATCACCAACACCAACCACGGCTATATCGGCTACGTCGTGGTCACGAACAAGAAATTCTGGGACGGCCTTCCGGCTGACATTCGCGCTCAGTGCGAGAAGGCCATGAAGGAAGCCACCGCCTACGGCAACGGCCAGTCGGCGAAGGAAAACGAGGAAGCGCTTGCGGAAATCAAGAAGTCCGGCAAGAGCGAGATCATCACGCTGACGCCGGAGCAGGATGCGGCCATGCGCAAGGCGGTGGACCCGGTCTACAAGGATGTCGCAAGCCGCGTCGGCCAGCCGCTGATCGACGAGTTCCTCAAGGAAACGAGGGGCGCGACCAACTAGGGCGCCTGCTTCTCAGGCGCATGACTTGATATGCGGCGCGCGTTGTCGAGCCGTCGATAAGGGGCATTCTTCGTCATGGCCGGGCTTGTCCCGGCCATCCACGCGTTCGTTGCCGCCAGAACTTCAAGACGTGGATGCCCGGCACAAGGCCGGGCATGACGAGCTCGTATAAGTGGGGGGATATTTGTTCTTTCTTCGCATCCTCGACAGGCTTGAGGAAGTATTGATCGCGACGCTGATGGCGGCTCGCGACGTTCATCATCTTTCTTGCGGTGATGCACCGCTACCTGATCGGCATTCCCTTCCTTTATCCGCTGCTGTTTCCCATCAATCTGTCGTGGGCGCAGGAATTGTGCATCTACATGTTCGTGTGGGTGGCGAAGTTCGGCGCCGCCTATGGCGTGCGAACCGGCATCCATGTCGGCGTCGATGTCCTGGTCAACCAGCTCAAGCCGCCGTGGCGAAACATGGTCGTGCTGTTCGGACTGTTCTGCGGCGCCTTCTTCACCGCCGTGATCGGCACCATGGGCGCGAAATTCGTGATCGGGCTGATGTACACCGACCAGGTCTCGCCCGATCTCGAGATTCCGAGCTGGTTCGTCTACCTCTGCATTCCGCTCGGCTCGTATCTGATGTGCTTCCGCTTTCTCCAGGTCGCGTTTAATTACTGGCGCACCGGCGAACTGCCGCATCATGATCACGCCCACGTCGAGGGGGTCGACGTCGACAGAGCCCGGCATCGGCGTCGCGGAGGTCACGCGATGACCAGCGCGTTCATCTTCGGGCTCCTGATCGCGCTGATGCTGACGGGCATGCCGATCTCGATCGCGCTCGGCATGACGGTTCTGACCTTCATCTACACCATGACCAACGTCCCGACCGAGTCGGTGGCGCTGAAACTGTTTACCGGGATCGACAATTTCGAGATCATGGCGATCCCGTTCTTCATTCTGGCCGGCAATTTTCTCACCCATGGCGGCGTCGCGCGCCGCATGATCAATTTCGCGACCTCGATGGTCGGGCACTGGTACGGCGGGCTGGGGCTTGCCGGCGTGATGGCCTGCGCGCTGTTCGCCGCGGTGTCCGGATCGTCGCCCGCAACCGTGATCGCGATCGGCTCGATCATGCTGCCGGCGATGGTGAAGCAGGGTCTCCCCAAGCGCTTCGGCGCCGGCGTGATCACGACCTCCGGCGCGCTCGGCATCCTGATCCCGCCGTCGATCGTGATGGTGATCTATTGCGTGGCGACCGGCGGCAGCGTGGCGCTGGATCCGGCGGGCCACCGGGTTTCCTCGGCGTCGGTCGGACAGATGTTCATGGCCGGCGTCATCCCGGGCCTCATGCTGGCGACGCTGCTCGGGCTCACGACGTTTTACCGGGCGTGGAAAAACGACTATCCGAGATTGCCGCGTGCCAGCTGGACCGAAACGTTTGTCGCGTTCCAGAAGTGCATGTGGGGGCTGCTGCTGATCCTGATCGTGCTCGGCGGCATCTATGCCGGCCTGTTCACGCCCACCGAAGCCGCGGCCGTCAGCGCGGTGTATGCCTTCGTCATCGCGGTGTTCGTCTATCGCGACATGTCGCTCAAGGATGTGCCCAGGGTGCTGCTTGGCTCCGCCAATATGAGCGCGATGATTCTCTACATCATCACCAACGCGGTGCTGTTCTCGTTCCTGATGGCCAACGAGAATATTCCGCAGCAGATTGCCGCCTGGATTACTTCGGTCGGCGTCGACTGGGTGATATTCCTGCTGATCGTCAACGTCCTGCTGCTGCTGGCGGGCAATGTGATGGAGGCGTCCTCGATCGTCCTGATCATGGCGCCGATCCTGTTTCCGGTGGCGGTCAGGCTCGGGATCCACCCGGTGCATCTCGGCATCCTCATGGTCGTCAACATGGAAGTCGGCATGTGCCATCCGCCGGTCGGTCTCAATCTTTACGTGGCGTCCGGCATCGCCAAGATGGGCATCACCGAACTGACGATCGCGGTGTGGCCGTGGCTTCTGACCATGCTGATCTTTCTCGGCATCGTCACCTATGTGCCGGAAATCTCGCTGTGGCTGCCGCGCGCGCTCGGCATGCTCTGATCGCGGGCACTGAAAACGGCGGATTACATCTTGGTAACCCAGTGCACTCTTTCCAAACTGTAAGTTGATTGCGCCTGCGGGCGCGCTCATCCTTGTGCCACCTTTCAACGGAGGTTCGCATGAAGAAGTTTGCTATCGCCGGCATCGCGGCGCTCGCCATCGCCGGTTCGACGGCGGTTTATGCCCAGCACCATTCCTGGTCTCACGAGCACATGCGAATGAGCCCCGAGGACAGGGCGGCCTTTACCGACGCGCGGATTGCGGCCGTCAAGGCCGGGTTGAAGCTCACGCCCGATCAGGAAAAGCTGTGGCCGCCGGTCGAAGCCGCGGTACGGGATTTTGCGAAATTGCGGATCGACCGCGCCAATGCGCGGATGAACGCGGAACGGGATTCCCAGGATTCGCAGAAGCCGGACGATCCGGTGGCGCGGTTGCGCGATCGCGCCGACACCATGGCGGCGTCGGCGGCGGCGATGAAACGGATCGCGGACGCGGCTGACCCGCTCTACAAGACGCTGGACGAGGGTCAGAAGCGCCGGCTCGCCCTCCTGACCCGCATGGGGAGCCGCTTCGGCGGCGGAGGTTGGCGGCACCATGGCTTCGAGCGCGGCATGGATCGCGATGGCGACCGGGGTGGCGCGCCTGGCATGGATCGCGGCGGCCGGGGCGAACGGCTCTAGGGGCGCAACCCTTCGGAACAGAGCAAAAAAAGCCGCTGGATTCCGGCGGCTTTTTCGTCTCCGTGGGCCGTGCCGATGACCGGGGAATATCCCGCCGCTTTGCTGGACATTGGGGGGTCGCTTTGCTAAACGACGCCCTCTCGCGAAGGCTTTCCGGGCCCTTCCGGGCGCATAGCTCAGTTGGTAGAGCAGCTGACTCTTAATCAGCGGGTCCCAGGTTCGAGCCCTGGTGCGCCCACCACGCAGTCTTCAGGTATCGAACTCCGCCGGTGATCCGTGCATTTGTCCCGCGAATAGCGGGCTTTTCGAGTTCGTCCTCGTCTCCGCGTCAGTCTCTGCAGACAAAAAAGGCGGATCTCGACCCTCAGTCTCTGCATCGAAAAATTCCGTTCCTGACTCGGATTTCAGAGACTGGTTCGATGACTGGGTGGTGGTCACCAGTTTGAGCCCAACTACCTCCACCATCCAGTCTCCGCAAACCGCGCGTTTCCGGCACGACGCCGAATAACGCGTTTCTGCGGGGATTTCCGACCACTCAGTTCCCGGATTTTGGTCTCTGCGGGCGTTCGCGCGTTTGAATGACGATTTTTGGCGCTTCGTCTCTGCATCCAAAAATTCCGTTCCCGGCGGCCGGGTTGAGCGCGAAGTTGGACCCCACTGCACCCGCCGGCGGCGGCGCTCGACGCAAAGCGACGTACCGACGCGATCGCAGCTTTCCTGAAAAAATACCGGACTGACCTTTTGAAAGCGGCCACGGATCTGGCCGATTTCGGCACCAGGGCTGCGAACGCGAACCGTTTGCAGGCGGTAGGCCAATATGCCGAAAGGATTGTCTTCGGCCAGATTGGTCTCGATCGATCTTGCCAAGATTGACGCTTGCAAATCCGCGTTGAAAAATCCGCCGGCGTCGCTCAGCACGGAAGTCAAGAACGCCGACGGGACTCTCATTTCACATCTGCCGACCGACGATTTTGCGGCCTGTTATTCGCAAGCGTGGTCGCAGCTAAGCGCTGCCGCGCAAGCCGCCGTCACGGCAGCAGCCGAGTACGACACGCTTGCCGATACGTCGAGCGACCAGCTCAAGAACGCTGTCAAGATAATTCAGGACAACATCGCCAAGGTCGATGAGCCGGGCAAGGTGAATATCGGACAGCTGATGAGCGCCGCTACGCAGTTGTTCACTTATGGGCAAGCTGTCAGTCAGGCTCTGTCGTCCGCCAACATCGCCAAGGTTAAGACAGACGTTGACGCGCTTATGAAACAGTTCGGAAGTCCATAGCGGCAACTAAAGCGATGTGGCTGTCCGCTGCCTGGTCCGAACCGACGTGGAGCCTCCGGCGTTTCACCGAGGGATGAATCTTGGTATGCGGCAGGTGATGACCTGGCGCGGCGGCCGGAAATATCGGCTAACAATATTTGGAGGGGCGAATGTGGCGACGCGCTATGTACGGTTTGCTAGCGGCCGTCCTGTTTGGATCGGCGTCAATCGAGACTACCTCGGCAGGCGATTTCTCCTATCCGGAAACCAGGCGGGAGGCGGTGATCGATACCTACCACGGGGTCGTGGTCAGCGATCCATATCGCTGGCTAGAATGCGCGTGCTCGCAGGAGGAGATGGACTGGCTTGACCGGCAGAATGCGATTACCGACGCCTATCTAGACAAGACGCCGCAATGGCGGGCAATTGCTGAACGGCTCAATGTTCTGACGAAGGCGCGGTCGAAAGAATACAATGGATTTCGTCATGTCGGCGGACGTAGTTTTGTCCTCTACAAGGATCCCGCTGTGCACCAAGCCTCGGTTTTGGCCTCTCTGCAAGAAGTCGACCTCGCCACGCTGAATGTGGTGGTGGATCCCCGCTGCGTCGGTGATGCAGGCTGCGGCCGGCGCAGCCAAGCGATCGACTGGTATGTCCCCTCACCAGACGGCCGTAAGGTGGCGGTCAGTATTTCGAGTGATGGCTCCGAAGCCGGGACTTTGCATGTGTTCGACGTCGCGACGGGGAACGAGGTTGATCGACCCATCGGGCGCGTGCAGTTTGCTACCGGTGGAGGAAGCCTGGCTTGGCGGAGGGATGGGCAGGGATTTTGGTACACTCGGTACCCGGAGAATTCCCAGTTCGACATGCGGGTCTATTATCATTCTGTGGGCGCCGACCCGGCCGACGATCCCCTGGTCCTTGGCAACGATTTTCCTAGGATTGCAGAGGTCAAACTCGATAACGGCGACGGTGCCACGCCACTGGTGGTATCGATGGCCAACGGTGACGGCGGTGATTTCGAACATTTCGTCATTGCCGAAAGTGGTCCAGTCCGCATCACTCAACTTGAGGACCAGGTCGGAGCGGTGGTTGGCGCCCCTGACGGGGCCCTCCTTGTTGTTTCCTACAAGGGCATGCCGCACGGCAGGCTCCTGGTTCTGGACGCGGGTAAGTATTCGCTGGCTGAGGCGCGTACGCTGGTGCCCGCGGGAGACCGCATCTTCCGTCCGCAATATGAATCTGAACCACGCCCTCTGGTAATCACCGCCGACCGCATTTATGCCCAGGTCGTCAATGGCGGACCGGTCGATGCGGTGGTTTTTGACCGGGCGGGAAAGTTCATCCGTACCTTGCCAGGACCGACGGTGGCGGCGCTGGGGCCGGTGGTGCCGATCGGCGGGGGAAAGGTAGTTTACGGCGTCGCAACCTTCCTCGATCCGTTCCAGTACATGCTCTTCGACGAGGCTACCAGTAATGCGGTTGAAACCGGGCTGGCGCTGACCCGCGGTTTCGATTTCTCGGACAGCGTGGTCACGCGTGACTTCGCTACCGCATCCGATGGAACCCGCATCCCGGTGACCATCATCAGCCGCAAGGATGTGAAACAGGACGGTACCGCACCCCTGTTGGTGTGGGGTTACGGAGGCTACGGTAGCGTCCAGTCGCCGGTCAACCTCTTGCCCGCTACCCGCATTTGGCTCGATGCCGGTGGCGTTTACGCTCTCGCCAATGTGCGCGGAGGAGGGGAATACGGCCCGGAATGGCATAAGGCCGGCTACCTAACACGCAAGCAGACGGTGTTCGACGATTTCACCGCGGTGGTGCGGCATCTAGTGGACGCGAAATGGGGGGCGCCCGATCGTGTCGCGCTGCGCGGGGGGAGCAACGGAGGCCTGCTTATGGGGGCGATGATCGTCCAGCATCCGGAACTTGCCCGCGCGGTACTGTCCGAAGTCGGGATCTACGACACGCTTCGCGAAGAAGACTTCCCCAACGGAGTCTTCAATGTCACCGAGTTCGGAAGTGTCAAGGATCCCGAGCAGTTTCGGGCTCTATATTCCTACTCGCCCTACCATCACGTGGAAAAGGGTAAGGAATATCCTGCTGTCTTTCTGACCGCCGACTCCGACGACAATCGCGTCAATCCGATGCAGTCGCGCAAGATGGCTGCGGCCCTTCAATGGGCCACCAGCTGGACCAAGCCCATCCTGCTGCACACTACCGCGGGGGTAGGTCATGGCATCAGCATCCCTGTCGACGCCGGGATTGCCGCCAAGGCGGCAGCCTACGCCTTTCTATTCCGCGAATTGGGGATGGCTGTAATGGTGCCGCCGCGCTGAGTTGCCTGGCCCCGAAACCTTGCGGAATCGAACTGTTCAAAAAAGGCATTTGAAATGGAGGCGCTTCGCCTTGCTTGCGGAAATCTTACTCATATTCGTACTCAGATTACATCGTCCTAGAACATGATTGCAGCGCGCCAGGATTGGATGAAGACTCCTGTGCTCTCTGCCGAGCAGCGCACGGAGATTTGGCTCCTCGGCTGCTCGCCAAGCTGCAACACATCTTATCCAACCGCGAACTGACTAAGAAACATATGAAAGCGTATCAGTTGGCCGAGACGGCCCGATTGGGGCGGGTCAGGTTGCCGCCAGGTCAGTTCTGACACTCAAAATGGGTCCTTTTGCCCCTTTAGACCTTGTAAATAGTGCCATATATCAGGTCATTAAAATATGGCAAAAAAGGTGACAAATGGCGGGACGCGCGACTGGTTCAACGACATCTACCCGCAAGGTTGCGGGGTCTGCAAAAAAGCGCCGCAGGAAACGTGTCGGCTTTGTTGCAGCAACGGGTGCTGGCAAGAAGCGACGCGTCCCCACAGGGGAAGGAATCGCGACTGTGGGCCTGGAGAGAGCGCCGCGCGGAAGTGGCTTACTAGCCATGTTTCTTGAGCCAAACGGCATTTTGTCCATTGACCGCGTTGCAGATCGATTTGGTTTGTCCAAACTTCAGCTTGCAGAAACGATCGGCGTTTCGAAAGAGACGTTCTATAGGTCGGCTCGTCTTGAGGCCCCAAAGACACAAGCTCGCGCGGCTGAGATGCTTGAGATAGTCGGTCGAATTGCTGATTGGGCAGGCGGCGAAAAGCAGGCGCTGGCCTGGTATCGCGCTGAACCGCTCCCGCGTTCGGGGGTAGAACCGCTGAATCGCTCGTCAAAGAAGGCAGAGCTGCCGCCGTGAGAGCTACCTCGATCATGTTGCGACGGGCGGATTTGCTTGAGGTGGATTGGCACCTGCTTTCGAGCGCACGACCCGATGTGGGCTTGGGCGCCGACTTCTGGCGAGGGCGCAGCAAGCAAGGGAGCCCGAATTAACCCGATCGGTACGCCTGCACTATATTTGGCGCTCACGGTAGAAGGCATGTTTCTCGAAATGGGTCACGGCCTCGCACATCGCTTTGAACCACTAACAGTTTGCACGTACGATGTAGACGTAACCGATTTGACAGATCTTCGTACGGAGAAGATCGGTTAGCCGAAGAAATTTCTCGTGCGGCTTTGGCTTGTGCGTGGGCCTATGATCTTTCAAATGGCAAGAAACCGGCGTCGTGGAGTTTGGCCGAACGATTCATAAGTGGCGGTGCCGCAGGAATTCTGGTGCCTTCGTTTGCCATTGGTGCTCGCGAGGATATGGCCAATCTGGTGCTCTGGAAATGGGGGCCCGATCTTCCCTACAAGGTCGTCGTCCACGATCCTTCGAACCGTTTGCCAAGAGATCAGAGTTCGTGGAGCCGGTAAGCCCTTTTCTCGTCGGCAGCACTTTGCACAGTTACGGGCCATCCTCTGTCGCACGATTGACACCACTGCCTGGCAAATTACACGACTGGAGTTGGTCGCCTACTGATAAGAAGAAGACAAAACTATCCAGTCTCGAACTGACTAACAAATAGCAGAAACCTTATCAGTTGTTGAACGGCCGCCTTTGACACGCAGGCGGCCCACCGGGCAGGGGCCGGGTTCGATGACCAGAGCTCAATTTGCTCGGCGATGTGTAGAGCGTCGTCTACCTCGATCCCAAGATAACGAACGGTGCTCTCAAGTTTTGTATGGCCGAGGAGGAGCTGGACAGCACGAAGGTTGCCAGTTTTGCGATAGATCTGAGTGGCCTTCGTCCGCCGCATCGAATGGGTACCATAGGAGATCGATTCCAAGCCGATGCCATCGACCCAGCGATGCACCAGCCGGGAATATTGCCGGGTGGATAGGTGAGGGCGTGCATGAAGTCGGCTCGGGAAGAGAAATCGCGAGCCAGTTGTCCGGAGCATCCGTAACCAAACTTCCAGGGAGGCCCTCGTCTGCTCCGTAATCTCGAATTGCACCGGTCGCCCCGTCTTCTTTTGAACGACTGTTGTTCGATCCCGGATCTTTGCACCTGAACATACTTCGTCGATGCGAAGTTTGACCAAATCGCAGGCGCGAAGCTTGCTATCTATCGCCAAATTAAAAAGTGCAAGGTCGCGCCACATGTGTGCGATCTCTAGCCGAACGCGAATGGACCAAACGTGCTTGGGTTGGAGGGGCTTTTTCTGACCGACGAGCAATCCCTTATTCCAAGGTCGTAGCTGGTATCGGCCGACAGGATGAACAAGCATGGCGGGTCCTCCGCCAACCCGCCCGCCGCGTCGCTCAATGGCGAGCGCAGCATTATAGCGACGAATCCACCTATACTTTAGCCAACGGCAAATTCAGACTGACCGCTTTTGGCGCAAAGCGGTCGTTGAGGTGTGGATGTTAGATCTCGCTAGCTCCCGCTAACTGGACCTAGTCCGTGGACCGACCAGCATTGTGAGCGCCAATCCAACCGCTTGTAGAAACGATCGCTGTTCCCAGAATACCGAGCTTCCGACCGACACAGTCGCTCACCGTGACATCAGGACTGGAACAGGCGCCTGTTTCAGCAACGTCCGGGTGACGCCGCCGAACACCATCTCGACAGAGCGGGCGTGGGTGTAGGCGCCAATGACGATCAGATCTACGCCGTGATCTCTCGCATAGGATAGGATGATGTCGGCGACCGGAGAGCCTTGCGACGACACCTGCTCCACTTCGACGCGGGCCCCATGACGCGCGAGATAATGCGCGATATCAGCGCCGGGCTCCTCACCATGCCGGCCGGCTCTCTCGTCCGAATCGACAACCAAAAGCGTCACGGAACTGGCCGCGACGAGGAAGGGGAGCGCATCCGCGACCGCGCGCCGGGCCTCACGGCTGGCGTTCCAGCCGACCAGTATCTTGTTGCCGACAGACTCGGATTTCCAGCCGCTCGGAATGACGAGAATCGGAGCACCGCTGGAGAGCAGGAGCTTTTCGGGGGACGCGTAGCCTCGCAGCTCCTGCAGCTCACGCTGACCGATCACCACGAGATCGGAATGAAGCGAGCTGAGCGTGATATCCTCGTCAGGTCCGCCTCGACGGATCACCCGGAATTCCGCATTGAGATCGCGCTTTGCGGAAATGGCCTCGAAGCGCCGGCGAACATTGGAGGTCGCGGCCTCGTCGGCCGCTTTCTGCTCGGCGAGCAAGGCTCGGATCGCCTTCTCGCCGATCACATAATAATCGGATCGATACTCCGGCCGAACCGCAGATACGACGTGAATCCCGGCAAGGTGGGCGCCGCACTGCTCGGCGAGGGTTGCCGCATAGTCGATCCGTTTCTCTCCTTCGGGTGTCGCATCGACGAACACCCCAATGTTTTTCAGCGTCATGGCATCCTCTCCTATCGGCAGTTTTCGACATCAGTCGGCGTGTCGCGAAGCTCGGCTTGGCGACACGGATTGGTTCAAAAAGGCATCTGCGATCAACCGGCTCACCACCGCTGCCCGAAGCCTGATGCTGCGGCAAAGAAGTGCAAACCGCATCCCCGCCTCTGCGAGTCATCCGTTTGGCAATGGGCAGGCTTGTTCGGCGCCTCGGCTGCTGCAAACGCATTCGGCTTTACCGCGGTCACGAACGCGACAAAGCATAACACCCCGAGGACAAACGTGGCGAGACTCAAAACTTCTCTCATATTTCGCTCCTTTGCATTTTCCATTTCGTGCCGATGTGGCGCATCAGTCGGCAGATCTGTTCGCGATTCCCACGGAATCGGATTTTTTGAATGTCCTTCATCGCAGGCTCCGGCTCCTTGATGCGAAACCATCTAGTTGGGGAGAGCGGGGTGACGACGCGAATTGTCTGACTCCGTTCTGATCTAGCTCGTACAAAGGATCATAGTAATCGAGCGCCATAGAGCTTTCGATCAGCATCAGCGTGCGATTATCAAGAAGTAGCCAGCGGCCTTTCTCAGCCCGAACCGAAAGTACAGCGTGCAGCTGGTGAATTGATCTAACCTCAACAACGATAATCTTCAGGGCGTCAGGTGAAACGCCGAGCTCTCGGAGCATTGCGTACTTTAGTACTGCATAGTGTTTGCAGTCGCCACTGCTCCTTGCGAGGATTGCCAGGGGTGATCTCCATTCGTCATCTGCGTGAGCCGTATCGGGTAGCCTGATTGCAAAGTTTGCTGCTCGATTAAGATGCCCAATCAGAGCCAGCCCGTCATGTCGTTCGCCTTCTTTTGCGATGCTCACAAATTCGATGGCGGCAGGCGAAGAACACGACTCGGATTGTTCGCGACACTTGGCGACGATTGAAAGATCATTGTTGATCTCGACCAGCAGTGCTTTCCACGTCGCTGCCATTGCTGTTTCTGCGGTTGGAAAGGTGGAAAGTCCAAAGGGCTCGTCAACGTCTGCTTGGGCATGAGCCGCTGTAATGCAAAAAACGAAAACACAAAAAACGCAAAGCACACCGGATAGACACTTGGTGGCAGAATTTCGGGCACGGTGATTGTTCGCTGTTGCGTCGGATCTGGAGGTCGTCGCTTTGTTCATTGGCATCCCTCTTGTTTGTCGCTGGTTGCCGACTGGCGGCCCAGCGACAGGAACAAGAAGGTTGTGCTTTTGGCGCCATTTAGGCCCTGGGCCGCGCACGCAGTGGAATTCCAGGCGGTAGGAGTTCCACCACGTTTCCAGCAGGAATTGCCAAAGCGCATTCGTAAGCGAGCGCCATAGGGCAAGCACAATTGTGAGAGACGCCCCGGACGCCGAGGCATCGCGTTCAGCAAACGTTGCTAAGGCTGAAATCGCAGCAGAATAACCGCTAAGTTTCAGGTCCGTAATAAAAGAAACCATGATGACCAATCCAAAAGATCTGCTCACGTCATTAGGGAACGCTCTCAACGATAATGCTGCTCTCATTTGTCAATGGTGCATGTCCTCGCTTGCTTGCTGGACATGTGGCGCTCGGATCAGAAGCGTCGATCAAGCGGATTGTGCTCTGTCCAAGAGACCGCCTGTTCAACAAGGGCAAAATAGTCGTCAAGGACTTTCTCAGCTCGCGCACGAGCAGCCATGGTTGCTCCGCAATTCACCGCCGCCATGACCATTTCTGCGGCCATAAAGGCGCGCGCCATATTGGTAACGTATTGAGTGGAGGTCATCGGTTTGGATCCTTTCCATCGTTCCGCGACTGAAGCCTTTACCTCGCGAATCCGGTCCGCGCGTGTTTCTCTCGCCATTTTGGGCCGGGGCCACGCATGTAGTGCAGTTCGGGCCGATATGGATCGAACAGCAAGCTCGTGAGCCGGCGCCACCGCTGCGCCATCGCATCGAGGACGCGGCCCCGAGAAGGGATGGCGAACAACGCTCTGAAGACATGCGATTTCAAGAATGGACTCATTTCAACGTTTCCTGGGGCGGGCCTACCACCCAGTTTCTGCTCTTGATCAGATGCCCGTAATGTTAGTTCAGTAGTGCGGTGGCTCCATTCTACGCAGGTCGATCGGCCTGACGTGTTCGTTGAGCCAACTCCTACTTAGGTTGACGGCAGTAGGCGTGTTGATAGGTCATTGCGTCACCAGATCTTTCCTCGTTGGATTATCCGAATGCGACCCGCGCCCAATGGGTGGGGACAGGGGAATCATCAAAATAGTTTTGGGAGTTCGGCCAACCTTCATTGATGCAGTGGTCGATGCCTTCGATTTATGCGCTACCCTTTCCGGAAAGAATGCATCTGAAACCGGGTCTCCGGACCTTCAAGCACGCTAAGCCAAAGTACTAGCTCTCTCCTCGTTGGATTAACGGAAGCCGACCCGTGGCCAATGGACGGCTACAGCGAAATCATCAAAATTAGTGCGGGAAAGTGCTTACGCGCTACTCCACCTAATGAACCAATCTCATCGAATGAGAACCTCCGCCGGTAAACTGTGAAATCGAAATCAAGCGCTTCGTGGGGCGTGAGGCTGGCAGGCAAGGAAAGGAAATATCTATGAACTTGTTCGCGCTGGGGACATTTGCAGAGATCGCGTTCAGCGAAATTCATGCGGCGGACTCACCCGAGTCGAAGCTGGCCGCCGGGCGAGAAGGCTGCATCCGTAGGTCCGTATCGCTCTTGCAAAAGATGAACCCGACGGCACGTTCATTGTTGGTTGGAGCGGCGCTCTTGGCCGTCATATGGGCCGCCCCCACTGCGATGGCACAGCCTTCGCCCTCCGGTCCGCCAGTGGTCGGAGTGATCAAGGTCGAACGCCGGTCGATGACCGACACCTACGAATTCAACGGCCGCATTCAGGCGATCAACAGCGTCAACATCGTTGCGCGCGTGACCGCCTTCCTGGAGCAGCAGCTTTTCACGGAAGGGACCGACGTCAAGAAGGGCGATCTGCTTTACACGCTCGAGCGGCCGCCGTATCAGGCGACGGTCGACGTCCAGAAGGCGGCGGTCGCGCAGGCCAAGGCGCAGCTCGAGAACGGCAATATCGAGCTCTGGCGCAAGCGGGAACTGGTGGAGAAGAATGCCGGTACCCAGCAGGCCCTCGACACCGCGGAAGCGACCCAGCGTACCCAGACGGCGCAAGTGCAAGCGGCGCAGGCCCAGCTCGAGAGCGCGCAGATCAATCTCGATTATACCGAGATTCGCTCTCCGATCGATGGCCGGATCGGCCGTACGTCGGTGACCATCGGCAACGTGGTCAGTCTGGCATCGGGCACCTTGACCACGGTCGTCAGCCAGGACCCGATGTACGTGGTCTTTCCGGTGCCGACGCGCCGCGCCATCGAGTTGCGCGAGGAGTATGCGAAGAACGGCGGATTCGATGCGGTGAAGGTCCGACTTCGCCTTCCGGACGGGAGAATGTACGGCCAGACCGGGAAGGTCGACTTCATCAACAACGCGATCGCACAGGACACCGACACGTTCACTGTCCGCGGGGTCATTCCGAATCCGGTGCTCGGGAGCGGAGAAGGCGGGAGGTGTCAACCTTCGCGAGCTGATTGCCGACGAGTTCGTCACCGTCCTGCTCGAATCCGTCAAGCCGAGAGAGGTGATCGCGGTGCCGCGCGCCGCGATCCTCTCCGATCAGGAGGGCAGCTACGTGTATGTGGTCGATGATCACAACATCGCCCGGCAGCGCCGCGTGCGCCTTGGCCAATTGACGCCGGAGATCGCCGGCATTGCCGACGGCCTGAAGGAGGGAGAGCAAGTCATCGTCGAGGGAGTGCAGCGGGCGCGGCCCAACGCGCCGGTGACGCCCGGCGCCCGTAGCGTCCATCGCCAGCCGGAGCTGACGCCATGATCTCCTCAGTCTTCATCGACCGACCCCGCCTTGCGATCGTCATCGCGATCGTTATCGCGCTGGGCGGGTTCTTGGCCCTCGCGCGGATTCCGGTCGCGCAGCTGCCCGATATCGTGCCGCCCCAGGTCGAGGTCACCACGAGGTATCCGGGCGCGTCCGCGGAGGTGCTCGAGGCGACGGTGGCGCAGCCGCTGGAGTCGAAGATCATCGGCGTCGACAAGATGATCTACATGAAGAGCACGAGCGGCAATGACGGCTCGTACACGCTCACCGTAAGCTTTCGAACTCGGCACCGATCCCGACATCGACACGGTCAATGTCAACAATCGCGTGCAGACGGTCATGTCGCAGCTGCCGCAGGAGGTGCAACTCCAGGGAATCAAGGTCCAGAAGAAATCGTCCTCGATATTGCAGTTCGTGAATCTCTACGACGAAAGCGGGAAATACGACCCGCTTTTCATCACCAATTTCGCGATCATCAACGTCCTTGACGAGCTGTCGCGCACGCCGGGCGTCGGGGAGGCCAAGCTGTTCGGCGGGCTCGATTACTCGATGCGCATCTGGTTCGACATGGCGCGGTTGACAAGCCTCAATCTTGCGCCATCCGACATCATCAAGGCCATCCAAAGCCAGAATGTTCAGGCGTCGGTCGGCCGCATCGGCGCGCGTCCGGTTCCCGAAGATCAGCAGTTTCAGGTGAACGTGCAGACACAGGGGCGGCTGCTCGATCCCGAACAGTTCGGCAACATCGTGCTGCGCGCCAACGCTGACGGGTCTACGTTGCGCATCAAGGACGTGGCGCGGGTGGAACTGGGCGCCATGAACGACGACAACTTCAGCCGCCTCAACGGCCATCCGGCCGTGACGATCGGAATCTTTCTGGCTCCCGGCGCCAATGCGATCGCGACTGCCGCAGCCGTGAATGAGACGCTCGAGAAGGTGCGCGCTCGCTTTCCGGAGGGGCTGAAGGCACGAGCGACCTACGACACGACCGTTTTCGTCAACGACACCATCCATGAGGTGATGAAAACGCTGTTCGAGGCGTTTGTCCTCGTCGCGTTCGTGGTGTTTCTGTTCCTCGGACAGCTGCGCGCCACCATCGTTCCGGTCATTGCGGTTCCGGTGAGCCTCATCGGCGGTTTCATGGTGCTGTCGGCGCTCGGCTATTCGGCCAATACCGTCTCGCTGCTGGCGATGGTGCTGGCGATCGGCATCGTGGTCGACGACGCCATCGTCGTGGTCGAGAACGTCGAGCGCGTGATGGAAGAAGAGCCGGATCTTTCTCCGGCGGACGCCGCCAAGAAGGCGATGGCGCAAGTCACGGCGCCGATCATCGGCATCACGCTGGTGCTGCTGTCGGTCTTCGTTCCGGTCGCCTTCATCGCCGGCATTTCGGGCGTGCTGTTCCGGCAATTCGCGGTGACGATCATCGCAACCGTGCTGATCTCGGCCTTCAACGCGCTCACGCTGTCGCCCGCCTTGTGCGCGCTGTTCCTGCGTCACTCCGGGCCGCGCCGCGGCCTGATGGGTCTCGTCAGCCGAGGGATCGACGGGGTGCGCGACGGCTATGCCCTGCTCGTCGGCAAGCTTGTGCGGTTCTCGGTGCTCGGCGTCGTGCTCGTCGTTGCCTTCGGGCTCGGCGTCGGCGGCCTCGCGCGCGTGACGCCCACGAGCTTCCTGCCCGAGGAAGACCAGGGTGCCTTCTTCGTCCAGGTGCAGCTGCCGGACGGTGTCTCGCGTCGCGCGCACCAGCGAGGTCGTCGGACAGGTCGAAGCTATCCTGAAGTCCATGCCGCAGGTGAAGGACACGGTCTCGATCATCGGCTACTCGTTCCTCGATTCATTCTCGTCCAGCAACACCGCCTTCATGGTGGCCGTGTTGCAGCCGTTTGAGGACCGCAAGCAGGCCGCGGATTCGGCTCAGGCCCTGATCGCGAAGACGTTCGGCGCCGGCATGCAGATCCGCACCGCGACCGTCCTGCCGTTCAACCTGCCGCCGGTCATCGGCCTGGGCACCACCGGCGGTTTCGAATACCAGCTCGAGAGTTTCGAGGGCGCAGATCCGGCCACCCTGGGAAGCGTCGTCCAGGGACTCATCGACGCCACAAAGCAGGACAGCCGCTTCGCCCAGGTGTTCACGACCTATGGTGCACAGCGCGCCCTCGCTTTATCTCGACATCGACCGCGCCAAGGCCCAGTCGCTGGGACTCACCATCAATGACGTATTCACCACCCTGCAGGCGACGCTCGGCAGCTACTACATCAACAATTTCAATTTGTTCGGCCGAACCTGGCAGGTCAATCTGGAGGGCGAGGCGGCGAACCGGCGCGATATGCCCGATCTGTGGCGGATCTACATCCGCAACAGCAAGGGCACCATGGTTCCGCTGCAGGCGATCGCTTCGCTGCGCACCGTCATCGGTCCTCAGGTCATCACGCGCTACAACAACTATCGCTCGGTGACGTCAACGGCATTCCCGCGCCGGGCGTCGCCTCCGGCACGGCACTCGCCGCCATGGCGGACATCTCGGCGAAGACGCTGCCGCCCGGTTTCGGCTTTGAATGGACCGGCACGGCATTTCAGGAGCAAAGGGCGCGGCGGGCAGACCGGGATCGTGCTCGGAATGGCCCTGCTGTTCGCCTTCCTGTTTCTCGTCGGCTTGTACGAGAGCTGGATGATTCCGGTCCCGGTTCTGTTGTCGGTCATGACCGGCGTGCTGGGAGCCTTCGCGGGCGTCCTGGTATTCAAGTTGACGCTCAATCTCTACGCCCAGATCGGCCTCGTCGTGCTGATCGCGATGGCGGCCAAGAACGCCATCCTGATCGTCGAGTTTGCCAAGGACCAGCGGGAGCGCGGCATGGGCATCAGGGAAGCGGCGGAGCTCGGCGCAAAGCTGCGGTTCCGCGCCGTGATGATGACCTCGATCGCCTTCATCGTCGGCCTGGCGCCGCTGGTGTGGGCCGCAGGGCGCTTCGGAAATTGCCCGCCGCAGCGTCAGCACGCCGGTCTTCGTCGGCATGCTGGCGGCGAGCACCGTCGGTATCTTCCTGATCCCGATGCTTTACGTCGTCTTTCAAACGCTGCGGGAGCGGACCGGGAGGAAGCCGAAAGGCACAGCCAATGGTCCACGCGACAGCGGTCGAATGATCCGAGATCGCCGTCCCAGGATGCATAGGCCTGGGATCCGCTCACTGCTTGTCAGCATGCTGAACGGTGCCCCGGATGTGGAGGCATCACCGTCTGGATTCGCCGCAGCCTACCACGTCGATGAGGGGATCGACAAAGGACGGAGGCGAACGTGTGGCTGCCGCTAACCGAAATCCAGCACCATCCGGCCGTCGATCTTGCCGGATTTCATTCGCTCGAAGATGGTGTTGATTTCGGCCAGTGGCGCCGTGGTGAATTCGGATCTCACCTTGCTGTCGGCGGCGAACGCGATCGCCTCGTCGAGGTCGTACCTCGTACCGACGATCGAGCCGCGCACGGTGATGCGCTTGAGTACGACGTCGAAGATTGGGGTCGGAAATTCGCCGGGAGGCAGGCCGACCAGGCTGACGGTCCCCTTTCGGCGCACCATGCGCAGCGCCTGCGCAAAGGCGGGCGCCGACACCGCGGTAACCAGCACGCCATGCGCTCCGCCGCCGGTCTCCGCCAAAACATTGTCGACGGCGTCTTTGGCAAGCCCGTTAACGGCGTGGTCGGCGCCGGTTTTCCGCGCCAATTCGAGCTTGTCCTCTGCGATATCGACGCCGACAACTTTGAGTCCCATCGCCTTCGCATATTGGATGGCGATGTGACCAAGGCCACCCACGCCGAAAATCACTACCCACTCGCCAGGCCTGGCTTCGGTCTCCTTCAATCCCTTATAGGTGGTCACGCCCGCGCACAGGATCGGCGCGATCGCCGCAAAATCCACCCTTGCCGGCAGGCGCGCGGCAAAGGCGGCCGATGCGATGACGTACTCGGCAAAGCCGCCATTGACGCTGTAGCCGGTGTTATGCTGGTGCTCGCATAGTGTCTCCCAGCCGGTCTCGCAATATTCGCACCGCATGCAGGCATCATGCAGCCAGGCGACGCCGACTGGATCGCCAACTTTCAGGTGTCGACCCCCGGCCCGAGCGCGGCCACGATCCCGGCGGCCTCGTGACCCGGAATGAAGGGAAGCGTCGGCTTGACCGGCCAATCGCCGGAGGCGGCGTGCGGCCGCGGGCCTGCGTCGCAGCTCGGCACGACACGGAGTTCACGCGTTCAGCGGAAGAACGGAGAGCGTGACGCGCTAACCGGATAACGGTCCGGGACCTTCCGCTGAGAGCGCCAGTAGTGTAACGTCGTTCCTTGCTGGTTGCGCGGATTAGGCGGCTTTTGGCTCGCCAAGCGGAAGCGCCATGATTGAGAGCCGGAGGGATCGGGCTGCCGTTGTCCGCGTCCCCGCAGCTCTGTGAGCATCGTTGGCGCGTGCTTGGGATGGAGATTACGCATAAGCGGAGACCCCGATTACAGGCCGTTGCCGCCCAGTTCCTGTTGGGTATCGCCGGCCTGGCATTGATCACCTTCGTCTGCTTTCAGATTGGCTTTGGCGTTGCGAGGACGGGCTTTGCCTATGTGATTCTGATCGCGCTGGTTTCGCTGCTGGGCAGCTTTAGCGCCTCGGTCGTTCTATCGATCGTCGCCGCAGCCTGCCTGAACTACTTCTTCGCGCCGCCATTGTTCGAATCTCCGCCTTGATGCTCCGGACGATATTGTGAGGATCGCGGCGTTCTTGACGACGTCGCTGGTCGTGACCGCGCTAACGACGAAGCTTAAGCGCGCGGAGGAAGAGTTACGCGAGAGCAATGCCAGGTTGGAAGAGGCGCAGCGCATCGCGCATGTTGGTTGGTGGGAACGTGACTTCATTACCGGTCGCGTAACTCTTTCGGACGAGGTTTGCCGGATCTTCGGAGTGCAGCCGGTCGACTTGCCGGAGTGGCATGGGCGATGGCTGGAATTGATTCACCCCGAGGACCGGGCGAGAGTAGCCGAGGCCGCTGCGGCTGCGCTACGCCCTGGCGGTCCACGCTACGACGTCGAATATCGGGTGGTGCGTCCTGACGGCGCCGTGCGAATCGTCCACAGCCAGGGCGATGTCACCTGGGACGACTCGGGGCGACCTCTGCGCCAGTTTGGCGTTCTGCAAGACATCACGGAGCTGAGACAGGCGGAGCGGGAGCTGCGCGCGAGCGAGGCGCGCTTCCGCACCTTGGTGGACCACGCATCCGATGCGTTCTTTCTCTACAATGAGGATGCGACCGTTCTCGATGTGAATCGCCAGGCGTGCGAAAGCTTGGGCTATCGCCGCGACGAACTGATCGGGATGACCGCGTTCGACTATGGTCCGGATCTGACACCGGCGCTTCTGCAACGCATCCGGGAGCGTCTCCGGGCGGGGAAAATCGTGACCTATGATGGTCGTCATCGCCGAAAGGATGGAACCGTGTTTCCCGTCGAGGTGCGCATCCGGGCGCTCTGGCACGAGGGCCAAATGCTGGCCGTTTCCCTGGACCGCGACATCACCGAGCGCAAGCGGGCGGAGGATGAGCTGCGCGCGAGCGAAGAGCGCTTCCGCACCTTCGTGGATCACGCGACCGATGCCTTCTTTCTGCTTGACGATGATTGCGACCATTCTCGACGTCAACCGCCAGAGCCTGCCGAGGGTCTGGGCTACAGCAGGGAAGAACTGATCGGCAAACATCGAAGCGATTTCGATGTCGGTCTCGACGAGACGTCCATCCAGCGCCTAAGCAGCGCATCGTCGCCGGGGAAGCCATCACTTTCGAGACCCGCCACCGGCGCAAGGACGGCAGCCTCCTTCCCGGTGGAGGTTCGCCTGAACCAGTTTGAGCAAGGCGGACGCCGGTATCTTGTGCTTGGTGCGCGACATCACCGAGCGCAAGCGGGCAGAGGATGAGCTGCGCGCGAGCGAGGAGCGCTTTCGCACCCTCGTTCAATTCTCCTTCGACGTGTACTGGGAGAGCGACGCGCAGCATCGCTTTATCCGCCAGGAGTTTGCTGAAGGGCTAGCTGACGCGCCGGCGCCGGGCTCCGAAATCGGCAAAACTCGCTGGGAAGTGCCTTACCTCGAGCCTGACGCCGAGGCCTGGCGCAAGCACCGCGAGACCCTCGATGCCCACCTGCCATTCCGAGACTTCGAGCTCGCGCGACCTACGCCCGACGGTGGCAAGCGCTATGTGTCCGTCTCTGGGCTGCCGGTATTTGACAAGTCGGGACGTTTTATCGGCTACCGCGGCGTGGGGCGGCACATCACCGAGCGCAAGAGGGCAGAAGAGGCACTCCGACGCAGCGAAGCTTATCTGGCCGAAGCACAGAGGCTGAGCCATACCGGCACCTTTGTCTTTAACGCGACAGGGCCTGTCTACTGGTCGGAGGAAAGTTACCGAATCTGGGGGTTTGATCCGCTGCAGGGTCTTCCCGACCTCGAAAGTGTGCTGCAACGGATACACCCAGACGATCGCGAAATCGGAAACAAGGAGGCCTTTGAGGCGTTGCGCCAAAAAAGAAAGTACGCAATCGAGTTCAGAATCGTTCTCTCCTGACGGAACAGTCAAACATCTCGAATCCATCGGCCATCCTTTGCTCTCCGCGGATGGAGAACCTGAGATGATTGTCTACCCCTATCGATGTGACGGAACGCAAACGTGCGCAAGAGGAGCACGAGAGACTTCGCCAGCTGGAGGCGGATCTCGCGCACGTGAACCGCGCTGAGCATAATGGGAGAATTGACCGCCTCGCTGGCTCACGAAATTCTTCACCCGATCGCCACCGCGCGCAACAACGCTCGTGCAGGCATGCGCTTTTTGGAAATGAGTCCGCCAAATCTGCCGAAGTCATGGAGGCGCTCGCCTGCATTGTCAGGGATGCCGATCGAGCGAAGGATATCGTCGGTCGCATGCGCGATCACATCAAGAAGGCGCCTCCACGAAGCGAGCCTTTCGACCTCAACGAGGCGATCGACGAGGTGATTGAGATGGTGCAGAGCGCGATCGACAAGGAATGGAGTTTCGGTCCGCACCAGCCTCATGGAGGGGTTGCTACTCGTTCGCGGCGATCGTGTTCAACTGCAACAGGTCGTGCTCAATTTGATCCTGAACGCCGTGGAAGCAATGAGCTCGGTCGAGAAGGGGCCGCGAGAGTTGTCGATTAGCACGAAGCAACACAAGACCGGCGAGCATCATCGTCGCAGTGCAAGATTCAGGGCCAGGAATTGATCCGGAACATCTCGATCGGGTTTTCGCGCCCTTCTACACCACAAAGACGAGCTGGAATCGGAATGGGACTCTCGATTTGCCGGTCCATCATCACCGCCCATGGCGGTCGGTTGTGGGCAGAGGCCAATCGGCCTCGGGGCGCAATATTTCAGTTCACTCTGCCGGCAGGCCCGGAAGGTTCATGAGTTCTCTTCATGCGGCTTTCCGGATTCGAGAGCCGAACGAAGGCACCGCTCCAGATGCTCGTCATCCACCGGCTTAGCCAAGGTAACAGACCACCCCATCCTTCAAGGCGCGGTTTCGAGTCGTCTCATCCGGGTAGGCGGTGACGAGAATGGTCGGGATCCGTGTCCCGCATCAACGAAATGTCTGTGGAGCTCGACCCCGGTCATTCCAGGCATCTGAACGTCAGTGACCAAGCACGCCGTGTCAGTGAGGAGAGGAGACGCCAGGAAATCGGCGGCCGAGGGAAACGCTTCGACAGTGTATCCCAGCACCGTCATGAGTTTTCTCATGGATTCGCGAAAGGGCTGATCATCCTCGACGATCGAGATCAATGTACGTTTCGCCATTGCGTTTCAACTTCCTTTGCCGGCTCATATCGGCGCCTTTCCAAGTGGTTCTCGCCTGCATGCAACTTCTAATGTCGGCTGAGGTTCACGACAAAGCAATGCCGGCGGCCCTAAGCGATGGCTTATGCGCTCGGCTATTCGCTTAGGTAGCAGGGGCTGTTCGGTGGCACGGATTGTGAGTAGAATGAAGACCATTCAGCAGGAAGAAGGCGGCCTCTTATGCGCGGTCCGGGGATGCCTGACGCCAAGCCCAGCGTCGTGATCATCGACGACGATGCCGAGTTTCGCGACTTGGTCGTGCGACTCTTGCGGTCGGTCGGCTTGGACACCCAGCAATTTTCGTCTGTTGCCGATTTTTCCAAGGCCGAGCCGTCGGACGGCCCGACTTGTCTGGTGCTCGACGTGAGAATGCCGGGGCGAAGCGGTCTCGAGCTTCAGCGTGATCTTGCCGCGGCGAACAGGCAAGTGCCAATCATCTTCATTACAGCGCACGGCGACATCCCGATGACCGTGCAGGCGATGAAGGGGGGTGCCATAGAGTTCCTCACAAAACCGTTTCCGTGATCAGGAACTGCTCGATGCTGTCGAGGCCGGGCTCGCGCGCGATCGTGCGCGTCGGGAGAGCGACAGGGCATTGGCTGCGCTCAGGGAGCGTTTCGCGACACTTAGCTCCCGCGAGCGCGAGATCATGATCCAGGTTACGGCCGGTCGCCTCAACAAGCAGATTGCGAACGACATCGGCATCGCCGAATCCACGGTGAAGGTGCATCGCACCCACCTGATGCGGAAGATGAAGGCCCGGTCGCTTCCGGAGCTCAGCCGAATGGCGGATCGCCTCAACCTCGCAACAGAAAAGCCGCTACGCTCTTAGCTCGCACATGATCGGCTAGCGGGGCATCTTAAGGTCGCACCAGAAAAGTCGTGTCGGCTCCTAAGTCTATCGATCCCCCGTCGTTTCTAAGCCATCGCCTAATCTCGCCAACCACAAGCGAATCCCGCACGACCCACGCACGATAGACTGCGGCGTCCCAATTCGCGATGTTTGTGCCACGCGAGAAACAGCCGAGCACTGCGGGAAGGGGGGCTATGCAATGGACCCGGCAATATTATCCGCCACTTCCGCACTAATTGGCTCGCTAATCGGTGGAGTTTCGACGTTCGCCGCTTCCTGGCTCACGCAACACAGGCAGCTACGAATCCAACTGCTTCTACAGGAGGCGGCTAAGCGGGAGACGCTGTACGCAGAATTTATCATAGAGGCATCAAAACGTTTAACAGAAGCATGGGGCAAACAGGCCGAGGGGCCCGACGTTCTAGCGGGGCTTTACGCGGTCATGGAGCGGATGCGCCTAATCTCCTCCAGTCCCGTCCTCCACGCCGCAGAACAGGTGATCCGAAAAGTTACTGGGGCATACGCAAACTCTAACAAGACGTTTGACGATATGCGAAAGCACCTAGCTGGCACCAGCATCCACTGGGATGATCCGCTGGAAGAGTTCACTGAGGCTTGTAAATCAGAGCTTTATGCCTTGCGTAGTTGATTAGGGGCATCAATTCGCGATGTTGTACGGCATACTGTCGTCCACGAAGATCCTCGACACAAACGTTTTCGGCCCATGGACAAGAATTGAAAGTTGCTGGCGCAATGATGCGCCGACGGACACGCTTCGATCCCGACCAAGCATGGCGGCAGTTCGCCAGTACCCACCACCTTTGAGCGAGTGACGACGCTTGCGGATCACAACCGCGCCCGCAACATCGATCCCGTGCACCCGGAAGACGGACTTCGCAATTTCGAGACCAACCGTGCCAGCCTCGCCCATGGACGGCTCCCTTCAATGTGGGTTGCTCTAACGCAACCACCCTATGGCACCTCGATGCCGCTGAGTGGGCGCCGTCCACAGCATCAGAAGCCGACATTTCGGAGCGCTGTCGTTCTAATCCTGCGGACCCGTTAACGTCGCATGCAGGTGCCCACCTTCAGCTGCGTCGGCGCGTAGGGACCCGGAAGGCCCCATGCCTCTCGCCAACAACTCTAAGCGTTGGCTTAGCGCAGAAAACTAGAGAACTATTCCGCGCTACCTGCGTGCAATCGATTTCGATGCGTCAAGTCGGCAAAATGAGTGTCACTTAGAAAATGCACGGCTTTGCCCTTGCTCACTTTCGAACCGATGGATGTCGAACATGAGTACCAATCCGACTTTCGCAACCAGCAGATTTCCACAGGCAATTCGATTCGTTGTCGTCAATAACCGCGTCCCATCCGCGGGCCGACACTGCGCAGTGTGCGGTGGCCTTATTGAGAAAGGCTACGTTCGTCGATTCACAGACGCAATTGATCTACTGCGAGACGCAGTGCTTCGCAGGACGGCTACATGAGGCGGTCAGCGTAGTCAAAAATCATGGAAGGAAAGCGTTATGAAAAATTCAAACCCAGACCGCAATCGCGGCATTGGTCTTGTTGCTTATCGGCGCGACTGGTTCAGCAAGCGGCGCTACTGTTCAAAGCATTGCCGCGATGCGTTCAGGGTTGATGCACCAAATCTGCTCAAGCGCCTTGGCTCTTGGTTGCATTTGTCGGGCTGATCGTACCGGTCACTTTTCCAACAGCGGTGCTGGCGGCGCCGCCTGCGCGTCAGGACGCGCCACACGTGCCGGGTTGCGACCGTAATCTCGCGGACGCGAGCGTCAGCGTCCCGGCGATGCAGACGCGGATCAAAAGCTTCAGCGGCGTGGATAGCTCAGAAATATGCACGGCGACGCGGCTCTATTTTTTAGAAGTGGTAAAGGCACGCGCGGTGACCGCACTGTGCAAAAGCGGTACCGAACGCGAACGCGATCTCGGCCGCTTCGACGTCGATGTCCTGCACGCTAACGAGGCAATCGCCGCGCGTTGCCTCTGACCGAAAATGAGCGTGGTTGCCGTATTGTGATTCTACCGGAACGTTTTAGACGCAAA
>CAVUYV010000045.1:0-48721 GCA_963745785.1 uncultured Alphaproteobacteria bacterium | reverse complement strand
TCAGTGGTCGCGCCGATGCACTTTACGTCGTCAACGACGCGCTCGGATCGCTCCTACTGCGCGCTAACGGGATGCGCTGCTCACGACCTAATCCCTCAGGTTAGGTCGAGCGATTCGCGGCGCGCGAGCCGGGACATGGCGGGATCTTCCGCCTGGATGCGTGCCGAGACAATCGCCGCGACCCAAGAGGCAACGATAATCCACGACAAGGGCAGAACTGCTCGTCCTCCCCGAGTCCTCACCGACGAACATCGGCAACGTCACGACCCTCGACGATGCCATCGCCGCCTTCAACCCGCTGTGCGCCTGTCCAATCCCGAACGCGTCGCGACTGGCTCCTCAGGCGCGTTAAGGACTGACGTCGTGAGCAGGACAGCGGCAGCGAGGACCCAGTAGTACCAGGCGTCGAGCCCGAAGAATTTGAAGGCAAACGGGGCGATGACAAACACCACCCCGACGGCGCGATCGACCCAAAGGTGCAGCCAGTAGGGAATGATGTGGACGAGCCCGGTCGGATGGTCGGTCAGGGCGGCCAAGAGTAGCGCCGCGACACCGACAACAACCGAAAGCCACATTGCGAACGGTCCGCTCTGGCCGAGCTTCAGCACAAACGGCGCTGCGATCAAGACGATCGCGACGGGATAATCGATTAGGTAGGCGTGGATAGACTTGGTGATGAAGCGAAACGACATCGGTGACTCCTACGTGTTTGGTTGCTCGAGCGGGTCCTTGCGACGCTCCAGGTATTTCTCTCTCGCGCTCAAGCGTGCGCATACCGTCGGCGACGGCGGCGCGGCGCGGGTCTTCCTCGGGCAGTCCGGCCACCAGGCGTTCCCAGTAGGCGGTTGCGGGTCGCCAACCAGGGCCTCGTCGGTCAGCGCCTGCAGTTGGGGCGTCGACCAGCCGCGAAATACAAGGCATGGGCCCAGTGCCCCAGCAATTCCGGCGGCCGCCCTGCCAAGACCGAACTCCTCAACTATGCGAGTTCCAGCACATCGGCCACCGGCAGGCGCGGCTTCTGCGCCCAGTTTCCCGGACGCTCCGGCCCCACGGACAACAGCATGACCGGCACTTCGTCCTCGGCCAGTCCGAACTCGCGGTGCACTGCTTCGGCATCGAAACCGATCATCGGCGTCGAACCCAGGCCCAGCGAGCGGGCCGCATAGATCATCGCCGCCGCGCCGAAGGTGCCGGTGCGTACTGCCTCGTCGCGCTGGCGCTGCGGGTACTCCATATACAGATTGCGTGCGGGGATTTCCCATTCCGGCACCATCTTTGCTGGCATGATGCCCGCTTCCACCAGCGGTGCCAGGCGCTGTGGTATTACGCTGGAATCGGCCAACTGACCGCAGACGATGAAGGTAACGGCCGCTTCGGTGATCGCGGGCTGATCCCAAGCAATCGGACGCAACCGAGCCTTGGCTTCGGGCGTGCGTACGGCGATGAAGCGCCAGTTCTGCAAGTGGAAGGATGTCGGCGCGGTGGTGCCGATTTGCACCAGCTCGCGGATTAAATCGTCGCTCAAGGTGGCGGCTGGGTCGTAATACTTGGCGGCGCTACGGCTCAAGATACATTCGATGACGGCGTTGGTCATGGTCATTCCGTTGGTCATGGTGATTCCTATGAGTGAAGGAATAGATTGAGGTACACGAGCGCTTTCTCCTCTGCTTCTGGCGGTTGCCACTGATGAGTCTCTTGCAGTTGGCACGCCGTACTCCGGCAAGCCCGGAATACTGCATACCTCGTCGGTGCCCACGTTGACCCAGGAGGCGCTTGTGCCTTGCTTACGTCGGCACTCGCCAGCCGGCCGACCTGGACAGCGCCGGCCGGCTGCGTGCATCAATGGGCGTGCGTCGCTCAGGGACGAACGCGGATGATCGTCTTTCCCTTGCGTCGCTCGGTCGGGTTTAAGGCGGCGACGGCATCGTCGAGGGTCGAGACGTTGCCGATGTTCGTCCGCAGTCGTCCGTCCCGCACCCGCTGGACGATCTCAGTCAGTTGGGCACGATCGGACTCGACGACGAAGTCGACCGCGGGGCCGTCGGCGGGCCGTGCCTCGGCCGGCCCGACGATGGACACCAGCGTTCCTCCGGCTCGAATCAGGCCTGCGGACCGCTTCCCGATGTCGCCGCCGATGCCATCGAGCACCAGATCGACTCCGCCGACGTCTTCCAGGGCCTCGTTGTCGAGGTCGACGAACTCCTTCGCGCCGAAGTCGAGCACCGTCTGACGGTCGGCGGCGCGTCCGGTGCCGATGACGTGTGCGCCGAACTCTCGTGCGAGCTGCGTCACCACCGAACCGACTGCGCCGGCCGCGCCGTGCACGAGGACGCTCTGCCCCGCCTGAAGGCGGCCGTGTTGGAACAGTCCCTGCCACGCGGTGAGGCCCGAGATTGGCAAACTCGCGCCCACCGTGAAGTCGACGTCGCCCGGGAGCGGCGCGAGGTTGCGTGCCTCCATGGCTACATACTCCGCCAGGGTGCCATCACGATACCAGTCGGCGAGGCCGAACACTCGCTGTCCCACCGACAGCCCTGTCGTGCCGTAGCCGAGAGCGGTGACCACTCCGGCCAGCTCGTGCCCAGGGATCGACGGTGTTCGATCACGGTCGAGACGATCGGTCCAGGTCGAGGGCCACGCCAGCTCAGTCGGGACGAATCCCGACGCATGAACCTCAACGACGACGTCGTTTATCGCTGCCCGCGGCTCGGGCCGCTCCACCAGCTTCATCCCAGCCGTCCCCGCAGCCTGGTCCGTTACAACGATCGCCTTCATGATAATTATCTCCTCGGTCATTTGTCTCTTTGGTGGAAGTGTTGCAGGGAACGTGGGCGCGCCGGCTATTCACAAAATGTCAGCCATTGTCGAACTCCTGTCTCCGTGTCTGCGATCTGCGCTGTCTGCATTGACCGGGGTTCCCACTAAGCCTGATGGAACGGGATCGCTCCGGTCGCTGGTGTTGGCGAATAGATGCGTTGCGTCTGATCATAAAACAGTACCAAGATTGCCGATTTTGGCTGTACCATCGCGCGATGGCTGCCCTCCCCGTCCAACTCGATCGTGCCAGAAGGACTCCGCTGGCTACCCAGATTTATTCGGCGATCCGAGAGGGCATCGAGAACGGACGGCTCGCCTCGGGCGCGCGGTTACCCTCTTGGCAGGATCTGGCCGCTCAACTCGGCGTCTCCCGCGGCACCGTGCGTGTGGCTTACGAGCGTCTCATCGCGGAGCAATTCGCGATTGGTCTCGGCCCGGCAGGAACTCGTGTGGCCGAACGGCAGTCCCGATCCTCAATACCTGATTGGTCGCCGGAAGCTCCCCTTCTGCCGGACCTCTTCTACGAGTTCGGACACGCGCCGCTGGCATTTCAGATGGGCGTGCCCGCTCAAGACGCCTTCCCGTTCAAGCTGTGGTCACGCATCCTGACTCGTGAGACCCGGCGGGCTGCGGCGGCGCCGGTGACGTATCCGGATCCGCGTGGCGATCCGGAGCTGCGAAAGGAGATCGCGGCTTACTTAGGGCTGGCCCGCGGCCTTCGGTTCAATCCCTCTCAGGTGCTCATAACAGGTGCATTCTCCGGTGCGCTCGGTCTGGCAATCCGAGGGCTTCAGCTTGGAAGGATGGGAGCTTGGATCGAGGATCCAGGCTTTCCGCTCACGCGCACCGCACTCGGCCTGGCTGGCATCGCTGTGACAGCTGTCCCGGTCGATGCGGAAGGACTGGATGTTGCCGCTGGTGTCCAGACCGCCGCTGGAGCGAAATTGGCAGTTGTGACACCAGGCCAGCAGGCGCCGCTCGGCATGACGATGTCGCTGCCGCGGCGGCTTGCATTGCTCGCCTGGGCTCGGCGCAACGACACCTGGATCATCGAGGACGATTACCTGAGCGAACTGCAGCTGAAAGGACGGGCGGCTCCGGCTCTTGCATCTCTCGATCATGGAGGTCGGGTGCTGCACATAGGCAGTTTCAGCAAAACGATCAGCCCGGCGCTGCGCCTGGGTTTTATGGTCTTGCCGCCGGAACTGAGTCGCCGGTTCGCTGAGCTCGCTGCTTCCCTGGCGCCGGCGCCGGCTGCGGGCATGCAGCGCGCTGTGGCGGAATTCCTGCGTGACGGTCACTATCTTCGCCATCTGCGCCGCATGAAGCGGCTTTACGCCGCCCGACGGGAGACCCTGCTTCGTTGCCTGGGAGAAATGGCGCCAAACTCGATAAAGGTGCAGGCGACCGGCGGTCTTGCAGTGGTGATCTTCCTTCCCAAGTCCGCGTCAGACGTGGACATCGCTTCACGCGCGCTAGAGTTCGGCCTCGCGCCGCGTCCGATGTCGGCGTGGTACATGCAACCTCCCCGGCAGCAGGGACTATTGCTCTGCGTGACCAACCTCAATGAACGGCGGCTGCCGGCGGACTGTCGTCGGCTGTTGGAATTGGCGCGATAGCACTCATGGAAGCAAGGCAGCTACGCATTGTCGGTCCGTTTCGATGCTGCCCTCGGCGCGAGTGTGCAGGCCGCAACGCGAGACTTAGTGAAGCCAACCGACGTGGTCACGCCGCTTGCAATATGCGCGTATTGTGATCACAACCAGTTAATGAACTGACACTCGCGTTGATTGAATTGGACCGACGGCGAACAGGAATTTAGATTGCGAAGGCCGCTAGGCGTCATGTCCGCTTTTGGCACGAAACAGACATGGCGCGATGTCCGACTTGAGTCCGTTATGCACAGCAAAGCGGACGTCCGCCGACCGCTCTGGGTTACGGGTTCACGTCAAAAGTGCCCGACGGGCAAATCACTTCTGATTTCCAGAAATTGTGTCAAGCCCCGTTTGCAAAAATATTTCTGTTTTCTCCCGACCCAAATCAGTTCACTGATTCGCCCCGTCCGGTCTCGACAAGAGGGGCGTTGCGCACGTCATCAACGCGGGGCAGGATGCGGTGGACGCGGGCAGCGCGCGAGACGAGCGCGGACTGTTGCGTACGGCGAAGTCGTGTGGTTCCGACGCCCCAATCGTTGGCGTCAAGCCTGTGAGAAGAAGCGCAGGCGACGGTGTCAAACAAGCGTGGTCACCGAGGAGAGCGCGAAGTAAGCCGTAAAACCATTGCGCGGGGAATGCCGGGTTGTTCCGGTGTGACCGTGGTGACTAACTCGTATGCTTGTTTTATTTTGCATGCGAGGCTGCGGGTGCATTAGGCACCCGGCATTCCCTGCGCCCTCTGAACTTCAGCGGGCAGGAATTCAAAGCAAGCCTCGCGCGCAACGTGCGGCGAGATCGCGAAGCCATGTCTGCGAACGGCGCAGCCACTCGACGCAAGACAGTATTGCAATACGCCTCCTCAACTGGGCGAAATGGCGTAAGATCGGGCGGATCGGGCGGCGCAAGACCGCGGACCTTTGGAGGAGACCTTGCCGGTTCGCTACTACGACTGGATTGCCCATTTTGGCCGCCGGACGCCGGACAAAACGGCGGTGGTCGACCTCGCCAGCGAACGGCGCTTCTCCTACGCGGAGTTCGATGCGCGGATTTCGCGTCTCGCCGCGCATCTGCGCGACCGGCTCAGGATCTCGCGCGGCGACCGCGTCGCTGTGCTGGCGCTGAACACATCAGATACGCTGGAGGTGCAGTTCGCCTGCGGACGGCTAGGGGCGGTTTTCCTGCCCCTGAACACCCGTCTCACCGTCCCCGAGCTTCAATACATCGTCAGCGATGCCGCGCCTTCACTGATGATCCATGACGCGGAGCTTGCCGGGATTGCGCTTGCCGTGGCCAAACTGTGCAAGGTCTCCTCGACGCTTCTGCTTGGGCCCGGTGGTTCCTACGAGACCGCGATCGCAAGCGCAAAACCGCTCGACAGCGCGGAAGTGGTGACGCTCGATGACATCTCGACCATCATGTACACCTCGGGCACCACCGGGCAGCCAAAGGGCGCGATCATCACCCATGGCATGACGTTCTGGAACTGCGTCAATCTCGGCGGTCCGGCCTACATCTCGCCGTCATCGGTGTTTTTGACCGTGCTGCCGCTGTTCCACACCGGCGGGCTCAATTGCTATACCAACCCGGTGCTGCATGCCGGCGGCACCGTGCTGATCATGCGCGCGTTCGATCCCGGCCTTGCGCTGCAATTGCTCAGCGATGCCCGGCGCGGCATCAACGTGTTTTTCGGCGTGCCATCGATCTATCAGTTCATGGCGCAGCATCCTTCTTTCGCTGCTTCCGACTTCAGCCGTCTCGTCATCGGTGGCGTCGGCGGCGCGCCGATGCCGGTGCCGCTTCTGAAAGTGTGGGAGCAACGCGGCGTCGCCCTGCAGCAGGGTTACGGCATGACGGAGACCAGTCCCGCGGTGATGACGCTCGATCGCGAGGACGCCGCGCGCAAGGCAGGCTCCTCCGGCAAGCCGGTGCTGCATACCGAAGTGCGGATCGTCCGGCCCGACGGCACCAACGCGGATGTCGGCGAGCTCGGCGAACTCTGGGTGAGGGGGCCGAACATCACGCCCGGTTACTGGAACAGGCCGGACGCCAACGCGTCCTCCTTCACCGACGGCTGGCTGCATACCGGCGATGCCGCCAGAAAATCGACGAGGAAGGTTTTTACTACATCGTCGATCGCTGGAAGGACATGTACATTTCCGGCGGCGAAAACGTTTATCCGGCCGAAGTCGAGAATGTGCTGCATCAACTCACCGCGATTGCCGAAGCCGCCGTGATCGGCATTCCCAGCGAACAGTGGGGCGAGGTTGGCATGGCGATCATCGCCGTGAAGCCTGGCCACAGCATCACCGAAGCGGAGATTGACGCGCATTGCGAAGCCAATCTGGCCCGCTTCAAGCGGCCACGGGTGATAAAATTCGTCGAGGCCTTGCCGCGCAACGCCACCGGCAAGATCCACAAGCCGACCCTGCGCAAGAATTTCGGCGCAGCCAATGCCATCGATCCGGGCAAGGTCGTCACATAGTCGTGCGCCTCCCAAAACAATGCGAATGCGATAAAAGCCGGGTGCTATCCGGGCTTTCAATCCTTGCGATCCCCTGAGATGTTTCCCACCTAGTTGACAAAGCCAAGCCAACCCCGGACTGAGCCCCCCAAAATGATGGATTCCCAGGTCCACTATCTGCCTCTGACGCCGGCGTTTTTCTCGATACTGCTGGTGTTGCTCGCCGGGCTGATCATCCTGATTCAGCTTCGCATTCTCAGATATGCCTATATGAAGCTCGGCGTCGGCCCCGGTGCCGCGCTGTTTCTCTTGTTCGGCTCGCTGCTCGGCAGCTATTTCAATATTCCGATCACGGTCTTGCCCGGCAAGCCGGTGATGTCGGGACAGATCATCGAGTTCTACGGCATGCAGTATGTCGTGCCTCAGGTCGTGTCGTGGCCCGGTACCGTTCTGGCCGTGAATGTCGGCGGCGCGGTAATTCCGACGTTGATGTCCGCCTATCTCGTGATCCGTTATCAACTCTGGCTCAAGGCAGCGATCGCCACCGCGGTGATCGCCTTTGTCATCCATTCGATGGCCACGCCGGTGCCGGGAGTTGGCATTGCCGTGCCGGTATTTGCGCCGGTGGTGATCACGGCAATCATTGCTTTCCTCCTTTCCCGCGAATATGCGGCGCCGCTTGCCTATATCGGCGGCTCGATGGGAACACTGATCGGCGCCGATCTTCTCAATCTGGACAAGATCACCGATCTCGGCGCGCCGGTCGCCTCGATCGGCGGTGCCGGGACCTTCGACGGCATCTTCCTCACCGGCATTCTCGCGGTCCTGCTCGCCGGTATCGCCTCGCCATCGCGTCCACGACCGGCCTGGTAGTTGCGAATGCCATAGCGGTGATTCCCTGCAACGCTTGCGTTATAGAATGAGCCCATGAACCCGCGCCTGATTCTCTTTCCCCTGCTGTTGTCCGCCATCGTCACCAGTGGCACCGCGCTGGCGCAGGACAAGGGCAGCGTTGATGCAAAACCGTTGCCGCCGCTGGCCAATCCCAACGATCCGAAACTCGGCGCCAAGGAGCTGTTCGGCCGCAAGGTCCTGCCCGCAGCGATGCCGACGCATGTGGTCGGCTTCTACGCCAAGGGCTGCATTGCCGGTGCGGAAGCGCTGCCGATCAATGGCGAGAACTGGCAGGTGATGCGGTTGTCGCGCAATCGCTACTGGGGGCATCCCAACCTGATCGCGCTGCTCAGGCGGCTGGCGGACAAGGCGCACAAGGACGCAGGCTGGCCGGGGATACTGGTCGGGGACATGTCGCAGCCGCGCGGCGGTCCGATGTTGACCGGGCACGCCAGCCACCAGGTCGGACTTGATGCCGATATCTGGCTGACGCCGATGCCGGACCGGCGATTGTCGCGCGAGGAGCGGGAGGAAACGTCCGCGGTCATGATGGTGCGCGCCGACCGGCTCGATATCGATCCGAGCGCCTGGACGCCGAGCCATCTCGCGGTGATCCGCGCAGCGGCGCAGGAACCGAGCGTGCAGCGTATCTTCGTCAATGCCGCGATCAAGAAGGCGCTGTGCCGCGAAGCCAAGGGCGACCGCGGCTGGCTCCATAAGGTGCGGCCGATGTACGGCCACGACTACCACTTCCATATCCGCATCAAATGTCCGCCCGGCGCCGGCGGATGCGAGAGCCAGCCTGAACCACCGGCGGGCGAAGGCTGCAAGCCTGCCGATCTGGCCTATTGGTTCAAGGATTCCATTATCCACCCGAAGCCGCCGAAAGAACCGCCAAAGCCGAAACCGCCGATGACGCTGGCGCAATTGCCCGGCGCCTGCCGCCAGGTGCTGGCCGCTCCGGACGCCAGGCAGTAGCCCCCGATGCGGCGAGGTTGATTTCATCCGGCATGGATATACGCTAATATTTCCTGCAATTCGGTGAGAACCATCATGCGCATCAGTGCACGCAACCAGATCAAAGGCACCGTCATCGACGTCAAGAAAGGCGCGACCACCTCGCATGTCCGGGTCGATATCGGCAATGGCCAGATCGTCACCTCATCGATCACCAACGAGGCGGTCGATGAATTGGGCATCAAGGCCAAGGATAAAGTGACCGTTGTGGTGAAAGCATCCGACGTCATGATCGCCGTGGATTGATCATGCCGGCTTCCGAAGGCGCAGGGTTTACCAGCATTCCGAGAGACGGCGCAGAGCCTTTTCCTCACCCCGATGATGTTGTAGGCTTGGCTTGCGATGTCCGGACGGATCGTAAATCCGCCGGATTGCCGGAACGGCGCTTCCGCCTGTCGCATACCACCTCGAGCTAGGCCTGATTTGCGCGCGCGGACAGCGCCGCGCAAACGTGCATGGAGCGCCACGATGCATCGTCTTGCCGGACTTTTCGCCGCCTTCATGATCCTGTGCGGATCGGCTATTCGCCTGTCCTCGCGCAGGACAACAGCCTCACCGTGTTTGCCGCGGCCTCGATGAAGAACGCGCTCGACGACATCGACGCCGCCTACACCGCGAAAACCGGCGTCAAGGTCGTCGCCAGCTATGCCGCGAGCTCGGCGCTCGCAAAACAGATCGAACAAGGCGCGCCGGCGGATATTTTCGTGTCCGCGGACACCGACTGGATGGACTACGCGACGGGGAAGAAAACCATCCAGGAGTCGACGCGCGTCAACCTGCTCGGTAACAGCATCGTGCTGATCGCGCCGAAGGATTCCACGATCGACCATGTCGCGATCGGACCGGGCTTCGATCTGGCAAAACTCGCCGGTCGACGGCAGAATTGCGACCGGCGACGTGAAATCCGTTCCGGTCGGCAAATACGCCAAGGCAGCGCTGGAGAATCTCGGTGCCTGGTCACGCCGCGGAGACCGAAATTCGCGATGGCCGAGAACGTGCGTGCCGCGCTGCACTGGTGGCGCGCGGCGAAACACACTGGGAATTGTCTATGCCACCGATGCCAAGGTCGAACCCGGCGTCAAGATCGTCGGCGCCTTCCCGGCGGATTCCCATCCCCCCATCATCTATCCCGTCGCGGCAACGGCGACCGCAAAACCGGAAGCCGCTGACTATCTCGCCTTCCTGCGCTCGTCTGCCGCGAAGACGATTTTCGAAAAATATGGATTCACCTTCCTGATCCGCCCGACCTCCTGATCGCACCGGCGTGTTCGAACTCTCGCCAACCGAATGGACCGCGATCCAGCTCTCGCTGCGGGTCGCCACGGTTGCGACGCTGGTGGCGACGCCGCTTGGGATCGCCGCGGCGTGGCTATTGGCGCGGCGCGATTTCTGGGGCAAATCGGTCATCGATGCGGCTATCCATCTGCCGCTGGTGCTGCCGCCGGTTGTCACCGGTTATCTGCTGCTGCTGACCTTCGGCAGGCGCGGCCTTGTCGGCGCGTGGCTCGCGGACCATCTCGGCATCGTGTTCGCGTTTCGCTGGACCGGCGCGGCGCTGGCCTGCGGCATCATGTCGTTTCCGCTTCTGGTGCGGCCGATCCGGCTGTCGATCGAAGCGGTGGACCTGCGGCTGGAGCAAGCGGCGGCAACGCTGGGCGCGGCGCCGTGGCGGGTGTTCCTGACCGTCACCCTGCCGCTGGCGCTGCCGGGCGTGCTGGCCGGCATGGTGCTCGGCTTTGCGAAAGCGATCGGCGAATTCGGCGCGACCATCACCTTCGTTTCGAACATACCCGGCGAAACCCAGACCATCTCGTCGGCGATCTATTCGCTGATCCAGACGCCGGATGGCGATGCCGCGGCGCTGCGGCTGGTGGCGGTTTCGATTGTGATCGCGATGAGCGCCATGATCGCCTCGGAATGGTTCGCGCGCCGCGCCTTGCTGCGGCTGCACGGGAATTGACCATGCTGCGCATCGAGGTCGCAAAACAGCTCGGCGAATTCTCGCTTCAGGCCTCCCTTGTCAGCGAGGGCCGGGTCACCGGGCTGTTCGGCGCCTCGGGCGCCGGCAAGACCTCGCTGATCAACATCATCGCGGGATTGCTGCGGCCGGATCGCGGCAGCATCGTTATCGATGACGAGACGCTCGACGATACCGCCGCGGGCGTGCACGTGCCGGCGCACCGTCGCCGTATCGGCTACGTGTTCCAGGATGCGCGGCTGTTTCCGCATCTCGATGTGCGCCAGAACCTCGACTATGGGCGGCGGATGAACCGCCTTGCCGATGATCACGCCGAGCGCGCGCGCGTCACCGCTCTGCTCGATATCGGCGGTCTGCTTGATCGCCGTCCCGGCCAACTCTCAGGCGGCGAGCGCCAGCGCGTGGCGCTCGGACGCGCGCTGTTGGCGAAACCGAGATTGCTGCTGTTGGATGAGCCGCTGGGATCGCTGGATGAGGAGCGCAAGATTGAGATCCTGCCCTATCTCGTGCGGCTGCGCGACGAGGCCGGCGTGCCCATGGTCTATGTCAGCCACGACGCCGGTGAAATGCGGCAGTTGGCGACGAGCATCGTGATGCTCAAGCGCGGGCGCGTGATTGCGTTTGGCGGCGCCGAAGTGTTGCCGTCGGCGGCGACTTGATGTCTATCGCTTTTCAGCGGTTGACACCGACCGATTCTAACATTTGATTTAAACTCTCTGCTCGACACGCGCGTTGCGTCGACGGCGCGCCTGTGTGACGCTGATCGCGCCGTGATTTTTGAACGGGGTATTTATGGGGGCCTCGCGATGGGTAAAAGGTCGGTTCGCTGGCTGATCGGGGTAGTGGTCGTCGCGGCCTTTGCAACGATGCTTTGGCTTGCGACCCGGCCGCCGCCCCTGATCATTCAGGGCGAGGTTTCGGCTGATCGGGTCGACATCAGTCCGCGGGTTGCAGCGCGGATCGTCACGCTAAAGGCCGATGTCGGCGATACCACGGAGCGTGGCGCGGTCATGGCCGAGCTGGAAAGTCCGCAACTGGTCGCAGCCCGGCTCGCCGCTCAAGCCGCGTTGGCGGTCGCAAAGGCCGATCTGGATCGCATCAACAGCACCCGGCCCGAGACGATCGCGGCGCGCCAGGCCGACCTCAATGCGGCAAAGGCCGATGAGACGCTTGCCCAGGAAACCTACAATCGGCAAATCGAGCTGGCGCGCACCGGCAACGCACCACAGGCGCGCGTCGATGAGGTAACCCGCAATCTCGACACCGCGACCCGCAAACGCGAATCCGCGGAAGCTGCACTACAACTTGCGACGACAGGCGCCAGCAAGGAAGAGCGTGCTCTCGCCGCGGCACAGGTGAAGCAGGCAGAAGCCACCTTGAATCAGCGTGATGTCGACGTGGCCGAATTCACCATTCGCTCCCCGATCACCGGTCAGGTTACGGCACGGGTCGCTGCGCTCGGCGAGAATTTCAGCGCCGGGGCGCCGCTGTTCTCGATGATCGACCTGCAGAACCTGTGGTTCACCTTCAACCTGCGCGAGGATTTGCTCGGCGGGTTGAAGATCGGCGACAAATTCGACCTGACAGTGCCGGCTTTGAAGTCCCAGGTCATTCCGGTCCGGGTCACCATGATCAATGTGCAGGGGCAATACGCCGCGTGGCGGGCGACCCGCGCCACCGGTGATTTCGATCTCCGCACCTTCGAAGTACGCGCGCTGCCGATACAGCCGGTCGACGGCCTGCGTCCGGGCATGAGCGCGATCGTTTCATGGGCCAATCGAGGGCGTTGACATGCTGGCCCGCAGCGGCATCCGACCCGGTTTCCGGCTGGTGTTCTGGCGAGAGGTGGGCTGGCTGTGGCGGCGGCCTTTCCTGCTTGGGCTTGCGACCATTGTCCCGCTGACCCAGATGGCCTTCCTTGCCGCGGTCTTCAGCGCCGGACTGGCAACGCGACTGCCGATCGGCGTGCTCGACCTCGACAGTTCGGACCTGTCGCGCACCATCATCCGGATGGTCGACGCAACCCCGGACTCCGCCGTGGCGGTACGCGTCGGCGATCTTGCGGAAGGGCGCAGCCTGATCCTGTCCGGCAAAATCCACGGGCTGTTGATGCTGCCGCTTTATCTCCAGCGCGATGTGTTCGCGGGCCGCCGGCCGGAGGTCGTGTTCTTCTACAACACGCAAACCCTGACCACCGGCAACCTTACGGCTCGCGGCGTGAACGCGGCAGTTCCGACCGCGGCTGCCGGAATCCGGCTGGCACTGCGCAGTGCTCAGGGCGAGCCGCTCGATTTTGCGGCGGCGGATCTACAGCCGATTCCGGTTCAAACCCATGCGCTGTTCAACCCGACGCTGAACTATGTATTCTTCCTGCTGACCGCCCTGATACCGAGTGTATTGCAGGTCGTCATGGTGACGACATCGGCCTATTCCGTTGGCCTCGACGTCGAGACACCCTACCGGCTTCGAATTCTTCGGTCGCTGGGGGGCGGACTTTGGCCAGCCATGGCGGGCAAGATATTGCCTTACACCATACTTTTCCTGCTGGTGCTGGGTCTGTCGGACACGATGCTGTTTGTCGTCTTGGGGCTGCCGCTTCGCGGGCATCCCTGGCTGCTGATCATCACGGGCGTGCTGTTCATCCTGTCATGTCAGCTTCTGGGCGCGCTGCTGGCGGTGCTGCTAAAGCCGACGCTCAGCGCGGTGAGCATCGCCACCCTGGTAACGGCGCCCGCGTTCGGCTTCATGGGAATTGGTTTTCCGCGCCTCGGCATGAATGCTTTCGCCTATGGCTGGGGCGAGCTGCTGCCGGGAACGTGGTACCTGACCGCGCGTATCGACCAGACGATACGCGGCACGCCGGTCGACCTTTCGTTCAAACCGCTGTTCGTGCTCGCCGCGTTCGCGGTCGGGCTCGCCGGACTTGTCGCGTGGAAGCTGGAGAGCATGCGCAGGTCCGCTCATCGGATCGAGGACCGCAACGCGCCGCAGCCGCTTGCCGAGGTGCCGTCGTGAGCGGCCTTCTCCACGCTTTTCGGAATGAACTTCGTCGCATCTTTACGGTCAAGCCGGCGTTTTCCGTGCTCATCCTGGGCGCCGCGTTCTATGCCCTGTTCTATCCCCAACCCTATTTGAATGAGGCCTTGCGTAACGTCCCGATCGCCGTGGTCGATCGCGATGGAACGCAGAGCAGCCGGGACTTCGCCCGTCTGGTCGACGCCACTCCCGACGTCGCGATCACGGAGGTATTGCCGGACCTCGCGAGCGCGGAGCGCGAGGTCTTTGCGCGCAGGGTCGATGGCATCCTGGTGATCCCGCAATATTTCGAGCGCGACCTTATGCACGGCCGGCCTTCGCCGGTCGCGCTCTATGCCGACGCCAGTTATTTTCTGATCTATCAGCGCGTATCGGGAGCTGTCGGCGCTGTGGCGCGCACGGTCGGTGCCGAAGTCGAAGCCGCTCGCCTGATCGCCATCGGCGTCGATCCGGCGATCGCCGTCGTCGCGCCGGATCCCATGCCTCTGACCGCGGTACCGATATTCAATCCCGAGGCCGGCTATGCCACCTATGTGCTTCCGGCTGCGTTCGTGCTCATTCTGCAGCAGATGCTCTTGATGGGCGTCGGGCTGCTCGGCACTTTGCCGGGTGCCGATTTCGCCGGAGACGACGCGCGCCGCCGGCGCCTCTCGCCGGTCACGGTCATGGCCGGAAAACTACTGGCCTACCTCGCGCTCGAAGCCGTGATCCTGCCGATATATCTCATCGTACTGCCCTATCTGTACGGGCTGCCGCGGCTTGGCGGCATCGTGCCGATTTTGATTTTCGCCGTTCCCTTCGTGCTATCGGTCGCAGGACTTGGCTTTGTGGTAGCGGGCATCCTTCGAAGGCCGATCAGGGTGGCCCTTATTTTGGCAGCCCTCGGGCTTCCGCTGTTCATGATCGCGGGCTTCTCCTGGCCAAGCGAGGCGATCCCTCCGTTCATCAGGCTCATATCGTTCCTGGTGCCGAGCACCTCCGCCATCGATGGCTTCGTGAAACTGTCGCAGCTTGGGGCCCCGCTTGCCGCCGCCAAGTCCGAACTTTTCACGCTTTGCGCGCTGGCCGTTTTCTATAACCTGATCGGGCTGTGGCAGATGGTCCGGAACACCGAGCCGGTCAATCCCATGGTTTCAGAAAACGCTTCGCCAGCATCGTGAGAGCCTTATGGATGCATCGGTAATTACCGCCCTCGCGGCGCTGGCGGGAGCCGCCATCGGCGGGCTCACATCTGTCTTCGCATCGTGGTTGAACCAGCGTGCGCAGGCCAGGGCGCAATGGGTTGCGCAGGACAAGCTCCGCCGGCAAGAACTCTACAAGGAATTCATCGGGGCGGCCTCGAAATGCTATATCGATGCGCTCCAGCATGAGAATGCCGACATACCGGCACTGGTCGAGCTTTACGTCAGGCTAGGCAGGATGCGAATCCTGTCCTCGCCAAATGTGATCGAAAGTGCCGAGCGGGTGGCGCGGAGGATCGTCGATTCATATCTGGCACCGAACAAGTCGTTCCTTGAACTGCGGGAGATGGTCAACAGCGGGACGATCGACCTTCTTCGCGATTTCAGCGAGACCTGCCGCGCGGAGTTCGAACTCGCTGCGCGATCAATTCTGAAGAGAGCTTCTTGACGGCTATCAAGGCGCGGGCGGATCGTGCGCCAGCGGGACTTCGAGAGATTGCGGTCCTTCAGGAAATCCGCGACAAGCTTTCGCTGATCCGGGGCATGCCTTGAAACGGAGAACATAGCCGATGGCCGAACCGCAAATCCGCTTTGACGACGGGGCCGCGTATGAGCGGATGATGGGAGTGTGGAGCAGGCTGGCGGGCGAAATCTTTCTTGACTGGCTCGCGCCGCGCTCCGGTCTGCGATGGATCGACGTCGGCTGCGGCAACGGGGCCTTTACCGAGCTGATTGTTGAACGGCACGCGCCCGCCGAGATTCAGGGGATCGATCCATCGGACGGGCAATTGGCCTATGCGCGGACACGACCTGCCACACGCAGCGCGCAGTTCCGGCAAGGCGATGCGATGGAGCTGCCGTTCCCCTCTCGCAGGTTCGATGTCGCGGTGATGGCGCTGGTGATCTTCTTCGTTCCCGAGCCTCGCAAGGGCGTCGCCGAGATGGTGCGGGTGGTCTCGAAAGGCGGAACGGTGGCCGCCTATGCCTGGGACATGCCGGGCGGTGGATTTCCCTTGCAGCCGATCCAGTCCGAGATGTTCGCGATGGGCTTTCCCCCGCTCCGCCCGCCCAGCGCGCAGGTTTCAAGCGCCGAGGCGCTTCAAAACTTATGGACCGAGGCTGGTCTACAGGGCGTGGAGACGCGGAAGATCGAGGTGCAAAGAACATTCAGCGATTTCGACGACGTTTGGACGACCGCCATGCTGGCGCCTAGTACCGGACCCACCGTCGCTTCGATGCCACCGGATGATGTGGAGCTGCTCAAAAAGCGCGTCCGCGCGCGCCTGCCGGCGGACGCCGCGGGCCGTATCACCTACGGTGCATGGGCCAACGCGGTTAAGGGGAACGTGCCAAACTGAACGGCTGCATTGCTGCGGCCGACGAATCCATTCCCTCAACCGTCATTCCGGGGCGCGAGTGACACGAGCGAACCCGGAATCTCGAGGTTCCGGGTCCATGCGAAGGTGCGTGTCCCGGAATGACGGGTTGTACAAGACTCTAAATCCCCGCCACCGACGACCATATCTCCGACAGCTTGCGTTTGAGCGATGCCAGCCGCGTCGTCGGCGCGAGCTCATCTTCGTCTTCCGGCAGGCGAAGTCCGACGACATTGACCCTGCCGCCGGAGATGCTGCGCGCCACCAGCACGATGGAGTCGAGCGGAAGCGTCGCGCCTACCTTCGGTGCATGATCGAGGTGAACGTCGAAATAATCGGCCAGCGTCAGTTTTGCCTGCTCCGGATCCACGGTGACGCCATAGGCCGCGGCGATGTCGCCAAGCGTAACTTCGCCGGACACGGTAAAATCTCCGAGCAGATGCGGATCGGGCTCGGTGCTCGGCAGCATGTCGACAAAAAACCGATCCAGCATCGCGGCCTTTTCCGGCGGCGCCAGCAGATAGATATAGTCGCCCGGCAGAATCGGATCGGCTTCCGTGGGCGAGAGAATGCGCTGGCCACGGATCACCAGCGTCGGCTTCGACCAGGATGGAACCAGCCCGCGCCGGAAATACAGGCTCTTCGGGCGAACGGAGTAGCCGACCAGTTCCTGCTCGAGCTGGCCGGGCAGATCAAGCTCAACGCGGCGCGGCCCGCGATCCGAGCGTGGCAGCGCCACGTGGAGCCGCCGTGCGGCAACGGCCAGCGTCCAGCCCTGCAACAATAGCGAGATGATGACGACGACAAAGGCAACGTCGAAATACAAGTACGCCTTCGACAATCCAACCAGCATCGGGATCGACGCCAGGAAGATCGCGACCGCGCCGCGCAGGCCGGTCCAGGCCATGAAGAGCTTCTCGCGCCAGTTGAAGCGAAATGGCGCCAGACAGAGAAACACCGCGACCGGCCGCGCCGCCAGCATCAGTACCAGCGCCACGATCACCGCCGGAATTACGCTGCCGGCCAGCCGTTGCGGCGAAACCAAAAGACCGAGCATGACGAACATCACGATCTGCGCCAGCCAGGTGGCGGCGTCGAGAAACGTCACCACCGAATTATGCGCACGCGTCGGCCGGTTGCCGATGATGATGCCGGCGAGATAGACGGCGAGGAAGCCCGAGGCGTGCGCGATCTGCGCCACGCCGAAAATAACCAGCGCCGCGGTGCAGACAAAGGGCGCGTGCAGGCCCTGCGGCAGCGCGACGCGATTGAGCGCCAGCACCACCAGACGCCCGCCGATCACGCCGACGATGGCGCCGAGCACGGCCTCGCGGCCGAATTCCAGCACAACATGCCACACCGAGCTTTGGCCGCTCGAAATCAGTTCGACCAGCATCAGCGTCAGAAACACCGCGAACGGATCGTTGGTGCCGGATTCCGCCTCCAGCGTCGCGCCGACGCGCGGACGCAGCCGCAAGCCCTGCGCATGCACCAGGAGAAACACCGCCGCGGCATCGGTCGAGGCCACCACCGCGCCCACCAGCAACGCCTCGGTCCAGTTCAGGTCGAGCACATATTTGGCGACCGGCGCCGTGATCAGCGCGGTCAGCAGCACACCGATCGTCGCCAGCACCATCGATGGCGCCAGCACCGCGCGGATGCTCTGAAACCGCGTCCTCAAGCCGCCGTCGAACAGGATCAGCGCCAGCGCCACCGATCCCACCAGATAGGTGGTGCGCACGTCGTCGAAGCGGAGCTGGCCGGGACCGGAATCGCCGGCCAGCATGCCGATCACGAGAAACACCAGCAGCAACGGCGCGCCGAAGCGCAGCGCGAGCAGGCTGGACAGAATGCCCGCCATCACCAGAACCGCGCCGAGGAGAATGGCTATGCTGACCGAATCGAGTGACGCCATGGGCTTTCGCAAAACAAGCGCAAATGCTTGCAATTGCATCCTTATCGTCGCCACACTTCGACGCCAACCCCATTTCTTCGACCAGCGGCAATGTGCCCGGTTTTCCGGGCTCAACCCGCTGCAATGAGGTGCTGTAGCGATGGCGCCGGGCTTGCGGTTATGGGAATCTGCAGGCTATTCGAATCAAGTTTGCCGATGATCCGGCTTGCGACGAGATTTTGACGATGGACCTGAACGAGATCGCCGAACTCCTGCTCTCCGCCGCGCGTTCGGTCGGCGCCGAGGTCACGTCGCCCTGGTTCTATCTGCAAGTTGGGCTGATCCTGGTCGGCGCCGGGATCGCGCTCGGCGCTGGCGCTGCCATTCGCGCGCGGGTCGACACCACCTCGCTCGCGATGGGGTGGCCTGCGCCGCTGCGGCTGTTCATGCGCGTGCTGGTCGGCAGCGCCTCGACGGCGGTGTTCGCGCTGCTGATGTCGCTGGCGCGCCTGGTGATGCTGAGCGCGACCTGGCCCAGCCGCAGCTATCTGCTGTCGGTCGCCGCCAGCCTTGCCCTCGCGTGGCTGGTCATCCGCCTCGTTACATCGGTCATCCGTAATCCCTTCATCGTCCGCCTGGTGTCGCTTTCGGCCTGGCTGGTGGCGGCGTTGAGCATTCTCGGCCTGCTGGAGCCGGCCATCGAGGCGCTCGACTCGGTCTCGATCGTGCTCGGCGGCCTGCGGCTGACGCCGCTCCTCCTGATCAAGCTCGGCGTGCTGCTGATCCTGGCGCTGTGGGTGACCAATCTCGCCACCAACTTCGTGGAAAGCCGGATCACCCGCTCGACCGATCTGACGCCCTCGGTCCAGGTGCTGCTGATCAAGGTGATCCGGCTTGCGCTGCTGTTCTTTGCGGTTGCGGTCGTATTGAGCGCAGTCGGCATCAACCTCTCGGCGCTGGCGATCTTCTCGGGCGCGGCCGGTGTCGGCATCGGCTTCGGCCTGCAGAAGATCGTGGCCAACTTCATCAGCGGCATCATCCTGCTGGCGGATAAATCGGTCAAACCCGGCGATCTCATCACCATCGGCGACAGTACCGGCCGCATCAACGAGATGAAGACACGCTATATTTCGGTCGCCGCCGGCGACGGCCGCGAATTCCTGATTCCCAACGAGGATCTGGTCACCCAGAAGGTCGTCAACTGGACCTACACCGACAAGAACACGCTGGTGAAGGTGAATTTCGGCACCAATTACGAGGCCGATCCGCGGCTGGTCTGCAAACTGGCGCTCGACATTGCCGCGGCGGCGCCGCGCGCCATCAAGAACAAACCTCCGAACTGCATCCTTGTGGAATTCGCCGAGGCCGGGATGAAGTTTTCCCTGACCTTCTGGATCGCCGACCCCGACGGGCTGGACAATGTGAAGAGCGACGCGATGCTGGCGCTGTGGGATGCCTTCAAGCGCGAGGGTATCCACGTGCCCTATCCGGTGCGCGAAATCCGCGTCCGCGGCGCGCTGCCGGTCGAGACCATCGCAGAAGCATCGAAATGATGCCACCTTGCTGCGGCAGAACCAGCCGAGCCATGACAAACTCGCGACCCAACCTCGGCTTGCACTAACAGCTCCGATCATTAAATTAGAGCCTGCAAATCCGCCATCGCAGCCCCCTGCCCGCCAGAACATGATCAGCCCATGAGCTATATCGAAGCCTCCGATACCTCCTTACGCAAGACCGGGCAGATCAAGCTGCATGGGCCGAGTGGATTCGCCGGCATGCGCAAGGCCGGCGCGCTGGTCGCAAAATGCCTCGATGAACTGACCGATATCGTCAAGCCGGGGGCGCCGACCTCGCGGATCGACGATTTCGTCCGCGAGTTCGCCTTCAGCCATGGCGCCTACCCGGCGACGCTGATGTACCGCGGCTATCGCTTTTCGACCTGCACCTCGATCAACCACGTGGTCTGCCACGGCATGCCCGGGGACCGGCTGTTGAAGGAAGGCGACATCGTCAACATCGACGTCACCTTCATCGTCGAGGGCTGGTATGGCGATTCCAGCCGGATGTATGCGGTGGGCCCGGTTGCCCGCAAGGCCGAGCGGCTGATCGAGGTGACCTATGAGGCGATGATGCGCGGCATCGCCGCGGTAAAACCCGGCGCCACCACCGGCGACATCGGCCACGCCATCCAGAGTTTTGTCGAGCCGCAGGGCATGAGCGTGGTGCGCGATTTCTGCGGTCACGGCCTGGGCCGCATGTTCCATGACGAGCCCAACATCATTCATATCGGCCGGCCCGGCGAAGGCGTGACGCTGAAGCCCGGCATGTTCTTCACCATCGAGCCGATGATCAATCTCGGCAAGCCGCATGTCAAAATCCTGTCCGACGGCTGGACCGCGGTGACGCGCGACCGCTCGCTGTCGGCGCAATTCGAGCATTCGGTCGGCGTCACCGCCAATGGCGTCGAAATCTTCACGCTGTCGCAGCGCCACGCCGAAAAGCCGCCGGCCGCGGCGTAGTCTCGGTCGCTTCGTCGCTTCTCACACAACTGTCGTCGTCCGGCTTGACCGGACGATCCAGTACGCCGCGGCCTTTCGATTTCATCGCAACTGCTCTGGAATACTGGATCGTCCGCCTTCGCGGACGATGACGGCTGAACAATGGCTGAGACACCGGGGAGATGTTGAGACCGGCATTGCGTGCAGTGTCGGATCGAAGAACGTCATTGCGCTATAGTGCTGATTTTACCCCGCCGTCAAGCGAAATTTCCGAAAATCAGAAATCGAGCCCGACCGGTACTCCGGTAATTCCCATTGCAAAAGCTGACCGGCACGGCATCGTTGGGGACGATGCCCCGAAGATCCAGTCGGAAGAAGAAATGGACCGCATCGACGCGATGAAAGTCTTTGTGTCGGCCGTCGACGAGGGCAGCCTCGCCGGCGCGGGCCGGCGCCTCGGCCGGTCGCCGGCCGCCGTCAGCCGCGCAATCGCCTTCCTCGAGGCGCATGTTGGCGTTGAACTGCTTCATCGCACGACCCGCTCGCTCAAACTGAGCGAGGCGGGCGAGCGCTATGCCGCTTCCTGCCGCCGCGTATTGATCGATCTCGAGGAAGCCGACGTTGTTGCGGCCGGTGAACGGTCGGCGCCGCGGGGCACGCTGACCCTTACCGCGCCGGTGATCACGGGCGAAGACGTCCTGAGACCTCTCGTCGACGCCTTCATGAACGAATACCAGGCAGTGACGGTGAAGCTCTATCTTCTCGACAGGCCCGTGAACCTGATCGATGAGGGCATCGACGTGGCGCTCCGCATTTCGCATCTCGCGAACTCGAGCTTCGTCGCGGTCCGCCTTGGCGAGGTTCGCCGCGTTGTCGCGGCTTCCCCAAGATATCTCTCGCGACACCCGGTGATCCGTGAAGTGGCTGATCTTGCGAAACACCAGATCGTCGCAATGACCCATTTCGGGCTCGATTCCTGGAGCTTCCCGCCGCTCCAGGGCTCGTCCGTTCCAAGACCATCCAGTTCGCGCCGCGGCTCGTGGTCAACACGGTTCGTGCGGCCGTCGCCTCGGTGGCTGAAGGGCACGGGGTCACGCGGCTGTTCTCCTACCACCTCGCCGAGGAGATCAGGCAGGGACGGCTGCAGATCGTGCTGAGCAAGGACGAAGATCCGCCGGTGCCCGCTCACCTGCTTGCCCCGCAGGGGCGCTTCTCGGTGCCCAAGGTGCGTGCCTTCGTCGATTTCGCCGTACCCCGGCTCAAGCGCTATTTCGCGCAACTGTCCACCGAAGCCAGCCGGAACACGGACGCTATTCGATCGCCGCGCGGAAGACTGTCTGCCGAATAACGGGCATTCGCTCTTCCATCGGAAGAGCCTACCTGATCCGCATCGGAGCCGAAACGGCCCGGCGGCGAGTTCGCCGCTTCATTCGAAGATCAGAGAAAGGCAACACCATGGGTGCAGAACAGAAAGTCGTCATTATTACCGGCGCATCGCAAGGCTTCGGTGAAGCGCTTGTGAAGGCGTTTCGCGACCGCAATTACCGGGTCGTCGCCAACTCCCGGTCGATCAAACCGTCCACGGATCCCGATGTTCTGGCCGTCGCCGGCGACGTGGCCGATCCAAAGACGGCCGACCGAATCGTCCAGGAAGCCTTGGCACGCTTCGGCCGCATCGACACGCTCATCAACAACGCGGGCATCTTCATCGCCAAGCCGTTCGTCGACTATACCGAAGAAGACTACGCTTCGATCCTTGCGACCAATCTCGGAGGCTTCTTCCGGCTCACCAAACGCGTCGCGGCCGAAATGCTGAAGCAGGGTTCGGGCCACATCGTGCAGATCACGACCAGCCTCATCGACCACGCCAACAGCAACGTTCCGTCGGTGCTGGCCTCGCTGACCAAAGGCGGATTGAGCGCCGCGACGAAGTCGCTGGCGATCGAGTACGCCAAGAAGGGCGTCCGGGTTAACGCCGTTGCTCCCGGCATCATCAAGACGCCGATGCATGCTCCCGAAACTCACGAGTTCCTTGCGAACCTGCATCCAGTCGGACGCATGGGAGAAGTCCAGGACATCGTCGACGCGATCCTGTTCCTGGAAAGCGCGGGCTTCGTCACCGGGGAAACCCTGCACGTCGATGGCGGCCAGAGCGCCGGCCACTAAGCGCGTCGAAGCAAGGACAACCAACATGCCCATCGTCACCATCCAGGTTACGCGCGAAGGCACGGCTCCCGGAGCCGTGTCTGTCACGCCGGAGCAAAAAGCCGCGCTGATCAAAGGCGCCAGCCAGGTACTGCTCGACGTGCTCAAGAAGCCGCTCGAGGCCACCTTCGTCGTCATCGACGAGGTTGACACCGACAACTGGGGCTGGGGCGGACTTCCGGTCCTCGAGTATCGAAAGAAGCTCGCCAAGGACCGGATGGCCTCCGCGCGCCGAGGTCCGTGACCGCTCCTTGAAGCTCCGGCATCGGTCCGCTGGTCGTCACCCGCATTCACGGGTGCTTCCTCACGACAATTCCGAAATTTGGCGATTGCAAAAGCTGGCCGGCGCGGCATGTTTACGGCCGATGCCAGCGAAGCCAAGTGAACCAAAAGATCAGCCCGCCGAGACGCCGCACTATCACGGCCATCGCGAGCGGCTGCGCGAACGCTTTCATGGCGCCGGGCCGGACGCGCTCAGCGATTATGAATTGCTGGAGATGGCGTTATTCCCGGCGCTACCCCGGCGCGACACCAAACCGCTGGCGAAAATGCTGCTCAAGACATTCGGCTCGTTCGCGGAAGTCATCCACGCCCCGGTCGCGCGCCTGCGCGAAGTCGATGGAGTCGGCGACGCTGCGATCACCCAGCTCAAGCTGATCGCTGCCGCGGCAAGCCGCATCGCCAAAGGCCAATTGAAGGCGCGCACCATGCTCTCGTCATGGAATGACGTGATCGACTATTGCCGCACCAGCATGGCGTTCGCCGACAAGGAGCATTTTCGCATCCTGTTTCTCGACAAGCGCAACCAGTTGATTTCAGACGAGGTCCAGCAGACCGGCACCGTCGATCACACCCCGGTCTATCCGCGCGAAGTAATAAAACGGGCGCTGGAATTATCCGCGACCGCGATTCTTTTGGTGCACAACCACCCTTCCGGCGATCCGACGCCCTCGCAGGCGGACATCCAGATGACCAAAGCGATCATCGATATCGCCGGCCCGCTCGGCATCGCCGTGCACGATCACCTCATCGTAGGTAAAAACGGGCATGCCAGCATGAAGGGCTTGAGGCTGATTTAGGTTGTCATGCAGAGGCTTGGCCCATGAGTGGCGAAATCGCGCGCGCGATCATCGAAGAAAAGCTGAGTGAGCTTCGGAAATTTCCCTACGGCGCTCTGGTCAAATTGGTGGGCCAGGTCTCCTGCGATCGCGTCAACGGGCCCGACGGCGCAGAGTACCAGGTGGAAACCGAGACCCGCTGGGACAACAAGTGGGGCGGCGATGTCAGAGTGGTCGTCGCCGTCGACGGTCCGGGAGCCGGCAGCTTCCGGCCCTTGACCGGGACGTTGATCATGTCGGCCGACGGCTCATTTGTCGGAGAGAATTCAAAGTAGGCATGGACTTCCGCCGCCCGCTTCAACATCGCTTGACAAGTTTGTTTGTATGGCATACAAACTATCAGCCCAAGCGTTACAGGGCGTTTGCGCATACGAGGACGCATGAAAGGCGCTTCTACCAAAGAGCGTTCGCGTGATCCCAAGCACACCGTGCGGGCGACCCGCACCGCGGGGCGGCAGATGCGCTCGCGGCTGCTCGATGCGGCAAGCCGGCTGTTCAAGGAGCGTGGGCTGGCGGCGGTTTCGATCGCCGATATTGCGGCCGCGGCCGACGCCTTTCCGAGCCAGATCACCTATTATTTTCGCACCAAGGAAGCGCTGTTCGTCGAAGCGGCATGCCGTGACGTGCTCTATGTCGCCCGTGCCGCCGAGCAGCATGCGGGAAAGCAGCTCTCGCCGGCAGATTACACCCGCGCGCTGGTCGACAGCGTGATGGGAACGGATGCCGTTGGCTTCTTCGTCGAGGCGATGACGCTGACGCGGCGGCGCCAGGATCTCGCGCCGCTGGTGGAGCGGACGGTTGAGCGGCTGCACGCCGAAGGCTTGCGCGCCTATGCCGCCGAGATGGCCGCGCGCGGCTGGCATTCGCGGCTCGATCCGGAAACCAGCGCGCGGCGGTTCTGGACCATCGCGATCGGCGTCACGCTCGAGGGGCAGGCGATGGGCCGCTCGCCCGACGAGCTTGCCGCCGAGATGCTGCGCCTGCTTGGCCCGCAGGCCGATGCGCCTCCGGCGGCCGCACGGCTCAGCATCGTCAGAACAGGAAATTCCGCTCCCGACGGCTCGTCGGCGAGCAAGGAGAAACAGCCATGACCGCGCTTCGCATTCGCGCCCGGGACTGGATGACCGATCAGGAGCTGATCGAGGTCCGCACGCGCCACACCTGGAAGAGCGTTGCCCTGATCGCGCATGCATGGACGCTGATCCTCGGCTCGATCGCGATGGTTGCGCTGTGGCCCAATCCTTTCACCTTCGTGCTGGCGGTTGCGATCATCGGCTCGCGCCAGCTCGGGCTCGCGATCCTGATGCATGACGGCGCCCACGGTTGCCTGGCGCAGGGCGAGAAATTGAACATGGCTCTCAGCCAATGGCTCTGCGCCTATCCGGTGTTCGCCGAGACGGTAGCCTATCGCCGCTATCATCTGCAGCATCACGCGCGCACCCAGCAGGAGGACGATCCCGACCTGATCCTTTCGGCGCCGTTTCCGATCACCCGGCCGAGCTATCGCCGGAAATTCTGGCGCGATATCTCTGGCCAGACCGGCTATGCGCAGCGCAAGGCGCAGTTTCTCAATGCGCTGGGCGACCCGTCATGGCCGCGCGCGCGGCGCGCCGCGCATTTTTGGGACAAGCTCGGCCCTCAACTCCTGTTCAATCTGGTTTTCCTTGCAGGACTTGCAGCAGCGGGCGTGTGGTGGGCCTATCCGCTATTGTGGCTGCTGCCGCTATTGACCTGGATGATGGTGATCACCCGCATCCGCAACATCGCCGAACACGCCGTGGTGCCTGACAGCGACGATCCCCTGCGCAACACCCGCACCACCCGCGTGGGCTTTCTCGAACGGCTGTTCATCGCGCCCTACTACGTCAATTATCATCTCGAACATCATCTGCTGTTTTACGTGCCCTGCTACAACCTGCCGCGCGTTCACAAGATTCTTTCGCGGAGCTCTTATGCGGCGCGGATGGAGGTGCAGCCGAACTACGCCGCCGTGCTGCGGCTTGCGACCGCAAAGCCCGCAAGCGAGGACCGGCCCGGCACGCTGGTGAGCAACGTCCGGCGTTCCCGCGCCGGCGCCGCCGTCGACAACAACCAGGTCTCATCCGGCTTTTAGCGCGTGATGATGTTGACTTGAATCGGCGCACCAGTCCGCCTCACCTCACCCCGCTCGCGGGGAGAGGTCGGATTGCGAAGCAATCCGGGTGAGGGGAGTCCCGCGCATTTATGTTCGGAGTTTGCGGAAGCAGCCCCTCACCCCAACCCTCTAGAGCGAGCTTCGCTCGTCTCGACCCCGCGAAGAGCGGGGAGAGGGAGAAGTGATCGATCGCCGCTGCCGCTCAGCCTAAACTAATCATGCGCGGCACCGGATCACGACGACGTCGCCGCACTGGCTGCCTCGGCGGCGCGGCGCCTCAGCAGATCCTGCTCGCGCTTGTTGCCTGCCAGCAAAGCCGCCGCTTCGAACGCGGCGCGCGCCTCCTCGTGGCGGCCGAGTTTTTGCAGCAGGTCGCCTCGCACGCTTCCCAGCAGGTGATAGCCGTTGAGGATGGGCTCGTGCGCAAGACGGTCGACGATCGACAGTCCCGCTTCGGGTCCCTCGGCCATGCCGACGGCCACCGCGCGGTTGAGCTCGACAACGGGCGAGCGCAGCAGCGCCGTCAGCTCCGCATAAAGTCCGGATATACGCGGCCAATCCGTTTCATCAGCCGTCGTTGCCTGCGCGTGGCAGGCGACGATCGCCGCCTGCAGCGCGTAACAGCCGCCCGCTCCGCCGAGTTCACGCGCCCGCCCAAGCGCCTGCAATCCCCGCCGGATCTGGAGCTGGTCCCACAGCGCGCGGTCCTGGTCCAGCAAGAGAATGGGCTCGCCCGCCGCATCGGTGCGCGCCGCGGTGCGCGAGGCATTCAGCTCCATCAAGGCGAGCAATCCATGGGTTTCGGGCTCATGCGGCGCGATCGAGGTGAGCACGCGGCCGATGCGCAGCGCCTCATGGCAGAGCTGCGGGCGCAGCCAGTGCTCGCCGCGCGCCGCGGTGTAGCCCTCGTTGAAAATGAGATAGACGACCTCCAGCACCGAAGCGAGACGTTGCGCCAGTTCCTCGCCGCGCGGGGTCTCGTAGGCCAGCCCGGATTCCGAAAGCGTCCGCTTGGCGCGCACGATGCGCTGGGCAATGGTCGCTTCCTGCACCAGGAAGGCTCGCGCGATCTCTTCGGTGGTCAAGCCACAGATCATCCGCAGCGCAAGCGCCGCGCGGGCCTGTCGCGACAGCAGCGGGTGACACGCGGTAAAGATCAGCCGAAGCAGCTCGTCGCCGATGTCGTCGTCGAGCGCAGAGTCCAGATCGGGCATGAGCTGCTGCTCCTGCTCCATGTCGCAAGCGATCATTTCGTGCTTGCGCGCGAGCATCTTGCCATGGCGCAAATGATCGAGCGCCCGGCGCTTCGCCGTCGCCATCAGCCATGCGCCGGGCTTCTCCGGAACGCCTGATGCAGGCCAATGCTCGAGCGCGGCCAACAGGGCGTCTTGCGTCACCTCCTCGGCCAGCGGCACATCGCGCAGCATCCGCGAAAGGCTGGTGATCAGCCGCGGCTGCTCGATCCGCCAGACCGCAAGGATCGTATGATGGATCGTGCGATGGATGTCGGCGGCCGTCATGGCCGCCGATTTGATCTACGCAACGCTCGCATCAAGACGCGGCGAGCGCGTCGGCCACCTCGACCTCGCACCCTCCCTGGCCATCCGGCATCCCAAACGCGCGAACCTCGCATGTCCCTTCCCAGCCCGGCATATGATCCAGGTGCAGTTGCATGAATTCCTTCGCACTTGCCACCGCCTCTTCCTTGTCGCGGAGTTCGAAGATGGCATAGCCGCCGACGACCTCTTTTGCCTCCACGAACGGGCCATCGATAACGCTGAGCTTGCCGTCCGCGATGCGCACGTGAGCGCCGGTCTGGACCGGCATCAACCCGCCGCAGTCGAGCATGCGGCCAGCCTTGATCTCCCGGTCGGCGAGCTTGCCCATCGCCTCCATCAGTTCCGGCGTCGGGTTTCCCGAACGGCCGGGATGCTTGACGAGATACATGAAGCGCATCGAAGTACTCCTCTTGAGGGCGAGCCGCCGGCACCATTGCCACGCGGAACCGTCTCGCTAACTGGATAGACGAACGAGGCAAGGGCAGATCGACATGGACTTTTGAAAAAACAGCGGCCGGAGCCGATCCGAACGCGGAAATACCGTTGCAAAACAAGGAATCACGCCCCGCTGGGGGAGCGCTGCGGCCAACAGGCTCAGGTGGGCTTTCCCGAGCGTTCCTCTTCCAGGGTCACCGCAACGGCTGCATTCGCCGACAGCCGCACCTTCTGCCCCTCGACGTCGGCGACCAGGCCGAGATCGATGAAATGATGATGGCCCCTGTGGTGTCCTTCGCCGCTATCGGCTTTTGTCAACTTGATCCTGCCGCCTTCGACGCGATCGACGGTCCCGACGTGAACCCCGTCCGCGCCGATCACTTCCATGTGCTGCTTGATGTTCATTCCAAGTCTCCTCGACTTTTGCTGGGCGAGTTCATCGCGCTGCCTGCGTCAGGAGTTCGAGCTGCGCTTCCTGCTCGGCGATACGCCGCGCCGCCAGTTCCTCGTCCGCCGCGCCGGAATATGCCGCGGCCTGCTCGATCAATTCGCTGATGTTTTCCCTGACAGCGGCAATGCGTTGCTCGATCTCCGCGAGGTCCAGCGGAACGTCAGCCATGGATCATCTCCTCAAAGCCAGCTCTGCACGATGCGCAGCCTCAAAGCACGGCCTTCGGCGCCGCCTGCGGGTCCGGTGCTCACCAACATTGAACGGGATCGCGGCGCCAGCAAGGCAATTTTTTGTGCGCATCGCTCTCGCAGGCATCCGCGTCGTTTGCGGATTGCCGATTGGACGACCTCGACAGGCAAGTGAGATTGGAAAACTACTGCCGCACCATGATCAGCGGATCGGCGCTGTCGGGCACCCGCCGCCACTGCGCGTTGTCGTCGGCCTCGAAACGCCAGACCTCGCCGGCCGCCGACATCAGCAACAACCCGCCGCGCTCCAGCCGCCACATGGTCGGCGCAAATGCTGCGACCGCCGGATCGCAGCGCGGCTTGAGAAACACCTGGAAATTGTCCGCCGTCGCCTCGGTGTTGGTCAGGGTCAGGCCGCAGATCGATTGGCCATTGCCGCGGACCATCGCCCAGTCGCCGATCATCTGGTCCATCGATTTTGCCAGCGAGCGCGCGGCGGCGAGGTTTTGCAGGATGTAGATGCCCTCGCCCTGCCGCAAGCCTTCGAAAATCCCGCTCTCGACTTCGGTAAAATCGATCACGGGCTGCCCCGCGGCATCCTGCAGCCGCACGATGTCCAGCCCTCTGACATTCCAGGCCGCGATGTCCTTGGTGAATGGCAGCGCCGCCGCGCAGGCGGGCTCGAGTTCGAGCTTCAGGCCTTGCGGCGTCGCATCGGCCTTCAGCGTGACCACGCAGGTCTTGCTGCGCTCGGTGGTGGAGAGCTCCCATTGCCCCACCATGTCTTTTTTCAGGGTGGAGGCGTCCTGCGACCGGACCGGCGATCCGATAGCCACCGCACGCCAACAGCGCCGCAAGCGCAGTAACAAAGCGAGCTGTCATTCAGCGGCCCTTTACCGGGGTCTCCGGCACCGGCGTCAGCGGCGGTTTGCCGGAAAACCAGGCCTTCAGATTGTCGACCACCAGCTGATCCATCGCGTTCCGCGTCACCACCGATCCGGAACCGATGTGCGGCAGCAGCACCACATTCTGCATGGTCCTCAATTCGTCCGGCACGTTCGGCTCGTTGGCGAACACGTCGAGCCCCGCCGCCAGGATGGTGCCCGATTTGAGCGCGGCGATCAGGGCCGGCTCGTCGACCACCGAGCCGCGCGCGACGTTGATGATCACGCCGCGCGGCCCGAGCGCCTTCATCACATCGGCGTTGATCATTTTCGCGGTCGCAGGGCCGCCGGGGATGATCACCACGAGCGTATCGACCGCCTTCGCCATCTCGATCAGGTCGGGATAGTGCTTGTAGGATACGCCGTCGGCGGGTTTGCGCGAATGATAGACCACCGGCACCCGCGAGGCATCGAGCCGGCGCGCGATCGCCTGGCCGATCCGGCCCATGCCGACCATCCCGACCTTGCGATCCCTGAGCGAGCCGACGCTCAAGGGAAAATTTTGCGTCATCCAGAGGCCGGAACGCAGATAGCGGTCGGCCTTGATGAACTCGCGCAACGTCGCGATCAAAAGCCCCATCGCGATATCCGCGACCTCTTCGGTCAGGACGTCAGGGGTGTTGGTGACGACGATGTTGTGCTCGCGCGCGTAGTTGGCATCGATATGATCGTAGCCGACGCCGAAAGAGGACACGATCTCGAGTTTTGGAAAACGCGCCAGCGTCTTGCTGTTGCCGCGCACGGTGTTGTAGGTCACCGCGGCGCCGCGGATTTTCTCGGCGACCGCCGGCGTCAATCGCTCGAGATCGGCCGTGGTCTCGAAGGGATGCAGCACGAACTGGTCGGAAAAACCGTTATCGACGATCGGCTTGTTCGGGCCATAGACCAGCAAGTCGATCTTCTCGGACGAAATATTTCCGCCTGCCATCAGTTTTCCTTTCCAAGCGCGCTTTCATGCCAGCGCCGCAGCACCAGATGCGAGGTTAGCGCCAGCAGCCCATAGATGACAATCCCGGCGGCGGAGAGCAACAGCAGCGCCGCGAACATTCGGGGAATGTTGAGGCGATAGCCGGATTCCGCAATTCGATAGGCCAGTCCGGAACCGGCACCGGCGGAGCCGGCCGCGATCTCGGCGACCACGGCGCCGATCAGCGACAGCCCGCCGGCAATGCGCAATCCGCCGAGCATGAACGGCAACGCCGAAGGCAATTTGAGATAGCGCAGCGTCTGCATTCGCGAGGCGCCGTAAAGCTGAAACAGTCCGGCCAGGTTGCGATCCACCGAATGCAGGCCGAGCGTGGTGTTGGAAAGCACCGGAAAAAATCCGACGATCCAGGCACAGACAACGACCGCGGTTTGCTGCGGAAGATAAATCAACAAGAGCGGCGCGATCGCGATCACCGGCGTGACCTGCAGGATCACCGCATAGGGAAACAGCGAATATTCCAGCCACTTCGATTGGTTGAACAACAGCGCCAGCGCGACGCCGCCGATCGCGGCGGCAGCAAATCCTTCGAGCGTGGTTAGAAGCGTGGTCAGAAGCGATTGCGACAGCACCGGCCAGTCGGCGATCAGCGTTCGAAACACCGCGACCGGTGCCGGCAGCACATAGGGCGGAATATTGTTGAGCCGCACCACGAGTTCCCATAGCGCGATGCCGGCCGCAAGCACGGCGATGGGAAGCAGGATACGGACAAGGCGCAGCGCGCGGCTCTCCGGCGCTGCCTGCTCGGCGGATAATCGCGGCGTCTGCGAGCGAGGTCATGGTCCGGGCTGCCCGGATTGCAACGGCGTCAGCGCGTGCGAAACCTCGCGGCAATAGGCGGCGTATTCGGCCGAGGTTCGAAACTCCTCTCCCCGCTCGGGGACATCGATACGAATCTCGGCACCGAGGCGTCCCGGCCGCGGCGTCATCACGACCACGCGCTGCGACAGATACACCGACTCGAACACCGAATGGGTGACGAAGATGACGGTCTTGCGCAAATTGCGCCACAGCGAGAGCAGGTCGTTGTTGAGGCGGAAGCGGGTGATCTCGTCGAGCGCGGCAAACGGCTCATCCATCAACAGGATGTCCGGATCGGTGGCCAGCGCGCGCGCCAGCGAAACCCGCATCTTCATGCCGCCCGATAATTCGCGCGGGTAGGCCTCGGCAAATTCGGACGAGCCCGGCCTGCATCAAGGCGTCATTGACGTGCGCGTTGGCGTCGGCCGCGGGTGCACGGGCGAGCTTCAGCGGCAACCGCACATTCTCGCGCACGTTGGCCCACGGCATCAGTGTCGGCTCCTGGAACACAAAACCGATGGAATGCCCGGCGCGCGCCTGATCGGCGCGGTGAGAAACGCGGACGCTGCCGGATGTCGGTGCATTGAGCCCCGCGATCAGCCGCAAGGCCGTCGACTTTCCGCATCCGGACGGTCCCAGCAGCGACACGAACTCGCCCTTGCGCACGTCAAGGTCCAATGGCCCCAGCGCGTTGAGGCCGCTGTCATAGACCTTGGTGACGCCGCGCAGGCTCACCGCGAGGCCTGACGTGCCGGAATAGCTTTCGGATGAGGCGGCAGGCCCGGCCATCGCGGCGCTAGTTCTTTGGCCGCAGATCGAGGCCGACGCCCTTGTTGACAAAGCGAAGCGTGTAAGCCTTGCGGAAGTCGATGTCGGGGCGCACCACGCCGGCCCGCACCATCTTGTCGACGAAGCTGGCGGCGCGGGCGTCGGTCATGGCGCCGATGCCATCGCGCGAGGTATCGCCGGAATCGACAATGCCGTATTCCTTCATCTTGTTTAGCGAGTAGGCCAAGCAGCTCGTCGGTCATTTCCGGATTGAGTTTCCGGATCAGCGCGTTGGCGGCGGTGTTGTCGCCATACAGGTAATTGTACCAACCGATGATCGAAGCGTCGACGAAACGCTGAACCAGGTCCGGCTTCTTGTCGATCAGCTCGCGGCGGGTCTCGATCAGCGTCGAATAGGTGTTGAAGCCATAATCGGCGAGCAGGACGATCCCCGGCTTGAACCCGGCGCTTTTCTCCACCGCGAACGGCTCCGAGGTGACGTAGCCCTGCATCGCGCTTTGCTTGTTGGCGAGAAACGGCTGCGGGTTGAAGGTGTAGGGCCTGACCTTCTCCTCGCTGAATCCATATTCGGACTTCAGCCATTGAAAATAGCTGGAGATGCCTTCCTTGGACACGAACAGCGTCAGCGGCTTGAGATCCTCGAGTTTTGTCACTTTCAATTCCGGATGGGTCAGGAAAACCTGCGGGTCCTTCTGGAAGATGGCGGCGACCGTCACCACCGGCACGTTGTTGGCGACCGCGTCGAGCGCCATCAGGGTGTTGGCGGCCATGAAGAAGTCGAGCTTGCCGGCGATCAGCAGCATGCGGTTGTTGTCGTTCGGGCCGCCCGGCACGATGGTGACGTCGAGCCCGTATTTCCTGTAGGTGCCGTCGGCCACGGCCTGGAAAAATCCGCCGTGCTCGGCCTCGGCGACCCAGTTGGTTCCGAACGAGACCTTGTCCAGCGTCTGCGCCCTTACCGGCACGATCGCCGCAAGAACCGCCACCAGGGCAACTGTTAACGCTCGCGGCAAAAGAGCCGGGTTCATGATTGGACTCCGTCGATCATTCTGGCCCATGATGGGAAGCGCTGGACGCTGGTTGGCGCCCTTCGAAGGGATACTAACTACCCTGCAAATTGCATCCAAAGAAACATTTCGCTCGATGACTTCAGCCCTGCCACCCCGCGACTGGACCGACATCCACTGGCCCGATGTTTCCGGAGCCGCGCCGGCGCGATGGATTGCGGTGCTGCCGCTGGCGGCCACCGAACAGCACGGTCCGCATTTGCCCGTCGGCACCGACGTCATGATTGCGCAGGCCTATCTGGCGCGGGTCCGCGAGCTTTTGCCCGAAAACATTCCCGCAACCTTCCTTCCGCTGCAGCCGGTCGGGATTTCAACCGAACATATCGATTATCCGGGCACGCTGACGTTGCCTGCCGAAGTGGCGCTAAAGACGTGGATGGCGCTCGGTGAAAGCGTCGCGCGCGCAGGCGTCAAAAAGCTGGTGATGGTGACGAGCCACGGCGGCAACAGCGCTGCGATGACGCTTGTGGCGCAGGATCTGCGCGCGCGGCACGGACTTCTCGCCGTCACCACGGCATGGTCGCGCCTCAGCGCGGCGGAGGGGTTGTTCGCCGCGGAAGAATTGCGTCACGGCATCCATGGCGGCGCGGTCGAGACGTCGATCATGCTGGCGCGGTACAAGCAGCAGGTGCGCCTCGAAAAGATCGCCGATTTCCGCCCCGCCAGCATCGCGATGGAGAAAGACTATCGCTGGCTTTCGGCGCAGCGGCCGGCGCCGTTTGCCTGGCAGGCCCAGGACCTTCACGCAAGCGGCGCCGCAGGCGATGCGACGATGGCCTCCGCCGAGAAAGGCGAACGCCTGCTCGATCACGGCGCGCGCGCGTTCTGCGAACTGCTCGCCGATGTCGACAAATTCGATCCGCAGATGCTTTCGTCCGGCCCGAAGGCCTGACGCCTCGCGCTAACTGATTGAATAACCAGCTAATATCGCAGATTTTGGATTCTCCGGCGGCGAATCGAACCGGAATGGAACAGCCTCCGTCCAACTGGGCATGCGGGACCCACAACGGGCCGCCCACAACCGGATGGAGTTTCTCATGTCGATCAAGACCAGAATTGCCGCTCTTGCGCTGGCCGCGCTTGCCCTCACGGGCGGCCTTGCTTCCACCACCACCCAGGCACAGGCCGGAGGCGGCGGCCTCGGCTGGGGCATCGGCGCCGGCCTGATTGGGGCCGCAGTCGTCGGCACCGCGATCGCTGCGAACAATGGCCCTTATTATGGCGGCTATCGCCGCTGCGCCTTCGTTCGCCAGTTCGATGTCTACGGCAACTACATCGGCACCATTCGCACCTGCAATTACTACTGATCGGTTTGATGATCGGCTGAATTGATTTTGCTTGACGCGTTTTCTTCACGCCAACCGGAATTCACTTCGCTCGAAAACGCTCTGGTTGTGGATCCCGCGTCCGGCACGGGCGCCTCATCCACCCCGTGCCGCACCCGACCCGCCCGGTCGTCCCCCCGGGCGGGTCACCTTTTTCCCGGCCGAAATCATGGAGCGTGCACGCAGCTAACCTGTCGGCGTGCCGGTGTTGAGAAGGTTGGAGACGGCGGTCACAAGTTGGGCGGGAGCGAACGGCTTGGATAACATGATGCTGTTGGGCACACCTTTGGAGGCCCAATCCTCGGCGCTCGCGCCGCTCATGTAAACGACGGGAAATTGCGGGTCGATCTCCCGGGCCTGTTTGGCGACTTCCCAGCCGTCGATCCTGCCGCGCAGGCTGATATCGGTCACCAGCGCGCGGTAGTTGCCGCTACGCCCCTTGAGCAAGGTCACCGCCTCTTCGCCCGACGCAGCAATGGCCGGCTCAAAACCGCCTTCGGTGAGAGCATCCTCAACCAGGCTCTGAATCGCCTCCTCGTCTTCGATGACGAGAATGACCGGCACGTCTTCGCTCAAATCCCCCTCCCCATCATCGCGATTAGCCCGGAAGCTTAAGTTACAAAGTGAACATAAGTTCCCGCCTAAGTCCGCTTTCGGACTCGTCTTCGGCTGGAATTGCATCCTCAGCATGGCGCTTTCGGGCTCGAGAGCATTTCAGCGTAAGCCACCATTGACTTGGCATAGGGGGCTACCCTATCTAGCATCATGGTACACACGATCCGGGAAAAGAAAAAACTGCTCGCCCGCGTAGGCCGCATCCGCGGCCAGATCGAAGCGATCGAGCGGGCGCTCAACGACGAGGCGGAATGCGAGCGCATCATGCACATGATTGCGGGCGTTCGCGGCAGCGTCGCGGGCCTGATGGCCGAGGTGGTCGAAGACCATATCCGCACCCATCTCGTCGACCCCGAGAGGAATCCGGGCGCGCTTAACGCCGACGCGGCGGATCAGCTGATCGAGGTGGTCCACACCTATCTGAAGTGAGAGTCCCGTCATGACCGATACAGAAAACGCGTTTCAGCTTCCGCCGCACGACCACATGTTTCTGGGCAAGGATCACGACAGGGCGGAGCGCCGGACCTGGGCGGTGATCATCCTTTGCGGCGTCATGATGATCGCCGAAATCATCGGCGGCGCGCTGTTCGGCTCGCTGGCCCTTATTGCCGACGGACTGCACATGTCGACGCATGCCGGAGCGCTGCTGCTGGCCGCATTGGCTTATACCTATGCCCGCAAATATGCGAACGATCGCAATTTCACGTTCGGCACCGGAAAGTTCGGCGATCTCGCGGGATATTCCAGCGCCATCGTTCTGGCGATGATCGCGCTTTTGATCGGCTACGAAGCCGTATCGCGCCTGTTCAACCCTGTTCCCATCAGCTTCAACGAGGCGATCCCGATCGCTGTCCTCGGTCTGGCGGTCAACGTCGCGAGCGCGTGGCTGTTGTCCGGCGGGCATCGTCACGGCCACAACCATGGTCATTCTCACGCCCATAGCCATGATCATCCTCATAGTCACGACCATCATGACCATGATCACGGCGAGGAAGCGCACGATCACGAAGCCGCCCATGGTGCGCATCACCGCGACAACAATATGCGGGCTGCCGTCATTCACGTGATGGCCGATGCCGCAATATCCGTTTTGGTGATTGTGGGGCTGCTCGCGGCGCGAGCGTTCGGCTGGCTCTGGATGGACCCGCTGGCCGGCTTCATCGGCGCGCTGGTGATCGCCAACTGGTCGTTCGGGTTGCTGCGCGACACCGGCGGCATCCTGCTCGACCGGACGCCGGATCCGCGCATGGCCGAGAAAGTCCGCATGGCGATCGAAAGCGAGGGCGACCGCGTCACCGATCTGCACCTTTGGCGATTAGGGCCGGGTCATCTCGGCGCCATCGTCTCGGTCGCAACCTCGGGGGAACGCGAGCCGGCGCACTACCGCAAGAGACTGGCCGGATTCGCCGATCTGTCGCATGTCACCGTCGAGGTGCAGCATTTTCACGCGGCCAACGGCTAACCCCTGCCGTCCCGGGTTTGTGTTGCACCCACGTCACTAGGCGACGGTATTCAACTGCCTTGTCCATGTTCTTCCTTGCCAATTGCGAATGACTTGCAATAAGGCTGGGATGGATTGTGGCCATCGCAGCGCGCCGGCAACAGTGCAGTCATGACGAAAGAGACCGCCGGAATGCTCGCGCTGGAATTGCCCACATGAACCGCGGCAGCCGATCCTGGGAGTGCGTATTTGCCGGTGTCGGCTTGAGCCTGCTCGCGCTCGATGGTCCCGCAGTCGCGGCGGATATGCCCGTCAAGGCGCCGTACATTCAGGCGGTGTTCGATTGGACCGGGCTCTATATCGGTGCGCATGCCGGCTACAGCCGCGGCTCCTCGAGCGCCGTGCTGTCCGATCCGGCGACGCTGCGCAACCAGCAGCATCTTCAGCGGCACGATCGGCGGCGTGCAGGCCGGCTACAATTACCGGCTGCCGTCCGGGACTGCTGTTCGGCGTCGAAGCCGACATTACGTTTCCAAACTATCTCACCTCGAATTCGGTGGTTTCCTTGCTGGCGACGCCGCAATCGGATGTCAGTGAACAGTGGGACTATGTGGCGACCGCGCGCGGCCGCGTCGGTTACGCCGCCGGTCCGTGGCTCGCCTATGCCACCGGCGGGCTGGCCTTTGCCGGCGAGCGCTTCCTCAACTCGCCCGCCGACGGCACCGATGAAAAGATCCTGCACACCCGGCTCGGCTGGGCCGCCGGCGGCGGCCTCGAATATGCCTTCGCGCCGCACTGGAGCGCGCGGCTGGAATATCTCTACAGCCGGTTCGAAAGGGCCGACATCAGCTTTCCCTCGGGCACGCAGTACACCTCGACTCTGGATTTCCAGTCGCTCCGCGTCGGCCTCAACCGCAAGGTCGACTGGCCGGGTTCGGGCAACTTCGCGCCGGCATCGCTGGCGGATCCGGAATCCGATCGCTGGGAAATCCATGGCCAGGGCACGTTCCTGCCGCAGGGCTATCCGGCGTTTCATGCGCCCTATTCGGGTCCCAACAGCCTGACGCCGGCGCCGCAGCTTCAGCAGACCTGGAGCAACAGCCTGTTCCTGAACGCACGGCTCTGGGAAGGCGGCGAAATCTATTACAACCCCGAACTGCTGCAGGGATTTGGATTGAACGACACCGTCGGGGTCGCCGGATTTCCGAGCGGCGAGGCGCAGAAATCCAACTTCCCCTACCCGCACTACAACACCTCGCGCTTGTTTGTGCGCCAGACGTTCGGATTCGGCGGCGAGCAGGAAGAATTGGCCAGCGGACCGACCCAGCTTGCAGGCAAGGTGGACGTCTCGCGGCTGACGCTGCAGGCGGGAAAATTTGCGGTCATCGATATCTTTCGACGGCAACGCCTACGCCAAGGATAGCCGCAAGGATTTCATGAACTGGTCGATCTGGGCGCCCGGAGCATTCGACTATTCGGCCGACAAGCTCGGGCTGACCTACGGCGCGACAGCGGAGCTCAATCAGAAGCAATGGGCCTTGCGATCGGCGGTTATTTCCTGATGCAGGCGGTGTCGAATTCGAACAGCTTCGACACCAAGGTGTTTCGAGCGCGGCACCTACGTGCTCGAACTGGAAACGCGCTATTCGCTGTTCTCGCAGCCCGGAAAGCTGCGGACCATCGCGTGGCTCAACAGCGCCTATTCCGGAAGCTACCGCGAGACGCTGGACAATCCGGCCTTCGATCTCGATATCGCGCAAACCCGCCGGGGCCGCATCAAATACGGCTACGTCATCAACCTCGAACAGGCCTTGAGCGACGAAGTCGGCCTGTTTGCCCGCTGGAGCTGGAACGACGGCAAGACCGAGATCATGGCGTTCACCGATATCGATGCCAGCCTCTCGCTCGGCACTTCGATCAAGGGCAAGCCGAGTGGGGCAGACCCGACGACGTGATCGGGATCGGCGGCGCCATCAACGCGCTATCGCAGGATCATCGCGACTTCATCGCAGCCGGCGGGCTCGGCCTTCTGATCGGCGACGGCCAGCTCAACTACCGGCGAGAGCGAATCCTCGAGACCTATTATGCCTACGCGCTCAACAAGCAGCTCACGCTGACCGCCGACTATCAGTTCATCACCAACCCGGCCTATAACGCCGACCGCGGACCGGTCCACGTTTTCTCAGGCCGCCTGCACGGCGAGTTCTGAACAAGGCGGCTGTCATGGCCCTGCAAGATATTCGGGCGCCGGCACTGGGGCAGGCGCTGCGGCCCAACGTTTGGGACGTGGTGGCGTTGATCCTTGTGATCGGCGCCATGGTGCTGATCGTCTACGGCGGCGAGCAGACCGTGGCGCCGCTGTCCACCCTCGATGTCAATCCGGTGTCGCTCGATCCGGCCAACCTGCCGGTCTACGCATTGCGCACGACGATGCGGATGCTGCTGGCGATCGTCTGCTCGATCGTCTTCACCTTCATCTATGCCACGCTTGCCGCCAAGAGCCGGCGCGCCGAGATGGTGCTGATCCCGCTGCTCGACATCCTGCAATCGGTGCCGATTCTCGGCTTCCTGACCTTCACCGTCGTGTTCTTCATGAACCTGTTTCCCGGCAGCGTGTTCGGCGCCGAACTCGCCAGCGTGTTCGCGATCTTCACCAGCCAGGCCTGGAACATGACGTTCAGCATGTACCAGTCGCTGCGCAACGTCCCGAAGGATCTCGAAGAGGCCTCGCAAAGCTTTCACTTGGGCGGTTGGCAGAGATTTCTGGCGGCTCGACGTGCCGTTCGCCATGCCGGGCCTGATCTGGAACACGATGATGTCGATGTCGGGCGGCTGGTTCTTCGTGGTGGCGTCGGAGTCGATTACCGTCGGCAACATCACGGTCACGCTGCCGGGCATCGGCTCGTATGTGGCACTCGCCATCAAGGAGCAGAATCTCCGCGCCATCGGCTACGCGATCCTGACCATGCTGTTGGTTATCATCGCCTACGACCAGTTGCTGTTTCGCCCCGTGGTGGCCTGGGCCGACAAATTCCGCTTTGAGCAGACCGCCTCGGCGACCGCTCCGACATCCTGGATGCTCGATCTGTTCCGGCGCACGCGCGCCTTGCGGGCACTGACCTATCCGTTTGCCGCCCTGAACAAGGCCTTCTCGAACTTGCACATTGCGCTACCCGCCGGCCTGAGAATGCCCGTCAGAAACGGCCAGCCGTCGCGCATCGTCGATGCCGTCTGGCTTGCATTCATCATCGCAGCAACCTGCTACGCCGCGTGGCGGATCTACCAATACCTCTCGGCGACCTTGGGCCCATCGGATGTCATTAGCGCCGTTGGCCACGGGCTCATCACGCTTTTGCGCGTCATCGTGTTGATTGCGCTGGCGAGCCTGGTATGGGTGCCGGTCGGCGTCTGGATCGGACTTCGGCCGAAACTTGCCGAGCGGGTTCAGCCACTCGCGCAATTCCTGGCCGCGTTTCCCGCCAACCTTGCCTTTCCGGTGTTCGTGGTAATCATCGTCCATTACGGCCTGAACCCGAATATCTGGCTCAGCCCGCTGATGGTCCTGGGGACCCAGTGGTACATCCTGTTCAACGTCATCGCGGGCGCCAGCGCATTCCCGACCGACCTTCGCGAGGCCGCCGGCAGCTTCCACCTCGGGGGATGGCGGTGGTGGGTGAAAGTCATCCTGCCCGGGATTTTTCCGTACTACATCACAGGCGCCATCACCGCCTCGGGCGGATCGTGGAATGCCTCGATCGTCGCGGAAGTCGCGAGCTGGGGCAATACCCATCTGACGGCCACCGGTCTCGGTGCCTATATAGCAACGGCCACAGAAGCCGGTGACTTCCCTCGGGTCGTGCTCGGCATCGCGGTGATGTGCATTCTGGTGACGCTCTTCAACCGGCTGCTCTGGAGGCGACTATATGCCTTCGGAGAGCGCCGCCTTCGCCTCGGCTGATCAGGAGAAATCCCATGCTCGATCAAGTCAAACAGACCAAGCTGCTCGATATAAGCGGAGTGTGCCGGTCATTTCCGAAAGGCAGCGGCGAGGATTTAAAGGTCCTCGAAAAAGTCGACCTGACAATTCATTCCGGCGAAATCGTCGGCCTGCTCGGCCGCTCCGGATCGGGCAAGTCGACGCTGCTGCGCATCATCGCCGGCTTGATCGCGCCGTCCTCGGGCGACGCGAAATGCCGCGGCGAGACGATCGTGGGCCCGCCCAACGGCGTCTCCATGGTGTTTCAATCCTTCGCGCTGTTTCCATGGCTGACCGTGCTGCAGAATGTCGAATTGGGACTGGAGGCACTCGGGATCGACAGCGCCGAGCGCCGCAAGCGGGCGCTTGCCGCGATTGACCTGATCGGCCTCGACGGCTTCGAATCGGCCTATCCGAAAGAGCTATCGGGCGGCATGCGCCAGCGCGTCGGGTTCGCCCGCGCGCTGGTCGTGCATCCGGACCTTCTGCTGATGGACGAGCCGTTCTCAGCGCTTGACGTGCTGACCGCCGAGACGCTGCGCACCGACTTGATCGATCTCTGGATCGAAGGCCGGCTGCCGATCAAGTCCATCTTGATGGTGACGCACAACATCGAGGAGGCGGTCTTGATGTGCGACCGTATTCTGGTGTTCTCGTCCAACCCCGGCCGCGTCGCCGCCGAGATCAAGGTGGACCTGCCGCATCCCCGCAATCGTCTCGATCCGACATTCAGGCAACTCGTGGACAGTATCTATGCCCGCATGACGCAGCGCGCGGAAGCGAGAGCGCCGGCGATCGAGGGTATTCCCGGCACCGGCGTCGGCATGATCCTGCAGCATGTCTCGTCCAACGTCCTTTCCGGTCTGATCGAGACGCTGGCGGGGCCGCCGTATAACGGGCATGCCGATCTGCCGGTTCTCGCCGGCCATCTGCAACTTGAGGCGGACGAGATCTTTCATCTCGGTGAATCGCTGCAATTGCTGAGGTTTGCCCAATTGAGCGAGGGCGACTTGATGCTGACGGAGGCCGGCAAGCGCTTTGCCCATCTTGAAACCGATGCCCGCAAGAAGCTGTTCGCCGAGCATCTCATCAACTACGTGCCGGTTGCAGGTTTGATCCGCCGCGTTCTCGATGAAAGGCCGTCCCATAGCGCGCCCGTGGCGCGCTTCCGCAACGAACTCGAGGATTACATGTCGGAAGAGCAGGCCGATGAGACGCTGAAAACCATCGTCTCATGGGCCCGCTATGCGGAGCTGTTCGCCTATGACGAACAGACAGAGTTGTTCAGCCTGGAAAACCCGCATTAGCTGCTGATTGTTTGCACTCATTCCGGGGCGACGCGAAGCGTCGAACCCGGAATCTCGCTCCTATAGTTTCGGGATTCCGGGTTCGCGCTTGACTCGCGCCCCGGAATGACGGCGCGCCTCACCCCGCCGGCGCGAAACTGTCTGCCCGCGCCATCGCCCAGCCATCGCGAAAGCGCGGATCGCTGGTGCCGTCGATCAGTTCGCCCGGGCGCAGCGACGGATAGAGCTTCGCGAATGTCTGCACCTCGGTGGTGGAGGTTCGCTGCGAGAAATGGATCGGGCGCAACTGCTCGCGGATGTTCGAGCCCGGCGGCGGCGAGCAATTCGGCCAGCGCGTGCAGGGTGGCGTGATGGTAATTGTAGACCCGCTCGACCTTGTGCGGCACCACCAGCGCGCGGGCGCGGGTCGGATCCTGCGTGGTCACCCCGGTCGGGCACCGATCGGTATGGCAGGACAGCGACTGGATGCAGCCCAGCGAAAACATGAAGCCGCGCGCCGAATTGCACCAGTCGGCGCCGATCGCCATGGCGCGCGCCATGTCGAAGGCGGTGGCGATCTTTCCGGCCGCGCCGATGCGAATGCGATCGCGCGCATTGATGCCGATCAGCGCGTTGTGCACGAAATTGACGCCCTCGCGCATCGGCATGCCCAGATGGTCCATGAATTCCAGCGGCGCGGCACCGGTGCCGCCTTCGTTGCCGTCGACCACGATGAAATCGGGATAGATCCCGGTCTGCAGCATCGCCTTGCAGATCGCCAGAAATTCCCAGGGGTGGCCGACGCAAAGCTTGAACCCGGCGGGCTTGCCGCCGGACAGCCGCCGCATCTCGCCGATGAAGGCCATCATTTCCAGCGGCGTCGAAAATGCCCGGTGGGTGGCCGGCGAGATGCAGTCCTCGCCCATGGCGACGCCCCTGATCTTGGAAATCTCCTCGGACACCTTGGCGGCCGGAAGCACGCCGCCATGTCCGGGCTTGGCGCCCTGGCTGATCTTGAGTTCGACCATCTTGATCTGGTCGTCGGTCGCGACGCGGGCGAATTCCTCCGGATTGAACGAGCCGTCGCGGTTGCGGCAACCGAAATATCCCGAGCCAATCTCCCAGATGATATCGCCGCCGTTCTCGCGATGATAGGGACTGACACCGCCCTCACCGGTGTCATGCGCGAAGCCGCCTTTCCTGGCGCCCGCGTTCAGCGCGCGCACCGCGTTCGGACTAAGCGCGCCAAAGCTCATCGCCGAGATATTGAACACCGATGCCGAATACGGCTTGGTGCAATCGGGACCGCCGATGGTGACACGAAACTGCTCGACGGCACGCGCCTTCGGCGCCACCGAATGGTGCATCCATTCATAACCGTCGCGATAGACATCCTCCTGGGTGCCGAACGGCCGCTTGTCGAGCACCATCTTTGCCCGCTGATAGACCAGCGCGCGGGTGTCGCGGCTGAACGGCATGCCGTCCTTTTCGCTCTCGAAGAAATACTGCCGCATCTCCGGCCTGATCTCTTCCAAGAGGAACCGTATGTGCGCCGCTATCGGATAGTTTCGCAGCACCGCGTGATTTGGCTGCAAGAGGTCGCGAATGCCGAGAAGGGTGAGGCCGCCGAAGATCATGGTCGGTATCAAGACCACTTCCCAGGCCTTGGGATTGTGATCGAAAATCCCGACGCCGAGCAGCAAGGCCGTAACGACGCCGCAAATCGTCAGGACGATGTAGCGTGGCGAGAACGGAAGCATCAACGTTTCCATGGGACCCCTCAGGCAGCTCTTGCGTTTATTATTCTTGTCGGCCGCAGCCTAATCCAACCATTTGAACAATGCTGTACACGATATCTCGCCTACAGGTCATGGAGATGACAGCACGTCAAGCTAGCCAATTCACCAGAGCAGAATCAATCGGTTCCATGACTTGATCATCCGGCGCCGCCGAGACCCGGTTATTGCAGTGCAACGCGGCCTCGTTCGATCTCGGATGGTCTACCCCCTCATGGTGAGGAAGCGCTCTTGCGCCGCCTCGAACCATGAGGCCCCGCCTCATCCTTCGAGACGCGGCCAACGGGTCCGCGCGAAGCGCGGCCCGATGATAAACTCCGACGCCGCTCCTCGGGATGAGGGTGCGGCGGCGTCACTCAATGGCTGTGCGGGCGCATCTCGTCAGGTATCCCGCCCTGTTCCAGACCGCTTTGCGCCAGCCAGGCGTCGGTGCTCCGGATGGCGCGCTCGATGTGATCGTCCGTGCGCGAGAAGTCGTACGGCGATCCCACCAGCGGACATAATGGCGGCACCACGAAGTATTCGACGCTGGGACCCAGACCCTCCAGCTCGCTCACCAATTGCCGCGCGATCAGGAGCGTCAGCGCATGCAGCGCGTTTGCCACCGCGCCGACCGGCGGCGCGTGCGCTGCGCAGGCGTAGCCCGTCGGTAGAACGATCAGGCGCCGCGCGCCCTTGGCGACCGCAACCCTGACCGGCGTGTTGGAGGAGATCGCGCCGTCGGCCAGATAAAAATCCTTGTAGCGGACCGGCGCGAAAGCGCCGGGGATTGCGGTTGAGGCGACAATCGCTTCGGCGGTCGAGCCTTCCGACAGCACGATACTGTCGCCCGAGATAATATCGGTGGTGACGATATGAACCGGGACCTTGGCATCCTGCAGGTTTCGATAGGGAATATGGTCGTCGATCAGTTTCCTGATGCCGTCATGCGGAATCAAGAAATCCCGGCGCCAGAGGAATCCCAATAGCGTCCGCCACGTCACCGGGAAAACGTCGCGCCGGTGCAACCCGCGCCAGATGGTTTCCAGCTCCAGCACGCCCTTGAGCGTCGGATCGCCCGCATAGTAAGCCCCGTTCAGCGCGCCGACGCTGGAGCCGACCACCATATCCGCGGAAATTCCATGCGCGGCGAGCGAATGCATCATGCCCACCTGAATGGCGCCAAAGCTGCCGCCGCCGGCGAATACAAAAGCAGTTTTCGCAGGGCTGGCCTGGTTCAATACGGACAAAGAGACGCTTGCTCCCGCTACCCGCGTTGGTGGGGCACGCGGTGTTTTGGCAAAGTTTATAGCAGGCGATCGGGGGGTGTACCACAGCCTCCATCGTCGTCCCGGCTCAAGGCCGGGACCATGGGGTCGCGGGCCGACAAAGGATAAGCTCGCTGCGCTCGCTTGTCCGGGACGACGGAAGACTCAGCGCTCGACGAACGCCTTCTCGATCACGAAATGGCCGGGCTCGCTGTTATTGCCTTCGGCAAAGCCGCGCGCTTCGAACATCTGGCGCAGTTCTTCCAGCATGGCCGGGCTGCCGCACATCATGATCCGATCGCTCTCGATATTGAGCGGCGGCTGGCCGATATCGTCGAACAATTGCTTTGAGGTGATCAGGTCGGTGATGCGGCCGCGGTTGCGGAACGGCTCGCGGGTGACGGTCGGATAATACACCAGCTTCTCGGTCAGCAGCGGTCCGAACAGTTCGTCGTCCCGCAGCTTCGCCACCAGCTCCTCGCCATAGGCCAGTTCGGACACCTGCCGGCAGCCGTGAACCAGAACGATGGTCTCGAATCGCTCGTACACTTCCGGATCCTTGATCAGGCTCGCGAACGGCGCGAGGCCCGTCCCGGTCGACAGCAGCAGCAACCGCTCGCCGGAGATCAGATTGTCGGCGATCAGCGTGCCGGTGGCCTTGCGTCCGACCAGAATAGTGTCGCCCTCCTTGATCCTTTGCAGCCGCGACGTCAGCGGACCGTCGGCGACCTTGATGCTGAAAAACTCCAGTTCGTCCTCGTGATTGGCGCTCGCCATGCTGTAGGCGCGCATCAAGGGACGGCCATCGACCTCGAGCCCGATCATCGCGAACTGGCCGTTCTGGAATCGAAAGCCGGAATTGCGGGTGGCGGTGAAGCTGAACAGCGTATCGGTCCAGTGCCGGACAGAAAGAACCTTCTCTCGATGGAATGCGCTCATGTGTTTTGTTGTTTCCGGTTGCCTGACAGTAGAACGATCGAGTTGCGTGGCTCGCGAAGCGGGCGAAAAACCCCTGCGACGATGGAGGATTTAGCGGCTGAAATACCGTGATGTTAGACATAGTCAATATGGGCGGAGGTTCAATCGAGAGCTCAAAAAAGCGCCGGTTTTGCCGGCAAAAAGTCTTTGCTGTTTGGCCGCACTTCTGAGCAATTAACTTGCCGAAATCCGCCGGCCACTAGCAGTTAATTGCCGCGCCCTGATAAAAATTTCGTTAGAGATGTTTGATCGAAAATCGAATGCCAGATCGCCGGATATTGCATGCGAAGCCTTAGCGAGTTTCGATCGGGAAAGCCGGGCTCCTATCCGGACCAATCGGTCTACGCGGAATATGCCTGTGCTGAATTCGGCTTGTTGTTTCAGGACATCGACGGCGGATCGGGGCTTTTGTTCAGGGTCACATCGAAGAGCAGAAGCGTTCATTTCGGCGCCGGGCGATGTTCATGGTATCCGCAAAACAATGCCACCGCGGCGACGCTGGCATCGGACAAATATTTCACCAGCCGGATCCTGGAGGATGCCGGCGTTGCGACGCTCGGCGGCGACTATTTCTTCCTGCATGAACGGCGCCGCAACCACCGCGCCCCGGGGCACGAGCGCGAAGACGCATTCGCATATTTGGGACAACTCGGCGGCACAGCCTTCGCCAAACCGCTGTTGGGATCGCGCGGCGACTTTGCCAAAGTCATTGGCGGCGAGGCGCTGCTTGCAGGATACCTCGACGAGGTTTCGCAATACTACGATTCGATACTGATCCAGCCGGTTGCAATCGGAAACGAATACCGGATTTTCCTGCTCGACGACGAGGTCGTGTATTGCGCCAGAAAATATCCGCCGTTTGTGTCAGGCGATGGCGTGCGGTCTATCGGCGAGTTATTGATTGCGCATGATGAAGCGTTGCGCTCGCGCGGCCTGTCGCCGGTTTCCGCAACCCCCGACGCTGCGCTCGACATTGTGCTGCCCAAAGGCGGGCGCTGGTCGATTCCCGGACGCGATGAATCTGAGCGCGGGCGGAACGATGGTGCTGGAGGCGCCTCCGTCCGATGCCGCGCCGGTACTGGCGAGGAAGGCCGCGCGGGCGCTCGGGCTCCGCGTCGCCGCCGTGGACATGTTTACCGGAATCGGCGGAGAACCGGATGCGATGCGGGTGATCGAAGTAAACTCCAACCCCTCGATCCGGCTGCTGGAAGAATCCGGCCGCGGCGACCTGATCCTGAAAATCTGGCGTCACACATTTTCGGCGATGGGGCTCTTTTAGTGTTCGATCTTCCAAAATACGGCGACGGGGTTTGTCTGGCACGGATGGCGGACCTGCTCGACGCTCTCGCGGTGGACCGGGCCAGGCTCTCGCGGATTTCGGTTGTGGTGACGGGCTCCAATGGCAAAGGCTCCACCGCTGCGTTCTGCGCCGGTATCGCCCGCGCCTGTGGCCTGCGAACCGGTCTGTTCACCTCGCCGCATTTGTATCGTTGGAACGAACGGGTTCGGGTCGACGGCGCTGATATCGGCGATGACGAGCTGGCGCGGCTGAAGGCGCGGATCGAGGTTGCGATCGCCGAGATCTCGCGGCGTCGCGGAGAAAAATTCGGCACCTTCGAGGCCCTGTTTGCGCTGGCCTGCCTGTATTTTCAGGAGCGGAATTGCGGTTTCGCGGTGTTCGAGGCCGGCATCGGCGGCCGTTACGATCCGGTGCGCCTCGTCGGCGCGCAACTGACCTGCGTCACATCAGTCGATTACGAGCATGTCGAACTGCTCGGCAATTCGCTGCAACTGATCGCTTCCGACAAGAGCGACGCCTGCGCATCCGGCGGCACGATCGTCTATGGCGAGAATTGCCGAAACTTGAGGCCGCATCTGATCGAATATAATCGCAATCGCGCGATCGCCTCGCGTTTTGTCCGTGACGAGATCGGCATATCCGGCGAATCCCTCTCGACATCAGGGCAACGGTTCGATTTCCAGTTCGAGGCTCACCAATTTCGGTCTGCTCGAAATGAGCCTGCTTCGGAACGTTTCAATTCAACAATGCCGCGATCGCGATCGCATTTTCCTGCTGTGGCTGGCACAAGCGCGGCCGAAGAAAGCTACCCATAATATCAAATCCGCCGTGCGGTCGGGCCTTCGCGAGGCGCGCTGGCCCGGCCGCCTCGAGCCTATCGCGCGAGACCCGCTCACCGTGGTCGACGTCGGCCACACCCCCGACGCCATCCGGCAGTCGCTGGCGAGCCTTCAGGCGATCCATGGCGCGGAACTGGATTCTCGTGATCGGGGTTTCCTTCGACAAGAACACTGGCGAGATCGTCGCCTCACTGGCGCCGTCGTTCGACACCATCCTGTGCAGTTCGGCCGCACCACAAGGGCGCGGACGCCAAGACCGTCGCCACCGCGGTCCGGAAGGCCAATCCGGAACAGATGTCCACATCGCCGCAACGATCGAGAACGCCGTTGATGTCAGCCAAAGGCTCGCCGCGTCACAGCACCGAAAAATATACGTGGCCGGCGGATCTATTCCTGGCGACCGAATACGCCGTTGTCGCCAACGGCGGCCGGGCG
>CAVUYV010000044.1:0-20375 GCA_963745785.1 uncultured Alphaproteobacteria bacterium | reverse complement strand
TCCCCGAAAGCGAATTCAAGTCAGACATCGGGCCATGTCCGTTTTATGCCAACAGCTGCCGTCGGCCAACCGCTACTCTATCACTTGGTCGGCGCGGGCAAGCAGCATCGGAGGCACCGTGAGGCCGAGCGCGTTGGCTGTGTTCAGGTTAATCACCAACTCGAAGTGTGTCGGCTGCAAGACGGGCATTTCTGCCGGATTTGCGCCTTTCAGGATTTGCCCGATGTAGTCCCCCAGCTTGCCGGTACATCCAACTGATGCTCGGACCATAACTCAGCAGGCCGCCAGCCGCGGCGATCTGTTGCACAAAGCCCATTACCAGCACCTTGTGCCTCAGTCCGAACGAAGCGATTGCCTCGCGGCGGTCCAACAGGATCGGATCAGTTCCAGTAATCAATGCTTGGGCCTTGGCGCTCAACATCTGCTCGAATGCGGTTTCCATTTCCCTCGCGTTTCTAGCGTTGACCGTGATCGTCTCCAGGCCCAGCTGTGGTGCTCAAGCCGATGCGCGTCAAGACCATGGCCAACGGCTGATCGAGCCCTGTCAAAAAAAGCTCCTGCAAGAATCCGCCCGCGAGGCCTCTCGCGGGCGGTTTTCATCGACGAGCCCCGTTCGGCTGGCAAGCCTGTCACCTCACGCAACGCCGCCCGGGTCGAGAACACCAGTCGCCAGCGATATGGAGAGGCTCGGGCGTCGGTATGCTCGGAGCGGGTCCGCCGTACCTGCGTCCCTCATGCTACTGCGGCCTCTCGTGTGGGAGCTGCTCAGTGAGCTAAAGAACAAGCAGCGCGATAGACCTTCCTATCTTGGGCATGCTCTTCGGGTAAACGCGATACGTTTAGTGATGGCAATCGGGGGTCTGCTGTTGCTGGCCACAACTCGAGCCGGATTGGCAACCAAGGCCAAGTGTTAGCTCAGCCCCTCATTCGAGCCTGGAAGGTTTGGAGTGGAGCATCCACGTCCAACCTTTTTTCGCGGCGCGCCCCTGTCTCCAGCCGAGCCCTTAGCGTTCAGACCTCATATAGGGGCTGCGCTCTGTTACGAACTTGATGTCGAGACCCTTTCTCACGCCGGCAAGCTTTTCTTGGTGCGCCGCCTCGGTTAGCGCGATCCGCCCGTCGGCGATATGCAAAAAGTTGGCAACGCAGAAAAAAGCTGCCGACCAAGGCCATAAGAACGAGCAATTTCCTGTTCATTGAATTCCTCCGTCTCTTTTATGGTTCTGCTGGAGGGTAGCCTTTGGTTCAGATGCTGAGAGCCGGCTTCCACCGCTTTACGGTCTCCGCATTCATAAGGCAAACGCCCGGCCAGAGCCACTTTTCGACTGGGCCTGAGTGCTTGGCTGGGAGACGCGCCTCACCAAAAAAGCCAAGCAGTGGGAACGGCACCGCTATCTAGTCGTGTCCGTTGCGGGGTCAAAACCGGAAATACTCGCTCCGAGCAGATGACGTCCGCTTTACCCCCGAAAGATGGGGTAATCGGCCGGCCCAGCTTGTGGATAGCTGAAGATTGTTGGGTGCTGCGCTTCAGGCTGATGGTGAAACGAGGTCCGTGGCTACGGCCTCAAGCATCAGAAGGAGAAGCGCAGCATGGACCATTTTGCTGGATTGGACGTATCGGTCAAGGAGACCAGCATTTGCATTGTGGATGACACTGGCAGAATCATGAAGGAAGTGAAGGTGGCGAGCGAGCCTCAAGCCCTGCTGAAGGTTCTGGGGAACCCCGCCTACCGCTTCAAGCGGATCGGACTGGAAGCTGGGCCGCTATCGCAATGGCTTTTCAGTGGGCTTGCGGAAGCAGGCTTGCCAGTGGTCTGTGTCGAGACGCGGCACATGCAGGCGGTGCTGAAGGCGCAGATCAACAAGACGGACCGCAATGACGCGCGCGGCATCGCGCAAATGATGCGGGCGGGGCTTTACCGCCCGGTGCATGTGAAGACGCTCCGCAGCCAGAAACTGCGAATGCTGCTGACCCATCGCAAGCTATTGCAGTCGAAGGCCATCGCCATCGAGAACGATCTACGCGGTACTTTACGCAACTTCGGCCTCAAGGTCGGAATGGTCGGAAAGATGAGGTTCGAGGCTCGCATCAAGGAGCTTGTGGAAAGCCTCCCGGATCTTGCCGAGTTAGTTGAACCGCTGCTCATTGTCCGGCGTTCGCTTCGCGAACAGATCGTCATCCTGCACCGCCGCTTGCTGGCCATCGTGCGAGACGATGAGGTGTGCCAGCGCCTGATGACGACCCCCGGCGTCGGCCCCGTGGTGGCGCTGACCTATCGCGCCACCGTCGACGTACCCGCCCGCTTCCGTAAATCCAAGGCAGTCGGGGCGGTATTTGGACTAACATGCGCCAGGTATCAATCGGGCGAGATCGATTGGAGCGGCAGAATATCGCGCTGCGGAGATGAGATGATGCGGGTGATGCTCTACGAAGCAGCTCAGAGCATGATGCGTTCGAAAAAATGGTCATGGCTCAAGGCCTGGGCCATGCAGATCGCCAGGCGCCGCGGGATGAAGAAGGCGATCGTGGCCCTGGCACGCCGGGTAGCCGTGATCATGCACCGAATATGGGTTGACGGCACCGAATTCCGGTGGACCCGGGAGCAAGCCGCGGCAGCAGCATGAAAACCGTTTAGGATCAAACCCGATAGGAGAAAATCGAGATCCACCGAGCGGTGGAAGGATGTCCCTCGCGGGACGATGGATGAGGTGAGTTCGTAGAGTCCGCTTGATCCTGCCGTTCGACTGACGGCAAGGCCGACTAAAAGATTGTTCCGCCTCGTCTTCGAATCCCATGATGGAAGATGCTATGGGGCGGCGGCGAGGATATTGCATTCCATCGTCGCTGATGTGAACCGATGGAGCAACCCCATGCAGAAGTTGAACGACCTGAGCCGATCCGTCACCGCCCTCGAGCCGGACGGCACGCTGATTGCGGTCATTGAGATGAGCCTGTCGAGCTGGCTCGTTGCTGGTATCGTGCCTGGCATCGAGCGCCAGCCGTTGAAAAAGCTCGCGGTCGACGAGAGCGCATTGCTGAAGCTGCTGCATCGATGGCGGGAGGAAGCGGAGAAAGCAGGACGCAGGATCGAGCGCATTGCAGTCGCCTTTGAGGCTGGCCGTGACGGCTTCTGGTTGGCGCGCTGGCTCAAGGCGCGCGGCATCGAGGCCTACGTCATTCACGCATCGAGTGTAGCGGTGTCTCGCGAGCATCGGCGTGCCAAGACTGACCGGCTCGACACCGAGTTGCTCAAACGCTCCTTTCTTGGCTGGCTGCGCGGCGAGCGTGATCACTGCAAGATGGTCGAGATCCCGACAATGAAGGACGAGGATGCTAAGCGGCCCAACCGCGAGCATGACAGCCTCATCGGAGAGCGAAGTCGGATCGTCAACCGAATGAAGGCAGCGTTGGTTCGGCTCGGCATCCGCGGCTTCAATCCTAAGCTGAAAAGGGCCAGCACGCGCCTTGACGGCTTGCGCACGCCTGAGGGCGAGCCAATCCCGCCCAACGCGCTGGCTGAGTTACGTCGCGACATGGAGCGCCGACGGCTCGTCAATAATCAAATCCGGCAGATTGAGGAGGAACGCCTGAAGCGTATCGAACAAGCGCCCTGTGATGGACCGCACGTCATGGTGCGCCTGTTAGCGCGCGTCATGGGGGTCGGCATCGAGACAGCCGACATGCTGGTGCACGAGGTGTTGTCGCGAAACATGCGCGACCGACGGGCCGTAGCGCGTTATGCCGGCCTCACTGGTTCACCCGACGAGAGCGGACGGAAACGCCGAGAGAAAGGGCTGGCCCGCTCGGGCAATACCCGGGTCCGACGAGGCATGATTCAATTGGCGTGGCGGTTCCTTCTACACCAGAAGAACAGCGCCTTGACGAAGTGGTTTCGATCCCGCACCGAGAACGCTCGCGGTACTCGAAAGCCCATGATCGTGGCCTTGGCGCGCAAGCTACTGATCGCCCTGTGGCGTCTCGTGCGGGAGGGCGTGGTGCCGGACGGCGTCGTTCTGCGGCCGGCATAATGAACGGAGGTCACTGAAGGACACCCAACAGTTTCGGCCCGGTCCGTCCACTGGTGACGGGGACGCCGATAACGGTTCGAGGTGGCGGAATCCCGAGACGTCCCTTGGCTTTCATGCCGAATGGAAGAATGGGTCCGCCGCTTCGGAGCTTCGCTGCCGATGCGCATGACTGCATCATGGTTCGGGTCCTCGGACCCACCGAATACAAGGTTGTGGCGCGACTGATCCGCGCCCGAAAGCGGGCTCCCCTCTGATCGTCATCCCGATCGCACCAAGCGTGCCATCGTGCTCGAAGCTGTCAAGGTATGGCCTGGCAAGCTCGGAGCATGCCGCAAGGTTGGCGCGACGGCCAACCTTGACAGCTCCTGCGCGCGACGACGTCAGCGAACCGCGGGTCGGGACGAAGAAACGGGCTTTGAGATCGAACAAAGAAACTGACGAAGGAAAAAAGATTCGCCGCTCTGCCGAACTCCTTGACAAAAAAAGCCCCATACAAGGGCCTTGGTGCCGATTCCGAAGAGAAGCACGAGCCCGCGAGCGACATCGACACTGTGGTGGTGGATAGTCTGAAAGCGCTTGACCCCAAACGGCCGATTAGAGAAGCGGACTAAGTCGGACATCGGGCCATGTCCGTTTCGTGCCAGGAGCGGACATCGGTGCTATTCGATCACCTCGTCGGCGCGGGTGAGCAGTGTCGGTGGCACGATGATGCCGAGCGCCTTTGCGGTCTTCAGATTGATCACCAGTTCGAACTTGGTCGGTTGTTCGACCGGCAGGTCGGCAGGCTTCGCACCCTTGAAAATCTTGTCGACGAAGACGGCGGACCGACGAAATAGATCTGGAATATCAGCGCCGTAGGTCAGAAGGAAACCCGCCTCCGCATACTCTCTCTGGTAGAAGCGGCTGGCAGCCGATTCCTCAAAGCCATGTCGGCAATCTGGCCGCGATAGTTGAACAGCACACGATCCCCCTAGCACGACGAACGCCTGCGCGCGCTCCCTCACCATCGTCGCGAACGCTTGTTCAAGTGCGTCCAGCCCGCGTGCTTCGACCGGGACAAGCGTCAACCCCAGCGTTCGGGCGGCCTCCGTCATCGACGTCAGCCGGTTCCGATTGGGCGCAAAGTCCGGATTCCACAGAATGCCCACACGCGAGAGGTTCGGCAGTGTTTCCTTCAGCAACTCAAACCGCTTGCCCAGAATCTCGCCGCCCGTATCCACGGCGAACCCGGTGACGTTCCCGCCGGGGCGCGCCAGACTGGCGACAAGCCCGGCACTGACCGGATCGACACTGTTGGTCATGACGATCGGGATGGTCGTGGTCGCCTTCATGGCCGCAACCGTATTCGGATTGAACCCGGTGACGATGACGTCCACGCCGAGCCGGACCAGGTCTGCAGCAAGCGCGGGCAGCCGTTCCATCTCGCCGTCGGCGAAGCGGTACTCGATGACGACATTCTCGCCAACGCGGTAGCCGAGGCTCCGCAGGCCCTCTTCGAACGCTTTAATGAAATGGAGTTGTTGCTCCCGGGACCCGATCGAGAGGTACCCCACCCGGTAGACTCGTCCTGCCGGTTGCTGCGCACGCGCGGCCAGCGGCCACGTCGCCGCCGCGCCGCCAGCAAGTGCGATGAACTCGCGCCGCTTCACTCGATCACCTCGTCGGCAAAGGCGAGTAGGCTCGCGGGTATTGCGAGGCCGAGTGTCTTGGCGGTCTTGAGGTTGAGCACGAACTCGAACTTGGTCGGCACCCAAACCGGCAGATCGCCGGCTTTGTCGCCTTTGAGGATGCGGCCGGCATAGAGGCCGATATGGCGGTGGGCATCGTTCAGGCTGTCGCCGTAGCTCAGCAAACCGCCGGCGTCTGCGAAATCGCGCCATGGGTACATTGCGGGAATGGCGTTGCGTGCGGCCAAGTCGACAAGCCGAAGGCGGTTAGTGACAAATAAGGAATCGCTGATGACGAGCACGGCACCGATCTTCTGTTGCACGAGAGTTGCAAACGCCGGTTCGAAGTCCGCTACCTCTCGGAGCTTGAGAACGAGCAGTTGCAGCCCAAATGTACGCGCCGCAGCCTGCAAGTCCCTTATGTGATTCTCGGCATTCGGATTGTCAGGATTGACAAGAGCGGCAACTACCTCGACTTGAGGCAGCAGCGTCCGCATCAGCTCCAACCGCTTCGGCGCCAGCAAGGTAGTAAGGAAATACACGCCGGTAGCATTGCCGCCCGGCCGGTTGATGGTTGAGACAAGGCCCATACTTACCGGATCGAGACCGATCACGAAGACGTGCGGGATTTCGGACGTCGCCTTCTTGACCGCTAGCGTAGTGACGTTGTTGTTCGTGCAGATCACAGTCACCCGACGGCGAACCAGATCGGCCACAAGCTCCGGCACCCGCTCGGGCACGGTTCTCGGCCCAGCGGTATTCGACCGCCACGTTCTGGCCATCGATGAAGCCCATCTCTCTCAGACCAGACCGGAACGCCTCGACAAAGTGATTTCCCCCCGAGCCGTCCACACCGCCACCGAGGTACCCGACCACAGGCATCGGCTGTTGCGCGTGCGCGGCGAGCGGAAGACTAGCCGCACCGCCTAGAAGCGTGATGAACTCGCGACGACGCATGTGCCCCCGATACCTAAAGCCTAGCACTTTGCGATGGAACCGCGAGGGCGAATTTGCTCGCAACCGGCCTCGGATATTGATCAGGCTGAACGTCCGTTCCGGGTCCACTAACGGAAGTCGGTTCGCTTGAAGGACATGTCCGTTCTACCCTCAACAGCAGACGTCGTCAGACCGCGCCGGTACGTCCGGGTTGTGCCACAACCGGGCTCATGCTCGGCAGCAATTAACAGCACTATTCGATCACCTCGTCGGCGCGGGCGAGCAGTGTCGGCAGCACAATGACGCCAAGCGCCTTTGCGGTCTTCAAATTGACCACCAGTTCGAACTTGGTCGGCTGCTCGACAGGCAGGTCGGCAGGCTTCGCGCCCTTGAAAATCTTGTCGACGAAGACTGCGCACCGACGAAATATATCTCGAAAATCAACCCCGTAGGTCAGAAGCAAACCCGCCTCCGCGTACTCTCTCGCCACAGAAATTGCCGGCAGCCGGTTTCCGAGGGCCATGCCGCCAATCTGGCCGCGATAGTTGAACAGAACAGAATCTCCCAGCACGACGAGCATCTGCGCGCGCTCCCTCACCATTGTCGTGAACGCTGGTTCGAGTGCGTCCAGCCCGCGTGCTTCGACCGGGATGAGCGTCAACCCCAGCATCTGGGCAGCCTCCCTGATCGACGTCAACCGGCTCTGGTTGGGCGCAAAGTCCGGATTGTAAAGAATGCCCACACGCATGAGGTTTGGGAGTGTTTCCTTCAGCAACTCAAGCCGCTTGCCGTTTAGCTCGCCGCCAGTGTCCTGGGCAAAGCCAGTAACGTTTCCGCCCGGACGCGCCAGACTGGCGACAAGCCCGGCACTGACCGGATCGGCACTGTTGGGGACGACAATCGGGATGGTCGCAGTAGCCTGCATGGTTGCAACCGCCGAAGCGTTTCCGGTAACAATAACGTCCACGCCGAGCCGGACCAGGTCTGCAGCAAGCGCTGGAAGCCGTTCCAACTGGCCGTTGCCGAAGCGGTATTCGATGACGACATTCTCGCCAAGGCGATAACCTAGGCTCCGCAGGCCGTCCTCGAACGCTTTGATAAGGTGGAGCTGTTGGCCTTCGGCTCCGATCGAGAGGTACCCCACCCGGTAGACCCGCCTTGCGGGTTGCTGCGCACGCGCGGCAAGCGGCCATGCCAGCGTTGCGCTAACCAAGAGCGCGATGAAATCGCGGCGTTTCATTGCACTGCCCCAACTGCCTGGAGGCACCCTAACACAGCTACAGCCTAAACTTTTGGCTCAAATCGTGCACCCTGCCCGTTTGTAAATCGGAAAGCCGATCTACTGCTGTTGTGGATCAAAACCGGAAAAGCTCAATGAGAGCAAATGTTTTCCGCTGTTCACCCAACAACGGACATCGCCAAGATACTTCGGCATGTCCGTTTCGTGCCATTAAACGACATCGGACGCCTGGAGGCGCGCCATCGCGATTTAGGTGTGCGTCGGCCAGTGCCGCTCGTGGAACCAGGTGCGGTACTCCGACGACATCTTCGCGCGTTGCGCCTCCGGTGAATGCCGCTTACACGTGGATGCCTCCTCGCTGTTTTCCGGCGCGCCCCACCTCACCTCGACGCAGTCGTTCGGGTTATAGGCCATTTCGAAGTGCGTTGCCCGGTCGATGACCTCCTTGAGCGAAAGCGTCCACTGCGAGCCATCGCTGCGGGTGTAGGATATTTTTCGCGAGGCAAGCTCGGACGCAACTACCCCTTGCAACTCGCTTTTCACGTCCCCGATGCTCTTGTCCTTCGCCATCGCGTAGCGCGCCGCCCGCCGAATGACGCGATCGGGAAATCCCCGCACGACATCGATTGCGATCAACAAACGGAAATCGCGCGCCGGAGTGGAGTAATCCTCCCAGGCTCCCGTCGTCCCGAAGATCGAGGGGCCGTTGGGCATAGCCACCTCGCCGGCGTGCTTTTCCTGATATTGTCGTCCGTTTTCGACCGAGGTAACACGCGTCTTCACCTGTTCGTTCAGACTCTCGATGGCGTCCGTCATCGCTTTTACGGGATCGAGCGGCTCGGGCGACATCACGTCATCCATGTGATCGTAAAAATCCTCGGCACTCATCTGTGACTGATCGAGCGAAAAATCGGCGTACTGCGGATTGTTGGTGATCTCGGCATTGGCCAGCCGCCGCAACGAACCGTTTTTGTCGCGCACGATCGGCCGAAAGTGCTTGAAGCCCGGGCTGCCGAGCGCAGGATCCTGCGCGAACAGGAAATTGCCGCGCCAGAAACGCTTTCGTGTGATCGACCCGTCGGGCTCAGCATCGACGGCGAGGAAGACGCCAGGCTTGCCGTTCACCTCCGGCACGCGATGCACGAGCATCAACACGTGGCCGTAGGGGTCGGCGTACACGGTGCCCGGGCGGAGCGCTTCTTGCGTCAGCGAGACAGTGTAGAAATCGCTGTTTTCGTCGCTCGCGGCGGCGCGCACGGCGCCAGTATGCACGACGTCGCCGACGTCCCGCAGATATTCGCTAAACGTCGTCGGATGCTTTGGCTGCGTCTTCGGCGGAGCCGCAGGAGTCCCGGCCGACTGCGGCCGGGCGAACAGGTTCAGGATCGAAGGCGTTTGCCCAGGCGGCGTGGCGTCGGCGATCGTAGCTGACGCAATTTCCTGTTCGGGCGGCGGCGGCGGACGTGTGACCTCGGGATGCTCCATGTCGAACCACTGGTAGCACTTGGGCGCGCTACCGCCGGTGCCACGGGAGCAATTGGAGTAGCCGAACGGTAGTCCCATCTTGTAGGCAAAATAGGCGCGCAGGAAGTACGCGAAATCGGCGCAGTCGGGGCGAAGGCCCGTCTGCACATTGTCTTCACCGCGACCCAGATAGTTGAACAGGAAATTGCGCGATCGGTCGCGCAGGACTTCATGCCAGGCCTTCCAGGACAGTGCCTGATCCGGGGGTGCGTCGAACAGTTTTTCGATCCACGCCGAAAACAAGGATTCCGTCGCGTGATTCCAGCTGTTGCGCACCTTCCAGAAGACACCGGACGGAATGGGCTGGGGGTCCGGCTTGCGCGCGCTCACGGAGATATCGCGCGTAATCGTGCTGCAATCCGCGGTCGCGTGGTCGAGCGCCAGGGTGGCGTGCCACGTGCCCGCGGCCGGCTCGGCGACCTCGGCGAACCAGGAGTACGGCGCACCGCCGTGCCGGTCGGACGATTTGGCCGCGACGCTTCCATCGGGCGCGACCAGCGACATCACACCCTCGAGCGGCTTTTCGGTGACGATCATGACGCGCAGCGGCGCTCCCTTCCAAGGCGCGAGCGGCGAGGGCAAGACCGAGAGGTCGGCCGCCTCCGCGCACGGGCCTGACGCCGCGTCGGCCGGCGAGTCCATTGTTGTGAAAATGAACGCAACTGTCGCAGCAGCAGCAAACCGGCTGGCGAGATGCATCTTGAAAACCTTTCTAGAGGAACCGCTCAAAGCAGAGGGCCAGCATGCCGAATAACCGAGGACCACGATTGTCAGGCGAAACGCCGTAGATGTGGCGAAAATCGGCGCGGCGCGACTTTCTCAAAGGTTGTTGCCACGCGGCCACGCAGAGGTCAGTGACACTGACCAATGCGAGTTGTCCGATGTGGGTCAAAACCTGAAGACCTCAATGCGAGCACATGTTTTTTCCGCTTTGCCCCTGAAAGCGGACATAGCGCAACGCAATCGGCATGTCCGTTTGGTGCCAAATTTCAGACGCCGTCGATGCGGGTTGCTGCGACACAATCTAACCGCGTTGGAGCGCAGCGATCTTGCGCTTCTTGGGCGTTTTCGCCACGCCGCGATCGTCCCGCACCGCCAGCCGTTTGCGCTTCTTGATATCCGGTTCCGCGTGGTGAGCTTTCGTGCCACCGCGATGGGAAGCATATTCCTTGCCGTCGATCGGCGCCAGATGCGGCGGATCCCTGTCGAGATACGGTCGCCCGATTCCAAACTCCTTGCCGCGTGCATCGATCCATTTCCAGAAGCTTTCGGTGGAAATCCATCGCTGCGCCCGTGTCGCGCCTTTGACGCTGACGACATCGGCGGCAAGCCCGTGGCCATAGCCGCCGCGGGAGCTCCCGCCATGGTATGACCTGTCACTCGCCGCCTTCAGGCCGCTTGCGATCGATTGACGGTAGTCATCGCGGAACGCACTGGTTATGCCAGGTGACAGCCCCGCCTGCTCCGCCGCGTAAAGCGTATAAAACAGCTTCAGCTTGAAGCTCCGATCCATGCCTCCGATCACGTAGTCCATCATCGTCATGCCGACTTTGTCCGCCGCCTTCGGATCCTTCCACGTGAAGTCGTTATCGACGAGCCTGGTAAAGGTTTTGGTGACAGTCTTCGTTTTGCCCCTCTTCTTGACTGTCACTTTCCTCCGCTCTTGCACCTTGATCATGTCGAGCTTGGGCGTCCGTTCGTAGAGCGCCCACAGGAACCGGTCGATGCAGGTCTCCGCTACCAGGCACTCGTCCTGAATTTCGATGCGGCTCACAGCGTCCTTGACGTCGTTTGGCACCAGATCTGATGGGTTCGCTGTCGTCACCGACACCGGCGGTGTTTCGGGCAGCATCTGCGACGGATCGGGCAACGCGGCCACGACGATCGATTCCGGCTTATCCGAGGCTGCCGTCGTGTCGGTGGCCGTCCCCGTCGCGGGTTCGGCGGTCGTCGCCACTTCGGCGCTAGCGACAGCGGCGTCAGCGACAGCGGCGTTAGCGACAACGGAGTTAGCGACAGCGGCATTAGCGACAGCGGCGTTGCCCATTGCGATTGCCTGCGGTTCATCCGCGTGCTTGGCGTTGGCGGCGAGAGAGGCTGCGCGGTTCTCGATTGGCACTGCGCGGGCGTTCTCGGTGCCGGCCGAACCGAAGCCAGCCAGCCAGGCGACGATCACCCCCGCGAGAACGAGCGATCCGCAAAACGCCGGCGCCACTGTCGTAAACCGCCGCGGGTTCATGATCCCGTCGCCTCCAAAAGGCTCCCCTGAGCCATGTCTGCACAGCCAAGCACGAGACGGGTTGATTGTTCGGATCAAGATATGGCCGCGCAATGGCGCAAACCGCAGCTCATCGTCTTTTCCACGAAGTGTTGCCCGAATGCAACGCGCCGCCTTAGCCGGCCCTTCACTCAAATCCCGGCCGCGGCACCAGATTCATCAGCATATTGGCGTAGCCGCCATCGACCGTGATCTCATCGCCGTTGACATAGGACGACCGGTCGCTGGCCAGGAACAGGATGGCGTCGGCGATGTCCTGCGGCATGCCGATCCGCCGCGCGGGGACGACGGCGGTGCGCCGTTCGGTGACACCGGGCGTATCGTAAAACGACTGGCTCATCGGCGTGATGACCATGCCGGGGCTGACGACATTGCTCCTTATCCCCTGCGGTCCCCATTCGCTCGCGAGCTGACGCGACAGCATGATCACCCCGGCCTTGCTGACGCTGTAGGCGCCGCTCTGCGCTTGCGCGTGGCTGCCGGCGATCGAGGCGACATGAACCAGACTGCCGCGCCCGAGCTTGCGCATATGCCGGCCGAAAATCTGGGCGCAGAGGAAGTAGCCGGTCAGGTTGACGGACAGCACCGCATTCCATTCCGCAAGCGAGAGGTCTTCGAGCCCCCCGGGCCGCAACACCGCCGCGGTGTTGACCAGAACGCCGCAGGATCCCAGCGCCTTCTCGATGGTCTCGGATGCGGCGGTAACGCTCTCGGCGCTCGAAGTATCACAACTGTCACGACATGGTCGCGGCCCAGTTCGCGCAGCTCAGCGCGCGTCGCCTCGAGGCCGCGTTCGTCGCGATCGATGGCGGCGACCCGGGCGCCGGCCCGGGCGAGATTGATGGTGACGGCGCGGCCGATGCCGCCGCCGCCGCCCGTCACCACGCAAACGCGGCCTGACAGGCCAAGCCAGTCGGATGAGTCTTGTCCGGTCATCGTTGATTGCTCCGATGCAGCGAGCGACGACCGGCAGCATAGCTGAAAACAATGTTGCGCGATAACAGCAACAGCGTCGGCTTCTAGTTCGCTTTTCGACCTGCACCAATCTTGAAGGCGATAGGTAGCTCAAATCCGGCCGGCGTTTTGTAGGCGACGGCTCTTCGCTCCAATGCCCCACGGATTGCTGCCTGTGTCGCCTTGTCCTGGTGCGCGATGGCCGATGCCGTCAGCGCGAAACTGCCCAGGCCGCCGTGCCACAACGTATCGACATCCGGTATCAGGTAGGTCGTCTTGTGGTCCTGCACCAGGATGTCAGTCAGGCCAGCCCCGTCAAGCAAGCGACGGAACTCACCGGTGTCGGCAAATCTGAAAATCGAATAGCCCTCAGGTACGTCAGGCGGCGGGGTTATTCCGATCTCGGCAATCGCTTCGCGAAAGAGGCCCTGTATTCGTTGCTTGCCCGGATCGTCCCACCAGGACAAGGCGATTTGGCCGCCTCGCCTGAGAGTTCGGATACATTCAGCGACAGATGCTTCGGGATACGGGAAGTGTCCCAAGCCAAAATTGCAAACGACCGCATCGAACGAGCGATCCGCAAAAGGCAAATGCTCGACCTCTGCGACGCGGAAGTCGATGCCAGGATATGATTTTGCCGCAAGCTCGATCATCCCTGGCGAAGAGGTCGACGCCAACGGTCCTGGCACCTAGTCCGTGGGCTTCGGCGGCAAGCGAGCCTGGTCCGGTTGCAACATCCAGAAGATCGACGCCGCCTTGAAGCCGTATTGCATCAAGCAGAGGTTTAATGGCGAGCGCAGTAACCGGCGTGAAAAAATCGCGATAGGTCTTTGCCAGTTTGTCGTGGCGCTGACGTTCGAAGGAACGGAATCGTTCCGCATCCTCAGGTGACAAGGCTGTGCTTGCGGCGGCCATCATCATCCTCCGAGGGCTGCCGTGATAATAGCACGGCAGGGATGTGGCTCAACGGGCCCGCTCGACATATGAATGTCTACCTGCGACGCGACGGCGACGTCGCAATGACGGCCGTTACTTCCCGGCCCCGCGCTGTCCGCGCCTTCGCTCCATCGTGATCTCGGCCAAAATCGACATCGCGATCTCTTCCGGCGTGATGGCGCCGAGATCGAGGCCGGCCGGCGCCTTGATGCGGTCGAGGGCTGATGCGTCGATGCCCTCGGCGATCAGCTTCTCGCGCAGCGCCGCCATCTTGCGGCGGCTGCCGACGAAAGCGTGATAGGCGGCCTCCGTCGCGACCGCCGTCCGCAACGCGGCTTCGTCGCCTTTGCCTTGCGTCGAGACCACGACGAAACGTTTTGCATCGTTCAACTTTCCGAGTTGATAGCCGTCGATCAACGTATCCGCGTCGGGCGTGTCGGTCAGGTCGCCAGCCGGTGCGGCGACCGTGACGTGGTAGCCGAGCTGCCGCGCCTGCGCGGCAAGCGACAGCGCGACCGGGCTGACGCCGAGAATGACCAGCGAGGGATGCGGCAGCACCGGCTCGACAAAGATGTCCATGGTGCCCTTGCTCGGGCACATGTTCTGCGCGAAGCGCACGCCGCCGCGGTTCTCGCCGGGCTTGACGCCGAGCTCGGCGAGCAGGTTCTCCGGCTGCACCGAGACCATGCGCGGCTCGCCGTCGGCAAGTGCGTCGCGCGCAGCTTTCAGCACCGCGCCGCGGGCGCAGCCGCCGCCGATCCACCCCGCCACGATCGTGCCGTCGGGGCGGATGATCGCCTTGGCGCCGGCCTTGGCCGCGGTCACCGACACCGTTCTCACCACGGTGGCCAGAACAAAGGTTTCCTCGGCGGCCTTGAGCCGGGCCACCACATCCATCACTTCGACATGGCGGGTCATTGCCGTCTCCTTCAGAGCTCAGCCAGATAGGGTTCAAGCTCGGTCAGGCTTTTCAGCGTGTTGGCGGGCGCATAGAGATCGACATAGGGCAAAGCGGCCGAGATGCCGGCGGCAACCGGCGCATAGCCTTGCCACGCCATCATCGGATTGAGCCAGACGATGCGGCGGCAGCGTTTTGCCAGCGCCGCCATCTCGCGCCCGAGCAGCCTGGCGTCGCCGGTCTCGTAGCCGTCGGACACGATCATCACGCAAGAGCGCGAATGCAGCACCCGCGCGGCGTGCCAGCGGTTGAAGGTCTGCAAGGATTTGCCGATTTTGGTGCCGCCGCCCGCGCCCTGCGCCATGATCGACAGACGATCGAGCGCGCGCGCGGGATCCTTTTCCTTCATCGCGTCGGAGACGTAGGCGAGCCTTGTGTGAAACAAGAACGCTTCGGCTTCGCGAAACTCATCGAGCACGCCATGGATGAAGCGCAGGAACACGCCGGTGTATAGGCTCATCGAGCCGGACGCATCGAGCAGCACGACCAGGCGCAGCGGCTTTTCCTTGCGCTGCCGCTTGACGAGACTGATCGGCACGCCGCCGTGGCTGATATTGTTGTGGATCGTCCTTCGCAGATCGAGCCGGTAGCCGCGCCGCCGCGCCAGATCGCGGCGGGTCAGCCGCGTGCGCATGGTCCTTGCGAGCCGCGCCGCGACGGCGTGGGCCTGCTCGATCTGTTCGGGATCGGCCATGTTGCGGAAATCGACCTCGGCGAGATTGTCGGCACGCGAGGCACCTTCCATGCGGCCTTCGCCGGCGCGTTTTTCCGGCGCATCGTCTGCGGACGGAATCTGGTCGGTTGCGGCCCGGCTTCCGCCTGGCTCGGACTTTTGGTCCTGCAGGCTTTTCAGCGACGGGCTATTGGCTGTCTTCGCTGAGCCCATGGTCAGAGATCGCGATTTTACCCGCTTGCCGAGCCAGAACGCGTCGAACAGCCCATCGAACCTGTCCCAATCGGATTTCCGCGCCGAAAACAGATGTTTCAGCGCGATGCGCAACAGCGCCGGCTTTTCGATATAGCCCGCTGCCATCAAGGCCGCCGCGTCCCGGCCTTCCTGCAGGCCGACGGCAAAACCGTTGTCGCGCAGCGTCCGGAGAAACGCGGCGAGCTTTATCGAGACCAGGCGCGATACCTCGTCGCTCTCGTCGTATCGCGGGCTGGTATCGCAGCCGCTCATGCGACCTTCCCCAGCAAGCGTTCGGTCACCTCGCGCGTCATGCGCGACTTGTCCTCATGGGTCTTGAGCAGGCACATCAGGGTTTCCTGAACCGTCTCGGGGGCGTCGTGCAGGTCGCGCACATTCAGGCCAACCAGCGCCGCCGCCCAGTCCAGCGTCTCCGCGACGCCGGGGACCTTGCGGAGTTCTTCCTTGCGGACGCTTTCGACCATGCGCGCGATCTGCAGCGACAGCGACGCTGTAGCGCCATCGATCCGCGCCATGATGATGCGCGCTTCGCGATCGACGTCGGGATAATCGACGTAATGATAGAGACAGCGGCGGCGCAGCGCGTCAGACAGTTCGCGGGTGCCGTTCGAGGTCAGCACCACATGCGGAATCGTGGTCGCCGAAATCGTGCCGAGCTCCGGGATCGACACCTGAAAATCCGACAACAGTTCGAGCAGGAACGCCTCGAACTCGTCGTCGGCGCGGTCGATCTCATCGATCAACAGCACCGGCGGCGTGCCGCGGCGGATCGCGGCCAGCAGCGGCCGCTCCAGCAGATATTTTTCCGAAAAGATCTGGTCCTCGATGGCGTCGGCATCCCCGCCGCGATGCGCCTGGATCGCGAGCAGCTGCCGCTGGTAGTTCCACTCATAGAGCGCGGCCGATTGATCCAGCCCCTCATAGCACTGCAGGCGGATCAGCTCAGTCGCATGCGCCGCGGCCAGCGCTTTTGCCACCTCGGTCTTGCCGACGCCCGCCTCGCCTTCCAGCAGCAGCGGACGCCTGAGCAATCGCATCAGCGAGATCGCAGTCGCAAGCTCGCCGTCGGCGATATAGCCGCTTGCCGCCAGGGCTTGCGCGATCTCCTCGCGGGTTTTCATTGCCAGAGCATCTGCCTTTTCATTCGAACCGGTGCCGCTTCATCTTCTCCCCTCCCCCCGCGAAGCGGCGTCCGAGGCGAGCGAAGCTCGCTCTGAGGGGGGTGGGGGGCGGCTCCGCAAACTCTCTGCCAGACGAGCAAGCGGATGGCCCCCCCACCCCCGACCCCTCCCCGCCATGCGCAAGAGCGCGTGGAGGGAGGGGAGAAGATTATCACGACGCAAACACTCCCAATTCCTTTGCCGTCCGCCAGTTGCGCCAGTAGTCGTGCGGCATCTGGATATGGGTCGAGCCCAGGAACGAGAAGGCGTCGTTGACGGCGTTAGAAAACGCCGGCACGCCGCCGACATTCGGGCTCTCGCCGACGCCCTTGGCGCCGATCGGGTGATGCGGCGACGGCGTCACGGTGAAGTCGGTCTCCCAATGCGGCGTCTCGACCGCGGTCGGCATGAAGAAATCCATGAACGAACCGGTGACGACATTGCCCTCGGGGTCGTAGCGGATCTCCTGGCCCATGGCGATCGCAAAGGCTTCGGTCAGCCCGCCATGCACCTGGCCCTCGATGATCATCGGGTTGATGCGGGTGCCGCAATCGTCGAGCGCATAGAAGCGCCTGATCTTGTAGACCCCGGTATCGACATCGATGTTCATGACGCAGATATAGGCGCCGAACGGATAAGTCATGTTGGGCGGATCGTAATAGCTCACCGCCTCCAGCCCCGGCTCCATGCCCGGCGGCACCGAATTATAGGCCGCCCAGCAGATGTCCTTCATCGACATGGTTTTCTCCGGCAGTCCCTTGACGCGGAAGCCGTCGATATCCCATTCGAGGTCGTCCTCGTGGACCTCGAGCTTGTAGGCGGCGATCATCTGCGCCTTGGCCTTGATCTTGCGCGCGGCCATGGCGATCGCCGCGCCCGCCACCGGCGTCGACCGCGAGCCGTAGGTGCCGAGCCCGTAGGGCGCGGTATCGGTATTGCCCTCCTCGACCATGATGTCGTCGGCGGGAATGCCGATCTCGGTAGCGATGATCTGGGCCCACGTGGTCTCGTGGCCCTGGCCCTGGCTCTTGGTGCCGACCCGGGCGATGCCCGCGCCGGTCGGATGCAGGCGGATTTCGCAGGAATCGAACATCGCAATGCCCAGGATGTCGCAGTTCTTCGACGGCCCGGCGCCGACGATCTCGGTGAAGAACGACACGCCGACGCCCATGATCTCGCGGGTCTCGCCGCGCTTGAACGCCGCGCGCTTCTCCGCCTGCTCCTTGCGAAGCTCGGCGTATTTGACGCTCTCCATCGCCTTCTTCATGGCGGTGGCATAGTTGCCGGAATCGTATTCCCAGCCGAGCGCCGAGTGATAGGGAAACTGCTCCGGCCTGACAAAATTCTTCAACCGCAACTCGGCCGGGTCCATGCCGAGTTTCTGGGCGAGAATGTCCATCGCGCGTTCGATGCAATAGGCCGCCTCCGTCACCCGGAACGAGCAGCGATAGGCGACGCCGCCCGGCGCCTTGTTGGTGTAGATGCCGTCGACGGAGAGATGCGCGACCGGGAAATCGTAGGAGCCGGTGACGATGTTGAAGAAGCCGGCCGGCCATTTCGACGGATCGGCGCAGGCGTCGAACGCGCCGTGATCGGCCAGCACATGGACGCGAAGGCCCGTGACCTTGCCGTCTTTGGTCGACGCGATCTCGGCGGTCATGTGGTAATCGCGCGCGAACGACGTCGCGGTCAGGTTCTCGATGCGGTCCTCGACCCATTTCACCGGCTTGCCGGTGACGATCGAGGCGACCGCGGCACAGATGTAGCCGGGATAGGCGCCGACCTTGTTGCCAAAGCCGCCGCCGATATCGGGCGAGATCACATGGATCTTCTGCTCTGGAATTTTGGCGATCAGCGCCACCACGGTGCGGATCACATGCGGCGCCTGAAACGTGCCCCAGATCGTCAGCTCGCCCTTGATCTTGTCGAACGAGCAGACGCACTGGCAGGTCTCCAGCGGCGACGGATGGGTGCGGTGATAGGAGATCATCTCCTTGATCGTGACCTCGGCCTTGCGGAAGGCGGCGTCGGTCAGGTCCTTGTCGCCGACCGTCCACTCGAAGATATGATTGTGGTGCCTGCGCGGCCCGTGCGCGCCTGAGGTCTTGCCGGCGAGATCCTCGCGCAGCACCGGCGCATCCGGGTCCAGCGCCTTGAACGGGTCGATCAGCGCCGGCAGTGGCTCGTATTCGACCACGACCTTGTTGATGCCGTCGTCGGCGGCATAGCGGTCGGTGGCGACCACGAACGCCACTTCCTGGCCCTGGAACAGCACCTTGCCGTCGGCCAGCACCATCTGCACGTCGCCGGCCAATGTCGGCATCCAGGCGAGGTTGACGGTTTTCAGCGTCTCGGCGGTGATCACGGCCAACACGCCCGGCACTTTCAGCGCCTCCTCCCCATTGATCGATTTGACGCGCGCATGCGCATGCGGCGAACGGACGAAATCGCCATGCAGCATGCCCGGCAGCTTCACGTCGTCGACGTAGTTGCCCTTGCCCTGGGTGAAGCGGATGTCTTCGACGCGCTTGCGCTTGCAGCCCATGCCTTCGAGCTTGGCTTCGCGTTGTTCCCGCGTGGGAGTCATGTCGTTCATTCCGCGGCCTCCTTGAATTCGACGCCATTGATCTTGTCGGCGGCGTACTGGATCGCCCTGACGATGTTCTGGTAGCCGGTGCAGCGGCAGAGATTGCCGGAAATGCCGATGCGGATTTCCTCCTCCGATGGCGATGGGTTCTCCTTCAGCAGCCTCATCGCGCGCACGATCATGCCGGGCGTGCAGAAGCCGCATTGCAGGCCGTGCATCATGCGAAACCCTTCCTGCAATGCCGATAACGAGCCGTCGGCATTGGCGACGCCCTCGATGGTTAAGACCTCGGAGCCCTGGGCCTGCACCGCGAATATCGTGCAGCTTTTCACCGACATGCCGTCGAGATCGACGGTGCAGGCGCCGCAATGGGTGGTCTCGCAGCCGATATGGGTGCCGGTGAGTGAAAGGTTCTCGCGCAGGAAATGCACCAGCAGTGTGCGCGGCTCGACAAGGCCCTCGACCTCGGCGCCGTTCACCTTCATGGTCACATGGGTCTTTGCCATTTTCGTTTCTCCTTTAACCAGCGCGAGCTGCGGCGCGGGTCAGCGCCCGCATCACCATGATGCCGCCGACATGCTTGCGGTATTCCACCGGCCCACGCGCATCCGCGGCCGGCGACATGATCGCCTCCGCCGCGGCTGCGGCCTTTTTCAGCGTTGCCGCATCGAGGCTGGTTCCGATCACGGCTTTGGCCGCGTCGGTTGCGAGCAGCGGTGTTTCGTGCAGATTAGTGAGGCCGATCGCGCAAGCCGCGACCTTGCCGCTCGCCATCGTCAGCACAACCGCTGCTGCGGCGGTGGCGTAGTCGCCGACCTTGCGCTTCAATTTCTCGTAGGCGTAGCCGTGACCGGCTGCGGGTGCGGGAATTGAAATCGAGGTCAGGATTTCGCCGGGCTCCAGCGCGGTGAAATAGGCGCCCTGGTAGAATTCGCGCGCCGCGACCTCGCGCGCACCTGACGCTCCTTCCAGCCGATAGGTTGCGTCCAGGGTCAGCATCAGCGCCGGCATGTCATTGCCGGGATCGCCATTGGCGACATTGCCGCCGATGGTGCCGCGGTAGCGCACCTGTGGATCGGCAATCAACAGTGCGGTTTCGTGCAGGATCGGCAGCGATTTTGCGATTTCGTCGGAGGCCAGCAGCTCGTGCTGGGTGGTCATCGCACCGATCACGATGC
>CAVUYV010000043.1:0-9736 GCA_963745785.1 uncultured Alphaproteobacteria bacterium | reverse complement strand
ACCTTGTTCTTCGGCCTCCTCAGGATTCCGCAGACGCACGTGCAAGGTTGAGGCGTGTTGGTGTTCGGAAAAACGATGCGTCCGACGCGACGGCCGCCGTTGCCCAATTTCAGGAGGGATACGATCGCGGCGCGATCGATTGGACGATGGTTGACGCCGCCGGAACACCCGAGCAAACGTTGCAGCGATGCCAGGCGTCCGTTAGCGTCGATCCCGAGCCGGCTCGTGAGCCTCACCCGCGGACATCATCGCCGGGTGCATCGGGCAGGTTCGGGCCATCGCCGCGCGGGCAACCCATCGCAGGCGGGTCGCAGGACTGGCCGGATCTCGCGACGAGCCATGCCGTCCATTCCGGCCACCAGGATCGCTGGACCAGCGGCGTCGCCATCTGCCATTCGTCGCTACCGATGTAGGGCAATCGGCTACCTTGGTGCGGACCTGGTAGGAGTGACGCGCCTCGCTCGGCGGCGCCACGATGCCCGCGTTGTGGCCGCCGCTCGTCAGCCCGAAGGTCACGTCGGCGTCCCTTGAAACGTAAATCTTGTAGACCGACCGCCACGGTGCGACATGATCGCGAACGGTAGCGACCACGAACATCGGCGCGTGGATGTCCGACAAGCGACCGGCCGGCCGTCGACGTGATAACGGCCCGCGGCCAGGTCGTTGTCGAGGAACAGCTGGCGCAAATACTCGGAATGCATCCGGTACGGCAGGCGCGTCGAGTCCGCGTCCCACGCCATCATGTCGAAGATCGGCGCGCGTCGCCCAGCAGGTAGTCACGGATGATCTTTGACCAGATCAGATCGTTAGAGCGCAGCAATTGGAAAGCGCCGGCCATTTGCGTGGTGTCGAGGACGCCGCGTTCCCACATCATGTCTTCGAGAAAGGTAACCTGGCTTTCATTGATGAAGAGGGTTAGCTCGCCAGCTTCGGTGAAATCAGTCTGCGCCGCGAGCAGAGTGATCGACTTGAGCCGGTTGTCACCGTCGCGCGCCATGGCCGCCGCGACGATCGCGAGTAAGGTGCCGCCGAGGCAATAGCCGAGCGCATGTATCTTGCGGCCCGGCACGATCACTCCGATCGTCGCGACCGCGGCATTGACGCCCAGGCTACGGTAATCGTCAAAGGCGATATTGCGATCGGCGGGTGTCGGGTTGCGCCAGGAGATCATGAACACCGTGAAGCCTTCGCCGGTCAGGTACTTCACCAGCGAATTATGCGGCGACAGGTCGAGGATGTAGTATTTCATGATCCAGGCCGGAACGATCAGGATTGGCTCCGGGCGCACCTTGTCAGTGGTCGGGGAGTACTGGATGAGCTCGACGAGCTCGTTCCGGAACACGACCTTGCCGCGGGACGTCGCGACCTGCTCGCCGACGACGAAATCGGGATCGCGGACCGGTCGCTTGCCGGCGGCGAGCCCGTTCATAAGATCGCTGCAAAAATTCTGCCAGCCGAACACGAAATTTTTGCCGCCGCTCTGGAACGCCTTCCGCAAGACCTCCGGATTGGTTGCGGCGAAGTTGGACGGCGCCAGCATGTCCAATGCCTGCCGCATAGAGAACTCGACGACAGCCTCGTTCGCCGGCGCGACGCCGCGCACGCCAGTCGTCGCGCCCTGCCACCATTGCTCGCTGAGAAGAAAGGCCTGCGCGAGCTGATTGAACGGTGGACGCTCCCATTCCGGATCGGCGAACCGCCTGTCCTGCGACTGCGGTTTGATCAGCGACCAGGGTTCGTGGCCAGGCGTAAACCAGTGGGCGGCGTGTTCTAGGAATTGTCGCGCGTTGCGCCAAGCACTGTCCGATATCTCCATTTGCCGCTGCGGTGCCGCCGCCAGATGCCAAGCCCAGTCAATATAGGCGAGCGACAGGGCGATCGGCGATATGCCGCCGGTCAGGCGCGCCAACATTGCGTGAAAAGCGCGGTCGGTTTGATAGGTTTCGATCAGCTTGCCTTTTGGAATTTCAAGAGCATTCCCAGCGGAGCCCTCGGGACTGATGACGGCGCTATGGTCGTCGCCATGACTGAGCGCATGGATGCGGCAGGGAAACGTTTCCGCGTCAGCTTTTGACAGGGTCGATATCGGCTTCACGGAATTCAACTCCTCCACACCATTGAGCTTTAGCTCCACGCAGGCTGTCTGCGCGAAGTTGTCAGAATAGCTATGCGCCTCGTGACGCCGGCAACTTGACCTTAATCAAAGCCCGTAGGCGCGTTTGATCTTTACTGACGATACCGCTGCAGCGGCGGACACATTTTTTTGAAAGGGCGGAGGCCGGTCATGCTGAAAAATCTTCTCGTCCATGTTCCCTCCGAGCGGCCGATACGCCCGGTGGTAGACGCCGCGGTCTCGTTGGCGGTAGCGAGCGCCGCGCACCTCGATGCGGTGTCGATCGGTTATGAAACCAGCAATGTAGGACTGGCCTTCGAGAGCGGCGGCGCGGCCGTGGCGGCGGTCTTCGAGATCGAGCACGAACGCGCGGCGGAGCGAGCCCAGGCCGCACTTGCGTTGTTTGAAACCGAAGCGCGCAACGGCGGGATCTCTTATAACCTTCAGGCGTTCACCAGCACCCCGTTACAAGCCGCCAAGTCGGTCAGCGCCTTGGCACGGTTCCATGATTTGACGGTCGTGCTGCAGCCCGAGCGCGATAGCGATACATTTGACAATACCATTCCGCTCGAAATCCTTTTTCAGGCTGGCACACCGGTTCTGTTCATCCCGCATGCGCATAAGGGTTCCCTTAAACCCAAGCACATTGGCATAGCGTGGGACGGAAGCCGCCTGGCGGCACGTGCGGTTCGAGACGCAACTTCTTTCCTGGTTCGCGCGGACACCATCACCATCATCACCGTTAACGAGGCGCAGGGGCCCGTGGAGGCCTCCGCAATCGCTTTGGCAGCCCATTTGGCGCGGCATGGTCTTGCTGCACATGTCGAACGCGCAAGCGTCGATCATGCGGATATCCAGCCGACAATCCTGTCGATCGCAGCGGATACTGGTGTGGACCTGATCGTCATGGGGGCCTACGGCCATTCGCGCCTGCGGGAGCGCATTTTAGGCGGCGTTACCCACACGATGCTCAATTCAATGACAGTGCCAACCCTGATGTCGCATTGACGATAAATCTTGGGTTGGGTTGGCGTGGGAGCAGATGAAATCAATGGCCTGGTTGCTTCGCCTTCTCTCAATTTTCGCCGCGGCGATTACCTCTCTGTTCGTCGCGCGCGATGCCCTGAATTTCGGCATCATCGAAACACTGCTAATGGTTACGTTGACGATCGGCGCCGCTGTCATCGTCGATGCATGGAAAGCCCGGCGCGAGTTTTAGGTTATGCCCACGTAATCACGGATATTGGGTACAAGCGGCCACCAAATCAACTTTGCGGCTGAGCTGCATCAAGCTGACAAATCCCGTAGTTGACTTGGGTCAAATCGGACCGTGCCGGTTGGGATAACCTATTAATACTAACCCCCAACTCCAGAGCTCCCCATGCGCGCCCACCAGATCATGACCCGGCCTGTGATTACCGTCACACCGGACACCACGATTGTCGAGGCCGCCAACACCATGTTGCAGCGGCATGTCAGCGGGCTCCCGGTGGTGGACGCAGCGGGGAAGCTGGTCGGCATTGTCTCGGAAGGCGATTTCATTCGCCGCGGCGAGATCGGTACCCAGCGCAAGCGCGGGCGATTTCTGAGATTTATTCTAGGCCCGGGTCAGGCGGCAACCGATTTCATCCACGAGCAAGGCCGCAAGATCGGGGAGATCATGACGCCGGAGCCGCTCACCATCACGGAAGACACGCCGCTCGAGGAGATCGTGGCGCTAATGGAAAGGAATAACGTCAAGCGGCTGCCGGTAGCGCGCGGAGACCAGGTGGTCGGGATCGTGTCGCGCGCGAACCTGTTGCAGGCAGTAGCAAGCCTTGCACGCCAAATCCCCGATCCGACCGCGGACGATGATCACATCCGCAATCGCGTCATCGATGCACTCGCGAAGAACGACTGGTGCCCGTTTGGCCTGAGCGTCATCGTACGCGACGGCATCGTCCACCTGAGCGGCGTTGTTACCGAGGAGCGGTCACGCCAAGCCGCTATTGTCGCCACCGAGAACGTTACCGGAGTGAAAAAGGTTCACGATCATCTGTGCTGGGTCGACACCATGTCGGGGATGTATCTGAACTCTCCGGAAGATGAGGATTTGGCAGAGCAATTTCGCCGCTCCCGAAACAGTCTGCGGCGGTCCATTCGCCCTGACCAGAGGAAACCCCCGCCCTCTTCTCACGTCCGTGTTGGAGGGGGGTCTACGCTTTAGCTAAACGCATCGCTGCAATGCGCGCATCACGTCTTCGCGCGAGATCATGCCGGCGAGCCGTTGGTCGCCATCGATCACGGGCATGCTTCTGAGGCGATGATCGACCATGAGCTGGAGCACCCTGGTCAGCTTCGTGTCTCCCCCGACATAGATAAACTCCGAGGTCATGACATCCGCGACCGTTCGCCTCATCAGATCCTCATAGCGCGGCATCATGTGAGCCGGAGTGAAGACAAAGCAGGCAAGATGGTCGAACTTCGAGACCACGCCGATTATCTGCGAACCCTCCTCGACCGGATAGGCATTGAAATCATCTTTCTCGAAAAGATCGCCGAGTTCGCGCAGCGAAACGCCCCGCGTTACAGTCTTGACGTCGCGCGTCATATGATCTGCTACGATTTGCTCGAGGAAGGTATACAAATCATGAACCTCATTCTGGACGAAGGCAAATCAACCATGCTCGGCTCAAGCCTTGTTGATTGAGATCAACTCAGCGCGAAGCAGTGAGCAGCGATTTGAGGGGTTTATGAGCCGCCGAGTTACGCCGCCGAGGATCCATTCGCGGAAGCCGCGAATGCCCGTAAGCGCCCGCGACGACGACGCCGGCGCCGACTTCCGAGGCGATCCTCTCCAGTTGGCCGCCCGCTTCGCCGCAATCGTCAGGCACCTGTTCGGATGCACTTACCCCGTGTCGTGACAGCCATGCCACGACATCCCTGACCCGGGACAGCGCCGCCGGTCGATTGGCTTGTTCCTCGACGATTTCGGCGACCGTCACGTCCGTTGCCTTGCGAAGCATCGGCAGCGCATCGGCGACGGCCCGCCTCGCTTCGGCCGTATCCTTCCAGGCGATCAGGACGCTTCGCAAATCCAGCCAGTTACAGGCGTCGGGAACGACCAGCAGCGGACGTCCCGCCTGCATGACGAGATCGCTGGGATTGACCTGCACAAAGGGATCGGCAATGGCACCGCGGCTGGCTTCTCCGACGACGATAATGTCGGAGGCGCGTGCTTGCTCGACGATATACCGGGACGGAAAATCCTCGGCGCAGCGCCATTCCACTTCGGTGCCGCGGTTTTGCATTGCCGCGCGAAATTCGCGCTTCGCAGCTCCGCCACCCGGTTTTTGATCGCTGCCCGGCCCTGATCAATCAGCTTTTGGGCCTGTTCGCCTGACGTGAAATAGAGCGGCGGACTGAATTCGGCTGCGGTAATTCCTATCACTCTGGCGCCGAAGACGCTCCGCCAGCTGCCCGGCAATCTCCAGTCGGGCCTCGTTGGGCTGGTCGATTGAGAGGCCAACCATCACTGTCGCATACGTCATCGGGCGCTCCTGCATCCGGGTTCAACCGCGTTTTTAGAGCCGGAACCGAAGGAGTGAGATGAGCTAGATCAACGAATTTCGACTCCTTGCTGAATGAGGCGGATATCTGTCAGGCGGACCTAGCGGGCCATGTCATCCCTTGAGCCCTACCCGCCATTCGGGCCATAATCGGCGTTGCCCAAGGCCTCGCGAGCTTAGGGTAGATCGATACACTCAAAGCACGCGATTCCGGGACGCGTTGCCATCGAAATTAATGCTCGGAGCAAAGGCGGAGCGTGACCACCACCCTAAAGTCAAAGTCCGATGATCCCGATCGAGATGAGCGTTTTCTGCTGGGCATCGAAGGATCCGGCATCGGAACCTGGGATCTCGACCTTGCGACGCAACGGTTACTCTGGTCAAGCACCACCAGAACCTTGTTTGGTGTCCCCAAGGAACTACCGCTCACCTACGACCTATTCCTGTCGCTTCTTGAACCGCAGGACCGCGAGCCCACGAAGCAGGCCGTAACGCCGATCGGTCGAGACCGGCTGCAGTTTCGATATGCAGTATAGAGTCAACGCACCGTCCCAACTACGTCATTGGGTTCGCGCACGCGGCAGCGTGGTAAGGGATAAGCAGGGTATTCCTCGTCACCTCAGCGGTATCGTGATCGATATCGACGATCAGAAGCAGGTCGAAGAAGCGCTGAGAACACGGGAGCGTCACCTTCGCTCCATCCTGGAGACTATTCCGGATGCGATGATCGTTATCGACGGCAACGGCATCATGCAGTTCTTCAGCAGTGCCGCGGAGCGGCAATTCGGCTACTCGGAACAGGAAGCTATCGGCCAGAACGTCAGCATCCTGATGCCAAACCCGGATCGTTCGCGCCACGACGGTTATCTGGCCCGCTATCGATCCACCGGCGAGCGGCATATTATCGGCATTGGCCGAATTGTAACCGGTCAGCGCAAGGACGGGACGACTTTCCCGATGCATCTTTCGATCGGCGAAATGCAATCCGGCGGCGTACCCTATTTCACCGGCTTCGTCCGCGATCTGACGGAACATCAGCAGACCCAGGCGCGACTCCAGGAGCTGCAATCCGAGCTCGTTCACGTTTCTCGTTTGAGCGCGATGGGAGAGATGGCATCCGCACTCGCCCATGAACTCAATCAACCGCTCGCCGCGATCAGCAACTATATGAAAGGTTCGCGCCGCCTTCTTGCTGCCAGTTCCGATCCAAACAGAGCAAAGCTCGAAAATGCGCTGGATCGCGCCGCCGAACAGGCCATTCGCGCCGGCCAGATCATTCGCCGTCTGCGTGATTTCGTTGCGCGGGGGGAATCCGAGAAACGTGTCGAGAGCCTTTCGAAATTGATTGAAGAAGCCGGCGCGCTCGGTCTAACCGGCGCCCGCGAGCAAGGCGTTCAGCTTCGCTTCAATCTCAACCCGGAATACGATCTGGTGCTGGTCGATCGCGTGCAAATTCAGCAGGTTCTGGTCAATCTGTTTCGCAATGCGCTTGACGCAATGGCGCAACTCGTCGCGACGCGAACTTGATTGCCTCGAACGCCCTGGTTGCCGACGACATGATCGAAATTGCGGTTTCCGATACCGGATCCGGATTCCCGGACGACGTGAAGCCAAATCTGTTCCAGACCTTTTTTACGACGAAGGAGACCGGGATGGGCGTTGGACTGTCCATCAGCCGCTCGATTATCGAAGCCCATGGCGGAAGGATGTGGGCCGAGACCAATCCTGTCGGGCGGCGCGACCTTCCGCTTCACGCTGCCCGCCGCATCAAGCGAGAGTTTGACCGATGTCACATAGGGGAAAGGTGTATGTCATCGACGACGATGAGGCGATGCGGGATTCCCTCGATTTCCTGCTCGGCTCCGCAAACTTTCACGTCACGCTATTTGAATCCGCCCATCATTTCCTCGACGCACTTTCCGGCTTCGATTTCGGGTGCGTCGTCTCCGACGTACGCATGCCGGGGATCGACGGCATCGAGCTGCTGAAACGCATGAAGGCGAGCCATAGCGGGTTCCCGATCGTGATCATGACCGGACATGGCGATGTCCCGCTCGCGGTCGAAGCCATGAAGCTGGGGGCAGTCGATTTCCTTGAAAAGCCTTTCGAGGATGATCGTCTGATCGGAATGATCGACGCGGCGCTCAAACAGGCCGAGTCCGGTGCGCGAAGCGAAGCAGTTTCGCTGGATATCGGCGCGCGGATAGCCACCCTCAGCCCTCGCGAGCGCCAGGTCATGGATGGCCTCATCGCGGGGCTGTCCAACAAGCTGATTGCCAAGGAGTATGACATCAGCCCTCGTACCATCGAAGTTTACCGGGCCAATGTGATGACCAAGATGCAGGCCGGCAGCCTTTCCGAGCTTGTCCGCCTGGCGATGCGTGCCGGTGCGCTCAAGGATTGAGCCAAATCAAGTCCTGCGCGCTGAAATACGCTTTGTTGGCGCGTGTATGCATCATTCCACCTCAATCCGCGCGATGCTCGAGATGGCCTCGATCAACCACAGCCCGTTGTCTACGTCGTCGACGACGACACGGACGTGCTCGGATCGCTAGCGCTTCCTGCTTGAAACCGACGGCTTCGATGTCCGGACGTTTCGGAGCGGGGCGGCCTTGCTGAATGCAATCGCAACGGGTGAAGTCGATTGCTTTGTGATCGACTACAAGATGCCGGCCATGAGCGGCATCGACCTTGCGGTCCGCTTGCGGAACCGCGACATCGACGCCCCGATCATTCTCATCACAGGCTATCCTGACGACAATATTCTGGAAAAGGCCGCGGCGGCCGGCATACACCATGTCCTGCTGAAGCCGCATCTCGAGGAAAGCCTCGCAAGCCACATTCGGGGCGCGATTCGAGGAGCCTCACGCGGTTAGCCGTTGAGCCCCTCGGGACCTCCGGTAAACTACGTAAGGGACTCCCTTAAGATATCGAGCGAAATTTCCAGATCTAGATCAGCTCGCGTAGCAATTGGCCATCCGCCCCAAGGAGATGGCTCATGCTCACCCAATCGCTCAATACCTCCATTACCGGCAACAAGGTTGCGCCGGTTGCTATCCCGCCCGACCAGTTCTGCGCCCTTACGGGCATGCAGGCCTCGTGGCGACCGAGTTTTCCTACCGGAAGGACGAGGAGATCTACGGCGAAGATGAGCCGGCGGAATATGTTTATCAGGTGATCCGCGGCGCCGTTCGGACCTACAAGCTGCTTTCGGATGGACGACGCCAGATCGGCGCCTTTCATTTGCCGGGCGATGTCTTTGGACTCGACTCGGGTATCGAGCCACCGGCTCGCGGCGGAGGCCATCATCGATACCACCGTCCGCCTGGTGAAACGCCGCAGCCTCGAGCAGGCGGCCGGGATCGACGTTCAGGTTGCGCGCAAGCTCTGGACCATGACGGCCGGCGACCTCCGGCAGGCGGAAGATCATATGCTCCTTCTCGGCCGCAAGAGCGCCATGGAGCGTGTCGCGAACTTTCCTGCTCGAGATGGATCGCCGCCTCGCCGTCGCCGGCATGATGGCGCTGCCGATGTGCCGTCGCGATATCGGCGACTATCTCGGTCTTACGCTGGAAACGGTTTCGAGGGCGCTTTCTCAGCTCCACGGTGAGGGCGTGCTGGGTTTTCCGGCGCACGTCAGATCGTGCTCCGCAACCGCCAGCGCCTGCAGAACATGGACGCCTGAGAACGGTGATTGCGACAACCCATCGGAGCGGCTTTCGCTTACTGATGCTGCGGGCCGGTCGTGACAGCTTCGTCCCCAACGGCCACCATTGATTTGCATTAAAATCCAAAACCGCGCTTTCATAATGTTGGATGGCAGCTCGGCATAAATCGCTCCCGAGGAATTCAATCAGGAGGCCTGGCATGGCACGCTATATCGCTCGGTTTATGAAAGGGGTTCTCGGCGAAAACGGGCACGAGTCCGAAATTTGCCAACGGTCGGTAGAGATCGAAGCTCCAAATAAGGAGCACGCCGCTGAATTGGCGAAGGTCAGGTTTTGTGAGTCCGAAAATGTGAAGAACTGGTGCCTCCATGCGGATCGTGTTCACATCACGGAATCCGAGTTTTCGT
>CAVUYV010000042.1:0-59792 GCA_963745785.1 uncultured Alphaproteobacteria bacterium | reverse complement strand
AATCCGTTGCCGAGGCTGTAGCGTTGACAAGCTGAAAGGCCCGGGAGTATAACGGCGTACAGGTCGCGTTTCACACTGGATTTTCCCATCCCCGAAATAGCGACTAAGCGAACGAAACCGGGTCTGCTGATACCATGCAGCGGCACTCGCGCAAAACAAAGCAAAGCCGTTCGAGCTATGAATGAGTGTCGTTGCTCCCCAGCACTAGCTAAACCTGTATCCGGCAAACCTACCTTGCCGCCATGAATCCCTTCCGCACCGCAGACCATAATTGGTCTGGCAGGAGAAAATCCAATGAGCACGAAACCTACTTTTGGCGCATTCAATCAGGGAGAAAAACCTACCATCGCCTGCTTCAACAAGGCCAAAACGGCTTTGGACGTAGATCTTGACAGTCTGATCGCCGCCATGCAGGTCTATGTTGATCAGTTTGTCGCTCCGATCTGGGGAACTCCCGCTAAGCTTGTACGCTCGGACGACTTTATCAAGAAAGCATGGGCGGTTGTTTTTCTCGATGATGCCGACGCTCCTAACGCGCTCGCCTATCACGATCTGACTCCTGACGGGTTACCGCAGTCCAAAGTCTTTGTGAAGACAACGCTCGACAATGGCGACCTAGTCAGCGTTTCTGCATCTCACGAGCTCGTCGAGATGCTGGTTGATCCCGCTATCAACATGATGACCATAGGTCCTGACCGCAAGCTGGTTTACGCCTATGAGAGCGCGGACCCAGTTGAAGCTTTAACTTTTGAAGTAGATGGAATTCCCATGAGTAACTTTGTTTATCCTTCCTACTTCGAAGCTTTCCATCAACCCGGCTCCGTGCGCATGGATCAGATGGATGCGGTTACCCGGCCGTTCCAGATCCTCAAAGGCGGCTATCAGATTATTTTCAAGAACGGCAAATGGAGCCAGATCTTTGCCTCCGACGATACTGCCAAGGAGAAGGCCTTTGCCAAGGAAGACCGCCGAGATCACCGCAGCGCACTACGTACCAGGGATAAGTTGGAGCGCTCGGCACCACCCTCGGAATATGCTGTCGCTTCATGATCCTGCTGGCTGACTCGCAAGAGTATGTGATTCCTTTGATCGGAGCACCTGACCAGGTGCTCCTTTCCTTATTCAACAAACCGGCGTGATGTTAATTTTCGCACGAATAGTCCTGCTGGCATTTTCTAGTGTTGTTTTCCGCGAATGGCTAGCGTGACACGCCCCCTGCAAATTGTCAGGATCGTATTCAGCGCCTCCGGTGCGTAGCGGAATGATGTGGTCGACCTCGGCGCCTGGGCAGCGCAGTCCCATATTTCCTCACACAGAGAACAGCAATTTGGCACAAAGGGTCCCGAGCTAAGATTGCTTTCCTGACTCTTGCCCAGGCTGCTGTCCTGTATATGAGCCGGTGAGGATCATTCCGGCGGTTGCGGTCCAACTGTTGCTGTATCAGGCGCTGGTAGTTGTTCTTGATGTGCGCCGGGGCAGTATCTGGAGTTAGTGAGAGCGTTACATCCTGGCTGACTGCACGGTCGCTTTGCTCGCTCTGGCATTGATGAATGGAATAAAGTTTGTCTGTTCTAAATCGCTGACGCCGTTCTCTTGATGTAACTCGGCCCAGGACACTGGCTCTACGCGGCAGCCTTCCCGGCTGACCGGCATAATCAGGAGTCGTACAGAGACAGCCGTTCTCGATGCCGATGACGTTCCCGGCGGCCTGAGGGGCCGCGCTGACTTGCATCATTATTAGATGTAACGCAGGGTAACTCGGGTGCTGCGATGTTTCAAAGGGGTGCTCCAAGTCACAAGCGGTGGTGCGTGTGTTCCTTGGTGCAGTTATTGGTGTAGCTGATGTTTCAGCGGATTTGACCGGCTGTAAATGCCCTGTTAATCTTGATTTGCGGGGTGGAGCAGCCTGGTAGCTCGTTGGGCTCATAACCCAAAGGTCGGTGGTTCAAATCCACCCCCCGCAACCAACCTTTTCAATCACTTACATTGAATGGTCAAAATCGCGAGGGAACGGATTTCGTTCCCCTGTTCTACTCCGTTCGTTTCAGTTAGTGAATCGTTGTTCTTGATGCCGCTTTCATGCTTTCGGGCAGCAGTTTGCCGGCCACCAAGGTGTTGGCGCGGCGTTTGGTTTTCTCATAGGCAGAATCGTAATGGTTCATAGTCGTCCTGACATCCGAATGACGCATCAGCTTCTGCTGCACTCCAATCGGTGTCCCTAGATCATCCAGGAGAGTCCGATAGGTGTGCCGGAAGGCGTACCAGCCGAGATTCGGGATGCCAATCGTCTGCCCTGTCAGGATACAGATGATCAGCTTGCCGGTATCAAAAAAAACAAAATCACATATCAAGTCCCTTAGCAATAGCCTGATCACCCCAACATAAAACCTCTGGAGGTGGAACGACCTCGAACTCGTAGTCCGTCACCACCGCCAGCCACGGCATACCGCCGGCGCTGCGCCGCCGGCGCGTCCCGGGCTCGGGTCAGCTCCTTCTCCTTCACTAGCAGCCGCTCGCGCGCGGCCTGCCACTCCTCGGCCGTGACGATCGGGGGGGTCTTCATCTCCATGGTGGTGCCTACCTTTTCTTGTCGTGTTACGCACCTCGGTCGAGGTGCTCCTTCAGGGCGTCCAGCGGGCTGTCCCAGTCGCGGGCCAGCGCGGCCAGGAACTGCTGCGCGACCTTCATCGGCGCGGAGCGCAGCCGGTACCGGACCCGGCGCCGCTCGCCAGGTTCGGCCGTCACCAGCCCCGCCTCGGTCAGCAGGGCCAGGTGCTTGGCGATCGCCTGCCGCGTGATCGGCAGGCGCGTGGCCAGGTCGGTGGCCGTAGCGGGCCCTCCCGACGCCAGGCGCGGCCGAGGATGGCGCCGCAGCTGGGGTCGGCCAGGGCGGCGAAGACCTGCTCGGCGATCGCCTCGATCTCATCTGGCATCGAGGTCGCCGGCCATCTCGCCCAGTTCCCTGCCCCAGCCCTCGGTGTGGCCGTCGTAGACCTTGCGGTAAGCGTCCTCGGGCAGCTGGGCGAACCCCGTCTCGACCACCGTGAGCCGGTACGTCCGGCACCGGCAGGGCTCGAGGGTGAACTCAACGTAGGTGCGGCGCGGATCCTCCTCGGGCAGTTCCTCGATCTGCCAGGTGAAACCGAACACCATCGGCTCCTCCACCCGTTCCACCCGCATCTCGACCGAGTACCCGTTGGCCCACCTCATCCAGGCCGCTCCGCCCGGGCGCAGGTCGATGGCCGCCTCCTCGCCGAACCAGGCGGCCAGGCCCTCCGCCGTGGTCACGCCGCCCATACCTTGGCGGGCGGGTGCGCGAGTTCCATGGTCCGCTCAATGCGATCAGGGAAAACCCATGTCAGCCTCCGACTAGTAGCAACCTAACGGTTGCCAATCTATAGCAACTGACTAGTTGCGTCAAACGCCGGGTGATCCGTGCGATAGGTTGCCGGGATGAGCGGCAACCGGCAGATCGCCGAGCGTTTCATCGCCAGCCTCGAGGCCCGCGACTGGGAGGCCTGGGCCGCACTGCTGCATCCGGACGTGATCTACGAGATCCCGCAGTCGCGGGAGCGGATCCGAGGACGCGACCGCTACCTGCGATTCAATCGGGAGTTTCCGGGCGACTGGCACCTGCGGCCCAAGGTCGTCATCGCCGACGAGCAGCACGGGGTGGTGTGGTTCGAGTGGCGTCTCGACGATCACACCGACGACGCCATGGCGTTCTTCGAGTTCGCCGACGGGCTGATCACCCGGGTCACGGACTTCTGGCCCGAGCCCTACGAACCGCCAGCCGGACGCGAGCACCTAGTCGAGCGCTGGTAACCCGGCCCGTTCGGGATTAATGGAGGAATGGTGACCTTGATCGCACGCTTCCAGGTCGATGGCTACGAGCCCGGCAGGTGACCGGGCTCGACGCGGACTGGTTCGGCCTCGACGCGTTTCACGAAGACCTTCACCGCGGGGATCATCGGGCACGCCACCACGCTGTTCATGGCCGCGGGCAGCCAGGAGGGATCCCGGTCGTACGTGGCCACCGAACGGATCACCGGGTGCCTCGACGGCGGGGAGGAGAGCTCGGTGACCGTGCAGCACGGCGGGCTATCACGGTTACCGGCGGCTGGGAGTTCGGCGTTGACGGCAAATAAGGCTCGAAAAGGAATCGGGCATTCTGGAAATCGTCGATGCGATCGATGGGCAGGGTCATCACGAAGTGACGATACCGTTTCATCTGGCGCCGGGCGTTTCGGTGGAGCGGCGCGGAACCGAAGTCAGGCTGCATTCGGCAGGCCGCGTCTTTAGCGTCGCCGGGCAGGGCGACGGCTGGACGCTTGCGAGTCGAGCCCTGCACGATTTCTCCGAGCTACGGAGTTGTCCAGCCATCACATCGATTGGTCTGGAAGAGATCGGGACTTCTGCCGGCAAGGCTGCGAGTGACCATAAGCCCGCGGCCGAGATCGATCCTGCATGCGGTCATTGAACTATACCTATGCCGAGATGCTGCTGTCGCGCGGCCTTGCGATACTGGGCTCGTTTGGCGTGGCGATTCTGACGGCGCGCGTGCTCGGTCCCGCGGATCGCGGCCGCTACTACTACGTCATAACGCTCGCCGCCGTCGGGGTGCAGTTCGCCTCGTTCGGTATTCACTCCAGCAACAGCTACCTGATCGCCCGAACGCCCGGCCTGCTTGCCGCAAGTCATGGCCAACACGACCTGGATTGCGATTCTGGGCGGGACTTCGCTGCGGCCGGTGTCCTGGTGTTCGACTTTGCTATTGGAGGTCGCACCACGGGACTCCGTGTTCACCGCGGTGGTGCTGATGCTGGCGCCATCACTGCTGCTTCTTCCTGTACTTGTCCAATCTTGCGGTCGCCCTCAATCGTCCACGCACCTTCAATGGACTGATTATTTTCGGCAGCATTGCCTCCATCACCATGGCTCTGCTCTGCGACCTATCCTTCGCCCTCATTGAACGGATTTCTGTTCGCTGCAGTCGCTGCTTCCATCGTCGCATGCATTCTCGCCTGGATCGTGCTGGCGAAGGGGGATCAGCGTTCCGCGGACCTTCGACTATTCCTTGTTCTACGCAGGCATCGCCTTTGCGTTGCGGGCTCACATTGCGACCCTGTTCGGCTTTCTCATGGCCCGCATGGGCAGTGGTGGTGATTCGTCAGTTCGGCGATTTTGCCGATCTCGGCTATTGGTCGATCGCCGCCCAGATTGCCGACGCCCTGTTGATTTTGCCGGCAACAATCAGCCTTGCTGTTGTTTCCCTCGCTGGTGCGCGCCGAGGGCGAGATGCGGTGGAACGAATTCAAGACGACGTTGTTTCGACTCAGTTCCATGATGGCGGCGCTTTGTATTGTCGTCTCCATCGTGGCCCATCTCGTCATTGAAATTATTTTCGGTATGGCGTATGCGCCCGCCGTCGCGATCGTACTCGCATTACTTCCCGGCGTATTCTTTCTTGGGGTTGCTTCTGTCGTTTCCCAATTCCTGTCGGCGAGTGGCTTTCCCTGGTCTCAGGTGCTGGCCTGGATTTGCGGAGCGTTGCTGCAGGCCGGCCTGTCGATCGCCCTGTTCGGCCGCTTTGGCGTTGTTGGCTTGGCGTGGATCCAAAGCGGCTGCGCCGCACTGGTCTGCGTCTGGCTTCTTGTCAACAGTCTGAAGTTCAATCACCGCGGCCTGCCCAGGCTCGATCAAGCGTGAAGGCCAGGATCGTCCCGTGGCCCAGACAACGATGTCTGCCTCAAAGTCTTTCGCTTGTCCTCAGCCATTCGGCAACGAATACGGGTTCCTCGTTAATGCCGTTACCCTATCGCGATTTGCCGATCGCATAAAGAGTAAACCGGCGGCTTCGCATCATACTGGTTAAATCGTCCGGGACGCTGGCCGTCTGATCTCCGACAATATAGAGGTAATCGTAATCGGTGCGCCAGCCGCGGACATGCGACGGGGCGGTTCCGCCGGCCGAGGCGCTATTCAACTGCGAAACCGGCGTCGGCAAGTAGTCAAGCGAGTCCTCGATTTCGAAACGCGATTTCGAAGCTCGCTTTCCTGATGGGCCCGGATAGCGTGTAGACCGATGGCACGAATGCAGTTGCATAGTGTAGCCGCCAGCGTTGGGGCATAGTACATCGGTGCATCTATACCGACCTGCTTCGACATCGCTGCGCGCGATCAGAATTGTTGAACCAGGGCGAAGCAGCCGAAACGACTCGATAATCTCGGCGTAGTCGGAACGGTAAGCCGAACCAAACCGACGCGACGGTCGCTGCATTGATGAGAATGACGCTTACAACCACGAGTGCGGCCACCGATTGAACGGAGCGTGACGGCCAATTCACCGTCAAAAACGCCGGCAGGATCAGCATTATTGCAGGAATGAGACGAACCTCGGCGTATGCGCTGTCGAACAGACGCGTCGGCATCAGCAGGTATACGATTAGAAACCCGGATCCGATAAAAATGGCGGGTCGCGTCAGCCCGAACACGCGCTTGTATCCAAGGAACACCAACAGCGCAGCAATTGTAACCGCAAGTGCAATCGAAAGAGACAGGCTGTACCCGTTCATGACCAGCAACGGCCACATCAACTTCAGCCCGAACCACCAGTCGAATACTGGCTTCCCAATCGCACCGCCTGACCAAACCAGATAGAGGTAAAGCGCGACGACCGGAAATGCCATCACGGCGAAGGTTCGCGCCGCCTGACGGTATCCAGCAATTCGGCTGGCTTCGTAGCAACCAATCGTCAGCCCGTAGATTCCGAGTGCAAACAAATGAGTGACGAACAAGCAGGACGACAAAGCCGGCATGAAATGCGATCCAGAAATATCCAGGGCCTTTCGCGATAGTGAATCCAAAACGCGATAGCCCATAATGCAACGCCACAGCCGAATCCAAAGTTCATCAGTCCCCAAAGAAACGGCAGGCTGTAAAGCGCGATCAGTGCGGCGAAGCCCGAGAGTTGATGTCGCCCACGAACCTCGGTCTCCAACGCTATCGCGCCACTGACCACCAACGTCTGGCTTGCAAGCAGGAACAGGCGAGCGGCAGTTTCGACGCTGACGAACCGCGCCAACACCGGGACGATGATGTCCATCGCGAGATTCGGATAAAACCGCCAATGAATTTCATAGGCCGGGTTAGGCCGGCCTGCAGCGGCATCTACAAGCAGATGCATCCGCGCGAGGTGGTTGACATAGTCGATCATCGCGGGAATTTCGACCAAAAGCACAGGTGCCACCGATGCGGCAAACAGCAGGCCGACAACGATCAGGCTTTTTTGTTTCGTAAGTGGCTTGGACGTGACAGGTCGGCTTAGTGGCAAGTTTTGTTACCAAGAATGTTTATCGCGCTTTAGGATGTGAGCCTTAGTATGATCCGGACTGCCTTCAAATTCCTTCGCTGGTCCTCTGCCATTCGGCTACAAACACGGCAAATGCAGCCCGCCCGGGAATCCGATTGTATGACGCCTCGACCGGAAACAGTACTTGAGCGAGATATGGCTTCGCCCGCAATGGCACTCGCGTGATCAGACTGTTGAGAATCAAATAGAAAGCTGGTCCGCCGAGGTAAATCACCCGCTTCGGCACAAAGTAAGGCGCGGCCCGGGCTGCAATCTCATTGTGTTTTAGTGCCGATTCGGAGTCTGCTTCAAACCACTGATCTCTTCGATACCAAATGCGACGAACGGCGCTGAGAAAGAAGTCGTCGTTCGGCTCCATCATCAACAACCGCCCGCCCGGACGCACCATGCGGGCGATATTGCGCAAGGCCGTATCAAGATCGACGATACAGTGATGCAGACCGCCTATTACAATCGCGGCATCGTGGGTTTCGACAGGATTCAGCGGACGAGTGAGGTCGACCTGGTGGGCGGCGCTTCCAGTGTTCTTCCGATAATCACGGCAAGCCGATTCCGAAATGTCATAGCCGGTCGTTTGCACAGAAGGAAAATATTCTCGAAGCGCGAGAGAGTTGTGACCGCTGCCACACGCCAGGTCGGCAACGGATGAACCGTTCAATTGAACGCCATCGAACAAGGGTCGATAAATAAACCGATGGCGGTACGCCATTGATGCTTCATCGTAATAATGAGCCTCATAGGCGTCGTGAATGATCTCATAATGAGCCTTTTGACCGTGCTCGTCCGATTCTACCGTCATTTCAGGAGTCCGACGTGGTCCGGATTCTTCGATGCAATGGCGGTCCAACTATAGCCGTGACGATGGTGAAGCTTTACATCCCCAAATCCTGCATCCTCGAGCAGCTTTCTCACTTCGTATTCCCTGTAGTATTTTGCATATGCCGGTTTGAGTTGATCGTAGACGACGAGATAGCGCTTGCTCGTCGAAAATCGACCTAGAACCTCGGTCATGTAACGGCGTAGCGGGACCGGGAAATATTTTGCCAATCCGATGTAGCCAGCAAGCAGTAGATTGAGGCCGTGACAAATCGGGGACAACAACAGGTGCGGAAGCCGGGTCGTAACGGTCCTCATCGGCAGGATAACCGACAAGTATGATCCGTTTCCTTCCCACCCGTAGAGCCAAACGACAATCTTTCCGCCGGGCTTCAGGATACGATATGCCGCGGTAACCACCGGCTGGGGCTCCGGAATGTGATGAAGAACCCCGATTGAAACCACGAAATCCTGCGGAGCGTCGCCGGGCAACTCATCGCCTCGACACTGCAGGTAAGTAATTCGGTCTGCAGACGGCAACGTGTTTTCTTTCAACACGCTCATTGCGCGGGAAGGCTCGACGGCCGTTACATGGGCGGCTCCTGCCGCCAGCAACATATGAACGATCCGTCCTGTTCCACTGCCGATCTCCAGAACCTTCTTGCCCTTCAAAACCTCAGGAGCCAGCAAGGGACCGAAAACGTCGGCCAGAAGATCCGATGAACCGTAGTAGCCATCGTTGCTCGTGTAACGGGTCCACTGGTCACCGAAGTCATCGATCGTGCGGCTGGTCAACGTTTGTTTCATCTGTCAACGCTTCGGAGTTTTGGATCGGCATCCTCCGACGGACGCCGCGCCAGCGCAAGGATCGAAACCCCGAATGGAGGATGAAAATATGGGGCTGTAGTCACGTCGAGCCTGAACACGATCCCGAGCAGAAAATTGAGGAGCGGGCTATTGACTTCATTCTCGCTGGCCAGGCGTATTTTCAATACTCTGATCAACCGACGGGCCAGGAAAATCGGCAAGAACAAGATATAGTTGAAATGAAATTTGTTGGTTACCTGAAATCTGGCTTTGTCAAGCATCCTGAGAAACGGCCTCATGCGGTAGCGACGATAGTGATGCGACACCTCGTCCTGAAGGCCCCACAGGCTGGGGAAGGCCGGGACAGTAAACAGAACAATTCCGCCGGGACGCAAAACCCGATAAATTTCCGATACCGCCCTCTGATCGTCATCGACATGTTCAACGACGTCGGTGGCAATAACCAGATCGACCGATTGATCGGGCAGCGGAAGCGCCCTGACGTCACCAAATTGCACGTCGCCAAGACCCTTTTCCGCACACCAACGCGCCGCATCCTCGCTTGGATCTATTCCGGTCACGTTCGTGAAACCGATCTGTTTCAGCAAGCGAAGATTTGCGCCGGTTCCGGTGCCTATGTCCACAACCCGGGCGTCAGCAGGCAGCTCGCATTCGCGAATAAGCGCGGCAAACAAACGCCTCCGCTCGACGAACCACCAATGCGTGGACTCGATCTTTGCTTCCGCAGCGAATGTGGCCTGATCCAAGCCCTAATGCCTTCCTTGCAACGCGGGAGTGTAAAATGTTCTGCAAGCTTAACCACATCCATAACAACAATCGATGATCCTCACGTTTGCTGCGATGGTCCTGCCATGCTTGTTCGATCCATTTTAGCCGTATACCCGTCACAGGCGTTAGAGGAATAGTCCGGCATGTGGCGCATCCAGTCGGCCAATGGAATTCCAAACCCCTTCTTTTTGACGACGGATAATCGATACAGGGAGCAAGGGTTCGAGCGCCTTCTTCAGCAGAAATTTTCGCTGCCCGTTCCTGTATTTAAACCTGTGCGGTAGCCGCCGGCAAAAATCCACCAGATCATTGTCCAGAAAGATTGCGCGCGTTTCAAGAGACGACATCATGGAGGCGCGATCGACCTTGGTCAAAATGTCGTCCCGCAGATAGAAAAGAGTGAAAAATTGCAACAAGCGGTCAACCCGCGTTTTAGCGGGGCCTGTTTCCCACAATTCCATGGCTTCGCTGTACACATCCTCCGCGCGCATTGGTTCATCGAACAGATCTTTCGCGTTGTCGGGATCCAGCGGAGCCATCCACACCGGCGCCCACGCTGACTCAGGCTGCGAAAGTCCCATCAACGTTCGGCGGATCTTGAAATCCATGCTCATGTTGCGGGATGATTTGGGAATAAGAGCCGCAACCTCGCGCAAAAGACAGTGAAGCGTCTTGGGCACCAGGCGGTTGTAAACATTAGCCAGCCGCAAAGCTCTGAACGGATCGTATCCTGCAAAGAGTTCGTCACCGCCATCGCCCGACAGAGCTACGGTAACTTGTTCCCTTGCGAAGGCGCATAGCAAATAGGTCGGCACAATAGAGGGATCACCAAGTGGTTCATCAAGTCGAGAAAGAACTTCCGGAATGAGGTTGCGCGCTTGTTCCAGATCGAGAATGCGCTGGTTGTGATGCGAGCCTACATGTTTGGCTACAGTTAAAGCGAATTCGTGACTCATCGTATGATGGCTCGGTAAATCCAATCGTAAATGTATTGAGGGAGCTTGCAGCGCGGAATCGGGCAGCGGCCGGCCAGTACCCCACTGGAATCAAGACCGCCGCTCAGAAATATTCCGACCGGCACATCGCTGACCAATCGGCGATCGACAGCCTGCAGCAACAAGTGACGTAACTCCTCCGCCAGCTCATCGTCTCCCCGCGCCGCAAGAGTTTCATCCGGTTCAAGGACGAAACGCCAATACGCTTCAATCCTTGATTTCGAACGTCTTGAGATCCACAGTCATAAAGTGACCGCCGGGAAGCTTTGCCGAACCTTCGTACATTGCGTGGGGAGCAGGAAGGTAGCCATAGGCAAACAGCTTGCGTAGTGCCAAAGGAGATGGCACCGCGGGAAGATCGCGATGACAAATCAGCGCGCCTAGCTCGCTGGCAAACGCGAATACGTCGGGCCGCCTCGCATAATAAAGCGGCTTTTCGCCAAACCTGTCGCGGGCGAGAAAAAGACGCTGTCGTTCAACGTCGAGCACGGCAAAAGCAAACATGCCATTTATTCGCTCAGCAATTCCCGTGCCCCATTCGGCATATCCGTGAACCAGGACCTCCGTGTCGGAGTGGCTGCTGACGAATACATGGCCGGCCGAAATCAGTTCGGCGCGCAGGGCTTCGTGATTGTATATCTCGCCATTGTAGATGACGCAGATGGTGCCTGCGGCATTCCACATGGGTTGGGCGCCGCCGGCGATATCCCGGATCGCGAGACGGCGATGGCCGAGATAAACCGCTGTATCCTGATCGCTGTAATAACCTTCACTGTCAGGCCCGCGATGAACAAGCGCGCGAGTCATCGCTTTCAGGTCGAACTCGTTTCCGCGTCCAACGAAACCTGCAATACCGCACATCGATCAAGCGCTTGGGAAGTTGATGGTGTCGCGAACGCTGTACGCACGCCGTTCTCGTGCTTCGAAATAGGTGCGTACCAGTATCTCCGCGATCAATCCCAAAAGGATGCTCTGAACACCGACGAGGAACGTCAGCGCAGCCAAAAGCGGAAGCGGGGTTTGGATCATCGAAACGCCTTCGAAAAACTTCAACCAAGTCATTAACGCCGGTCAACAAAAACGAGATCAGCAGGGACAGCAATCCGAATCCGCCGAACACATAAATTGGTTTAACCAAATATCGATCCAGGAATTTGACGACGACCAGATCAAGCATGACCTTCAAGATACGTTCGAGCCCATATTTCGATTTGCCGAACTTGCGCGCATGGTGGCGAACCGGAATCTCGCAAACTCGCGCTCCCATCCAGGATGCATATATCGGAACGAACCGGTGCATTTCGCCGTACAGGCGGACGTCCTTGACCACCTCGCGGCGGTAAGCCTTTAACGTGCATCCAAAATCGTGCAACCGGACGCCGGAAATTTGCGAGATGATCCTGTTGGCGACGCGGCTGACGAAGTTGCGGCGGATCGCTGCGTCCTGGCGATCCTTTCTCCATCCGCACACGACATCGAAACCTTCATCCATCTTCGCCAGTAGCGCCGGAATGTCTCGCGGATCATTTTGAAGGTCAGCATCGATGGACACGATAATGCTGCCAGAAGCGTAATCAATTCCAGCCATCATCGCGGCGGTCTGACCGTAATTTCTGCGAAAATTTACAACGCGCAACTCATTTCGTTACCTTCGCGATCTGCTTGCAGCGCATCGATCGAACCGATCGGTGCTGCCGTCATTGATACAAATCACCTCGAAGGGTCTTCCAATGTCATCGAGAACGTCAAATAATGCTTCACAAAGCGGCGCGACACTTTCTTGCTCATTGTAAATCGGGACGATGACGGAAATCGCCGGGCGTTCAAGGTGAGCGGCCAAGTAAGGGGCTTTGCGATTTAGTTCGATCGCTTCGGTCATGTTTTGCAGTGGGTTATGTTGTGGTGCGGTACGCGATACGAGGTCCGCGACCGAAATATGCACTCGATCCGTTAGGAAACCGTTTCCGGCTTCCTGAACCCGCGGCGTGGTGCCCTGCCCCAGATTGCGGCCGTGGCCTGAGGCCCAAGCCTCCTTTGTTCATGTTTGAGGGTATGAACCGGCGGCATTGCGTGAGTTAGTCAACAATGGAGCGGCCCGACGCGACGTTGTCCGGACGACACACGTCGGGTCCAACCAAACCGTTGGCCCAACGGCATGGCCGAACCGGAACTTAAGCGTATTTCGTGGCAGAAAAACTGGCGAGCGACGGCGGGCGTTGCTTGAGATATTTCTGATATACTCGAAGCAGCTCGGCCCGTTCCAACTGCCTCCAAACACTTGCTCGGCTCGTTATGTATGATCGACGAACAGCGCCAAAGACAGGCCGATTTGCCTCCTCACCCTCCATCAGATCCTCGATCGCAACGACGTCGTCACTGCAGTCCCTCCAGGGCCCGCACATCGGAGGTTCCGGTTTCCTCGCGAGCATTGAAAAACCCAGCGGGCGTAGTCAGGGCGGGCTGCCGGTAGAGCCAAAGCCAGGCAGTTAGACGTGCTATTCACAAGGAACGAAATTCTCAACCTAAAAGCTAAAAGTATGTTTTGATCACTAAGTCGATCGTGACCTAATTGAACTATCGATTCGGTAGAGAATGGAAGTCCAATGCAATCCGAGATTCCGAGCCAAAGCTTCATCTGGGGCGAGTTGGCACGCCGATTTGAGTCGGAACTAACCCTTCGAAAATCCAGGATCTGGCGGCTCTCCGGTTTGCTAGGCAGAGTATGGGGGGCCGCTCGACGGCGACTGGTACCGTGAGCGCGAACAAAAGGCACTCATTGAGGAGCTCACCGGGGTGTTGGTGAAAGCGGTCACTCGAGGCGGCAAAACCGGCAGTTCTGCCAATAACTCCAGCCGACGCCCCGGTCGTCCCCAGGACGTTATCACCCCCTATTTGGCTCCGGAACTGCTTTCGGTGTTCCTGCGCTGCCACGACAGGGCCGGCCGACAGTCGGTAGCCACCTCGATCGATGGCAAGCGCCAAACAAGGGGAAGCCGGACAATTGTTCGAGTTCATCGAGGCGATAATCGAACCGTTGAACCAATATCTGACGACGGAGCTGCATCGTGGTGCCACTCTCGGCTGCGCGGTTGGCTCGCTTTGCGCTTGATGATCGCCGGCGCATTGCGCAAGAGCTGAAGCAGAGTGAAGCAAAAGCCTCAGCGAAAAAAGCAGCCGTCGCCGTAAAGCCTCAGCTCCCGCCATGGCGATCGCTCTCCAGAGAGCTTTCGCCATACCAGAATAATTTTCGCCATAGCGCGATGTAATTTCCGCCATAGGCAATCTGATTTTCGCCACAGGAGATACGATATTCGCCATAGGACATTTGATTGTCGCCATAGATCGATATCCGTAAGAGACGTGATATCCGCCATAAGAAAATCATTTTCGCCATAAGCGAACGAATGACGCACCAGCTCATCAGGTTCTAACTGTGCTCAGAGCGCGGATGGCGCGCTTCCAGCCAGCAACCAGGATGAGGGCGATGCCATGGGCAACAAAAAGCGCAACGCGTTGAAACACGGTGCAAACGCAACAGAGGTTATGCTCTGGAGCGAAAGGTACCAAGACTACGAGGCCCTTCGCGACGGCCTGTACCAGGAATTTACCCCATCCGGCAGCACCGAGGAGTATCTGGTCCGAACACTCTTGGATTTGCGTTGGCGCAGGCGGCGCCTCGAGTGCCATGAGCAGATCGTAATCCAACAGCGGTTGGACAAGGTGCGCGAGGAAAACGAGTACAGCCACCACGTTGATAATCTTCGCTCGTTCGCTCCTAAATTCGCCAAAGCCACCAGCGAGGAGCAGGTTGAGGCGGTGCTCGCTTCCCTCAGTCCGATCTATAGCAACACGATCCGCGATAAATGGCCGTTCAAGACCGGTGATGACCCCCAAAAATGGGGACCCCAAATAGCCGAGGGCCTGTTGGCCTGGGAACCGGCGCCGCGCTACGAACAGGCCGATGAATTTATAAAAATCCTCGATCTCGATGAATTTGACATCGGCGCTGGCCCGCATCGAGCGGCTGGACGTGATGATCGACCGGACGATCAAGCGGCTGATGCAGCTCAAGACCATGAAGCAGATGCACCGCCAACTCGAACCGAAGCTGATCGACGTCTCGGCGACAAGGAATTTGCCGGCACCGGGCGGAAAGGAAAGCCCTTCAACCGAGTAGTTGCTGTCGGTCGGGTGCGGGGCTCATGGGAGCTCAACTGGGATCGCATTCCGACCGCGCCTCCTGGTGTTCTTCCCCTTGGTTCCCTCCTGAGTTCCCTCCTAGTACCCCACTAGTACTCTACCAGGGTCCCCCTAGTGTCCTCCTCATGTCCCCTTGCTGCCTCCTGACCTTCGAACCAGAATTGATTTCCGCCATAGTCATTGACCTTGGCCGATCAATATCCGCCATACGCAGTGTGATTTCCGCCATATGAGCAGACCAGAGGCAGGAACGATACAATAAAAGAGCGCTGCAACGATCTACACGGCTTGGTTGCAATTGTTGCAAATCAACTCTGATCGAACTGTCCCAGTATAGTCGAGGTGTCCCATGGAACAGGGCGCTGTATCAGCACTGTATCAGTCCTGTTTCGCAGAAAATTGGCTCTTGTCCCACCCGTGTCCCACCGTTTTTTGGCGCAAAACGGCGTCGTTTCAGGTGACCGACGGACGTGAGACAGCTACCCGCGCTCGTCCGATATGACTTTGCCGTCGTTCGGCAGGCTTCCCGGCGCGACCAGATCGACGGCGCCTTGAAGCTTGGTCACCGCACGCAGGGTCGAGACGATTTCCTTGCGAAGCGTTTCGGTTGGTGAGCTGCATTCCGCCTTTAGCGTCATCACATCGGTCTCGCCGGCCCGCGTCACGACGAGACGCAACCGCCCCAGCTCGGGATGACGCTTGCCGATTTCCGCGATCTGCTCGGGCCGCACGAACATGCCTTTGACCTTGGTGGTCTGGTCGGCGCGGCCCATCCATCCCTTGATGCGCATGTTGCTGCGTCCGCACGGGCTAGCGGCCGGGCAAGACGGTCGTGAGATCCCCGAGCGCGAGACGAATCCAGGGGTGATGGGGATCGAGCGAAGTGACGACGATCTCGCCGACGTCGCCCTCGGCCACGGGGTCGCCGGTGCCGGGCCGCACGATTTCGAGGATCAGCTCCTCGTTGACCACCATGCCTTCGCGGGCCGGTGTTTCGAAGGCCACCAGGCCGAGATCGGCGGTGCCGAACGCCTGATAGGCCTCGACGCCGCGCGATTTTATTTCTTCCTGCAGCGACGTCGGGAATGCGGCACCCGACACCAGCGCGCGCTTGATCGAGGAGACATCGCGCTCGGCGGTTTCGGCGGCATCGAGCAGGATCTTGAGGAAATCGGGGGTACCGCTGTAGCCGACCGGACGATAGGCCTCGATCAGCTCGAATTGCGCCTCGGTATTGCCGGGACCGGCCGGAATGACCGCGCAGCCAAGCGCACGCGCGGAGGCATCGAAGATGAAGCCGCCGGGCGTCAGGTGATAGCTGAAAGTGTTCAGCACCACGTCGCCCGGCCGGAAGCCCGCCGCGAACAGCGCCCGCGCGCCGCGCCAGGGATCGGCATCGATGGGCTCGGGCTCGAAGATCGGGCCGGGCGATGTAAACAGCCGCCCGAACGAGCCGGGAGGCCCTGAGACAAGCCCGCCGAACGGCGGGGCGGCCTTGTGCAGGGCAGGGAGTTCGGACTTACGCAGCACCGGGAGCCGCGCCAGTGCCGCTCGGCTGGTGACAGTCAGCCGGATCGATGCCGTTGAGGCGCTCGGCATAGGCGGGCGCCGCCATCGCCCTGCGCAGCACGTCCGGCAGCCGCGCAAACAGCTCGGCCTCGCGCTCGCGGGCTCGCGTGTCTCCAGCGCATCGTAGTGGTCGGTCATTGGCGAGCCTTCGGATTAGGTCGGTCATGGTCGGTCGTCCCGGCCATCGCCGTCGTGCAGCAAGGCTTTAAAGTCGTTGCCCGGTTAGACGAACGGAGAGGCCGCGATCCTAAAGCCATCGCTTCCGCCGCTTGAAACTTTTCAAATTCTTGAAACTCTTGCGCTGGTCGCCGGCGCCGCCGAGGTAAAACTCCTTGACATCCTCGTTGTCGCGCAACTCGTCGGCGCTGCCGTCGAGCACCACCTTGCCTTGCTCCATGATGTAGCCGTGGCTCGCCACCGACAGCGCGGCGCGCGCGTTCTGCTCCACCAGTAGAATGGTGACGCCGAGGTCGCGGTTGATCTTCTGGATGATCGCGAAAACTTCCTTGACCAACAACGGCGACAATCCCATCGACGGCTCGTCCATCAGGATCATCTTCGGGCGCGCCATCAGCGCGCGGCCGATCGCCAGCATCTGCTGCTCGCCGCCGGAGAGATAACCGGCCAATCCGGTGCGCTCCTCTCAGGCGCGGGAAATAGTCAAAGACCATGTCGATGTCGGCGTCGACCGCGTTGTCGCTGCGGGTGAAGGCGCCGAGCCTTAAATTTTCCAGCGAGGTCATGTCGGCGATGATGCGGCGGCCTTCCATCACCTGAAAGATGCCGCGGCGGACGATCTTGTCGGGATCGATGCCATTGATGCGCTCGCCGTCGAACACGATCTCGCCTCGCGTAACTTCGCCGTCCTCGGTCTTGAGCAATCCGGAAATCGCTTTCAGCGTCGTCGACTTGCCCGCGCCGTTGGCCCCTAACAGCGCGACGATGGCGCCCTGCGGCACCTCGAGGCTCAAGCCGCGCAGCACCAGGATGACGTCGTCATAGACCACTTCGATATTGCGCACGGAAAGTAGCGGCGCAGGCGCGGTGACGGCGCCTGGAGCGGCGAGGGCTGCTTCGCTAGCTTCAGTCATGCGTGCTTTGTCTCATCTGCCGGAACTCGTCGTGGCCCGTCTTGTGCCGGGCATCCACATCCTAACAATCTAGCGGCAAGAAAAGACGTGGATGGCCGGGACAAGCCCGGCCATGACGTCATTGGGAATCCTACCACCCAAGCCATTCCGGTTTGCGCGGCAGCTCAACGGTCTTGACCTTCTCGAGCTTGATGGTGCCCTTGGCCATCAGGTCGTTGATATCGCCATCGGGCGCGCCGGAGATTTTCGTGCGATACAGATCGACCTTGAGCGTGCCGCGGTGATCCTTCTCGGTCCAGGTCGAGGGATTGCAGACGCCTTCCATGCCGGCCGGTACCCGGTCCTTCATCTGGTAGAAACCCTTCGCGACGTTCTCGCCGGTTGCGCCGCCGTTCTTGGCGGCCCAGTCGAGCGCTTCCTTCATGTACAGCGCGCTGCAAACGCCGGCGATGTAGTGCACGGGACGGTAAACCTTGCCGGTCGGATCGGACATCTTGGAGATTTCCGTCACGGTTTTCATGCCCGGCGCGTTGCCACCCCAAGCCACCGCGGTGCGTAGCGGGAAGATCACGCCGTCAGCGGCGTCGGCGGCAGTCTTGGCGGCGTTCTCATCCATGCCCCAGACATTGCCCAGGAACTGCACATCGACGCCGGCAGTTTTGCACGCCTTCAGCACCGAAATGTTGGAGGCCGCGGTGTTGCCGAGATAGGCGTAGTTGGCGCCTGAACTCTTCAGGCTAAGGCACTGGGCGCTGTAGTCTCCGGGCGTCAGGGCGAAGACCAACGGCGGCAGCACTTCGAACCCCAGTTCGGTGGCGAGAGCCTCGCCGGCCGCCTTGGGCGCATTCGGATAGGGATGGTTGGCTCCCATATGGACGAACTTCGGCTTTCCCGGCTTGCCCTTGGCCTTCCAGTCCTCGGCTGCCCAGATCAGCATCGCCCGCATCGCATCGGAATAGCTCGGCCCATAGAAGAAATTGTAGGGCGCGGGCTTGGCCTTGCCGCTCGTGCCTTCCGGATCGGTCAGGGCCGCGGCATAGGACGCGGAGAAATACGGGATCTTATCCTGCGCCACGAAGCCGGTCAGCGCCTCGGTATCCCCGGTACCCCAGCCCATGATCGCCGCAACCTTGTCGGCGCCCGACCACTTCTTGTAGAGCGCGATCGCGCGCGGCACCTGGTAGCCGTAATCATTGGTATCCAGATTGACTTGCTTGCCGCCGACGCCGCCGTTCTTGTTGACCCAGGCGAAAGTGTCGGCGACGGCTTGTCCATACGGCGTTCCGACGTCCGAGGTGGCGCCGGAATAATCCGCGAGATGGCCGATCGGAATTTGTGCCTGCGCCGCCGTCGCAGCGCCGCCGAGCAGCAGCCCCAGCGAAACGGCACTGAGTAGGGATTTCATGGTCATTTGGATTTCCTCCGGTTGTTCTGTTGAGGCCTATTCTAGTCGGTCCCGTTCCAACCTCAATGCGAAAACGGGTAGAGTTTCCAGTAGGTCTTGATCTGCCGCCAGCGATGCGCGAGGCCGTCCGGCTCGAACATCAGAAACGCGATGATGATCAGCCCGATCGCGATCTCGCGCAGGAAGGAGATGTTGGTATTGAGCGACAGCGCCTTGTCGATGGCGCCGCCTTTCAGACTCGTGCTGATCCACTCCATCGATTCCGGCAGCAGCACCACGAACGCGGTGCCCATCAGCGTGCCCATGATCGAACCGGTGCCGCCGATGATGATCATGGCGAGAAAGAGGATCGAGCGTTCGATCCCGAACCCCTCGTTCGAAACCACCAGCTGATAATGCGCATAGAGCGCGCCGGCGATACCGGCGAAGAACGCCGCGAGCCCGAACGACAGCGTGCGGTATTTTGTCAAGTTGATGCCCATGATCTCCGCCGAAAGATAGTGATCGCGGATTGCCACCAGCGCCCGGCCGTCGCGCGTGCGCATCAGGTTGGTGACGAGGAGAAAGCTGACCACGAGATAGGCCAGCACCACGTAAAAATATTGTCGGTCGCCGCGGAAGGTATAGCCGAAGATCGAGAACGGATTGGCGCTTGCCGGCACCGAGCCGCCGGAGAACCATTCGGCGCGCGAGAAGAAATCGAGCAGGATGTATTGCGCCGCGAGCGTGGCGATGACGAGATAGAGCCCCTTGAGCCGCGCCGCCGGCACGCCGAAGATCAGCCCGACCAGGGCGGTGACAACGCCCGCCAGCGGAATGGCGAAGAACACCGGGATCGGCGAGTTGATTCGAGATGTAGGCCGAGGTGAACGCGCCGAGCAAAAAGAACGCGGCGTGGCCGATCGAAATCTGCCCGGTGAAGCCGACCAGAATGTTCAGGCCGAGGGCGGCGATCGCAAAAATACCGATCTGGATCAGGATGCTCAGCCAGTATTCGGTGAGCAGCTGCGGCGCGAAGCAGATCAGGATGATGCCGACAATCGCCGCGTTGCGGCTGGTCGTGGTCGGAAAGATCGTGGTGTCGGCCGCGTAGGAGGTGCGGAAGTCGCCGGCCGGAATCAGAGAGGGGCTCGCCATTTGTTACACCCGCTCGATGTCTTTGGTGCCGAACAGGCCGTAGGGCTTGATCATCAGGATAATGATCAGCACGTAGAACGGCGCGATTTCGTAGAGATTGCCCCAGTGCAGATACTGGCTGTCGACATATTGCGCGATGTTTTCCAGTAGCCCAATGATGATGCCGCCGAGCACCGCGCCGCCGATCGAATCGAGCCCGCCCAGGATCGCCGCCGGAAACACCTTGATGCCATAGGCCGACAGGCCCGACGACACGCCGTTGACGACGGCCACCACCACGCCGGCCACCGCCGAAACCGTCGCCGAGATCGCCCACGCCATCGCGAACACGGTTTTGACGGAAACGCCGAGCGACTGTGCCACCTGCTGGTTGAACGCGGTGGCGCGCATGGCGAGGCCATATTTCGAAACCCGGAAAAACCACGCCATGCCGACCATCATGGCGACCGACACGACGAGGCTCATCACATAGACGGTCTGGATTTGCAGGCCCAACAGGTTCACGGACTGGCTGGTGAACACGCGCGGGAACGGTTGCGGATTGACACCAAAAATCCATTTCAGCGAGGCCTGGAACACCGTCGACAGCCCGATGGTCACCATGATCACCGAAATGATCGGCTCGCCGATCATCGGCCGCAGGATCACGATCTGGATCGCGATGCCGAATACGAACATGAAGACGAGCGTCAGCGGCATGCCGATCCAGAACGGCACCTCATATCTGGCGAGCAGCGCCCAGCACACCCAGGCGCCGATCAGCAGCAACTCGCCCTGCGCGAAGTTTACCACCTGGGTTGCCTTGTAAATCAGCACGAACGACATCGCGACCACGCCATACAGCGTGCCGACCACGAGGCCATTGACCAGAAGCTGAATCAGGAACTGGGTGTTCATGGAGACGCGCCCGATCTAAAATTCGTCATGCTTGTCCCGGGCATCCACGTCTTGCGCGGTTGCTGCAAAAAAGACGTGGGTGGCCGGGACAGGTCCGGCCATGACGGTTGTGGGAAATGATTGCGAATCATTCCGCGGCCTCTGCGAGCGGCGCTTCGCGTCCGAGATCGACGACCTTGAGCGTGGTGCGGATGCGCTGGGTAGTGCCGTCCTGGAAACGGATCACGGTATCGACGGGAATGTCGCGCTTGCCGCCGTAGATCGCATCGATGATATCGGCGTATTTCTCGTTGATGACGCTGCGCCGGACTTTCCGGGTGCGAGTGAGCTCGCCGTCATCGGCGTCGAGTTCCTTGTAAAGCAACAGGAAGCGGGAAACGCGCTGCGCCGGCGGCAGCGTCGTATTGACGGTTTCGACCTCCTTGCGCAACAGCGCGTAAACCTCGGGCCGCGAGGCAAGGTCGGTATAGGTGGTGAACGCGATCCGGTTTTTCTCCGCCCATTTCGAGATGATCGAGAAGCGAATGCAGATCATCGCCGCCAGCGCATCGCGGCCGGCGCCCAGCACCACCGTCTCGGCGATGTAGGGCGAGAACTTCAGCTTGTTCTCGATATATTGCGGCGAGAAGCGCTCGCCGCGCGCGGTTTCCGCCAGGTCCTTGATCCGGTCGATCACCACCAGCTGCCTGTTGTCGTCGAAGTAGCCGGCATCGCCCGAATGCATCCAGCCATCCTTCATATCGGCGGCGGAGGCTTCCGGATTCTTGTAGTAGCCGAGGAACATGTTGGGATGGCGCACCACGATCTCGCCGACGCCATGGATATCCGGATTCTCGATGCGGATTTCGATGTTGTCGGCCATCGCCACGCCTGTGGTGTCGGGGTGGACCTGGCCAAAGGGATGCAGGGTGTAGGCGCCTAACAATTCGGTCTGGCCGTACAGCGTGCGCAGCGGCACGCCCATGGCCTGGAAGAACTTGAAGGTGTCGGGACCGAGCGCAGCACCTCCGGTCGCCGCCGAGCGCAGCCGGGTAAAGCCGAGCCGGTCGCGAAGGGCGCGAAACAGCAACACGTCAGCGATGGCCGAGCGCTTGCCTTGCGCCAGCGCCGCCAGTCCCGTCCTCATGCCGACTTCATAGAGGCGCTGCTTGAGCGGGGAGGAGTCCATCACGCCGGCGCGCACGTCGGCGGCGATGGATTCCCAGACCCGCGGCGCGAACAGCACGAAGGTCGGCGCGATCTCGCGGAAATCATTCATCATGGTGTCGGGCTGTTCGACGAAGTTGATCTTCATTCGGCACAGCAGGCCTTTGCCGAGCACGTAGACCTGTTCCATGATCCAGGGCAGCGGCAGCACCGAAACGTATTCGTCGTCCGGACCCTTGGGATCAAAGGCGAGATAGGTCGCGCAATGCCGCAGCACCCGCCCTGCAGCCAACATCGCCAGTTTCGGATGGGCCGTGGTGCCGGAGGTGGTGCAGAGGATCGCGACGTCCTCGCCAGTGGTGGCGTCCACCAGGCTATCGTAGAAACCGGGCTCGCGTGCGGCGCGCTCGCGGCCCAGGCTGGCAAGCTTGGCGGCCTCCATCAGGCGGGGGTCGTCATATTTCCGCATGCCGCGCGGATCGGAATAGACGATGTGCTTGAGATGCGGCACGCGCTCGGCCAGCGTCAGCAGCTTGTCGACCTGCTCTTCGTCCTCGGCGAATACCAGTCTGGCCTCGCCGTAACTCAGGAGATAGGCGGCTTCCTCATCGAGCACGTCGCGATAGAGGCCGAGTGACATGGCGCCGATGGCGTGGGTGGCGATTTCGGCCGACACCCAGTCCGGCCGGTTGTCACCGATGATGCCGATGACGTCGCCGTGCTCGATGCCGAGTTCGATCAGGCCGAGCGCGAAGTCGCGCACCCGGTTCTGATAGTCGTTCCAGGTGAACGGGCGCCAGAGCCCGAAATCCTTTTCGCGCAGCGCGATCTCGCCGCCATGTTCCCGGGCGTTGAGACGCAACAATTTGGGAAATGTATCGGCTTGCGCAACGCGGTCGGCGTAATCCATCATGCCGCGGTCTCCGCGGGCGCCGGCGTTTCGTCCGGATCGACCAGAACCTCGTCCTCTTCGCCCAGATAGGCGCGCTTGACGTGGGGATCGGCGAGCACCGCGGCCGGATCGCCTTCCGCGATCTTGCGACCGAAATCCAGCACCATGACGCGGTGGGAAATATCCATCACCACGCCCATGTCGTGCTCGATCATCATCACCGTCATGCCGAACTCTTCGTTGAGATCGACGATGTAGCGCGCCATGTCCTCCTTTTCCTCGAAATTCATGCCGGCCATCGGTTCGTCGAGCAGGATCAGTCGCGGTTCCAGCGCCATGGCACGCGCGAGTTCGACGCGCTTGCGCAAACCGTAGGGCAGCGTGCCGGCGGTGGCCTTGCGCACCGGCTGCAGGTCGAGGAAATCGATGATCTCCTCCACCTTGCGGCGATGCTCGAGTTCTTCGCGCCGCGCGCCGGTCAACCAGTACAGAGATCCCGTGATGAAATTGTTCCTCAACAGGTGATGGCGCCCGACCATGATGTTGTCGAGCACGCTCATATGGTGAAACAGCGCCAGATTCTGGAAGGTGCGGCCGATGCCGAGCCGGGGCCTTGCGTTGGGATTGAGCGCGGTGATGTCGCGGCCGCGATAGAACAATTGGCCTTCGGTCGGCCGGTAGCGGCCCGAGATGCAGTTGACGATCGAGGTTTTGCCGGCGCCGTTGGGGCCGATGATCGAGAACAGTTCGCCGTCGTTTACGCCAAAACTGACATCGGTCAGCGCACGTACGCCGCCAAAGCGCAGTGACACCCCGCGCACTTCCAAAGCGTGTTCCACCCATTCCCTCCGTTGCCGCATATTCCGCATTTTTCAGCCGGAACATGCGCAGCCTAACCGATGGCGTTTTGCACGCTCTGTTTTTTTGGGCGGCGACCGGTCGGCAAGCCGAAACTAGCCCCGCGGAGCCCGTCACCATATTCAACTATGGGGGGCTGGTCCCCATCGTTTGGGCCTTGGCAAAAGCTATTTTTGCATATTCTGCGCCGGGGTGCCGCGCAAGCCGTCAAACTTCCAGCCATTCCTTGCGTACGGCCTCGTTGTCCCTGAGTTCGGCAGGCGTACCCTCGAACACGATGCAGCCGTGGCCCATCACGTAGACACGATGCGATATCCGCATTGCGATCGAGAGTTTCTGCTCCACCAGCAGGATCGCGACGCCGCGCCGGGCGATCTCGGCGATCAGATCGCCGACCTGCTGAACGATGATGGGCGCCAATCCTTCAGTCGGCTCATCAATCATGATCAGCTCAGGGTCACCCATAAGCGTGCGGCACACCGTCAACATCTGCTTCTCGCCACCCGACAGCACGCCGGCTGGCGTGTCCGCCCTCGCTGCGAGGTTGGGAAACATCTTCAGCATATCCTCGAGCCGCCACTTGCCCAAACGCCTGGTATCCTTGATGCCAAGCATCAGGTTTTGCCGTACCGTCAGGCTAGGGAAAATATCGCGATGCTCCGGAACGTAGCCCAGCCCCAGATGCGCGATCCGGTAGCTCGGTAACCCTGCGATGTCGCTGCCCTTGAATTTGATCGAGCCCTGCGGCGGCACCTCGCCCATGATGGCCTTGACCGTCGTGGAGCGCCCGACGCCATTGCGTCCCAACAGGCTCACGACCTCGCCGGCGTCGATATGCATATCGACGCCCTGCAGGATATGGCTCTTGCCGTAGTAGGCGTGTAAATCCTGGACTTCCAGCATCACGCCGCCTCCTCGCCGAGGTAGGCTTCCTTGACCTTCGGATTGCCGCGAATTTCTTGCGGCGTTCCGGAGGCGATGATCTGGCCGTACACCAGCACCGAAATCCGGTCGGCCAGTCCAAACACCACGCTCATGTCGTGCTCAACGATCATCAGCGTGCGGCCTTCGGTCAGGCGGCGGATCAACGCGACCGCGCGCTCGGTCTCGTGGTGACTCATGCCGGCGGTAGGCTCGTCCAGCAGGATGACGTCGGCGCCGCCGGCGACGGTAATGCCGATCTCCAGCGCGCGCTGCTCGGCGTAGGTCAGGAGGCCCGCGGGCACGTCGCGCCGTGCCGTCAGGTTGATATCGGCCAGAATTTGCGCGGTGCGATCGCGCACCTCCGGCAGATTGTCGATATTTTTCCAGAATGCGTAGCGATGGCCGGTGGCCCACAGCACCGCGCAGCGCAGGTTTTCCCAAACGCTCATATTGGCGAAGACGTTGGTGACCTGAAAGCTGCGCGACAGGCCGCGGCGGTTGATCTGATAGGGCGGCAGGCCGGAGATGACCTGGCCGCGGAGCAGCACGCTGCCCGAGCTTGGCGCCATATATCCGCTGATCAAATTGAAGGTCGTCGATTTGCCGGCGCCGTTCGGCCCGATCAGCGCGTGGCGTTCGCCCTGGGCGACGCTCAGATTGATATTGCGGATGATGGCGACATTGCCAAAACTCTTTTCAACCCCGCGCAGTTCGATCGCGGCGCTCATGCGGCAATTCCTTTTTCGCGCGCCGTGCTGGTGGCGTGGTCCCAGGCGTGCCCGACCCAGGTCCAGGTCTTTCGCGCAACCAGGAATCCGCCGATCAGGAGAATCGCCGCCATCGCCCAAATGTACGGGCTCGCCGCATCGAAGCTGACGCCGAACGCCTTGATGTGGGAATCGTCACCGGGATTGACGGTGAAATGCACGATGGTTTCAATCGCCAGGACGAGGCCTGCGATCATCGCCAGCGTCGGCACCAAGGCGATCAGGTAGCTCGGCAGCACGCTAGCCAGGGTGCCGGCCTTCAACAGCGGGCGATGCATCATCAACAGCCCGGTGATTCCGCCCGGCGCGAATACCACGACAGCGATGAAGATCAGCCCGAAATAGAGCTGCCACACCGGCGTCAGATCGCTGAGGCCAAGCGACAGAAACGTGACGAAGATCGCGCCGACGATCGGGCCGATGAAGAATCCGATGCCGCCGATATAGGTCGCGTACAGCACGGCTGCCGACTGCAGGGCCCCGAGATAGGCCGAGTTGGCGATCTCGAAATTGATCGCCGCGAGCCCACCCGCGATGCCCGCGAAAAAACCGGCAAAACAGAATGCAAGGAAGCGGACGACGTGCGGATCGTAGCCGACGAACTGAACGCGTTCGGGATTGTCGCGCACGGCATTGCACATGCGCCCCAGCGGGGTGCGGGTCAGCGCGTACATCGCGATCACGGCGATCAAGGTCCACGCCGCGACCAGATAATAGATCTGGATCTGCGGGCCGAAATTCCAGTCGAAGACGCGCAGCAGCTTGGTCCGGTTGGCGGAGATGCCGGCTTCACCGCCGAAAAAGCTGCGCAGGATCAGCGCGGATGAGGCGATCAGCTCGGCAACGCCGAGCGAGATCATGGCGAACGCCGTTCCGCTGCGCTGGGTCGAGACCCAGCCGAGCAGGGCGGCGAAAAACAGCCCGGTCAATCCGCCGATCAAGGGAACGATGGGCAAGGGGATCGGCAGCTTGTTGGCGCCGATGATGTTGATGGCGTGAATCACCAGGAAGCCGCCGAGGCCGTAATAGACGGCGTGCCCGAACGACAGCATCCCGGTCTGGCCGAGCAGGATGTTGTAGGACAGCGCGAAGATGATGGCGATGCCGATCAGGCTGAATGTCGTCAGCGAACCGCCCGAGCCGAAGATCTTGGGCAGCACAGAAGCACGATCGCAGTCGCCAGCCAGAGCCCATAGAATTTGAGCTTTTCGGCAGCGGCCGGAAGCGGCGGCGCGGCGCTTGAGGTCAGTTCGCTCATGTCTCGCGTGTCCCGAGCAGGCCCATCGGGCGGAAGATGAGGATCAGCACCAGCAGCACGTAGGGCATGATCGGCGCGATCTGCGCGATGGTCACGCTCCAGATGTCGGCGAGCCAGGTCGAGGCATAGTCGGGACTGAGCGGACCGAATGCGCCGGACAGCGAGCCGTTCATCGAGACCGCAAAGGTCTGCAACAGGCCGATCAGAAGGGAGGCGATGAAGGCTCCCGGCAGCGAACCCAGCCCCCCGACCACGACGACCACGAACAGGATCGGGCCCAGCAGGCCGGCCATGTTCGCCTGCGTCACCAGCGCGGGTCCGGCGATCACGCCGGCGACCGCGGCGAGCGCGGTGCCGACGCCGAACACCACCATGAAGATGCGTCCGACATTGTGGCCGAGATGGCCCACCATGTGCGGATGCGTCAGCGCGGCCTGCACGATCAGGCCGATCCGCGTCTTCTTCAGGACGATCAGCAGCCCCGCGAAGATCGCGATGGACACCAGCAGCATGAACATCTTGTAGGCAGGATAGTTGGTGGAGAAGATCGTGAACGCCGGGAAATCGAGCACCGGCGGAATGCGGAAATCGACCGGGCTCTTGCCCCAGATGATCTGCACGATTTCCTCGATCACGAACGCGAGGCCGAACGTGAACAAGAGTTCTGCGACGTGGCCATTCTTGTGCACGCGACGCAAGCCGAAGCGCTCGACGCCGGCGCCGATCGCGCCGGCCAGCAGCGGCGCAATCAAGAGCGCGGGCCAGAAGCCGAACCATCGGCTGATCTGGAATCCGAAGAAGGCGCCGAGCATGTAGAAGCTGGCATGCGCGAAGTTGAGCACGCCGAGCATGCTGAAGATGATGGTCAGGCCGCTCGCCATCAGGAACAGCAGCATGCCGAACAGGACGCCGTTGAGCGTGGATATGACGATCAGTTCAAGCATGACGCAACGTCTCCGAAGTGAGAGCGGCATTCGCCCCGGAGAGCACCGGGGCGAATGAAACGCGCGCTGAAACGATCAGCTGGGCCGGTCCATCTTGCAGGTGGTCGGCAAGACCGTTTCTGGAGTGTCAATTTTCCCGACGCCTTTCCAGCCCCAACCGGTCTTTTCCTCGTCGAACGGTTCGTTATTCTTGAGCTCGCCGAACGACGCGATGTACATCGGCTGGAAGAACTGGTGATCGTCCTTCCGCATGAAGCCTTTTCCGCCGTCGATACACGTCGAATTCCATGCCCTCGAGCGCGGCCGCGACCTTTACCGGATCGAGCGACTTTGCCTTCTCCGCTGCAAGGGCGAACATCCGCATTTCGTTCACGGCGCGCGGATAAAAGTTGCTCGGAACATCCGAGTATCGCGCCCGAAGTGCCTTTTCAAATGCCTGCGACGGGGCGTTGTCGACATTCGGGAAGCCCTCGGTGATCTGGAAGACCTGATTGTTCAGGTTGGCCTGCTTGATCGCGGTCGGGCCGCCGGCGCCTCCCGCGTAATAGGTGTACCAGTTCACCTTCAGCCCGGTGTCGGCTGCAGCCTTGAGGAGCAGCGCGAAGTCCTGTCCCCAGTTGCCGGTGACGACGGTGTCGGCGCCTGATGCCTTGATCTTGGCGATGTAGGGCGCGAAATCGGTGATCTTCAGCAGCGGATGCAGTTCGTCGCCGACGATTTCGATGTCGGGCCGCTTCGCCTTCAGCATGGTCTTTGCCGCGGAGCGGACCGATTCACCGAACGAATAGTCCTGATTGATCAGGTAAAGCTTCTTGATCGTCGGAACGCCCTTCATGTAATTGGTGAGCGCCTCCATCTTGATGTCGGAATTCGCATCCCAGCGGAAATGCCAGAAGCTGCACTTCGCGTTGGTCAGGACCGGATCGACGGCGGCGTAGTTGAAATACAGCACTTCCTTGCCGGGATTGCGCTCGTTGTATTTGGTAACGAAGTCGGACAGCGCGCCGGCAACCGACGAACCGTTGCCCTGGGTGAGATAGCGGACGCCGGCGTCGATGGCCTTCTGCGCCTGGATCAGGCTTTCCTGCGGATTGGTCTTGTTGTCGAGCGGAACGATCTCGACCTTCTTGCCCTGGATGCCGCCCTTGGCGTTCACTTCGTCGGCAAGGAACTGGAATATCTTCAGGCCGATTTCGCCGATGCTGGCGCCGCCTCCCGACAACGGATCGATATAGCCGATCTTGACGGTTTCCTGCGCTAGCGCCGCGCCGCCGAACATCGGCAACGCAAACGCCGCAGCCATCATCAATCTACGCATGTGATTCCTCCCGGGGATTTGCTTTTCTTGGGCATTGTCAAAGTCCGGACGTCTGGAACGGCTGTAATTTCAGCGATCCATCGATCCCTATGTGGGATGATTGTGGTCCAAGGCTCCGAAAGCCGCAAGCCCGCCGCCCATCAAGCCGGAAAAAGGCTCCCGGGCCCAATTTGCTTGAGGTAATAAGGTCATGATAGGGGTTTGGGCCGCCCGGCCTTTAGCCCATGGGGCCAAGAGTCACGGGCCGGCCCAGCGCAATGTGTCGTGGTTTGTCGGCGTTGAACTGCTGTTGGGCAGTCCCGGCGCTTTGTTGGAGTGAACATGGCTGTTCAGGATTCGAAACGGCGCGTTGCGCTCCTTACCGGCGTCACCGGGCAGGACGGCGCCTATCTCGCCGAATATCTGCTCGGCCTCGGCTACACGGTGCACGGCGTCAAGCGGCGGTCGTCCTCGTTCAATACCGCGCGCATCGATCATCTCTACGAAGACCCGCACGCCGGCAATGTGCCGTTCCTGCTGCACTATGGCGACATGACGGATTCGACCAACCTGATCCGGCTGATGCAGCAGATCCGGCCGACCGAGATCTACAACCTCGCCGCCCAGAGCCATGTCGGCGTCAGTTTCGAAAGCCCGGAATATACCGCCAATGCCGACGCGATCGGCGTGCTGCGGCTATTGGAAGCGATCCGGATTCTCGGCATGGAAAAGGAGACGCGGTTCTATCAGGCGTCCACCTCGGAGCTGTACGGTCTGGTTCAGGAAGTCCCGCAGAAGGAAACCACGCCGTTCTATCCGCGCTCGCCCTATGGCGTCGCCAAGCTGTACGGCTACTGGATCACGGTGAACTACCGCGAGGCCTACGGCATGTTCGCCTCCAACGGCATCCTGTTCAATCATGAAAGCCCGATCCGCGGCGAGACCTTCGTGACGCGCAAGATCACGCGCAGCGTCGCCCGCATCGAGACCGGTCTGGAAGACACGCTCTATCTCGGAAACCTCGAGGCGAAACGCGACTGGGGCCATGCCAGGGATTATGTCGAGGGCATGCACAGGATATTGCAGGCGGACGCGCCCGACGATTTCGTGCTGGCGACCGGCGAGACCCGCTCGGTGCGCGAATTCGTCGAACTGGCGTTCGCGGAAGTCGGCCGCAGCATCGAGTGGCGCGGCAAGGGCGTCGAGGAAACCGGCGTCGACAGGAAATCCGGCAAGACCGTCGTTCGCATCGATCCGACCTATTTCCGCCCCACCGAAGTCGATCTGCTGATCGGCGACGCCAGCAAGGCGCGCCAGAAGCTCGGCTGGAAGCCGAAGACGAGTTTCGCGCAACTGGTCAAGGAAATGGTGGCGGGCGATCTTGCGATCGCCAGGCGGGAGGTTGCCAATGGCAAGAACCCCGTTTGAGCTGAAAGGCAAGACGGTCTTCGTTGCCGGGCATCGCGGAATGGTCGGCGGTGCGCTGGTGCGCAGGCTCGCGCAGGAAAATGTCGAACTGCTGACGGTCGGGCGCAGCGAGGTCGATTTGCGCGATCAGGCCGCGGTGTTCAACTGGTTCGCGAGCAAGCGTCCGCAGGTCGTGTTTCTGGCGGCGGCCAAGGTCGGCGGCATCGTCGCCAACAACACGCTGCGCGCCGAATTCATCTACGACAATCTGATCATCGCGACCAATGTGATCCACGCCGCGCACGTCAACGGCGCCGAGAAGCTGATGTTTCTCGGCTCGTCCTGCATCTATCCGAAGCTCGCGCCGCAGCCGCTGCGCGAGGATTCCATGCTGACCGGACCGCTGGAGCCGACCAACGAGCCCTATGCGATCGCCAAGATCGCCGGCATCAAGATGGTCGAGGCCTATCGCAGCCAGTATGGCTGCGACTTCATCAATGTGATGCCGACCAATCTGTACGGGCCCGGCGACAATTATCACCCCGAATACAGCCACGTCGTCGCCGCGCTGATCCGCCGGTTTCACGAGGCAAAGCTATCCGGCGTCTCCAATGTCGTGGTCTGGGGCACCGGCACGCCGCGGCGGGAATTCCTCTATGTCGACGATCTGGCGGACGCCTGCATTCATCTGATGAAGACCTACTCCAGCGATGAGCTGGTCAACATCGGCACCGGCGAGGACATCACCATCGCCGAATTCGCGCGCGTGGTGGCCGCGACCGTCGGATACAGCGGCGAGATCAGCTTCGACCCCTCGCGGCCCGACGGCACGCCGCGCAAATTGCTCGATGTCAGCCGCCTTGCCAAACTGGGCTGGCGCGCGCGCACCTCGCTTGAGGATGGAATTCGGCTGGCCTATCGGGCGTATCTCAGCGAATCGAAACAGGCGGCTGAGTGAGGTCGTCCGCGTCATTGCGAGCAACGGGTCAACGCGTCTAAGGCCGGAGCTCGCGAGCCGTCGGTGGCGATGCGCCTTGGCTCTGCAGACGGGCGACTTCCGAGCGCCGCCGCCATCGCCGATATCAGCGGCTTCATGAAGTAGGCGTCGTTGGCGGGTGAGATGTCGGTGCGCAAGCCGTGGGATTTGAGTTCGTCGGAAACCACCGGCCCGACCGAAGCAATCGGCGTGCGCGCCAGCCCGTCGCGCAACTGCGCTTCGCACTGATGCGCCTTGGCGACTTCGAACAGGCGGCGGACCTGCCCCAAATTGGTCAGCGCAATCGCGTCGATGCGGCCCTGCGCCATCTCGTCGATCGCGGTGACGATGTTGGCGTCGGCGGCCTGCGCGTCGTAGACATAGGGCGCACGGTATCGACCTCGGCGCCCTGCGCCGTGATGGCGCCGATCAACACGCTGTGATCCTTGTCGGGATAAAGCTGCAAGCCCACGCGATGGCCGCTGAGATCGACGCGCGAGAGCATCTCGGCGATGCCTTCGGAGGTCGGCTTCTCCGTCGTCACCTGCGGCTCCAGTCCGATCTCGCGCAGCGCCCGGCCGGGTTTTGGGCCGCGGGCGAATTTTCGTGCCTTGCCGAGGGCCGTGACAAAATCCTGCTCGACGTCGATCCGCCGCGCGACCTTCATCAGGCGGCGCAGGCCTTCACCGGTCATCAGCACCAGATCGTCGCATGGCCTCTCGATGAAGCGGCGGATCCAGGCCTCGATCGGTGTGGGATCGGGCGCGTCGTGGATGGTGAACATCGGACATTGCAGGACGTCCGCGCCCTGCTCGGTGAGCAGGCGGGAAAACTGCGCTTCCTCGCGGGTTTCCAGGATCAGGATGCGATAGCCGTTCAGTCTGTCAGCCATGATCTTGCTCTAACGCCGATTGCCTTCTGTTTGTTCATCATGACGCTTGGGCCGGGATTGGCGCAAGGGCGTCGCGGGTGATAGAGCAGGGCGGAAATCGCCGTTCCACCCTCATCTTGCAAATTGTAACCAAGCCCGCTCCATGCCCGATCATCAATTCGTGTTGACGCTATCCTGTCCGGATCGCCCCGGCATCGTATCGGCCGTTTCGACGTTCCTCGCCCATAACGGGCAGAACATTCTCGACGCCCAGCAGTTCAACGACGTCGAGACCGGGCATTTCTTCATGCGGGTGGTGTTCAACGCCGCCGATCTCGCGGTCAATCTGGCGGCGCTGCAAACCGGCTTCACCGCGATCGCGGAGCGCTTCGGCATGGACTGGCAGATGCGCGACCGCGCCACCCGCCGCCGGGTGATGCTGCTGGTCTCGAAATCCGATCATTGCCTCGCCGATATCCTGTATCGCTGGCGGACCGGCGAACTCGAGATGATTCCGACCGCCATCGTCTCCAATCATCCGCGCGAGACCTACAGCAATCTCGATTTCGGCGAGATTCCGTTTCACTATTTGCCGGTGACCAAGGAGACCAAACGCGAGCAGGAGACCGCGATCTGGGATCTGGTGGAGCAGACCAAAACCGACCTCGTGGTGCTGGCGCGCTACATGCAAATCCTGTCGGACGAGATGTCGGCGAAGCTTTCGGGGCGCTGCATCAACATCCATCACTCGTTCCTGCCGGGCTTCAAGGGCGCGCGGCCCTATCACCAGGCGCATGAGCGCGGCGTCAAGCTGATCGGCGCCACCGCGCATTACGTCACCAGCGCCCTCGATGAGGGCCCGATCATCGATCAGGACGTCGAGCGCATCAGCCATCGCGATACGCCCGACGATCTCGTTCGCAAGGGCCGCGATATCGAACGCCGCGTGCTGGCGCGCGCGATACGCTATCATCTGGAGGATCGCGTGATCCTCAACGGCCGCAAGACCGTGGTGTTCATGGATTGAGGGTTCTCGCGGTTCTTCGCGCGGCTCAGTGAACGGCGTCCAGCCCTGACGATGGCGACTGCGCGGTCTGCATCCTGCGGCGCCGCGGGCTCGAGGCGCTTCCGTTCCCGCTCCTTCATGAACTCGTCATATTTCGCGGTGCCGGGCCGGGGCGGCGCATCCGGCGGCAGGCCGCCGGCCCATTGCGGGAGAGTATCGGTCATTCCGGCCGCGAGCTTCTCGTTGATGCGTTCCGCAGCCGCTCAGCCCGCATGCGGGGAGCGCAACGGCAACGATGATGGCAAGATGGCGGATGCTGATTGGCATTTGCGAGACGTCGCGATCGAGCTGATTGCACGGCTGACGGTGCGTCATTCGATGGCGAGTGCGATGCGGTCGCGAGCTACCGGTTAAAAAGGTGAAATTGGGCTTATCCGGGAAGATAAGGTATTAAAATACCTCATCACTCAGCATGCTTGATGCGAGCGGATCGGCGACGACCTGTAGCCCGCCGCTCACAGCCATCGCGCCCATCGTCGCGATTGACATCGTCGCGGGCTTAAGACGCCATGCCGCGCCGGTACACGGCTGAAAAATCTGGGTTATGGTGCGGCAAGGGCCGGGGACTCGGTTCGAGGCACGAAACCGATCAGGGGAGAGCGTTCATGTTCATTGGCAGGAAGATGTTGTCGCGCGGCGCGGTCGGCGTTGCGATTGCGGGCGCGGTTGGCTCGACACTGGCTTTGGCGCCGGCGCAGGCGCAGGAAACCGTGAAGATCGGCCTGATCCTGCCGATGACCGGCGGGCAGGCGTCGACCGGCAAGCAGATCGACAACGCGGTCAAGCTCTACATGCAGCAGAAGGGCGACACCGTCGCCGGCAAGAAGATCGAGATCATCCTCAAGGACGACGCCGCGGTTCCCGACAACACCAAGCGCCTCGCGCAGGAACTGATCGTCAACGACAAGGTCAATTTCATCGCCGGATTCGGCGTTACCCCCGCCGCGCTGGCGGCGGCGCCGCTGGCGACCCAGGCGAAGGTGCCGGAAATCGTGATGGCGGCGGGCACCTCGATCATCACCGAGCGTTCGCCCTATATCGTGCGCACCAGCTTCACGCTGGCGCAGTCCTCCACCATCATCGGCGACTGGGCCGCCAAGAACGGCATCAAGAAGGTCGCGACGCTGACGTCGGACTACGCGCCCGGTAACGACGCGCTGAATTTCTTCAAGCAGAATTTTACCGCCGGCGGCGGCGAGATCGTCGAAGAGGTCAAGGTGCCCCTGGCCAATCCCGACTTCGCGCCGTTCCTGCAGCGGATGAAGGATGCCAAGCCCGACGCCATGTTCGTGTTCGTGCCGGCGGGGCAGGGCGGCAACTTCATGAAGCAATATGCCGAGCGCGGGCTCGACAAATCAGGCATCAAGGTGATCGGCCCCGGCGACGTCATGGACGACGATCTCCTGAACGGCATGGGCGACGCGGCGCTCGGCGCCGTCACCGCGCATCTGTATTCCGCGGCCCATCCGTCGGCGATGAACAAGGAGTTCGTCGCCGCCTACAAGAAGGCCTTCGGCAACCGCCCGGGCTTCATGGCGGTGAGCGGCTATGACGGCATTCACCTGATCTACGAGGCGCTGAAGAAGACCGGCGGCAAGACCGACGGCGATGCGCTGGTCGAAGCCATGAAGGGGATGAAGTGGGAAAGCCCGCGCGGCCCGATCTCGATCGATCCGGAAACCCGCGACATCGTGCAGAACATCTACATCCGCAAGGTCGAGAAGGTCGACGGCGAACTCTACAACGTCGAATTCGCGACCTTCGAGGCCGTCAAGGACGCCGGCAAGACGAAGAAGTGACCGAAGGTCATCCCGGGGCGCGCGTCAGCGCGAACCCGGGATCTCGATATTGTTGCACAAGATTCCGGGTTCAGCGCTGCGCGCTGCCCCGGAATGACGAATTCAAAGGTCTTCCGGAAGCCCACTCCATGACCACGCTGTTCACCATCCTGTTCGACGGCGTCGCCTATGGCATGCTGCTGTTCGTGCTGGCCTGCGGCCTGGCGGTCACGCTCGGGCTGATGAACTTTGTCAATCTCGCCCATGGCGCGTTTGCGATGGCGGGCGGCTATGTCTGCGCGGTGCTGGTCAATCAATCCGGCTGGCCGTTCTTCGCAGCCTGCCGCTGGCGTTTGTCGCAAGCGCGCTGATCGGCGCGGTGCTGGAGCGCGCGCTCTATCGTCACCTCTATAACCGCAGCCATCTCGATCAGGTGCTGTTCAGCGTCGGCCTCGTCTTCATGTCGGTGGCGGCGGTCGACTACATCATGGGATCGTCGCGGATCTTCATCAAGCTTCCGGCCGCGCTCGAAGGTCAAATCGATTTCTTCGGCGTCGGCATCGGCCGCTACCGGCTGATGATCATCGTGATCTGCGGCCTGCTGACCGCGGCGCTGCAGCTGGTGCTGGCGCGCACGCGGTTCGGCAGCCGGCTGCGGGCGGCGGTGGACGATCCGCGCGCGGCCAGCGGGCTCGGCATCAACGTGCCGCAGGTGTTCGCATTCACCTTCGCGTTCGGCTGCGGCCTTGCCGGTCTGGGCGGCGCGCTGAGCGCGGAGATTTTGGGGCTCGATCCGTATTTTCCGCTGAAGTTCATGATCTACTTCCTGATCGTGGTGACCGTCGGCGGCTCCTCCAGCATCACCGGGCCGTTTCTGGCGTCGCTGCTGCTCGGCATCGGCGACGTCGCCGGCAAATACTACGTGCCGAAGCTGGGGCCGTTCGTCATCTACACCATCATGATCGTGATCCTGATCTGGCGTCCGAACGGCCTGTTCGGCCGCACCGCCGCCCGTTGAGCCTGCCATGACCGCGCAAGCCGATGTCGGACATCACGCCAGGCAGCACGCGCGCTGGCACTGGAGCGAGATCGCGTTCTGGATTCTCGCGCTTTCTTGCGCGTTCCTGTTTCCCTCCCGCTATCTGATCATGACCGATATCGTGCGGCTGGCGTTGTTCGCGCTGTCGCTCGATCTGATCCTCGGCTACGCCGGTATCGTCTCGCTCGGCCACGCCGCATTCTTCGGCGTCGGCGCCTATTCCGCCGGGCTGCTCGCCTTGCACGGCATCGTCACCGAGCCCGTGATTGCGCTGGTCGTTGCCGGCCTCGTCGCCACGGCGGTCGGCTTTCTCACCAGTTTCCTGGTGATCAGGGGCGTCGACCTGACCCGCCTGATGGTGACGCTCGGGATCGCGTTGCTGCTGGAGGCGCTGGCGGAGCGTTTTTCCAACATCACCGGCGGCACCGACGGGCTGCAGGGCATCGAGATGCAGCCGATCCTGGGCCTGTTCGCGTTCGACATGTTCGGCAAGGTCGGCTTCTTCTACTGCCTTGCCGTGCTGTTCCTGCTGTTCCTGCTGGCGCGGCGGATCGTGCACTCGCCGTTCGGCCTGTCGCTGCGCGCCATCAGAAACAATCCGCTGCGCGCCGCCGCGATCGGCATCCCCGTCAACCGGCGCCTGATCGCGATCTACACGCTGGCCGCGTTCTATGCCGGAATCGCCGGCGCGCTGTTCACCCAGACCACGGCGCTGGCCTCGCTCGACGTGTTCTCGTTCGAGCGCTCCGCCGACCTGATGCTGGTGCTGGTGATCGGCGGCACCGGCTATCTCTACGGCGGACTGATCGGCGCCGTGGTGTTCAGGATGCTGCAGGAAGTGTTTTCGACCATCACGCCGCAATACTGGCAGTTCTGGATCGGCCTCGTGCTGGTCGTGATCGTGCTGGTCGGCCGGGCGCGCATGCATCGCTGGGCGCTGTGGGCGCCGAACCTGATCATCCGGCAGCTCGGCGGGCGCAAGGCCATCGTTGCCGTCCCCGAGAGCGACGCGCCATGAGTATCGCGCTGGAAACCAAAGGGCTGCAAAAGCAGTTCGGCGGGCTCAACGTCACCCGCGATCTTTCGCTCAAGCTCGAAGCAGGCGCCCGCCACGCGCTGATCGGCCCGAACGGCGCCGGCAAGACCACCGTCATCAATCTGTTGACCGGCGTGCTCAAGCCCAATGCCGGGCGCATTCTGCTCGAGGGTAACGACATCACGGATTTGCCGGTGCATAGGCGGGTGCTGCGCGGGCTGTCGCGCACCTTCCAGATCAATCAGCTCTACGCCGATCTGACGCCGCTCGAGACCATCGGGCTTGCGGTGTCGGAACGGCTCGGCCGCGGCGGCGACTGGTGGCGCGTGATGGGCACGCGCGACGACGTCAACGCCGAGATCGCGGAAAATCTGGCGCGCTTCCATCTGCTCGACGTCATGAACGAGCTGACCGCGACCTTGCCCTACGGCAAGCAGCGCCTGCTGGAGATCGCGGTCGCCATTGCCGCCAAGCCGCGCGTGCTGCTGCTCGACGAACCCGCCGCCGGCGTGCCCGAAAGCGAGCGCCACGACATCCTCGCCGCCGTCGCAGCCTTGCCGCGCGACGTCACCGTGCTCCTGATCGAGCACGACATGGATCTGGTGTTTTCATTCGCCGACCGCATTTCGGTGCTGGTCAACGGCGCGCTGCTGGTCGAAGGCCCGCCCGACGAGGTGGCGCGCGATGCCCGGGTCAAGGCGGTCTATCTCGGCGAGGCCGCCGATGCCTGATCTCCTGTGCATCGAGGGTCTGCGCGCCGGCTATGGCGAAGCGGTGGTATTGCCCGGCATGTCGCTGCGGCTTGCGGAAAGCCAGGTGCTGGCGCTGTTGGGCCGCAACGGCACCGGCAAGACCACGCTGATCAATTCGATTGTCGGGATCACCCGCCGCTTCGGCGGAACCGTCAGCCTTGGCGGGCTCGATATCACCGCGATGCGGCCGGACCAGCGGGCGCGGGCGGGCATCGGCTGGGTGCCGCAGGAGCGCAATATCTTCCGCTCGCTGACGGTGGAAGAAAACATGACCGCGGTGGCGCAGCCCGGCGCCGTGGACCGTGGCAAAGGTCTACGAGATGTTTCCGCGGCTGAAAGAGCGCCGCAACAATTTCGGCAACCAGCTCTCCGGCGGCGAGCAGCAGATGCTGGCGATCGGCCGCGCGCTGACGCTCAACCCGAAAGTGCTGCTGCTGGACGAGCCGACCGAGGGGCTGGCCCCGATCATCGTCGAGGAACTGCTGAGAGCGCTCGGCACCATCACCCGCGCCGGCGGCACCTGTTCCATCATCGTCGAGCAGAATGCGCAAAAGATTCTGGGGCTGGCCGACCGCGTTGTGATATTGGAGCGCGGCGCGATCGTCCATGACGCGGCGAGTGCCGCCTTGAAGGCCGATCCCGCGGTACTCGAACGCTTCCTGGGCGTCGCGGGCGCCGCGCCACGCTAGTTTTCTTGAGCGCGTTTTCTTAACGCGAACGGATGTCTATCTTCGCCTGGAAACGCTCTAGATGTCTTCGGGAGTGAGACATGCAACGAACAAAAGCCCCTTTCCGCGCCGACGAGGTCGGCAGCCTGTTGCGGCCGCCACGCATCAAGGAGGCGCGCGCCAAGCTGGAGAAGGGCGAGATCTCGGCCGACGATCTGCGCAAGGTCGAGGACATGGAGATCGAAAAGGTCGTGCACAAGCAGGCGTCGATCGGCCTGAAGCTCGCGACCGACGGCGAATTCCGCCGCTCCTGGTGGCATTTTGATTTTCTGGCGAAGCTCACCGGGCTGCGAACTGTTTCACCCCGACGAGGGCATCCAGTTCGCGGGCGTCCAGACCCGGCATGACGCGGTGCGCGTGATCGGCAAGCTCGATTTCCCCGACGATCATCCGATGCTCGAGCATTTCAAGTTCCTGAAAAAGCAGTGCGAGATCGCGCATGTGATGCCGAAGATGACGATCCCGTCGCCGGCGGTGCTGCATTTCCGCGGCGGCCGCAAGTCGATCTCGAAGCAGGTTTATCCCGATCTCGACGGTGTTCTTCGAGGATCTCGGCGAAGACCTATCGCAAGGCGGTCAAGGCGTTCTACGACGCCGGCTGCCGCTATCTGCAGTTCGACGACACGGTCTGGGCCTATCTCTGCTCGCAGGACGAATTGAAGAAGGCGCGCGAGCGCGGCGACAATCCCGATGGCCTGCAGGAGATCTACGCCCGCGTCATCAACTACGCGATCGCCGAGCGGCCGGCCGACATGACGATCACCACCCATGTCTGCCGCGGCAATTTCCGCTCCACCTGGATTTCGTCCGGCGGCTACGAGCCGGTGGCGGAGACCATGCTGGCCGGCACCAATTACGACGGCTATTTCCTCGAATATGATTCCGAGCGCGCCGGCGGCTTCGAGCCGCTGCGGTATTTGCCAAAGGGCAACAAGATCGTGGTGGTCGGCGTCATCACCTCGAAGATCGGTGAGCTCGAGAAGAAAGACGACATCAAGCGGCGGCTGGAAGAGGCGAGCAAATTCGTGTCGCTGGATCAGCTCGCGCTATCGCCGCAATGCGGCTTCGCCTCGACCGAAGAAGGCAACATCCTCACCGAGGACGAGCAGTGGGCCAAGCTGAAGCTCGCCGTCGATGTCGCGAACGAGGTGTGGGGGAAGTAGGCCAGCTTCGCCGTCATTGCGAGCGAAGCGGCATCCATCTCTCCACGCTAAGAAAGAATGGATCGCTTCGTCGCGGAGCTGTCATCGGGCGCGCATTGCGCGACCCGTTGGCTCCTCGCGATGACGGGGGCCACGAGCGGTCCAAGCCCGCATTTCCCTGTTGGGCAGATGATGGTAGGACAGGCGCACCATCCGCCGCTGCCCACCAAATTGGCCCAACAACCAGCTTTATGAAAAACGACCAGATCCTGAGCCAGATTTCCGAATTCTGTCGCCAGGCCGACATGGCGGAATCGACCTTCGGCCGCCGCGCCGTGAACGACGGCAAGCTGGTGCACCGGCTGCGCGAGGGCAAGCGAATCACCATCGACACCCTCGACCGCATCCAGGCCTATATCGCGGCCTCGACGCCGGGCGGGGTGCCGCCGCCGCGCGGGCTCGAGGTCCCGCCCGAGAAGCGCGATCCCCGCGGCAATTTCCGGTTTTTCGAGAATCGCCAGAAATACCTGCTGTTCGTCCACACCTGCAGCGAAAAGCGGGTGACGGCGGAGCGGGTGGCGCTGGAGCTCGGCAGCATCCATCCCCGGCCGCCTGCGCTGCGGGTGTTCGACGCCGGCGTGGGCGACGGAACCGTGCTGGCGCGGGTTATGCGCTCGATGCACGGCCGTTTTCCCCATATGCCGTTCTATATCGCCGGCAAGGAACTCAGCCTCGAGGATGTCCGGCTGACGCTGGACAAGGTGCCGGACCGGCTGTTCGAGCACCCGGCGACGGTCTTTGTGCTCACCAATATGTATTACGCCGAAGCGCCCTGGCTGGCGCCGGCCTCGCCGGCAGCGGCCGCGAGCATGATCTGGCACGAGGTGGCGCTCCGCGGGGCCTCCTCGGGCGAATTCGAGGCCCAGATCGCCGAACTGGGGCCGTTTCTGGAGCAGAACTGGCGCGCCAATGTCAGCCCGCGCTCGGGCATGCCGGTCTATGAGCGGCCGGTCGCCATCGTGCTGTACCGGGAAGACCACCGGTTTCTGCTTGATTCGATCATCCCGCGCGCCGGCCGCTCCGAGGCCAATTTCGACCTGATCATCGCCTCGCAGCCCTACCGGGCCAAATCCTCGGTCAATTTCCGCGCCAAACGCATCATTGCGCCGCTGGCGCGGGCGCTGCGCCCCGGCGGCCGTTTGATTGGAATTCACTCCCACGGGCAGGATCCCGGCCTCGAGATCATCCAGGCGGTCTGGCCCGGAGAAAATCCTTTCTCGGTGAGCCGTCATGAGCTATTGCGCGCGGTGAAATATGAGCTGGGCTCGGCCGGGCGCGACCTGAACTTTAATGCCTATGCCGATAACCGCTCGATCTTTCGCTATGATATGGAGGCGCTGCCGAATGAGGTCACCGGATCGATCGGAAGCTCAACGGCCTTTGCAGCATGGAACGCGGCGGTGTATGTCGCCCAGATCGAAGACGACCGGTTGGCGGAAATGACTCAAAGCGGCCGTACCCTCGATGCCACCAGGGAGGTTCTGCGCAAGCATAACGGGCTCTGGTTCTACGACGAATCCTACGTCATCTCGCGCCGTCGCGACTGACATTTCAGGACACATCACGAAAAGAGCCGCCGAGGTCTGGCGGAAAAGGGGTTGGTTGATGCGCGCGTCTTATCTGTTCACCTCAGAGTCGGTTTCCGAAGGCCATCCGGACAAGGTCTGCGACCGGATTTCCGACGAGATCGTCGATCTGTTTTACCGTGAGGGTCCGAAGGCCGGCATCGATCCCTGGGCGATCCGCGCCGCTTGCGAGACGCTTGCCACCACCAACAAGGTGGTGATCGCCGGCGAAACCCGCGGACCCAAATCGGTCACCAATGAGCAGATCGAAGGCGTGGTGCGCGAGGCGATCAAGGACATCGGCTACGAGCAGGAAGGCTTCCACTGGAATACCTGCGACATCGAAATTCTGCTGCATCCGCAATCCGCCGACATCGCGCAGGGCGTCGATGCGCTGCAGCCGGGCACCAACAAGGAAGAGGGCGCGGGCGATCAGGGCATCATGTTCGGCTATGCCTGCAACGAGACCCCGGATCTGATGCCGGCGCCGATCTTCTACGCCCACAAGATCCTGCGGCTGATCTCGGAAGCCCGCCACTCCGGCAGGGAGAAGGTGCTGGGCCCGGACTCCAAGAGCCAGGTCACCGTGCAATACGAGAACGGCAAGCCGGTCGGCGTGCGCGAGATCGTGGTCTCGCATCAGCATCTGGTCGAGGACATGACCTCGGACCAGGTGCGCGAGCGCGTCGAGCCCTATGTGCGGGAGGCGCTGCCCAAGGACTGGATCAACGGCAAGACCATCTGGCACATCAATCCGACCGGAAAATTCTACATCGGCGGTCCCGACGGCGATACCGGTCTGACCGGCCGCAAGATCATCGTCGACACCTATGGCGGCGCGGCCCCGCATGGCGGCGGCGCGTTCTCCGGCAAGGACCCGACCAAGGTCGACCGCTCCGCCGCCTATGCCGCGCGCTATCTCGCCAAGAACATCGTCGCCGCGGGTCTCGCCGACCGCTGCACGCTGCAGCTCGCCTACGCGATCGGCGTGGCGCGGCCGCTGTCGATCTATATCAACACCCACGGCACCGGCAAGGTGCCCGAGGACAAGCTCGAGAAGGCGGTAGCCGAGGCGATGGATCTGACGCCGCGCGGCATCCGCAAGCATCTCGATCTCAACCGGCCGATCTACGCGCGGACCTCGTCCTACGGCCATTTCGGCCGCACGCCGGACAATGAAGGCGGGTTCTCGTGGGAAAAAACCGACCTCGCCGAAACGCTGAAGCGCGCGGTGTGATTGCACGTCGTCATTCCGGGATGCGCCGCCAGGCGCAGACCCGGAATCTCGAACATCTAGATTCCGGGTTCGCGAGTTTCACTCGCGCCCCGGAATGACATGCTTCAGGAACAGGAAATTTCTCACATGACCGCCACCGCCAAGAAGCCCGCCTTCACCGATTACATCGTCAAGGACATCTCGCTCGCCGAATTCGGCCGCAAGGAAATCTCGCTCGCCGAGACCGAGATGCCCGGCCTGATGGCGACGCGCGAGGAATACGGCCCCAAGCAGCCGCTGAAGGGCGCGCGCATCGCGGGCTCGCTGCATATGACGATCCAGACCGCGGTCTTGATCGAGACGCTGGCGGCGCTTGGCGCCGACATCCGCTGGGTCTCCTGCAACATCTATTCGACGCAGGACCATGCCGCGGCCGCGATCGCCGCGGCCGGCATTCCCGTGTTTGCGGTGAAGGGCGAGAGCCTCGACCGAATACTGGGACTACACCGCAAAACTGTTCGACTGGCATGGCGGCGGCACGCCCAACATGATCCTCGATGACGGCGGCGACGCCACCATGTTCGTGCATCAGGGCGTGCGCGCCGAGCACGGCGACACGCGTGTTCCTCGATCAGCACAACAGCGAAGAGGAAGAAGTCTTCTTCGCGCTGATCAAGCGGATGCTGAAGGAAAAGCCGAAGGGCTGGTTCGCCGAGATCGCCAAGAACATCAAGGGGGTCTCGGAAGAAACCACCACCGGCGTGCACCGGCTCTACGACATGGAGAAAGCGGGCACGCTGTCTGTTCCCGGCGATCAACGTCAACGACAGCGTCACCAAGTCGAAGTTCGACAATCTCTATGGCTGCCGCGAATCGCTGGTCGACGGCATCCGCCGCGGCACCGACGTGATGATGTCCGGCAAGGTGGCGATGGTCGCGGGTTTTGGCGACGTCGGCAAGGGTTCGGCGGCTTCGCTGCGCCAGGCCGGCTGCCGCGTCATGGTGTCCGAGGTCGACCCGATCTGCGCGCTGCAGGCGGCGATGGAAGGCTATGAAGTCGTCGACCATGGAAGACGCCGCGCCGCGCGCCGACATCTTCGTCACCGCCACCGGCAACAAGGACATCATCACCATCGAGCACATGCGCGCGATGAAGGATCGCGCCATCGTCTGCAACATCGGCCACTTCGACAACGAGATCCAGATCGCGCATTTGCGCAATCTGAAATGGACCAACATCAAGCCGCAGGTCGACGAGATCACCTTCCCGGACGGCAAGCGCATGATCCTGTTGTCGGAGGGCCGCCTGGTGAACCTCGGCAACGCCATGGGGCATCCGTCGTTCGTGATGTCGGCGTCCTTCACCAACCAGACGCTGGCGCAGATCGAGCTGTTCGCCAACAACAGTGGCGGCAAGTACGACAAGAAGGGTCTATGTGCTGCCGAAGTCGCTGGACGAGAAAGGTGGCGCGGCTGCACCTCGCCAAGATCGGCGTCAAGCTGACAAAGCTGCGGCCGGACCAGGCCGAGTATATCGGCGTCAAGCCGGAAGGCCCGTTCAAGCCGAAGCATTATAGGTATTGAAAAAATACCGTCGCATCGCATTTTTTCGTCATGCAAGGCCTTGTGCCGGGCATCCACGTCTTGAAGAGATCGATGTGAGCAAAGACGTGGATGGCCGGGACGAAGCCTGGCCATGTGCCGGCGAAATTGAGTGGACGATGGTAACCACCTCACCGAACGAACATGTCGATGTGCTGATCGTCGGCGCCGGACTGTCCGGCATCGGCGCGGGCTATCACCTGCAGCGCAATTGTCCGGCCAAGAGTTTTGTCATTCTCGAGGGCCGCGACTGCATCGGCGGCACCTGGGACCTGTTCCGTTATCCGGGCATCCGCTCCGACAGCGACATGTTCACGATGGGCTATTCGTTCAAGCCATGGAGCGAGCCGAAGGCGATCGCCGACGGGCCGCAGATTCTGAACTACGTCCGCGAGACCGCCGCCGAGAATGGGCATCGACAAGAAAATCCGCTTCAATCATCGGGTCAAGCGGGCCTCATGGTCGTCGCAGGACGCGCGCTGGACCGTGGAGGCCGAGCGCTCGGGCGGCAGCCGAGGCCGCTGCCGAGGTCGTGCGCTTCACCTGCAACTTCCTGTTCATGTGCTCTGGTTATTACAAATACGAGGAAGGCTATACGCCGGAGTTCTCCGGCCGAGAAGATTTCACAGGCCCCATCGTGCACCCGCAGAAATGGCCTGAAGACCTCGACTATGCCGGCAAGCGCGTGGTGGTGATCGGCTCGGGCGCGACCGCGGTGACGCTGGTGCCGGCGATGGCCAGGACCGCAGCGCACGTCACCATGCTGCAGCGTTCGCCGACCTATGTGGTGTCGCGTCCGGCGCAGGACCCGCTCGCCAACAAATTGCGGCGCAATCTTCCGGCCAGGCTCGCTTACCATCTAATCCGCTGGCGCAACGTGATGTGGGCCATGTATTTCTTCCAGCTGAGCCGGCGCAAGCCGGCGCGGGTCAAGCAATTGATCCTCGGCGGTGTGAGAATGGCGCTCGGTCCCGACTACGACATCGCCACCCATTTCACGCCCCGCTACAATCCCTGGGATCAGCGGCTGTGCCTGGTGCCTGATGGCGATCTGTTCAACGCGATCAGGGAAAAGCGTGCTTCGGTCGTAACCAGCGGGATCGACACCTTCACGAAGAACGGCATCAGGCTGAAGGACGGCAGCGTGCTCGAAACCGACATCATCGTCACTGCCACCGGTCTTAATCTTCAGGTGGTAGGCGGCATGGAAGTGAGCGTCGACGGCCGCGCCATCGATTTCGCCAGGACACTGAACTACAAGGGCATGATGTATTCGGATGTGCCCAATCTGGCGTCTTCGTTCGGCTACACCAACGCGTCGTGGACGCTGAAATGCGACCTCACTTGCGGATATGTCTGCCGCCTGATCAATTACATGGACCGGCACGGCTACAAGCAATGCATGCCGCATAATGTCGATTCCTCGATCACTGAAATGCCGTGGATCGATTTTTCGTCTGGTTACGTGCAGCGCTCGATCGCGAAGATGCCGAAGCAGGGCTCGAAACGGCCATGGCGGCTCTATCAGAATTACGCGCTCGACATCGTCACGCTGCGCTTCGGCAAGGTCGATGACGGGGTGATGCAGTATTCGTGAGCTTGCTGCCGCTCGCCCTGCGCGGCCCCGATCAGATTGTTGCGAAGCGAGACGACGCCTTTTTGCAACTTGGCGAACTCTTCCGGCCTCAGGCCGCAAGCCTCAAAGAGAGTGATTCCCACTCCCTTCTCCCGCAGGCGGCGGCCTTTATCGGTCAGGCTGACCAGGACCTGGCGTTCGTCCCGGGAATCACGTTGCCTGCGCAGATAACCCATTGCCTCGAGCTTCTTCAGGATCGGGGTAAGCGTGTTGGATTCCAGAAACAGCTTTTCGCCCAGGCCGCTGACGGTCTGATTGTCCTCCTCCCAAAGCGCCACCAGTGCGATGTATTGCGTATAGGTGAGGCCGAATTGCTCGAGGATTGGCTTGTAGGCCCTGCCAAAGGCGAGATTGGCCGAATAGATCGCAAAGCACAGGAAGTCCGCGAGCTTGCGACTGGTTCGGTCCGCCGGGTCGATGGGGTTCATTGCATTCTCTTTTCTCAGTCACACGGAGATGTGAAGTCTCGTACCCATATATATCGCGTCCGATTAAATCGGAAGATGTTGACTTTCGCTTCCGGCCAAGCAAGCGTGTATCGCATACGAATTGATCGTACACGATATACAGCAAAAGGAAAGCTCCATGACCCAAGTCGAAAAAGTGCTCTACACAGCCAAAACCCACACCACGGGAGGCCGGGAGGGTGCTTCCCGCAGCTCTGACGGGCACCTGGACGTCAAGCTTTCCAGGCCCGGCGCCGCCGGCAGCGGCACCAATCCGGAGCAGCTGTTTGCGGCTGGCTGGTCAGCCTGCTTCGAAGGGGCGATGGGGCTTGCCGCCCGCAGACGGAAGATAGCGCTTCCGGCTGACCTGGCGATCGATGCCGAAGTGGACCTGGGCACGACCGGCGACGCTTATTTGCTCCAGGCTCGCCTTAGCGTGAGCTTGCCGGGTGTGGAGCGCGAACTCGCACAAGCGCTGGTGGATGAGGCGCACCAGACCTGCCCATATTCCAAGGCAACACGCGGCAACATCGACGTCGAAATCAAGCTGGTCTGAGCCGGAACGGTGACAATCTGCCTGCCCGCATTATCGGGCAGGCATCTCCATCGCCAACCATCGAGAAGGAGACACAGCAATGGAAGCCGGAAAAATATCCGAACAGATCAACCTTCACCGCCGTCGTTTTTTTGCAAGGGCGGCGATGGGCATTGCCGCCGCGCAGCTCATCCTGGGCGGCTCTGCGGACGCCCAGCCAGGCAAGGCAAAACCGGCAGGGCTACCGAACATCAAGCCGGGGACGAACACGTCGTTCGGCCCGCTGAAACAGATCGATGCCGGCGTCCTCAATGTCGGATACGCTGAAGCCGGTCCTGCCAATGGTCCCGCGGTGATTCTGATGCACGGCTGGCCCTACGACATTTACAGCTACGTCGATGTCGCGCCGTTGCTGGCGTCTGCAGGCTACCGGGTGATTGTCCCGTATCTGCGCGGCTATGGCACGACGCGATTTCTTTCAGCTGAAACGGTCCGCAACGGCCAGCCCTCGGCGGTCGCCGCCGATATCATCGCCTTGATGGACGCTCTCAAGATCGAGAAGGCGACGCTGGCCGGGTTCGATTGGGGCGCCCGGACGGCCAACATCATCGCGGCACTGTGGCCGGAGCGCTGCAAGGCGATGGTCTCCGTCAGCGGTTATCTGATCGGCAGCCAGGAATCCGGCAAGATGCCGCTGCCGCCAAAGGCTGAGCTGCAATGGTGGTACCAGTTTTATTTCGCCACCGAACGCGGCCGCGCCGGCTACGACAAATACCGGCACGATTTTGCAAAGCTGATTTGGCAGCTCGCTTCGCCGAAGTGGGATTTCGATGATGCCACGTTCGATCGCTCTGCGGCGTCCTTCGACAACCCCGATCATGTTGCCATCGTGGTTCACAATTATCGCTGGCGGCTCGGCCTGGCCGAAGGCGATCCGAAATATGACGATCTGGACAAGCGGCTTGCCGAAAGCCCGGTCATCACCGTGCCCACCATTACCCTTGAAGGCGACGCCAACGGCGCACCACACCCGGATCCCGGTTCCTATGCCAGGAAATTCTCCGGCAAATATGCGCACCGGACCATCGAGGGCGGCATCGGGCACAATCTGCCCCAGGAAGCGCCGCAGGCCTTTGCCCAAGCAGTCGTCGATGTTGCCGAAAGTTGATCGACTGCCGCCCACGCCGCCCTTTCACAGACATCAAGGAGAGAACCATGACAACTGCAAGCGAGACTGGTGGTCGACATGAAGCTCGAGATCGTCGTCATCCCCGTTTCGGACGTCGATCGCGCCAAGCGTTTTTACGGCGGCCTGGGTTGGAGGCTCGATGCCGACTTCGCCGCCGGTGACGACTGGCGCGTGATCCAGTTCACGCCGCCTGGCTCCCGGTGCTCGGTCATCTTCGGCAAGAACGTCACCGCGGCGGCACCCGGCTCCGCCCAGGGACTGTACCTGATCGTCTCCGACATCGAGGCCGCCCGCGACGAGCTGCTCGGTCGCGGCGTCGAGGTCAGCGAGGTGTTCCACGGCGCCGGCGACGTGCACGCCGGCCCGGACGAGCCCTATTTGTTTGGGCGGCGCCGGGTCAGCGGTCCGGATCCCGAGCACCGCAGCTACCGCTCGTTCGCCTCGTTCAACGATCCGGACGGCAATGGCTGGCTGTTCCAGGAGGTCACCGCGCGATTGCCCGGACGCGTGGACGCGGACGACACGACCTTCACCTCGTCGACCGAGCTCGCGGCCGCGCTCCGACGTGCAGCGGCCGCGCACGGCGAGCACGAGAAGCGGACCGGCGGCCAGCACGATGCGAACTGGCCGGACTGGTACGCCGACTACATCGTCCGGGAGCAGGCCGGCAAGCCGCTGCCGTCTTAGACTGCGCGAAACTGCGCGAAGGTCCAGGCCGAGCTCCGGCCCGGCCAACCAATCCGATGAGGGAAGGAGACTAACCATGCGCACGCGATCAGCTTCCGAAGTCATCGATCAGGACCGGCGCCAGCTCTTGAGCACCGCCGCGATGGGGATTGCCGCGGCAGGTGTCGCGAGCCTTTTTCCTGCGCATACGGCGCCGGCGGCCACGAGCGAGGAAATCCGTCCCTTCCGCATCAATGTTCCAAAAGAGGCGCTGGTCGATCTGCGCAGGCGCATCAACGCGACAAGGTGGCCCGACCGCGAAACGGTCACCGATGAATCGCAGGGCGTACAGCTCGCGGCGATGCAGGAACTCGCGCGCTATTGGGCGACGGACTACGATTGGCGCAAGGTCGAGGCGAAGCTGAACGCGCTTCCGCAATTCGTGACCGAGATCGACGGGCTCGACATTCATTTCATTCACGTTCGTTCGAAACACGAAAATGCGTTGCCACTGATCGTCACCCACGGGTGGCCCGGCTCGATCATCGAGCAGCTGAAGATTATCGATCCACTTACCAACCCCACGGCCCATGGCGCGAGCGCATCGGACGCTTTCCATCTGGTGATTCCGTCAATCCCGGGCTACGGGTTTTCAGCCAGGCCGACCACGACCGGCTGGGGTCCGGATCGCACCGCACGTGCCTGGGTCGTGCTGATGAAGCGCCTTGGATATCAGCAATTCGTGGCGCAAGGCGGCGATCTCGGCGCGGTTATCTCCCATGCGATGGCCAAACAGGCGCCTCCGGAATTGCTGGGCATTCACGTCAATTTTCCCGCTACCATTCCGCCCGACATTGCGAAGGCGCTTGCTGCGGGCGACCCGCCGCCATCCAACCTGGCGGCCGACGAAAAACGCGCCTACGAGCAGCTGAAGATCCTGTTTGCGAAGAAGCGCGCCTACGCAGCCTTCATGGCGACGCGCCCGCAAACGTTATACGGAATTGCGGATTCGCCGGTCGGTCTGGCGGCCTGGCTGCTCGACCACGGTGACGGTTATGGCCAGCCGGCGGCGGCCATCATGTCGGCCGTGCTCGGGCGCACCATCAATGGACATCCCGCAGACGGCCTGACGCGCGACGACGTCCTCGACGACATCACGCTCTACTGGTTGACCAACACGGCGGTCTCTGCGGCTCGCTTCTATTGGGAAAACAAGGTCGGCGTTAACAACGCCGCCGACATCTCGATCCCGGCTGCCGTGAGCGTCTTTCCCGGCGAGAACTATCAAGCCCCGCGCAGCTGGACCGAGCGGGCGTATCACAATCTTATCTATTTCAACGAGGTCGGCAAAGGCGGGCACTACGCGGCGTGGGAACAGCCGCAACTGTTTTCAGAAGAGGTTCGCGCGGGCTTGCGACCACTGCGCAAATCGATCTGAAGATTTGGAGGTCCCATTCGCCATTCGCCTGGTAACCACAGACAACGCAACGCATTCACAGAAAGGAATTCCAACCATGACGAAATTCATGCTTGTTGCGGCCATCGCATCCCTATCGATCGTCAACGCAGGCTTCGCGTGGGCGCAGGCAGCTGTGCAGGAGCCCGGCGCGTACGCTTTTTACCATTCCGATGGCGACGTGTTGCATGCCGGTTCCGGCCAATACGGCTCGCGCGCGGAACCCTACGGAGCAATTGGCGTCCGCAATGCGCTGGCGACCGTTGGCAGACATGCGCGCGGGCACAGGCGGGGCGCGACGCGATAAATTGTCCTGTGTTGCCAGGCAATGCACCGATCTCAAATCCTGCAGACCGATAGAGGAGTGTCTTCATGCGGATGTCCTCGACCAAGGTGCTTGAGGCGGTTGTGCTCGCCGTCATCGTGGTTCTCGTTATCGTGCAGTTCGGTCCGTCCGTGCTTGGCGGGGGCGCCCCGGCGGTTTCCGATTCCGGACATTCGGGGTCGTCCGCGCTCCCGGGCCGTTGAAGCCTGACCTTTAGGCGGCTGCGTCCTGCGTATTTGCGCGCTTTCGCGAATCGGCGACCGCGGGAGACGGTTGACGCCGTATCAATCGGCCGGCCTTACGCGGTCGGGGCTAATGCATGAGGAAGGCCATCGAGGCCCAGAGAACCGCGCCGAACGCGCGTCCCGGGCCCTTGCTGTCGAGACTGGAGCATGTTGAAATAAGATTTGAATTGTCGCGGCAATGGAAGTGCGCTTCCTGCCCGTCTGCGTATCTTGAAAAGCGTTTCCGGATTGGCTTCCGCGAGATGCTCCGGCTACGGGAAGTGTTGGCGGGCCACGATCACAGGAAGGGAATATGCTGAAACAGCTTCTCGCGCCACAGCTCGTCGTCATTTATTTTCTAGCCGCATCCGCTATTTACGTGCATTTCCGTGGTCGCGAGCGTCTTCGGATCGCGCGCCAGCTCGGTGACCACTCGACGTTCCTCGCCCCTTACAACGTGCTGATGTACGCGGGCTCGGCGGTCCCGAACGAGCCGGTGGTCTCGGTCGACCGCTTTCCCGAACTGGCAAAGCTTCGGGACAATTGGGAAACCATCCGTGACGAGGCGGTGAATCTTTTCGACGAAGGCTTTATCCGGGCAGCAGCAAAGAACAACGACTGGGGTTTCTATTCGTTCTTCAAAAGCGGCTGGAAACGGTTTTACCTCAAATGGTACGATGACTTTCTTCCATCGGCACGCACGCTGTGCCCGAAGACGGTCGAGCTGTTGAATTCAATTCCAACCGTCCATGGCGCGATGTTCGCCATGCTGCCGGCCGGCGGCAAGCTCGGCGCGCATCGCGATCCGTTCGCCGGCTCGCTGCGTTATCACCTGGGATTGGTAACCCCCAATTCGGACAAATGCCGTATCCTGGTCGATGGCGTGGAATGCGTCTGGCGCGACGGGCAGGCTTTCATGTTCGACGAGACCTTCATTCACCGCGCCGAGAACGCGACCGATGTAAATCGAATCATCCTGTTCTGCGACGTCGAACGTCCGATGAAGTACGGCTTTATGACCGCCATCAATCGTTGGGTCAGCCATCACATCGTCAAGGCCTCCGCTACCCAGAACGTGGACGGCGAGCATGTCGGCGTGCTGAACAAGGTGTTCGGCTGGCTCTACGAGGTCCATTTGGCCGGACAGCGCGTCAAGAAGTGGAATCGCAAGCTCTACTACACGCTCAAATATTCCCTGACAGCTGTGATTCTCGGCCTCATTGTCCTTTCTGCCTTGAGGTGATGCGGCAGAACGGTAGCGCGTCGTCCCGGCTCAAGGCCGGAGCGACTTGCCGCAAAGCTTGAGGCCCGCCTATTCCGCCTTGCCGATCGCAACTTTCAGCGTGCCGATGCCGTCGACGCCGCACTCGATCTTGTCTCCGGGCGAGAGCGCGGCGACGCCGGCCGGCGTTCCCGTCATGATGATGTCGCCGGCGCCGATCTCGACCTGCTGCGAGAGCTTCCAGATGATTTCCGGCACGCTCCAGATCAGCTCGGAGAGATCGCCCTTCTGCCGCTCGGTGCCGTTGACCGAAAGCCAGATCTTGCCCTTCGCGGGATGGCCGATCTTCGCCGCCGGCTGCAGCGCCGAGCAGGGGGCGGAATGGTCGAAGGATTTGCCGATCTCCCAGGGTCGCTCCTTCTTGCGCGCGGCGAGCTGCAGGTCGCGGCGGGTGAGGTCGATGCCGACCGCATAGCCGTAGACGTGGTCCAGCGCCTTGTCGGCCGCAATGTTCAAGCCGCCGCTCTTCATCGCGACGATCAATTCGACCTCGTGATGAAGGTCCTTGGTCAGGGGCGGGTAGGGGATCGAGGCGCCATCCTTCTCCAGCATGTCGGCATGCTTGGCGAAGAAGAATGGCGGATCCCGCTCGTCATTGCCCATCTCGCGGATGTGCTCGAGATAATTGCGCCCAACGCACCAGATGCGGCGCACGGGAAAGGATTTTGACTCGCCCGCGACCGGGATCGAGGCTTGCTGCGGGGCGGGGATGACAAAGGCGGTCGTGTTCATGAAGGGGATCTCGGCGGGGTGGCGGAGGTAGATCGGCTCGTATTTACGCGGTTGCGCTGATCGGCGCTAGGGTGGCGGTGTCCCGCTGCTGCAGACGGAAGAACGAGGCATAACGACCGCCGCGGCGCAACAGATCGTCGTGGCGCCCGCGCTCGACGACCTCGCCGGCCTCCACCACCAGGATGGCGTCGGCGTGCATGATGGTGTGCAGGCGATGGGCGATGACGATGGTGGTGCGGTTTTGGCAGAGATGCTCGATCGCTTCCTGCACCTGCTTTTCCGATTCCGAATCCAGCGCCGCGGTCGCTTCATCAAGCAGGATGATCGGCGCATTCTTCACCAGCGCGCGGGCCACCGCGATGCGCTGACGCTGGCCGCCGGACAATTGCGTGCCGTGCTCGCCGACGGGCGTGTCATAGCCGAGCGGGAAACCCATGATGAACTCGTGCGCGCAGGCCGCCTTTGCGGCGGCCACGATCTCGGCTTCGGTCGCACCGAGCTTGCCGAACGCGATGTTCTCGCGGATGGTGTCGCGGAACAGATAGACGTCCTGCCCGACATAGGCGGTCTGCTGGCGAAGCGATCGTCGCGAGACTGCGGAAATCGCCTGTCCGTCGATCAGGATGTCGCCATCGGTCACGTCATAGAACCGCAGCAGCAGCGCCAGCACCGTCGATTTGCCGCCGCCGGAGGGGCCGACCAGCGCGGTGACCTTTCCGGGCTCCGCAACAAAACTCATGCGGTTGAGTACCGGCTCGTTCGGACGATAGGCGAAGCTGACGTCGCGCAGTTCGATCCGGGCATCGGATAGTTTCAGCGGCGGTTTGTCGTCGTCGGACAATTCGCTGGCAGGACGGTCGACAACTTCCAGAAGCATCCGCGCGCCGACCAGATTGCTGTTCAACTCGATGTTGAGCCGCACCAGGCGTTTGGCCGGCTCGGTAGCCAGCAGAAAGGCCGTCAGGAAGGAAAAAAACTGCCCCGGGGTTGCGCCCAGCGCGACCACGCTATAGCCGCCATATAATAGGCCGCCGGCGACGGCGAAGCCGCCAAGCATCTCCATCAGCGGGCTCGAGCGGTTGGATACCCGCGCCATCTTGTTGGCGTTGCGCTCGACCGCCGCAATGCTGGCATCGATCCGCTGGCGCATCGCCTCTTCCAGCGTGAACGCTTTCACGGTGCGGATGCCCTGTAGCGATTCCTGCATGATCTCCAGAATGTCGGCGGTGCCGGTGAACTGGCTAAGAGCCAGCCCCTTGATGCGCTTGACCAGCTTGCGCAGCACCAGCATCGCCGGCGGCGTCACCACCAATCCCAGCAATGACATGACGGGATCCTGCATCACCATGACGACGGTGAGGCTGATCAGAAGCAGGAGGTCCCGTCCGATCGCGTTGATCAGCGAATTGAGAACGTCGGTGATGGATTTCGCGCCCGCCGTCAGCCGTGCCAGGAATTCGGAGGAATGCCGCTCGGAAAAAAATCCGACGCTTTCGCTCATCAGCTTGGCAAACAGCGCCCGCTGGTTGTTCGCGAGGATCGCGTTGCTGATCTTCGACAGGATCACGGTGTGGCCGTAGGTCGAGGCACCCTTGAGCATGAAGAGCAGCACGGTTATGCCCGACAGGATGGCGATGCCGCGGACATTCTTCTCGACATAGGCCTTGTTGATGACCTCGCCGAGGATATAGGCCGAGGCGGCGGTCGCCCCCGCCGAAACCCCCATCAGCAGGAATGCCAGCAGGTAGCGCCGCCAGTAGGCGGCTCCCTGCTCCATGATCAGGCGGCGAATCAGGATCGCGGCGCCATAGGGGTCGTCAGTGATCTTCTTTGGAAATTCGGTCATCCGCGTTCCATTGACAGCGCTGGCGTACATCGCGCGTCAGGGCTAAAGCGAAACGACTCCTTGCCCGCTATATCGGGGTTTTTCAAGCCAAATAAGGACTTGCACGAAACGAGATTTTAGGCCGAGGCCGCGCGCTGCTCGTCGCCCTGGCGCTCGCGGGACAATTTCCACTCCCACGTCAGCGCATGCGTGGCGATGGCCTCGATATCATCGTATTGCGGCGTCCACTCCAGCGTCGCGCGGATAAGGCTGGTATCGGCGATCATGGCCGTGATGTCGCCCGATCTGCGCGGGGCATGCTGGACCGAAAAATTGCGCCCGCAGACGCGCCGCACCGCCTCGATGGTTTCGAGCACGGAATGGCCGTGGCCGGAACCGCAATTCAGCGTCACCGAGGCACCGCCGCTACGCAAGTACGCCAGCGCCGCGCGATTGGCCTGCGCAAGGTCGCTGACGTGAATGAAATCCCGGATGCAGCTTCCGTCCGCGGTCGGGTAATCGGTTCCGAATACATCGATCTTGGCGCGCTGCCCTGTCGCCACCTCGACCGCGACCTTCAAGAGATGGGTCGCGCCCACGGTCGAAAGTCCAAGCGGCCCTTGGGATCGGCGCCTGCGACATTGAAGTGGCGCAGCACGATATATTTCATGCCGTGCGCCGAGGCTGTGTCATGCAACATGATTTCGGTCATCAGTTTCGATGAGCCGTAAGGCGACAGCGGCCGGGTCGGCGCATGTTCGGCGACGGGCACCTGATCCGGATTGCCGTAAACCGCCGCGGCCGATGAATAGATGAAGCGGCTGACGCCGCCCTTCACCGCGGCGTTCAAGAGGCTGCGCGTCGTCATGGTGTTGTTGCGGTAATAGGCCAGCGGGTCGCGCATCGAGTTCCGGCACCACCACGGAGCCCGCAAGATGATGATGCTTTCCACGGCGTGTGCTGTAATCACGCCTTCGACCAGGTTCTCATCCGCCGCATCGCCGATGAACAGCGCAACGCCTTCGGGCAGGTACGCGGAGAAGCCGGTGGACAGGTTGTCGATGACGACAACGCTTTCGCCCGCTTCCACCAGCGTGCGAACCGTGTGACTTCCGATATAGCCGGCGCCGCCGGTGACAAGCACGCTCATGGGCTCACGCATCTCCCCGATTGTTCAGGCGATGCTATCCGGGAGGCGGTGAAGAGTGGGTTTCAGCACTAGCGAACTGGCCACTATGCTTAATGTTGCGTATAGGGAATGCGCGAAACGGAGCCCGAACGTTGCGAATAAAGAACATTTCCGCTGACAGTCTGCAGCTGATCGTACCGAATCTGCACAGGCGCTATTCGGGCGTCACCGCGACCAACCGCATGGTAGCGCCGAAGCTTGCCCAATTATTTCGCGCGGCATGGCTCGGTCCCGATGCGCCCGATGGCATCGCGCGGCTCGGAGTAGCTGGGCTTTTCGAATTACGGCGCCGCCGCACGCCCTTGATCTGGCACGCGCGGCGCAACAACGAGATGATCGTGGGCGTACTGCTGCGATCGCTCGGCTGGCCGCTGAAACTGGTGTTCACCTCCGCCGCCCAGCGGCACCACACCTGGATCACGCGGTGGCTGATCAACCGGATGGACGCGATCATCGCGACCAACGATATCTCGGCGTCGTTCCTCAAGCGCCAGGCCACCGTCATTCCGCATGGCGTCGATACCGATCGCTACGCGCCGCCGGCCGATCGCGCGGCGGCGTTCGCGCAAACCGGATTGCCGGGCCGCTACGCCATTGGCTGCTTCGGCCGGGTGCGCGCTCAAAAAGGCAGCGACGTGTTCGTGGAGGCGATGTGCCGGCTGCTGCCGCGCTATCCTGATTTCGCCGCGGTGCTGGTCGGCGCCGTCACGACCGAGCATGCGTCGTTCGCCAACGATCTGAAAAAGCGGATCGAGGCCGCGGGCCTTCAATCACGCATTGTCATCACAGGCGAACTTCCGATCGAGGAGGTGCAGCGCTGGTACCAGCGGCTGACGATCTACGCCTTCACCTCGCGCAACGAGGGTTTTGGGCTCACGCTGATCGAGGCGATGTCGGCGGCGGCCGCGTTGGTGGCGTCCCGCGCGGGCGCGGCGGAGCTCGTGGTCGAGGATGGCGTGACCGGCGTGTTGGTGCCGCCGAGCGATGTCGATGCGTTGGTCAAGGCGCTGGAGCCGCTGATGCGCGACCCGGCATCGGCCGCTCGGATGGGTGAGCGGGGGCGCGCGCGCGTATTGGAAAAATTCAGTCTTGACGCGGAAGCCGCAGGGATCGCCGAGGTCTATCGTACCCTGGTCTGAGCCATCACATCCGCCACGAATGCATCGAGGTCGCCGCCGGCGAACAGGAAGCCGGGCAAGCCGGCGGCTTCCGCCGCCTCGATATCGCTCGGACGGTCGCCGATGACGAAACTGCCGTGCTGGACGTACCGGCCAGTGTTCCATCAGATCGTGGATCATCCCCGGCGCGGGCTTGCGCCAGTGATGGTCTTCCAGATAGCCGGCGACCGTTCCCGCCGGATGATGCGGGCAGTATCTGACATCGTCGACCCGCGCGCCCTGCGCGGCAAGTTCGGCAATCATCCAGTCGTGCAGCGTGTTGAGTTCGTCCTCGCGTGAAGAAGCCGCGCGCCACGCCGGATTGATTGGTGAAGAAGGAACACGAAATAACCGGCATCGTTCAGCCGCCGGATCGCCTGCGCCGCATTCGGCATCCAGCGGATTCCGCTCCTGCGTGCCCAGATAGCCGTCGTCATGATTGATGACGCCGTCGCGATCGAGAAATGCGGCGGGCCGCGGCGCGGAGCGGGCGACTCGACGCCGCTCATTTTCGCGAAGCCTCGCCCAGGATCAGGCGCTGCTCGATCTCGTCGCAGATTCCATGGGCGACAGCGAGGTCGAATTGCTGGATCACCGGCGTGTCGTCGCTCGGCGCTACCAACAGATGGTCGCACAGCGACCTTCATGTTCGCCCTTGCTGCCGGTATAGCCGGCCGTAGCAAGCCCGCGTTGCCGGGCCGAGCGTCACGCCGCCAGAATGTTCGGCGAACGCCCCGAGGTAGACAACGCCAGCAGCACGTCACCGCGCTGGCCGAGTCCCTCGACCTGCCGCGCGAACACCTGTTCGAAACCATAATCGTTGGCGACGGCTGTCAACACCGAGGTGTCGGTGGTCAACGCGATCGCGGCGCAGGCGGGCCGGTCCTGTTTATAGCGGCCGACGATCTCGGCGGCGATATGCTGTGCATCGGCGGCGCTGCCGCCATTGCCGATGATCAGGAGCTTGTTGCCCGCGCGCAGCGCCGCGATAGCAATCGTTGTTGCTGCTGCTCGACTGGTCGCTGCTAACCTCTGGGCCGGGACCGTTCCCGAAGCGGGCCGCGACCTGCCGGCCGGCGACCTCGTCGACGCGCGCCGCCGAACTCGACCCCGCCTGATGGCGGATCCGAGCGCACGCCCGAGCACGACGATCCGCTACGACGTGGGGTTCGCCGACGCGGCGAGGACGACGTCGCTCGTGTCGGCCGGTCGGGCGTCGGTCGATCGAATGGGGCCCCGCACCAGCAGGTACACGAGGCGCGCGAACGGCGGCCATGCCGACGCCGAGCCACATCGAGTGCCCCGCCCTCGACGAACGCGTGCTTCGCCGCGTCGATGATCGCCGGACCCTGGTCGCCGGCGTTGGCGGCCACGGCGAAGGCGCCGCCGATGCCGTCGCTCGCCGGGTGCGGCGAGGTCGGCGGGCAGGCCCGTCGAGCGCCGGCTCGATCGCCGAGCGGTAGCCGGCGGTGAGCACCGAGCCGAGCAGGGCGATGCCGACGGCGCCGCCGAGCTCGCGGACGGTGTCGTTGAGCGCCGAGGCGACGCCCTGCTTCTCCAGCGGGCAGCGATCTCGGTGATCGCCTCGGTGGACGGGCGTCATCGTCAGGCCGATGCCGAGGCCGATGACGAGCAGACCGGGCAGCACCGACAGGTAGCCGCCGTCGACCGAGGCCGCAGTCGCCAGCAGTCGCGAGGCCGACGGCGAAGATCGCCGACGCCGGCGACAGCATCGTGCGCGGCGCCGACGCGCTTGGCGATCGTCGGGGCGACCGTCGACAGCGGCATCATCACGCGGCCATCGGCAGCAGCGCCGCGGCCGACGCGCAGCGCCGAGTCCAGCCGAGCACGGCCTGGAGGAACTGGATCAGCACCAGGAACATGCCGAACATCACGGCGAACACGATCAGCAGCGTCAGCGACCCGGCGGCGAGGCCGCGGTTGGCGGAACAGCGCTGATGTCGAGCAGCGGCTCGCGTCTGGCGCAGCTCCCACACGACGAACGGCGCAGGCGCGACGACGCCGACGAGCAGCGCCGACCACGGTCAGCGGCGCGGTCCAACCGTGCTCGGGGCCCTCGTGGATGCCGAGCACGAGGCCGCCGATGGCGAGCGCCGACAGCACCGAGCCGACGATGTCGAAGCGGCCGGCGCTGGTCTCCCGGGAGTTCGGCGACGTACCGCACGGTCATCACGGCCGACGACGGCGACGAGCACGAGCGGCATGGCGAACAGCCACGGCCAGGTGAAGTAGTCGATCATGAACGACGAGACGAACAGCGCCGAGGATGCCGCCGGCACCGGCGAAGCCGGCCCAGATGCCGATCGCCTTGGCCCGTGTCCTCGGGCGGGAAGCTCGACGTGATCACCGACAGCGTGACCGGCATGATCATCGCCGCCCCGACGCCGGCGACACCCGGGCGATGATCAGCATCGTCGTGGTCGTCGCCAGCAGCGAGCCGACGTTGGCGACGCGCGAACACGGCGAGGCCGGCGAGCAGGATCGGCTTGCGACCCCACCGGTCACCGATCGCGCCGACCGGCAGGAGCAGCGCGGCGAGGGCGATCGTGTAGCCGTTGATGATCCACAGCAGCTCGCCCTGCGAGGCGCCGAGGTCGACGGCCAGTCTGCTGCTGGGCGACGTTGAGGCCGGACACGGCCGCCAGGACGGCGACGAGCGCCGTGATCATCGCGATGAGGATGTTGCGCTGGGCCCGCTTGTCGACGG
>CAVUYV010000041.1:0-107054 GCA_963745785.1 uncultured Alphaproteobacteria bacterium | reverse complement strand
CCACTGCGGCAAAATGATCTATTCCAATGATCGGATGGGCAAGACCAGACAACAAGCCATCCGCAAAAGTCACCGGCACACGGCCGCCCATGACGTGATGCGCGAACGCTGGATCGATCAATAAGGCAATCGACGCGAGAAACAGTGCGCCGGTCCGTATCCATTTTCCCATGATAACATTTCCCGGCAAATCTTGATGGGCGTACACCGTCCGATTCAATCATAGGCTATCTCGGCCATTAACGGCTGGGAAGTGGATTGGTACCAATTAGCTCCGCTCTTGGTACAAGATCGGACCAGAGCCTACACCACCGACCGATGCCGCGCGATGCAGGTCTGCAAAACCTCATCGATCGGTTTTGCCCACCAGTCGTTGGAAAAAATCTCGATCTCGCAATAACCGGCAAAACCCTGCGCCTCGACCGCGCCGCGCAGCGATTTGATGTCGATCACGCCGTCGCCCATCATGCCGCGGTCGTTGAGAATGTCTTTTGTCGGCACCAGCCAGTCGCAGACATGAAAGGCGAGCAGGCGATCTTTTCCGGCGCGGGCAATCTGCGGCTTCAGCTCCGGGTCCCACCAGATGTGATAGACGTCGAGCGCGACGCCGAGCGCGCCGCTGCGCTTCGGATCCAGCCTGTCGCAAATATCGAGCGCCTGCTTTGTGGTGTTGACGCAGGCGCGGTCGGCGGCATAGGCCGGATGCAGCGGCTCGATCGCCAAAGGCATTTGCGCGGCGCGCGCATAGTCCATCATTTCGGCGAGGGCATCCTCCACTTGCGTCCGCGCCGCCGCGATGTCCCTGGAAGGCGCGCTGCCCGGCCGCGAATATTGCGGCAACCCGCCGGCCACCAGCACGATACAGGGCGCGCCGAGCGCCTTGGCCTCATCGACGGCGCGGCGGTTGTCGTCGCGCACCTCGATGCGATGCGTGGCGTCTGAGGTAAACATCCCGCCGCGACAATAGCCTGATAGCTCCAACCCGGCATCGCGCACCGCGCGCACCGCCCGATCAAGCCCGATGGTTGCGACCTGATCGCGCCAGGGATCGATGGCGCGGATGCCATGCCGCGCACAGGCGTCGATGATTTGCACAAGATCACCCTGCCTGCGGACGGTTGCGGTATTTAACGACAGCCAGCGATGGTCGGCGGAAAAATCGCGCATCAGGCCTCGATGCCGCGGAGTAGCAAGTACCGTCTTCATGCGTTGCGTCGCGAGTTCGGGATTGGCGAGCAGCCCGGCCTTGTCCGCAAGCCGGAACAGCTCGGCGAGATGCAGCGTCGAGCGCGTGCTTTCCTGCCCACCCACCATCGTGAAATGATCCTGATGGCCGTTGAGGTACGCCATGAATACGATGCCGGTCTTGTAAAACCTTGTCGGCGCCTTGAAGATATGGCGCGACAGCGGCACCGTCGGCCCCAGCACGTCGTGGAAACCACCCTCATCGCCCGCGGCCAGCCGCGACAGCGCGTAGGATGCCGCCGGCGCGATCGCATCGAAGATGCCGAGCAGCGCATGGGAAAAGCCCTTGGTGTCGCCGGCGATCAGTTCGGCGTAGTTGAAATCGTCGCCGGTATACATCTTCACATTCTTGTCGAGCCGGCGGCGCATATCGATCTCGCGCTGCTTGTCGAGCAGGGAAACCTTGACGCCATCGACCTTCCGCGCGTTGGCGTTGATGACGCCGACCGCGACATCCATCGCCTTCGTCGAGATTTGGCGTGCCCCAGTAATTCGCCAATGCCGGATCGAACATGTCGCCGAGCCAGTGGATGATCACGGGCTCGCGCACCTGCGACAGCACGCGATTGTAGACGTTCGTGTAGTCATCGGCATGGCGGCCGATTTTGGCGAGCGCGCGCGACGCCATCAGGATGATGCGGCCGCCGGCCTTTTCGACCGCCGCGATCTGTTCTTCGTAGGCGCGGATCACGTCGTCGAGGCTTTTGGCATCCTCGGGCGCAAGATGATCGGTGCCGGCGCCGGAAAACACCAGGGCGTTGCCCCTGGCCTTTGCTGCCTTGACCGAGCGCTGGATCAGCTCCAGCGAGGTCGGCCAGTCCAGCCCCATGCCGCGCTGCGCGGTGTCCATCGCTTCGGCGACGCCGAGGCCGAGGTCCCAGATGTGCTCCCGAAAGGCAATCGTCCTGTCCCAGTCGATCGCGGAGGTCAGCCACGGGTCGGCATCGGCAAGCGGATCGGCCACCACGTGGGCTGCGGAAAACGCCACGCGGTTCAGCGTACCCTCGAGCTTTGCGGGAAATGTCCGCGATGCCGTGAGGCGATAGGTTTCGAGCGAGCGATCAGCCCTGGGCAATTTCAACGACAGCGATGAGACGGGAAAAACCGGTTTGTTCATGGCGCTTTCTCCTCACATCTTGATCGGGTCGACGTCGATCCAGCGCCGCTCGCGCCAGCTCTGCAGCGCGCATTCCGCGAGCTGCACGCCCTTGGCGCCTTCCAGCAGCGTGTATTTGTACGCTGCGTCCTCGCAGACGTGGCGAATGAACATTTCCCACTGCTCCTTGAAACCGTTGTCGTAAGAGCTGTTCTCGGGCAGCGTCTGCCAGTCGGCATAGAAATCGTGGGTGCGCTTCTCGTCGGGATTCCATACCGGCCGCGGCGTCGCCTGGCGGGCCTGAATGACGCAATCGGTGAGCCCGGCGACCGCCGAGCCGTGGGTGCCGTCGACCTGGAAGGTGACGAGATCGTCGCGATAGACCCGCGTCACCCAACTCATGTTGATGTGCGCGATCACGCCGCCCTTGAGGCGGAAAGTGGCGTAGGCGGAATCGTCGGCGGTCGCCTTGTACTTGTTGCCCTTCTCGTCGAAGCGCTCCGGAATATCGGTGGTGCCGAGACAGCTCACGCTCTCGACTTCGCCAAAGAGATTGTCGAGCACGTAGCGCCAGTGGCAGACCATGTCGAGAATGATGCCGCCGCCGTCTTCGCTGCGATAATTCCACGACGGCCGCTGCGCCTCCTGCCAGCCGCCTTCGAACACCCAGTAGCCGAATTCGCCGCGCACCGAGAGCATCCGGCCGAAGAAGCCGGAATCGCGCAGGAATGCCAGCTTCTTCAGGCCCGGCAGGAACAGCTTGTCCTGCACGGTGCCGTGCTTGACGCCCCTGGCGTTGGCAAGCCTGACGACCGCCACCGCCTCTTCGAGATTGGTCGCGATCGGCTTTTCGCAATAGACGTGCTTGCCGGCATTGATCGCCTTCGTCAGTAGCCCCGGACGCGCCTGCGTGGTCGCGGCATCGAAAAAAATGGTATCGCTTTTCTCGGCTCAGTGCCTTGTCGAGATCGGTGGTCCAGCGCTGCACACAAAACTGTTTTGCAAGACGCTCGAGCTTGTCGGCGTCGCGGCCGACCAGGATCGGGTCCGGCATCATGCGGTCGCCATTGCCGAGCAGCACGCCGCCGGAATCCCTGATAGCGATGATCGAGCGGATCAGATGCTGGTTGAGCCCCATGCGGCCGGTGACACCGTTCATGATCACGCCGAGGCGTTGCGTCGTCATATCGCCTGCTCCTTTGGAATTTTTGTTTTTGGTTGCTCGAGCGGCGATAACGCCGACCAGTCCGGATGGACGCCCGTGGCAAAACCGGGCGATGTCAGCGATCCCGTCAGGAGATCGCCGTCATGAATCGACAGCCGGATGCTGTCGCCATCGCGCGCGTAGAGATCGGGATGCGCGGCGAGAAAGGCTTGCGCCTCCGCGGCGGGCGTGTCGGCAAAGCCATCGACATAATGGTGGCCGTTGCGCTCGGCATGGGTGACGCCGATCAACGCGCCAAGCGCGAGGTCCTGCTGGACGCCGAGGCCGGCCTGACAGGTCAGGTCCTCGCCCGATATGAAGAATCTTTCGCCGCCCGCGCTCCATTTGGCGGCGCGGGTCGCGTTGACGATCGACTTGTAGATCCCCTTGCAGGATTTGGAGGAGATGCCGCGATAGCCGAGCGCGCGCGCGACCGGGAATGCGTCATAGGAATCGTCGGCCTCGTCGATGATGAAATCGCGGCGCGCAAGCGCGCCAAGCGGCGATTGCCCAAAAATCTCGCGCGGCATCGGCTGCTCGATGTACTTAAGCTTTGCCGCGATCGGCGTTAGCGCGCTGTCGCGGTCGAGACGACCGACGAGTGTCCCAAGGGCCGAAAGATCCGCATATTGCTCGTTGGCATCCAGCGTGACGCTGTAGTCGAATGGCAGCGTGGCGAGCTCGTTGCCGATGCGGGTAAGGCGCGCTGCATCGTGTTCCGGATCGCCGTTGAGCTTGAGCTTGAAATAACGCGCCCCGGCATTTTCGCCTGTATCGGCAACGCCGCCGGCGCCCTCGACCTTGTCATCGAGGCCGACGGTGTGCCTGATCGCGACGCGCTCGAGCCGCTGACGTCCGGCGAGAAACTGCGCGATGTCGCCATCCGCCAGATCACGTGACAGGCGCGCATCGATTCCCGCGATATTTTGCTTCATGCCGTCGAAGAAATTCACACCGGCAGAACGCAGCAGCGCGTCCAGGATGGCTTTATCGATTTCGGCCGGCCCGAAGGCGGCGGCGAGCGGCGGGATATCTTCCTTCGCACAGGCCTCGACCTGCGCCGCGATCCGTGAGGCATGGACCCCGAAGGCCGTGTCGAAGCCCGAACGCGAAAGATAGAGATCGCGCGCAACGGTTAGCGAACGGCGCAATTCGCCAACGGTTTGTTGCGGCGACAGATGCGGGCGCTTGTCGAACCATTTCGACGCCATCAGTTCGGCGCTGGCCCCGACGGAAGTGCCCTTGCCTTCGACCTCGACCTCGACGCGCACGAATGCCTGCACTGAAGAGTTGATCACCACGGCGCCAAACCGGAATGGTTTTGTGAACGGAACCGGCCGCTCGAAGAATGAAATGTCCCGCACGGCCAAACGTGGCGCCATGGTGTTCCTCGCCTCAGTCCAGCGTGCTTTGGGTAAAGAAATGCCTGCGGATGCGCTGCACCAGTTCGGTGAACACCGGATCGGCCATGGCGTCGAGCGAACGCGGGCGCGGCAGCGGCACATCGTAGATCGCGGCGATCGCGCCCGGGCCGTTCGGTCATGACCAGCACGCGATCGGCGAGGAACACCGCTTCGGGAATCGAATGGGTGATCAGCAGCACGGTCTTGCCGGTTTCGCGCTGGATCCGCATCAGTTCGACGTTCATTCGCTCGCGGGTCATGGCGTCAAGTGCGCCGAACGGCTCGTCCATCAGCATGATCTTTGGATCATGCACCAGTGCCCGGCAGATCGACGCGCGCTGCTGCATGCCGCCGGACAATTGCCATGGCAGTTTTTTCTCGAAACCTTCGAGCCCGACCAGCTTCAACAGCGCCATCGCACGCGGCAGATATTCATGGCGCGGCAGCCGCTTCATGTCGATCGGCAGCATGACGTTGCCGAGGATATTGCGCCATGGCAGCAGCAGCGAATTCTGAAACACGATCCCGACATTGCCGTGCGGTTTTGTCACCGCTTCGCCTTCGACAAAAATCTCGCCGCTCGAAGGCGGCAGCAGCCCGGAGATCATTTTGAGCAGCGTGGACTTGCCGCAGCCGGACGGTCCGACCACGACAAAGAACTCGCCGGCGTTGATGTGGAAATCCAGCGGGCGCAGCGACGGCACATCGCCGTCGCGCGAGCGATAGGTTTTCGACACGCCGGAGAGTTGAATTCCCGGCGTGCCGCCGGTGCCCCGATCGGACACGACGCGAAGATGCGCAGCCGATGGATGGACGCTTGACGTTTTGGTCGCCGGGTTCATTCAGACCGCCTCTCCGCGCGTCATCGCCCGGCTTGACCGGGCGATCCAGTAATCCGCGGCGCGCATTGTGGAAGCAAACTGGCGGTACGGATTACTGGATGCCCCGCTTGAAGCGGGGCATGACAGTGGAGGATTGATTCCATCACATCGAAACATGCTCTAGCCAGTTCGTTCATGAATTGCCTTTCGGCAGATAGTCGTTGGTGTAAAACGCCTTCGGGTTTTCCTTGGCCTTGGCGTCGAGGCCGCCATACTCGACCAGCAGGTTGACCGTGTCGGTCATGTTCTGGTCGGTGACCTGGAACGGCCGCTTGCCCTTGGTTTCCGGCGTTCGATACAGCGGGATCGTCAGCTCAAAGCCTTGCGTCAGTGTGTCGATCTTGCCGCCCTTCGGGTTGGCATCGAGGATCGCCTGCGCCGCGCCCTTGGCGTCCTTCTCGGCGGCTTCGACGGCCTTGGTGGTCGCCGACATGAAGCGTTTTACCAAATCGGCGTTGGCCTTGACGTAGTCGGTGTTGGCGACGATGCCTGACGAGACCATGTTGATGCCGTAGTCGGCGAACTTGATCGGATAGACGTCCTTGCCGGTGGCGTCCTTGATCTTCATCGACTGGTCCATGACGTAGCCGAGCAGAAGATCCGCCTGTCCGTTGATCACCGCGTTCAGCTTGGTCTGGGCATCGCCGGCCACCGTGGTGAAGTCGGTTTCCTTCAGGCCGGTCTTCTTCAGAAACAGCGGCCAGATCTGCGTCATCGAATCCGCGGGCGTGATGGCCACGGTCTTGCCCTTGATATCCTCGGGCTTCCTAATGTTCTTCTCGACAAAGCCCATCGCCGACATCGGGCTGGTCTGCAAGCAACACGCCGGTGGCGACCACGGGCGCGCCCTTGATGGCCGCGCGCATCATGGTGGGCACGTCGACATAACCGAAATTGGCGGTCTTGGCGGCGACGGCCTGCGTGGTCGCCGCCGAGCCGCGGCCTTCCTGTATCTCGAGATCGATATTTTCGGCGGCGAAGATGCCCTTGGCCTTGCCGTAATAGAACGGCGCGTGCTCGCCATAGACATACCAGTTCAGCATCAGCACGACCTTGTCCGCCGCCGCCGCCGGTGCCACCGCGAGTGCGGTCCAGATCAGCGCCGCCGCAAATGCCGTTACAAATCGAATCATTGTGTTCCTCCTTGGTGTTGGGGCAGCCCTTGGCGAGCCGCTTTTTTCCGTCGTTTGCCGCTCACGCGGCGAAGAAAACTTCCTCGCGCTGGCTGACATGCCAGGGAATCACAAAACGTTCGATCCGGTCGACGATCCAGAACAGCACGACACCGAGCAGCGCCAGGATCACCAGCGCCGCAAACATCGTCGGAAGATCGAAGGTGCCGATCGAGCGCTGCAGCACGTAGCCGATGCCCGAATTTGAGCCGACGAATTCGCCGACCACCGCGCCGACCACGGCCAGCGTCACCGAGACTTTCAGCCCAGAGAAAATCGCCGGCATCGCGTGCGGCAGGTTGACGGCGCAGAACACATGGAAGCGGCTGCCCTGCATCGCGCGCGCCAGGTCGACCATGTCGGGGTCGACCGATTTGAACCCCTGCACCGCCGAGACCACCACCGGAAAGAATCCCAACAGGAACGCTGAAATCACTTTCGGGATGATGCCGAAGCCGAACCAGACCACAAACAGGGGCGCGATCGCGATCTTCGGCACCGATTGCGAGAACACCAAGAGCGGATAGACGTAGCTTTCCACCGTCTTCGATCCCGCGATCAGCATCGCGACGGGAATGCCGAACACCGCCGACAGCAGGAACCCGCAGATCGTCGCGTAAGTCGTGGGCCACGCCTGCCGCATCAACTCGGGCCAGTCCTGCCACAGCACCACCACGACATCGCCGGGCGCCGGGATCTGGTACGGCGGAATCCGGAACAGCCGGATGGTCAGATCCCAGGCAACCACGATGAAGATCAGGAACAAAAACGGCCGAATCCACGGCGCATTGAGCGCCTTCGACACGCCTCCGGGGCCTTTCGGTTCGGCCACGCTTCGCTCCCTGGTTCATTCGTTTTCGGAGCACAAATTAACCCGTTGGATAAATACTGTCTAGTGTTTTTGCTGCGGCAAAATCTCTCCGTCGTTCCTGCGAAAGCAGGAACCCCGGCGTGAGCGCAATTGCGCTCATCGCCACGCCGCGGCTTCTCTTTGGGCACGGGGGCCGACGGCTTTTGCAACAACTAAGGCCGGTGGTTATGGGTCCCTGCTTTCGCAGGGACGACAAGAAAGTCACGCCGGCTGTTGTGCCGGAGCACGCACCCTCGCCGCCTTGCCCTTTCCGAACGCCGCGGCTGATTTTCCGGTGAGCGCCGCCAGCACCAGCGCGACCATGTGGTCGAGGCGCTCGTCCTTGGCTTCCCTGGTCAGGAGGTCGCGGCCGAAAATCACGCTCAGCGTGGCGCTGTTCGACAGATAGAAGAAGCACAGCGCCGCGATCGAAATGTAGAGTTGCACCGGATCGACTGCCACCGGGAAGTCGCCGCTCTCGACGCCGCGCCTTACAACCGTGCGGATCATCTCGACGAAGGGTGAATGCATCGACTTGACCTTGGTGGATCGCTTCAGGTGGCGCGCCCGCGCCAGATTTTCGGTGTTCAACAGCGCCAGGAACTCCGGGTTGCGGATGAAATAATTCCAGGTGAAGTCGATCAGGCGTTCGATCGCCTTGGGCGGATCGAGATGCTCCAGATCGAGCCCGCGCTCTTCGGCCCTTATCTTCTCATAGGCGCCTTCCAGCACCGCGAGGTAGAGATCGTCCTTCTTGCCGACGTGATAATACAGCATGCGCTTGTTGGCGCCGGCATTGGCCGCGATCCGGTCGACCCGCGCGCCGGCGAGGCCATGGGTGGCAAATTCCTGCTTGGCGGCCTCGAGAATGCGGAGCCGCATCCCCTCGGGATCGCGCTGCCATTTCAAATTTCGCTTTGCCTTGGCCAAACTATCGCCCGATGATGATGAAGGATCGGATGTAGCACGCGCGGCGCGATTTGAGAATGAATGATGTATCTTGGACCGGTCATTGCGAGCGCTAGCGAAGCAATCCAGGGACCGAAGGGACATGACGGCTTATTCGAAGTTCATTCGCCCGCTCGCGTTCCGGCTCGATCCGGAGACCGCGCATCATCTCGCGATTGCGGCAGGCGCGCGTCTCGGCTGGGCCGCAGGCGCGATGCGGGCCGCGACGCGTATCGACGACGACAGGCTTGCGACCGATGTGGCCGGCCTGCATTTCCTTAACCCCATTGGCCTCGCCGCCGGCTTCGACAAGAGCGGCTCGGCGATCCGCGCGCTTGCTGGCCTCGGTTTCGGTTCGGTCGAGATCGGCTCTGTTTCGCTCGATCCGTCCAGTGGCAACCCAAAACCGCGGCTGTGGCGCTTGCCCGACGACAACGCGATCATCGTCCATTACGGCCTGCCGAATGACGGCACTGAGGTGATCGCCAGACGATTGGCGCGCATCCGCCTGCCGGTACCGCTAGGAATCAATCTCGTGGTCACCAATCGCGGGCCGGGCGCGGCGCCCCTGAAGGCGGACCAGATCATCGGCGAATACGTCGCGGCCGCCAAAGTAATGGCGCCGCATGCCGACTATTTGATGCTGAATCTGTCGTGCCCGAACACCGTGGACGGCCGCGATTTCTTCGCCGACGCCGGGCACCTCGATGCTTGCCTCGCGGCCCTTGGCGAGTTGAAATTGAGGCTGCCGGTATTTCTCAAGGTATCGCCGCTCGGCGGCATCGATGCGATCGAACGCGTGCTGGCGGCAGCCGACGGCCGCGATTTTGTCTCCGGCTTCATGTTCAACCTGCCGCCGGTCAAGCCTGAGGGAATGCGCACGCCCGAGCCGGTCTGGCGCGATTTGCCGGGCGCGGTATCCGGTCCTCCGGCTGCGGCACTCGCCGATTTCTGCATCCGCGAGGCGTTCCGCCGGATGGATCGCAAGCGGCACGTTCTGATCGGCGCCGGCGGCGTGTCCTCGGCTGAGGATGCCTACAAGAAAATCCGCCTGGGTGCTTCGCTGGTGCAGTTGCTCACCGCGCTGATCTACCAGGGGCCCGGCGTCGTGCGCGAAATCACAAAAGGCCTCGCGCGATTGCTGGCCCGCGACGGCGTGAAACATGTCGCCGATGTCGTTGGCGTCGATGCGGTTTGACGCGGCCCGTCTTACCCTCCCCTGGAGGGGTCGAGACGAGCGAAGCTCGCTCTCTGGGTCGACGCGAATGAAATGAGCGGCGGGTGGGGTGATGGTCTCTCGTTTCGAACGGTGCCCGTGTTGAAGCATCACCCCACCCCGCCGAGCATCTTGCGATGCTCGCCGACCCAGAGAGCGAGCTTCGCTCGTCTCGACCCCTCAAGGGGAGGGTAGGTAAAGTTCAGGCCCTCGCACTTCGCTCCACCAGCAGCGTGGGAATGCCGCAGGTGCCGTTGCGCACGGTGAGCACGCGCGTGCCCGGCTTGCGGCCGGTTCGCACCTCCGACACATCGATGCCCGCTGACGCAAGCCGCGCCCGCGTTGCGTCGATGTCGGCGACACGCCAGCTCAAGCCCCAGAGTTTGTCCTGCGCGTTGTCGGCACTGGCGTCCGGCCGCTGCACGACTTCGACAATGAGATCGCCGCAGCGGAAGAACATCAGCCGGCCCCAATCCGGATGCGACCGGTCCAGTGCCATGTCGAGCCCGAGCCGTGCACCGTAGAGCGCCGCTGCGCGCTCGGGATCCGCTGATGAGACCACCACGTGATCCATGGCGGTGATCGGGGCGTCGGCCGCAGGCACCGAGCGCGGGCGCTCGTTTGCCATTTCAAGGAAAAACAGCCGGACGCCGCGCGTGGCCTCGGTTGCCGCGCGGGTTCGTTTCCACGACAAGGTTGCGCCGGAGGCCGCGTCTCGGCTTTCGGCATCCGTGATCGGCTCCGGCTTCAGCGCCAGCCGATCGAGCCTGCGATGCATTTTCGCGATATCGACCGTGCGAAAACAGATGCTGGCCAGGCCCTCGCCCTGCTCGGCAATGACCGCGCGAATCCGGTCCGCGGTCACGCTGAAACCTTTCGGCGACATCAGCTCCAGCGTCATGTTGTCAAATGTGAACAGCACGCGGTCGGCGCCGTCGCCGGCGCTCCGCCATGCCGGGGCGCAGCCAAACAGCGTCTGGTAGACCGCGGCGGCAGCCCCGATATCGTTGACCAGCAGGACGGCGTGATCGAGCCCGGTGATCACGGGAAAAGTCCGCGCGTGTTCTTGGCGGCTCGGACCTTCTCCACCCCGATCGCCATCGCGGCGGTGCGATGGGGAATATTGTCGGCCTTCGAGCGCATCACCATCTGGTCGAAGGCGCGATCGAGGATGTGATATTCGCGCCGCGTTACTTCCTCTTCTTCCCAGAACAGCTGCTGCAGGTCCTGCACCCATTCGAAATAGCTGACCACGACGCCGCCGGAGTTGCAGAGGATGTCCGGAATCAGAAAAATCTCGTCCTGGCGTTTTTCCAGCACCAGGTCGGCGTCCGGCGTGGTCGGACCGTTGGCGCCTTCGGCCAGCACCCGGCACTTCAGCTTTTCCGCAACGCGCGCATCGATCACGCGCTCCATCGCCGCCGGCACCAGCACATCGCAGGGCAGCGTGAGGACTTGATCCGGATCGAAGTGCAGCTCATTGGAAAAGCCGGCGATGCTGCCGTGGGCGCCGGCGTGCCGCATCAGCGCGGGGATGTCGAGGCCGTTCTTGTCGTAAAGCGCGCCGGTATGATCGCTGATCGCGATCACCTTGAGTCCGAATTGTTGCAACTCCAGCGCCGCATAGGAGCCGACATTGCCAAAGCCCTGGATCACGGCGGTGGCATTGTTCATATCGATCGCGCGTTCTCGCATCACCCGCTTGGCGAGATGCGCGACGCCCCGGCCGGTTGCTTCACGCCGGCCCAGCGTGCCGCCGGAGGATACCGGTTTGCCCGTCACGATCTCGGTCACGGTTTGCCCCTGGTACATCGAGTAGGTGTCCATGAACCAGGCCATCACCTGCTCGTTGGTGCCCATGTCCGGCGCCATCACGTCGGTGTGCGGCCCGACGAACGGAATCATCTCCTGCATGTAGCGCCGCGACAGCGACTCGAGCTCGCGCTTGGAAAGCGTAGAGAGATCGACGTTGACCCCGCCCTTGGCACCGCCATAGGGAAGGCCTGCCAGCGCGCATTTCCAGCTCATCCAGATCGCAAGCGCGGCCACCTCGCCGATATCGACGCTGGGAGCAAATCGTGTGCCGCCCTTGGTCGGCCCCATTGTGAGGTGATGCTGCACCCGATAACCTTCGAATACCGCGATCGTGCCATCGTCGCGATGGATTGGACAGGAGACGGTGATCGCCCGTTTTGGCAATAGCAGGCGGCCACGCTCGTCCATCGGGATTTCAAGATGATTGGCGATCACGTTAAACTGGTTCGCCGCCATATCGAACACCGGACCGGAATAGACCGTCATTGTCGCCTCCCCTTTTGTCGCTTTTAGGAACCCAGCGGAGCTGCAAGCCGTTGCATCGGTGCAGTCCGTTGACGATGCCAGGGGATGGTCGTAGTCCGGCCCCATGCTTATCTCAAGCGATTAAGGCGGCACGTTTGCGAATAATTTTAGCGAATCTCCCGCGATAACCGGTGCTAGTGTGGGGCGCCGCCGGGACCCACCCATCAGCCCATGACGGATGACTTTATGCAGGCCCTCTTCATCGGACAAACCTATATCGACGTCACCTTCATTACCGACCACATGCCGACCGGCGACGAGAAGCATGTGGCAAAGGCCTACGCCGTCTCCTTCGGCGGCAATGCCGTCACGGCGGCGTTCTGTTGCGCAAAACTGGGCATCGTGCCGGACCTGATCGCCACCGTCGCCAATGACTGGTTGGGGCGGATGTTTCAGGACATGAGCGCGAAGTACGGAATTTCGATCCATCCGCGCAAGGTCAATTCCTCGTCGCTGTCGTTCATCATGCCGAAGGACGGCAAGCGGGCGATCGTGCGCTGCCGCGACGACGAGCATATCCATCCCTTTCCGCTTCTCAACCTCGGCGGCTGCCGCGCGCTGCATGTCGACGGTCACCAGCCGGATGCCGCGATCCATTATGCGAAGCTGTGCCGCGAGGCCGGCATCCTGACATCGCTCGACGGCGGCGGCTTGCGCACCAATACCCACGAGCTCTTGGAATTCATCGACGTCGCCATCGTGGCCGAGCGGCTGTGCGAGCAGATGGACCTGACGCCGGAAAAAATGCTGGATTATCTCAAGAGCCGCGGCTGCCGGGTCGGCGGCGTCACCATGGGAGAACGCGGCCTGCTTTGGTACGACGAGACCGGTACAACTCACACGCTTCCCGCGTTACCGATCCCGCCTGAACGCGTGCTCGATACCAACGGCGCCGGCGACGTGTTTCACGGCGCCTATATCTATTCCTACCTCAGCAATCCCGGCAAAAGCTGGCACGACCATTTCGATTTCGCGCGCGCGGCATCGACTTACAAGATTCAGCGCCTCGGCAACGAGGCCGGACTGCCGACGGGTGCCGACATCGAGGCCGTCAGGCAGGAGTTCGAAGTCCGGGCATAACCAGCTCTCTCGGGAATAAACCATGGGCCGCGTTTTCGTCGCCGGAAGCATCAACATGGATGTGGTGGCGACGGCCGAGCGGCATCCCCGCATCGGCGAGACCGTCACCGGTGATGCGGTGCTTTACTTTCCCGGCGGCAAGGGCGCGAACCAGGCGGTCGCTGCGGCAAAGCTCGGCGCGCCGACCGCGCTGATCGGCCGGCTCGGCGGGGATGCGTTCGGCGATGAACTGAAGGCATTTTTGGCGGCACAGCGAGTAGACCTCAGCTTCGTGCAGCAAACATCCGAGGTCCACACCGGGACCGCCCTCATCACCATCGCCAATGCCGACAATACCATCGTCGTCATTCCCGGCGCCAATGCGCTGGTGAGTGCCGCCGATGTTGCCGCGCCTGCCATCGCGAAAGGCGACATTGCGGTCAGTCAATTCGAGATTCCGCTTCCCTCCATCGGCGCCTTCTTCCACCGCGCCCGTGCGGCCGGCGCAACCACGATCCTCAATCCGGCGCCGGCAATCGAATTTGGCCGCGACCTGCTCGATCTCGTCGACATTCTCATCCTCAACGAAAGCGAGCTTGGCCTGCTGGCGAACACCGAGTTTTGCGACACCGAGGACCCCGCGCGGTTCATCGAGGCTATCAGATCGTTGCAAACCACAGGCAAAACCATTTGCGTGACAATGGGCAAGCGCGGCGTGCTGGCGCTTATCGAGGGCAACCCGCTGATCATTCCGGGCCACGCCGTCAAGGCCATCGATACCACCGGCGCCGGCGATTGTTTTGTCGGCGCGGTCGCAGCGCAGCTCGCGGCGGGAAAATCAATTCGCGAGGCGCTGGACTATGCCAATTCGGCAGCGTCGATCTCTGTGCAACGAATGGGCGCTGCGCCCTCGATGCCGACGGCGGCGGAAGTCGAGGCCGTTTTCAGTCGTCCCCGCGAACGCAGCGGCGACGCTATTTGAGCATCCCCAGCTGCCGCGGCAACCACAGCGTCAATTCGGGAATAAGCGTAATCGCGATCAGCGACATCAACAGCGGAATCAGCCAGGGCAGGATCGCCATGGTGGTCCGCTCGATCGACAGTTTCGCTATCCTCGACAGCACGAACAGCACCATGCCGAGCGGCGGGTGCAATAATCCGATCATCAGATTGAGCGTCATCACCACGCCGAAATGAACCGGATGGATGCCGACCTTGAGAATGATCGGCATTAGCACCGGCACCAGAATGCTGATCGAGGCGATCGGCTCGAGGAAGCAGCCGACCACCAGCAGCAGCACGTTGATCAGCAGCAGGATGATGTATCTGTTGTCGGTGAGGTTCAGCAGCGCCTCGGCGCCCGCTTCCGTCAGCCGCGTCGTCGTCAGCACCCATCCGAACAGCGACGCCGCGGCCACGATCAGAAGTACGCCCGCGGTGGTCTCGATGGTATCCATCGAGACCTTGTAAAACTGTTTCAGCGACAGCGAGCGATACAGGAAAATGCCAAGAAGCAACGCCCAGGCGCAGGCCGCGATCGCGGCTTCCGTCGGGGTGAACCAGCCGAAGGTCATGCCGCCGATGATGATGGCAGGCGTCAGCAAGGCCGGCATCGCGGCGACAAAGGTGCGGCCGAGCGTGCTCCACCGAAACGCCTGGTCGCGCCCCATGCCGTAGCGGCGCGCGCAATAGCTCACATACAGCATCATGAAGATTGTCATCACGGCGCCGGGAATGAACCCGCCCAAAAACAGCGCGCCGATCGAGACATTGCCCATCATACCGTAAATCACGAACGGCAGCGATGGCGGAATGATCGGACCCAGCGTGGCGGAGGCGGCGGTGACGCCAACCGAGAATTCGGTGTCGTAGCCATGGTCCTGCATCGCCTTGATCTCGATCGTGCCGAGGCCGGCGGCATCCGCAATCGCCGTGCCCGACATGCCTGCAAAAATCACCGACCCGAAAATATTGACATGCGCCAGGCCGCCGCGCATCCAGCCGCAGGTCGCCACCGCGAAATCGTAGATGCGGTTGGTGATACCGGCGGAATTCATCAGGTTTCCCGCCAGAATGAAGAACGGCACCGCCAGCAACGGAAAGCTGTCGAGCCCTCCCGCCATGCGGTGCAGGATCACGAAGTCCGGAATATGCGCGATGAAGTGGGTGTAGAGCAGCGAGGAAAACGCCAGCGCGATGAACACTGGCACGCCGGCCAGCAATACCCCGATAAAGACGAAAATCAGAACCGGCATCGCTCGAACCTGCTTTCAATCGACCGGGATTTGCTCGGTGACGTCAGGAGCGCGCCGCCAGCCTTCTCGCGCGTTGCGCCAGACCACCTGAATCTGCCGTGCCAGCATCATGAAGCAGCCGAGGCCGACAACGCCGTAAACCAGGCTCATCGGTAGTTCGAACACGGTCATGGTCTGGGCCTGCATGCGTTCGAAGATCGTCACCGAGAAATAAGCCAGCAGTGCCATGAAGCCGAGCGTGACAAAATCGACCAGCGCCAGCAGCGCGCTGCGCAGCGGCCCGGGCTTCATCAGGTTCGACAGCAGTTCGACCGCGATGTGGGACTTCTTGCGCGTCACCACGGCGCCGCCGATGAATGCCAGAGACATCAGGCCATAGCGCGCGATCTCCTCGGTCCAGGACAGGCTGTCGTTGAGGATGTAGCGGGTGAAAAACTGCAGGAAGACGATGAAGGCCAGCGCCCAGAACAGCGCGAACGCGATCCAGTCCTCCGGATAGTGCTCGATGACAACCTCTTCGTCCTTGGCGACGATCAGATGGACGTCGTCGGACGGAACGGCGGGTTTAGCGTTGATGTTCATAATAAAGAAAACCTCTCAGCAAGTCGTCCCCGCGAAAGCGGAGACCCATAACCACCGTCACCCATGGCCAAAAAAGGCGTCCGCGACACTGCCCAAACGAGACGGCACGGCGTATGGGTCCCCGCTTTCGCGGGGACGACGTCGTGGCTACTTCAACGCCTGCAATTCGTCGTACTGGGCTTGCGTCCAGCCAGCGCCCGCGGAGGCATCGTTGTGCAGCGGGATTGCCGCCTTGCGGAAGGCTTCGCGATCGGGCTCGACCACGGTCTTGCCGAGTTTCTTGAATTCGCCCGCCAGCGTCTTTTCGGAGGCTGCGATCGCATCGGTCGCGTTCGAGGCGGCTTGCTTCAGCACATCCTGGAAAATCTTCTGCTCGTCGGGCGTCAGCTTCGACCAGACGTGGTTGCCCACCACCGTCACCAGCGATTCCGTGATGTGGCCGGTCAGGATGATGTGGCTCTGCACCTCGTAAAATTTCTTGGCCATGATGGTCGGCAGCGGATTTTCCTGCCCGTCGACGGTGCCCTGCTGCAGTGCCAGGTAGACTTCCGCGAAAGCAATCGGCGTCGCATTGGCGCCGACGGATTTGGTGAACATCAGAAACAGCGGCGCCGGCGGCACCCGCAGCTTCATGCCCTTCATGTCCTCGGGCTTCATGATCATCTTGTTGGCGGTGACGTGCCGCTGCCCGTAATAGGTCAGCGCGACGATCTTGTGCTTGCTCTTGTCGTCGTAACCCTTGGCGAGATCGGCAAACAGCTTGCTGTCCCGATAGGCTTTCCAGTGATCGAAGTCGCGCAGGATGAACGGCGCGCCGGTAATGCCGAGCGGCTTGTAGGTGGTGGCGACAAAATTGATGCCGGTGTAAATCAGATCGACGGTGCCGAGGCCGAGCCCCTCGTTGATCTGGTTCTCATTGCCGAGCTGAGAAGCCGGAAATACCTGGATTTCATACTTGCCGTTGGTGCGCTTCTTGATCTCGTCGGCCGCCCACAGCGCCTGGGTGTGATAGGGCTCGCTGATCTCATAGACATGCGCCCATTTCAGTTTGGTCTGGGCCGAAGCCGGGCCTGCGACTAAAGCTGCGATGATGAATGCCGCCGCCAGCGCGAGACGGCGTGTCCAGACCGACATGGTATCCTCCCCCAATGATTGCCTTGAGACCTCGTTGACGGGTCCTCAATTCGGTAGCGTCGCCGATATGAACCGTGGAAGCAAGGGGCGGCGAAACCTGACTCAAGCCAACGCAGCCTTCAAATCGAAGCTCAAATCCGCCGCCTGTTCGGGTTCGATCGACCGGTTCATGGCCAGGACGCGGCGTCCGAACACGTGGTCCGACGCCCGATTGATCGAACTCGATCCCGACGAGCTGCCCGGATTTGTAGCAGAATGCCGAAAATGATCTCTGGGCGCGATCGCCGCGCACCGCGACGCGATCGTAGCCGGTGGTCAGGCCGGCGATCTGAAGCTTGTCGTCGCCCTGGTCGCTCCAGAACCAGGGCAGGCCATCATAGGTCTTGGCATCGCCGGTCAAGCGCGCCGCAACGCATCGCGCGTGATCGGTGGCGTTCTGCACGGACTCCAGCCGCAGCGACGCGCCGAAGCGCGGGCTTGCGAACAGCGCGCAGTCGCCGATCGCCGAGATGTTCGGATCCGACGGTCAGCAATTGCTCGTTGACGATGATACCGGAGGCCACCGGCAGGCCGGCCTCCGCCGCCAGCTCGACATTGGGCAGGACGCCGACGCCGACCACGACAAGATCCGCCGCGACATGGCGGCCGTCGCTGAGGCTGACACCAGTGACAGCAGTGCCATTACTCTCGATGCTGGTGGCCTGCACGCCAAGATGAATGCGGATACCCGCCGCGGTGTGCCGTTCCTGAAAAAAGTCGGAGATTTCGGCCGTGACCGCGCGCGCCATGACGCGCGTTGCGAGTTCGACCACATCCACCTCCAGGCCCTTGGCCCGCGCGGTGGCGGCGAATTCCAGGCCGATGAACCCCGCGCCGATGACGACGACATGTCGGGCCGACGCGATCCGCTGCCGCAATGCCTCGCTTTCATCGAGGATTCGCAAGTAACGCACGTCTTCGAGATTGGCGTTGGGCAGGTCAAGCAGACGATTGCGCGCGCCGGTGGCCAGCACCAGATGCCCGTAATCGAGCGACGAGCCGGATGCGAGCGAGAGCCTGCGAGCCGCGCGATCGATCGAAACGGCGCGGTCGGCAATCAGATCGATCTTCTGCTCGCGATAGAATTTGTCGGGGCGGAACATCAGACTGTCCGGACGGCCCTCGCCCTTGAGGTAGGCTTTGGACAGAGGCGGCCGTTGATAGGGCAAATGCGGCTCATCGTTGAGCAGGCAGATGCGCTCGGCAAAACCATGCTGCCGCAACGATGCCGCGACCTGGAAACCCGCGTGACCGGCGCCGACGATCAGAACTGTTCCTTGAGTCATTTTTGGTCAGACCGGCACGATGCGAGAATGAGGGAAGATCATTTGCATTTTGCAGACTTCGCCGGGATTGTCACCTCTTGCCTTCTGCTATTTAAATGTCCGGCGACGTTCTCTGCACCGGAGGTTTTCCAATGCCGACGACCGATCACGCCACAACCTCCCTTCCCGACGATCCGGCGCTGCTCAGGATCGAAGGCCCGATCGCCACCATCACGCTCAATCGTCCGGCCGCCTTCAACTCGGTCGATCTTTCGATCGCAAGGAAGCTCGAGCAGCTCAGCGCGGAAGTCGAAGCAAACGACGATATCCGTGTGCTCGTGATCGAAGGCGAAGGCCGTGCGTTCTGTGCCGGCGGCGATCTGCAAACCATCGGCGCTGCTGCCGCGGCCGACACCATCGCGCCGGTGGTCGGCGAACTGCTCAAACACTATCACGCCTTCATCGAGACGGTGCGGCGGATGCCGAAGATCGTGCTTGTCCAGCGTGCACGGGTCCGCGGCCGGCGCGGGCATGGGGCTGGCCTTCGTCGCCGACCTCTGCATCGCCGCCGACGATGCGCGCTTCACGCCGGCCTACGCCAAGATCGGCGTATCGCCGGACGGCGGCAGCACGGTCGGCATGGTCGGCACCGTCGGCGTCCGCCGCGCGTTGCAGATATTTCTTGCCGAAGACAGTTTTTCCGCGCAGCAGGCGTATGACTGGGGCTTGGTCGCCAAAATTGTTCCGGCGGCGGAACTGAAGGCGGCGACCCGAAAATTCGCCGAGCGGCTGGCGCAGAATCCGCCGGCGGCAATCGGCGCCACCAAGTCGCTGGTCTATCAAGCCACGGTCACCCCAACCAGGCAGCAGCTTGACGCCGAACAAGAGAAGATCATCGACTGCATGCACACCGACGAGTTTCGTGTTGCGGTGAAGAAGTTCACCAGCAAGGGGAAGTAGCGGGGTTGCAGCAAATACAACCGTCATCCTGAGGAGCGCGCACTTGCGGGGCGTCTCGAAGGATGGCCGCGCAACTGTCATCCTTCGAGGCTCGCCGGAGACGGCTCGCACCTCACAGGATGACGGCCAGTAACTCTAGTTCGGGCAGATATACCCGGTCCCAGCCGGCGACTTGAAGCAGCCGACCGATTCCGGGATCACCTGCTTCGGCAGCCACAGCACCACCTTCGGGAAATAGATGGTAAAGGTGATGGTCACCAGGAACACCACATAGATCGGCAGTGCCGCGCGCAACGCCTTGGCAAAACTGACGCCGACGAATTTCGATGCCATCAACAGCACCAGCCCGTAAGGCGGCGTGATCAGCCCGAACGCCAGCGTCGCGATCAGCACCACGCCCATATGTACGCCGTTGATGTCGCCGGCTTGCGTGAGCGCATTCACCAGCGGCATGAAGATGATGATGGTCGGCACCGGCTCGATGAAATCGCCGACCACGGTGAACAGCAGCACCAGAAGCAGCATCATGATATGCGGGTCGCTGCCGGCGATCGAGGTGATCCAGTCGGCGATGACGATGGCGCCGCGCAGATAGGCCAGCATCCAGCCGAACGCGTTGGCGGCGCCGATGGTGATCAGCGGCAGCGAGAAGATCAGTCCGGCGAGGCAGAAATCGTAGGGAATCTTCTTGAGATGCCCGCGATTGAGCGCGGGAATCACGACAGCGATGATCCAGATCACCGCGACCACGCCGGCTTCGGTCGGCGTGAACCAGCCGGTGAGGATGCCGCCGAGCAGGATCACGGGAATCATCAGGGGAAGCGCGGCATCTCCGGCGGCGAAAGCGATCTGGCGAAGCGGCGCACGCGGCTTGCGCATGCCGGAGGGGCCGAAGAAATAGCAATAGATCATCAGGCCGAAGCCGATCATAAATCCCGGTACCACGCCCGCCATGAACAGCCCGGCGATCGAGACGTTGCCGACCGCGCCATAGACCACCGCGGTGATGCTCGGCGGCACCAGCGCTGCGATCGTGGACGCGGAGGCGATGATCGCCGCGATAAAGGCCGGGCGATAGCCCTCGCGCTTCATCGGCCCGCCCAGCGCGCGGCTCATCACCGCGACGTCGGCGGTGGTCGATCCCGACATCTCCGAGAAAAACATGCTGAAGACGACGACGACCTGCGACAGCCCGCCCCTGATATGCCCGACCAGCGACAACGACAAATTGGCGATCCGCACCACCACGTTCGCGGAACTCATGAGTTCGCCGACCAGGAGGAAAAACGGGATCGCCAGCAGCGCTTCGGAATCCATGCCGTCGAAAATCTTCTGGATGATCGCCGCCAGCGACACGTCGGTCAGCAGCGCGCCGATGAACACGCCCGCCATCAGCGAAAATGGCACCGGCACGCCGAGATAGCCGAAAAACAGAAAGCAGAACGACATCAGCGCCAGGATGACAGGCGCGCTCACAGGCCCACCCTCGGCTGCACACTGGTATCAATGGGCGGAATTGGAAGATCCTCTTCCGGCGGCTCGGGGTGCTCAAACCCCTTGGTGATGCCGTTGACCAGTTGCTCGATCGCGAACAGGCCAATCAGCACGCCGGACAAGGGAATTGCGGCATAGAGCGAGGCGATCGGCGTGCCCGACGGCAGCCGGAAGCTGCCAAAACCCCGGAGATAGTTGAGGTAGCCAAACCAGATCAGGCAGAACGCAACGCCGAGAACCACGATGCGGATGATGATCTCGACGATCAGGCGCGGCGTGCCGTGCATCGCCTCGGAGATCGCGGTCAGATACAGATGATCGTTGCGGCGGGTGGCTACCGCGGTGCCGACGAAAATCGCATAGATGAACAGCGTGGAAGTGACCTCCTGCAGCCACAGCCAGGGATGGCCGAGGGTCCGCGTGACGATGTCAGCCGTCACCGACAGCGAGAAACCGAGGCACAACACGCCACAGAGGATCATCAGGATCAATTCGAGCCTGTCGAACGATCGCCATTTCAGGTGACGCTGCCGCTGCAGCACCAGTTTGTCGGCGATGGACATCGTCAAGCTCTCCGTCGTCGTCCAGGCATTTCTGCGTCATGGCCGGGCTTGTCCCGGCCATCCACGTCTTTGGGCGCAACTAGAAGGAAGACGTGGATGCCCGGTACAAGGCGGGGCATGACCATGCAATTATCTTCGCCGCGTCAGTTGATCGCCCGGATCAGCGTCTTGATCTTGTCCGCATGCGGGCCGAGTTCCTTGGCGAGCTTGTCGAGATAGGGGTCGGCGATCACGGCAAAGCTCTTCTTGTCCACGTCCTCGACGATCTTGACGCCGAGCGACTTCAGCTTGGTCGCCGCAGTTTTTTCCAGCTCGAACGCCTTGGCCGGCTCCTTGGCGCTGATGTCGGCCGCCGCCGTCAGTACCCACTGCTTCTGTTCGGCGGAAAGACTCTGCCACAGCTTATCACTCACATAGACCAGCGCGTTGTTGGCCTCATGCTCCGTGATGTTCAATACCGGCGCCACCTCATAGTGCCTGTTGACGAGGTAGACGTTGATGCTGTTCTCGGCGGCGTCGACAACGCCGGTTTGCAGCGACGTGTAGACGCTGCCAAACGGCATGTGCACCGTCTGCGCGCCATAGGCCGGGAATATCGCGTCTTCGGTGGCGGTGGCCTGGACCCGGATCTTGATTCCCTTGAGGTCGCCGACGTTATGAATTTCTTTCTTGCTGTAGATGTTCCGCACGCCCTGCGAGGCCGTGGCGATGACGTGAAGTCCTTGCGTGGTCTCGTCGATCATGGCCTTGATCGCATCGATCACCTGCTTGTCGGCGAGCGCCTTCACCACATGGTCAGCGTTGCGGAACAGGAAGTGCAGCGACATCACGCCGGCCTGCGGCGAGATCGTCGCGGTATTCGCCGATGAGACGATGGCGAATTCGATGTCGCCGGATTTCACCAGTTGCAAGAGCTGCGGCTCTTGCCCGAGCTGGGCGCCGGGATACTGGTCGACGATCATGGTGCCCTTGCTCAATTCCTTGAGCCTGGCGGAAAACATGTCGTAGGCGACGCTGTAGCCGGTATTGAGCTGCTGGTCGTGCGCGAAGCGGTAATGCTTCGCCTGCTGCGCGTTGGCACTCGTGGCCAACATGACAGCCATAGCCGCAATCAACCCGCCGATTGCCTTTACCAACCTTTTCATTGTTTCCCCCTGCTTGATTTTCTTCGATCATCCCATCGGGGTTGTGGGATTGTCAATCAAGCATCGGACGGGCTGACTTGCACGCTCTCGCCGGGACGACCTGGCGAGTTGCAGTCCGCCGATCTAATTGATCGCCCGGATCAGGTTCTTGATCTTTTCCGCGTGCGGGCCGAGCTCCTTGGCGAGCTTGTCGAGATAGGGGTCTGCCACGGTCGTGAAGCCGGACTTGTCGACGTCGGTGACGACCTTGACCCCGATCGATTTCAGCTTGTCCTGCGATTGATGCTCGAGCTCGACCGCCTTGGCGGGCTGGTTCTTGTTGACCTCGTCGGCCGCGGCCTGCACCCATCCCTGCTGCTCCGGCGTCAGGCTGTTCCACAATTTGTCGCTCACCCAGACCAGGCTGTTATTGGCCTCGTGTTCGGTCATCGAAAGCACCGGGGCTACTTCGTAGTGCTTGTTGGCGAGATAGACGTTGACGCCGTTTTCGGCGACGTCCACTACGCCGGTCTGCAGCGAGGTGTAGACGCTGCCGAACGGCATGTGCACGATCTGCGCGCCGTAGGCCGGAAACATGGTGTCCTCGGTCGGCGTCGCCTGCACCCGTACCTTTAGCCCTTTGATATCGTCGATCTTCTTGATCTCGCGCTTGGAATACATGTTGCGCAGACCGAGCGTCGCCAGCGCGATGACCCGGGCACCCTGCACCGTTTCCGCGATCATCGCCTTGACGGCATTGGAGACGCCGGGATCCGCGATCGCCTTGATGAGGTGCCCCTCGGAGCGGAACAGGAAATGCATCGACATCACGCCGGCCTGCGGCGACAGCGTTGCGGCGTTGGCCGAGGAAGAAATGCAGAATTCCACGTCGCCTGCCTTCACCAGCTGCAGGACCTGCGGTTCCTGCCCGAGCTGCGCGCCGGGGTACTGGTCGATCAACATCGTGCCCTTGCTTAATTCCTTCAGCTTGTCGCTGAAGATATCGCCGAGGATTCCGTAACCCGTGATTTTCGGCTGATCGTAGGCAAAGCGATAATGCTTCACCTCCTGCGCATCAGCGCTTGCGGCCATCGCTATCGCGGATGCGGCCATGACCGCACCGAGAATCCTTTTCAGATTGCCCATTGTCTCCCCCTGTGAGGTTTTCTTTCATCATCCCATCGGGGTTGTCGGAATGTCAATCAAGCAGGACGCAACGCATGTGCGAGATAGGAAGCACAACACAGGACCGCTGCGTATTCCGCCGTCATCCTGAGGAGCCGCGCCCTTGCGCGGCGTCTCGAAGGATGCGCGACTTGCGCTTTCGGCCGTCATCCTTCGAGGCTCGCCCAAGCGGGCTCGCACCTCACGGATGACGACCCCTTCCCCCTGCCACGCATGAAATCGAAATCGCAGCCTTCGTCGGCCTGCAGGATGGTCTGGTTGAACAGATACGCGTAGCCGCGCCTGGCCCATTCCGGCGTCGCGACAGCAGGAAGCGCCGCGCGTCGCTTTTCCAATTCCCTGGCGTCGACCAGAAGATCGATGCTTCGTTTGGCGACATCGAGCCGGATCATGTCGCCATTCTTCACCAGCGCCAGCGGACCGCCGACCGCGGATTCCGGGGTGATGTGCAGCACGATGGTGCCAAAGGCCGTGCCGCTCATCCGCGCATCCGAGATCCGCACCATGTCCTTGACGCCGCCGCGCGCCAGCTTTTTGGGGATCGGAAGATAACCCGCTTCCGGCATGCCCGGCGCGCCCTTGGGGCCGGCGCTGCGCAGCACCAGCACATCGTCGGCATTCACATCCAGATCGGGATCGTCGACCCGCAGCGTCATGTCTTCGACGGATTCGAACACCACCGCGCGCCCGGTGTGCTGCAGCAGTTTGGGAGTCGCCGCGGAATGTTTTATTACCGCGCCGCGTGGCGCCAGATTGCCGTGCAGCATCGCCATCGCGCCCTCCGGCTTGATCGGTTGGCTGCGCGGGCGGATCGCGTCCTGTCCCGGCACCTCCTCGGCGGCGGCGACGACATCGCGCAAGCTCGCGCCGGTGATGGTCTTCGCATTGAGGTCGATCAGCTCGCCGAGCTGCGCCATCAGTTTCGGCACCCCCCCGGCATGGTGGAAATGCTCCATGTAATGCTCGCCCGACGGCTTTAAGTCGATCAGCACCGGCACCTCGCGGCCGAGTTTGTCGAAAGCTTCGAGATCGATGCGATGGTCGGTGCGGCCCGCGATCGCGGTCAGATGGATGAGGCCGTTGGTCGATCCGCCGATCGCCTGCAGCACGACTTGCGCATTTCTGAACGAGGCCTTGGTCAGCAATTCGCTGGGCTTTGGTCCCTTCGCGAGCGGCCATCGCCGCGGCGACCTTGCCGCTGGCCTCGGCCAGGCGAAAGCGCTCGGCGTGCGGCGCGGGGATCGTCGCGCTCATCGGCAGCGACAGACCGAGCGCCTCGGTGATGCAGGCCATGGTAGAGGCGGTGCCCATCACCATGCAGGTGCCGACCGAGGGCGCGAGCCGGCCGTTGACGGCTTCGATCTCTTCGTCGTCGATTTCGCCGGCGCGGTATTTGGCCCAGAGCCGGCGGCAATCGGTGCAGGCCCCGAGCACCTCGCCCTTGTGATGGCCGACCACCATCGGTCCCACAGGGATCACGACCGTCGGCAGATCGGCGCTGACCGCGGCCATGATCTGCGCCGGCAGGGTCTTGTCGCAGCCGCCGATCACGACCACCGCGTCCATCGGCTGGGCGCGGATCATCTCCTCGGTATCCATCGCCATCAGATTGCGCAGATACATCGAGGTCGGATGCGCAAAACTTTCGGCGATCGAGATGGTCGGGAACACCATCGGCATCGCGCCCGTCAGCATCACGCCGCGCTTCACCGCTTCGATGATCTGGGGAACGTTGCCGTGACAGGGATTGTAGTCGCTGTAGGTGTTGGTGATGCCGACGATCGGGCGTTCGAGCGCGTCGTCGGAATAGCCCATCGCCTTGATGAAGGCCTTGCGCAGGAACAGCGAAAACCCGGCATCGCCATAGCTCGTCAAACCTTTGCGCAGCCCGTCGGCCATATCGAGTTCCTTTTTGTGCGCTTCTTACTTTACGTTTGCGCACGCCAATATGAAAGTCGTCATTCCGGGGCAGGCGTCGAAGCGTGCGACCCGGAATCTCGAGATTCCGGGTTCGTGCTTCGCACGCCCCGGAATGACGGTTCCGATTAGCACGTCGCGTGACGCGGTCAGCTATCTCCAGTCGATGATCCTGCGCTTGTCGCCGTCGAACTCCATGCCGCAGAACGCGCCGCCCTGGTAGAAATCGCTGACCGGATCGGGCCCGAGCTTGGCCTGCTCGGCAAAAGCGTGCTCGCGAAAATCCTCGCCGCGCCCGGTCGGCCGATAGCCGAGGTCGTAGGCGCGATGATTGTCCCACCACGAGCGCTCGTTATAGGAGGCGCCGTAGAAGATCTCGAAATGGATGTCGGGATGATCGAGCCCGATCCGGCACAGCTGCACCAGGTCATCCGGTTTCAGCCAGATCGACAGCCGGCGATGATCGAGCGGCTTGTCGCCGAAATTGCCGATGCGCAGGCACGTCACCCCAAGCCCGTGCTTGTCGGCATAGAGCGCGCCCACCGCCTCGCCGAACACCTTGCTGACGCCGTAGCGGCTGTCGGGCCGCGCGGTGACGTCGGTGCCGATCCGATGATGGCGCGGATAGAAGCCGACCGCATGGTTCGATGACGCAAACACCACGCGCTTGACGCCCTTCTTGCGCGCGGCCTCGAACAAATTGTAGCAGCCGATGATGTTGGACTGCAGGATATTGTCCCACGGGCCTTCGACCGAATAGCCGCCGAAATGCAGGATGCCGTCGATGCCTTCGCAGATCGCCTCGACCTGCGCCGGATCGGACAGCTCCGCCGCCTTGAATTTTTCGCCTGCGCCGAGATCGGCGGGCGGCCTCACATCGCTCAGCAGCAGGTCCGGATAGATCGGCGGCAGCAGCTTGCGCAAGGCTGTGCCAATTCCCCCCGATGCGCCGGTCATCAATATGCGTGGCATTTCATCCCTCGTTCTTGCAGTTCGAAACGAGTATGGCGCGGCGATGTTTGCCCCGCAAGACGTAACGCCTTCACGTCATCGTCGATGGCACAGCGACAGCGACGCAATGCCATACTGCCGCGGCATTTCAGCTCGTCACGGAGCGTGGATTGCTGCGATCGCTTCGCTTCGCTCGCAATGACGGCGATAGATGGCGGTTGCTTGCCGCCGGAACAGGCCAATGATAGCAAACGGACACTGGTGAGGAATTCACACAACAACGAGAACAGCAAATGTCCGAAGCAACGTCCGATTCCTGCGGCTGGCGGCCGGCGACGCGTTATCCCGATCCGGCGATCCACGCGATCGATCCGCGCTTTGAAAAATACTGGCTGAAACTGTCGGCGGTGGAACGGCTGGCCACGGGATTGCGCTGGGCCGAAGGGCCGGTGTGGTTCGGCGACGGGCGTTATCTGTTGTGCAGCGACATTCCCAACCAGCGCATCCTCAAATGGGAGGAAGAAACCGGCGCGGTGAGCATCTTTCGAAAACCGTCGAATTTCGCCAACGGCAACACCCGCGACCGCCAGGGACGGCTGATCACCTGCGAGCATGGCGGGCGCCGCGTGGTGCGAACCGAATATGACGGCTCGATCACGGTGCTGATGGATTCCTTCGACGGCAAGCGGCTGAACTCGCCGAACGACGTCGTGGTGAAATCCGACGGCTCGATCTGGTTCACCGATCCGGTGTTCGGCCTGCTCGGCAACTACGAAGGCTACAAGGGCGAATCCGAGATCGACCCCAATGTCTACCGGATCGACGGCGCGACCGGAAAGGCCACGATTGTCGCCGAAGGCGTGCTCGGGCCGAACGGGCTTTGCTTTTCGCCGGACGAAAAAATCCTCTACGTCGTGGAATCGCGCGGCGTTCCGAACCGCAAAATTCTTGCCTATGACGTGGCGCCAGGCGGCGACAAGATTTCCAACAAGCGCGTGTTCATCGACGCCGGTCCCGGCACGCCCGACGGCATGCGCTGCGACATCGACGGCAATCTGTGGTGCGGCTGGGGCATGGGCGATCCCGAGCTCGACGGCGTCGTGGTCTACGCGCCCGACGGCGTGTTGATCGGCCGCATCGCGCTGCCCGAGCGCTGCGCCAACCTCTGCTTCGGCGGCCTGAAACGCAACCGGCTGTTCATGGCCGCGAGCCAGTCGATCTACGCGCTCTATGTCAACACGCAAGGCGCGCTGGGGGGATAGGCCAGTCGTCGTCGCTGAGGTGCGAGCGCTTGCGAGCCTCGAAGCGATCCATCGAGCCTCGCATGGGGCAGACATCCTGTCGAGACGTCTGCGTCGAGGTATGCGTCCCTGCTCCTCGCAGGATGACGGCGTTACTGCGGCACTGCTCCAAAAAGCAAAAACGCCGGAGCGGGAAAATTCCCGCCCCGGCGCTGCATCAGTCGCAAAACTTACGCGGCGTTGTAGCCGGCGACCGCCTTGACCTCGAGATATTCTTCCAGGCCGTATTTGCCCCACTCGCGGCCGTTGCCGGACTGCTTGTAGCCGCCGAACGGCGCGGTGCGGTCGTTCGGCACGCCCTGCAGATTGACGTTGCCGGCGCGGATCCTGCGGCCGACCCTGCGGGCGGTTTCAACGCTGTCGGCGGAGACGTAGCCGGCCAGACCATACGGCGTGTCGTTGGCGATCCGCACCGCATCTTCCTCGTCCTTGGCGCCGAGGATGGTGAGCACCGGGCCAAAAATTTCCTCGCGCGCAATCGTCATGTCGTTGGTGACGTCGGCGAAGATGGTCGGGCGCACATAAAAACCCTTGTTGACGCCTTCCGGCAGGCCCGGACCGCCGGCCACCAGCGTGGCGCCTTCCTCGATGCCCTTGTGGATCAGCGTCTGGATCTTGTCCCACTGTCCGCGGTTGACGACGGGACCGATGGTGGTGCCCTCGGCGCGGGGATCGCCGGCCTTGGTCTTCTCCGCCACGCTCTTGGCGATGGCGGCGACTTCCTTCATCTTCGACAGCGGCACGATCATCCGCGACGGCGCGTTGCACGACTGCCCGGAATTGTTGAACATGTGCATCACCCCGCCGCTGACGGCCTTGGCGAGGTCGGCGCCTTCGAGGATGACGTTCGGCGACTTGCCGCCGAGTTCCTGGCTGACGCGCTTCACCGTCGGCGCGGCGCGCTTGGCGACATCGATGCCGGCGCGGGTCGAGCCGGTGAACGAGATCATGTCGATGTTCGGGTGCTCGCTCATGGCGGCGCCGACTTCGGGGCCGAGGCCGTTGATCAGGTTGAACACGCCCTTGGGCACGCCGGCCTCATGCAGGATTTCCGCGAAGATCAACGCCGACGTTGGCGTGAATTCCGACGGCTTCAGGATCATGGTGCAGCCGGCGGCGAGCGCGGGCGCGACCTTGCAGGTGATCTGGTTCAGCGGCCAGTTCCACGGCGTGATCATGCCGACGACGCCGACGGGCTCGCGCACCACCACCGCGGAGGGGAGCTGCTCCTCGAAGTGATAGTTTTTCAGAACCTCCATCGTGGCGGCGAGATGGCCGAGGCCGGCGCCGGCCTGCAGCTTCTCCGCCATCGGCAGCGGCGCTCCCATCTCGTCGGAGACGGCGGCGCCGATATCCTTCATGCGGGTCTTGTAGACCTCGATGATCTTGCCGAGCAGCGCCACGCGCTCCTCGCGGCTGGTCTGCGAAAAGGTCTCGAAGGCGCGGCGCGCGGCGGCCACGGCCTTGTCGACGTCGGCCTTGGAGCCGAGCGCAACCTCATACATCGCCTCTTCGGTCGCCGGGTTGACGACAGGCGTGGATTTCTTGACGACGGGATCGACCCAGGCGCCATCGATATAGAATTGCATGCGGTTGACCATCGTGAAACCTCTTGATGTCAGGGGCAAATGAAGTGGGAACGGAGCGTTCGGCAGGCATCCTTGCACGAATGATCAGGAAAATGAACCCGCGATATGCGCGACGCCGCACTGCAGCGGACGCGGGATATAAAGTCAGTGGTGTGAAGGAAGCAAGGCAAGCATTTCGTCGCCCCGGCGAACGCCGGGGCCCATAACCACGAATGCCAGTTGTTAATGAAGTCGTCGGCCACCCCGGTCCAAAACAAACAACCGCCGCGGAGTATGGGTCCCCGCTTTCGCGGGCACGACGAGAGGGGTCTGCTTTCGCAGGGACGACAATCACACCGCCATCTTGCGGTGCCGCACCGGGGCGCCGGCGGTGATGGCTTCGGCGGCGTCGATGATGGCGTTGGCGTCGATGCCGTGGTGGCGATAGAGATCGTCGATCGTCCCGGTCTGCCCGAAATGCTCGACGCCGAGCGCTTCCACCTTGTGGCCCCGCACGCTGCCGAGCCAGCCGAGGGTGGCCGGGTGACCGTCGATCACGGTGACGATGCCGCAGTCGCGCGGCAGCGGCGCCAGCAGCTTTTCGATATGGCTGAGATGCGGCACGCCGCGGCGGTCGCGGCGCAGTTTTCGCGCCGCGGTCCACCCCGAATGCAGGCGGTCGGCGGAGGTGATCGCCAACAGCCCGACATCGCGGCGGCTTTCGCCGATCAGGCCGATCGCCTCGATCGCCTCAGGCGCAACCGCGCCGGTATAGGCGATCACGGCTTCGCAATTCTCGCCGGGCCTGCGCAGCCAATAGGCGCCGTCGGTGATGCCCTTTTGCAGGTCCGGCGTCATCATCCGCTGCGGCTGGTCGATGGTGCGGGTCGAAAGCCTTAAATAGACCGAGCCGCCCTCGCCGGCGCCCTCGCGCTGCATGTGCTGGAATCCGAAAGCCATGATCACGGCAAGCTCATCGACAAAGGCCGGCTCGAACGATGCCAGCCCGTCCTGCGCCATCCCGATCAGCGGCGTCGCGATCGACTGGTGCGCGCCGCCTTCGGGCGCGAGCGTAATGCCGGACGGGGTCGCCGCCACCATGAAGCGGGCGTCCTGATAGCAGGCGTAGTTCAAGGCATCGAGGCCGCGCTCGATGAAGGGATCGTACAAGGTCGCGATCGGCAGCAGCCGTTCGCCGTTGATGGCGTGCGACAGCCCGAGCGCCGACATCAGGATGAACAGGTTCATCTCGGCGATGCCGAGCTCGATGTGCTGGCCTTTGGGCGAAAAGTCCCAGTTGAAGGTCGAAGGTATCTTCTCGCTGCGGAACAGGTCGGCCTTTTCCGCGCGCGCGAACAGCCCGCGGCGGTTGACCCAGGCGCCGAGATTGGTCGACACCGTGACGTCGGGCGAAGCGGTGACGATGCGTGAGGCGAGCTCGGTATCGCCGCGCGCGATTTCGTTGAGCACAAGCCCAAAACCCTGTTGCGTCGACATCTGCGGCGCCGGCTTGAACGAAAGCCGCTCCGGCACATCGATCACGGGCGCGCTGAGGCGGCGCTGATTGTCGCGATTGAACGGCACGCTCGCGAGAAACGCTTCCAGCGCTTCGGGGTCCTGCGAAAACCCCTCGAACTTCTCCCACTCGTGACCGGGGCGGATGTTCTGTGCCGCGCGCCACTTCTCCATCTGGGTGACCGTCATCAACCCCGCATGGTTGTCCTTGTGGCCCTGGAACGGCAGGCCGACGCCCTTGATGGTGTAGGCGATGAAGCAGACCGGGCGGTCATGATCGATCGATTCGAATGCCTCGATCATGCTGGCCATGTCGTGGCCGCCGAGATTGGACATCAGCTCCAGCAATTCGTCGTCGCTGCGCCGCTCGATCAGTTGCGACACCGCGCCCTGATCGCCGATCTCGTCGCGCAGATGCTTGCGGAAGGCGGCGCCGCCCTGGAAGCACAGCGCCGCATACATCGCGTTCGGGCAATCATCGATCCAGCGTTTCAGCGCCTCGCCGCCGGGCTCGGCGAAGGCGGCTCGCATCAGCCGGCCGTATTTCACGATCACCACGTCCCAGCCGAAATTGCGGAACATGGTCTCGAATTTCTCCCACAGCCCTTCGCGCACCACGGCATCGAGGCTCTGGCGGTTGTAGTCGACCACCCACCAGGTGTTGCGCAGCCCGTGCTTCCAGCCCTCCAGCAGCGCCTCGAAGATGTTGCCCTCGTCCATCTCGGCGTCGCCGACCAGCGCGATCATCCGCCCCTCGGGGCGATCCTTCATCCAGCCATGCGCCTTGACGTAGTCCTGCACCAGCGAGGCGAACAATGTCTGCGCGACGCCGAGGCCGACCGAGCCGGTGGAGAAATCGACGTCGTCGGTGTCCTTGGTGCGCGACGGATAGGACTGCGCGCCCTTGAAGCCGCGAAAATTCTCCAGCTTGTCGCGGGTCTGGTGCCCGAACAGATACTGGATGGCGTGAAACACCGGGCTGGCATGCGGCTTCACCGCGACGCGGTCCTGCGGCCGCAGCACCGAGAAATACAGCGCCGACATGATGGTGGCGAGCGAGGCGGAGGAGGCCTGATGGCCGCCGACCTTCAAGCCGTCGGCATTGGGCCGGATGTGATTGGCGTGGTGGATGGTCCACGACGACAGCCACAGCACCTTGCGGGCCAGCGCGGACAATAATTCAAGGCGTGCGGGTTCGATCGCCATGGCGGTACTTCCCACGGTGGTCAGGTCGGGATGTTAGCGCGTCGCCTTCGGCCAAAAATCTCAAATTCTCGCGACATACCGCCAAAATTGGGATAAATTACCAATCTGGAACCTGCAATGCCAGAGTTTATCCCAATGCATACCCTGGACGCCATCGACCGCAAGATCCTCGCCGCGCTGCAATCCGACAGCCGCATCACCATGCAGCAACTCGCCGACAAGGTCGGCCTGTCGGTCTCGCCCTGTCATCGCCGCGTCAAACTTCTGGAAGAGCGCGGCGTGATCACGCGCTATATCGCGACCGTCGACCAGAAATCGCTCGGCCTGCATGTCAGCGTGTTCATCTCGATCAAGCTGGCGCGGCAGAAGGAGGAAGACCTCAACCGGTTTGCCAAGGCGATCTCGAAATGGGACGAGGTGCTGGAATGCTATCTGATGACCGGCAACCGCGACTATCTGCTGCGCGTCGTCGCCGCCGACCTGTCGTCGTATGAAGCGTTTCTGAAAAACAAGCTGACCCGGCTCGACGGCATCGCCTCGATCGAGTTCGAGTTTTGCGCTGAGCCAGGTGAAATATTCGATCGCGCTGCCGGTGTGAACGTTGCAGCGCTGATCGGCAGACGTCTTGCCACGGCCGAATCAGCCGACTCGTTGCGGCTCCGGAACATCAGACAGCGTCGCGGATCAGGCGTTGGGCAGACGGCTCGCCGTCCGGCAGCTGCCAGAAGCTGCGACGCCTGACGCGCTCGCGATGCGCGGTGTAGAGACCGCTGGCGACGATGAAGACGGCGCCGGTCACGGTCCAGATATCGGGCACTTCGCCGAAGATGACGAAGCCGAGGATGCTGACCCACAGCAGCTGGGTGTAGGAAAACGGCGCCAGCACCGAGGCGTCGGCATAGCGAAAGGCGAGCACCACGATCCACTGCCCCGCCGTCGACGCCACGCCGATGAAAATTCCGAACAGAATATCGTGCCAGCTCGGCGCGACCCAGACCAACGGCACCAGCGCGGAGATGATGCAAACGCCGACGATCGACGAATAGGTCATGGTGGTGATGGCGTGTTCCCTGCCGCTCATCATCCGCGTCATGATCAAGGTGCAGGCCCAGGCCAGCGCCGAGACGATCGGAAAAAACGCGGCGGGATGAAACGCGCTGGAGCCCGGCCGCAGGATGATCAGCACGCCGATCAACCCGACCGCGGTCGCAAGCCAGCGGCGCACGCCGACGCTCTCGCCGAGAAAAACAATCGACAGCGCGGTGACGAACAGCGGCGAGACGAAGCCGGTGGCGGAGGCTTCCGCGATCGGCAGAAACCGCAAGCCGGAGATGAAGAACAGCGAAGACGACAGCAGCGCGACGCCGCGCATCACCTGCAGACCGGGACGCTCGGTTCGCAACGCGAACAGCGGCGAACCCGGCAGCATCGCCGGAACCATGATCAGCGCGAACACCAGAAACCTGATCCAGGCGATCTCGATCGACGGCAGCGTCGCCGACAGATATTTCGCGGTCACATCGGAGGCCCCGAGAAACACGGTCGAGGCCAGGATCAGCGCGATGCCGCGGAACGGCCGGTCGGCGCGCGCCGGCGCGGCGCGTGCGGTCGACTTCTTCTCGGGCAAAGGCAATGAAGCGCTGTCCAGCCTGGCGGCTGCGGCGGGGGGCGGGGTCACGGTTGAAACTCGGGCGCAGAAATTATCGAATCGGGCGAGACCCTAAAAACGATAATTGCCGCTCGATCGACAAGGTCCGAAAACAGGAAGCCGATATGCGCGATTGCGCGCGACGGCTCGCCGCAGCCAGCGTCCGAGCAGCGCGTCGTCGCCGTCTCGAAGACACTTCTGTTCGAGAGGCTAAGCGCGTCCGCTACAGCATCGGCAGGCCTGCGCGGCTTCGGCCCGCGCGGAAAGGCCTTGTCGAGCGCGGCGATTTCGCTCGTCGCTCGAGCGCGAGTTCGCCGGCCGCGGCGTTGTCGGCGGCGTGCTCCGGCGTCGAGGCCTTTGGAATCGCAAACACGCGAGGCTCGCGCGTCAGAAAGCCAGCGCGACCTGGCGCGGCGAGGCGCCATGCGCGTCGGCGATCGCCTGCAGCACCTCGCCGCCTTGCTGCGCGGTTGACGGAAAATCATTGTGGCCGAACGGCGAATAGGCGACCACCGCGACGCCGTGCTGCCTCGCACCACGGAATCACCGCGTGCTCGATCGCGCGTTCCCTGCAAATGATAGAGCACCTGGTTGCAGGCGATCTTGCCCTTGCCGGCAACCGCCAGCATCTCATCGAGATCGTCGGCATCGAAATTGCTGACGCCCCATGAGCGGATTTTTCCGGCGCTGACCAGTTCCTCGAACGCGGCGACCGTTTCCGCCAGCGGATACGATCCGCGCCAATGCAGGAGATAGCAATCGAGCCGGTCGGTCTTCAGCCGCTTCAGCGAACGCTCGCAGGCGGTGATGGTGCCGCGCCGCGAGGCGTTGCTCGGCAACACTTTCGAGACCAGAAAAACCTCGTCGCGCCGCCCGGCGATCGCTTCCGCGATCACCAGCTCGGCATCGCCATACATCTCGGCGGTGTCGATATGGGTCATGCCGAGATCGATGCCGCGGCGCAAGGCGGCGACCGCGCTCTTGCGATCGCCGCGGTCGATATACCAGGTGCCCTGCCCGATCACGGACACCTGCGGGCCGTTGCTTGCCGAACTGCTTCGTGCGACGTTCATCTTGCAACTCATCCTGATATCCGCTGACCAGCACGCGTGCCGGTCGCCGATTCCGTCACGTAGAGACGGTCGCGATTTGTGCCGCCGATCGCGACATTGGTGCAGCTCGGCCCGGCGCAGGATTTGATCCGCGCGATCAATTCGCCGTTGGGCGCGAACACGAACACATGTCCGAGCGACGCATGCGCCACAAACAGCCGGCCGGCCTTGTCCATCGTCAGCCCGTCGGGACCGCTGGCGCCGAAGGTCGAACAGAAGCGGCCGACCTTGGAGACGCTGCCGTCTTTCATGAACGGCAAGCGCCAGACCGCGTTGTCGCGCGTCATCGCCACGAACAGCACGGTCTCGGTGGGATCGAGCACCAGGCCGTTGGGGCTGATGCCGGTATCGATCAGGCAGTCGAGCCGCCCGTTCGGCGAAAGCCGATAGACCCGCCCGGTCGGATCGTGCAGCCCGGTCTGTCCCTGGTCGGTGAAATAGATGTCGCCATTGCGAGGCGATGTGCAGGTCGTTGCAGCCCTTGAAGGACTCGGAATTGCGCGCCGTCAGCACCGGCTGCATCCGCCCCGCCTTCGCGTCGAGCTCCATGATGCCGTGCATGTAGTCGGCGACGAGGATGCGGCCGTCGGGGCCGATCTTCAGGCCGTTGGGCCAGCCGTCATATTCGACCACCAGCGACCATTTGCCGTCGGGCGCGATCCGGAAGATGCGCCCGAACGGAATATCGACGATGTAGAGATTGCCGTCGGCGTCGAATGACGGGCCCTCGATGAAGCAGTCGGTCGGCTGGCCCGGCCGGTTGGCGTCGGCCCAGTCGGTGCGCGCGCCCTTGCGCCGGAACGCATCGGGCATCGCCGAAAACACTTTTGTTTCGATGAGCCGCGGCGGAGCGTCCAGATACATCATCGCGTGGTTCACCTGTGAAAGACGAGGGTGCACCATAAATGAGCACGTCCGCGCCGTCGATGTCACCCCGCGCCGGGCAGCCTCCGCGAAAAGCAGGATGCTTCTTGTCCCGATCCGGCAGCGTGCTATGAATCCGGCAAGGCACGCCCGCTCGGCAACCCGCCGAACGCGTCGTCAAAATAATCACCGCCGTCAAAGGCGGATTGCAGGGAGGATAACGACATGGCCCATTTCGGCCCGACCCGGCGTTCCCTATTGCAGGGAACACTCGCGGCCAGCGCACTCGGTCTCACCGGATTTCCCGCGCGCGCCGAGTCGCAGTGGAAGAAATATGCCGGCACCACGCTCGAAGCCAACCTGATCAAGGGTCCGCGCGGCGAGCTGCTGCAGAAATACGCCTCCGAATTCACCGACCTCACCGGCATCAAGGTCGAATCCGAAGTCATTCCGGAGCAGCAGCAGCGGCAGAAGGCCGTCATCGAACTCACCTCCGGCAAGCCGAGCTTCGACGTCATTCATGTCAGCTATCACGTGCAGAAGCGGCAATTCGAAAAGGCCGGCTGGCTCGCGGACCTGACCGGCTTCATGAAGGATCCGAACCTGACCGCGCCCGACCTCACGGTGGACGATTTTTCCGCCGGCGGTCTGCAATTCGCCCAGAACGACAAGGGCGAAATGCATTCGCTGCCGTGGTCGGTCGACTACTTCATCCTGTACTGGAACAAGGAGCTGTTCGCGAAGAAGGGCGTCGCGCTGCCGAAAACCTTCGACGAGATGGCCGTCGCCGCCGAGAAGCTCAACGACCCGGCCAATGGCATCTACGGCTTTACCGGCCGCGGCCTGCGCAACGCCAACATGACGCTGTGGACCAATTTCTTCCTCAACTACGGCGGCGAGTTTCTCGACGCCAAGGGCAACATCCTGACCGACGGCCCGGAAGCGATCGAGGCCACCAAGATGTATCAGCGCCTGCTGACCAAGACCGCGCCTCCCGGCGTCGCCGGTTTCAACTGGATGGAATTGATGGCCTCGCTGACGCAAGGCCGGGCGGCGATGTGGATCGACGGCGTCGGCTGGGCGCCGCCGATCGAGGATCCCAATGCCTCGCGCGTCGTCGGCAAGATCGGCTATGCGCTGGTGCCGGCCGGACCCAAGGGCCAGTATTCCGCCGCCTATGGCGACGGCATCGGCATTCCCCAGGCCAGCACGAAAAAGGAAGCCGCCTATCTCTATTGCCAATGGGCGGTGTCGAAGACCATGGGCGCGCGGCTGCTGCAAAGCGGCGGCGGTGTGCCGTTCCGCAACTCGGTGCTCAACGACGAGACCGTGCGCAAGGGCGTGAAGATGCCGCCGGAATGGCTGGACTCGGTGATCGGCTCGGCCAAGATCAGCAAGCTCGGCCTTCCCGTGATCGTTCCGGTCGCCGAATTCCGCGACCTCGTCGGCGCCGCCGTCACCGCGACGCTGTCGGGGGCGGACCCGGCGACCGAACTGAAAAAGGCGCACGAACAATTCCGCCCGATCCTGGAGCGCAGCGAAAAGTCGTGAGCGGCGTAACCGCGACCGAATCGGCGCCGGCCCGATCGGACGCCGCCGCGCGCGAAACGGCCGGGTGGCAGCCGCCGTCCTATTGGCCGTTCGTTCTGCCGGCGCTGATCGTGGTTCTCGCGGTCATCATCTTCCCGTGGGCCTACACGATCTGGATGAGCCTGCACGAATGGAAGGTCGGCGCGCCGCCGACCTTCGTCGGCCTTGCCAATTACATCCGGCTGCCGAGCGATGCGCGTTTCGTCGAGTTGGTGTGGCACACGCTGGTCTATACCGCGCTGTCGGTGGCGCTGCCGCTGGTGCTCGGCACGCTGGCGGCGGTGGTGTTTCACGCCAAATTTCCGATGCGCGGCTTCCTGCGCGGCCTGTTCATCCTGCCGATGATGGCGACCCCGGTCGCGATCGCGCTGGTGTGGACCATGATGTTCCACCCGCAACTCGGCATCCTCAACTACCTGCTTGTCGCTGGTCGGCCTGCCGCCGCAGCTCTGGGTGTTTCACCCCGCGACCGTGATTCCCTCGCTGGTCCTGGTCGAAACCTGGCAATGGACGCCGCTGGTGATGCTGATCGTGCTCGGCGGCCTTGCCGCGATCCCGGCCGAGCCCTATGAGAGCGCGCATGATCGACGGCGCCACCCGCTGGCAGATCTTCCGCTACATCTCGCTGCCGCTGATCATGCCGTTCCTGTTCATCGCCGCCATGATCCGCATGATCGACGCGGTGAAGAGTTTTGACATCATCTTCGCCATCACCCAGGGCGGCCCCGGCAGCGCCTCGGAGACCATCAACCTCTATCTCTACAGCGTCGCCTTCGTCTATTACGACGTCGGATACGCCTCCGCGATCGTGGTCGTGTTCTTCGCGCTCATCGTCGCACTCGCCGGTGCGCTGCTTCGCCTGCGCCAAAGCACGCACTGGAACGACGCCGGAGGCATCGCATGAGCCCGCTGCGACGCTTGCTCGGCCGGATCGGTCTGGCTTCGCGCTCATTGTCATCGTGTCGCCGGCCGTGCTGTTCTTCCTCTGGATGCTGTCGCTGTCGGTCAAATTCGAGGTCGACAACGCGTCCTATCCGCCGGTTTTCATCCCCGAGCGTTTCAACTGGGGCAACTATGCCGCCGTCCTCGACTCCAACCGGTTCTCGACCTATTTCATGAACAGCCTGATCGTCACCGGCGCTGCGACCGCGTTCGCGCTGCTGGTCGGCGTGCCCGCGGGCTATGGCCTCGCCCGCATGCGTGCGCACAAGGCGGCGGTGGTGATCCTGATCGCGCGCATCACGCCCGGCCTGTCCTATCTCATTCCGCTGTTTCTGCTGTTCCAGTGGCTCGGTCTGCTCGGCACGCTGTGGCCGCAGATCATCATCCACCTCGTGGTGACGGTGCCGATCGTGATCTGGATCATGATCGGCTATTTCGAAACCACGCCGATGGAGCTTGAAGAGTTGGCGCTGATCGACGGCGCCACCCGCTGGCAGGTGTTCCGTTACGTCGCGCTGCCGATCGCGCGGCCGGGCATCGCGGTCGCGTTCATCCTGGCGGTGATCTTCTCCTGGAACAATTTTGTGTTCGGCATCGTGCTGGCCGGGCGCGAGACGCGCACGCTGCCGGTCGCCGTCTACAACATGATTTCGTTCGACCAGTTGAGCTGGGGCCCGCTCGCCGCGGCGGCGCTGATCGTCACCCTGCCGGTGCTGCTGCTGACGGTGTTCGCGCAGCGCCAGATCGTGGCGGGCTTGACGGCGGGCGCGGTCAAGGGCGGGTAGAGCGTCTCGGTCAGATTCGCCAGCAGCCGGCGAGTCCTGGCGTTGTTCGCGAAGTTCGCGTCGAGGCATCCGGCAGCGCCCGCCTGCGCGATCAGCCGCTTCAATTCCGGAATGCACGAGCCGCAATTGGTGCCGGCCTTCAACTGCGCGCCGATCTCGGCCGCGGTGCCTGCCCCCGCCGCGATGGCGTCGCAGATCGTGGTGCGGCCGACGCCGAAACAGGCGCAGACGATCGGGCCGGCCTGGCCAGCCCGTCCATCGATTTGCCCGACAGCAGCATCCGGCGCTGATCGTCGCTGAGCGCATCCGCAGCGAACAGGTTCTTCACCACATCCCAATCGCCCGCATCCTGCGCGGGACCGATGAACAGGCAGGTATCGATGTGGTCTTCGGCAAACGATGCCGCGCGATAGACGCCGCCGCCAAAATCCTTGTATTCGGCGAGATCGCTGCCGGCGATCGACCGCAACCATGATTGCCATCTCGCCAGATCGGCGTTGTCGGCGAACAGATAGCCATAGCCGCCGGCCACGGTCACGCGCGCCCACCAGACATGATCGGGCAATTCCAGCTGCACCCGCGACAGAGCGAAGCCGCGAAAGACGTATTCGTAAGGCACGATCGACGCCGGTGTCGCCTTGTTCTCGGGCTGGCCGGAAAACGGATCGGTGAACGGCGCCACCAGCGCGCCGACGCGCGCGGTCGACGCGGTCTCCTCGCTCCAGTGGATCGGCGCGAACAGCATGCCGCGCTGCTGCCGCTCGCTGACCGCGACCCTGAGAGATGCATTGTCCGTAGTCGGTGACGACGCGCGCGAAACCGCCATCGGCTACACCGAATTTGATCGCATCGTCGGGATGAACCTCGACGAACGGCTCCGGCAGATGCTGGCCCAGCCGCGGGCTGATGCCGCTGCGGGTCATGGTGTGCCATTGGTCCCGGATGCGGCCGGTGTTCAGCCGCAGCGGCCGCGCCGGCCGTGGTCTCGGTTCGCAACGCGGGAATTTCCGGCGCGATGAAGCGCGCCTTGTGGTCGTCGGTAAAAAATCCGCCGTCGGCGAAAAACCGCTGCTGCGGCTCGATGTCGCCGACGCGCGATCGGCCACAGCACCGGCGCCATCGCATCGAACGCCTCATCCGACAGCGACTGCAACGCGCCGATATCGAAATCGCGGCCGCCGTTGTTCTCGAACGCCGACAGCGCGGCGTGTTCGCGAAACACGTCCGCCGCCGAATTGAAATCGAATGCCGCGCCGAAGCCGAGCCGTTTGGCGACCTCGCCGACGATCCACCAATCCGGCTTGGCCTCGCCGGGCGGCGTCAGAAACGCGCGCTGCCGCGAGATGCGCCGTTCCGAATTGGTCACGGTTCCGGATTTCTCGCCCCAGGCCTGCGCCGGCAGCAACACATGCGCGCCGGCATTGACGGTGTCGTTGGAACGCACATTCTCCGAGATCACGAACAGCTCGAGTTTTTTCAGCGCGGCGCGCGCGGCGTCGGCGTCCGGCAGCGACACCGCCGGATTGGTGCCCATCACCCACAATGCCTTGATCTCGCCGCGCGCGATCGCCTCGAACATCTGCACCGCCTTCAGCCCCTCATGGGTGGCGATGCGCGGCGCCTTCCAGAACCGGCGCACGCGATCGATATCCGGCGGCGTGAAGGCCATATGCGCGGCGAGCTGATTGGCGAGCCCGCCGACCTCGCGCCCGCCCATCGCATTGGGCTGCCCGGTCAGCGAGAACGGCGACGCGCCCGGTTTGCCGATCCGCCCGGTCGCGAGGTGGCAATTGATGATGGCATTGACCTTGTCGGTGCCCTGCGCCGACTGGTTGACGCCTTGCGAATACAGCGTGACCACGCGCGGCGTATTCCCGAACATCTGGAAGAAGTCGGCGACATCCGCTTCGGAGAGACCGGTCGCCAACGCGGTCGCGGCAATGCTGCCGGCGATGCTGCGCGCCCGCGCCAGCGCGTCTTCGAAACCGCTGGTGTGACGTTCGATGTAGTCGTGATCGAGCGCGCCGCGTGTCGGCGAGCTGCACCAACAACCCGGAGAACAGCGCGGTGTCGGTGCCGGGCTTCAGGCCCAGAAACAGGTCGGCATCGCCAGCGGTATCGGTCCGGCGCGGATCGATCACCACGATGCGCGCGCCGCGCTTCTGCTTGTTGGCGAGCATGCGCTGGAACAGAACCGGATGGCACCAGGCCGCGTTGGAGCCGACCAGCACCAACAGGTCGGCCTCGTCGAGATCCTCGTAGCAGCCGGGCACGGTGTCCGCGCCGAACGCGCGGCGGTGGCCGGCGACCGACGACGCCATGCACAGGCGCGAATTGGTATCGACATTGGCGCTGCCGATGAATCCCTTCATCAGCTTGTTGGCGACGTAATAATCCTCGGTCAGCAATTGCCCGGAGAGATAAAACGCCACCGCGCCGGGTCCGTCGCGGGCGATGATGTGCGCAAAGCGATGCGCGACATGGTCGAGCGCGTCGCTCCAGGCCACCCGCTCCATGGTGCCCTTGCTGCAGCGGATCATCGGATAGAGCAACCGGTCCTCGAGGCCGAGGGTTTCGCCGAGCGCCGAGCCCTTCGAGCACAGCCGTCCGAAATTGGCGGGATGCTCGGGATCGCCGGATATCGCCGCGCCGCCGCTATTGTCCGCTGTCGCCAACACGCCGCAACCGACGCCGCAATAGGGACAGGTCGTGCGGGTGGCGCGAAGTGCGGGATCGACGGCGGTCATTGCAATATTGGAGCTCATCGGGTCACGCCGCCTCTGAGGCGGATGGCCAGCGAGCGGCCGAACATCATCCGGTTGCGGATTCCTGCGATCGGCTGCCGGTTGCGGATCAGTTCGAGATACCAGAGCGCATCTCCGACATCGCCGACCAGCACCGCGCCGGTGAGGTGGCCATCTGAAATGACGAGCTTCTTGTAGGTGCCGTGCCTGGCATCATTGAGCACGATGGTTTCGCTTCCATCCGTGCCCGTGAAGTCGCCCGCGGAAAACACGCTGACGCCGGAGACCTTCAGATTGGTCGCGACCACGCTGCCGCCGTAGCTGGCGGCGCCGCCCGCCAGATGCCGCGCCAGCACGCGCGCCTGCTCGTAAGCCGGCTCGACCAGGCCGTAACAGATGCCGCGATGCTCGGCGCATTCGCCAAGCGCGAAGATATCCGGCGCGCCGGTCTGCAAGCTATCGTCGACGACAATGCCGCGATTGACGGGAATGCCGGCGTCTTTCGCCAGCGAGACATTGGGGCGGATGCCCGCCGCGAAAATCACAGCATCAGCCTCGATCCGGCGTCCGTCCGCCAGTTCGACGCCCTCGACGTGCGTCTCGCCATGGAGACGCGCGGTATTGGCATTGAGCAGAATCCTGATGCCCTTGCGCTCGACCAGCGATTTCAAGAGTTCCGCGGCCGGCGCATCGAGCTGGCGCTCCATCAGCCGGTCCATCAGATGGACCAACGTGACCGATGCGCCGGCCTTGGCGAGCCCATAGGCCGCTTCCAGTCCGAGCAATCCGCCGCCGACCACGACGACGCGCTTCTTCCGGGCGGCGAGCGTCAGCAGCAGATCGACGTCGCGGCTGTCGCGAAAGGTGTGCACGCCCGCGAGATCGGCGCCGGGTACGTTGAGCCGCAGCGGCGTCGAGCCGGTGGCGAGCACCAGCTTCGAAAACGCGATGCTCTCTTCATTTGCGATCTTGAGTTCGCGGCGGCCGACATCGATCGCGGTGGCGAGGCAGCCATATTTCATGGTCACGCCGCGATCGCGCCACCATGCGGCGGGCTTGAGCTCGATGTCGTGCGACGCGGTCTCACCCGCGAGCACCGACGACAGCAGCACGCGATTATAGGCGAGCCGCGGCTCGTCGCCGATGACGGCGATGGCGTAACGCCCCAGCGCGACCTTCGTCAGTTCGTCGACCAGGCGCGCCGCGGCCATTCCATTGCCGACCACAACCAGCGCTTCGCTCACGGCGTATCCTTACTCCGCGGCGAGAGGGTAACCATAGGCTTCAGAAATCATGAAGCCTGACAGCCAATCGTATGCGTCGGTCCACGCCTCCGCGACCTCAGGCGTCCAGCCGTCGCCAAGTCCCTTCTCCAGCGTCCACAACAGAGCGCCGCCGACGACGGGATAGTGCTCCGCTTTCGCGCCGTAGGTGACGTGCCGCCTGGCCAGCGCGCTCGCTGCGGGCAAAACTGTCTCAAGATTTCCAAGCCCGTTCACCACCGCGGCCAGCATCGCCATCAATTTCTTGCGCTGTTCGGTCATGTCGGCAGGAAACATCGCCTTAACCTGCGGAGCGACCTCGAACAGACGATCGTAGAAAATTACCGCCGCCTGATCGGAGATCGGCGCGACCTTGGCGAAGCTGTCTTGCACCAGTTTGATTTGTGACGGATTCATTACAACGCTCCATGGGAGAAGATGAACTGGTTGGTCGCCACCTGTAAAAATAGGTTCAACGGCAAAGCGCCGCAGACGGTAAGAGCTTAAGCGGCCTCGACAAATCGATGCCGCTCGTAGAGGAATTCCAGCACCCGCAACCGGCATTTGAGGTAGGCGGCGTTGGTCGAGAGCTCGAGCCGCTTGCGCGGTCGCGCCAGCGGCACGTCAAGGACTTCGCCGATACGCGCACTCGGTCCGTTGGTCATCATCACGATGCGGTCCGACAACAGCACGGCCTCGTCGACATCGTGGGTGATCATCAGAATGGTGTTGCCGAGCTTCTGATGCAGCGCCATCACCGAATCCTGCAGATGCGCGCGGGTCAGCGCGTCAAGCGCGCCGAACGGCTCGTCCAGCAGCAGCACCTTGGGCTCCATCGCCAGCGCGCGCGCGATGCCGACGCGCTGCTTCATGCCGCCGGAGATTTCCGCCGGGCGCTTGTCCCTGGCGTGGGCCATCTGCACCAGATTGAGATTGTGCATGGTCCATGCATCGCGCTCGCTGCGGCTTTTGCTCGATGCGAACACCTTGTCGACGCCAAGACGCACGTTTTCATAGACCGTGAGCCAGGGCAGCAGACTGTGGTTCTGAAACACCACCGCACGATCGGGACCCGGCGAATTGACCTCGCGGTTTTCCAAGAGCACGCCGCCCATGGTGGCGTCGGTGAGACCGGCGACGACGTTGAGCAGGGTGGACTTGCCGCAACCGGAATGTCCGATGATCGAGACGTACTCGCCCTTCTCGATTGTCAGGTTGATGTCCTTGAGCACCTCGGTCGAGGCGTTGCCGCGGGTGAAGGTCTTGTCGATGTGGTCGAGTTTCAGATAGGCCTGCATCACATGTTCCTTCAATTCATCGCGGTGCCGCGGGTCACGATCTTCGCAAGTCCCGCGATCATGCGGTCGAGCACGAAGCCGATGATGCCGACGTAAAACAGCGCCAGAATGATTTCGCTGATGTGCGAGGAATTCCAGGCGTCCCAGATGAAGAAGCCGATGCCGACCCCGCCGATCAGCATTTCCGCCGCCACGATCGCGAGCCAGGACAGGCCGATGCCGATCCGCAAGCCGGTGAAGATGTAGGGCGCCGCCGCCGGGATCATGATCTTGGTAAAGAATTCCACCGGATTGAGCTGAACCACCGCTGCGACATTGCGGTAGTCCTGCGGGATGTTGCGGATGCCGACCGCGGTATTGATGATGATCGGCCAGATCGAGGTGATGAAAATCACGAAGATCGCCGAGGGCTGGCCGTCACGAAATGCCGCCAGCGACAGCGGCAGCCATGCCAGCGGTGGAATGGTTCGAAGCACCTGGAACAGCGGATCGAGCCCGCGCATCGCCCAGACCGATTGCCCGACCAGGGTGCCAAGCGCGACACCCGCGACCGCCGCCAGCGAATAGCCTAACGCGACGCGTTGAAGGCTGGCGGACAGATGCCAGAACAGGCCCTTGTCGATGCCGCCACGATCGAAGAACGGATCGAAGATCAGCTCCTTGGTGTCCTTGTAGACCCGCGACGGCGGCGGCAGCGTCGAGCCGGCGCGGCGGCAGGCCAGTTCCCAGAACAGCATCAAGAGCGCCAGCACGATCAGGGGCGGCACCACCCGCGCCGCGGTCTCGCGCGCCATCTTGACGTATTTTTCCGCGCGCGGCGGCCGCTTCGGCGTCATCGCGACGACTGGCGACGCCGTCGTCGGGCGCATCGTGACCGGTTCGGTCTTGATTGCAGGCATATTCATCGAAAGTGTATCTCCGTGTGCAATGGACGGAACCGCACGCGAGCGAACGGTCCCGCTTCGATCAGACCTCGACGCGCTTGATGCTCAGGGATTTCAGATACGCCGCCGGATTTTCCGGATCGAACACCTTGCCGTCGAAGAAGGTTTCCTTGCCGCGCGACTTGGAGGCCGGAATATCGGATGCGGCAACACCGAGATCCTTTGCGGCTTCTTTCCAAAGGTCCTCGCGGTTGACCTTGGCGATCAGCGCCTTGGTGTCGTAGCCCGCTTCATATTTGCCCCAGCGGATATCCTCGGTGAGGAACCAGAGGTCGTGGCTCTGAAACGGATAGGACGCGTTGTCCTTCCAGAAGCGCATTTGCTGCGGGCTATCCTCGACGACGCGGCCGGTGCCGTAGTCGAACTTGCCCTTCATGCGATCGGTGACGTCTTCGACGGGGACGTTGATCCACTGACGCTTGGCGCAGATCGCCGCAGTCTCTTCGCGGTTTTCCATTTTTTCACACCACTGCTGCGCTTCCATGACCGCCATCAGCAGCGCCTTCGCCGCCTTTGGATATTTGTCGACATAGGCGGCGCGCATGCCGAATGATTTTTCCGGGTGCTTATCCCAAAGCTCTCCGGTGGTGATCGCGGTGTAGCCGATCTGCTGATGGATCAATTGCAGGTTCCAGGGTTCGCATACGCAGAATGCGTCCATGGTGCCCACCTTCATGTTGGCGACCATCTGCGCCGGCGGGACGACAATCGTCTCGATGTCCTTGTCCGGATCGATGCCGCCGGCGGCGAGCCAATAGCGGATCCACAGATCATGGGTGCCGCCCGGGAACGTCATCGCGGCCTTGATCGATTTGCCGGAGGCCTTTTTCTTCTCCAGTGCCGGTTTGAACGGCGCGGTGTCGACGCCGATCTTGAGGTCGCTGTATTCCTTGGCGACCGAAATGCACTGACCGTTCAGATTGAGCCGCGCCAGGATGTACATCGGCGTCGGCTGGTTGTTCTGCGTCACCTTGCCGGACGAAATCAGATACGGCATCGGGGTGAGGATATGCGCGCCATCGATACCGTTGCCTTCCGAGCCGAGCACGAGGTTGTCGCGCGTGGTGCCCCATGAGGCCTGCTTCTGCACCTCGACGTCAGGCATGCCGTATTTGGCGAAGATGCCTTTCTCTTTTGCGACGAACAGCGGCGATGCGTCCGTCAGCGCGATGAAGCCGAGTTTCGCGGCCGTCACTTCGGGACCCGCGCCTTGCGCGAAGGCGCCGGCGGGAAAATTCACCCTTGCCGCGGCAAGCAGCGCGGCCGTTCCTGCACTCGCCTTCAATATCTGACGGCGGCTAAGGCCACGGCGTGAGGTCGGATCGGTGGGCTTCGTCATGGGTGGTGTCGTCCTTTGCGTCTGAATTGCCGTCCGCCTGTGCCACCTGACATCGCGCTCGACAGGCATGGAGGCGTGCCTGGGGAGACCCCAGTCTGGCGGTGTCACAATTCGGATGATTGGTTTCGATGGACGGCTACAATGGCGTCGGCACAAACTATTCAAGCTTCGTGCCAAGCTAGCGCGACGCAAAAAGGCTATAACTTATAGAAGGTTGCGCGTTGGGCCGGTGAGCTACCGCAACTGCGATCCGCACCCAAAATTTGCGATTCGCTCATTTCTTGTGCGCCGCACAAGAAATGAGCAGGCCCTTCGAACGGCCCTTCTCAAGCGTGCTCGGGCTCAGCCATCATCGGCTTCGGCGCGGTCCCGGCACCCGGCTTCAGTCGGAAATCGTAGGTCATCAAATGCCAGGCCCCGGTCGCGGGCCTGCCGTCGGGCATCACGGCATCGGTGCGCTTCTCGATCTTGCAAATCAGGTCGTTCTTCACCCCGAACACCACATCGGAATCCAGATACTTGTCGCCTTCGATAAAAACGTGGGTGATCAGCGGCTCGTGGCCCGGCGCATTGACGAGAAAATGCACATGCGCCGGCCGCATCGGATGGCGCCGCGTCTGCAGGATCATTTCCCCGACCGGACCATCGGTCGGGATCGGATAACTGCAGGGCAGGATGGTGCGAAAGAAGAACCGGCCATCGGCATCGGTGATAAACCGCGCCCGGGATGACGGTCCTTGCGTCTCATAGGATGGTCTTTGCGAATCGTAGAAGCCGTCATCATCGGCATGCCAGACGTCGACCGGAACATTCGCCAATGGCTTCCCCTTCAGATCGGTGACGCGGCTGTTCACGAACATCCGTTCTCCCGGCAGATCGGCGGAAATGTCCGCGCCGTGCGGCATCGGCTTGTGCTCGCCGACATAGAACGGGCCAAGCACGGTGGTTTCGGTGGCGCCATCGCGCTCGCGATGGTTCACCGCGTCGACCAGCATCGAAACCCCGAGCACATCCGACAGCAGGATGAATTCCTGCCGGCTCGAAGTGCATTTCTGTCCGGTGTGGGTCAGAAAATCGATCGCGTAACCCCATTCGTCGAAGGTGAGATCGGTCTTGCGGACGTAATCGTGCAGCGACTTCACCAGTTCTTCCATCAGGAATTTAACGCGCGGGTCCGGCGTTTCCTCAAAGCTGCGGATGACGGCGGCGGTCAGTTCGGCGTCGTTGAATTGGGGCATTTTTCCGTTCCTGCTGGATAGGTCATTGCGGGGCGGAGTCTACACCACGGTTCCAGCCGGGGTAAGCGCGCGGGCGTTGGAACAAGGCGCACTTTTCGGCTATCAAGACCTCACTCGCCCAGCCGGAGATCAGCCCCGATGTTAGCCCCGACCCCCGCCTCGCCCGAATCCGCCGGCATGTCCAAAGCCGGCTTCGACCGCGTCGAAGCGCATCTGAAGCGCCGCTACATCGATGCCGGGCGCTTTCCGGGAGCGCAGATGCTGGTGTACCGCCGCGGCAAGGTGGTCCACAGCGCGGTGCAGGGCTTTGCCGACGTCGAGCGCAAGTCGCCGATGAAGGACGACACCATTTTTCGCATCTATTCGATGACCAAACCGATCACCTGCGTAGCCTTCATGATGTTGTTCGAGGAAGGCCGGGTCGCGCTTGACGAGCCGGTGCAAAAGTACATTCCGGAATGGAACAACCTCGGCGTTTTCCAGGCCGGCACTCTGCCGGCGTTCCTGACCAAGCCGCCATCGCGTCCGATGCTGATCGTCGATCTGCTGCGGCATACCTCCGGGCTGACTTACGGCTTTCAGCAGCGCTCCAACGTCGATGCGGCCTATCGCGAACGGAGAATCGAGGAAATCGAGCGGCCGCGAACGCTGCAGTTGATGATCGATGACCTCTCCAAACTGCCGCTGGAGTTTTCGCCCGGCGAGGCCTGGAATTATTCCGTTTCCACCGACGTGATCGGCTATCTCATCGGCAAGATCAGCGGCATGCCATTCGACCAGTTCCTGAGGGAACGCATCTTCAATCCGCTTGGCATGAACGACACCGATTTCTTTGTGCCGCCCGACAAGGCGCATCGTTTAGCGGCTTGTTACTCGTCCGATGGCAAGGGCGGCATGAAGCTGCAGGACGATCCGACCACGAGTTCTTTCCTCTCGCCACCGTCGTTCATTTCCGGAGGCGGCGGGTTGTGTTCGACCGCGGCCGATTATCTCACCTTCTGCCGCGCCCTGCTCGGCGGTGGCGAGCTCGACGGCGTCAGGCTGATCGGCCCGAAGACGCTGGCGCTGATGACCTCAAATCATCTGCCCGGCGGTTCCGACCTCTACACCATGTCACGGTCGCTATTTAGCGAGGCTGCCTACAACGGCGTCGGCTTCGGTCTTGGCCTCGCCGTGACGATAAATCCCGCGCAGACGCTGCTTCCCGGCAGCGCCGGTGAATATTTCTGGGGCGGCTTGGCCAGTACGGCGTTCTGGATCGATCCCGCGGAAGAACTGATCACTATTTTCATGACCCAGCTAATGCCGTCGAGCACTTACCCGATAAGGCGCGAGCTGCGCACGATGGTTTACGCTGCCATCACCGACAGCAATCTTTAGGCAAGGGCGAGGCGTCGCGGCGGCTTTGCAACCATTGGTTGGAACCGGCCTGCCGTCCGAAATCCTTGGCGAATTTTGGGCGCTTCTCCTATGCTCATGAGGATTTGGCGCGATCTCGCGCCAAATCCTTGTGCCGGAACCCGCGTGCGTAAACTTTCACTGCCAGTGCGTCTAGCTCTTCTGGTCGCGGGAACCACGTTGCCGCTGATCATTTTTGCGACCGTTATCGTTTTCAACAACTACGAGCAGGACCGCCGGGACGCCTCTCAACGCGTTGTCGAAACGGTACGCAGTATCCGTCTCGTGCTTGATGCCGAAGTGCAGCGCATGACCGGTGCGCTGCAGGTGCTGGCGCTGACGAACGCGCTGCGCGACCGCGACTTCGACGGATTCCGCCGCATCGCTCAAGGCTTCCTCGACCAATACGGCGAAGGTGGCGTCGTGCTGGTGGCGGACCGCGAAGGCCGTCAGCTGTTCTCTTCGGTCACGCCTGACATCGCAAGTCTTCCGCCACGCAACAACCGCGCGATCGTGGAAAAAGTCTTCGCGACAAAAAGCCCGCAGTACTCAAATTTGTTCTTCGGTGCGGTGAAGAAGCAGATGATCATGACCGTCGAGGTTCCGGTGCTTCGCGATGGCGAGGTGCTCTATGTTATTTCCTTCAGTCCGCCGATCGACGTCTTTCAGGCCATCATAGAAAAGCAGCACCTGAGCGAAGACTGGACGATCTCGATCTTCGACGGCAACGGCGTTAGTTTCGCGCGGGTTCCAAATCCGCAGCAGACGGTCGGCAAGCGAGCAGCGCCGTCGCTGTATGCCGAGATGTTTCGCAGGCCCGAAGCGACGCTACAGACGATATCGCTGGAAGGCGTGCCGCTGATCACGACTTACGCACGATCCTCGCTGACCGGCTGGACCGTGGCCGCCGGCATCGCGGAAGGCTCTCTGATCGGTCCGTTGTGGCGCAATCTTGCGATCACAAGCGCGATCGGCGGCGTTCTGCTTCTTACCGGCCTCGGCTTTGCCGTGCGGATGGCGACGACGATCGCCCGCGGCGAGATGCTGCATGACCTTTTGATTGAAGAGCTCAATCACCGCGTCAAGAATACGCTGGCGATCCTGCAATCGATTGCCGCACAAACCTTTCGCAGCGCCAGCAAGGCCGAGCGTGAAAAATTCGAGGGCCGGCTCGGCGCGCTGGCCGAAGCGCACAATCTGCTCAGCAAGGAGAAGATGGCAAGGCTCCGAACTGCAGGACGTGATCGGTCGTGTCCTGCAGCCCTATCTGCTCAGCAATGCAGCGCGGGTGCGAATGTTCGGACCGACAGGTTCCGCTATCGCCGCGAGTTGCAGTCGTGCTGTCGATGATCGTGCACGAGATGGCGACCAATGCCGCAAAGTATGGCGCGCTGTCGAACGATACCGGCCGCGTCGCGCTGGATTGGGAGGTCATCACGGAAAACGCCGAACCGAAATTGAGAATGATATGGTCGGAGACCGGCGGCCCTCCCGTGGTCACCCCGGTGCAGCGCGGTTTCGGATCGCGATTGATCGAGCGCAGCGCGCGCGATCAGCTCGACGGCGAAGCCACCGTCGATTTTCTGCCCCGCGGCGTGGTCTATACGGTGATCTGCTCGCTCGAGGACAAGAGCTAGATTACGAGCGGCCGTACAAGCCGCTCTAGCCAAAATTCTGCAACGCCGGAAACGTCTCCAATAACCAGATGCTCACATTGGTTACGGTGCCGGTGAGAAAGCCGATGCCGGTGATGATCATCAGCACGCCCATCGCCCGCTCGACATTGGCGAGGTGTCGCTTCATCCGCAAGAACAGCGTCGAGAACTGTTCGACCATGAAGGCCGCGATCAGAAACGGAATTCCAAGCCCCGCGGAATAGACCGCGAGCAGGCTTGCGCCTTTCGTCACCGTCGCCTCGGCGGCGGCGATCGACAGGATAGCTGCGAGGATCGGCCCGATGCAGGGCGTCCAGCCAAACGCAAAGGCCAGGCCCATCGCATAGGCCCCCCACAAACCCACCGGCTTTGGGATCGGCAACCGCCCTTCCCGCATCAAAAATCCGATTCGCGTCAGCCCGAGAAAGTGCAGGCCCATGACGATGATGACGATGCCGGCGACAACGGCGAGCTCCGCCGACCAGGCGTGGATCAGCCCTCCGATCAGCGACGCGCTGGCGCCGAGCGCCACGAACACCGTCGAAAAGCCGAGCACGAACATGGCAGCCGATACCATCACGGCGCGCTTCGAGGACGACACCGTCTCGTCATTGGCGACGTGCTCTATGGTCGCGCCGGTGAGATAGACCAGATATGGCGGCACCAAAGGCAGCACGCACGGCGATAGGAAGCTGACCAGACCGGCAATCAGCGCCGCGGGGATCGAGACATCGTGAATCATGCAGTCATCGTCGATGATTTTCGGCTCGCTGTCGTGGCCAGGCCTGACGCCGGAGGCTACCGGGTCGATCCGGCCTGATGTAGCGGATGCGCCAAAATGCGCAATCGCAGCGGCGATAGCGGGGGATTTTCTCGATCAACAATGCGGCATCGCGCCGGCCCGGGCGGGCGGCGCCGCCGCAACACTATGGATCGGGGGCCGCGGGCTGGATAGGGCTTAAGGCTGCTATTTCACCAGCTTCAGCAGGGGACGCCGGCGCTGGGCGTTGCCGGCGATCTTTCCGCCGGCGCCTCATCGGGCGACATCGCATCGCATAGAGCCTTCAAGTCCGAGTCGGCAATTCGGTTGAGTTTCATCCGGAGATCGAGAATTGCCACCGAGACCAACAGTGCAGTGTCGCGGTCGCTGCTGTCGACGAGGGCAGCCCGGCACTGCTCGAGGGTTGCGAGAATCGAATGCAGTCGTTCTTCCGAATTAGCCACCAGCGTTTTTTCCGTTACCGAGCTTGCGAGGTAAAGTCGATGCGATCCAGTCGGACGTTTCATACACCTCTCCATAAACTCCGGATATCTTGGAGACGGCACGGTGGATCTCGTCCGCCGGCATCTCGTCGAGCGCGTGACTGGCCGATGCATCGCACAGATAAGTGACCTTGTGGTCACGGTGGTACGCATCGATCAAGGTCGACAGGCAGGCCGATTCGCCCGCAAATCCCGCGAGCACGAAGCCACCCCGGCATTGGTTCACCAATGCCGCGAAGGGCTCGCAGGAGTAGCAGGACGGGCTATTGCGCTCGAATACCATTTCATTGCGATACGGCTCAAAACCGTCGATCCAACGCACAAACGGCGTCGCACGGTTGAAAAAGGCCAATTCGTTGAGCATGCGGATGAATGCGACCGGCAGACCGATTGCGCGCGAGTGGGCCAGAACCCTTCGGCAATTGTCCAGCGCGCGATCGATCTCGGAAATCGCAAGCAGCCGCGGCTTCGCCAGATATTCCTGCTGCATATCCACAAAAACGACGATCGGGACGCTCGATGCGTTTGCGAATGCCCGAAGGCTTACAACTGAAGTCACGCGGCTTCCTTTCGAAGGCAGCACGGGCTGAGGCCGCGCCCCGGATTCCGGGGGCATCGACCTCGACCGTCCGCAAAAACGTCAAAATCCGGGGGCCCCGGACCCGTCATGGTTGTGGATTCGCTCGATATTCTGCCAAGTTTACCAGGCGGAAGGGGCCCTGTATGCATCTCGCGCTGGAAAGGGGCGTTCCCCAGGAGGAACGCGATAAGGCTGCTCTGGGTAGTCTCACCGATTGGGACGCGGCCAGAGTTTTTCTGGAGGTGGTGCGTTGCGGAAGTTTCCGATCCGCGGCGGAGCGGCTTGAGCTCTCCATCAACGGCGTCCGCAGGCGCATCGACGATTTTGAGCGGCAAATAGGCGCCACCCTGTTCACGCGCGACGTCCATGGCACCCGCCTGACGGACGAAGGTTCGCTGGTTGTTTCGGCGGTGGAGCGCATGGAGGCGGCTTCGTTCGACCTGCTGCGCGCCGGCAGTTCCGTCACCAACACCCTCTCCGGCGAAGTCCGGGTCGCCATCACCGAAGGTTTGGGCACGTTTTGGCTGGCCCCGCGCCTTGTCGAATTCCAGCAATCGTTCCCGAATATTCTCGTCGACCTTCAGTGTGCGATGCGCTCGGCCGACGTGTCGAGGTATGAGGCCGACATTGCGATCCATCTGTCGCGGCCGGCCGCGCTTGACGTCAAGCTGGTCCGGCTCGGCAGAATGCATTTGATGTTCTTTGCCAGCCGGAAATATCATCGAGACTTACGGCGCCCCGACGAACAGCTGAGGAATTGGTCAAGCACCGGCTGGTCATGCAGGTCGGCGACCAGATCGCCGCCAAGGAGACTTTCGAAAGCTTGTTTCCGGGTTATTCCCCAGCGCGACCTGCTGGTGATGAAGACCAATGTGAGCAGCGCGCACTATTGGGCCGTCGCCAATGGCGCGGGAATCGGCGTGTTTCCGACCTACGCCTGCGCGCTTGGCGGGAAAATGATACCTCTCGAAATCGAGCTGCGCCGGCCGTTCGATATTTGGCTTTCCTATCATCCCGGCAGTGGTCGCATCCCCAGGGTGCGGCGCATGATCGACTGGCTGGTGGAAGCTTTCAATCCCGCAAAATTTCCGTGGTTTAAGGACGAATTCGTCCATCCACGTGAATTTAAGGCGGTATATAAGGGCGAATCCCTGACCCATCTATTCGGGGGCTTCTCGACCGAAGGACGGTGAAACCAGAATGGTCAAATCAGCAGCGAAGAGAATGAAGCAGCGCAGTGCCGGCAAACCCGACATTGAACTGGGGAAGCGGATCCGGCTGCGGCGCGTCGAGCAACGAATCTCGCAGGCGGAGCTCGGCGACAAGCTCGGCGTCAGCTTTCAGCAGGTTCAAAAATACGAGAAGGGCGTCAACCGCGTCGGCGCCGCCCGTCTCCAGCAAATCGCCACCGCGCTCGATGTACCCGTCACATTCTTCTATGACGGCGACGGCAAGGCGCGGGAGGTCGAGAGCCTGTTGTTTCTCGATAGCGCGTTCAGCCTGAGATTGCTGCGGGCCTATAGCAAGATCAAGGATCAGACCGTGCAGCGTCAGCTGGTGTCCTTGATGGAATCGATTGCCGCGAACGAAGAGTAGGCATTCGCTGACCTGTTTGCGGCGCCGCGGAGAGGATCGATCAACACAAGCGGTCGGCGGCGACTATCGCCGCGCCAGGACACATCGTGTTGGTCCGGGGCTTTTGATAGACATGCGAAGAACGACAATTGTTGCCGTCGCCATGATGCTTGCGGCGGCGCCGGCCTTTGGCCAAGGCTCGGGCGTCGCTGGCTCCGGCGCCGTGCCGCTTCCCGCCAGGCCGGCAACAGCGGCGCCGGCGCGCGGGACAAATCCTGCGCAAGCGGCACCGGCAAAGCCGGCCGTCGCATCCACCGCCGAATCGCGTTCAGCGGCGGCTTTGGCGCTATCGCACGAGCCGACCTATGACGAAGGCACCGCGCAGCGAATCAGGGAAGCGGCGCTGAGTTATTCGGATATTGCGGTGCGCGGCGGATGGCCGGCGATCCCCGGCGATGCCAAATTCGACTCTCGCGCCCAGGGGCCGCATGACGATTTGCTGCGCCTGCGCTTGTTGGTCAGCGGCGATCTTGCCCCGGACAAAGCGAGCGGACCGTATGACGACGTCGTCACCGAGGCAGTCAAACGCTTCCAGGTGCGCCACGGCCTCGCGGTCACGGGAACCGTGACCCCGCGCACCCTCACCGCGCTCAACGTGCCCGTGCAAAAGCGGATCAAGCAGCTCGAGGCCTCGCTCGAACGCCTTGACAATATGAATTTCGCATTTGGACAACGCTACGTGGTCGTGAACATCCCCGCGGCATTCGCCGAGGCCGTCGAAAACGATACGGTGGTGCGGCGTTATCGCGTGATCGTCGGCAAGACCGAAAAACCGTCGCCGACGCTGACCGCCGAGATCACCAGCGTCAATCTCAACCCGACATGGACCGTCCCGTCATCGATTGCGAAAACCGAAATCTCGGCGCATATGCGGAAAGATCCCGGCTATCTCTCCCGCATGCACATGGACGTGCTCGATGCCCACGACACTCCGATCGATCCGCGATCGGTGGACTGGTCCGGCGCGCGCACGCCGAATTTCACGGTGCGCCAGCAATCCGGCGCCTGGAATGCGCTCGGCGCGGTGAAGATCGACATGCCGAACCCCTACTCGGTCTATATGCACGACACCAACCAGCGCAATCTCTTCAACGACGACTACCGCTTCGACTCGCACGGCTGTTCGCGGGTCGATAACGTGCGCGACCTCGCGGCATGGCTGGTGAAGGACATGCCGCAATGGAGCCGCGCCTCGATCGACGCGGCCATTGCCACCGGCCAGCGCCAGGATATCCATCTGCCGAACAAGGTTCCGGTGGCCTGGATTTATCTCACGGCATGGATGACGAAGGACCAGACCGTTCAGTTCCGCAATGATATCTACGACCAGGACGAGCAGCTTCTGGAAGCCACCGCCGAGGAAGCCGCATTCTTCAATCAGGCCGGCAATCATCCTTTGACGGCGCACCTGGTGCAGTAAGCAGCGAGGAGCGATGATGGCCGGTCCTCTCCCAATACCGGAGGGAGCTCACCGCTGTTGCGGACACACCCACGCAATGGTTCAATCAGGTGAAGCAGACCCCAATCACCGAAAGCGCTCCGATGCTGGACGTCCCCAAGAACACCGAAAAATCCCACGCCGACGGCAAAATCCTGCAGAGCATCACCGATGGCGTCGGCGTCATCACTTTCAACAACCCGGAAAAGCGCAACGCCATGTCGCTCGAGATGTGGCAAGGGCTCGGGCATGCCCTGATCGAATTGCGCGATGATCCCGAGGTGCGGGTCGTGATCCTGGTCGGTGCCGGCGACAAGGCATTCGTCTCGGGCGCCGATATCAGCCAGTTCGAGAAAACCCGCCACAACGCCGCGGCGTCGGAAGAATATTCGAAACGTAGCGCCGCGGAGCGTGCCTTGCTGGCGGATTATCCGAAGCCGACCATTGCCTGCATCCGGGGCTTCTGCCTCGGCGGCGGCATGCAGGTCGCGATGCTGGCGGACATCCGCATCGCCGCCGAGAACAGCCAGTTCGGTATTCCCGCAGCCAAGCTCGGCATCGCCTATGGCTATGACGGCCTGCAGCAACCTGGTGTCGCTGGTCGGGCCGTCATGGGCACGGCTCCTGATGTATACGGGCATGCGGATCGATTCCGCCGAGGCGGTGCGGATCGGTCTGGTCGATCGCGTGGTGCCCGACACCGAGCTGTGGAGCGCGACCATGGATATCGCCCGCACCATTTCGGGCAACGCGCCGCTGGCCATCCAGGCGGCCAAGATCACCATCGCGCAGGTGCTGAAGGATCCCGACAAGCGCGACATGGACGCGATCAAACGAATCGGCCTCGCCTGCATGGACAGCGAGGATTTTCGCGAGGGCCGCCGCGCCTTCATGGAAAAGCGCAAGCCGCATTTCAAGGGACGCTAGCGCCGGCAGATCGCGCCAAGGAGCACCTGAGCGCAAGACCCAGAAGATGCCATTGAGCACGCGGCGGTCATTTACACGCTGAACGCCGCGCGGCTTGTTCGGCAGCATCGGCTTGATGGCGGTCCATTCATAATCGCTGAGTTCGTAGCGCATCATTCGAGGCTCCAGTTTCAGAGCTTGAATCATTTCCGCGGCCGTAGGATCAATCTGCCATGGCCTACGGCGTTGCCCCTAGTGTTATGAATTTACTTCCGCTTTCGACGGCACAGCGGACATGGCCGGACTTGCTGCTGGCTCGGCGGTGTCGCGACTTACCCATCTCGGAAATTGCCCCGGATTGATAATCGGAAAGATTTGCATCAGGTTTTGTTCAATCTTGGCGTATCCGGTATGGTGCGCCGAACAGACGGAAAAGATGACCTATGGATCCAACCTACCTTTCGTCCTCGGAACTTGCCGAGATGACACACCGGAGGCAAATCGGATGCCTCGAACTACTCGATCATTATATCGCTCGCGTCGAACGCCACGATGAAAAAATCAATGCTGTAGTAGTCAGAAATTTTGAACCCGCACGGGCACGTGCGCGGGCTTTGGATCAGGCTAAGGATCGATCCGCTCCGTTGTTCGGCGTGCCCATGACGGTCAAGGAAAGTTACAATGTCGCGGGCCTTCCGACGACTTACGGCGTCACTACCCTTCGGGATCGGATCGCAACGAGCAACGCCCTCGTAGTGGACCGTCTGGCAAACGCCGGAGCTGTCGTATTCGGCAAGACCAACGTGCCGGTAATGCTCGCGGATTGGCAGAGTTACAACCCAATCTACGGCACAACAAACAATCCGTGGGACATCGGTTTGTCGCCGGGCGGTTCTTCCGGTGGAGGGGCTGCGGCCCTGGCTGCAGGGTGTTGCGGTCTCGAAGCGGGTAGCGATATCGGAGGTTCGCTCCGCAACCCCGCGCACTATTGTGGGGTTTTCAGCCACAAGCCAACTTGGGGCATTTGCCCAACCCTTGGGGCCGGCACCGTTTCGCGATCAGACATATCAGTTGTTGGCCCGTTAGCCCGATCCGCCGAGGACCTCGCGGTCGCATTAGATGTTATGTCGGGCGCGGAACCAATCGAAGCTGGCTGGAAGCTCGAGCTTCCTGCTTCACGAATTAGCGGGTTGAAAGGCCTGCGTGTCGCTGTAATGAAGGAACATCAACTTTCCGAAGTTGATACCTCGATCACGAGCGCTCTGGATGCTTTGGCAGAGTTTCTGTGCCGCGAGGGTGCAACTGTTAGTATGGAGGCGCGACCCGACTTTGATTTGGCGCTGGGCCACCGTCTTTTTATCGAAATGCTCCGTGCCACGACCAGTACAAGAACTGACGGTCCGGCGATGACGGGCTGGCGAGACGAAGCGGCGCGCCTGCCCGCTGACGATACGAGCTACTATGCAATGCTAGCGCGGGGTGTCAGCATGTCACATCGCGATTTTCTGATAGGCAACGAAACACGCGAAAGAATGCGCCGCGTATGGTCGCGTTTTTTTGACGATTGGGAAGTGTTTTTGTGTCCTGTCGCCGCGAGCCCGGCCCAAAAGCATGATCAACAAGGTGAACGCTGGGAAAGGTCAATTCAGGTCAACGGACACAATGTCCCGGCCACCGATCAGATGTTTTGGGCCGGGATCTCCGGCTTCTATTTGTTACCAGCCACGGTTGCTCCGATTGCCGCAACGTCGTCCGGCCTTCCTTTAGGATTACAGATCATTGGACCTCAATATGGGGATCGAACGACGATTGCCTTTGCTGGGCTGCTCGAAAAGGATTGGCGCGGGTTTACTCCGCCTCCCGGATGGATGTAATCCAGTCAAATCCCATCCTTGAAGAGTAATTCCTTTGGATCCTTGAGCGAGCCGTTGAATGATTGGGTTCGAGCGCTTCAGCTTTTGGCACGTCGCGTCATTTCGTTGCGCTACGGAATTTGGAGGCTATCGCGGGATAGCGGACATCGATCAGCCGCACCAATCAAGCTCGATCCATGAGTACGCCGCCGTGGGTTAACCCGCCTCCATGCTGATTTCTGATTTTCGGAATTTTCGCTTGATGGCCGGGTAAAATCAGGACTATACCAATTCGGTCCCGTCCCACAGAGGAGCGTTGCGCAGCTACAGGCATGCCGCCCGAAGCGGACAAGAATGCGCGGGGATAACTACTTCTCCCGCGTGAGCCGCTTCTTTGGGTCGATATTCATACCAAAAAGCGCCCGGCTTGATATTCAATGAGCCACGAACCCCGCCATATATATTTCCGATTTTCAGAATTTATGCTTGACGGCGGGGTAAAATCAGCACTATCAGTTTGCTGAAAAACTTGGAAATTTGAGTTTTTTGTCTCGGTGGCGGAGTCGATCAGGTTTGGGTCGCTGTGCTCACTGGCTTGGGGCAGTTTTTTGTTAGGCTGAGCGCGGTCTGCTACGCTGCAACGAGTTTGGGGATGCGGATCAGGTTATAGGCGATCAGATTGAGCAGGAAGTTGGCGGCGACGCGACCGATGCCGCGATGTTTGGTCTTGCGCATCGTACCGTGCTGCTTGCCCCAACCGAAGATGCACTCGATCATCGCTCGGCGCGATTGCGACATGCCGTACCCCGAATGCCGCGTGGTTCGTTCGTCGATGGCGCTGTTGCGGTTCTTGCCGGTTTTGGTGACGGCCTGGTTCTGCGTCACATGAGGTGTCACGTTGATGGCGCGAAGATTGGCGACATGATCGGCGGTATCGTACGCCTTGTCCTCACCGGCCGTGATGCGGTGGCCGGCAGCTTTGCTTTTGGCCTTCAGCATGATCTCCGAGGCTCGGCGTTCGGCGGTGCCATTGGCGTGTGTCACCATGCCGGCCACCGCCAGCCCATGCCGGTTCTCCATGGTGGCGTGGCCCATATAGCAGAGCTTCGCCTCCCGCCCGGCCGCCTTGCGATAAAGCCTGCTGTTTGGGTCGCTGGTACTCGCATGGGTGTCGTTCTTGCGCTTCTGGCCATGGAAGTTCGCGCCGTTATCATCGTCACCGCTACCGTCCTTGGGACGAAAGCTCTTCTGTGAAGCCCAGGCTTCGATCAGCGTTCCGTCCACCGAGAAATGTTCATCCGACAGCAGCGGCTTGACCTGCGGATGGTTCAGAAGCCTGGTCATGAACTTCTCAAACACTTCGCCGTTCTGCAGCCGGTCCCGGTTCTTGGTGAAGGTGGTCGGGTCCCAGACTGGATCGTCGGGTGAAAGCCCCACAAACCAGCGGTACAAAAGATTGTAGTCCAGTTGCTCCATCAACTGGCGTTCCGACCGAATGCCGTAGAACACCTGCAGCAGCAAGGCGCTCAGCAATTGCTCAGGAGGGATCGAGGGACGTCCCTCGCTCGCGTAAAGTTTCCCAAGGCTACGGTTCAACTCGCTCAAGACATCCCAGACCAGCGCCCGGATCCTCCGCAGAGGATGGTTCGGAGGCACCCGGGCCTCCGGCGAAATGTACGAAAACATCCCGCCCTGATCCGCCAACCTGCCACGCATGCTCGTCTCCAGCGATTCGAGATGATAAAGTGAATCACCAAGTCTCAACTGTGGCGAGTGGGTTCTTCAGCAAACTGCTATAGCGATTTGGTCCCGTCCCAATAGAGGGGCGTGCGCACGTCACGAACGCGGGGCGGGATGCGGTGGACGCGGCAGCGCGCGAGACGAACGCGGTCTGCTTGCGTACGGCGAAGTCGTGTGGTTCTGACGCCCCAATCGTTGGCGTCAAGCCTGTGAGAAGAAGCGCAGGCGACGGTGTCAAAAAGCGTGGTCACCGAGGAGAGCGCGAAGTAAGCCGTAAAACCATTGCGCGGGAAATGCCGGGTTGTTCCGGTGTGACCGTGGTGACTAACTCGTATGCTTGTTTTATTTTGCATGCGAGGCTGCGGGTGCATTGCGCGCCCGGCATTCCCTGCGCCCTCTGATCTTCAGCGGGCAGGAATTCAACGCAAAACTCGGGCATATCGAGCCGCGAGATCGCGAAGTCGTGGCCTCGGGAATCGGCTGTTTGAAAAGTGAAGCTAGTCTGGCGAATGTGCGATGCTGACGCAAATCTACGAAGTATCGACACCATCTGAAGCGGATGCGATATCCGGCCTGGGCATCGACCATGTCGGCGTGCTGGTCGGCAACGGTACCTTTCCCAGAGAACGTTCGGCGCGGGAAGCCATCGCGGTCATCGCGGCGATAAGGCCGTCGTCGAAGTCGTCGGCGCTGTTCCTGTCTGCCGATATCGCGCTGATCGAGCACATGGCTCGAGAACTCAGGCCGACCATGATCCACCTCGGTGCGTCGACCGACCTGCTCCGGCCCCAAGACGTCATCGATCTGCGAAAAGTGCTTCCGAACCTCCTGTTCATGCGAAGCGTGCCGGTGACCGGGTCTGGAAGTATCGCGATCGCCAGGAGTTATGACGGGATAGTCGATTTTCTTCTGCTCGACAGCCATCGCGAAGGCGATGCGCAAATCGGCGCGCTGGGCGTCACTCACGATTGGAATATAAGCCGGCATATCGTCGAAACCGTTCGGACCCCGGTTATTCTGGCTGGCGGACTTGGTCCTGATAACGTCGCAGACGCGATCCTCGCCGTGAAGCCGGCAGGAGTCGATTCCAAAACACGGACAGATTTCGGTGACACCCACACCAAGGACTTGACCAAGGTCGCGGCGTTCAACAAGGCCGCGAAGGGCGTTGCACTGACGTGACGCCCCCTCACCTGAAATCGGTTCCCGCACCGTTACAGCGCTGCCAATACCGCCTTGGCGATATCGGCGGTACCGTTACGGCCGCCGAATTCCATCGGCTTGATGCCATCCGCATAGACCTTGTCGACGGCGCGCTCGATGCGCTCGCCGGCTTCAGCCGCGCTTTGCAGGCCGTGCTTGTCGGCCAGCCAGTCCAGCATCATGGCGGCGGAAAGAATCATGCCCGTGGGATTGGCCTTGCCCTGCCCCATGATATCAGGCGCGGTGCCGTGGCAGGGCTGGAACACCGCGTGGCGGTCGCCGATGTCGGCCGACGGCGCCATCCCCATGCCGCCGATCAGCCCGGCCGTCATGTCGGAGAGAATGTCGCCGAACATGTTCTCCATCACCATCACGTCGAAATCCCAGGGGCGCTTGACCAAAAGCGCCGAGCAGGCGTCGACATAGAGGCGGTCGGCCTTGACGTCGGGATGCCGCGCCGCCGCCGCGTCGAACATCTCGCGGAAGAACGCAAACGCCTTGAACACGTTGGCCTTGTCGACGCAGGTCAGCGCGCCCGGCCGTCCGCGCGCCTTGCGCCGTTCCGCGAGACGGAAATGAAAATTCGAACAAACGTTCCGACGTCTTTCGCGTGATGACCAGCGTCTCGCGCGCTTCGGTATCGGTGACGACCCCCTTGCCCATCGACGCAAACAGGCCTTCGGTGGATTCCCTGATGACGATGAGATCGATGCCGCGCTGGTCGGCGCCGACGATCGGGCTCGGCACGCCCGGTATAAGCCGCGCCGGCCGGACGCCGGCGTAAAGGTCGAAATGGAAGCGCAATTCGACCTGCGGCATGATTTCGGTGCTGTCGGGGTAACGCACCGAAGGCAATCCGCAGGCGCCGAGCAAGATCGCATCGGCTTCGTCGCACAGCCGCACCGTGCTCTCAGGCATCGACTTGCCGGTCGCGAGATAATGGTTGGCGCCGGCCGGAGCCTCGGTAAAGCGAAATTTCAGATCCGAGGTCTTTTCGATTCGGCGCAGCACCTCGAGCGCCGGCGCCATCACTTCAGGGCCGATACCGTCGCCGGCAAGCACGGCGATGTGGAACGCGTTGTTGGCTGACATGGGGATTCCTTGAGTGGGTCAACAGGACGAGATCGTATCCAGTCGTCATTGCGAGCGAAGCGAAGCGATCCGATGCCATCCATCTGCGAAATGAAGACCATGGATTGCTTCGTCGCCTCGCTCCTCGCAATGACGAGAGGAAACGAGACCTTACGGCGTCAGCACCGCGCGCCCGACCAATTTGCCCTTCTGCAGATCGATCAGCGCCTCATTGGCTTTCGCCAGCGGCATCGGCGTCACCGGAATGGGAGCGATCTTTTTGGAGCGGACGAGATCGAGCAGTTCCTGCGTCTCCCTGAGATTGCCGACATAGCTGCCCTGGATGGTGATCGCCTTGATCGGGATCAGCGGCAGCGCCCACGGCGCGCCGCCGCCGAACAGGCCGACGATGACGAGCTTGCCGCCCTTGGTCAGGCAGTCGAAGCCGAGTTGCGCGGTCTTGGCGTTGCCGACCAGATCGATCACCGCGCGGATCGGCCCGCCGGCCTTGCTGGCGAGCTGCTCCAGCGCGTCGGGCGCGCCGCCGTCAACGGTCGCAAGCGCGCCGGCTTTTTCCGCCGCTTCCCGCTTGCGCGCATCGATGTCGACGACGATGGCGCCCTTGCCGCCCATCGCCTTCAACAGCGACAACGCCATCAGGCCGAGGCCGCCGGCGCCGAAAATAACGATCGGCGAATTGAAACTGGCCTCGACCTTCTTCAGCGCGCTGTAGGTGGTGACGCCGGAGCAGGCATAGGGCGCGGCGGTCACCGGATCGAGGCCCTTCAGGTTCAACAGATAGCGCGGATGCGGCACCGTCATGTGGTCGGCATAACCGCCATCGCAATAGACGCCGAGCGAATTCGGTTTCAGGCACATGTTCTCTTCGCCGGCGAGACAGGTTTCGCATTTGCCGCAGCCAAGCCAGGGATAGACCAGCGCGAGGTCGCCGACCTTGAGATCGCTTTTGTCGCCGGCTCCGACATCCGGCCCGAACGCCAGCACTTCGCCGACCGTCTCATGGCCCATGGTTCGCGGCAGCGACACGCCGCGATCCTTCAGCGACAGCGGTTTTCGTCCGTGGCCAAGATCGTAACCGCCTTCCCAGATGTGCAGATCGCTGTGGCAGACGCCGGCCGCCTTCACCTTGATCAGCACCTGCGTTCCCGACGGCTGCGGCGTCGGCTGCTCCACTTCTTTCAAGGGGGCATTGAAATCGGTGACCTGGAAACTCTTCATCGCGTCTCTCCCGTCAATAGTTCTTGCTCTTGGCCCGGCATGACCAGGCATTCTCGTGCCGTTGTTAGAGGTTTAACCGGCTGCGATCAATGGATGATGGCAGGCGGCGTACTGGTCCGGTGCCACGGGGCGAAGCTCCGGCACTTCGTCGATACAGCGCTGGTCCGCGCGGGGACAGCGGGTGCGAAAACGGCAGCCCGAGGGCGGCGCGATCGGCGACGGCGGCTCACCGACCGGCACGCTTTCGGCGGGCCGCACGTCCGGATCGGGCACCGGGATCGCCTCGATCAGGAGCGCGGTATAGGGATGCGCGGGGCTGGCGAACAGTTGCTCGGAGGGTCCGACTTCGCACAGCCTGCCGAGATACATCACGGCGACCCGGTCGCTCACCGCTTTCACCACAGCAAGATCATGGGCGATGAAGAGCAGCGTCAGTCCAAAGCGAGCCTTCATGTCTTCCAGCAGATTGAGGATCTGAGCGCGAATCGAAACGTCGAGCGCCGAAACCGGCTCGTCGCAGATGATGAATTCGGGATTGAGCACGAGCGCGCGCGCAATGCAGATGCGCTGGCATTGTCCGCCGGAAAATTCATGCGGCAGCCGCCCGATCACCAGAGACGGGATCGAGTCCGACCGCGCTGAGTACCTCGCAGACGAGCTCTTGCCGCCTTTCCGGATCCTTGACGCCCGATATCACCAGCGGCTCGGCAATGATGTCGCCGATGCGACGCCTCGGATTTAGCGAAGCGATCGGGTCCTGGAAAATCAGCTGCACGCGCCGGCGCATCCGCCGCAAGGCATCGCCGTGCATCGCGGTGAGGTCCTGGCCATCGAACAGAACCCGCCCGGAGACAGCCCGGCGCAACTGCAGCACCGCGCGGCCCAGAGTGGACTTGCCGCAGCCGGATTCTCCGACCAGACCAAGCGTCTCGCCGCGCGCTACCTGCAGGCTTACGTCGGACACCGCGTGCACGGTCTTGCCGCCCACCGCATACTCAACGACGAGGTTCTCCACCTTGAGAAGCGGATCGCGCTGGGATTGCCGGGTTTCCTGCATCATGCGCAGACGCCGGCTGTGACCTGGATCGGGTGAAAGCAGGCATATTGGTGATCCAGCGATTCTGATGCGGCGAGCAACGGCTTCTCTCGATAACATCGCCCGGCCGCATAGCGGCAGCGCGGCGAAAACGAGCAACCCTGGATCGGCCGGGTCGGGTCCGGCGGGCGCCCTGAAATCGCCGGCAAAGGCGTGTGCGGAGCGGCGTCGATCTTCGGTATCGCCGCAAGCAGCGCCTCGGTGTAGGGCATATGCATTTTCTTGAACAGCACGGGCGTCGGCGCGCGTTCCACGACGCGCCCGGCATACATCACCGCCACTTCGTCGGTGCGGCCGGCGACGACGCCGAGATCGTGCGTGATCAGGATCATCGCCATATGCCGGCGCCGTTGTTCGCGCGCCAGCAAATCGAGAATTTGGGCCTGAATGGTCACGTCAAGCGCCGTGGTCGGCTCATCGGCGATCAAGAGTTTTGGTTCGCACGACAGCGCAATTGCGATAGCAACCCGCTGCCGCATGCCGCCCGAGAGCTGATGCGGATATTGCATCAATCGCTGCTCCGGCGCGGGAATGCCGACCGCAGCAAGCAACTCGACGCTGCGCCGTTTCGCGGCAACGCTGTCAAGTTCGAGATGCTCCTGCAGCGTTTCGATCAGCTGGGTGCCGATGGTCAACACGGGATTGAGCGAGGTCATCGGGTCCTGGAATACGACCGCGAGCGACCTGCCGCGAAGTTTGCGCAACCGTTCGGGATCAAGCCGCACCAGATCCTGCCCGTCAAACATCACGCGGCCGGAAAGTTTTGCCTTTTTCGGCAACAGTTGCAGGATTGCGCGCGACAGCATGGTCTTGCCGCAGCCGGACTCGCCGACAATACCCAGCGTCCGGCCGGCACCGATTTTCAGATCGACCTGATCCACCGCGCGCAGATTGCCGCGCGGGGTCGGCAGATCGACCGACACATCCTCGACAGAAAACAATGCCGGCTCGGTCACAGCGCGCCCTGACGCGGATCGGTGAGAGCTCTCAGGGTATCGCCGACCAGGTTGAAGGAAAGCACGGTGAGGAACATCGTCACCGCGGGAATGAAGGCGAGCCTCGGCGCCACGTCGAGGCTTTCGCGTCCCTCCCCGATCATGCTGCCCCAGCTCGATACCGGAGGCGGCACCCCGAGCCCCAGGAAGGACAAAGCCCCTTCGACCACGATCGTGACGGCAACGCCGAGCAGGAAGAAGGCAACCAGCGGCAGAAAGACATTGGGCAATAGCTCGCGCAGCAGGATGCGCGCATGCGTCGCGCCCAGCGCTTGCGCTGCAATCACGAATTCGCGCCGCGCCAGCGTGAGGGTTGCGGCGCGGGCGACGCGCATGAAGGCGGGAATGCCGAGCACGCCGATAATGCAGGTGAGATTGAAGAGCGATTGCCCGAGATAGGCGGTCACCGCCAGCACCAGGATCAACGGCGGAAAGGCAAGCAGCACATCCATGCTGCCGACCACCAGCGTTTCAAAGCGGCCGCGAAAATAACCGGCGAGCATGCCGAGCGCGCCACCGATCGTGACCCCGATGACTGGCGCGCAAAGACCAACAATGAGGGATATCCGCGCGCCATAGATAAGCCGGGCCAGTTCGTCCCGCCCGAGTCCGTCGGTGCCGAGCCAGTGCAGAGCCGAGGCCGGCGCCCGCCGCTCCAGCATGTCCATGTCGGTCGGACTGGGTATCGGCAACACGCCGACAAGTCCCGCGGCGGCGAATACGAGGATGATCCAGGCGATCGCCACCCAGAACAGCGGGCCTAGCCGACGCGTCCGCTTGACCGGACTGACGGCGACATCCTCGTCGAGGCTGAGCTCAAGCGTGGCCATGACGGATCCTGGGGTCGAGGACGGCGTAGAGCATGTCGACAATGAAGTTCATGATCACAAAGCCTGCAGCGACCAACAGCACCACGCCCTGCAAGATGATCAGGTCGCGGGTATAGATCGCGCCGACAAGAAGCCGGCCAATGCCCGGCAAGGCAAAGATTGTTTCCACGATCACCGCGCCGCCGATCAATCGCCCGATGTTGATTCCGGTTATCGTGACAAGGGTCAGCGATGAGGGTTTCAGGGCGTGCACGAAAAGAATGCGCGACGGCTTCAGTCCCTTGGCCTTGGCCATCGCGATATAGTCTTCCTGCAGCGTCGCGATCATGTCGGAGCGAAGCACGCGCATGATTCCCGGCCATTCGGCGAACGCCAGCGTCAGCGCCGGCAGCACGAAGAAGCGCAGATTTCCGACCGGATCTTCCTGGAACGGCACGTAACCGGTCGCCGGCAACCATCGAAGCTCCACCGCAAACAGGTAGATCAACAGGATTGCAGACAAGAATGTCGGCACAGACAGCATGGCGAAGGCGCTGCCGGTCATGAAGCGGTCGAAAGCGCTGCCGCTGCGTACCGCGCAGGCGATGGCGAAGGGAACGCCGATGGCGAGGCCAATGATTTCGGCCAACACCATCAGCTCGAACGATACCGGCAGCCGTTCGGTCACCGCCTGCAGCACGGTTTGTCCGGTACGGAACGATCTTCCAAAATCGCCCTGCAGCACGTGGCCCAGCCAGCCGAGATAGCGCCACCAGATCGGCTGATCGAGTCCCATGTCATGGCGCAATGCCTCGACTTTCTCCGGCGTCGCCTGGTCGCCCAGGATCACGTAAGCGAGATCGCCCGGCAGCAGCGACGCGATCAGGAATGTCAGCAGCGAGACCGCCAGCAGCACCGGCACCAGATACAGGAGCCTTCGGGCGACGAAGCCGAGCATGGACGATTATTCCAGCCAGACGTCGGATACGTCGATCACCCCGCTGATAGATCTTCGGCAAGCCCTTCAGCTTCGACGTCGAGATCGCGTAGTAGGTGTTCTGGAAGCGTCCAGAACCAGATCGCCTCCTTGTTGATCAGCCGGCTGATCGCGCAATAATCCTCGATACGCTTTTCCGAGTCGGCGGTGATCCGCGCGTGCTCGAGCAGCCTGTCGAGCTCGGGATTGGAATAATTGGCGAGCGCGACCGGGCTGCCGGTGTGGAAATTCGCGTACATCTGCGGATCGGGATCGGCGAGATCGACGATCCGCCACGGCGTCAACTGAAACTGGCGCATGAAGGCGCGCGGCGGGATAGTCGCCTGATCGACCTGCTCGATCTCCATATTGGCGCCGACCTGCTTCCAGAACTGCTGCAAGCACCTGACCGATCATTGCGCCCGCGCGGCGTCGCGGTGACGATCATCTTGAAATCGACCGGCTTGCCGTAGTCCTTGATCAGCGCCTTGGCCTTTTCGACATCGTTGGGCAAGCGCGCCGTCGTCCTTGCACTTGACCCAGGAGCCGTCGCCGTAGGGGTTGCTGGCTGGCCGGGCCAGACCATTGGTGAGCGCCTGCGACATCTTCTTGCGGTCGATCGCCATCACCAGCGCCTGGCGCACGCGCACGTCGTCGAACGGCGCGACCTTGGTGTTGAAGGCGTAGACCGCAGCGCCGGACCCGACATAGGTGTGCACCGTCAGCTTCGGATCTTTTTGCGCTCTTCTGAATATTGTCCGCATCGGCTTCATCGTCCCAGACGATATCCGCTTCGCCGGATTGCAGGCTGGCGAAGCGCGACTGCGCATCCGGCAGCGGCTTCAGGATGATCCGGTCGAGATAGGGATGACCCTTGTTCCAGTAGTCCGGATTCTTTTCCAGCACCATGCGGTCGCCCGCGGTCCATGATTTCAGGATGTAGGGTCCGGTGCCGACGGGATTGCGGTTGTAGTCGTCGCCCTTGGTCTTCCACGCCGTCGGCGACTGGATGGCGTTGTTCTGGCTTTGAATGGTCATCAGCGCCGGCTGATTCACCGGCGGATCGTTCAGATTGTAGACCACCGTCAGTTCGTCGGGCGCCTGCACGTCGTGGATGTAGGCGATGTAGAAGGCGCAGCGGCATTTGTTGGCCGGGTCCTTCTGGCGGTCGAAATTCTCCTTGACCGCCTGCGGCGTTGAACGGTGTGCCGTCGTGGAATTTGACGCCGGGCCGCAGCTTGAAGGTCCAGGTCTTGTAATCGTCCGAATGGGTCCAGGACAGCGCGAGCTTCGGCTGCGGCTCGCCCTTGTCGTCGAGCGTAGACCAGCGTATCGAAAATCGCCGCCGCCGCGGTTTCCGCCGCGGTGTCGAACACGCCGACCTTCAGCGGATCGAAACCGGGAATATCGAGCTCAAGGCCGACGGTGATGCTGCCGCCCTGCTTTTGCGCGCGGGCAGGGCCTGCAAACAACGCAACGCCAAATGCCGCACCAAGGAATATTTGCGCGAGCCTGCGCGAACGGATCGCCGCGGTCATGTCATCTCCTCCCAGATTGGTCCGTCCGGTATTCCGGATCGTTGGTTACTGCAGGTCAGATTGGCCGGAAACGCAGGCTCCGGCAAGGCCGCAAGTGGGCGCCGGATGAAAAGCCGCAGGGCTTGCGCCATCGCCGAAACGTGCTTGCCGTCAACGCGGCTCCGCCGCCAGCGATTTCTCCGTGAAGGCCGAGATTTCATCTTCCGAGAGGCCGCTCTCCCGGAGAAACGCAACGGTGTGCTCGCCCAGGGTCGCCATCCGCTTTCCCGCGGAGACATTGGCGCCGGACATACGAAACGGCAGGTTGAGAACCTTGAATGTGCCGCCGCCATCCCTGACCTCGGTCAGCGCGCCGCGATGGGCGATTTGCGGATCGCGCAAGGCTTCGGCAACCGTGCGATAGGCCGAACAGGGAACGCCGTGACTATTCAACTCGGCGAGGCATTTTTCGGTCGTGAGCGTGCGCGACCACTTCTCGACGCCGTTCATCAGATTCTGCCCAGTTCTCGCGGCGGTCGGCATATATCGCAAAGCGCGGATCGGTGATCCACTCCGGATGGCCGATGACCTTGATCAGACTCTGGAACGTCTTCTCGCTCGCGATCGCCAGCATCACGTACCCATCCGCCGTTTCGACCGGCCCGAACATCGGCCGCTGAGTCTGCTTCACCTCGAATTGCGACCACTGCAATTCGTTCAAGGTCAGGCTGAGCATCGATTCGAGCATCGACACGTCGATGTGCTGGCCCTTTTGACTGCCGTGCCGCTGGTACAAGGCCGCCGAAATAGCCCCGAATGCATAGACGCCGGTGACGACGTCGGCGAGATAAATACCGCAACAGTCCGGTCGCGATCGCCCGGGCTGGTACGCCAGGTGCGCCATATCGTATCCGGAGGCCGCGTGAATAACGGGCGCGTAGGCCGGCAGTTCTGCCGAGGGTCCGGTCTGACCATATCCGGAGATCGAGCAATAGATCAGTTTCGGATTGAGCTCTCGCAGCGAGCCGTAGTCCAGCTTCAGTCTCCGCATCACGCCGGGGCGAAAATTCTCGACGAGGATGTCAGCGCTCGACGACAAGCCGGCGGATGATTTCGACCGCGTCAGGCGATTTCAGATCGAGAACGAGACTTTTCTTGCCGACATTGAGCTGGCCGAACGCGGTGGAGAAGCCGTTGCGAACCGGCGGGCGGGTTCGCATGGTCTCGCCTTCGACCGACTCTACCTTGATGACCTCCGCTCCCATGTCGGCGAGCATCCGGGTGCAATGAGGACCGGCAATGGTGGTTGAAAAATCCAGTACGCGAAGGCCCGCAAAGCTCTTTGTCAAAATCCCCTCATCGTCATCAGCTATCGTCATCCTGAAAACCCCGCCTGCGTGCCTTCGGCCGCGGCGTGACCCTAAATTGCGCTGTCACGTCAGGGAAGCGATTCCCGGCACCAAATGATTGACCCCACGGACGGCCGCCTCTCCTGGCTTTTCGTTCAAAGTGGAACCGATCTTGCATAGCCTTAGTCAGCGCGGGTCTGGGGGCTTTTTTGAGAGTATTGTTTGTTACGACGGAAATGGACGACTTCGTCCGGGTGGGCGGCCTCGCAGCCGTTTCGGCGGCCCTGCCCCGGGCATTACGCTCCTTAAGCGACGTCCGGATCATCCTTCCCGGTTATCGGGACGTCGTCGAACAATTCCTGCATATCGAAATCGTCGGCCAATGCCCGCCGCTGGCGGATATGCCGGCCTGCTCGCTCGGGCTAACCGCAACCAAGGACGGCCTGCCGGTTTACGTCCTGCTCTGCCCGCAACTTTATGACCGGCCCGGCAATCCCTATGGCGACGCGTCGGGCCGGGACTGGCCGGACAATGATGTGCGCTTTGGCCGGTTTGCCTCCGCCGCGGCCCTAGCTGGCGGCAGGCACTCTGGACAAGAATTGGGCAGCGGATCTGGTTCACGCCAATGACTGGCAGGCCGCGCTGGTGCCGGCCTACCTCGCCTGGAACGCCGCCAAGGTCCCGACCATTCTGACAATCCATAACCTCGCCTATCAGGGCCTGTTTCCGAAGGAGTCGCTGCGCCGGATCGGAGCGCCGGAAGATTCCTTCCATATCGACGGCCTCGAATTCTACGACAAATTGTCCTTCCTCAAAGGCGGCATCGTCTACGCGTCGCATCTGACCACCGTGAGCGAGACCTACGCCAGGGAGATCACGACGTCGGAACTCGGCTGCGGGCTCGAAGGCCTGCTTCGTCGTCGCTCTGACGCCGCGCAATTGACGGGCATATTGAACGGCATCGACGAAAGCTGGGATCCGCGGGTCTGCGCCCAATTGGCGCAGCCGTTCGGCGCCGGAGACTGGGAAGGCAAGCAGGCAAACTCGGACTACGTCCGCCATCAGTTCGGTCTGGCGGTGTCGCGCGGCCCGATCTTCGGTCTGGTGGCCCGCCTCGTTCACCAGAAAGGCGTCGACCTCGTGCTGTCAGCCGCCGACGAGATCATCGAGGCCGGCGGGCAGATCATCGTCACCGGCAGCGGCGAGCCCGAGATCGAACAGGCATTGGTCGATGCGCACCGCCGCAGGCCCGACGCAATCGGGGTTGCGATTGGCTTCAATGACGCACAGGCCCGGCGAATTTTTGCCGGCAGCGATTTTACGCTGATGCCTTCGCGCTTCGAGCCATGCGGACTGAGCCAGATGTACGCGCAAAAATTCGGATCGCTGCCGATCGGGCACCAGACCGGCGGCTTGGCGGAAACCATCACCGACGGCGAAACCGGATTTCTGTTCGCTCGACCCTCAACCGAATCCTTTCTCGGCGGTATCCGGCGTGCGTTCGCGACCTTCATGGCGAAGGATCGCCTCGACTCGATGCGGCGCAGCGCGATGTCGCGATCGTTCAGCTGGGACGTTTCGGCAGCCCTGTACGGCGCGCTCTACCGGAGGGCGGTGTCGCCCTGACCGCGCTCATTAGCTTTCGCTGATCCTCATTCCGCCGCGGCCGCCATCTCTTCCCCCTGCTCGTGCAGAATGACGCCCGAGAGCGGATCGAACTCGCCGACCCAGGGAGAACGACCCAGAACCGCCTTGGTATGCGCATAGCCGGCCTCCCAGCGCTGCCGGATGCCGGACGGACTGAAATCGATGTCCTTGGTGTGGTTCTCGCGATCGAGTTGCGGCGCCAACAACCGCACGACATGCATTCGTGTCGAACAGCCGTAACCGGCCAGTTCGCGCACCGCCGCGCTGTTGCGCTCGGCCTCGGGTATCCGGGCCGCGAGCTGATTGATGACATGGCGCAGACGATGCGCCTTTTGCTGTTGGGCAATCTGGCTCGCGATGCGGCTGGAATACAGCACGTCCTTGTGCCGATTGAACACTTCCGCCATCGTGGTCGGCTCAGGCCCGGATGGATTCCACATATGGACCGAGAAGATCAGCGAGTCCCTGCGCGGAATGTCGTCGAACACCGCCTCGGTCGGGGTGTTCGAGAGGATTCCGCCGTCCCAGTACAACTCGCCGTCGACACGAACGGCGGGGAATGCCGGCGGCAGCGCGCCCGATGCCATGATGTGCTTGACGCCAAGTTTGCAATCACGGCTGTCGAAATATCGCATCTCGCTGGTCCGCAACTGGGCGGCGCCAACCGTCAGGCGAGGACTACAGTTGTTCACCAGATCGAAATCGACGAGTTCGCCAAGCGTCTGCTGGAGCGGTTCGGCGGAGTAATATCCGGCGCTATCGGTACCGATCGGACAGTCGGCGCCGGCATGAGCGAGCGGATTGGGTCTGAAGAAACCGGGAATCCCATTCGCTACCGTTGACCAGTAGGACAGCATTTCGTTGATGCCGGGAAAGGCGCCTGGAAAACTCCAGATCGGACGCTGCTCCACCCGCTTCCAGAACTCCTGCAAGCGCGACACCCGGTCTTGCGGCGCATTGCCGGCAATGAGACTTGCATTGATGGCGCCGATCGACGTGCCGATGATCCAGTCCGGCTCGATTCCAGCTTCGTGCAGCGCCTGATAGACGCCGGCCTGATAGGAACCCAGCGCGCCGCCGCCCTGCAATACCAGCACGACCTGACCGGGCAGCGTCCGGCCCAGCGACCCGATGCTCTCCGAAGCTTCATTGCCTTGAAAGCCGTTCATGTCACGCTCCCGCCGGATGCCTCGCGTCCTCTTGTGTTCGCGAACAATCCGGTCTTGTTACGTCCCGCTTTTGTTACGTCAAGGTCCCGTTTCAGCGCGACGGCCGGTCGCCATCCGCCGTAAGGCGATGCCGGTGAAATCGGCCTGCCGCTAGTCTCGAGCATTTTCCAGATCAATGCGCGGTCCGCCGCGTTTCCGGCATCACAAGCCAGATCATCGCGAGGCCTAGTGCGGCAACGCCGGCAAGCCCCATGAAGGCGACACCGCTGCCGAACTTGTCGCTGACATAACCGGCAAGCACGGTGCTAAGCGACGCACCGATACCGGTTGCGGTGCCGACAATGCCCTGCGCAAGATTGAAGTGACCGCTTCCGAACGCGACGTCGGCAACAATCAACGGCACCATGACGGCGAAGACGGCCGCGGTGATGCCGTCGAACACCTGCACCGCGACCAGCAGATAGGGATCCCTGACGGTCGCGAACAGCACGCCGCGGATAGCCAGCGCGGCAAAACCGAGCAGCAGCAGCGGCCGCCGCCCCCATTGCTGCGCCTTGCGTCCGACCGTCGGAGACATCAGCGCGACGATGGCTTGCGGCACGATGATGCACGCGGCGATCAATACCGGCGCCCATTGCGCCGATCGCGTGGTCACGACACCCGCCATCAAGGGAAGCATCGCCGCATTCGCGAGTTGCAGCAGCAGCACGCTGGAGGCGAAGATCAGCAAGGGGCGCTGGCGCACCAGACTAAGAACGCTGGTTGCCTTGGCATCGGGCATCTCGCGCGGCACCGCACCGTGCGCCTGGGCGACGTCAATTTCGCGGTCGCGGATGCGCGCGAGCGCGAGCAAGGTCGGAATGGCCAGGATAAAGGTGACGAGAAATACCGAACGGCTGGACAACAGATAGCCCGCCGTGCCCATCACGGCCGCGGCTGTTCCATTGCCGAGCGAGGCGAAGCGGGCATTGCGCCCGAGCCGTTCACCGATCGCAAGCGGCCCGACCAGACCGAGACTGATCGCGGCAATTGCCGGTCCGAGCACGCAACTGGCGGCGGCGTGCAGCGTCGCAGCGATCACCACCACCGGAAAAATCGGCCATGCGGCATATGCCAGCGCAACTGTGCCGATCGTCGCAACGGCAAGGCTGGCGACCAGCCGCTCGGAGCGCGCGAAATCGACGATGGCTCCGCCCGGCATCTGTCCGATCAAGCCGACCAGGCCGGCGATCGACAGCACAAGGCCGATCTCGACCTGGGTCCACTTCTGCGTCGTCAGATAGACCGCGATGAACGGACCGAAACCGGTTTGCACATCCGCCAGAAAGAAGATGAACCAGTCGAGGCCGCGCAAGCTCTGTTGCGAGGGTGCCGGCCGGTCGAGCATGATCGGTTGCGGCGGCCGCACCGGATCGCCACCGCGGCTGGTCGTCTCGCGGCGGTGCGTATCGACTGGGTCGGTCGGCTTTCTCGATGAGCGCACCAACAGTCGGCTTCTCCAAATCTTTACGGGTCGGATAAGGGTTGCAGGCTGCCGGAGGCGCCAAGCACAACGATCGGTGTATCCTCCTTGTATTCGGGTGCCGCCGTCACCTGATCCTTGGTCAATTCAAGCGTGATGCTGTCGCTCTTGTTGGCAACGCGCCCGAAATGCAGCGCGTTCCAGTCGACCACGATTTTCCGGCTGCCGACGCCGAGAAAACCGCCGAAATCGATGACGGCCGCGCGCACCGTCCCGGAACGATCGACGACCACATCGACGATTCGCCCCATGTTCTCGTCGGCCGCGCTGCGAACCTCGCGGCCGAGCACGCCATGCGCATCCCTTGCGCCGATGATGGTGACCGAGGGCGCCGGCGCCGGCTCCTTCGGTGTCGCGGGCGGATTTGGTACGGCGGGGGGCGCCGTATTTTGCTGTTGAGACGGCTGCGGCGCGTTGGGATCGGCTTGCGGCGAACCTGCGTCATTTTGCGCCCAGGAAGTCGCTACCGCCGACGTCGCAAAAGCGACTGCAATCAAGATGAATTGGCGTCTTGCGCGCATACGGCCTCCTGAATTGCTCGACCCAACGGCCTAAGACCCAAGTCTCGCGCTGCTATGCAAATCAGTGCGCCATGAACAATCGAAACCTGGATCTGGCCGCGTGTGCGCAAGACTTCCAGCGAGACCTCGTCGCCATGGCGGCGCACCACGAGATCGACGCTGGAACAGCCAAGCTGCAGATCGCGCACGACCACCTCGTTGAGGAACGCCGGCAGGCGTGGGTTGCGCAGACGAATTTCGCCGCGCTGGGCGTCGAATTCAAGCCCAAGCGCCGCTTCGAGCAGCGTGAACGGCGTCGCGCTTGCCCAGGCCTGCGGCGCGCAGGCCACGGGATAGAGCGTAGGTCCGCGTCGCCTTTCACGCCGAAAGCCGCAGAACAGTTCCGGAAGCCGCCGCAAATCCATGTAGGTGGCGGCATCGAACAGGGCGTCGAACAAATGCGCGACCGAATGCTTGAGACCGTAGCGTGCAAGCCCGAGCGCGATCAGCGCGTTGTCGTGCGGCCAGATCGAGCCATTGTGATAGGACATCGGATTGTAGCGCGCTTCGCCGCTCGCCACGGTGCGGATGCCCCAGCCCGCGAAAAAATGCGGCCGCATCAGATCGGCGGCGACGAGGCGAGCGCGGTCTTGGCGCATCATGCCGCTGAACAAGAGCTGCCCGGCGTTCGACGTGCGCACCCGGCACGGCTCCTTGGCGCCATCGAGCGCGAGCGCATAGGTGCCGAGTTCGTCACACCAGAACGCTTGGTCAAAACGTTCGGCGAGCTGCCGCGCCTCGATCTCCAGCTCTTGCGCCAGCTCGCTCTTGCCGAGCCGCGACGCGCAACGTGCCGCCAGCCGCTTGGCGGCATATACATAGCCCTGCACTTCGGCGAGCGCGATATAACCCTCGGCCAAACGGCCGTCGGCGTGAAAGATCGCGTCGTACGAATCCTTCCAGCCTTGATTGGCCAGGCCTTGCTCGGACGCGCGCCGGTACTCGACGAAGCCGTCGCGGTCGGGATCGCCTGGCCCGTTGATCCAGCCCAGCGCTGCCTCGATCGAAGGCCACAACTCGGCGAGCGTCTCTTCGTCGCCGGTCCGTTCTACATAAAGGCCGGCCAGCAGCACAAACAGCGGCGTCGCATCGACGCTGCCGTAATATTGCGCGAACGGCACCTCGCGCAGCGCCGCCATCTCGCCGCCGCGCATTTCATGGAGGATCTTTCCAGGTTCGGCGTCGGCCAGCGGATCGAACGTCTTGGCCTGATAGAAGGCCAGCCGCTTCAGCACGCCGCGCGCCACCCTTGGATCGACCCACAGCATCTGCATCGCGGTAATGATTCCGTCGCGACCGAATGTCGTCGAGTACCAGGGAATGCCCGCATAGGGATACCGTCCCTGCGGCGTCGTCGTCATCAACATGTTGAGGTCGGCCATCGACTGGCACAGCACCTCATTGAAGATGTTGTTCGATGTTTCGATGCTGGCGGCGCCTACCGTCAACAGGCGCATCTCGCGACGATGCGCCAGCAATCCGCGAAAGAAACGCTCGGGCTTGAATGTGACCGGCTTGTTGCAGGATGCGGCAACAAACAGCGAACCGACCTGTCGCGGCGCCAGATCGAGATGATAAGTCGCGGCATTCACCGAAAGCCGGGTCGGCCGCGGATCGAAATGCAGCACCGTGCCGCGCCACTCGTCATCAAGCCCATTGTATTCGAGCACGACATCGGCGGGACCAAGCAGCTTGCCGGAGCCGAGGCCCCGGTGCGGACGCCTTTCGCCGCGCACCTCGAACAGATCGGCGAAGTCATTGTCGAACAGCAATGTCAGATCGAAGCTCGCCGGCCGGTCTCCATGGTTCTGCAAGCCAATCCGCTGGTAGGCCGTCCCGCGCCACAGAAAGATCGTTCGCACGAAGTGCAGTATGTCCTTTTGCAGTACGATGCGGCCATCGCGATAGATATCGGGATTGGTGAGGTCGACCGTCAATACGGAATTGTCGTCGCGCAGGTTAGAACCGAGCAGCAGCGGCTGCAGGTCATCCAGAAGAAGTTCGAGCCGGGCGAGATAGCGCGTGTCGCAGTTGAACAGGCCATCCGGTCCGCCGGCCGAAGCCCCGATGTCGCCGTGGCTGTCGAGCACGATGAAAGTATCGTCGTGTTTGAGCGAGCGCCGCGGCCGCGCCGCGGGCCCGGTCATCGGGATGTAGAACGGCGATTCCGCGACCGATTCCTCGGCTCGGGCCGTCATGATCTGGGTTGCGACATCGGCTGCCATTTGACCTCGAGCGGTTCCCCCCGGCCTTGCGACAAGCGCATTGGGACCCAACGCCAACTCGGTGCATCAGGCCGCGAATTTCGCAAGCCGGTTCAATTCCTGCGTCACCAGCTCACGGTACGGGCCCTGGCCCTGCATCAGGCCATCCGGCGGGCCGTCTTCGATGATGCTACCAGCTTTCAGCAGCACTACCCGATCGAAATTACGCAGCGTCGCGAGACGATGGGCGATCGCAATGACGGTCCGCCCGCGCATCAGGCGGGCGAGCGCCTCGCGTATCGCTTCTTCGGATTCGCTGTCAAGCGCGGCGGTCGCTTCATCGAGCAGCAGGATCGGCGCATCCTTGAGGAACGCGCGCGCGATGGCGATGCGCTGACGCTGACCGCCCGACAGCTTGACGCCGCGGTCGCCGACCATGGTTGCAAGTCCTTCCGGCAAGGTCTCGACGAAATCGCAGCGCGCCGCGATTGCCGCGCGCAGCACTTCGTCGTCGGTGGCGTTCGGCCGGCCATACCGGATATTTTCCAGGATGGAGCGATGGAACAGCGAGATGTCCTGCGGCACCACCGAGATCGCCTGGCGCAGGCTTTGCTGCGTCACCCTCGAGATGTCCTGGCCATCGATCGTGATACTGCCTTGCCGGACGTCGTAGAATCGCTGCAGCAGCACGAACAGGCTGGATTTTCCGCCGCCGGACTGGCCGACCAGCCCGACCCGTTGCCCGGGCTGAATGCGGAGGCTGAATTTGTCGAACACCTGAACTCCGCCCGGATAATGGAACGAGATATTGTTGAAGGCGATGGCCGCGCCGCTCTTGACCAGCGGCCCGGCTTGCGGATGGTCGCGCAGCTCATGTGGAAGCAACAGCGTGGCAATCGCTTCGGTCAACCGGGCGAAATGCTGGGTGATATCGACCAGCGCCACGGCGAGATCGCGCGTGGCGCTCAGGATGCAAAGTCCCAACGTGCAGACCAGCACGACGTCACCGGTGGTGGCGCTGCCGCGCTGCCAGAGCATGATCGCCCAGGCCAGCAAGGCAATCGTCAGCACCACCGTGACCGCGGCGTGGGTGATCCGCAGCTTTTCGAGGTAACGCAGGCTGCGTCCCCGCGCCGTCAATTCCCGGTTAACGGTTGCGTCAAACCGGTCATGCTCGAAGCTGTGCCCGCAAAATGCCCGCACCAGCGGCAGATTGCTGATGACATCGACCATTTCGCCGTCGACGGCTGCGGCCTTGTCGGCGAAATCGTCATGCAGCGGCTTGCCCGCGGCGGCCAGGTGAAACATCCCGATCACCATGGCGCCCGCGATAAGGCTGAGCGCCGCCGACATGGACGGGCTTACGGTTCCGATCAGGAAGATCGCCGTGACGGTGGCCATGCACGGCGGCAGCACATTCCAGACGAACATGTTTTCGACCGTGAAAACCGCGTTCGAGGTCGCGGTGATACGGCTTGTCAGCATGCCCGGCAGCCGGTCGGAAAAATAGCTCGGCGCGTGGCCGGTGAGATGGCGGAAAATGTCGCGCCGCAGATCGCCGGTTACTCCCACAAATGTGAAGCTCGCGGTCCAGCTGGCGATCCGCCACAGAAAATTATCCGCCGCGATCAGCGACATGAGAAAAACGAATGCCAGCCATACGGTGCCTGCTCGACTGGCCCCAGCCGACAAACCGTCGACCAGATACTTCACGCCATATTGCGTGCCTACCGAACAAGCAACGGCCGCCACAACGCTGATCACGATCACGAGATGCGATGCAAGACGCTGGCGAAGATAGCGCAGCATAAACGGCAGCGGACGATGTGCGTATCCTGAAAGATTGTCCATGTGGCTGCAAACCCGTTGGAGGAGAACGAAAATCTCAGCCGGACACGTTCCATGCGACCGAATGCTGAAGGCGCCCTTTCTGTTCCCCTCGTGCTGCCATTACCGTGCAACAATTATGCAGCATTAACAGTGACAAAAGTCTGGTCGGGCTGTGATGGCATGAGCAGGACCACGAAACGGAAGAAGGTGTGCGGAGGGTGGAACTTCGCAAATGCGAAAACGTTCCCTCCTCGGCACGCCTGCTGCCAACGCGAAGTGGGGCTTTATTCAATGCATGACAAGATGAAGAGGAGACGGTGAGATGCGCATCGCGCAGGTTGCTCCGCTGACGGAGGCTGTTCCCCCGCGACTTTATGGCGGCACCGAACGGGTGGTACACTGGCTGACCGAGGAACTGGTGGCGCTGGGGAACGAAGTCACCCTGTTCGCCAGCGGGGATTCCCGGACCTCCGCGAAGCTTGAGCCGACATGGCCGAAGGCGCTGCGCCTCGACGGCTCGGTCCGCGACCCCAACGCGTTGCACATGGTGATGCTGGAACGGGTCCGGCAGAAATGCGACGACGAGGAATTCGATTTCCTGCACTTCCATCTCGACTATTATCCGTTCTCGCTGTTCTCCCGGCAGCCGACTCCGTTCCTGACCACCCTGCACGGCAGGCTCGATCTGCCGGAGCACCAGCCGGTGTTCACCACCTTCTCTTCCGTTCCGGTGATTTCGATCTCGAATGCGCAGCGCCGCCCGGTTCCGCAGGCCAATTGGTTGCGCACCATCCACCACGGCCTGCCGGAAAAGCTGCTGACGCCGCAACCGATCAAGCCCGGCTATCTCGGCGTGCTCGGCCGGATCGCACCGGAGAAGGGGGTTGATCGGGCGATCAGGATAGCGACGCGATGCGGCATTCCGCTCAAGATCGCCGCCAAGGTCGATCGGGCCGATCAGGAATATTATGATGAAATCATTCGCCCGCTGATCGAGCGTAGCCCGCTGGTCGAATATATCGGCGAGATCGGCGACGCCGAGAAAGCGGATTTCCTCAGCGGCGCGATCGGACTGCTGGTCCCGATCGACTGGCCGGAGCCGTTCGGCCTCGTCATGATCGAAGCGATGGCGTGCGGCACCCCCGTCATTGCCTACAACCGCGGTTCGGTCGCGGAGATCGTCGATGACGGGCTGACCGGTTTCGTCGTGGAGGACGACACCAGCGCGGTCGCCGCGGTCGATCGCCTTTCCACCTTGAGCCGGCATGCGATCCGGAAACAGTTCGAGACGCGATTCACCGCGCGCCGCATGGCGCTGGACTATCTCGCCGCCTATCGCAGCCTGATGGGGGCCGCAGAGCCGCGCATCAAGCTGGTGAGCAGCGCCGAATAGCGCGCGGTCAATTTTTCCTGGCTGAGGAGCAGTCGCACGCTGGCGCAAAGCCGGCGTGCATGGCCTGTCCGGTCGGGCCGCCTCGGCGAGCGGCAATGGTCAGGCAGCGTATCCCGGAAGTTGGCCCCATCGTCATTGCGAGGAGCCAACGGCTCGCGCGAACGCGCGCCCGATGACAGGCTCCGCGATGAAGCAATCCAGCTTTTGCTTCGCCGAGCCGCGAGATGGATTGCTCTCGCTGCGCTCGCAATGACGGCGTAAGCCCCGATTCCAATATTCAAACAGCCACCAAGCGAAACGACTCCGCGATCTCGCGGCGCGATGCGCCCGAGGTTTTGCAAGAACCATCCGCCCAAAGAAAACAGAGGGCGCAGGGAATGCCGGGCGCGCAATGCGCCCGCAGCCTCGCATGCAAAATAAAAAAGCATACGAGTTAGTCACCACGGTCACACCGGAACGACCCGGCATTCCCCGCGCAATGGTTTTACGGCTTACTTCGCGCTCTCCCCGGTGACCACGCTTTTTGACACCGTCGCCTGCGCTTCTTCTCGCAGACTTGACGCCAACGATTGGGGCGTCAGAACCACACGACTTCACCGTCCGCGTCAGCACCATTCGTCACGTGCGCTGCCCGCGTCCACCGCATCCCGCCCCGCGTTCGTGACGATCGCATACGCCCCTCTTGTCGGGACGAGACGGTGCGAATCAGTGAACTGATTTGGGTCGGGAGAAAACAGAAATATTTTTGCAAACGGGGCTTGACACGATTTCTGAAAATCAGAAGTGATTTGCCCGTCGGGCAAAATCAGCCGACCTGTCCGCATGGCTTTAGGAGCGAAGGCGGAAGCGACGTAGCAACCCGGAAGCTGGCATTCCGGATGGTGCGTTAGCACCAGACCTCAGATGTGCAATTGCACATCGGGAAATCTGGGATTCCGGGTTCGATGCGGAGCCTGTCATCGGGCCGGCCAGAGGCCGGACCCGTTGGCATCGCCCCGGAATGACGGCTCCTAGCTCACCGCCACCCGCTTCGGTTCCACTATCTCGAACATGCGCGGAAATTCGTCCATCAGCGCCATCAGCTCGGCGAGCCGCATCGCGTTGCCGGTGAACTTGATCTTGCCGGCTGCGACCGCTTCGGGAAACGAGGTCTGCTTCGCGATCACCTCATCGAGTGTGCTGCGCGCCAAGGTGAAGCTGGCGTCCGCCGCGGCGGCTTGCGCGCCCGCGATATAAGTCAGCGCGCAGTTCTCCAGCGTGAGAATAAAAGTCTCGTTGGTATCGGTAAAACTCCAGTTGAGCACGATATGCTTGCCCTCGGCCTTCGGGCCATTGAGGCGAATGCCCAGCACGTCCCAGAGTTGCCCGGTGCGCAATGCCGCCAGCGTCTCGCGCGGCATCGGCGGCCGCGGCGGCGCCTTCGGCATGCCCTGCCGCAACTCCTGCGCGCCGAACAGATAGGCGTTGCGCCAGGTCGCGCTCTCCGCCGGATATCCGAGTTGCTCGAAGCGTATCCGCCAGCAGCGCGCGGGCCGATTGATTGTCGGGCTCGGCGAACACCAGATGGCTGACGGCCTGGGCGACAAAACGAAATTCGCCCTTGGCAAAATCCCTGGCCGCGCGCGCAAGGATCGCGTCGGCGCCGCCCATGTATTCGACATATTTCTTGCCGGCCTCGACCGGCGGCAGCGGATCGAGATTGACTGGGTTGGCGTCGTACCAGCCGAGATATTTTTGATAGATCGCCTTCACATTGTGCCGGATGTGGCCGTAGTAGCCGCGCGCGTGCCACGCCCCTTCGAGGCTCGCCGGCAGTTTTATCATCTCCGCGATCTCGGTGGCCGTCAGCCCGTGATTCATCAGCCGGACGGTCTGGTCGTGGGCGTACTTATAGAGATCGCGCTGCTGACGGATCATGGTGTCGATGCGGTCGGCGCCCCAGACCGGCCAGTGATGCTGGCCGCACATCGCCTCGGCCTTGCCGCCCCATATCTGCAAGGCCTCGCCCAGATATTTCGACCAGGCGAGCGCATCGCGCACATCGGCGCCGCGGAACGGCAGCAGGTTGTGGAAATTGTGCGTGCAGTTTTCAGCCAAATTCAGCAGCTTGTGGCGCGGGATGAAGAAATGCATCTCCGCCGGCGCTTCGCTGTTCGGCGCCATCTGGAATTCGAATTCGAGGCCGTCGATGGTGCGCTTGTCACCCGTCGCCATGATGAGATCGGTCGGACGCAACAGGGCCACTGAACCCGCCGCCATCGACTTGCCAAGACCGCAATCGACCTGACCGCGCGCACCCTTGGCCAAGAAGGGTCCGAACTGATATTGCGCGCGCCGCAGCATCGCCGGGCCAGCGATGATGTTTTCCGAAACCGCATGCTCCATGAAGAAATTGGGCGCGATGATCGGGACGTTGCCGCTCGCCAGCATCTCATCATCGAGCACGCCGCGCGCGCCGCCCCAATGGTCGGTATGGGTGTGGGTGAAGATCACGGCCGCCACGGGCCGGCGGCCCCGCTGCTTGAAATAGAGCTCCATCGCGGCGCGCGCGCCTTCGATCGAGGTCAGCGTGTCCACCACGATGACGCCCGTGTCGGCCTCGATCAGCGTCATGTTGGCAATATCGAGGCCGCGAATTTGATAGACACCAGCCACCACCTCGAAGATCCCGTGGTTCATGTTGAGGCGCGACTGCCGCCACAGGCTTGGGTCGACGGTCGGGGGAGCCTCCGCGTCGGAAAGAAAGCCATAGGGCTCGAGGCTCCAGACCACCCTGCCCTGCGCGGAAGTGATCCGGGCATTTTCCAGTGTGCCGAGAAAGCCGCGCGACGCATCCTCGAAGTCGCGCGTGTCCGAGAACGGCAGCGCTTTCAGCGTCGCCGCATGCCTTGGCGACCACCGACGCCGATGCATCTTTGGAAGCTTCGCTGGTGGCTGTTTCGGTCATGTTGTCCTCCCTCGCGAATTACACAAATCAGACTCGAAAACCGTTTTTTTCATACCCGGCCTTGTGCCAGGCATCCACGTCATAACAGTCTCGCAGCAAGAAAGACGTGGATGGCCGGGTCAAGCCCGGCCATGACGAGAAAAGCAATTTTCTTGACCTTGCTGTCTATCAGGCCCGCGGCTAGTCGTACGACGACGGCCCCGTATCACGATACGCCCAGCATCCCTCGCGTGGCAAAGCAACCGAGGTCTCGACTCCGACCTGATGGCGGGCAGCGGTGCCGAGTTCAAGGACCTCCAATCGCCGGCCGAACAGATCGATGTCGTAGACCGTCTGGGTGCCCTGATAGCGGCGATCGAGCACGCGCGCGGGAAATATGTTGGCGCCGTCCTGCCTGCCAATACCGATGTTTTCCGGCCGCAACGCGATGCGCACCTTGTCACCCGGATTGAGCGGGTGCAGCAGCGCCGCCTCGCCGCGCCGCCCCTCGCCGAAATCGATCACGCCAAACTCGCCGTTGCGTCCGACCAGGGTGCCGGCGAGCTCATTGGTGGCGCCGGTGAAATTGGCGACGAACAGGTCGGCCGGCCGATTATAGATCTGGTCCGGCGTGCCCATCTGCAGCAGCTTGCCATCGCGCATTACGCCGATGCGGTCGCCGAGCACCACCGCCTCGGCCTGATCGTGGGTGACGTAAAGCGCGGTCATGCCGGTCTGCTTGAGGATAACGCGCAGATCATCGCGCAGCCGCAGGCGCAATTTGGCGTCGAGGTTCGACAACGGCTCATCGAGCAACAACAGTTGCGGCCGGTAGACGATGCTGCGCGCCAGCGCGACGCGCTGCATCTGGCCGCCCGACAACGCCACCACCGGCCGGTCGGCATATTCCGATAGACCGACCAATTCCAGCACCTCGTCGACCTTGCGCCCGGCGTCGGCGCGCGTGATCTTGCGATGCTTGAGCGGATAGATCACGTTCTGCCGCACGGTCATGTGCGGCCACACCGCGTAGGACTGGAACACCATGCCGATGATCGCGCAGCCGCGGCGGCACCAGAATGCCGCGCGCGGGCGACGATACCAGGCGCCCGGCAATGCTGATTTCGCCCGAGGTCGGATGCTCGAGGCCTGCGACACAGCGCAGCGTCGTGGTCTTGCCGCAGCCCGACGGGCCGAGCAGGACCACGATTTCGCCGGCCGGCACGGCAAAGCTTACGCCGTCGATCGCCGGCCGGCCGATCGAGAACTGCTTGCGCAGGTCGGTGACCTCGAGCGTCGCCGTCATGATCTCACTATCTTCATCGGTGCGACGATCACTGCCGGTAGCCGAAAATCTTGTCCCACTCGGCAACCCAGGCGCCGTGCAGCTTCACATACTCGTCGAACTTGGGCAGCCAGACCTTGACCACCTTGGGATCGAAGCCTTCCGGATAGACCGGCGCGACCTTCAGCGAAGTGAGATTGCCGAGCTCCTTGATCATGAAGGTCTGACCCTCCTTCGACAGGCACCAGTTCAGGAACAGTTTCGCGGCATTGGGATGGCTTGCGGTCTTCGGAATCCCCGTGGCATAGGGATTGACCGGCGCGCCCTCGGGCGGAAAGATAATCTTGATCGGCGCGCCGTCCTTCTGTTTCGGGTAGACCGCGTTGTAGAGCAAGGGGCCCATCGCGACTTCGCCACGCACCAACGAATCCGACATCGGCGCGCCCGAAGGATAGAGGATCGGATGGGTCGCAGCCTGCTTCGCCCAATAATCCTCGCCCCAGCACCTGGCGTTCGAACATGATGCGGGTCCAGGTGGTGCCGCCGGACTGGGCGAACACCTGCCCGGTCATCTTGTCGTATTGCGGCTTGGTCAGATCCCACCAGGTCTTCGGCGGGTCCTTTACCAGTTCGGTGTTGTAGGCGATCGACCAGACCAGCGTGGCGCGCGGCCAGAGTTTCGGCGAAATCTGCGCATCGGGATTGTAGTCGGCGGCATTCGGCGGCGCATAATCCTGGAACAGGTCGACCAGCTCCGCCATCAGCGCGCGGTCGGAATGATCGACCACGTCGGCGATCAGCTTGCCGGCCGCGGCCTCGGTCTTGACGCGGGTGATGAGCTGGCCGCCCGGCGCGCGCACCATCTCGACCTTGATCTCCGGGAAACGCTTGTTGAACGCCTTGATGACCTGCTGTTCGACCTCGGCGAAATTCGCGGTGTAGTAGACCAGTTTGCCTTCCGCCTTCGCCGCCGCGATCAATTCGGGCGAACCGAATTCCTGCTGCGCGCGTGCCGGCGCGGCATTCAGCGCGACGGCGAGACCGGCGACGCCGGCGATCGCCGCGATCCTGGCAACGAGGTTTGTATTCATAGCCAAATCCTCCTCCCTTTTTGTTTCTCTTTGTTTATCCGGTGCGGGCGACACTGCCCTGAGCCGCCCCCCGCGACAACCAGTTTGCGCCGCCGATGAGAACGCCGAGCAGCACCGTCTGCACCAGACTGAAGGCAGCGGTCTTGCCGAGATTTCCGCCTTCGTAGTAGTCGAGCAGCAGCACCGACATCACCATGGTGTTGCTGGTGTAGAGAAACAGCGACGAGCCCAGTTCGCGGATCGCCAGCACGAACAATAGCGTCATCGCGGCGATCACGCCCGGCCGCGCCAGCGGCAATACGATCGTCCTGATGGTGCCGAGCATGCCCTTGCCGCAGACCCAGGCCGCTTCCTCAAGCTCGCGATGGATTTGCAGGAACGAGGTCGACAGCGCCTTGACGGTATCCGGCATGAAGCGCGCAATGAAAGCCAGCGCCAGGATCCAGATGGTGCCGTAGAGCCCGCCGGGAATGCCGATCCAGGCCCACAGATAGGCGACACCGATCACGAGGCCTGGAATCGCCACCGGCAAGGTCGATACGATATCGATACTGCGCCGGCCCGCGAGGCTGGTGCGATGAATGGTGTAGCCGATGGCAAAGGCCAGCGTCCCGCCGACCACGGCGGTGATGACGCCGACCTCCACCGCATTGTAGATCGACCTCAGGGTCAGCGGGTTATCGAAGATGCTGTGGAAATGCATCAGCGAGTATTGCCGCATGTCGAACAGGCTGGCGGCGTCGCGGATGAACATGAATTTGCGGAACGCCGCCACGATCAAGGCCAGCGAAGGCAGGATCACAACCACCAGCAGATAGACGATGCCGAGCGCAAAGGTGAACCAGCGCCACGGTCCGAGATCGAGATTGCGCGGCCGAAACGCCTTGCCGGCGACGGTGGTGTAGCTGCGCCCGCTCAGCACTTTCTGCTGCAGGAACACCAGCAGGCCGGTGACCACCATCAGAATGATCGCAACCGCGGCCGCGGTGTTGTAGAGCGGCGGCGACCAGTTGGTGAGCTTGAAGATATAAGTCGTGAGCACGCTGATATTGGTCGGCGCGCCGAGCACCGCCGGAATGCCGTAGATACCGAGCATCACGATGAATGACAGCAGCATGCCGGATACGATCGCCGGCATGATCAGCGGAAATGTCACCGAGAACAGCGTCGCAAACGCACTGGCGCCGGAAATTTCCGCGGCCTCCTCCAGGCTTGGATCCATGTTGCGCAGCGCCGAGGAGGTGAACATGTAGACGTAAGGCGCATAGTAAATGCCGAATACGAACACCAGTCCCCACAGCGAATAGAAATCCACGCGCCAGTCGAGGCTCATCCATTTGAACATGGTGTTGATCAGCCCGGTCTTCGGCGAGCCGAGGATGGCCCATGCCACGCCGGCGACCAGCGGCGGCGCGAACAGCGGCAGGATGCTGGCGGCCGCGATAAAACCCTTGAACGGCGTGTTGGTGCGCACGACGATCCAGGAAAACGCCAGCCCGATCACCACCGCGATCAAGGTGCCGCCGCCGCAGGCGATCAGGGTATTGGCCAGCGCTTCGGCAACGTTCGGGTTGGCCAGCACGGTGAGGAAGTTGGCGGGCGATAGATGGGCAAGGCTAAAACCCTCGACCACCGGATTGGTATCGGTCAGCGCGCCCAGCAGCAGCGTAAGGAGCGGATAGATCACCAGAAAGCCCAGGATTGCCAGCAGCAGCCCAACCCACGAGGCAGCCATGACACGCCGGCGAATATCCTCAACGCCGCTGCGCGTGTCCCCGGTGCGCCGGCCCGCCTGTCCGTTCAAAGCGCGTTCCCCTCGCTGGCGGACCCAGCCTTTTTGTTATTGCGGCCGCCATGGATGGCAAGCGTAGGTGATCACGCCGCGGCCGGAAAGGTAGCAGAAAGTCGCGGCGTCCAGGCGGCGCCGCCATCAATGGCAGGGCTTTCGACTCTGCCGCCATGGACTACCCAGGTGAATATCGATCTGACCGACGCCAAATGCGGTTGTGGCGCTGCACAATGCGGCGCTTGTTATGTGCATCCACCGGCGAATCGCAGGAGCGCTTGTGCTCGATTGGAAATCGTTGCCGCCTGATTCGGGGCGGTCGATACAATTCCTTGACACGATGTTGTGACAGCCGCGTAACCGGCGGTTTCGAACGCGAAACGGGTGAAAACGGATAGCGATTCAAAGAAGCGTCATCGCCGAATCGAAATCCCGACGCATTGTGGTCGCATCCCATTCACCTTGTCTCTGTAAGACACGCGCGAAACGCCTGATAACTTCGAGGGGCCATGGACGCGGAATTCGACTACGACCTCACACCGGATCAGTGGGAAACGCTCAAGGCGATTCGTGTGCCCGCGGCGAACGGTCGCGGCTTGAATCGAGCGATCGTTCAAAACCTCGTCGCGCTTGGACTTGCCGAAATGACCGGCGATCGGCCGGTGATTACGCGCAAAGGCCGCAGCGTTTTGCTGCGCGGATCGCCGCGACTGTGGGACGTGGCGGCCTGAAGAATTGAGCGAAGCCGGCGTCAGCAAGCTGACGCCGCCTTATCTCTCTTCTTTTCACTCCGCCGGCGCTGCGAGCGGCATCTTTCGATGCGAAACGGACGCGGTGCTGGTGCCGTATTTGCCGAGCGCGAAGAAGCCGGCCGCCACCACCGCATAGGCCAGCGCCACTGCGGGCGTCACGCCCAAGCCGCCACCGATGCCAACGGCCTCGCCGTGCATGAAACCGAAATAGGTCAGCACCGCGCCGGACAGCGCAAACGCCGAAGCCTTGACGAAATCGCGTTCGATCACGAACACGCCGATCGCACCTAACACGAGCCCGGTGAGGATCGAACCGCCGCCCATCACATCGAGCCCATGATAGATCACGCCCTGCTGCGGCAGTGCGGCGATCGCCGCGGCCTTGACGTCGCCCACCTTGTCGGCGGCGAGCCCGCCCACCTTCTGCGCGGCGTTGAGGGTCGACCCGAGCATGGTGTCGATCTGCAGCTTGGCCCATGCCGCAAGATGCGGCGTCAGCGCGAGCACGATCGCCGGCGCGTGCTTGACCGGGGTGGTCTGGAACGCCTGCGCGCCGATCAGCATGCCGATGTAAAGCAGGATCGGCGAGATCGCCACCACCGGCACCAGCGCCAGCAGCACCGAGATGATGCCGAACCACGACAGCACGATCACCATGATCCCGGTCGCGGCCGAATAGCCGATCCGGCCGCCCATCGCCTTCCAGCCGGGATGGCCGATGTACACCGCGTTGATGAAGGGATTGCCCATCAGGCAGCCGATCAGGCTGACGACGCCGTCGGCGGTCAGCACGCGCGTGGTCGGATATTCGTCGCCCGCGGCCTCGGCGCTTTCGACATTGTCCATCGCCTCGACCAGATCGTAGATGCCGAAGGGGATCGCGGTGACCAGGATGACGCCGAGGAATTCGAAGCCGGAGAACACCTGGCCGAAGGCCGGAATCGGCACCGAGAAGCCGAAGCTCGCGAACGCGTCGCCGACACCCTTGACGCTCAGACCGCCAAGCCCGAGGCCGAACAGGTTCGATCCCCAGGCGATGATCATGCCGACCGCGATCGCGACCAGGCCGGCGGGGATGCCCTTGTAGTATTTGATGCCGCCGAACCAGCTTGCCAGGATGATGGCGAAGCACACCAGCCCGATCTGCGGCGTCATGTACATCTCAAGCGCCGGCCGCATCGAGATGAAGGTCACCGACACGCCGGCGAGCGTGCCGAGCAGCGCGGCGCGCGGGGTGATCTTGCGAATGAAAGGCGCGATGAATCCGCCGATCATCAGGATAAAGCTCTGGAAGAACACCCAGACCAGGCCGGCGGACCAACCCTTCATCGGGTCGCCGGTCCTGAGCGTGATCGGCAACATGATCACGAAGGTGACGATGAACATGTGCGGCACGCTGACACCGGAAGGCAGCGCGCAGACGTCGGTGCGGCCGGTCCTCTCGGCCAGCCGATAGGCCAGCCACGCATAGTAGAAGGTGGAGAGGCACATCATCAGCCCGAGCGCCGGCAGGATGCGGCCGAATACCAGCGAGTCAGGCATCTTCAGCACGAATCTCAGCAGACCCGTCAGCACCAGCATGTTGACGAGGATATTGGTGCCGAATCCGAAGAACGCGTTCCAGTCTCCCGGCGTCCACAAGTCAGGTTTGAAATCGGGCTTTCCGGCAGTCCCCGTCATGTTCGTGCTCATCGTGATGCTCCCGCTGCCAAATGGTTTGAAGTCTCCGCCGTCATTGCCTTGAGAACGGCAGCCGAGTTCGAGACCCAGCCGAAGATGCCGCCCTGGGCCTTGATCATCTTCAGGCCCATCTCGTGGAATTCGGGGAAATAGGAGGCGCAGCCATCGGCCAGCACGACGCAGCGATAGCCGCGATCATTGGCCTCGCGCACCGTGGTGTGGACGCAGACTTCGGTGGTCACGCCGCACACCAAAAGATTCTCGATGCCGTATTTTTGCAGGACATCGTCGAGTTCGGTCGCGTAGAACGCGCCCTTGCCGGGCTTGTCGATGACGATCTCGCTGTCCAGCGGGTAAAGCGCGGGAATGATGTCGTGGCCGGCTTCGCCGCGGATCAGGATCCGTCCCATCGGGCCGGGATCGCCGATGCGCAAGGATGGCGCGCCACGCTCGATCTTGGCCGGCGGCGCGTCGGACAGATCGGGCAGATGGCCCTCGCGGGTATGCACGACGAGCAATCCGATATCGCGGGCCGCGTCCAGCACCGCCGCGATCGGCTCCACCGCGCGCGCAAGCAGCGAGACGTCGTTGCCCAGCGTTTCGCCGAAGCCGCCCGGCTCCATGAAATCGCGCTGCATGTCGATGATGAGAAGCGCCGTGGTCGACCAGTCGAGATCGATCGGCTCCGGCTCGGCGGCGACTATGCCGATGGACGTCTGCCTTGAGTTCGCCATGACCTAAAGCGCCCCACGCGAGACAACTCGCGAAATGAACAAAGCAAGGCCCATGCCATTGTGTACAACGCCGTCGCGCGCGGTGACGTCGCCAAATCCATCATGTTTTCAAATCGTTGAAACGGGCGCCGGCGACTGCTCAATCTCTATGCGCAGCTGTTATGACTTGCATTTGCATATTCGTTGAGCGCGATGGCGGCCTCAGCAAATCGCCCGAGGGCGGGCTGGTGCAGGTGCAGCTTCCGGTCGTGATCGGGACATGGTGGGCGGCACCTTCCAGCTACCGGGGAAGGACCGGGCCAGGACAGGCGACGGCGCATGCCGTGGCTTCCCGGTTCCGGCGCGCGTCTTTGGGACGAGGCGGCCAAGGCTGCGGAATGATGATTTATCCCCGAAATCCCGGCCGGCTGGCACGCTTGTTGCTCTGTTTTCGCCTAAGATGTCCTGAACCGAGCCGAGGGGGGCGTTCGATGACGACCATCACCACCGCTGCGACGCCAGCGCGAAAGCCACTGTACTCCTCACTGTTTGTGCAGGTCCTCGCCGCGCTCCTGCTGGGGATCGTGCTCGGCATGGCGGTTCCCGACTTTGCCATCGGGTTGAAGATTTTCAGCGATGCCTTCCTGAAGCTGATTTCGATGATCGTCGGGCCGATCGTGTTCTGCGTGGTCGTGCACGGCATCGCGGGCGCCGGCGACCTCAAAAAGGTCGGGCGGGTCGGCGTCAAGGCGCTGATCTATTTCGAGGTGATGACCACGGTCGCGCTGGTCGTCGGCATCCTGCTCGCCTATTTGTTCGGCCCCGGCCACGGCATGAACATCGATCCGTCGACGCTCGACGCCAAGGCACATCAATACCTATGCCGACAACGCCCACAAGCTGCAGGGCGGCGGGATCGGCAGCTTCCTCCTGAACATCATCCCGACCACGTCGTTTGACGCGCTGGCGCGCAACGACGTGCTGCAGGTGCTGTTTTTCGCGATTCTATTCGGCGTCAGCCTCGCCTTGGTCGGCGGCGAGAAGGGCGAGCGCATCGGCTCGTTCATCGAGGCGGTATCGACCGTGCTGTTCCGGGCGATGGGGCTGATCGTGCGCCTGGCGCCGCTCGGCGTGCTCGGCGCCGTCGCCTACACCGTCGGAAAATACGGCGTCGGATCGCTCAAGCAGCTGGTCTCGCTGGTCGCCCTGTTCTACATCTCGGTCGCGGTCTTCGTTCTTGGCGTGCTCGGCGGCGTGATGGCGCTCGCCGGACTGAACATCTTCAAATTCCTGGCCTATTTGCGTGAGGAATTGACCATCGTGCTGGCGACTGCGTCGTCGGACGCGGTGCTGCCGCAGGTCATGCGCAAACTCGAGCGGCTCGGCGTCAAGGATTCGGTGGTCGGGCTCGTGATCCCGACCGGCTATTCCTTCAACCTCGATGCGTTCTCGATCTACCTGACGCTGGCGGTGGTCTTCATCGCGCAGGCGACCAACACGCCGCTATCGTTCGGCGATCTCCTGCTGGTGCTCGGCGTGTCGCTGATCACCTCCAAGGGCGCGCATGGCGTTCCCGGTTCCGCGATCGTGATCCTTGCGGCGACATTGAACGCGGTGCCCTCCATTCCCGCGATCGGTCTGGTGCTGGTGCTGTCGGTCGACTGGTTCATCGGCATGGCGCGTGCGCTCGGCAATTTGATCGGCAACTGCGTTGCCACCGTCGTCATCGCGGCCTGGGAAGGCGATCTCGACCGCGACAAGGCAAAGCACGTTCTCGACGGCGAAGAACTGGTCGACGTGACCGCGGGTTAGGGCGTGGGCTCATAAATCCCTCGGCGCTGGCGGAGGACGTCCGCTTTGGTTCGCATTACGGACTTCCGTTGGACATCGCGCGAGGTCCGAAAGTGCCGCCCTAACGGGGTCGCACTCGTGCGATGGTCATTCGGGCAGCCCGGCTTGCCGCAATCCTTCTTCGTATCGCGAGAGGTCTTCGGCGCGCCAAGGGCCCAGCACGTCTTTGAGAGTGGAAACACGTAGCGCGGGATTGAGTTGCCGCAGCCGAGCCACTGCCTTGTGTGCTTGCTCCGGCCGTCCGGCCATTGCATTGCTTGCGGCGGCGATACGTAATCCAGGTTGATAGTCCGGATTGTCCTGCAATGCCATTGCCGCCCACGATGCGGCCTCGTCATAGCGGCCCAGGAAGAAATGTGCAGCCGCGGTCCCGGCTCGCATCCCGCTCATTCGCGGATCAAGTGGGTTCAGGCGCATGGCACGCGCGAAGCGCTCGATCGCCGCTTCCGGCTCGCCGAGCCAGTTTTTGGCCCAGCCGCCGTAAAACCATGCCTCGGCCAAATTGGAATTGAGCACAAGCGCGCGATCGATTAAGGCGGCGCCTACCCCGAGATCGCGAACAACATACGCTAACGCCCACCCGCCGGCGGCGAGCGCGATCGCGTCATCCTTGCCCAACTCAACCGCCCGCTGGGCGAGCCTCGTCACTTCGGCAATCTCGTTCGCTGTGTCTGAAATCCAGCCATTGATCTTGGCACAGACGTAGCAAAAGGCAGCACGGCCGTAGGCAGACGCAAAATCCGGGTCGAGCTCGATCGCGCTGTTGAACAGGCGCAATGCCTCGTCGTTCGCTTGCCGGCTACCAAACTGATAAAACCTGGCCAAACCGCGTAAATAGAGGGCATAGGCGTCGAGACTCTCGGTCGGCTTGCGCTTGGCACGCTCGATCTCGGCTTTTTCCACCGCCGGCGCGATCGCCCCGACAACGCTCTCGGTCACCTGGTCCTGCAGATCGAAGATGTCGCCGAGCCCACCATCAAACCGGTCTGCCCAAAGATGTGCCCCAGTGGCGGTATCGACGAGCTGTCCCGTGATGCGCACTCGATTTGCCGCTTTGCGAACGCTCCCTTCCAACACGTAGCGCACCCCAAGCTCGCGCCCGACCTGCTTCACGTCGACGGCGCGCCCCTTGTAGGTGAAGCTCGAGTTGCGGGCGATGACGAACAGCGCCTTGAAACGAGACAGCGCCGTGATGATGTCCTCAACCATTCCATCAGCGAAGTAGTCCTGTTCCGGATCGGAGCTCAGGTTGGTGAAGGGGAGAATGGCGATTGAGGGTTTATCGGGCAGCGTGAGGGCGGGTTTCGGCGGTTCTACCGGATTGTCGGTGACTGCCGCGCCTGCGGGTCCCTGCGCTTCCCGCACTGGTCCGACGAAACGAAAGCCCTTGCGCGGCAAGGTCTTGATGAGGCGCTGTTCCTCGCCGGAATCGCCGATTGCACTCCGGGCGACATTCAGGCGCGTCGTCAGCGCCGCATCGGACACGCTACGCCCGTTCCAGATGGCGTTGATGAGGTCGTCCTTGCTGACGACGCGCTCCCTGTTGCGGATCAGGTAATCGAGCAGGTCGAATACCTGTGGCGCGACGGAGACGACGTCCGCCCCGCGATGCAGCTCGCGCCGGTCGGTGTCGAATGCGTACTCCTCGAAGATATAGCGCAAGCTGCCATTCCCTTAGGTGGCCTCCGATCGTCGAGGCTCTAGCATCGGTTGCAACGCAAAGAATAAGCCGCCGGTGAGGAAAATGTAAGCCGGATGCCCAGCGCTGGCGGATTGGACATCGCGCGAGGTCCGAAAAGTGCCAAAAAGGCGGCATTCGGTGACGGCTTCATTCGATGACATTGTCGGCGCTGACCAGGGCTGCTACGAGTACTTGCATAGCCATCGTCATGTCTTCCCGTTCGCCAGCATCCTGGCACGGATCTCGGATTTCAGCACCTTGCCGACCTTGGAGCGCGGAAGGTCATCCCAGACTTCAATCTGCTTGGGCGTTTTGACGCTCCCGACCCGCTGCTTCACGAAGGCCGATACCGCGGCGACATCGACGGTGCGTCCTGCTCTCGGCTGCACCACAGCGACAACGCGTTCGCCCCACTTCTCGTCCGGCAAACCGATGACGGCACAATCCTGAATGGTTTCGTGGGCCTGAAGGGCGTTCTCAACTTCGACGGAATAGACGTTGAAGCCGCCAGTAATGATCATGTCTTTTGCGCGATCGACGATGTAAAGGAAATTGTCCGCGTCCAGGTATCCGATATCACCCGTATGATGCCAGCCGTGCACGGAGGCCTCCGCCGTTGCTTCGGCGTTCTTGTAGTACCCATCCATCACCAGCGATCCACGAACGACGATTTCGCCGCGTTCTCCGGCCGGCATCAGATTGCCGTCGCCATCCATGATGCCGACCCGAACCAGCGGCCCGACACGGCCCGCCGACGACAAACGTCCAGTCGCGATCGAACCGTCGGGATTGTAATGGTCCTCAGGCGGCATCATCGAGATCATCATCGGTGCTTCGGTCTGCCCAAAGAGCTGTGCCATCGGGCCGATCTTTTCCAGCGCCTCGGTCAGGCGCGCCACCGAAATCGGGGCCGCGCCGTACCAGAAGCATTGCAGCGAGCTGAGATCAGCGCTTTCGAGCTTCGGATGATCCAGCAGCATGTAGATGACGGTTGGCGGAAGGAATGTGTGCGTGACCCGGTAGCGTGCGATCAGATCGAGGAATTCGCCGATGTCTGGATGATGCATGATCACCACCCTGCCTCCGAGCGTCATGATGGGAAAACACAGCACACCGGCAGCATGCGTCAGCGGCGCGAGCGCAAGATAGGTCGGGCGCCCCTTGAACGGATAGCCCATCAGGGTCAACGCAGTCATCGTTTCGATGTTGCGTCCCGAGAGCATCACGCCTTTGGGTTTGCCGGTCGTTCCGCCGGTGCCGGGTATGAGCGCAAGATCATCAACGGGATCGCGCTGAAAGGGCTGGCCGTCGACATCGGCAAGCCAACGCTCGAACGACGGCGCGAAAGACATATCGGTGTCGAGACATACGAGCTTGCGCAGCTTCGGCAGATGAGGCCTTAATTTGTCGACCATCGGCGCGAAGCCGCTGTGAAACAGCAACAGGCTGCAATCGAACGCATCGAGGATGAACTGGTTTTCTGCCGCCTCGTTGCGTGGATTGATCGGACACCAGACGGCTCCGGCGCGCGAAATGCCGAATACGCAGGCAAAGGCGATCGGATCGTTGCCGGACAGGATCGCGACTTTCTCCCCGGGGGTAACGCCGGAATTGGCGAGTCCGCGTGCGATCCGATAGCTAAGGCGCTGCACGTCACCATAGCTCAGGTCCTTTCCGTCCATGGTCAGGCATGGAGCATCAGCACCAAGCGACGCGCCCTTATCCAGATAGTCGACAAGCCGCATGGACTACCTCCCGGAAAGAAGGCGGATGGCGCGGTCGTACGCGCCACCCGGTTGCATCAATTGTGAACCGTCAGAATTGGGTTCATCACCAGTCCGAAGCTTCGCAACTGGCCCAGCAGTTCCCGATGCCCGAACGCCTGACAGGCGGAGGCAAAGCCAACCTTCCTGGGCGCAGTCTGCAGCAGCGAGAATGCGGCGTAGGCCTGCAGCATTCCGGTCTGCTTGTAATTGCAATTCCCGTGGATCACGCAATGGGCGCGACCGAGCGGTCCCGATGCATAGACGGAGTCGATCGAGGTATTGATGCGCGGATTCTCGCGCGGCGGCATGGTTGCTTGCAGCGTTGCCGCGATGTCGGCCAGCGCCTTCTCCTGCTGGTCGGGCGGAAGCGGCTTGATTTTCTCTTTCACCATCTCCTGGGTTTGAACCACGCCCAACATGACGTCGCGCTGCATGACGCCGCCGAGCACCCTGCAGTTGGACACGCGCGGATCGTTCTTGAACCAGACCGGATGCGCAGTGCCGCCCCACGGCACGGCGATGGCGCCCTCATGCTGACCGGGAACGTTGACCTCGAAATTGGCAGTCACATCCCATTCAACAAATTTGTTCTGGACGAGATAGTACCAGTTCGCCTTGAGGATGGTGAAAATCGTCTGCGTCGAGGCATAGGTCGGGAACCCCTTCCACAGCACCAGGATGTCGAGCGTATCGAGGCCGGGCGTTTCGAGGCATATGTTCGCTGCGATTTCTCCCGTTGTGTACATCTGCGCGACGTTGGGCGCGAGCAGCAATCCTTTGGCCGCGAATTTTGTCCCCCAGCGCTCCTGCGCCAGCAGCACCCAGTCCTGTTCGCCGGTCGTATCGGTATAATGACAGCCGGCCGCAAGACAGGCTTCGACAACTTCCGGGCCATACTTGATAAATGGGCCGACCATATTGCTGACGACCTGCGCGCCCTTGAACAGCTTGGTCAGCGCTTCGACCGTGTGCTCAACCTCGGCAACTTCGTAGTCCGCGGTTTCGATGCCGGGAATTTTTTCGACAACGGCCTTCACTTTGGCCGCGTCGCGGCCGGCGGCAATAAAGGGAATGTTGTATTCCCGCAGATATTCACAAACCAGACGCCCCGTGTAGCCAGAGACGCCATAGACGACGACAGGTTTTTTCTCGCTCATGTTCATATCCTCCCGAATTTCTATTCTTTGCGTTTGGCGATTTACATGCCCATGCCGCCGTCGACCGGCAGGCCGGCACCGGTGATGAAGCGCGCCTCGTTGGAGCAAAGGAAAACAGCGGCGTCGGCCATGTCGCCGACCTCGCCCAACCGGCCAAGCGGCGTCTGCTCGACGACCGAGGCGACGGCGGCGCCGGCGTCCGGTGCGAGTCCTGCGGCGACTATGTCGTTGGCCAGTTGCATGCCCATATCGGTGGGGACAAGCCCGGGATAGAGACAGTTGACCCGCACGCCGTAACCAAGCTTGCCCGCTTCCATCGCGGCGACCCGCGTCATGCGGTCAACGGCCGATTTGGTGCCGGAGTATCCGGCAATGGCCGGGAATGCGATCGTGGCCGCGACCGAGGCGATATTGACGATGGCGCCGCCGGCACCTGCACCTCCGCCAGGTCGCATCGCGCGAAACGCATGTTTCATGCCGAGACCGGTGCCGACGATGTTGACGTCGCACATCCGGCGCAGATCCTCAGCCTTGAGATCGACGACGAGCGAGGTGATCTCGATGCCTGCATTGTTGATCAGGATGTCGTAGCCACCGAGCGTGGCGATGGTGGCTGCGACAGCCTTTTCCCATTGCGCGTCGTCGGTGACGTTCAGTTCCACAAAGCCGGTCTTGGCGCCTGTTTTTGCAAGACGGCCGGCGGTTTCCTTGCCGAGATCGGCGAGAATGTCGCCGATCATCACGGAAGCGCCGGCATTCGTAAGCGCCTCTGCGATCGCAGCGCCGATGCCTCGCGCGCCGCCAGTGACCAGAGCCTTGCGGCCTGCCAGACTTTTTTCACTCATCGTATACTCCTCCCTTTGTGATTTCATTGTTGTGACGCGCCGCTGCCTGCCGAGCGGTGAGGCTGCCGCCCGGGGGCGAGCCTGTTGCTCCTCGTCCGCTGAGAAAAGACTTTCGGCTGACCGGAATGAACGGTTGGCGGCGCTGGTGTGCTGCCTGCTCTTCCTCCCCGTGCGCAGCTTCTTCCGGCTGCGATGCTTGGAAACTTGACACTTGCCCAAGAATATCTTGACGATTGTCCAAAATCTATACACTTGTCAAGTAATCCTTGACCACGAGGGTGGAGGATGATTTCGCAGGGCGCTTCAGGGCATTATTGCTGCCGAGGTGACGCGGTGATTTGGAGTTTAGGCGTGCGCAAAGAATCTGGAGTGACGCAGCGGAAAATTGAAACGACGAGACGGCCGAGCAGGCCCTCGGATCGAATCGAGCGTGCGCGTGTCGACAAATTCAGTGCACGACGAATCGAACTTGCCGAGGCTGCGTTGGAAACCTTGGCTGAGCTCGGCTATGCGAGGACCAGCCTGCGCGAGATCGCGCAGAAATCCGAGTTTACGCACGGCGTGCTGCACTATTACTTCAGCGACAAGGTCGACCTGATCTGCTGTTGTGTTCGTCACTACAAGGCGAAGTGCGTCACGCGGTACGACCAGATCACGTCGGCGGCGCAAAGCCGCGACGAACTGATGAAGGGTTTTCTGGAAAAGCTCGGCGAGACGGTTCGCGACGAGGCTCGGATGCATCGCCTCTGGTACGACCTTCGCTCGCAGTCTCTGTTTGAAGAGGCCTTTCGCGACGACGTCGCCGAGATCGACAAGAGCCTGGAAGATATGGTGTGGCGCGTCGCGTCCCGCTTTGCCTCACTTGGTGGCCGACAGCCTGTCGTCTCCCGGGGCGCCCTCTATGCGCTGTTTGATGGACTCTTCCAGCGATGCCTGCTGCGGCATCTCTCGGGCGATCGCAAGGCGATCGCGGACCTGCGGGAAGAAGTGGAGCGCCTCCTCCCGACCGTTGCATAGCGGCTGGCGGCGTTCAAACTAGCGCATTGAACCGAGGGGTGAACGTAGGCATACATCGTTGCGCCGATGTCCGAGTTGGGTTGGTCACAAGGGGAGTTGACTGACACTCTCTCCGCCACCATACGCCCTCGGCGCTGCCAACATTCGATTTGCGAATTGTCGTTGCCGTTACGGTTGGCAACAGGAAGTTGCGCGGTCAAAAACCTGTAGCGATCTCCACTAGGCGGCGATAGGCGCTTTTGCGCGCGTCGCGGATCGGTTCGGCCCGGCGCGCAAGCCGGCGGCGAGGCTCCCGTCGCCGCAAGCCAGTGCACGGGCAATGCAGTTGCAGCCCGAAGAACAGTAGTTGTCATCGGCGCCGCGGCTGCCGCTGCCCGTGCCCAAGCATGGTTCTTTCACCGCAACTTGGGAAAAGTTCGCTCGACAAGGAGAGCGGAGACGATCAGGTGGCGCGAGCGGCTTGCCACTAGAGCCAACGAATATCCGGCCGCCTCCCGTGCCTATGTCGCGGATTACGAGGCTCCCCATGAGGTCGAAGTCTTGGAATAGCCGGCTCGGCGCGCCGCTCGTCGCTTTTGCGTTGACCGTTGCGCCGTCGGTTTCGCCGGTGCACGGCGTTGAGGATGCTCAAGGTGAGCGTGGTGTCCTTCGCCCTTTTTCGGCGATCAAGGCGTGTTTAGAAGCGAGGCGACCGGCGCAGCACAGGTCGTAGCGGGCCGCTTCGGGAACGGCCGGATCGACGTGCAGTCCAATTCGAAGAGAGGCGGAGGTGCAACGATCGAAGCACTGGCCATGTCATTGCAAGTGGCAGCCAAGGGGATGGACGCCGAGAACGATGTTCTGTTTTTGATACTCACCTCGCACGGCTCCCCCGCCGGCCTAGCAGTCAAAGCAGGGCGGCTTACGCAAACGCTCACGCCGTCTAATCTCGCCGACATGCTGGCGCGGACGGGCGTGCGACACAAGGTGGTGGTCATCTCGGCCTGCCGGCATTTAGCAAAGCGTTCGAGCTGAACGAGGTGCGGAGGGACTCCCGGTGATCCAGTTAGCCCGTATTCCTGACCGCTTCGGCTAGCATGGCGTAAAGCTGGCGCTTGGTGAATTCCTTAGGCTGCTTCACTACTGTCTTCCGCGACACGATCTTTGTCGCCGGGCGGGAGCAGGCAGCCAACAACGCCGGCCTTCGCTTCGGCACCGGCCTTATCTTGGGTTTTGCTGTTGGCAGCTTATGGCCGCGCTTCAGGTCCAAACGAGTTAGCTTGGCGCAGACCGCGTTACGGCTGTACCCGAGACGACGTGAGATCTGCGCGGCGCTCCCTCCTGCGGCCCAGAGTTTCTTGAGCAGTGCTACGTCTTCCGCATCCCAACCCATGGGAGATGTTATACACCGACTGCCAACTACGGGCTAGTCGACACCCGGATTGCTAGGAGCATCCCGGCGCGGCACTCATGGGCTGCGGCCAGCCGCAAATCTCGTCGGCGGCACACCTGACGTCAACCGAGATACCTTATGGAATGACACTTTTGGGGGTGAAGCAGACATGACGTGGAAACGTCGCCACTTCCGATTTTACCCACAACGGACATCGATCTGTCCGTGGCAGAGAACCTGTGGTTTGCCGATGTCCGCATGTCCGCGAGGTCCAAAATAACTGGCAAGTGGCTCAATCGAACCTTCCCCATCCGGCTGGGTTTTCGCTAGGTTGCGCGGCGTATACGGAATCCTGCCGGACCGCCATCGCGGCAACGGCACAAAACGATAGGAGGAAAACGCCATGACCTGTCTCAGCGCCCGTCGCGCGTCCGTGTTCGCTGGCGGCATTGCTTTACTCCTCGCTGCGGTACTGGCCCTTGTTAGGTTCGCAGTGGCCGGGGCGGAAGATTCCAGCGCGAAGCGGCCGATCAAGCTGGCAGTTTTTCCGTTTGAATTGGAGGATTTCAGTGCGGCCGCGGCCTACATTCCCCCGGACGACATCGACCGCGAGCAATTGCGGCTTTCAACGGAAGAGGCGCTTCGGCTGATCGCGGCATCGGGGCGCTACCAATTGGTCGACGTCACCGAGGTGAAGGACGAAGCGGCCAAGGCGGGCAAATTGCGATATTGCGGAGGGTGCGAAGCCAAAATTGCCGCCGGCCTCAACGCCGATCAGTCCATGCTCGGGATCGTCACGCGCATCAGCCGCACAGATTACGCGGTAACCTATAAAATTCGCGACGCTCAATCAGGCGCGCTGGTCGATGTCGAGCAAACTGACCTGCGTGCGGGAGCCAACTCGGCCTGGAGCCGCGGCGCGCGCTGGTTGATCCAACGCCGTCTGCTGGAAAAGGCGGACTAGCGCCAAACGCAAAAACCAACGATGCGGTTGTTGAACATGATTGCAACGGGAAGCCGAAGCCACATCGCCAATAGCGAGACGCCTCCATGCAGACTGACGAAACTAATGTCAGCAACGAAGCATTATGATCGTGCGACGAATGCCTATTTTTCGGCCGGATAAACCCAGGGGTGCGACCGGCAAGTCATTGATTGTTCTTATCCCGCGGCTGTCTCTTAATCAGCGGGTCCCAGGTTCGAGCCCTGGTGCGCCCACCACCCAGCCTTCGCAAACCGCACGTTTCCGACACGACGCCAAATAGGGCCTTTCTTCAGGGATTTCCGGCCACTCACTTCCTGGATTTTCGTCTCTGTAGGCGTTCCCGTTTTTTAGCGGCGATTCTTGGCGCTCTGTCTTTGCATCCAAAAATTCCGTTCCCGGCGGCCTGGTTGACCCCCGAAGTCCGACCGCAATTTGCCATCCGCAATTCCGACTTTTCGGACCGTAGTTTAGGATTTACAAATTGGCGCCCCGCGACTTTTGCATCCTCGTTCGCCAAAAGGCCGGCGACTACATGGAGGTTCTTGAGCCAGCCTTTGTGAGGCAAAAGCTGCCGCTCCGAAACGAGGTTGAGAAGGTCGGGGAAGTAACGCTTCAAGAGCTGCTTGTCGAAGACCTGTCTGAATACCTGGTCGTGCTCCTTCGCCTATTTACCAGCGTGCGGGCAGGGCGCCATTGGACTGCTTGTCTCGATATGATGTGCATGTTGAACGGGCTCGCGTTGGACGACGAAGCAGGCCGCGCGAAAGTTGTTAAGAGGCTGAACGCCTATGAAGCAGATTTCCGTAAGACCTACCCAAATCCGGTAAGCGCTCAGGACAAGGCGGATAAGCTTGTACAGTCCCTTATTGCCTTCATCGGTAAGCCCAACATTCTTGCCGCATCTCCGGCGTACCGGCAGGGTGATTGGTTCGAGAAGGTCAGCGAAGCCGCAGCTCTACACTTGGAGATGGCTTGTAAGTCCGCAAAAAGCTGGTCCGAGGCTCTAAACGAATATGGAGGCGTGTTTTCGGTTCCCCTGATGACCATTCATAAAAGTAAAGGGCTTGAGTATCACACCGTAATATTCGTTGGGCTCGACGACCAAGCTTGGTGGAGCTTCGCCAATGACAAAATCGAAGCCACGGCAGGGTTCTTCGTAGCTTTCACCCGGGCAAAACAGCGTGTGGTTTTTTCATATTGCGCCCAGCGCGGGGATCGAAGCAAGATAGCGCCGCTCTACAAGCTTTTGACCGATGCCGGTGTCAAGACAATCAAGATTGCTTAAGCCGACAAGGCTAGAGACTGATATTTTGTGCCATGTGCAATCTCTATAACATCACGACGAACCAAGCGGCTATCATTGAGTTGACGCGAGCCATTCGAGGCCTGTCTGGCAATCTTCAGCCCGTGCTCAACGTGTTTCCAGATTTTGTAGCGCCGATCGTCCGCAACGAAGCGGACGGCCAGCGGGAGTTTGTTAAAGCGTGTGGAGAATGCCGGCCTCGCAGTTTGCCTTGATGGAAGGCACACAGAAGAAGGCGGCGGCGCGCGACAAGAAGGGCACGGCTTATGACTTTAAGGAGCTTCTGTGGATGGCCGCCGTGTTCCATAACATTCGATATCGGATTGGCGAGGATACTTGGATATTTCCGCCTCGTAGGAATGCTTTCGGCAATTTTACGCCTATCGCGCGCATTGCCGTTTTCTTCGCGATCGGCACTTGGTCTCCGTCGGCGACATGTCTCACATCGCCATTTGTTGTCTCGCCGCCCGATACATCGACGATGGCTTCGCGGCACGTTGAACGTTGGGTCGGATTGTACGAGCATGGCTTGTTCGGCTCTTGTCGGAGTTTGCGGCTGTTCGAGCAATCTTGCTTGATAATTTCTGATTTTGAGGAGATCGATGAGATCCCTGGGCAAGCCCCTCTTCCTGGCTTTGTACCATGCGATCAAGATTGTCCGTATGGCGTTTCGACGCGGACGAAGTCCACATGCTCCGGGAGGCGGTAGAAACCGGCGACACCCAGGACTTTGATCTCGACGTTAAGAGAACGGCGTGATCGGTCGATCTTGCAGCACCCCATCGACGTACAGGTCGACATACTCATTGTAGAAGCTGAGCAGGTTCTCGATCTTCGGGCACTCGGGAATTGGTGCCGGATAACTCCACACGATGTCTTTGACGAGCTTGTTGCCCACCCGAACCGACCAGTAGCGCGCCACACCTTTATACGGGCATCGCGTGACAGACTCGGTTGGCTCGAGCAGATCCATGCGCACGTCCAGCTTCGGGATGTAATAACGGGTCGGCAGCCCAGTCTCGAAGAGGAGGATGGGCCGGCGAGTTTCACCCAGTGTCACGCCTTCAATATCCACGCGCACGTGCCTCGAGCTGTGGACCGTGTCGACTCTTGTGTACGGATCTCGAGGATGAACGAAGACCTGCTCATCCTCCTCGAACCACGCGTCGATCTCATCCCAGAAAAAGGTAAGGTGGCCCTCCAGTGCGACTCGATAACCAGTCGGTTTGATGTAAGCCCGGGCCGCGTTGCGAGCGATGCGATCCTTTACCACCAAGCGCCAGCGAATGGTGTCTGCCCCTTGCTCTGACTGCTCCAGATACTCCATCCGGACATCCGCAATCGGAAACCAATATGCCGGCGGCCGCTTCGTTTCATAGACGAGGAGAACGTGCTCGCTGTCGGCGATCAGCTTGCCACCAAAGTACGTCCGTACCCGGCGAGAGCTGCGTTCGATGTGTACTCCCTCCTTCAGCCGGGCCCGCTCCTCGGCGGCTGGAACGACCGGTCGTGCGAGTGTCTCAGTCATCTCGAATCTCCTTCCTTTGGACCATAGATCAAGCGCCGGCGTGCCGCGCGCAATGGGGCTGCTGCGCGTCGGATCGCGCCGCAGTTAGCCGGGCGAACGGACCTCCAATTTCAGCACTGGTTGGACTTGTCCAGCTCGCGATGCAGATTCGGCTCCAGCATGAAAATACCCGCAGCTACGCTAGGGCCACCGGTCCGTGCGCAATGCCGTTACGAGGCCTTTTTGGCGATCACGAAGTCGCTGAGATCTGCTGCCTCTTTCGAGGTGCGTTCCGTCCAAAGGACGAGCAGTTTGCACCCATTCTTAGTGGTGTGCGGGCCGTGTTCCTTGCCGGCCTTGAAATGCAACGAAGTGCCCGCCTGGTACTGCTTGCCCTCGTTGGTGAAGTCGCCCTCAACCACATAGAGCGCCTCGGCCAAGCCTTTGTGGAGATGTGCTGGAATGACCGCGCCGGGCTTCATGGTGATGTGCAACATCACCGGCCCTAGCGTGTAGTTCGCGTTCCGGACAGCCAGAGTGATGTCGCCCTCACTCTGGAAGGGGAAACGATCCGTCTTAAGCTGACTGCCAATTACTTCTAGATCGACCATTTTGATTTTGTCTCCTGCGTCGAAGAGAGCCACACTAACCGTGATCCGATCTGTGATGCATCTCTCCGACCTTCAAGTCAGGTTCGCCACAATCCAGCAAACTTGAAAAAGTCACATCAAGCGGGGCAATTCGATAACGGGTGGTCATGATCTCGCCCTTTGAGCCTACGGAGGCCCGCCCGTGAATCGGCGCGTTCGGGCGAGGCGATTGAACCAATATCATTTGGCAGAGCCCGACCCGAGAGGACTTTCTTCTCTGGCTTTCGATTGCTTGGGGAGAAGTCGCCCAGCAGCAAAATCTTTCCGGCGGCGAAACTCGACCCTATCAGGATTGCGGATGCTACGAGTGTTGCGATAAACCCCGCCTGTTCGCAGGAACGCACCCTTTGACAGAGGGTCATGACGCTTCTCCTTCCTTTGACGACGCTGTGAAGCCGGCGATCAGATCGGCCAGCCTTTCAGGTTCGTCTTCGGGAAGGAAATGACCCCCGTCGTCGATCACTTCCAGGCGTGCATTCGGCATGGCCGCCGCTAGGCGCCTGCCGTAGGCCAGTGGTTGAAATTCGTCCTTCCCACCCCACACGACCAGGGTAGGAATCTCCAGCTTTTCGACTTCCGCCATGCGAGACGTGAGTTCTTCGGTCCGCAATGCGCGAGCGGCGCGCAGATACGCCAGCCGTCCCTCCACGCCGTGGAACGGCTTCTCGTAGGCGGCAACGAGCTCGGGTGTCACCCGGTCAGCGCGGGACATTCCGCGCGTAAATCCTTTCGTCAATCCTCGCACGAGGTCGAAGTCAGGTGCGCCCAATATCACGTCCCAGGCAGCATCCTTGAGGCGGGCGATGCCCGGCTCGGGAAAGGAGTCGTATGCAATCGAGTTCGACAATGACGAGATTGCGGACTCGCTTGCGGTCATCGATCGCCAGAAGCTGCGCCACGCCCCCTCCGATGTCGTGGCCGACGATGGTTCCGCCCGCCCACCCGATCTGTGAAAGAACTCGCGAAATCAACTGGGCTTGTGCGGCGATGCCAATATCGGCGTTGGCCGGCTTATCCGAGGCGCCGTAGCCCAGCATGTCGACGGTTATGACTTCGCGACCGGCGTCTATTAGCCGGCGAGCTACATTCCTCCAAAGATAAGCATTGGTCGGAATACCGTGGATCAAGACCACCGACGGACCCGCACCTGCCTGGCCGTAATGGATCCTGTGGCCATCAAGCGTAAGAAACCCTTCGATCATGCCGCATCCTCTTGGTTTCGGCGCCGGAACTTCAGACCCTTGGCCCGGCTTCCACTGTGGCGTCGTCGATTTAGTTGCGCGGGCGGGCGACGTTGTCGCCCCGCTCTAGCATTTCGCCGGGATCCAGGCCTCGGTCGATTCCGTGCGGCACGACGCTCTGACCCGGCGCGAGAGCGACTTTCTTGTCGTCCAGGAAGA
>CAVUYV010000040.1:0-14628 GCA_963745785.1 uncultured Alphaproteobacteria bacterium | reverse complement strand
GAGATGTATAGCAGAAAGCAGGACGGCGTCTGCCCGAAACCAATAACCGTCATGCCCCGCGAAGGCGGGGCATCCAGTAATCTCGGCGCATCCGGAAACTGCCTAATGTCGGTGTTTACTGGATCGTCCGCTGGAGCCTGTCATCGGGCGGCGCTTCGCGCCGACCCGTTGGCGGACGATGACACACTGCGCCAATCACACCGGCCGGACTTCGACCACGTCGGGCACGAAATGCTTGAGCAGGTTCTGGATACCATGCTGCAATGTCGCGGTGGATGACGGGCAGCCCGAACAGGAGCCCTTCATGTTGAGATAGACGATGCCGTCCTTGAAGCCGCGGAACGTGATGTCGCCGCCGTCGCCGGCGACCGCCGGGCGCACCCTGGTCTCGATCAGGTCCTTGATGGTTGCGACCGTTTCGGCGTCGTCTTCATTGAAGAATTCGCCCTCCTCGTCGGTAGCATCGTCGCTGCCGGTACTGCCGTCGGCCAACAGCGGCGCGCCGGACATGTAGTGCTCCATGATGGCGCCGAGGATCGCCGGCTTGAGATGCTGCCAGTCGCTGTCGTCCTTGGTCACGGTGACGAAGTCGGAGCCGTAGAACACGCTGGTGATGCCGGGCACGCCGAACAGTTTTTCGGCGAGCGGCGAGCGCGCCGCGGCCTCGCGGCTGGTGAATTCCATGGTGCCGCTGCCGAGCACGGTGCGGCCGGGAATGAACTTAAGCGTGGCGGGATTGGGCGTGGCTTCGGTCTGAATGAACATGGTTTTCTCCGGCGTCGCCGGTTCAAGGCCGGCGCGTGGTCTCTCCTAGCAGATGGCGACGGCAAACGCACGGTCAAGGGGCGCAGCCCAGCATTTCCCAAGCCGCATCAGGAGATTACGACAAGCCGTCGATCTCCTCGTCGCTCAAATCGCCGGGCACGATAGTGACGGGAATCGGGAACGAGCCCACCGTCTTGGCCATGGTGGAGATGATCGGGCCGGGGCCTTCAGGCCCCGGATTGGCGGCCAGCACCAGCATCGCGATATCGACGTCCTTGTCGATGACGTCGAGGATCTGGTCGGTCGGGTCGCCCTCGCGGATCACGCGCTCGGGCGTGATCGCGGCGATGCCATTGGCGCGGCCGGCCGCGCGATCGAGCGCGGCATCGGCTTCCTCATGCGCCTCGGCGCGCATGATGTCGGCGACGCCGAGCCATTGCTGGTTCTGGTCCTCGGTCTCGATGACGCGCAGCATCACCACCCCGCCGCCGACCCGGATCGCCCAGCGGCTGGCGTAGTAGACCGCGCGGTCCCATTCCGCGCTGTCGTCAACGATAACCAGGCATTTCGGCTTGTGACCCGTCTCGTAGCTTCGTCGCTGGGTGGTCATGCATGTCCCGAGGCTGCGCCAAACCGCCGCATGCTGCCACGGCGCAGCCGCCTTGGACAAGCGACGTTAAACACTGTGCTGCGTCAATTATGGAGGAGGCATGGAAAGCTAGCTTTTGCGGACAAAACCGACGATGTCTTTCGTCGCGTTCATGGTCTCTGTGGCGATGGCGCGGGCCCGATCGGCGCCGTCGACCAGGATCGGAATCGACGTGGCCGGGGTCCGCGACCAGCCGCTTCATTTCGGAGGCAATGGGGGACAGTTTTGCGACGCAGAGTTCGACCAATGCATTCTTGAAACTCGAAAACTGTCCGCCGCCAAATTCGCCGAGCACACTGGCCTTGCTGCGGCCCGAAGCGCAGCGTAAATCCCGACGAGGTTGTCGGCTTCGGGGCGCGCCTCAAGACCCTTTTCTTCGGACGGCAGCGGCTCCGGATCGGTCTTGGCCTTGCGGATCTTCTGCGCGATGGTGTCGGCGTCGTCGGTGAGGTTGATCCGCGAATTGTCCGAGGCATCCGATTTCGACATCTTCTTGGTGCCGTCGCGCAGCGACATCACCCGCGTCGCCGGCCCGGTGATCAAGGGCTCCGGCAGCGGAAAGAACAATCCGTCGCCATGCCCGTGGCCGCGGATCGAATCGCCGAAATCATTGTTGAATTTCTGCGCGATATCGCGGGACAATTCGAGATGCTGTTTCTGGTCGTCGCCGACCGGCACGTGGGTGGCGCGATAGAGCAGGATGTCGGCCGCCATCAGCACCGGATAGTCGTAGAGTCCGACCGACGCGGCCTCGCGATCCTTGCCGGCCTTTTCCTTGAACTGCGTCATGCGGTTGAGCCAGCCGACCCGGGCCACGCAATTGAAGATCCAGGCCAGTTCGGCGTGTTCGTGCACCTGGCTCTGGTTGAACACGATGTGTTTCTTCGGGTCGATGCCGGAGGCGATAAAGGCGGCGGTCACTTCGCGGGTATTGCGCGCCAGTTCCGTTGGGCCGCCCCACACCTCCACCGGCTGCGTCAGCGCGTGCATGTCGACGACGCAATACAGGCAGTTGTGGGTCTCCTGCAGCTTCACGAAGTTGACGATGGCGCCGAGGTAATTGCCGAGATGCAGGTTGCCCGTCGGCTGGACGCCTGAAAAAACCCGTTCAACGATTGCCATTGTCAGCTTCCCGCACATGCCTGCTGTCGCGCCGTCCCATGCCAACAGGCGCTTCGCGCCGTCCATTGCCACGTGGGCATCAGTCGCGCAAGTCGGAGGGCTTGGTTTGGCGGATCGCGCGCAACAAATCGCCCCGGGCGATCACGCCGAACAGGGCGAGATGCAGGCCGTAGATCGCCAATCCGCCGCCAATCAATATAAAGAGAACAACGGCCTGCGCGAGGCCATGGGTATGCGCGGTCAGCGGCAGCGCGAACGCAGCGATCAGCCACAGCACTCCGCCCATGATCAGCGCCGCCGCCACAATGCGCGGCAACCGGCGGCGCGCCGCAGGATCGATTGAAAATCCGAAGGTCGCGGCACCACGCCGGACCAATGCGAATGCGCTGCTCCATGCCCCGAGCGCGAGGCTGGCCGCGATCCCGCCTGGGCCGAAGATTTGACCTGAGTACAACCGCCAGAACGATCGCGACGGCAAATCCCTTGAGCGTCGCCAGCAGCGGCGTCAGCGTGTCCTCGCGTGCGAAAAATGCCGGTGATAGCGCCTTGACCAGCACCTGCGCCGGCAGGCCGAGCGCCAGCCACGCCAGCGCATGCGCGGTGGCGACCGTATCCGGCGCGGTGAACGCGCCGTGCTCGAACAGCATCCGCACGATCGGCTCGCTCAGCACGATCAATCCCAGCGTCGCCGGTAACGCCAGACCCAGCGCGAGCTCGAGCCCGCGCGATTCGGCATGGGCAATGGCGATGCGGTCATCGCCGCGCAGCGCGCGGGTCAATTCGGGCACCAGCACGGTACCCATGGCGACGCCGACAATGCCGAGCGGCAGTTCGATCAGGCGGTTGGCGAAATAAAGCCACGACACCGCCGAGGGCGATGACGACGCGATGATCGCTCCGCCAACGACCAGCAATTGCGGCCCGCTGCTCGCGATCATGCCGGGGATCGCCTTGCCGAAAAATCCGCGCATGTCGGCGTCGAACGAAATGCGCAGCGGCGTTGCAGCGCTGCCGCCACCGCGGCGCAAAAGCAGGATCAGCAATTGCAGCAGCCCGGCGATGCCGACCGTGGCGGCGATGATCGCCGCTGCAGTGGCGGGGTCCTGCCGCCAGCCGAGCAGCACGGTCATCACCGATATCAGCCCGATGTTGAACAGGAGCGGCGAGAATGCCGTCAGCGCAAACCTGTGCTGCGCGCTCATCAGCGCCATCATCACCGTAACAGGCCCGGCAAAGGCCAGATAAGGCAGCATCAGGCGGGCATCATTGACCGCGAGCTGCAGCGTCTTGTATCCGACAAACCCCGGCGCCAGCCCGGCGATGACCAGCGGCATCACTAGCCCGAGCAACGCCGCCGCCACGATCAGTGCCGCGCTGACGGTGCCGAGCACGCGGCCGGCGAATTCCGCGGCCGCCAGCGGGCCTCCGCTCTCGCGCACGCGCACCCAGGCCGGCACCAGCGCCGCGTTCAGCGCGCCCTCGGTCAACAGCCGCCTGACGACGTTGACCAGTTGAAAGGCGATCAGGAACGCATCCGCGACCGCCCCGGCGCCGAGCAGCGCCGCGATCATCGCATCGCGCGCGAATCCCAACAGCCGCGATGCCAGCGTGCCAACGGATACCGTGAGGAAGGATCGGATCATCGAGGATTTGTATAACACCGTCGCTTGCTGGCAGGCGTGCTCCGTTTTTCCCTCTCCCCTTGTGGGAGAGGGTTGGGGTGAGCGACTATCTGGGAAGTCAAGTTGCATTGGCGTACTCGGCTCGCGCATCGCGTGCTTTGGCATTGAGGCGGACGAGCAATTTGCGCGCGAGCGCAATTCGGATGACCATTTTTTCCTTTCCGGCGGCCACCAATCTGGCGCGGAACTCGCCGAGGCTTTGGTCGTAGCGGGCGGCGATGGCGGCGACGAGGAACAGGATCGAACGCACGCTGGAACGTCCGCCACGGACCGGTCGCCTGCCTTTTCGCTTGCCACTGTCGTTGGCGATCGGGGCGACACCGACGAGCTTGGCAATGGCCTTGTTGGAATAGGTACCGATCTCCGGCAGCTCGGCCATCAGGCGGGCGACGGTGCGGCCGGCGACGCCCTTCACTGCGCGCCACGTCTCGGCGAGCCGCGCCCACAGCGGATCGTCATCAATCATGGAAGCAATTTCGCCCTCGAGCCTGCGCGACTGCCGCTTGAGCAGGGCGATCACCTCGTCGATGCTGGCCAGCATCTCGGCGTTATCGAGCAGACTGGAGCGGCGCTGCTTCTGCACGGTGAGATCTTCGGTGACCTGCCGGAGCCTTGCCACCAGGGCCTTGATGCGCTGCTGGGCCGGGCTCGGCAGCGGCGTCGGCCGCAGATCGCGGGCTCTGGCGAAGCGGGCGATGATGCTTGCATCGATCTCGTCGGTCTTCTCCAGCGCGCCCATCGCCTCGGCATACTGCCGGACGTTGCGCGCATTGGTGATAGCGCAGGGCAGGCCGTGCTCCCACAACAGCAGAAAGGCCTTGCGTTCATAGCCGCCGGTCGCCTCCATCGCCACCAGTTCCACCCGTTGCTGGCGGCAGAACGCCGCCAGCGCCGCGATCCCGCCCCTATCGTTCCGGAAGCTGCCGCGGATAGCCCCAGGTTCGATGCAGGCATCGAGCCTGGCCTTCGAAACATCCACTCCACAAATGATCTTCATCACGGTAACCTGCCTTGTTCGTGCGATCGTGATCTGCCGACTGTTCGGTCGTGCGTGACAATCGGCGAAGATCCCAGGCTCACCCACGGTTGTTGCCAAGGGGGCATCGGGCGACATCGCCGCGCGCTTTGGCCGGTGGCCACCGGCCAAGCGCTCAGTCGCTTCCATCGCACATTTTGCTCAATGGGCAGATACAAGGGGTTCTCGCCGCGGATGCAGACCCCTCATCCGTCGCGCTGCTCACGGTGTTCGCATCGCGCCACCTTCTCCCACAAGGGGAGAAGGAAGAAGTGCGCAGCGCGACGCGTTGGCTCGATCTTGGCAACGGCGGTGCGCTCCCTCTCCCCTTGTGGGTCGAGACGAGCGAAGCTCGCTCTTGGAGGGTTGGGGTGAGGGGTCACGGTCTATCGTGAGGGCGAAACCGCTCACCCGGACTGCTTCGCGATCCGACCTCTTTGAAGTTCCTGTTGCGAACTCGCGGCATCCAGTGCAGGAACTTCAAATCGGCGGCACTAATACCTGGAATCACAAATCGGTATTGCTGCCCATCCTTCGAGACGGCCACTTCGTGGCCTCCTCAGGATGAGGCCTAACCTGTTGAAACGTAACAACCTCATGCTGAGGAGCGAGCGGCGCGAGCGTCTCGAAGCATGGGCAGCAAGCGACTTACCGATCTTGTACAGTTTGTACTAGGTTGATCATGATAGGCCGCTGCACCCTGACCAAACCGACTTCGAGCGGATTATCCGCGCCACATCAATTGCCCTGGCAGGACTGGTAGATGACTTCAGCGAAATACGACGTTCTCGGGATCGGCAACGCGATTTTCGATATATTGGTGCAGACCGATGAGAGATTTCTCGCCGGACACGGCATGATCAAGGGCGGCATGGCGCTGATCGACGAGGCCCGCGCCGCATCGATCTACCGGGATATGGGCCCGGCGGTGGAAATGTCCGGCGGCTCGGCGGCAAACACCATTGTCGGCATCGCCAATCTCGGCGCCCACGCGGCCTACATTGGCAAGGTCAAGGACGACCAGATCGGCCGCATGTACACCCATGACATCCGTGCCGCGGGCGTCGCGTTCGAGACCAGGCCCGCCCTGGATGGCCCCGCCACCGGGTGTTCCTACATCCTGGTGACGCCGGATGGCGAGCGCACCATGAACACCTATCTGGGCGCGGCGCAGGAGCTGACGCCGGACGATATCGACGCGGTCCAGATCGCGGCATCAAGCGTCATTTATCTTGAAGGCTATCTCTGGGATCCGAAAAACGCCAAGGACGCCTTCGTCAAGGCGTCGACGATCGCTCATCAGGCCGGACGCCAGGTCGCGCTCACGCTGTCGGATTCGTTTTGCGTGGATCGCTATCGCGGCGAGTTTCTCGAGCTGATGCGCAGCCGCACGGTCGATCTGGTTTTCGCCAACGAGGCGGAATTGCATTCGCTGTACCAGACCTCGGATTTCGACACCGCGCTTGCGCAATTGCGCGGCGACGCGAAACTCGGCGTTGTCACCCGCAGCGAGAAGGGTTGCGTGGTGACCTCAAGGGACGGCGTCATCGCGGTGCCGGCATTTCCGATTCGTAAGATGGTGGACACCACCGGCGCCGGCGATCTGTTCGCCGCCGGATTTCTGTTCGGCCTGGTGCGCGATGCCGGCTTTGAGGCTGCCGGCCGGCTGGGCGCGCTCGCCGCGGCCGAAGTGATCCAGCACATCGGCGCACGGCCGCTGGCGTCGCTGAAGGAATTGGCGAAGCAAAACGACTTGCCGGTGTGAAGCCGTCATGCCCGGGCTTGACCCGGGCATCCACGTTTTTCTTAAATGCCACTCGCAATTCGTGGGGCCGGGACAGACCCGCCCCCAGGACGCGGTGTATGCCGACTGCAACTGGCGCACGTCGGCAAAATGCGCCATAGCGGAGCTGGGAAAGCTGAAGATCAGCCCAAATGTCGCAACCCCGCCCATGGACACCGGTCAACGTGTTCTAAGGGAGCATCCAACACATGAACGCCGTTGAGATCGAAGAGGCCATCTCGGCTCTCGCTGAGCAGCCGTTCGACGCGGCAGAGTTTCCGTTCGCCTTCCTTGAAGCCTTCGGCAACAAGGAGACGACGATCAAGCGGCTGCGCGCGGGCGCATCGAACAAGTCCGACCTGGGCGGCGTCCTTCAGACCAACAACATCCACATCGCCGTCTGCCCGCCGGGCGAGGTCACGAAGACGCTTACCGCGCTGAAGGCCAGCCCGGCGACCGCCAAGGCGAAGGCGAAGTTCATTCTGGCGACCGACGGAGCGGACTTCGAGGCCGAGGACCTGGCGAGCGGCGAGACCGTCGCCTGCGCCTATCAGGACTTCCCGGACCATTTCGGCTTCTTCCTGCCGCTCGCCGGCATCACGACCGTCAAGCAGATCCGCGAAAGCTCCTTCGACATCAGGGCCACCAGCCGCCTGAACCGGCTCTATGTCGAGCTTCTGAAGGACAACCCCGAATGGGGCACGGCCGAGCGCCGCCACGACATGAATCATTTCATGGCGCGGCTGATCTTCTGCTTCTTCGCCGAGGACACCGACATCTTCAACGGGACCGGCCTGTTCACGGCCACGATCGAGCAGATGAGCGCGAGGGACTCGTCCAACACCCATGAGGTGATCGGCGAGCTGTTCCGCGCCATGAACACGAAGATCGAGGATCGGGCAGCGCGCAAGACTGCCCCGATGGGCCGATGCGTTTCCCTATGTGAACGGCGGGCTGTTCTCGGGCAGCATGGACGTGCCGCGTTTCAGCCGGATCGCGCGCTCCTATCTTCTCCACATCGGCAATCTCGACTGGACGAAGATCAACCCGGACATCTTCGGCTCGATGATCCAGGCCGTCGCGGAGGACGAAGAGCGCGGCGCGCTCGGCATGCACTACACCAGCGTGCCGAACATCCTGAAGGTGCTCAATCCGCTGTTCCTCGACGACCTGCGCGCGCGGCTTGAGGAGGCCGGCGACAATCCCCGCATGCTGCTCAACCTGCGCAAGCGCATGTCGAAGATCAGGGTCTTCGATCCGGCCTGCGGCTCCGGCAACTTCCTCGTCATCGCCTACAAGGAAATGCGGGCGATCGAGGCCGAGATCAACAAGCGGCGCGGCGAAGCGACCGGCGCACCGAAATTCCGCTGACCAACTTTCGCGGCATCGAGCTGCGCGACTTCCCGGCCGAAATCGCGCGCCTCGCGCTCATCATCGCCGAGTTTCAATGCGACGTGCTCTATCGCGGACAGAAGGAAGCTCTGGCCGAGTTTCTGCCGCTCGACGCGCAGAACTGGATCACCTGCGGCAACGCCCTGCGGCTGGACTGGCTGAGCATCTGTCCGCCGACGGGGACCGGCGTGAAGCATCACGCGGATGGGCATCGTCTGATCCTGCGGGAAGCAAGCTCGCACAAAAGCGGTCGAAGCGCTGGGACGAAAAGGTGCCGACACAGAAGGAAATTGAGCGGCAGTCAAAGGAGGACGATATTGCGGAAAGTAAGCTGATCCGCAGCTTCGTTTCGCAGTGCGCAACAGCTTATGCGGCAGGGAAGCTCGATGCATCACATCCCGAGCCGCCGAAATCTTTAAGGGCGCGAATCAGAAATTCAGGCGGCAACGTCGCTTGGTTGTCCGCCCAACCGAGTTACCAAGCTTTTTTCCACAAGGCTTACTGCCGAATGATCGGCAAGGATATTCCAATTGAAAAAGTGTGGGCTCAACCCAAGCGAAGCCCTTCCAAAAATCAAAGGTGACATCGAGACGCCACCAACCTGCACTTGTCGCCTTGCGCTAGTGGTGACATCGACGCCGCCCTGCAAGCGATTGGTGTGCGGTTGGATACTGATCTAGCGAGGGGGAGGACGATGATCGACCCTGAGTGCAACAAGAACGTCTTTCAGCTTTGGAAGGAAGGCGGCGAGAAGCTTCCTTTCAAGGTGATCCGGTGGACTTGGAATCCCGCGACCAGCGCCTTCCTTGTCGAGCGGATCGAAATTGGAAAGTGGCCTTATGGGAAGGCTTGGGGCCGATTTATCCGCAATGGCGTGCCCGAAGCGCCGCAACAACTTAACGGTGCCGGCTCATATCAGTGGAAGGTAGTCGAGTGAACAGCGGCCTTCTCCTCCAACCGTGACGTTTGGTGTGCTAGCGCGTAGGATGGGTTGAGCGAAGCGATACCCATCATGTTCTGAACGAGGGTGATGGGTTTCGCAAAGGGCTCAACCCATCCTACGCTCTATCGCTCCTCGCGATGAGAGTTATGCAAAAACTGCCCGACGGGCAAATCACTTCTGATTTTCAGAAATGGTGTCAAGCCCGTTTTGCAAAAATATTTCTGTTTTCTCCCGACCCAAATCAGTTCACTAATTCGCCCCGTCCCGTCCCTCAGAGGGGCGTGCGCACGTTACGGACGTGGGGCGGGATGCGGTGGACGCGGGCGGCGTGCTTGACGAGCAGTGCCGACGCGGACGGCCCAAGTCGTGTCGTTCTGACGCCCCAATCGTTGGCGTCAAGTCTGCGATAAGAAGCGCAGGCGACGGTGTCAAAAAGCGTGGTCACCGGGGAGAGCGCGAAGCAAGCCGTAAACCATTGCGCGGGGAATGCCGGGTCGTTCCGGTGTGACCGTGGTGACTATGCTCGTGTGTTTGTTTTTTTACACACGAGGCTGCGGGTGCATCGTGCGCCCGGCATTCCCTGCGCCCTCTGATTTCTTTGGGCGCGAAAAGTTCATGCACAGCTCGGGCGGATTGCCGCCGCGAGATCGCGGAGTCGTATTTTGAAATTAGACGCCGTCATTGCGAGGAGCGAAGCGACGAAGCAATCCATTCGTCGTCATTCCGGGATGGTGCGCCAGCACCAGACCTCAGATGCGCAATTGCGCATCGGGAAATCTCGAGATTCCGGGCTCGATGCTTCGCATCGCCCCGGAATGACGGAGTCCCGGATTGCTTCGCGGAGCCTGTCATCGGGCGCGCGTTCGCGCGACCCGTTGGCTCGCAATGACGGCCTTTAGCCATTCACGCCGTCTTTCGCCGCCTTCAATCCGAGCCGCGCCTCGACCGCGTCGCGCATCACGAATTTCTGGATCTTGCCGGTAACGGTCATCGGGAATTCGTCGACGAATTCGACATAGCGCGGAATCTTGTTATGCGCGATCTGGCCCTGGCAGAAGCTGCGGACCTCCTCGGCCGTCAGCGTCTCGCCGGATCGCGTCCTGATCCAGGCGCAGAGCTCCTCGCCATAGCGATCGTCGGCGACGCCGAAAATCTGCACGTCCTGAATCTTGGGATGACGGTAGAGAAATTCCTCGATCTCGCGCGGATAGAGGTTTTCGCCGCCGCGGATCACCATGTCCTTGATGCGGCCGACGATGTTGCAGTAGCCCTCCTGGTCGATCACGGCGATATCGCCGGTGTGCATCCAGCCGTTGGCATCGAGCACCTCGGCGGTCTTTTCAGGTTCGTCCCAATAGCCCAGCATGACGCTGTAGCCGCGGGTGCACAATTCGCCGGGTTCGCCGCGGGGCACGACGCGGCCCTCGAGGTCGACGATCTTGACCTCGACATGCGGATGAACGCGTCCGACGGTCGACACCCGCCGCTCCAGCGGATCGTCGGTGGCGCTCTGGAAGCTGGCCGGGCTGGTCTCGGTCATGCCGTAGCCGATGGTCACCTCGCGCATGTTCATCAGTTGGTTGACGCGCCGCATCACCTCGATCGGGCAGGGCGCGCCGGCCATCATGCCGGTCCGCAACGAGACAGATCGAATTTGGCGAAGTCGGGATGGTCGAGTTCGGCGATGAACATGGTCGGCACGCCGTAGAGCGCGGTGCATTTTTCCCGTTCGACGGTCTCAAGCGTCGCCAGGGGATCAAATCCTTCGCCGGGATAGACCATGGTTGCGCCCGAGGTGAGGGAAGCGAGATTGCCGATCACCATGCCGAAGCAGTGATAGAGCGGAACCGGGATGCAGATGCGATCTTGTTCGGTCAGCCGCATGGTGCGGCCGAGGAAATAGCCGTTGTTGAGGATATTGTGATGCGTCAGCGTGACGCCCTTGGGCGATCCGGTGGTGCCGCTGGTGAACTGGATATTGACGGCGTCGTCGAACTGCAACGTGCTGGCGAGCGTCGCGAGCGCGTCGCGGTGGCGCGCACCACCCATCCGCGTCACCTCTTCGAACGCAATCGCGCCGGAGCAAGTCGGGCTCGCCGATCTGGATCACCGCGCGCAGCTGCGGCAACCGCGCCGCGTGCAGATCGCCTGGTTGTGCCTTGGCGAGCTCGGGCACCAGCGTGTTCAGCATCTCCATGTAGTTGGAGGTCTTGAACGCGGTGGCCGTGACGAGCGCGGTGCATCCGACCTTGGCAAGCGCGAATTCGAGTTCGCTCAGGCGGTAGGCGGGATTGATGGTGACGAGAATGAGCCCGGCCTTGGCGGCGGCAAACTGCGTCAGCGTCCATTCCGGCCGGTTGAGCGACCAGACGCCGATGCGCGCGCCGCGTTCGAGGCCGAGCGCGAGAAAGCCCGCGGCCAGCGCATCGACCCGCTCGGCCAATTCTTTCCAGGTCCATCTGACGCCATGGCTCGGCGAAACCAGCGCCTCGCGATCGGCCCAACGCCGGGCTGCCTGATCAAGACTTCGGCCGATGGTGATCGCCCAATAGCGGCACATCGGCAATGCCGCAAACATAGCTATCCGCAATTTCGCTCAAGTCGGCTTCTCCATCGGTTGAAGCGCCGGCAGGAGTGGATTATGAGACGCAAAGATGGCCGATCTTCCTCCCAGCCGCCCCTTCCGGCAAGCGTCAATGGCTTGTTGCGGCGGAGTGGCGGCGACGGCTGCCGAACCCGAGGTCAGGCCCGGCGAACGCGGCTGAACTGGAACACTTGCGGTCAATCTGCGGTGGATTGGCCTGCCCGGTCGGTGACCCCCCGGCCAGTTCGCGATATGTTGATTCCGATAGCGAACTCAGGAACGATTTTTGTAGTAAGACGTTCAGATCGCGGCACAAATCGACGCCGCCGGACCGGATTTTGAAATTGATTGCGCCTTTGAGGCCGTGGGAGAACGATAATGATTTCAACCTGGAGCGAATGGAAACGATACCCCCGGCCCGGGCGTGGCGAAAATATCGAGGCGCCGATCACGCCTGGCATCTACGAAGTCCGTTTTGCCGCAACCGGTGCGCTGCATTCGTTCGGCGCAGTCGATAATGTCGCCCAGGCTTTGTCGCAGCTGACGGTCGCCGCCAAATCGTGGTTCGGGCGGCGCGAGCCGGCGGTCATGCCCGACCTCGAATATTGCACCTGTGCGACCTCTTCGAAGGCGGCCGCCAGAGCCGCGGCGGAGCGCATGATCGGCCGCCGCGAAACCTACATGAGCGGCGCGGCCTGATTTGGGGCGTCATTCCGGGGCGCCTGATTCGACGCGTCATTCCGGGGCGACGCGGAAGCGTCGAACCTCAGATGTGCAATTGCACATGGGGATCTTGAAATTCGGGGCCGCCTGATTTGACGCGTCATTCCGGGGCGATGCGAAGCATCGAACCCGGAATCTCGAGATTCCGGGTCTGGTGCTGGCGCACCATCCCGGAATGACGTAGCTCGCGGCGATGCATCCCGACCTGTTTGAGCCTATATTCGGTCGTCGAGGCCGCAACGTCCCAGGAAACATTCGAGGAGCAACGCCATGTCCCAGACCGCCGCCGCCCGCAGTTCGCAAGCTTCCGCACCATCGCTACGCGACCGTCTGAAGGATCCGTCGCTGCTGCGCGACCGCTGCTACATCGATGGCGCATGGCTAGGGACGCCGGCCAACCCGGTGACCAATCCGGTCAACGGCGTCGAGCTCGCCAAGGTGCCGAAGATGAGCACGGCGGAAGCAACGCAGGCCGTCGAAGCCGCCGAGCGCGCGTTTCCGGCCTGGGCCAGGCTCACGGCCAAGCAGCGCTCCAACATTCTGCGCAAATGGTTCGAGCTGATTATCGCCAATCGCGAAGATCTGGCGCTGATCCTCACCTCGGAGCAGGGCAAGCCGCTGGCGGAGGCGCTGGGCGAGATCGATATCGGCGGCGCCTATGTCGAGTGGTTCGCGGAAGAAGCCCGCCGCGTCTATGGCGAGACCATTCCGACGCCAGCGGCCGGACGCGCGGCTGCTCGCGATCAAGCAGCCGATCGGCGTTTGCGGCGCGATCACGCCGTGGAATTTTCCGTGTTCGATGATCACCCGCAAGGTGTCGCCGGCGCTCGCCGCCGGTTGCACCGTGGTGCTCAAGCCTGCCAATGAAACGCCGCTGTCCGCGCTGGCGCTGGTGGCGCTGGCCGAAAAGGCCGGCGTGCCCAAGGGCGTATTCAATATCCTCACCGGCAATTCGTCGGCGATCGGCAAGGTATTGTGCGAACATCCCGCGGTGCGTTTCGTCGGCTTCACCGGATCGACCGAGTCGGCAAGATTCTCTATCGGCAGGCGTCCGTCGGGGTGAAGAAGCTCGGCCTGGAGCTCGGCGGCAACGCGCCGTTCGTGGTGTTCGACGACGCCGATATCGACGCCGCGGTGGAGGGCGCCATCGTCTCGAAATACCGCAACATGGGCCAGACCTGCGTCTGCGCCAACCGCATCTACGTGCAGGACAAGATCTACGACCAGTTCGTCGAAAAACTCTCGAACAAGGTTGCCGCCATGAAGGTCGGCGACGGCACCGAACAAGGCGTGACCCAGGGTCCGCTGATCAATATGGCGGCGGTCGACAAGGTCGAAAAGCACATCGCGGACGCGGTCAAGCACGGCGCCAGGATCGTCACCGGAGGAAAACGCCATTCGCTCGGCGGTACCTTCTTCGAGCGACGGTGTTGGCCAATGTCGCGCCCGACGCGCTGGTGTCGCACGAGGAAACCTTCGGGCCGCTGGCGCCGGTATTCCGTTTCAAGGACGAGGCCGACGTGATCGCGATGTGCAACAACTCACCGTTCGGGCTCGCCTCCTATTTCTACTCGCGCGATCTCGGTCGGGTCTGGCGGGTGGCCGAAGCACTGGAATCCGGCATGGTCGGCGTCAACACCGGATTGATAACGACCGAAGTGGCGCCGTTCGGCGGCGTCAAGGAGCGGCCTGGGGCGCGAGGGCTCGCACCACGGCATGGAAGAATATGTCGAGATCAAATATGTGATGATGGCGGGGGTGTAGCCGCAAACTCGTCAGTCCTCAAGGATGAGGAGATGCGCGCCCCGGATGCTGCGCAGCGCCACGCGCGTTCACGCGCGTCTTCGACGCGCTATGCGGTGCGCTGCTGATCCGGGGTCCATCTGAGCCCGTGGGTCCCGGCTCTGCGGTGCATCGTGAAGAACGCTGCACCGCCTCCGGGACACGGCGGCATTGCTACACGCTCTCGC
>CAVUYV010000039.1:0-69582 GCA_963745785.1 uncultured Alphaproteobacteria bacterium | reverse complement strand
GTAAGAGTTAGCCATGGTGAGAAGGTGAACAGCAGCAGTTCCTAATTTCTCCATCTCTTTGTCTCCCATGTAAACGCCTGCTGCCCGATGATATGCGATGCCGACGGTGGCGAAAGCATCAGTGACGAAATTCGCAATTCGGTTATTTTTCTCCGACGCACTCCGTTCTAAGACTATTTTCATTGCCGCCATGGAAGTGGCTTCGGCGATTTGCGCATCGTTCAATTCGGGAGACAGTAAGGCATCCGCAGGATAACATTGCTCGGTCGCCGCGTCGACCGCCCGATAGAATTGAGGCTTTCGCGTTTGATCTGCGTTCAGAAAATTTTTCAGAAAGCGGCGCGACCTCGCTTCGAGGTGTTTGCGATCAAGCCTAACTTTCCGCCGCCGCTCACGCTGCTCGGATTTAAACCAACCAAACACCGTTCTACTCCATGGCCTCTCATGGCAGAGCGCTGCCGGAGCATCAAAGTTCATTTGAACACCGGATTCCTCCGCTGCCCTTACTCGGGTTGGCTATTCTAGTTCCTCTCGTCGTTTGAGCCAAGCGAGTGCGCAGACCAGATGCAGCCCGCCAGGAAAGTTGCGCGCGGTCTTTTCGTAGCGTGTTGCGGCTTTGATGGCGCGCACTTCAAGGCTGCTGATGAAGCCGTCGGTATCATACCCCTTGTCGCCGAGAAGGGCTTCATGCTTGGGCCGCCAGCGTTTCCGCTTGTGTGATATCATGAGCGTTGCCACCGGTGAGACTGAGCGCCAAATGGGGAGCATGAGATTCGTGCCCCCGCCGTGCTAATTCTTGTGCTGAAACTAGGGTCGCATCAATTCTGATTTCCGAATCTAGGCAGTGCAGCACCTTTCTCAGAGATGATGTCGCATCAAGTGAGAATTCGCCGGTCAATTGAGGCCGCAACATCGCTTGTATTTCTTTCCTGAGCCACAGGGGCACGGCTCGTTGCGGCCCACCTTTCCAAAGTTTTGGGCCTTGGTTCTGAATTGGCCGGCAACTTGCTGACTGATCCTCCATGCATTGAGAGTTTCGATGTAGTGCGGAATAAGATCGGGAGCCTTGGCGATCAGGTCGTTGACCTGTTCTTTCGGAAGAGTGCTTTCGCCACGGCCGATCTGCACAAGGGTGACAAGGCCTGCCCAAGCGTTCCGCGCTTTTGCATCACCAGCACGGATTTCCGCCCAGGAATTGGCGCGAAGTTGCCGGGCGGTATCGAAGCCATCAATCCAGATTTCCCAGAGGACGTCGTCGTTCCGCATATCGATGTCGAACAACGGGGAATAGTGGCCGGCCCCTCGCTGAAGATCAGCAACTATTGAGTTATAGTGCTGCATGATCAGTTCGATGAGCTGCTCTGCCTCCTTTGTGCTCTCGAAGACCGGCGCTGCATCGCTATCTGAGCCGCCCCATACCATTGGCAGCCATTCTCCGGGGAGAATCAGATCAGGGCATATGATGATACCGGCCAGAAAACCGTCGAGCTGGGTGAGCAGCATCGCCTCGTCGCTTTCTAAATCGGCGAGCAGCTTCTCGAGCAGCTTCAGGCGATTTGAAATGCCTGACATTTGGCTTCGAACTCCGAGAGAGCAGGTGTCCAGATTAGTCTTTTATTGGCGGTTGGTGACCGCTACCCAGTGAAGCTGACTACCGGGCCGCTGTGCGGGCTCCGCGTAGCCATTCATTCAATTTTGACCATCGCCGCCGCCCGGAAACATTCCGAACAGCGATGGCAACGGCCTTCTTCTGACCGACTAGCACAACCAGCTTCTTGCCACGGGTGACACCGGTATAGAGCAGGTTTCGTTGCAGCATGGCGTAATGCTGGGTCATGACCGGAATCACAACCGCAGGGTATTCTGAGCCCTGACTTTTGTGGATAGTCGCGGCGTAAGCGGGCACCAGCGTGTCGAGTTCGCCGAACGCGTAAGTGACCGCGCGGCCGTCGAAGCTGGCAACAAGCTCCCCGTCGTCGAGATCGACCTCATTAATGTATCCGACGTCGCCGTTGTAGACTTCCTTGTCGTAGTCGTTCTGGATCTGCATCACCTTGTCGCTGGGCGCGAAAATCCACCCGAAACGCTCTACCTTCTGCTCGCCCGCTGGGTTCAATGTTGCTTGCAGCTCTATATTGAGCGAGCGAGCCCCCACCCCGCCTCTGTTCATCGGGCAGAGGACCTGAATATCGCGGATTGGATCGAAACCGAAGCGCGCGGGGATCCGAGTTTTCACCAGCTCAACGATGCGCTGCACTGCAATTTCCGGCTCGTCTGCTTGCACGAAGTAGAAGTCGCTGTCGATTCCAGGCGGGCTGAGATCGGGAATTATGCCCTGGTTGATGCGATGGGCGGTGGTGATGATGCGACTTTGCGCGGCCTGCCGGAACACCTCCGTCAATCGCACGACTGGTATGGCGCCAGAAGAGATTATGTCCGCCAGCACCTGCCCCGCTCCCACAGAGGGAAGCTGGTCAATATCGCCAACGATCAAGAGAGCGGCGGTGGCGGGCACAGCCTTTATGAGCGCCTGCATCAGCACGACGTCCACCATGGAGGCTTCGTCGATAACCAGCAGGTCGCACTCGAGCGGATTGTCATCGCCGCGCTTGAACCCTCCCGTCTTGGGGTCAACTTCGAGCAGCCGATGAATGGTTTTGGCTTCAAAGCCGGTCGCCTCGGTCATGCGCTTGGCGGCGCGGCCGGTTGGAGCACACAGCAGAAGCCGCACGGCTTTTGCTGCAAGGATCCGTAGGATGCCTTTAACAATAGTGGTCTTGCCGACTCCCGGCCCTCCGGTCATCACTAGCGTTTTCGACATAAGCGCGAGCTTAATCGCGGCGATCTGGCTTTCGGCAAGAACAAGCCCGATCCGACCCTCGACCCATGGCAAGGCCTTGTCTGGATCGATCCACGTCCAAGGGAGCTTACCGTTGGCAAGTTGAACCAGGCGCTCAGCAATGATCCGCTCGGCCCGATGCAGCCCTGCTAAAAATACACAACGTGTTTCGCCGACGCTATCGGCAATGACGGTGCCCTCCGACGTTTCGAGGTCGAGCGCCGCCCGAACGAGTTCTGTTGGGACCTCAAGCAGCTTCTCGGCCAGCGGCATCAAGTCGTCGGTTGGTAGGCCACAGTGCCCCTCGTCCAGGGCCTCCGTGAGTGCGAACGAGATGCCCGCCCGGACGAGCTACCCACCTAGCTCTCAGGGCGCGAACTCATCAGCGACTCCCCTAAACCTTCTGCCCGGCGGATGGAAATCCACTGACCTAATCGTGGGCTTTCTGATCTCCCGCGTGGTTAGCCAAGGTCGTTGCCGTAGGTTTCTCGGGAAAAAAGACTGAGCGAAAGCATCTGCGGCTTCTTCGTTAGCTCGTGGCAATGACGAATTGACAAACGGCTCCTCCGCTGCCGGTCCGTCACTAAAACCATCCGCCCTCAAAAATAACTGCTTCCGACGACTAAACCTTCGTTCGCGCGCTATAGTGAAATCAGCAAACTGTGCCCCACCCCGTCAGGTGACGGCGATGAGAGGAATAAACAACGATGTCATCCGGTTCGGAACAAAACAAGAAATCCCGACAATTTTTTAGGCACGACGAAACAGACTGCAATTTGGTGTCGGATCTTAATATGGCCTCGGCGATCGAGCCTGAGTCAGGCGATGGAATCATGACTACCCTTGATGTGGCTGATGATCCCCCCGCCTATGTCGTCGCCGCTGACCCCAAAGTTGAGACCGACGACGCTTTGCTGACCGATCTGGACATGGCTCCGGACTGCGAAGCTGAGTCGGACTTCGAGGACATCACGCGGGCTGCAGTGTGGTCAAAAAAAGTCACCAAACCCGAATCTGAGTGGTCGAAAAAAGTCACAGACGCAACCACAAAACCGCTGTCGAAAAAAGTCACGCGACGTTTTCGCTGCTCTGACTCGATAGACAGCGAAATCATTAAAAGAATTCAACAATTCAAAGTTTGTCCCGAAGCGCCACTTGGGACGCCTTTAGTAAACGATTTCCACCCCTCCATTTTCACACCCATTAAAGCCTGCAAACGACAACCCCTTGCCCGTGTGGGAGCTGACCAAAGGCAGGCTAAAGCTCGCAGCCTCTACGTGGGCCTTGCAGGTGTCCGACAAGTGTCCTGTCTCTTGGACGCTCAATCCGACGCCAGAGCGGATTGACGAAGCCCAGCGCGACCCTAGGGGCTTCACGGAGTCATTGAAGCGGGATCTCGACCGGGCATTCAAGCGGGAACTGGGGAGCGTTCCCCTATATTGGTTCAGCATTGACGTTTCGTCCACCGAACGCCTGCACCTACACGGTGCTATCGCCGCTGATCATCAAGAGCTGGAAGCGAACGAAAGAGCGCTGCGGCATGTGGGCGGTCATGGTCCAAAGCCGGAAGAGGAAGACTATATGGTCGATTTAAACCCCCAGCGCTGCGACGAGGGCTGGGCAATCTATTCCATCCGGAATGCTGCAAAGGTGCGGCGCTTGATTAAAGGCAGGACTTTCAGCATCACCGGCCGGCTGCGTTCTGAAGGTAAGTGGTTCTACGACGAAGTGCGCCGTCTTCATCGTGAGGGCAGCGTGAAATAGTCATGTGGGGGATCAGGCTCACTCCGATTGTCATGCCAGATGCGATGATTTGGATCCTAAACCCTCCTCACGGGGTTGAGAGCTTCGGTGGTGAGTCCATCGACTTCCAGCTATGCAACCCAGCTTAAGCTCACGCCGAACTCACCAGTGAGCTCCACAGGGCCAGCAAGAGGCGCCGACCAATCCGCTACCAGGTTCGGCTACCGGGGGCACGATTATAGGGGAATGAAAATAGCGACGTCGCTCCGCCGCAGCATTAACAAAACTTCATACGAAACGACGAACCGAGTTGTTGCGAACCGCGATGAACCTGCCCGACCACCGCGCCAACGAGAACGAACGGTGGCAAGGTCCTGAGCAAGGCTGGCGGCCGTTGCTATTTCTGTCGGCCGGACAGCGCCAATCAATTTCCGAGATAGACGCATCTATCCTGATCTCGCCATCTCGAAACCTGGCTCGGGCCTAGGATACCACGGTGGCGGTATCGCGGCGGTGACGGTGCCGCGATGGGTCGTCAAATCAACGAGGCGGCCGGAAGAACTGCTGTATTTCATCCGTAACGGCGAATCCGTCGCGACTGAAATGAGGACTACACGATCCGTGATCGCTCTCAGCGTTAAATCCTAGGTCGCGGCGCTATATACAAATTGCAAATCGCCAACACCGGTAACCAAGGAGAACATCCATGAATTCCTCAACCATTGATAAGTTTCAGAGCGAAAAAACGCGGCGCGAGGTGCTTCGTCGCGCTTATCGCGCTACGACAGTTGGACTGACCCACATCAACTTGGCCATAATGGCTGTCGATCGAGGCAGGTGGTTCATACAGTATGAGTTTGAAATTCCAGTTGGGTGCGTTGACCTAGTCGTTTACTGCGTGACGGAAGCGCTCGACAATCTTTCTGGAACGTATAATGACGGCGTCCTCGACCTCACCAGACACGACGATTACCTCATTTTCCGGATGCCGGAGGATCCGGTGAGTCTCGAGGGCGCGCCGATGAGTATCGCGTCGGCAGAACTCATGATCGAGGAACTGGATCAATTGCGAGACGCCAGGAGAAAGTCCTTGGTGCTCAAATTGAGTTCCGCGCGGCGTAAGCAATAGTCAACTCTCTCGCATCCCACGATCCCCTCGCGCCTATGGGCCGGGGGTTTTCCATGAAAGCCAGGAGTTTCAATGGATTCTCAAGCTTGGCGTCTGGATGCGAACGGAGATTTAGAAGGACACGCCGGTCGGCCGCGAGGCTGGCCAACAATTCTGCAAACATGAGATCCGGCGATCAGAACGCCGCAAACCGAAATCCCGAGATGCGGTCGATTGAATACTCCGAGAACTTCCGGTCCGTGCTATAATGTCCCTCATCCAAGCGGAGCGTGGTTTATGGCGAAATTTATTGTCGGCGTTGTCGTCGGCATCTTCTTGGGAGCGTCGGCGTCCGTTTACGGAGCTGTCGCTCCTGGGTCTTGCACATGGTTGGGTTGGGCTGTCGCCAAGGATGGCGAAGATGTTTGCTTAGGCCCGAATACGACTGAAGCCAGCGGCAGCAACGGATCTCATTCTTGGCGCGCAAATCTCTCGCGATAAGCCTGGATCCCGAGATGGACATCCTTGTCGGTGATCCACTCACCGTCCGTCCATCACGCCAGCCTCAAGCATCGCGGCTGCGCATTGCCAATGCAGATCGACCCAGCCTGGTATATTGGCCTCGGACATGCCATTGCGCCGGCAGATGTGTTCGGTCATCTCTTGTGCGAGGGGTTCGATATTCGAGATCATGGCTAAGCGTTCGCGCTATGTCGGTTTTCCTGACCATCCAGGATTAACGTGGACAAATCAGGGCGCCATGTCGTCTGCGGGAGCAGCGCGATGGCGATTAGTATGGCTGAACGCTGCTCGTCATCGATGGCTGACCTGTGCAGGCAGGACATGGACGTCCTAGAAGGAAACATCCCAACTGATAGGGATGGGGCCTGTCGCCACCAGCATTTTTCATTTCCTCCTTGGAGGTAAATCGTCTCGAGGGTTTGCCGGCACTTGGCTACAGACGTTGGATGCGGTTCGTCGACGTCTTTTGCCGAGGGCTCAGTTCATCCCTCGCGGCGACCATGAATGTCCGTCCCTCGATCGGTAGAGAGAGGGCCACCCTCTCACTTCGCCGCCGCACCTCCAAAACTACATCTAGTAGGTCGCCCGGAGGTTCGTGGTCGTTCTCAGGCTCGTTTTTCCTGCTTTACACGCCCCGGGCCTTATTTGACAAATGTAAAGTAAATGTAAAGCGCGAAGCGCCAATTCCTTGCAAAAGAGGTTTACATTGCTTTACATTTTTCGCACTACCCCCTCGATTTCATCGGGATGTAAAGAAAATTTCTGAGCCCGATTTCGTGGCGGTTGCATACTGCGGCACCTACCAGCCCTAGATCGTCGATATTCTTCGGCGAGCCGGGAAATCCACAATGCTTCGCAGAATACTATTCGATCGAACGCCCAAAGAGACACCGCTGCAAGGAGGAAGTGCCCACTTTATCTGCTCGAATACATGTATTTTGCTGGGGCGCATTCGGGCGTCGGCGGCCGAGGGAGCGCGCTTTAAACTCCCTCGAAGAGCGCCAAACGCGAGGGCCGCCGTGTCATCTGCGGTGCTAACGGGCCGATTGGTAGAATAGCAGGGGCGAGTTAGCAATCAGGATGAAAGCGGTCTCGTTCGGTTCTCTTCGCTTACGTTATCCATTGTTCCGTCCTTGGGAGAAGCCGGATATCGCGACAGATCGCCAACGCTGTGCTCGCGGTCGAGATTTTCGTGGCCCAGCGTCCTGGTCAACGAGATCGCGCCGCGGGTGCACAATTCCGGACACTGGACGCTCGACGGCGCGACGATCTCGCAGTTCGAGCAACACATCCGCGCCATCACCGGCTAGCCGCTGAGCAAAGCTGGTCCGCTATGGCCCGGTCATCATGACCAACCTGATCGGGGCGATATCAATAGCTACGAGCAATGGCTGACCGTCCCGGGCGCGACAGCCATCTCTATGGCAAGGGTCCGCCTCGTCCGGGCCGGAAGATGGGCCACGTGACTCAGGTCGGCACGATCCCGCCAAAAAGCCTGATCGGCGGTAAAAGTGCGGATTTTATCAAAGCGAGAGCAATTGGCTTTCCGCCGGTGGACATTCCCGGCTTTGGCTGATTACATCCGCGCTCAAGGATAAGGGCTCGTCCTTTCGCCAACCTTTTGCCTTACCAGAATTACAATCCGATCAATTGAAGAGGATGCCGCGTGCAGGTTCTCGTTCGCGATAACAATGTCGATCAAGCCCTGAAGGTGCTGAAGAAAAAGATGCAGCGCGAGGGTGTTTTCCGCGAGATGAGGCTCCGCGCTCACTATGAAAAGCCCTCCGAGAAGAAGGTCCGTGAAAAGGCCGAAGCTGTGCGGCGCGCGCGCAAGCTCGCCCGCAAGAAGCTGCAGCGCGAAGGTCTGCTGCCGATGAAGCCGAAGCCGGTGTTTGGCGCCGGTCCCGGCGCGGAGCGCGGTGGTGCTGGCGGGCGTGGCGGTCCCGGCGCGGGTCCGCGCGGGCCGCGCTGAACAAACTTTCGCAGATTTGAATCCGATAACGGCGGGGGCCAGGGGCCCGCTTCATTTTTTTAAGTCGCGCTATCAACAACCAAGACATCGATCGCATTTTCGCGGATGGGTGCCAAATTTAGGCGCTTGTGATAGGAAAAGCGCGGACGGCCGCATCCTTTTGTGATCGGTGGGGCGACACTCGCCGCGGCTAGGGTGCTGAATATACCCATCATTCCTTTTCAGGTGAAATATTGGCGCTTGCCCAATAGCGGAAGGCGGCTTGACGCTGACAGCGCGAGACTACGAAACTAGTGCCTCGGCCTGATCGTGTTTATCTTGCCGACTGCGCCCCAGCCGATCTAATCTTGCAGAAGTTCAAATAGAGGGTGGACGTGAAAAACGTTGACCCCGCGAGGTCCAAATGGACTGGTTCGGCTGGCGGCTCTCGAAGGATCCAGGGCACAAAGCCGTCTTCGGCCCTCAAGCTATCCTGCAGATCCTCGACAAGCGCGTTCCGCAATACCTCGATGACGTTGATCAAGGCAAGCTAATCTATCCAGCCTGCAAGAGAAAGCCTTCGGACGCCCACGGCGACGTCCGATCCATCTGGGACCATACTCGACTAGAAGCAATCCGATATGTGACGATGGTGCCGAGGCGCGAGTTCGAACCGTTGGCCGATCCATCTCGGCAGCCGGACATGCTTGAGGCCTACCTTCGTCAGCGGCCACATGAAGACACCGTGATTGAGTTCACGGGCTCGACCATGAGCGATCTGGCGATTGCCATCATCGCTGGATTTAACTGGCTGAACCACTGTGCCGTTCTGGCGGGCGCTGATCGAGAAAAATTCTCAGGCACGCTCAGCAATTTCAGGAAGGTCACCGGGCTGGCGCGGCAATGGTGGGCCATGGACGGCGCCGGCGAGCGCTGCAGCCAGATGCTGGCGGAAGGCGAGAAACCGTCGCTGATGCTCTATTTGATCTGGACGGAATATACCCGGCTGGCAAAGGAGGTGGCAGCCGCAGCATTCTTCGGATCGTCCATCGAGCGCGGCGGTAGCTGAGCGAGCCGAAGTTCTCACATCGAAATTTGCCGGGCGTCCCGACGAGCTGAACTCCGCCCTCGACGAAGTCACGGAAACAATGGCTAACTTCGAGAGGGCCCGCGATCCCGACGATCTAATCAGCTAGGGATCGAACCGGCCGACCCCGGACCCAGTCAATTCATCCGCGCTTCGATTGATGTCCTATCTAAATCGACATCCCGCCTATCCCTTGCCGCCGCGCGCCGAAGGAATTCCACTCTAGCCTTGGAACTGATCATCGTGCTGTATTTATGGGGCGGAAAGCCCATTTTGGAGGGCTTCTTGGCCAGCGAACGCGTGCAGCGGCGTCTTGCGGCAATTATCGCGGCGGATGTTGCGGGATACAGCCGCATGATGTTTATCGCCCGGTCAATCTAACATCAGATCATATTCGCGCCGCAAAACAGATTGGACGTAGAGTGCGGCGCGAGCCGCGGTGTTGGCATCCGCAGCGCCCGGGGACAACACACATAGGGTCCAATTATTTTCGGCATTCTGATCCTTGACGCGATTGATGGCGATGTCCTGAACGTTATGACAACCGGGTTGATGTCGGATTTCTGCTAGCGCTCGCCGACGCAAATCCTGCATCGAAAGTAGGATCTTTACCATTCCAGATTTGCCGTCTTACTTTGAAGCGTTAGCGATCTTGTGCTCCAAGTGCCGGGTCTCGTGATCGCGGCGGAGCTGGCCAAGCGACGTTTCGTTCAACTGAAGCAAAACCTCGTGCCTCTCAGTTTCAGGATAGCCAGCTGCGAAACTCTTTCCGTAAATCTTTCGTAACGTGCCGATGAGAGTGTTTCCGTATTTACAGCTGATTTCGCCATCCTTGTTGCGGTGGCGGTTGTCGAGACCTGCCTTGCTCATTCTGCTCTCCTTGTTCCCGAAGCCGATAGCATCCTTCCGTCGGAGCCAAATGACAACTAACGGGCGCGGGCTTCAATCACGCTCGTTTCCTGAATGCTCTATAGGACAGCGGAGATGGCGAACTCAACGCTGATCATCGTCGAAAACAGTGGCCGCGACCTGTTATGAACCGTCAAGAATCTGGAGAGCATTATGGCCGATCCGCACCTGGTGGTTTCTATCGGATCTTCAATTGATCGGAGCGAGGCTCTCAATCGGGAATTTGCCGGGCGCCCCGACGAGCTGAACTTCACCCTCGACGAAGTCACGGAAAAAATGGCTAATTTCGAGAGGGCCCGCGATCCCGACGATCTAATCAGCTAGGGATCGAACCTGCCGACCCCGGATGTGAGCCGCGGATTTAACAGCTTTATTGAGTGTCCGTCTGTTCGGGTTAGATCAAGTCGCCACGGTCCCGGCACGCTCGGCACATGCCTTACCGGCGCGCCACGGTCGACGTAGATGGGCAATAATTGTTTCGCCGCAGCGCTATGATGCGGACGCTCACTGCGCGCTTCGATCTTCCAATCTGCGATAGCTTGCGATTTCGCGCTACTCTTGGTCGGAGTAAGCCGCGCCGCTCCCTCGCCCCGTGTCCCCAAGCACCGCGATCGTCCGCAATGCGATATCGCGCATCAACCCGATCTCGGTCATATCCCGTCCGTCGGCGAGCGCTTTTGCGACGATCGCGAGCTCGCGCCAGCATAGATCGGCCACCTCAGGCGCCTCGCGCATCCATAGAGCCGTGCGCAAGACAATCTCAGCCCACCTGTCACGATGCCGTGCAATGACGCTCTGCAATAGATAGTCAGCAAGCTTCGCGCGATCACGGCCGCGTGCGCGCTCCACCGCTTGTGCGATCTGCGGGTCGTCCTCGAACCAGGACTGTGCCACGACCTCAAGATCGGTCAGATCGTCACTCTTTCGTAGCACCGATGCGAGCACGGCAGGCTCACGCATCGCCTTGGGGACCTCGGCGATCAGCCCGGCGAGGGTTTCACCGAAGGCCATGCGCGCGGGCTGCCAATCGGCGCCGCCGATTGTCTCGGCGACTTGGAGCAGGCCGAACGGTGGCGCTTCCCGTTTGTCGATGCTGAGCGCCAGTTGGTGCGCCACGGTGCGGTCGAGATATGAACGGGACACGGCAAGCGTAGGGGCGTCCGCGGCGGCGGCGAGGCTCATCTCGATCCTGCGGCGCGATTCCGGCTCGCCGCTCCAGGCATCTGCAATCCCGCCTTTGCTCAGGAGCGATGACATCCGCTTTTTCCGTCCGAACGGGGATATCAGCAAGAAACCTTGCGCTGAGGCGCCATCGACAGTAGTGGCGAAAATTGCCTCTATGCTGCCAGCCTGCCATGGTGCGCAATCGATCCCAGCCGCCCGCGCCTTGCGGATGACCGCGTCGACTTCGGCTCGCTCGTTCTCGGGTCGCCAATTGCGCATCGCGATCAGCCGCCGAACCTCGGTCGGCGTCAGCGAGGCGGCGACCTGCGCAAGCGCTCCGGCAACCGTGCGGCGCACAGTTGAATCTGGATCGAGCAGGAACAGAACCGCGGCGCCACGCGCTTCGGGGATGCCGGCAAGCGCCAGGCCCACGGCCAAGGCGCTGCGGGTTTCCGCCGGCATGGCATGACCGGTTTCGATCAGCGAGCCGACGGCCAGGAACGGATCGCCGTCGCACGCTTCGAGGATGCCGGCGAGAGCGGCGTCGAGGTCGGTCGGAAGCGGTCCGTCCTGGTTCCGATCAACGAGCTGATTTGTCGACGCCGCGGCAAGCTCTGGCGACGCAGGGATTTTCGACTGATGCAGCGCTCCTCCCACAAAGGCAAGCATGCGCCCGTCGACGTGTCCCGCCTCGACCTGCGCGACGACCTCGGCCTGAAAATCCGCAATCAGTTTTGCTGCGTCCGCATAGCCGCGATCGGTGCGGTAGCGCAGATGCTCGAGCAGCCGCTGCAGGAGAAACAGATAACCGATGGCAAGCTCCTCATCCTTGCCGGCCGGAGGCATGTGGCGGGCCGCGCCCGTGAAAGCGGCAAAGATCTCGCTTGGCGAGCTTGCGCAATACCGGTCGAACTCAGTGCTGAACGGTGGGGGCCGGCCCTTGGCGATCGCGCGCGCGATCCGTCTCGCGTGCTCATCCGTCGGCGGGGACTTTGATTGGACTCGGCTCATCACGCTGCCTCCACGAATCATGCGATGATAGTCGGGAGCCGCGCCTCAGTCTTGTCAAAGTCGGCGAAATCCACTCCATAAAACCCGGGCACTCGGCGTGAGCAGGCTCGAGCCAACGACGCTCCCACGCAGTCACCCCCTTGCCCGCGGGCGGACCTGCTGGTCATGCACTCTTGCCGGAGGCGGCCTGATCATCGAACGGCAGCGCAGAAGCGGATCCTAATGCCGGCCATAGCGTGCTCTGCCGGGTGCACCCCGCGGCGAATGAACTGATTGGACCCGCAATTCTCAGATGAGTCCAGCGAGCCACCAGAGCCCCGCACGCCAGGCCAATGGTTTGGTGTCTGTTAGCCCGCCACATCCGGCACGCTCGGCACGTGCTTTACCGGCGCACCCGACACGATTCGAACGTGTGACCTTTGCCTAAAGGAGGGCTATGCAACCCTCAAAATGAAACCACCCCAGCCGAGCAGGGCCGTTGCTCCTCCCGACGCGGTCATTGGGGTGGGATCGTGACGAGAAGCTTTTCGATGGCCCTGAGGCCAGGGCGCTGCCGCCAGCGAATGGAGTCCATCGGCACGGCCAACGATCGCCCGGTCAATCTGACATCAGTTCATAATCGCGCCGCAAAACAGATTGGACGTGGAGTGCGGCCGACGCAAATCCTGCATCGCAAGTGGGATCTTCGCCATTCGGTTCGCCGCTTACTTCGAAGTGTTGGCGATCTTGTGCTCCAAGTGGCCGGTCTCATGATCGCGGCGGATCTGGCTGAGCGACGTCTCGTTCAGCTTAAGCAAAACCTCGCTCAGCTTCTCGGTTTCGGGATAGCCGGCTGCAAAACTCTGTCCGTAAATCTTTCGCAACGTGCGGATGAGGGTGTTTCCGTGTTTGCCGCTGATTTCGCCATCCTTGTTGCGGTGGCGATTGTCGAGACCTGCCTTGCTCATGCTGCTCTCCATTGTTCCCGCAGCCGACAGCATCCTCCCGTCGGGGCCAAATGACAACTAACGCGGGTTTAAATTCATGCTCGTTTCCTGAATTTGGGCTAGAGGCAGCGACGATGGAACTCAACGCTGATCATCGTCGAAAACGGTGCCCGCGACGTGCTATGATCCGACAAGAATTTGGAGAGCATTATGGCTGATCCGCACCAAGTGACTTCTAGAATGGCCACTGCAATTTGCGATGTTCGCAAAGATCAGCCAGATAATCGAATGGATCCTGAGGAAGCTAAACAAATTGCGAAATGCATCGTTGAGGCGCTAATCGACGCGGGATTGCAGATCGTGCCAATTAGCAAGAACTGATGGGCATCAACACAAGACTTGGGGTATGGTCGATCAATCTGCGATGAGAAGGTGGATGCTCATCCACCTGACACGACTGTGGACAGCGTTGTTCACGCTGGCGGGCCTCGGCGCCGCCTTTGTTTACAAGCCTGAATGGCTGACCTTGTATCTCCGAACCACGATGACAGCGATCGAAACCGGTGCTGCGGCTTTACCGTATCCATGGGGCGATCGCTTAGAGGTGATCTTGCGAGGTATCGGCGGTTCAGTCTGGATGCAGTTTGCTTTTGCAATCGTAGTCGTTCGGGTAGCAGTGTGGTTAATCGCTCGGTTCATTGCATACTGCTGGCGTCGGGGTGCCCGATAGCTAAGAGCCGAACAAATCGTCCAATGAATCTTGTGCTGCAATGCAGCTCTATTTTATCAGTGTTCTGACTTTCGCCGAAGCGTCGTAGACTTCGACTTTCAGCATTGGGTAACTCACAAGCAATTCTTTTGCCGCCTTCTTGGCAGCACCCTCGTCTGAAAATTGGGTTTTGAAATGCCCATCGACGATCATCGCATACCCAATGGTAGGGACGATGTCAGCCCGCTGTATATTTCTTGGCCGTTGTTCTTCGATGCGGAGAGTTGGTTTTTTCATGTAAGCTATTTCTGCGCCACTTGATAGGGTCAGCTAGGTCCAGGAATTGAATGCCGGCGACAGTTGAACCGGCATAAGTGCATATTGCGATGACGAGAACCCTAAAGATGATGGACATTTGCTGCCTCTTGCTTGTTGGAGACGGCCTAAAACGGATTCGTTTCAGGCACCACCTCGGTCGCAAGTATCAGCGGAACGTCCAATGGTAACCATTACTGTTAGTTATAAACGCTGTCTTCCGCGAGCGATCCTCGGCAATGACACTCTTTCAGATGCCACATTTTCATCGCCGACATCTGGCTGATTCGGCTGGTGAAAGTCCTTAGCCGCTGGAATCGAAGGTGTTCAGTTCGTGCAACAGAACCGCCAGGACCAATGGTTTCTTTAAAGATTAATTTCGCGGCGCGATTTGAAGTTCCAATAATGCCATTCGTTGCAAGGTTGAGGGATCTCTCTCTCCCTCTTTGGCACTGCGGAGAATAGTCTCAGCTAGGGATTGCACGTGTGCGGAACTGACTGGATCCGGCAATGAAGCGACGGCCGCGTCCATCGCTTTCTTCATGATGTCGAGAGTTTCCGGCGGGAATGATGCGTTTGGAAAGTCTTTCATGGCCCGTCCTAGTTCTGTGAATTATTGGAACTGACGCGACCAACTGCGTTTTCATGGCATGTTGTAAGCCAAATGTTCCCTTTGCAACTGCTGTGGAACTCGGTTGTTCCTTTCAGGTGCAAATTTTAGGCAACCGATTTGAACCATTGTAACAGTGAGGGCTTAGTGTTTAGGAAAACAGAATGATTGGATTTCGACATGCAGAATCGCATCGTGCGAATCGATCAGATACATAGCCGAGCAATATGTGCTGAGGTTGCAGATAGATTGCGCATCGTTCTGACAGAAGAGCTGTCGGACGCCCCGGGTTCTCTGAAAAGCCAAATCGCCCGTCTACGGGAACTTGATCAATCGCCGTCGATAGTTCCCTCAGCCGACTGACAAGGGCTTGCTTAACAAGCAGCAGAATTGGTCTGTTGACTGCTAAACGAGACCCGCTTTTCGGAACCTCTAGTCGCCCTGCCCGCTGAACGAAAGTTAGCGCGAACGAATGGGCTTCAGAGATTCGACGAGAGACGTTCATCTGATGAGGCCCTGATCGGCTTACGCCGCGCTACTCCCGCCGTCCTCCCTCGATTGCCCCGGTGGAACCCTCAGCGTTCGTGCCCGTTACACCTCTAAATCAAGCCCAAGGAGGACTCCCACATGATGAAGATCGCTCTTGCCGTGGCGGCAGCCGCAGCGGTGCTGACGACTGCCCCGCTCGTCACTCCGGCCAAGGCCCAAGGCGTCAAGATGGCCCAAGGCGTCGATGTTCAGATCGGGCGGGACCGCGACGACCGCTACGATAGGGACCGTCGCCGGCGATCCGACTCCGACGTCACAGTTGGCCTCGGCCCCGGTGGTGTCACCGTCGGCCCACGACAGCGCTGCCGCATGGAGACTACCACGATTGAACGGGACGACGGCCGCACGATCACGCGCAAGGAGCGCCGCTGCGACTAAACGGCGAGCAACAAAGAAGTAATTGTTCAAGGGCCTCAATGACCCGGAACCGCCGCCGATCCGGTGCCGCGCGGGGAGCGAACCCGCTGACTCTTTAATCCCGCGAGCGGTTCGGCTCCTGTAGTTATGCCCTGAATTCGCTCAGGTGCAGTATTCGGCGAGTCGCCCGGCACCATTTCAAACTGACCCACTACCCAAATCCGTTCCTTACGGCTTGAGTTATTGGTTTGTTTAAACCCTCAGTGGTCTAAATTGAATTTCGCAGTGGCCTAATTTGTTCTCGGTAGAACTACGGGTGCCGCCTTAACAACATAGGAACGTTTCGGGAATTCCGCGTTAACTATCTGCGGCGGGCATCCTCCTCCAGTGTGCGTTAGCACAACCGCCGCCAGCGGCCCCGCCCCTTGCAACCGCAGCGCAAAGACGGGGTCGTTTGGCGAGTAAAGGCCGCCTCAGTTGACAGTCTTGGTGTTCCGTTAATGGAACACTCCGGGCCGAAGTAAATTCGTCCGGGTGAGCTATCTTGACCGGAAGATGGCCTTAAACCGAGGCCGCCCCATGTAGATCTATTTATTTGCGAGATCGGGCCGACAAATGCCGGCAGCACGCTAACACTGTGGGCGACGCTCGAACTCGGGAAGAGCTGCGCAAACTTGCCGCTGTGTATATCGCGCGCGCGGCAGAGATCGAAAGCAAAGAGTTACTAGAGCTTGCGCATCCAAACGCACAACCGAATCTCTTCAGCAAGAGAATGCATGGCTGACAGATCGCCTGCCGGGGACTGCGAAGATTACGCGATCGCAAAGTTCATTGCTCTCCAGGAGGCAGGTATTTCCGCTGATGACCTTCGCATTGTGATCCTGCGCGACGACCTCCGGGAAGAAAGTCCTTCGCAACAAGGCGATCAAGGATCTGCTGAACACTTTTGTCAGGAAGCAAAACTGCAAGCCTTATCTTTGTTGCATTGGTTGCATAGGCGTCCGGAATTGCCGAAAGCACGCGCGCCTCATCGCGTGACAGCAAAATAGTCTTGTCCTTAGTGCGCGTGACGACCTCAAGAATTCTTTCTGAGTCCCCGAATCTCACAAGTCCTTGCGCATGAAGTTCGACCACAAGCTGACGAACTCTTTGAAGAGTGATGCCTAACCTTTCGGCAAGTTCATTGCCCTGCATCGGCCGGTCCAAAACATCGAGCAGACGCCGAGCGCCAGAGCCAGCAAGTGCACTACAGCGCCGTATTCCATCCGGAGCTGCCTTAAATCGACAATTCCTTCCCCGTCCAGTGGGATGCCAACTATTCATCGCGCCGCGCCTGGCAAGACCTAGTTCCTTCAGTGCATCGAGCGCCATTGCTGCTTTTTTGAGATCAAGCTTGGCTTGTATTGCAATTTCAGTCTTCGATTCCTTGCGCAATCTGAGTGCGACAAGACAAGCCGCTTGGGATTCGGTCAGAATAAGACTCCGAGCTCTGGGATTCATTCTGGCTCTCCGGCTGATTCGTGCACGGCAACAGTATGGGCGATGTAGCGGCAACGAATAGGCACAGCAGCAATAATCCACAACGCGATCAGAACAATCAAATCTCACACGGTCACGGGTCCGGGTGGGACCGTCGCTGCGGCCACATGGGTCGGCGCGGAAGACTCGTCTACTATCGCATGATCTTCGACGCTACGGCGATGCTGGATCGGAGCGCAAGTGAGCGACGTGCGAGAGCCTATTCAAGGCCAGTGACTTGTCCGGGAGATTTGTTCTGGGTGCCCGCTGAAGGCAAGGATGGACCCGTCGCGGACTACGTTGGCACTCTTAGTGCGGATGCCAAAGCAATCGAGACGCGGTCGAGCTGGCGTATTTAGATGGCGAGGCGGATGGAGCACGATCTTATGCTGCCACGGGCAGGGTCGTGAAGGGCGAGGTGCCGACCTGAGCCATTATGCTCGCAGCGGATCAACGCTAACCCACGATCGAGCGACGGCAGTTGTTGGCACAAATGCGAAGTGCCGACTTCATAGGGCAATGTCCGAGTTTGAGGGCAAAGCGGAAAACATTTGCTCGCACTGAGTTCTTCTCAGTTTGACCCAAACCAGACATGGTGGAACCGCTCACTCAATCACTCGTCGGCGCGGCAACATTGGCTGGGAGGATGGCGCGGCGAGCCGAAATTGTTTCTCATTCAGGCACGCTGCCGTGCGGTAAATCAGCAATCACTAAAATCGCCGCTATAAATTAATATCGAACTGACGCCGCGCCTCGCGGCATGTCACTTTTGTGGCAGCGCCGCCGCCGCCTCCAATAATCGTTTGCCAAACGACCACCACGGGCGAATACTCACCCGATATAAAAGCAACGGGAGGTAGCGTCATGACGAGGAGGCTTGCGCTGGGTGCGACTGTCGCGGCGACAGTCCTTTTCTCCACCAACGTCGGCGCATCGGCGCAGACGTATGAGGTGACAAAACTCGTCCCTGGTTCGGCGTTTCATGGCGTGCACGGGCTCGGGATCGATAAGGCCGGGCGCCTGTTCGCCGGCAGCGTCGCGGGGGCGGCGCTCTACGAGGTCGATCGTAATAACGGCACCGCGAAGATCGCGATACCCGCGCCCGAAGGCATGGCGGACGACATCGCCTTTGCGCCCGACGGCACCATGGCATGGACCGGATTTCTCACCGGCGATCTCTACTCCCGCAAGGGCGACGGGCCGATCAAGAAGCTCGCCTCCGGCCTGCCCGGGATTAACTCGCTCGCCTACCGCAAGGACGGCAGGCTCTATGCGACAACCGTGTTCCTCGGCGACACGCTTTATGAGATCGACGTCGAGGGCGTTAAGCCGCCCCGCATGATCATGGAGAAAATGGGCGGCCTCAACGGCTTCGAATTCGGCCCCGACGACATGCTCTACGGCCCGCTGTGGTTCAAGGGCCAGGTCGCCAAGGTCGACGTCGACAAGCCCGAGCTGACGGTCGTCGCCGACGGCTTCAAGATTCCTGCCGCCGTCAATTTCGATTCCAAGGGCAATCTGTGGGTGGTGGATACCGCGCTTGGTCAATTGGTGCGGGTCGATCCGAAGACCGGGGCCAAGAAAGTGGTCGCGCAGCTCAAGCCTTCGCTCGACAACCTCGCGATCGATGACAAGGATCGCATCTTCGTCTCCAACATGGCCGACAACGGAATCCAGGAGGTCGATCCCGAGACCGGCGCCGCCAAGCAGCTGATCATCGGCAAGCTGGCGCTGCCCGGCGGCATCGGCGTCGTTTCCGACGGCGCTAAGGACACCATCTACGTCGCCGACGTGTTCGCCTATCGCACGGTCGATGGCGCGACCGGCGAAGTCTCGGAACCCGCGCGGATGCACGCCGACGGCGTGACGCTGGAATATCCGATGAGCGCCACCGCCAAGGACGACGAGGTGATCCTGTCGAGCTGGTTCACCGGCACGGTGCAGGTGATCGACCGCAAGACCGGCAAGACGCGTGAGATGATGCACGACTTCAAGGCGCCGCACGACGCGATCCGGCTCGCCGACGGCAGCATTCTCGTCAACGAGCTCGGCAGCAAATCGCTGATCCGCGCCAGCGGCGAGCATGGCAAGGACCGCAACGTTTTGATCGGCGACCTCGAAGGCCCGGTCGGGTTGGTCGGCGGTCCGAAGGGTGACGTCTACGTCACCGAGGCCTTTGCCGGGCAGGTCTCGAAGGTTGAAAGCAACGGCAAGAAAACCGTGGTCGCCAAGGATCTTAAAATGCCAGAGGGCATCGCGCTGGCGCCCGACGGCAAACTGATCGTGGCCGAAGTCGGCGCCAAACGGATTGTCCAAATCGATCCGCTAAACGGAAACGTCAGCGAAATCGCCGGCAACCTGCCGATCGGGCTGGTCGGTGCGCCCGGGGGACTACCGACCAACATTCCAACCGGCGTCGGGGTCGGAGCGTCCGGCACGATTTACTTCTCCTCGGATATCGAGAACGCGATTTACAAGGTGACGAAGAAATAGGCGATTTCATCGAGCGGTCCGCGGAACTCTGAATGCGGTCCTTTGGTGCTGGCAACGCTCAACCTTGTTGGCGCTGGCCGATTTGTGGGCACTTTTCGGACCTCGCGCGCCGTTCGACTTGAGTCCGGAATGCGCACCAAAGCGGACCTCGGCTAAACGTTTTAAGTTTTATCACACGCTGCGGCGTTCATTTGCTCGCCGGGGATACCCCGGCGGGCTAATGAACCCGTCGGCCGCCCATTTCGAGGAGCCAATTCGAGGACTAAACCCGCCACAGTCCCGGCACGCCCGGCACATGCTTTCCTGGCGCACCCGACACGATTCGAACGTGTGACCGTTGCCTTTCGGGCCTTGCTCCTCGCCGAACCAACCCCTCGCAGGGCCGTTGCCCACACCCGGTCAAATTATTAGCGCTTCGATTGATGTCCTAGAGAATTTTGCGTCCCGCTTATCCCTTGCCCCCTGTGTCGCCGAAGGAATTACACTCTAGCCTTGGAACTGATCATCGTGCTGTAATCACCGGCCGGATACCCCATTTTTTGGAGGCTTCTATCGGGAAGATCGGAAGTCATCGGGGCACAGTCAGAACGACGCGTTTGACCCAAAACTACTGGACTCACCTGAGGCGGAATTCGACCGGATAGCGTCCTGGCAGGAAGCCAATCTTCGTTGTGCTACAAGCGACCAAGCAGTAGCTTCGGACAGTGGCGCACTGTGGCTCTGTAGCTGCTGATGCGCAGAAAGGGCGCGCTTGCATGGCCGTTTCATCGACATTCGTATCTGCCGATGGTGATGGCTACGAGTTCCAAATGGGACGGTGGAGCCGTCGGCTCGCACCCCTATTCATCGACTTCGCTGAGATCACCAGCGCGGAGCGCGTCCTGGATGTCGGGTGCGGGACTGGCAATCTGAGTTTCAGCCTGCTCAGAACCCTAAGATTAGCAGTGTGCTTGGCTTGGACTTTTCTCCGATATATGTCGAGTATGCGAAGCGCCAAAACCGCGATGCTCGCCTCGACTTTCAAGTCGGAGACGCCTGCGCCCTGCCATTTCCTAACGCCTCGTTCGACCACGCTCTTTCAATGCTGGTCTTGCAGTTTATTCCGCAGGCCGATCTTGCCGTGCGCGAGATGCGCCGCGTCACGCGTCCGGGTGGGACCGTCGCTGCGGCCACATGGGATACGCGCGGAGGCCTTGTCTACTATCGCATGATCTTCGACACTGCGGCCATGCTGGATCAGAACGCAAATGAGCGACGCGCGAGGGCCTATTCCAGGCCGATGACCCGTCCGGGAGACTTGGCGCGTGCCTGGCGTGATGTCGGCCTTATAGATGTTGTCCAGGACACGCTGACGATCCGCATGGAGTTCGCATCCTTTGCCGATTTCTGGGCGCCCGCTGAAGGCAAGGATGGACCCGTCGCGGACTACGTTGGCACTCTTAGTGCTGATGCCAAAGCAAAACTTCGAGACGCGGTCGAGCTGGCGTATTTAGATGGCGAGGCGGATGGGGCACGATCTTATGCTGCCACAGCCTGGGTCGTGAAGGGCGAGGTGCCGACCTGAGCCGACGGGAGAGCGAAGAGTGCGCGCCCAGATTATCACATCTCTCATCCTGATAATTCTCGCAATGTCCACCGCTTCAGCGGACGACTTGGTTAAGTTCGACAGTGCGGCTTACACCATGGGGCAAATCCAGCAGCGTCAGGCTCGCGAGCGCGGCGAAACGCCCGCGAACGCGCCGGATGCGACCATTGAAGGCTATCTGTCGAAACCTGACGGAAGCGGTCCTTTTCCTGCCGTTGTCTATGTGCATGGATGCAGTGGGCTCTCGACAAATACCCGCAAGCGCATGGCGGAGCTCATGACAGGCTGGGGCTATATCTCCTTAGTAGTGGATAGCTTTGCCAGCCGTGGCATCAGAGAATCCTGCGATCGACTTAGGCTGATGCCTTCACGGCAAGCGGATGCGTTAGGAGCGCTGCTCTATCTGTCCAAACTCGACTTCGTCGATCCAAATCGGATTGCAGTTGTCGGGTCTTCGCAGGGCGGCGTGGTCGCTCTCCAGTTAGCCTCGACGCATGCGGTCGAGCTTTTTGCATTCCCTGATAATCTGAAGTTTAAGGCCGCCGTAGCCTATTATCCGCCGTGCAGCGTTGCCACCGATCAGTTGACTATTCCAACCATTATCCTGATCGGCGAACTTGACGATTGGTCGCCGGCCAAAGATTGCGAACGGTGGATGGAACGGCGCGCGGGCAAGGGAGCGCCCGTCAAGCTGGTGATCTATCCGGGCGCTTATCATTCCTTTGACCTCCCGAACGTAGGCAATGGAAGGCAATTCTTCGGGCATTGGCTCAAATACGACGTGGATGCTGCCCAGCGCTCAGTTTTGGAAATGCGCGAATTCTTGGCGGCGCAACTGGCGAAATGATACCAGTTCGAAAGCGGACTCGTCTTCGGATTTCAAACGATTATCCAACGAGGCACAAAGTGGACATGGAAGCGAAGCAGCGAATGCCTGTTATTCGAGGGATTGAGTTGCAAAACCCTTTTCGCCGCATGGACACAAATCTTCCGAGCTCTAGGTGTGGCCGTCCGAATAATTATGTGGGGGACCACGTCATTTCGCGACTAACTCACGGGCGAGTTCGCTGGCGGGCCTGAGGCTACATCGATGGACGGTTGCCGCTTGTTTTGTCTTTTTGCGAAGAATTGGTCACACGGCATTTTGGGAATGACCCCCAGGCTGTGTGAAAACTCCGACGTCGAACTTGAACGGAGAAGGTTTGTCTCCATCTCGGACATTAGATCTATCTCAACGAACTGTTTTCCCTTGGAGAGGCGACATGGCCGCTTGTGGCACTGTTCTGACCTCGCCCACCGTTCGACTTGAGTCCGGAATGCGCACCAAAGCGGACCTCGGCTAAACGTTTTCAGTATTTGAGTTACACGCTGCGGGGTTCATTTGCTCGCCGGGGATACCCCGGCGGGCTAATGAACCATCGGCCGCCCATTTCGAGGAGCCAATTCGACCGCCACAATCCCAGGCACGCTCGGCACGCGAGTTCTGGCGCACCCGACACGATTCCCGCCTGGATTATCGCGGATCGGGACGTAACTATAAAATTTTACGGCACCCTTCGGTCCATCTCGGGTCGTAACACCACACTTTCCTGAGCTGTCGCTTCATTACGAGAGCCGATGAATACCGCGGAGTGCGCGCCTCGATTCACGGCGACGTGCAACATATTTGCGGGAATGAAGATGTAATCTCCTGGCCGCACGATGTCTCGATACTGGAGCTGATCGCCAGTCCACAACTCCATCTCGTCGCCGCTGAGCATGTAGAGAGCCGTTTCGTGATGCTCGTGCACGTGCGCGCGGGTTCGTTTCCCGGGCGGCAAGGTTATCATTCCGAGCCAAATCGATTTCGAGCCGACGGTTTCCGCGCTTACCCCGGGCTCGTAATCGCTGCCTTGCTCGGCGCGATAGCCCGCGCCGCTCTTGACCACGAACGCTTTTTGCGGGGCAGCAACAGCATTGTCGCCGGTCCTGGTTGCCTCAAGGATAGTCATGGAAACCTCCTGTTCGGTATGTGGATCGAGGCGCTCAAATTCGTCGGCCAACCGCCAAAAAGTCCTGAATCCGGCCCGAAATGTTCCGAAATTTTACAAAACCCACTATTCTTTGAGCATGTCCACGCGAGCTTCGCCTTCGGCCCATTTATCCTTGATATGCAGCGCGGAAGGCTCCTTCAGAAGGGCCAGCCGGTCGCCGTGAGCAGCAAGGGCCTGCAGCTACTGGAAGCGCTGCTTGGCTCACGCGGTCGAGTTGCTGACCAAAACCGAATTGATGCGGGCGGCGTGGGGGGACGCGGCGGTCGAGGAGAGCAACCTCTCGGTTCAGATTGCAGCGCTCAGAAAGCAGCTAGGCCCGACTGCCGACGGGAGGGGATTGGATCACAACGATACCGCGCGTCGGATATCGTTTCGTCGGACTTCCGGCGCAAGTGCCAACCGAAGGGAACGCGGAGGCGAGTTCGCCGCCCGTTGAGCGGGAGCACAGACCGTCGATTGCCGTTCTGCCGTTCGCCAATTTGAGCGACGAAAAGGAGCAGGAATATCTCGCTGACGGCATCACCGAAGACATTATTACCGCGCTCACGCGGTTTCGCTGGTTCTTTGTGATCGCGCGCAATTCAAGCTTCGCATACAAAGGCAAGTCACTTGATGCAAAGCAGGTCGCGCAGGAGCTTGGGCGTGCGATATCTGCTTGAAGGAAGCGTGCGCAAGTCCGGTCAGCATATTCGAATTTCGGCCCAGCTCGTCGATGCCACATCGGGAAACCACATTTGGGCTGAGCGCTATGATCTCGAACTGACCGAGGTTTTTGCTATTCAGGATGAGATTGCCGAGCGCGTTGCAGGCGCCATCGAGCCGGAGTTACTCAGGACCGAAGGTGCGCAAGCGGTGGCGCGACACACCGGCAATATGACGGCTTGGGATCTCGTCCGGCGCGGGACCTGGCACTTTCATCAGGTGACGCGCGAGAACCATCTGAAAGCGCGAGAACTGTTTCGCCAGGCTTGCAGGCTCGATCCTGAACTTCCCGAAGCGCATCTCTGGCTGGGCCGGGTAAGTGCCGGAGTCGTTCCCTATGGCTGGTCCGAAAATCCCGTCGCTGATTTGCAGGAGGGCATGGAGGCCGCCCTGAAGGCCGTTCAACTTGATGAGCGAAACCCCTATTCGCATTACGCACTGGCAATCGTCAGCGTGTTTTCGGAACGGCTTGAACAGTCGATCAGCGCTGCCCGAAAGGCAATTGAGATCAGTCCCAGCTTTGCATTGGGCCATTTAGTCTTGGGAATGGCACTTCTTTTCAGCGGACGTGCATCGGAGGCGATTGCGCCGCTTGAATATGGCCTGCGACTGAGCCCATACGATCCTCAGAATTTCGTCTGGTTCAACGTGCTTGCGCTGGCGCGCCTTTTCTCCGGACGCGCGGAAGCGGGGCTTGAAGCTGCCGCGCGCGCCTTACAGGTTCGGCCGAATTGGTGGACCAGTTTGGAAGTTCTCGTCTGCTGTTACGCCGCGCTTGGGAAGTGGGACGAAGCACGACGCTGTGCGCAACAGATGGACGGCGTGACAAGACAACCCGGCGATGTCTTGGCGCCTCTCAAGTCTCACAATCCAAGATGGGCGGACGAGATGAACAATGCCTTGCAGAGGGCTGGCGGGTAATGCTGGATGCTCCACCGTGCGCGGGTTCATTTGCTCGCCGGGGCTACCCGGCGGGCTAATGAACCAGCGGCGGCCCATTTAGGGAGCCAATTCGAGGTAAGAGACCCGCCACAATCCCGGCACGCTCGGCACATGCTTTACCGGCGCACCCGACACGATTCGATCGTTGGTATTCTCGCCTCGGCAGTGTTCCTGCGACATTGATTGCGGCAGGGCGCTTAGGGCCAAGACATCGACGTCCTAAAAGGATCCTGTCGAACTCATCGGGATCGAGCCAGGGCCCAGCATTTTTGGTTTCGGTCCTTGGAGGTGAAGGCACCTTATCGCGGTTTCTGTTCCCGGCTATAATGACCGACTGATCGGATAGCGATCCGTCGCAGTGTCCGGCTCTGGCGGGAATGATTACATGAGGCGGCGCGAGTTCATCGCAGGTCTCGGCGCGACGGCAACGGACTTGAGGCTCGCAGGAATTCGCCGAACGGAATTTACGAATTTCGTTCCTCTGATCGAGGCTTATTTCCTATCAGCCGCATAAAGCCGGTCTATAAATCCGCTTCGCTCAAGCTCATCGATGAACGATGAATCAGCAATGTCGGATTCCTTCAACGATACCGCAGCCGGGTATTTCGCCACAAGAAACTCCCGTAACGCCTGCATTCCTGGAAACGATGGCCGCGGAACCTTTTGAAATACCGGCACATGAAATGCGTGCAATTCCTCTACTGTCTTTCGATCTTCGATCTTCAAGTAGCGTTGCAGCAAAGGCACAACGATGTCCGGACGCGTCTTGAACAAATGGATCGTCTCAACGAAACCCTGCATGACGTTCATCACAAGCTCGTGGTTGGAGGTGACCAGCTTGCGAGTGGTAGCGAATATCGAAGGCCCGTCGAAGGAATCCACCGGGAAGGCGTTCCAGCCATAGCGAACTTGGCCGGTAAAGCGCAGATCGATCGGTAGCGCACCCGCGTCGATCTCTCCGGATGCCAACGCCGCATAGATTCGATCGAATTTAATCAAGGGCAGGTAGATCGCAGTGGCGCCCGCTTTCTCGATTGTAATCCGGGTCGCCACGCTGGTCTGCCCGGTCTCGGTCAGCACTCCGACTTTCTTTCCGGCGAGCTGTGCCAGTTGGCTGATGCCTTTTCTGGTCATCACGAAGGACTTGGGGAAATCCGATGTCGGCATCGCCAGGATGACGATGTCCCGACCCTTGAGGACTTCTTCCGCGACAGGCACGGATCCGGTGTGGGCGAACTCCCAATCGCCACGGATGAGCCCGGCCGCAGCCTCCGGACCTCCGACCGCAATGGCCGGCAGGGTCATATCGATCCCTCGCTTTTTGAAGAGACCGGCTTCGGCTCCGAGCCAAGCGGTGCTTTGCCACATTGCTAGTAGCCCCGTCGCCACCCGAACGGCCCCTCCGGCACTCGTCGGGGGTGATTGCGCCCAAGCGAAGCGTGAGACGGAAGACAGGGCGGTAGCACCCGCTGCCAGATGCAAAAACTTTCGACGAGGAAGTTTCATGAATGCCCCATGGTGTCCTCGCGGAACACGGCGCGTAGATGTTCGAAATGAGAATGTTGAGAGTGGAGACGCCTGCCGAGAATCAGCGCCGCCGGTAAACGCTGGACTTCGGCAATTCCCGGGAGCTTTCACATCGGGGTATATCCTACCCTCTGCACTCGCAATGGGCCAGACGTCGCTTCTTGGCACAAAGCGGACGTTGCGCGTGACGACAGTCATTTCGTTTCTCTTAAGGTTAGGCTGCTTCGCCAGCCATCGTTGATAACGCTTCCAGACAACTGCCCCCCTCGAAGGAGACATCATGGACCTTCACGCAAAGACCGTCGACGATTTAACGCAGGCGCTGAATTGGCTACCCGCCAATACACGTGGGCGCCTCTCGTTCGATGACTACGAGAGCATTACCACTGAGGAATTTCCCGAATTCTCCACCGCCGGCCGTAGCGATATCGGTGGTGCAGCGGCTGAGGCAGGGTGCCGCCTAGATCCACCGCATGATACGGGCGTGTTCTTTGTGAAGATCTAGCTGGTCGACCTAAGGCCGCAATGCGCGCGAACTTGGTGGCGTTTTTTGGCAACGGCACGCGGGGAAACACAAGCTCAACTTGCTCGCGTTTCATCCCATTTCGGCGCCACAATTTCGACCGCCGTGGGGCCTTAAACTGTTGAATTATAATCACTAATTTTGACGGGTGAGAGTTCAATCCTGTCTGGCAGCACCATTTAGCAGCACCATTTAGTTGTATGAAATGGTTAGGGCCGAACTCCAAAACAGTTCTCGATTTCCTACGCAAGGGCGACGTGCTGATGGTCGCGCATATCGATCGCCTCGCGGGAAGCGCTGGCGACCCCCACAATCACCGCTCACCGGGCGGCGTCTCGCCGCGCGCCTTTGAGGAAAACATGCGCCGGCGCGCCCAGGGTCTGCGACAGGTAATGCGCGATATCGTTGGCCGTCTTGTGGTCGCGTTCGGCCAGATGCGCGAGCTGCTCGCGGATGTGCTCGGCGGCTTCCAGCGCCGCGCCGAGATAGCCGGGCTGCGGCGGGTCGGGCAGGTTCTGCAGCCGCGCGAGGGCGTTTTGCAGCGAGGGCAATTTGCCGGCGACGACGCCCTGGAACGATCTTTCGCAGCGCCGCCGGTCCTCGTCATAGGTGCCGCCATAGACAATCGACCGCGTATGCATCGTCACGCCCTGCGTCGCCGAGATGGCGCCTTTCGGGACGGCGGCCTCGTCCGCTTCCAATTTGACGTCAAACTGATAATCGCCGTCGATGCTGCGGCTCGTCAGGGTCAGGGTGCTGCTGCCGCCGGCGACGCCGAAACTCGATGACACGCTGTAATCGAAAGTGAAGTCCTTGGTCTGGCGCGATGGCTGCTCCGGATTCTGCGGGTCCGGCACATCGACGGTGGCGCTGACGGTCTCGCCGGTGCTTGATCCCGACAGAAGCTTGCCGTTCATCCGCCAGGTGAAGGCCGGAACGCCGATGCCCAGCGTCGTCGCGGTGATGCTCTGCGTTACAAAAGAGCCGAATTCGGTATAGGGATAGCTCGCCGACCGGGCAGGTGATGAACGGCTGGATCGACGCATGTCCGCTTTCAAGCAGCCGGAAGCGCGTCGTGCTGGTCTTGCCGAAGGCTAAGAACGCCTTGCGATCCGCGCCGTCAAAGAGCGGGAACGGGTTGTTGCCGACGAGATTGATTTTGAGGGTGCCGAAATGGTCGTCGAGCAGCTTGCCGACCCGCGCGGCGGGATCATCGGTCGCACCCGTCAGGTTGCGATAGCGGTCCGACAAGAGCGCCCCGCCGGCGCCGCAAATCTGATCATAGGAAAAGTTGAGCTGATAACGCAGGAAATAGATGAAGATCATGCCGCAGCCAAAGGCGATCGAGTCGAAGGTCGCCGCGCCCGAACAAGGGGTTGATCGCCGGCTCGTTTCGGCCGATCCAATCGGGCCGCGGCCGCGGCCAGCCGAGCCAGAGATTGACGAAATTGGACGACGAGGCGGGATGGATCTCTTCCGCCATGACGCGCGACAGCGCTTCGCCTTGGCTGGATCCCGCATCCCAGCCGTAGAAGCTCATGAGCAACTCGGACATTTCCGCGACGAAGACGAAGCCGGCGTAGTCGTCCGTGATCTGCGTGTTAGGGGCGGAGAACGGGTTTATCTGGATGAAGGATACGCGGCCCGGCGAATAGCCATTGTTCATCCCGCCACCGAAGCCCGGACCGGTCAGCGTGTTGTTGACGATCTGCACGTCGATGAGCCGCGGATAGAGGAAGGGATCGGCCAGACCGCCCGTGTGCGACGGCATGAAGACGGTGAGCTTCGAGAGATCGACTTCGCAGATGTTCCTCACTGCGTTGGCGACGGCGGGCGCCGCGGGGCCGATCGAGTTATCGAAGCGCACGATGAAATGCGGTGTCTGGGCCGCGATCTGAAGCGCCATGTCCGCCTACCTTCCGGAATAATTGTTTCAGGGAAGGTGCGGCATGTCAGAAACGCGGGATGGCGCATACGCCCTGACGGCTGCCCATCATTCTGTCGTTTGCGACAGGATATCATCACGCGGCATAATCGCAAGTGCCTACACAAACACGGAAATTCCTACTGAAGGCGAGCAGCAAAGGACCTTCGGAGACCGCAAAGACTTTGGGCATTGGCCGTGCCTCCGTCTATCGAGCACTTGTGGCGGCCTCTTAAGTCGCATCCAACAGCGTTGGTGCGACACCTCCCAGCACCAGGGGTGTGGCATCCGTGCTTCACGATGTCTGTTGATCGGGGCAAAGCAGACATCGCGCCGACGGGCTGTCACTTCCGGTTTTGACCCCATCTCAGACATTTCCGGATGAGGCTGCCTGGCGAAAGGGTGCTGGCAGGCCGATAGTCCTCGTGGTTTGATAGTGGGGTCGAACCGAACAAAGCGCCGGGGCAAGAAGATGAGGCGACGCGCGTTTTTGCAAGCGTCGTGCAGCGCGGTCATCACATGGCCGATGCGGGCGTGGGCTCAAAAAGACACGAAGCTGCCGCTGGTGGCCGTGTTATTTCCGGGCACTGAAGAACTCTTCAAGCCAAGAGTGGCGGCAGTGCGCGGCGGCTTGAAGGACGAAGGGTTGGTCGAAGGCCGGGACTATGTCCTTGAGACACGGGTCGCGAGTGGCGATTTTTCACAGCTGCCTCGCCTCGCCCAGGAGCTGGACGCGCTGCTGCCGAAGGTCTTTGTGGCTGCTGCCACTGCTGCCGGCGTCGTGCACAGCGTGCTGCCGGACAGGCAGTTGGTCTTCACCGCTATGGCAGTCGATCCGGTCGCGGTAGGACTTGCCGAGAGCTACAGGAGGCCAGGCGGGACGGCTACTGGCAACGTGATGAACGCAGTCGGTGGCGAAGAGAGCCTCACCGCGAAGCGGCTCGGGTTCTTCAAGGACCTAGTCCCGAACATCGAACGGCTTGGTATGATTGGAGTGGTTTGGGACCCTCAAGCCCTCCAGGGCGTGCTTTCACATCAGGAGGAAACGGCCCTGCAAGAAGTCTCCATTCAGCTTGGCTTCCGTTTTGAGAATTATGCGATCAAGACACCTGATGATCTCGAACGGGTCTTTGCCAAGGCGTTGTCTGATGGAGTCAACGCGCTCTATATCTCCGGCGATCCGTTGTTGACCGTCAACATGTCCCGCGTGATGCCGCACATTCTGGCGGCCAGAAAGCCGACCTTGGGCGTTTATCCCGAATGGGGGCGGGCCGGCCTGCTCCTGACTTATTCCACTGATGCGTTGGATGGCTATCGGCGCGCCGGTGTCTACGCTGCCAAAATAGTTCGGGGTGTAAAGCCCGGCGACCTGCCGATCGAGCAGGCCAGCAAGTTCTGGCTGGTGGTCAATCTCAAGACCGCAAGGCAGCTTGGTATCACGGTCCCTCCAAACTTGCTCACACTCGCCGACGAGGTGATCGAGTAGTTGCCTGCTCGAATGTTGCCTTCTGTGCTATGGCACTTCTCGGATCCTGCGTGATCTGACTTGAGTCCGTTGTGCGCAGGAAAGCGGACGTGGACGAGCAGAACGAGGGCGGCGCTTATGCTCGGTCGCGCCAAGAAGGTGATGATCGACAAGGAGAACACCACGATCGTCAACGGCGCCGGCAAGAAGGCCGACATCGAGGCGCGCGTGCATCACGCCAACGGCGGCTTGAAATGGATTTCAGAAGGGTGGCGGATATTATAGCGAGTGCAACAAACGACTGAAGGGCTGAAAGCCTTCCAATATCTTTTGAAAATACAGAAAGTCATTTACGAGCTCAACTAGGTCATTTGCCGCCGGGTGCACCCCGGCGGTGAATGAACTGATTGGACCCGCAATTCTCATATGGTTTCCAGCGAGCCACCAGAGCCCCGCACGCCAGGCCGATGGTTTGGTGTCTGTTAGCCCGCCACAATCCCGGCACGCTCGGCACATGCTTTACCGGCGCACCCGACACGATTCGAACGTGTGACCTTTGCTTTTCGGGCCTTGCTCCTCGCCGAACCAGACCTCGCAGGGCCGTTGCCCATGCCCGGCCAATCGGCTAAATGAACCGCGATGCACCCGTAGCTCAGCTGGATAGAGCGTTGCCCTCCGAAGGCAAAGGTCACACGTTCGAATCGTGTCGGGTGCGCCATCAAATCAGGACTTTCTGCGGTTCTGAAATTTGTTGGATCGATTAGTGTCACCGTAGTGACTGGAAATTTCTAGCTGGCCAAACCTGCTCGCGGAAGTTTTTCCAACAACCCGACCTCAGCGCACGCGACGTCCGCGCTGAGTCCGTTCCGCCCTCAAAAGCGGACATGCATTAGATGGGATGGCACTTCCGCTTTGTGCTGCCAATGGCGGAAGTGAAGCAGCTCATTCGATCACCTCGTCGGCGCGGGCGAGCAGCGTCGGTGGGAAGTCGAGACCAAGCGCCTTCGCCGTCTTGCGGTTGATGGCCAGCACGAATTTCGTTGGCTGCTCCACGGGCAGTTCAGCAGGCCGGGCGCCCTTCAGAATACGGTCGACGAAGGGGGCCGCGTGGCGCAATAGGTCGTTCAGGTCCGATCCGTAAGACAGCAGGCCACCCGCCTCCACGTTCTCCCGGCGCTGAAAGGCGGTCGGCAGCCGCGTCTTCTGCGCAAGCTCCGCGATCCTCACTCTGTGCTTGATGAGTGCCGCGTCGGGGAGCAGCACAACACTGTCGACACCCTGCGCGCTCAGGCGTGCAAATGCACTTTCAAAATCCTCGGCAGCTTCGGCATCGACAACTTCGATCTGCAGGCCCAAGGCGCGGATGGCTTCTGCTGTCTCCTGCAGACTAGCCGATACTCCGGCATCAGCATTGGGATTGCGCACCACGCCTACGCGCTTCATGCCGGGTACAATTTCAATGAGCAGTTGCACGAGCTTGCCACTTAGTTCCGTGGCCATGTTGCTCATGCCGGTGATATTGCCGCCGGGGCGCGCCAGCCCAGCGACAAGCCCCGAACGCACCGGATCAGAGACGGATACCATGACGATGGGAATTGTCGCTGTTGCACGGCTGGCAGCAATGGCTGCTGGCGTGGCCCATGCCACGATAAGGTCGACGCCGCTGCGAACAAGTTCCGTCGCGACGTGGGGATCTTGGTCGAGGAGCCAGCGAACATCGATGGACAGGTTTTGCCCTTCGAGGTAGCCGCGCTCATGCAGACCGTCGCGAAGCGCGCTCACCATGGCGGGCGACGGAGGCGTAGACGCCAGGAACCCGATGCGCCAGACCCTGCCTGCTGGCTGCTGCGCGCGGGCCGACCGCGACCACGCCGCCGCACCGCCGATCAGGCCAATAAATTGCCGTCGCCGCATGACCGCCCCCTCGATCAGAACGCGGCAGTCTAACTGTCTAAAGTCGACACTTGGAAGACGTCGGGGCCAGTCGAAACAAGTATATTAGCAGGGACGTCAGATGTCTGAAGTGGGTCAAAGTCTGAAGTTGGCTCGCTTGAACGGCATGTCCGTTCTACCCCTCAACAGCAGACGTCGTCGGACCGCCCGGGCATGTCCGGTTCGTCCAATTGCTGTCGTTCCAAATGTGCATTCCCGCAGGGCTCCAGCCACCGAGGCAAACACCCAAGTCCTGCTCTTCAAGAACTGGCCGTCACCGGCCTTTAATTTTGTGAGCGCGTAAAGGGCACAAAGCGCACGAGGGCGACGGCGCGAGTTGTCGTCTTGTCAGGGGCGATTTTTTCGACGATCGTGAGCTGCTGAGTGGTGTAACCGGGCCCCACCGGCATGACGAGCCGGCCACCCACTTTGAGCTGCTCAATCAGCGGCGGCGGTATCTGGCCGAGCGCCGCGGTCACGACGATGGCGTCAAATGGACCGCATTCGGGCCAGCCATCATAGCCGTCGCCAAGCCTGACGCTCACGTTGTCATACGCGAGGTCTTTGAGCGTTTTCGCGGCGGCCTCGGCCAATGCCGGGATAATCTCGATGGTGCAGACCTTTCGCGCCAGGCGCGCAAGGATGGCGGCCTGATAGCCCGAACCCGTACCGACTTCGAGCACAACATGATCGGGCGCGACCTCAGCCAACTGAGTCATCAAGGCCACGACGAACGGCTGCGATATGGTCTGGCCGAGGCCGATCGGAATCGGCCTGTCCGCGTATGCGATGGAGCAAGATCGCTCAGGGATGAACAGATGGCGTTTCGTTTGCCCCATGGCCTCAAGGACCCTCTCCGACAGGCCCTGCTGTCCCAAAACACTGGCGTCGGACCGGGCGTAGGCCCGGATGGTTTCGACCATGGCGGCGCGTTCGCGGACGCATTCTGCGTCCTGTGCGGTCGCTTCCCGCGCGACGGCAACCATGGAAAGCATGAGCAGCGGCAAAGTCTTCATGATCGCGCGGTCTCCAATCACTCCACGAATTCGCGTCGACCGCTTGAGGGCAACGAGTGGATTCGAGCGATCGGCCGTTAAGCGGGGTCGCTAGCCGTTCGTCGTCGACGCCTCTTGCTGAGGGGGGACGGCGCTCGGAAGTGTTCGCGACCGGCCTGGGGGCAGCAGCATCGTCTGCGCCGTTAGCAGCCACGGCATCCACATCAACCGCGCAACCTGCAGCCAAAGCGTGTACGGGTCGGCTGCCTCGAACGAGCGCCCGAATGCTTCGAAGGACGGCATTGCCCGCAGATCAATCGACAGCTGCTCCCAATCGCCGTTCGGCGATTGTCGGTGAACGATGTCGATGTCGAGACCGGGCAGGCGAGCGCTGGCTCTGGTGGCATCGATCTCGCTCTCTCGAGTGTATGTCCGCTCCGGCATGGGCCTTCACCATCTCCATGCAACAATTCCATATCGCCGGGCACTTGCCGCGACCGGCTTGCTGATTATCGCGCATCATTCCCCGAGGCGAAAGCCCGGAAAACTGTGCTGCCGCGTTACCCCGCGTCACGCCTTCACGAGGCTCTCAAACCCGCCATAGATCATGCGCTTGGCATCGAACGGCAGCGATTTGGTGTCCATCATGCCGGCCAGCCGCTTGTCGGCCATCACCCTGGCGTTGACACGATCGCGCTGCGCGCGCGACTTGTAGGTGATCCAGGAAAATATCACCGTCTCGCCCGGCTTGAGCTTGACGCTGCGCGGGAACGAGGTGAGCTTGCCGACCTTGACGTCGTCTGCCACCCATTCGCGGTAATCCAGCGCGCCATGCTCGCGCCAGACCTTGCCGGCCTTCTTCGCCATGCGGCGGTAGGCGGCAAGATTTTTCTTCGGCACCGCGACGATAAACCCATCGACATAGGCCATCGGCATTCCTCTCTGGTCGTTTCCCGTCATTGCGAGGAGCAAAAGCGACGGAGCAATCCAGCTTTCTTGTGGCTCTGGATTGCTTCGTTGAGCCTGTCATCGGGGGCGCGTTCGCGCGACCTGTTGGCTCGCAATGACGTCGGCTACCCTCAGTCCACGTGCACGCCGGCGGCCTTGACCACCTTCTCCCATTTTTCGGTTTCGGCGACGATCATCTTGCCAAAGGCGTCGGGCGGCCCGATCAGCGGCTCGCCGCCGAGGTCGATCAGCTTGGCCTTGATCGCGGGTTCCGCGAGCACCGCGTTGATCTCCTTGTTCAGCTTCTCGATGATCTCCGCCGGCGTCTTCTTCGGCACGCCCATCCCGAACAGCGCGCTCGCCTCGTAGCCCGGAACGGTGTCGGCCACGGTCGGCACGTCGGGCAATTGCGGAGCGCGCGCCGTCGTGGTCACTGCCAGCGCGCGCAGGGAACCGGCGCGGATATGCTGGAGGATCGATGGCATGTTGTCGAAGATCAACTGGACCTGGCCGCCGAGCAAGTCGGTGATCGCCGGTGCCGCCCCCCGGTAGGGCACGTGCTGCATCCTGGTGCGCGACATCATCATGAACATTTCACCGGACAGATGCACCGACGTGCCGTTGCCAGACGACGCCATGTTTACCTTGCCCGGATTGGCCTTCACGTAGGCGATGAACTCGGCGACGGTCTTGGCCGGCACGTCATTATTGACCGTCATCACGTTCGGCACGCGATTGAACGCCGCGACCGGCGCGATGTCGCGGATGAAGTTGAATTTGAGATTGCCGTAGAGCGAGGCGTTGATGTAGTTGGCGGGATTGACCAGCAGCACCGTGTAGCCATCGGGCTCGGCATTGATCACCGCCTCGGTGGCGATGTTGTTGCCGGCGCCGGGCTTGTTCTCGATCACGAATTGCTGGCCGAGCCGTTCGGAAAGCCGCTGGCCGATCAGCCGCGCCAGAATATCGGTGGCGCCGCCTGGAGGATAGCCGACCACCCAGCGGACCGGCCGTGTCGGATAATCCAGCGCCGAAGCGCCGCCGATCGAGGCGATTGCAGAGATGCCGATTGCGATCAGACAAATCGCGGTGCGACGTGACGCCATGCCGTTTCTCTCCTGTCCCGGATCTCAAGGTCCGGTTGATGTCTGTTGAGTTGACGAGGGGCCGCGTTGTAACAAACAAAGCCTGGTGCGGCTAGTAGCGGCAGGCGCGCATCGACCTGCGACCAAAGGATAGTCCATGTCTGTCAAAGTTCATTCGCTCGATCATCTCGTGATCAATGTCTCCGACCTGGCGCGCTCCGTCGAATGGTATCGAACGGTCCTCGGCATGGAGGTCAAGGTGTTCGATCCGGGCCAGGGCAGGTTGCCCAGGACATCGCTGGTCTTCGGCAACCAGAAGATCAACGTGCGGCCGCGCGACGCCGACAAGGTCGACTGGTTCACCGCCGACCATGAAACCGCAGGCAGTGACGATCTGTGCTTTCTCACCTCAAGCACGCCGGACCAGGTGGTCGCGCATCTCGAGGCGTGCGGCGTCGCGATCGAGGAAGGCCCGGTTGAGGAAACAGGGCGCCCGCGGCGTGCTGCGGTCGGTCTATTGCCGCGATCCCGACGGCAGTTTGATCGAGATTTCGTCGTATGAGGACGGAGCGGCCTAAGTCGCATGCACCTCATAACATAGCTCGTCATGCCCGGCACTCGGGTCCGGCTTTGCCGGCCCGAGCACATGCCATTGTGCCGGGCATCTACGTCTTATTTTCTTTGCAAGACGAAGACGTGGATGGCCGGGACGTCTAGCGCGAAGACGCGCTTCGCGCTTTTGCCCAGCTATGACGGGACCTGCGATTTTGTCGTGGCAGACCCGTGCCAGCCCGGTTATCAGGAGGATTCCATGGCGACCACCGGCCGGAACGCTTTGAGCAAATGCTGGTCGAGCTTGTCGCCCATCTGTTCCATCATCATGAACGCCTTGGCGTGCGTGAATGGCAGCCGGTAGGCACGCTTCTCCACCAGCGCGGCGTGGATATCCACGATCGTTGTCAGGCGCACGATGTCACTGATCTGATTGCCGCGCAGGCCGTTTGGATATCCGGTACCGTCGAGCATTTCGTGATGGTGCAGCACCACGTCCAGCATCTCCGGCGGAAAGCCGCCTTGCGCCGCGAGCGCGTCATAGCCCAGACGCGGATGCCTGCGGATTACAGCCTTTTCCTCGTCGGTGAGTTCTCCCGGCTTGTCCAGGATTGCCACCGGGACAAAGGCCTTGCCGACGTCGTGCAGAAGGGCGGCGCGCGTCAGACGGCGCTGGTCGTCCTCGCGCATCCCGAGATGCTGCGCGAACGCAACGGCGAAACCGGTGACAAAGAGGCAATGGCGATAGCTGCCGGCATGATGGCAGCCGACGGTCGTCAGCCATTCGCGCAGCGAGGAGTGCTTGATGGCTTTGAGGACCTTGTTTTCGACTTCCACAATGTCGTTGAGCGCCAGCGGAACCCCCGCCGGGAGCTTTTCGAATATCTTGACCATCACCGCGTGCGCAGCGGCAACGCCCCTGTTCAAAACCTTGCCGCGATCCGTGAGGTCGAATCCATCGCTGTCCGGAAATGCCGAGCGGATGCGTTGCAGAATACCCTGTGCATCAAACGGCCGCGAGATCGTATCGGTTGCGCCCAACGCCCAGGCCTGCATCGACCCGTGGTGAAGGGCGTCGCCGAGAACGAACAACCGCGGTATGGCGCGGTAGGCTTCGCCGCTCAGCTTGCTGCGAACCTGCTGCACGCTCTCGGGGGAGCGCAGATTGATGTCGACCACGATCCCCGAGAGATCGCCGGCTGGCGCTTCGGGAATGTCCGACGTCGAAATGGTATCCACCTCGCCGACCGATTGCAGAATGTCAGCCAATTCGCCGCTCTGATCGCTGCGATCGGACGCCAGCAGCAGCCGGCGCTTGGGCGAAATCAGGATTGGCTGAATTTGTCATAAATCCTCGGGAAACTGGCGGTGGTGACCGAGAGCGGACACTACCTGATGAGGAGTTCCCCGGAGATTAAGGGGCATCCTGAATGCCGGTATATTGCTGGTTGTAAAAATTGAATGAATACTCGGGCTGCGCCCGGCCCGCAGCAGGTTCAGGACCGTGGCGCCGAAGATCGCCCGGTGTTGATCAGCGGTTTCGAAGCCAGTTTCCAAAGCCGAATGGATCGCTAGAATGAGGCCGCGCGGGATGCGTTTTGGGAAGCGGCGATGCCAAAAATCAACCGGGACGGGGTCGCGATTTATTACGAGGTCCACGGCAGCGGACCTGCATTGTTGCTGACCCACGGCTATTCATCGACCTCCGCGATGTGGCAGGGCCAGATCGAGGCGCTGTCGAAACACCACAGACTGGTGTTGTGGGACATGCGCGGCCACGGCCAGTCCGATTACCCCGACGATCCCGGAGCCTATAGCGAGGCGCTGACGGTTGCGGACATGGCCGCGCTGCTCGACGAGGTCGGAGCTTCCAGCGCCATCGTCGGCGGACTATCGCTTGGCGGCTACATGTCGCTTGCATTTTATCGCGCGCATCCGGAGCGGGTGCGCGCGCTCTTGATCATCGATACCGGACCCGGCTTCAAGAAAGACGACGCCCGCGAGGCCTGGAACAAGCGCGCGCACGAGACCGGCGAGCGCTTCGAGCGCGAGGGGCTTGCGGTTCTGAAATCCGCCAGCCGCGAACGCTCTGATGTGAGCCATCGCGATGCGTCGGGCCTGGCTCGCGCCGCGCGCGGCATGCTGACCCAGCGCGATGCCCGCGTGATCGAACTTTTGCCCGACATCAAGGTGCCTTCGCTGATCGTGGTCGGCGCCGACGACACGCCGTTTCTCGCAGCCTCCGACTACATGGCGGCGAAAATTCCGGCCGCGCAAAAGGTGGTGATCCCGGCCGCCGGCCACGCCGTCAACATCGACCAGCCGCAGGCGTTCATCGATGCCGTGTTGCCATTCCTCGATGGCCTCGACGCCAGCACAACCCGGAAAGCCGCATCATGAAGAAACTGCTCGCGGCATTATCGGTGGTTGCCGTATCCGGTGGCGCCATTGCTCCGGTGAACGCGCAAGCCCTGCCGCCGATCGGTGGCCCCTACCCTCCGCCCTTCACCGCGACCTTGTCGAACAACATCCCGCTGGTATTCGGCATGGACGCGGAAGATGCCGCACGCGCGCTCGGCACGCCCCTCAATTATGTCAGGGGCCGCCCGGGCGACGAAATCTTCCTGGCCTTCCGCAACATCGGCGGCAGCGGCTTGTTTCCTAACCGGCACCGGCTCTATCTGCAATTCCGCCACGGCCGATTGGCCGGCTGGAAGGGCGATTGGGGCCATAACTGGATGTGGCAATAGAAGGCGGCTGCGCGCCCTTTCAATCCTCGCCAACAACTGTCCAGCAAGATCAACCCGCAAGCAAACAGATCACCCGTGGGAAAAGACATCAAACTGACGGCGTCGGACAATTTCCCCGGGAATGACGGCGGTAAGAGCGTTCAGAACCAGCATTCGCCGACGCATGTTGCGCGAAGCGATCAGGCGCTGACGCCCGCGCCGATCGGACACGAGACGCCGGTGCCGCCAAGTCCGCAATAGCCGGCCGGATTCTTGGCGAGATATTGCTGATGATAATCCTCGGCGAAATAGAATTCGCCGGCCGGCGCGATTTCGGTCGTGATGGTGCCGAGACCCTTTGCAGCCAATGCTTTTTGATAGGCCGCTCTGGAGGCATCCGCGGCTTTGCGTTGCGCGTCATTGAAGGTGTAGATCGCGGAGCGATACTGCGTCCCGACGTCATTGCCCTGGCGCATGCCCTGCGTCGGATTATGACTTTCCCAAAACGTCTTCAGCAATTGCTCGTAGGAGATTTTCCGGGGATCGAACACCACCAGCACCGCTTCGGTATGACCGGTGCGGCCCGAGCACACCTCCTCGTAAGTGGGGTTGGCGGTATGGCCGCCGGCATACCCCACCGCGGTGGTATAAATGCCATCGCCGAGTTCCCAGAATTTGCGCTCCGCGCCCCAGAAACAGCCGAGCCCGAACACCGCCTGCTCCAGGCCTTGCGGATAGGGCGGCTGCAGCTGACGGCCGTTGACGAAATGGCTGACAGCGGTGGGGATCGGCGTAGCCCGGCCCGGCAGCGCCTCGGCTGCGCTCGGCAATGCAGTGGTTTTGCGCATGAACAACATGGATACCTCCCCGGCGGGACGTCAGTTGAATAAAGAAGGCTTCAGATCATGAGGCCGCTAACGGCCTGTCGAAAGCCTGGGAACAAGCTCTCTGCGGCATAATATATGTCTTTACGCCGGCTGCCACAGCCCCGTTACGCCGGACGATGAAACATATCGGCGGCAGCGCCGCATTCCCGCTCAGTCGCGCGTATAGCCGATCAACGGCTTGCGCGGCCGGAACAGGAGCATCAGCAGAATACCGAGCACGCCCAGAACCGCGAAAACCGGCTGCTCCAAAATGACCTTGACGACGCTGGTCCAGAGCCATGGCGCCTTGCTCTCCACCCAGGCCTGAAACGCGCGCTGGCTGGATTGATGGACGTCGTTCCAGAATTGACCAAACCGGGTGAAACGCAGGGTTTGATCGGCGACCCAGCGCGCGCCGTCGTAGACCATGAAAATGAATCCGCCGGCCAGCAGCAACAGCCCGACAAGTCGGAAAAAACCGCGGATCATGCGTCACCTTATATTGTCGCACCCGAAAGCGCAGCCAGCCATTAACGGGATGGCGGCGGAAATTCAACCTCATCAGCACGTTATCGGCGTTTTACGCGCGGGCCCTGGCGGTTCGGGGCGGTCCGGAAGCCGTTGACGCTGCAAAACGTGCCCTCTATAAGGGCGCAAATGGCGGCGGGCGCAATCCCGCCGCCGCTGTTCTTTGAGCGGCGCCGTCGCGCAAGCAAATTTGCTTCCCACGGTCTGGCATGCTCAGGGAACATCGAACAAACCAGCGTCGATCATGGGTTGAACGTCCGGCGCGCTGAAGCCCGACCATTTAGCGACCGGTCACCCGAAGGATATTTGAGAGCATGGCCAATACAACTTCCGCCAAGAAGGCGACGCGCAAGATTGCCCGCCGCACCATTATCAACAAGTCGCGCCGCACCCAGATGCGCGGCGCGGTCCGCATTGTCGAAGAGGCGATCAAGAGCGGCGACCGCGATGCGGCGCTGAAGGCAATGGCGCGCGCCGAGCCGGAACTCATGCAGGCAGCGCAGCGCAATATTATTCACAGGAACAATGCGAGCCGAAAGGTCTCGCGGCTCGCGCATCAGATCGCCAAGCTGACGAAATAAACCAGCCGAAAAAGAAATTCGCGAAACAGCCCGGCAGTGCCGGGCTTTTTCTTTTTGTCTTCGTATTGCACCGCGGCCAACATATGAAATTCCTGCGCATCCGTACTCTTGCTGGTCCTATGTCGGAAGGAGAGCTTAAGGAATTCACAGTGGCCGCGACGAATTGATGCCGTCGGCCGATCGCGGACGCTTTGAAAATATATAATCGCGACGGCGCCACCACGTTCAACACCGCCGCAGGGTTACCCTCTTCCGATGAGCAAAAAAAATCGCGTTTGCGTAGTCACTTATCGGCATAGTGGCGATAAGTTGTTCGAAAATTCCTGTCCGCCTCGCTCAAACGTAAACAAATTATGAATTTATTTTTGGCGGTTGTCGAAAATGTCACAGCGCTTCGGCGTTTCGAATCCTATGCACAGATTCAAAACCTTGCCCTGCTCCATGAAATCCGCTGCCGGTTTTGGCGAACGCGGAGTCGATTTTCCGGTCAGGCGAGCCGAATCATTTTCATTGCGGGAAATAAGGCATGCTGTACATGTAAGAACGTTCGCGGCGCCTGCGGCTCTGAGACCAGCGCGGTTTAAGATACGGGGCGGACGTGCAAATCGGCGGCGGTGTGCGCGTTGGCGACGCTTTCCAAGCGATTGTCGGGTTCGACCTCGTAGCAATATGGGGATTGTGGTTCTGTGTCGAAATTTCTCAGGCGGGGCCTTGCTGTCCCTTTCGTTCCAAACAAGAGAGATACGCACTAGCCACCCGCAAGCGCCGAAGGCGAAGCACCTGAGCGGGTTAGAACGGACGGGCTGAAGTACGCGGCGTAGCGGCTGAACAATTTTGCGGTTCGGACGCGGCCGACTGAACTGAAACAACACGTGGAATGACAACTTGCCGTACGCAATCGCGGCGAGGGGGGAGGTTGTATGCCTTACGAAATCATCACGCCATTCGATCAAACGCCATTTCTAAACGATACCTTATTAGACGCCGCCTGCGCGCGGCCTCCTACGCCAACTCCGGACCGACCGTCGAGTACCCACTGACCTCGCGGACGCTTCTCTTCCACGCCCATTGATTGGCCTCACGGCATTTCGCCGAACGGCTGGTCTATGGCTGAAGACGAAGCCCGCTTGAGGTCGCGCCGCGCGGCAAACCCGCACGGCGGTTTCGCTGGGCAACATTACTCTTTCGGAAAAGTCGTCGGGCAATGACAAATACGGAACAGGATCGCTGGTCACGCGTGAAGGGGCGGCTGCGCTCGAGCGTGGGAGAAGACGTCTATACAAGCTGGTTCGCGCGCATGGACCTGGAAAGCGTCCAGCCGGAAAGCGTCCACCTTTCGGTTCCGACGCGATTTCTCAAGAGCTGGATCCAGGCGCACTACGCCGAGCGCGTTCTCACCTGCTGGCAGGCCGAGATGCCCGAAGTGCACCGGATCGACCTCACCGTTCGCACGGCAATGCGATGCGCGGCGCCGGCAAAGGAATCGCTGGCGCCGGCCGATCAGCGGCGCAGCGAACGGCCCGATGGTCGTCCCGCGCTGGAGCTGCGCGCGACCGCGATCGCGCCGGTGTCGGCGAGCCATGACGCACTCGGCGGCTCGCCGCTCGATCCGCGCCTGACCTTCGGAAGCTTCGTCATCGGCCGCTCCAACACGCTGGCCCACGCCGCGGCGCGCCAGGTTGCGGAGGGACGGCGCGGCGATGCCGTGATGTTCAATCCGCTTTACATCCACGCCGGCGTGGGACTCGGCAAAACCCATTTGTTGCAAGCGGTGACATGGGCCGGCAACTCGGGAAGCGAACGCAAGGTGCTTTATCTCACCGCCGAGAAATTCATGTACGGTTTCGTCGCGGCGCTGAAAACCCAGACCGCGCTGGCGTTCAAGGAGGCGTTGCGCGGCATCGACGTGCTGGTAATCGACGACCTGCAATTCCTGCAGGGCAAATCGACCCAGGCTGAATTTTGCCACACCTTGAATGCGCTGATCGACGCCGGCCGGCAGGTGGTGATCGCAGCCGATCGTCCGCCTTCCGACCTCGAGAGCCTCGACGACCGCGTGCGTTCGCGTCTCGCCGGCGGCCTGGTGGTGGAAATGGGATCGCTCGGCGAGGAGCTGCGGCTCGGCATCCTCAGATCGCGTGTCGCGGCGGCGCGTGCGCATCATGCGAGCTTCGACGTGCCTGAACAGGTTTTGGATTATCTCGCCAGAACCATCACCCATAACGGCCGCGACCTCGAGGGTGCCATCAATCGACTGCTGGCGCACAGCAAACTCAATGCGCAGCCGGTGACGCTGGAAATGGCCGAGCGCGAGGTGCGCGACCTGATCCGTCCGCAGGAACCCAAGCGCATCAAGATCGAGGACATTCAACGCGTGGTGGCCCGGCAATACAATGTCAGCCGCTCCGACCTGTTGTCCTCGCGCCGTACCGCCAACGTCGTGCGCCCGCGCCAGGTCGCGATGTATCTGGCAAAAACCCTGACGCTGCGCTCGCTGCCTGAGATCGGCCGCCGGTTCGGGGGACGCGACCACACCACGGTGCTGCACGCCGTGCGCAAGATCGAGGCCCTGGTGGCAAAGGATGCCGCACTCTCCGAAGAGGTGGAATTGCTGAAGCGCCAGCTGCAGGAGTGAGCGGCTCCCGCAGCCCTTTCGTACCCGTCCACCCGGGGTTGCGCCGGGACGACGACGGACGGCGCGAAACGTGGGGAACGGCCTACCGTTTCCCTTGCACTTGCGGCCCATCCGCGCCACCCTTGCGGTCCCTCCGCGGGTTTGATCAAATCCAGCTTTGATCAGGCTTCCGGGCCTCAAATGCCGCGGCGCGCCTTTTGGCCGCCCGGCTTTTCCATCTCTGGGATCAGGCGGGTATTGCAATGAAGGTTACCGTCGAACGCGCGCAGCTCCTGAAGTCGCTGGGCCACGTCCATCGCGTGGTCGAGCGCCGCAACACCATTCCGATCCTCGGCAACGTGCTGGTGCGCGCCGAAAACGCGCGGCTGTCGCTGAAGGCCACCGACCTTGATCTCGAGGTGACCGAAACCCTGCCGGCGGAAGCCGCAACCGCCGGTTCCACCACGGTGCCGGCGCATATGTTTTACGACATCGTGCGCAAGCTGCCCGACGGCGCCCAGATCCTGCTGGAAGGCGACGGTGACCGCTCGGTACTGGCGATCCGCGCCGGCCGGTCGCGCTTCACGCTGCAGACCCTGCCCGAAAATGATTTTCCCGATCTTGCCGCGGGCGACATGACGCATTCGTTCACGCTCGCCGCCTCCGATATGAAGCGGCTGATCGACCGCACCCAATTTGCGATCTCCACCGAAGAGACCCGCTACTACCTCAACGGCATCTATCTCCACACCGCCGGCAGCGCCAAGGCGGCGACCTTGCGCGCGGTTGCGACCGACGGGCATCGTCTGGCCCAGATCGATCTGGCTCTGCCCAAGGGCGCATCCGGCATGCCCGGGGTGATCGTGCCGCGCAAGACCGTCGGCGAAGTGCAGCGGTTGATCGAGGACAACGAGGGCGAGGTCAAAATCGAGCTGTCGCAGGGCAAGATCCGCTTCACCATTGGCGACGTGGTGCTGACCTCGAAGCTGATCGACGGCACGTTTCCGGACTATGGCCGCGTCATCCCGCAGAACAACGACAAGGAGCTGATTGTCGACAAGAAGGATTTCGAGGCCGCGGTCGACCGCGTCTCGACGATCTCGAGCGAGCGCGGCCGCGCGGTGAAGCTGGCTTTGTCGGCGGGCAAGCTGGTGCTGTCGGTGACCAATCCGGACTCCGGCAGCGCCACGGAAGAACTCGAGGTCGAATACGCCTCCGACGCGCTCGATATCGGATTCAATTCGCGCTATCTGCTGGATATCGCGGCTCAGATCGAGGGCGAGGTCGCGGTACTGAAACTGGCCGACCCCGGCTCGCCGACGCTGGTGCAGGACAAGGATTCCAAAGGCGCGCTCTACGTGCTGATGCCGATGCGGGTGTAGCGATTTCCCGCAAGTCGCCCTCGAATCTTCCCTCTCCCCCTGTGGGAGAGGGTGGCGCCTCACGCAGTGAGGCGACGGGTGAGGGGTTCGCGCCGCAGACGCCACACCATCGGCCGACCGCCAAACGCATCCGCAATTTCGCAAAGAAGATGCGCCGCGAACCAACGGACGCTGAAGCGGCCATGTGGCGATTGCTTCGCGACCGACGCTTCGCACTCTTCAAATTTCGTCGCCAAGTGCCCTTTCAAGATTTTATTCTCGATTTTGTTTGCTTCGAAAAGCGCATGATCATCGAAATCGATGGTAGTCAGCACGCATCCTCGGAGCGTGATGCGGCGAGGGATGCTGTCTTGACATCCGAAGGCTTTCGGATCGAGCGCTACTGGAACAATGACGTGTTACAACAACCCTCGTCCGTTCTGGAGGACATTCTGGCAAAGCTCGCCGAGCCGTAAGAACCCCTCACCCGTCGCCGAACTTCGTTCGGCGCCACCCTCTCCCACAGGGGGAGAGGGAAGAAAGATCGACAACTCGCTCACCCCATGACCCATCTCCCGCATTCGCCGCCTCACCCTGACGCACTTCCGCAATTATCGCGCGGCGAGTCTTGAGGCGCGCGGTGACGTGGTGGTGCTGGTCGGTCCCAACGGCGCCGGAAAGACCAACGCCATCGAGGCGATCTCGTTTCTCTCGCCGGGACGCGGACTGCGCCGCGCGACGCTCGACGACGTCGCCGACAACCAGGGCGATGGCTCGTGGGCGGTATCCGCCGAGGTCGAAGGCGCCCTCGGGCTGGCGACGCTCGGCACCGGCATCGACGCCCCCGGCAGCGATGCGCCCGCCGCCAGCCGGCGCTGCCGGATCGACCGCGAGCCCGTGAACTCGGCGACGGCGTTCGGCGATCATCTGCGCATGGTCTGGCTGACACCTGCGATGGATGGGCTGTTTTTGGGCGCAGCCTCGGAGCGGCGGCGGTTTTTCGACCGGCTGGTGCTGGCGATCGACAGCGAGCACACCAGCCGGGTGTCGGCGCTCGACCGCAGCCTTGCGTTCGCGCAACCGCCTGTTGGAAGTGCGCAACTATGACGACCATTGGTGCGACGCGATCGAGCGCGAAACCGCCGAACTCGCGGTTGCGGTGGCGGCGACCCGCGGCCAGACCGCGGTAAAGCTCGCGGCGATGCTGCGCGCGCGCGGAGAAGCTTCCGCGTTTCCATCCGCGCAGATCATGCTCGATGGCTGGATGGAGAACGCGCTGCTCGGCGAGCCCGCTACCTCGGTTGAGGATCGCTACCGGGAGATATTGCGCGACAGCCGCGCGCGCGACGCCGCGGCAGGCCGTACGCTCGACGGTCCGCATCTCACCGATCTGCAGGTGATCTTCGCGCCGAAGAACATGCCGGCCCGCGACGCCTCCACCGGCGAGCAAAAGGCGCTGCTGATCGGGCTGGTGCTGGCGCATGCTGCTCTGGTCGCGGAGATGACCGGCATCACCCCGCTCCTGCTGCTTGACGAGGTGGTCGCGCATCTCGATCCCGAGAGGCGCACCGCACTGTTCGATGAGCTGGCAAAACTCGGCGCGCAGGTCTGGATGACCGGTGCCGACCCCGCGGCATTCTCCGGCATCGCCGGATCAGGCGAAATTTTCGACGTCGAGGCCGGCCGCATCACCCGCCGCGCCTGAAGGCGCCGGCGCCGGAGCTGCGGATAAGCCGGGTCGGTTCGATCACTGCTCGTTGGCGGATCGCGCGGTTCGCCCGCGAAGCAGCTGGTCGATGATGGACTGAACCAAAAACACCGATCCCTTTTCGGTAAAATGCACCTGATCGCTCGCGGTAATATCACTGGCGGCATCGCCGATACGCGTCAGACAGCCGTCGGCGTTGCACATCGCGTCCCACACCGAAATATATTCCGCGCCCAGGGGCACGAGCTTCTCACGCAAGCCCGCGCCGGACCGATCGGCTTCCGCACGAGCGGATCGCTCCGGAATCAGACGATGATGCAGCATGAAATAGCGCATCACCTCGTTCGGCAGCCCGCGTTTCCACCACGGCACCGAACCCAGCACAATGACGCGAGCGTTGGTCTGCTTTTTTCAGCGCGGTCACCGTCTCGGCCACGCCATCGAGATACCTGTCCCAGGTACTATGCAAGAGCACGATCTCGGGCCTGATCTCGCGGGCGATCGCCAGCACCTTGTCATTGATCGCGCGGCAGTTGGGCACGCCTGCCACATCGGTGTTGAGCGCCGGGATGCACGAACTGGACGTAAACTGCGCGATACCGAAGCCACGACTTTCCTGCGCCTTGCGCAGACCCGGCAAGCAGCGCGCCGGCGGTCGAATCTCCCCAGACCAATATCAGAGGCCGGCGATTGCGATCGACGCAGCTGTCGGCAAACGAGGTTTCGTGGCTGAGATCGAGCAGGCATTCATGGAACCGCCATTTTGCGGACTGCGTCGGTACGTTGGCCATGTCGCGAATTTCCGGCGGCAGCCGAAAATCGAATCCGCGTCCCGCGACGACCACAGCGCCCGCCACGGCGACCAGCACCATACCCGAACACAGGCCGGGTATCTTGAGCGGGCTCGGGCGGCCGAATCGAAACGGGATTTCGACAAATCGATAGGTGAACCACGCAAGTGCAAAGCTCAGTCCGACGATCAGTCCGCGCTCCAGCAGCGTCAGCGGCGCGAACTTGATGATGCCGAAAAATACCAATAGCGGCCAGTGCCAGAGATACAGCGGGTAACTGATCAAGCCGATCCAGACCAGCGGCGGGCTTGCCAGCAGCGAGCGGCAAAACCACGCCGCGGGCGCGGACAACAGCAGCGCGGCGCCGCCGACGGGCAAAATCGCCCACCAGCCCGGAAATGCGCTTTTGGTATCGAGCACGCCGGCGGCGGTCGCAATCAGCAGGAGCCCGATCGTGGCGCGCAAATTACTTGCCGCGCCGGTTTGGCTGATCTGGCTCCAGCCGCAAGCCAAAGCGGCGCCGGCCAGCAATTCCCACGCCCGGGTGAACGGCAGATAGAAGGTCGCTACCGGGTTTGAACCGATCAGCGCCACGTTGAGCGCAAAGGACGCAATCCCGACGACTGCCACCGCAGCGAGCATGCTCAGGCGCAGGCGGGAAACCAGCAGCAGCATCAAGGGCCAGAACAGATAAAATTGCTCCTCGATGCCGAGCGACCAAAGATGCAGCAGCGGCTTTTTGGCGGACTCGACGTCGAAATAGCCGGACTGCAACAGCAAGGCGATATTCGCGAAAAACGCCGCGCTGGCAAATACGTCGCTGCTGAGTTGCGCATAGGCCGCCGGCAGCATCCACAGCCAGCCCAGCACCATGGTCACGCAAAGCACGACGATCAGGGCCGGAAAAATCCGTCTGATCCGGCGGTTGTAGAAGGCCAGCAGACTGAAGCGTTTCTGGTCCAGCTCCCGCACGATGATGCCGGTGATCAGAAAGCCCGATATCACGAAGAAAATATCGACGCCGATGAACCCGCCCGGCATGGCCTCCGGAAAGGCGTGAAAGAGCACCACCAGCATCACGGCAATGGCCCGAAGGCCGTCAATATCCGGCCGGTATTTGGTTGGTGCGGAAGACAAGATCAGCCGATCCATGATTGCGCGACGAACGGAATAGGTGAGGCTAAATTCACAGGCCTCGCGAGCCAGACTTGCCTCGCCAGCGAAGATGTCGAATTGCTGCCGTCCCCTCTCTAGCAGTTCTCCGGCAGTCTGCCATTTCGCGCCGCGCCGCCCCGGCCACTACAGTAAAAAAATCCGGACTTTCGCGGGCCAAAATACGGCCTGCGAATCGCGCTTTTGCAGGGCCTCCAAATCGGCTTCCGGACGCCTTGAAAAACACGCGAAAAACCCCACTTATTCAATAGCTTGTTGATAGAGACTTTGCGCTAGGCGCATTGCCCCTTTCATGGCACAAATAAGCGATTCAGCGCCTGATTTGCGCCGCTGATTCCGAGACATCCTCGAAGGCCTTGTATGACAGAACCTGCCCGGCAACCGATCGCCGATACCGAGCATTCCATTCCCATCGAATACGGCGCGGAATCGATCCGAGTTTTGAAAGGCCTCGACGCCGTGCGCAAGCGGCCGGGCATGTATATCGGCGACACCGATGACGGCAGCGGCCTGCATCACATGGTCTACGAGGTCGTCGACAACGCCATCGACGAAGCGCTGGCCGGCCACGCCACCTCGGTCGAGGTCGTGCTCAACGCCGACGGCTCCGTCACCGTGCGCGACGACGGCCGCGGCATTCCCGTCGATATTCACAAGGGTGAAGGCATTTCCGCGGCCGAGGTCATCATGACCCAGCTGCATGCGGGGGGAAAATTCGACCAGAATTCCTACAAGGTATCCGGGGGCCTGCACGGCGTCGGCGTTTCCGTGGTCAACGCGCTGTCGAGCAAGCTGCAACTGCGGGTGTGGCGCGACGGCAAGGAGCATTTCATCGAATTCGCCCATGGCGACGCGGTGGCGCCGCTCAAGGTGGTTGGCGAGGCCAATGGCAAGCGCGGCACCGAGGTGACGTTCACAGCCTCGACCGGGACTTTCACCAACGTCGAATATGATTTCGCCACGCTGGAGCACCGCCTGCGCGAGCTCGCGTTCCTGAATTCCGGCGTCAACATCGTGCTGTCCGACATGCGCCACGCGGTCGAGAAGCGCGAGGAGATGATGTACAAGGGCGGTGTCGAGGAGTTCGTCAAATATCTCGACCGCAACAAGAAGCCGATGGTGCCCTCGCCGATCATGATCAATGCCGACATGAACGGCATCGGCGTCGAGGCGGCGCTGTGGTGGAACGACAGCTATCATGAGAATGTGCTGTGCTTCACCAACAACATTCCGCAGCGCGACGGCGGCACCCATCTCGCGGGCTTCCGCGGCGCGCTGACGCGCCAGGTCAACGGCTATGCCGACGCCATCGCCAAGCGCGAAAAGATCGCGCTGACCGGCGACGACTGCCGCGAGGGCCTGACCGCGGTGCTCTCGGTGAAGGTGCCGGATCCAAAATTCTCGTCGCAGACCAAGGACAAGCTGGTGTCCTCGGAAGTGCGCCCGGTGGTCGAGAATGTCCTGAACGAGGCGCTGGCGGCGTGGTTCGAGGAACATCCCGCGGAAGCCAAGATCATTGTCGGCAAGGTGGTCGAGGCCGCGGCCGCCCGCGAGGCCGCGCGAAAGGCGCGCGAGCTGACGCGGCGCAAGGGCGCGCTCGATTACGCATCGCTACCCGGCAAGCTCTCCGACTGCCAGGAGCGCGATCCCGCCAAGTCCGAACTGTTCATTGTCGAGGGCGACTCGGCCGGCGGCAGCGCCAAACAGGGCCGCAACCGCGAATTCCAGGCGGTGCTGCCGCTGCGCGGCAAGATCCTCAATGTCGAGCGCGCGCGCTTCGACAAGATGCTGGGCTCCGAGCAGATCGGCACGCTGATCACCGCATTGGGCACCGGCATCGGCCGCGACGATTTCGACCTCTCCAAGCTGCGCTACCACAAGATCATCCTGATGACCGACGCCGACGTCGACGGCGCGCATATCCGCACCCTGCTGCTGACGTTTTTCTTCCGCCAGATGCCGGCGCTGATCGAGGGCGGCTACCTCTATATCGCGCAGCCGCCGCTCTACAAGGTGAACCGCGGCAAGTCCGAGCAATACCTCAAGGACGAGCGCGCGCTGGAGGATTACCTGATCGCAACCGGCCTCGACGACTGCGTCTTCAAGACGGCGTCCGGCGAGGATCGCAGCGGCCGCGACCTGCAGGCGCTGGTGGAGGATGCCCGTATCATCCGCAACGTGCTGCACAACCTGCACAGCCGCTATAACCGCACGGTGATCGAGCAGGCGGCCATCGCCGGCGTGCTCAGCCCGAAAGTCACCAGCAATGTCGAGACTGCCAACGCGGCCGCGGGCTATATCGCGCGGCGGCTCGATGCGCTGGCCGATGAAGTCGAGCGCGGCTGGACCGGGCGCTTCACCGAAGGCGAAGGTTTCTTCTTCGAGCGTACCGTGCGCGGCGTCAAGGATGTCGCCATCATCGATGCCGCGCTGCTCGGCTCCGCCGACGCGCGCAAGCTCGATGAATATGCCGCAAAACTGCAGGAGGCCTATCCGCGCCCCGGCCTGTTGCGCCGGAAAGATACCGAAACCACCATTCACGGCCCGGTCGGCCTGTTCGAAGCGGTGACCGGGGCCGGCCGCGAGGGCATCAAGCTGCAGCGCTATAAAGGCCTCGGCGAGATGAACCCGGGTCAGCTCTGGGAAACCACCCTCGATACCAACGAGCGCTCGCTGTTGCAGGTGAAGATCAAGGAGGTCGACGAGGCCGATGACATCTTCACCAAGCTGATGGGCGACGTGGTCGAACCGCGCCGCGAATTCATCCAGGACAATTCGCTCAGCCGCCAACGTGGATGTGTGAGTAATCTTCCTCCGTAGAGTCCGCAAAGGCGCTTTACGCGCCGTGTCCACCATTCGCTGCACGTAACACCCGTCTGCGATTGGAGGGTGGCCACGCTTCGCTTTGCCCGCCCCAGGCGCTAGTGTCGCCCCATGACATCCCTTGACAAGATCGAGCGCGGACCGGTCGCGGCGGCGACGTCCGGCCATCACCTCGCGCTGGAGCTGACCGAGACGCTCCGGCTGGCGGTGCCGATGGCGCTGACGCAGCTCGGGCAGATCGCGATGATGACGACCGATCTTGCGCTGATCGGACGCCTCGGCGACGAGGCGGTCGCCGCGGCGGCGCTGGCGCATACGGTGTTCTTCGTCTGCTTCACCTTCGGAATGGGCCTGATGTCGGCCGTGGCCCCGCTTGCCGCGCAAGCGTTCGGCGCCCGCAACCCGCGCCTGGTTCGGCGCTCGCTTCGCGTCGGGCTCTGGGCGGGCTTGCTGATCTCGCTGCCGATGATGGCGTTTCCGCTGTACGGCGAACAGATCCTTGTGATGCTCGGCCAGGCGCCCGCGACCGCGCATCTCGCGCAACAATATCTGTTCGGCCTGGCGTGGGGCATCACGCCGTCACTCTGGTTCCTGGCCATCCGCGGGTTCATGGGCGCGGTCAACCGGCCGGAGCCGGGACTGTGGATCACGCTGGCCGCGATCCCGGCCAATGCCGTGCTGGTCTATCTCCTGATCCACGGCGAACTGGGATTGCCGCGGCTGGAGCTGTTCGGCGCCGGTCTCGGCTCCACCATCATCGATTTCGGCATGCTTGCTGGCAGCGCTCTGGATTGCCTATGGCCGCCGGCCGTTCAGGAAATATCGCGTACTCGCGCACATCTGGCGCATCGACTGGGCGCTGATGCGGCAACTGATCGTGATCGGCGGTCCGATCTCCGTCGCCTTCCTGCTGGAGTACGGCCTGTTCGCCGCGGCGGCGCTCTTGATGGGCCTGATCGGGACCACCGCGCTGGCCGCGCATCAGATCGCTCTGCAGGTCACCGCCATCCTGTTCATGGTGCCGTTCGGCATCGGAATGGCGGCCACCGTGCGGGTCGGACACGCCGTCGGCCGCAATGATCCGGCAGCGGTCAAACGTGCGGGCTTTGTCGCCACGCTGCTCGGAATCGTGCTGGTATCCGCCTTGACGCTGGCCGTGATTCTCGGCCGATACGCGGTCGCGCAATTCTTCTTCGGCGAAGCCGCGGCGAGCGCTGGCGACGCCGTCGAGCTCACCGCGACGCTTTTGGCGGTCGGTGCGACGTTCTTTGTCGCCGACGGCATCCAGACGGTCGCGGCCGGCGCGCTGCGCGGCTTGAACGACACGCGAGTGCCGCTCGTGTTCGCCGCGATCAGCTACTGGCTGATCGGATTTACCGCCGCCTACGGGCTCGCCTTCCGGGCTGGGTTTGGCGCAGTCGGTGTCTGGATCGGGCTGTCGTGCGGAACCGCCGTTTATGCCATTCTCCTCGTCTTGCGCTTCCGGCGGCTTGCCAGTCACCTGGCGCTCGCGGCAACCGCAGAAAGTTGGCGATGAGAGTCCACGAGGTCGATCCGAATGTTGACAGCGGCGCGCTGCTCGCCGGCGCGCAGTTCGTCGACGCCTACAGCATCGCGATTGACGGTGCCGCGCTTGATGCGCGGCAGGCGGCTGAGAAAATGCTGGCGCGCGCGCCGCGATGGATCGAGGTGCTGCTGGCTTTGCGCAATTTTCTGGTGGCGCCGCTTGGGCTGAAAACGTCGGCACCGGACGGGCCCGGCGCCCGAGATTTCATCGGGATATTTCCGGTCGTGCGCCAAACGCCCGATCGCATTGTTGCGGGCTTTAACGACAAGCACCTCGATTTTCGCCTCGTGGTTGATGTCGCAAGCGCCGGCCATACCCAGCGCATCACCGCGACCACGCTGGTATTGACGCACAACCTGCTTGGCCGAACCTATCTGGCGATCATCCGGCCATTTCACCGGCTCGTCGTCCCCGCCATGCTGCGGCAGGTCGCGGCCTGAGAGCTCCGACCGTCTGATCCGGCCTAATCCTCGCGCGCGCGATGTCGCCACCGGCGCATCAGACCACTCCGCGACGCAGCGCTCCAGGTCCTTCAGATTCTGCCGCATTTGCTCCAGCGAAAATCCCAGCGCGAAAAATCGTTCGACCACGTCGCCGGGCAGGCCGCGGGTCAGGCCCTCGCCTCGCAGCGCCGCGACTTCTTCAGCATAGGCTTGCAGAGCCTGTTCGACCGGGCCGAGCGTTGGCGAACCAACTCCGGTTCGCAACGCATCGGCTGTCGAACGCAGGAAGGTGGCAATCGCGTCGCTGACATTGGCCAACGGCGCCGCCAGCCGGGCCTGCAGATCGGAAGGCAGCGGGACGACGCTGGCCCGCCCGATCATCACGACGTCGTGGCGCAGCCGCAATATCGTCCGCAGCAGCGGGCCGGTTTCGGCACCCGATGACAGACGGGCGGCAGCGCTCGCGCTCCGCTTCCGCGCCCGTCGCATTCAGATTGACCAACGCCGCGCCGATCCCATCCTGGATTCGATGCAAGGCGTCGTTGTCGAGCCCGCGCGTCAGGCCCGCCAGCAATTCGCAGAGCGCCGCCGCGAGCAAGTCGAGCAGCCGCGCGGCGTTGACGCGGATCTGACTGTGCGCCCGCGACGGCAGCACCAGGAAGGACACCAAAAGCCCGGTGACCGCGCCGACAGTGACCTCCATAACGCGATCGATCACCGAATCGAGAGGATTGGCATGGCTCATGGCCGGGACCAGCAGCACGATCACCGCGGTGACGGTGGCCGCGTTCAGACTGGGATGGATGGCGGCGATGAAAGCCAGCGGCGCGACCGCGAGCACCAGCAATGCAAGCAGTCCGATCTCCCCGGAATGCGGAATCAGCACCGCGATGGCGCCGCCATAGATCGCGCCGCCCACGGTCCCCAGCATATAATCACGGGTCGCCTTCAGCGATCGGCCGACGCTCATCTGGGTGACAATGAGCGACGTCAGCACCGCCCATAGCGGCAACATCAGGTGGAGTGCCGTGGCGATCGCGTAGGCGCCAGCAGCCGCCAAGGTAACCCGGAGCGCCAGGGCCAGCTGCGCCTTGCGGGACCGCGTCCGGGCGGACAGGCGTTTCAAGAAGGCGGTCATGTGCCCCATTCCGGAATGTTATAGACCAAACCCGTTATAGACGACCTTGGGCATGGCTGCTTCCCATCGCCCGCAGCCGGCTTGAAAGCCGGAATCAGCCCGCCTACCCTGTGCAGAAACAGCGAGGAAACACGATGGCCGATGAAACCGCAACGCTCGCCGCCTACGTCGCCAACCTGAAATTCGAAGACATTCCGCACGAAGTGCTGGAGCGCGCCAAGGTATTGACGCTCGATTTTCTCGGCAGCGCCATCCGCGCGCGGCGCGACGCGGAATCGACGCCGTCGCTGCTCAAAATGCTCGAAGCGCTCGCGCTCGATGGCAAGGGCGAATCCACGGTGTTCGGCGACAGCAAGACCTGGACGCCCGCGGTCGCGGCCCTGCTCAACGGCGCGCTCGGCCATTCCCTTGATTTCGACGACACGCATGCGGATTCCTCGCTGCATGCGAGCGCGCCGGTGGTGCCGGCCGCTTTCGCGGTCGGCGAGTTGACCGGCGCATCCGGCCGCGACGTGCTCACCGCCATCGTCGCCGGCTACGAGGTATGCTGCCGGCTCGGCAACGCGCTCGATCCGACCTCGCATTATGCGCGCGGATTCCATCCCACCGCCACCGCCGGGACCTATGGCGCCGCCGCGGCGGCGGCAAAGCTGTTCGGGCTGTCGAAGGAGCAGATCATCGCGGCGTTTGGTGTCTCCGGCAGCCAGGCCGCGGGCTCGTTGCAGTTTTTGGTCAACGGCGCCTGGAACAAGCGCTACCAGGTCGGCGCCGCCGCCATGAACGGCGTGATCGCGGCCACCCTGGCGCGCAACGATTTCGTCGGCGCAATCGAGTCGGTCGAGGGCAAGCATGGCCTGTTGGTCGGCTACAGCGACAACGCCCATCCGGACAAGGCGGTCGCCGGCCTCGGCAAAATCTACGAGACCATGAAGATCGGCGTAAAACCCTATCCGAGCTGCCGCTACACCCACGCCGCCCTCGATGCGCTGATCGCGATGCGGCGCGAGCACAATCTCACGCCGGACCAGATCAAACGCGTCGAGATCGGCCTGCATCGCAACGGCATCACGTTGACCGGCGACGCCGCCACCAAGCGGCACCCGACCTCGATCGTCGGCGGGCAGTTCTCGATGTTCTTCACCGGCGCGGTAGCGCTCGATCAGGGCCGCTTCGGCTGGGACGATTACGACAGGCTGGGCGACGCTACGATCGATGCGCTCGCCGACAAGTTCGACGTGGTGCAGGACGATCGGCTTGAGGTCGGCCGCAGCCATCCGTTCGGCGCGCGCGTGAGCATCACAACCGAAGACGGCGTGCACGAACGGCTCCATGCCGACCCCTCCGGCGAACCGAACTCGTTCCCTGACGCGCAGGCGATGGCGCAGAAATTCCTGACGCTCGCCCGCCCGGTGCTGAACGGCCGCGCCGATGAGCTTGCCAGCGCGATCCTGTCGCTTGAGCGATTCGATCGCGTCGAAGCCGCGACCCACCTCGGACGGCAATAGGCGCAGCGGTTTACTTTCTGAGTTGCGCCGTCCACCGATCGCGGCAGGTCACCCAGACATCCGCGACATGACCGAACAGGTCGATCTCATGCCCTGCTTTTCGGCGCCAAGCCGCTGCGCCACCGCCTGCGACGGCGTGTTTTCGCGGTCGATGCAGTGGAGGATACGGTCCAGCTCGAAGGTCGCAAACGACCAGTCGATCGACGCCCGGGCCGCCTCGAGCGCGTAGCCCTTGCCGCGAAACTCGCGGGCGATGCCCCAGCCGACCTCAAAGCCCGGCCAGCCCGGCGGAAACCAGGGTCCAACCCGCCCGACGAATTTTCCAGCTGGATTTTTCCTCGACCACAAACATGCCGGCGCCGTGCAGCGCCCAATGTCCGGACATCACGGCCGCGTTGCGCCATCCCGCCAATTCGCTGTTGGGGGGCTTGCCATCGGCGGCGATGAATCGCGCGGTGCCGGGATCGGACAGCATCGCGGCGTTGGGCGCGACGTCGGCGCCGCACCACTGCCGCAGTTTGAGACGCTCCGTCTCGATCACCGGGCCATTCGGTTGGGCAAGCGTGACGCCGGGTTTGAGCGGGGGTAACATCGGTTTCCGTCCTCACAATTATTTGGCAAGCAAGTGCTTACCGCCGTCATTGTGAAGAGCGCAAGCGACGGTGAGATGATATATCGCCGCTGGGACGGGGCTGGGCAATTGCTGTTATGATATCAACGAAAATTACGGAGGCCTCATGAGCTGGATGCCCACCAACGATCCCGTGCTCGGCGATCCCAAATCCTGCGACGCGCTCGAACTGGTCATCGTGCCGCGCACCCGCGACCTCGGCGATGGATTCGAGGTGCGCCGGGCGCTGCCGCACGGCAAGCGCCAGATGGTCGGCCCCTTCATCTTCTTCGATCATTTCGGGCCGGTGCAGTTCATGTCCGGCAAGGGCATGGATGTCCGCCCGCATCCGCATATCGGGCTCGCCACCGTTACCTATTTGTTCGATGGCAGCATCATGCACCGCGACAGCGAGGGCAACATCCAGGAGATCCAGCCCGGTGCCATGAACCTGATGACCGCGGGCCGCGGCATCGCGCATTCCGAGCGCACCCCCGATGTGCAGCGAAAGAGCGGCCAGAAGATGCTGGGCTTGCAGAGCTGGATCGCGTTGCCCGCCGGCTCCGAGGAGATCGCGCCGTCCTTTCAGCATTATGCCGCCAGCGATCTGCCGACCGTGCAAGACCGCGGTTTTACCGCCCGCATCATCGCCGGCGGCGCGTTCGGCGTGAAATCGCCGGTCGCGATGGTGTCGCCGTGGTTTTATACCGAGGTGACCGCCCAGCAAGGCGTCAGCGTGCCGCTCGACCCCGACCATGAGGAGCGCGCCATCTACCTGGTCGACGGCGAAGTCGAGATCGCAGGCGACCGCTATGAGGCGCCACGGCTATTGATCTTCCGGCCCGGCGACCGCATCACGGTGAAGACGACAAAACCTGTGCGGATGATGTTTCTCGGCGGCGATGCGCTGGAAGGGCCGCGCCACATCTGGTGGAATTTCGTTTCCTCCTCCAAAGAAAGGATCGAGCAGGCCAAGGTGGACTGGAAGAGCGGTCGCTTCGCGCACGTCCCCAACGAGACCGAGTTCATTCCGCTGCCGGAGTGAACTATCCCCTCTCTCCTTGTTTTCTGTCGCGCGGGTGCGTGAGCCGCCGCCGCTTTCGAAAGTGCGATCCATGACCGCGATGCGCGCCAGCGACCTGCCCCTGCCACGGATCGGGCGCGGCAAGGTCCGCGATATCTACGCCGTCGGCGACGACCGCCTGCTGCTGGTGACGACCGACCGCATCAGCGCCTTCGACGTTGTCATGGCCGAGACCATTCCGATGAAGGGCGCGGTGCTGACCCAGATCAGCGCCTGGTGGTTCGAGCAGCTCGAGGGCGTGGTGCCGCATCACATGATCAGCGCCGACGCTGACGCGATCATCGCCCAAGTCCCTGCGCTGCGAGATCATCGCGCCGACATCCTGGGACGCGCGATGCTGTGCCGGCGCACGGAGGTATTTCCGATCGAATGCGTGATCCGCGGCTATCTCTCGGGCTCGGCGTGGAAAGAATACGCAGCTCATGGCACCCTGGCCGGCGAGAAGCTGCCGCCCGGCCTCGTCGAAAGCGCGAAACTGGAGCCCGCGATCTTCAGCCCGGCGACCAAGGCCGAAACCGGCCACGACGAGAACATCACGATCGCGCGGATGCGCGAAATTCTCGGCGACGAAGTCGCGCACCGGCTGGAGAGCATGACTCGCGCGATCTATGCGCTCGGCGAGAAAATCAGCCGCGATCAGGGCATCATCATCGCCGACACCAAATTCGAATTCGGCAGCGATCACGATAGCCGTATCATCCTGATCGACGAGGTGATGACGCCCGACAGTTCGCGGTTCTGGGCGGCGGATGCCTATCGACCGGGCCAGCCGCAGCCGAGCTTCGACAAGCAGCCGCTGCGCGATTATCTCGACGCCGAGCGCCGCGCCGGCCGCTGGAACGGCGAGGCGCCGGCGCCGCCGTTGCCGGCAAGCGTGGTGGACGCCACCAGCAAGCGCTATCTCGAGGCCTATCGGCGGATTACGGGCAGTGGGCTCGCCGTCTAGCGTATCACTCCGGGTTCGATGCTTCGCATCGCCCCGGAATGACGACCAAGAAATTCGTAAGGGAGCGAAGCCATGACCGATGCCGATACCGTGCTTGTCGAACGCGATGGACCGGTGACGATCGTCTCCATCAACCGCCCGCATTGTCGTAACGCCGTCGATGGCGCGACCGCGCGAAAGCTGTTCGATGCGTTTTTGGCCTTCGATGCCGACGCCGAGGCGTCGGTTGCGGTGTTTACCGGCACCGGCGGTACTTTTTGTGCCGGCGCCGACCTCAAGGCCGTGGCGGCTGGCGATCCCAACAAGAAGCGCGAGCTCGGCGGCCATGATTCAATCGCGCCGATGGGGCCGAGCCGGCTGCGCCTGACAAAACCCGTGATCGCGGCCGTGGAGGGTTTTGCCGTGGCCGGGGGAATGGAGCTGGCGTTGTGGGCCGACATGCGCGTGGTCGCCGAGGACGCCACCTTCGGCATCTTCTGCCGCCGTTTTGGCGTACCGCTGATCGACCTCGGCACCATCCGGCTGCCGCGGCTGGTCGGCCATTCGCAGGCGATCGATCTCATACTCACCGGCCGTCCGGTCGGCGGCCCCGAGGCGCTGCGGATGGGTCTCGCCAATCGTCTGGTACCCAAGGGCGAAGCGCGCGCCCACGCGATTGCGCTGGCCCGGGATATCGCCCGCTTCCCGCAAACCTGCCTGCGCGCCGACCGGCTGTCGGCGTTGCGGCAATGGGACCTGTCAGAAGAAGACGCCATCGCCAACGAATTGCGGGGCGGGCTCGAGGTGATCGCCTCAGGCGAAACCCTGTCCGGCGCGACCCGCTTTGCCTCCGGCGTCGGCCGTCATGGTTCATTTGGCGGGGATGGCGGGAAAGGCTAGCGATCGCCTCGTGCGGCGTGCGCGGACTCCATGGCGCCCGCACGTCATAAAAATATGGCTGTCCTGATCCGCTGCCGTCGTCTACCACTGACAGCCAATGTCCGGGACAACAACCCCCCGCCTGATCGGTCAATCCGTCAGTTTCGGTCCGAAACTGCGCGCGGCGCTCAATGACGTTCTCGGCGGCGGCGCCGCCAGCGTTCTGACCGTGACGTTCGGACTGTCTTACTCGCTATTGATCTTCGCCGGCCCGCTGTCACCCTATCTGTCCTACGGCGTCGCCACGACCTTTATTGCATCGGCTGTGCTCGCCACCGTCATCGCACTCGGAAGCTCGCTGCCGTTCGCGGTCGCGGGTCCGGAGAGTTCCACCGCTGCGGTGACGGGAATATTGGCCTCCTCGCTGGTCGAACGTATGGCGGTGGCCGGCACGACCGCGCCGCAGCTCGCGCCGGTTCTGATCACGCTCGGCCTTTCAACCATTATCACCGGCATCGTGCTCTGCGGTTTCGGGCTGACGCGAATGGGCCGCGCGATACGCTATGTGCCCTACCCGGTGGTCGGCGGATTTCTCGGCGCGGTCGGCTGCCTGCTGCTTCTCGGCGCGGTTCGCGTCATAACGGGAGAACGACTTCAACTTGCGACACTCGACCGGTTCGCAAACGTGGTGACGCTGTCCGAACTGGCGGCAGCCTGCGCGATGGCGCTCGTGCTCTATCTGACCTGGCACCGCTCCCGCAGCACGTTCGGGCTGCCGGTTATCCTTATCGCCGGCATTATCTTCGCACACATCGCGTTCTGGTTTGCCGGCATCTCACTGGCAGAGGCGCAAGCCGCGGGCTGGACTTTTGAGCCTCCACCGCACGTTTCCTTGACGTGGCCATGGAGCCCGCATGAAATCAGCCGCTATCCCTGGTACGCGTTGCCCGACCTGTTGGCCAACGTGATCGCCGTCATCTTTGTGACAGCGACAAGCACATTGTTCAACACCACCGGCATCGAGGTCGCCTCGCAACGCGAAGCCAATCTGGAACGGGAATTGAACGTCACCGGCCTGGCCAATATCCTGTCGGGCGCATTCGGCGGCTATACCGGCTGCACTTCGGTCAGCCGCTCCCTGCTCAATCTCAGCAGCGGCGGCACCGGCCGCCTGTCCGGCCTCACGGTTGCCGCGGTCTCCGCGCTGATGCTGACCGTTGCGCCGAGGCTGCTTGGCTACATGCCGAAATTCGTGCTCGGCGGCCTGTTGATCTATCTGGGAGCGGATCAGCTGCACAAATGGATCGTCGAGTCGCGGCGGCGGCTGTCGGTCGTCGAATATCTGTCGTTGCTGGCGATCATCGTCATCATCGTGCAATGGGGGTTTGTCGCCGGCGTGCTGATCGGCGTCGTCATCGGCTGCACCACATTCGCGCTGAGCGCCGCCAGAATCGATTCAATCAAATATGGCTTTGATGGCTCGGAATATCGCAGTTCGCTGGACCGCTCGCGCAACGATCAGGCGGTACTTTCCGCGCATGGCGGAGAAATCCAGGGACTGAACCTGCAAAGTTATCTGTTCTTCGGCTCGGCCAACCGGCTTTATCAGCACGTCAAGGCGCTTCTCGCGCTCCATCCGGAATGCCGTTTTTTGGTGTTCGACTTCAAGCTTGTCACCGGCATCGATTCGTCGGCGGCCTACAGTTTCGCGCAGATCAAGCGGAGCGCCCAGGATCGGGGCGTCAACCTGGTACTGGCGCATCTTCCGCCGGCGGCTGAAAAAGCCTTGCGATCGAGCGAATTCATCTCGAAGGAGGTGAGCATCGTAGCCGAACTGGATCATGCGCTGGAGTGGTGCGAGAACGAGATCATTGCGCGACATCAAGGCCTCGAACAGGAAGAAGCGTCCTTGCGCGACTGGTTCACCCAGATTCTCGGGACCGAGCGTGACGCTGCGCAGTTGATCCATCGCTGCCAGCGCATCGAGGTCGACGCCGGCGACACCATCGTCAGCGCCGGCGAGGCCGCCGATTCCATGCACTTCATTCTGGACGGCCGCGTCGGCATCATGATTCCGGCGGAAGAAGGCCGCACCACACGGGTGAGAAGCCTGGGCCGTTACACAACGATCGGCGAGATGGGGCTGGTCTCACATGCGCCGCGCAGCGCAACCATCCAGGCCGAAGTCGCGAGCATTCTCTACGTGCTGAGCGCCGAGCAGTTCGAAGCCATCAAGGCCGAGGACCCGGCGCTCAGCCAGAAGCTGTTGACCTATTTCGTCTCGGTGATGGCCGAGCGCCTGACCTTCGCCAATCGCATGATCGCGGTGCTGCGGAGGTAGCGACCCCTCATGGTGAGGAGCGCGTCTTTGCGCGTCTCGAACCATGACGCCGCGCACTGTTGCCGTGGCCATCCTTCGAGATGCGCGCCAAGAGCGCGCTCCTCAGGATGAGGGCGCCGTTTGCGGCTACACCCCCGCCATCATCACATATTTGATCTCGACATATTCTTCCATGCCGTGGTGCGAGCCCTCGCGCCCCAGGCCGCTTTCCTTGACGCCGCCGAACGGCGCCACCTCGGTCGTTATCAATCCGGTGTTGACGCCGACCATGCCGGATTCCAGAGCTTCGGCGACCCGCCAGACCCGGCCGAGATCCCGCGAATAGAAATAGGAGGCGAGCCCGAACGGCGAATTGTTGCACATCGCGATCACGTCGGCCTCGTCCTTGAAACGGAACACCGGCGCCAGGGGCCCAAAGGTTTCCTCGTGCGACACCAGCGCATCGGGCGCAACATTGGCCAACACCGTCGGCTCGAAGAAGGTGCCGCCGAGCGAATGGCGTTTTCCCCCGGTGACGATCCTGGCGCCGTGCTTGACCGCGTCCGCGATGTGCTTTTCGACCTTGTCGACCGCCGCCATATTGATCAGCGGGCCCTGGGTCACGCCTTGTTCGGTGCCGTCGCCGATCTTCATGGCGGCAACCTTGTTCGAGAGTTTTTCGACGAATTGATCGTAGATCTTGTCCTGCGCGTAGATGCGGTTGGCGCAGACGCAGGTCTGGCCCATGTTGCGGTATTTCGAGACGATGGCGCCCTCCACCGCGGCGTCGATATCGGCGTCGTCGAACACCACGAACGGCGCATTGCCGCCGAGCTCCAGGCCGAGCTTCTTCACCCCGACGGACGCCTGCTGATAGAGAATCTTGCCGACTTCGGTCGATCCGGTGAAGCCGACGAAACGCACGGCGGGATGTTCGCACAACACCTTGCCGATCGCCGACGAATTGCCGGTGAGGATATTGAATACGCCCTTGGGCACGCCGGCCTTTTCCGCCAGCGCCACCAGCGCCAGCGCGGTCAGCGGCGTTTCATTGGCAGGCTTGAGCACCACGGTGCAACCGGCGGCGAGCGCCGGCGACACTTTGCGGGTGATCATCGAACACGGAAAATTCCACGGCGTGATCGCGCCGCAAACGCCGATCGGCTGCTTGATCGCGAGCAGCCGCGCGTCCGGCCGCTGCGTCGGAATGGTCTCGCCATAGACGCGGCGGGCTTCTTCAGCGAAGAACTCGACATAGGCGCCGCCGATATCGACCTCGCCCAGCGCCTCCGCCAGCGGCTTGCCCTGCTCCGAAGTGAGGATCAGGGCAAGGTCTTCGCGATTGGCGATAATCAGCTCGAACCATTTGCGCAGAATATTGGAGCGCTGCTTGGCGGTGAGCTTGGCCCAGGCCGGAAACGCGCGCTCGGCGGCTTCGACGGCTTGCGTTGCTTCCGCCGTGCTCATCTTCGGCACCTTTGCAAGCTCGACGCCATTGACCGGATTGGTCACGGGGTTGGCCGGCGTCCCTAGCCATGCGCCATCGATGTAGCAGCGGTCGCGCAGCAGCGACGGATCCTTCAGACGGTCGCGTAGCGATGGCGCGGAAGCTTGCGAAGGGCGTGCGGCGGCGGTCTGGGACATGGCGTGCTCCTCGAATGTTTCTTGGGACGTTGTTCGACGCCTAATATAGGCTCAAACAGGCCGGGATGCATCGCCCCGGAATGACGCCTCAAATCAGGCGGCGCCGCTCATATAGGTTTCGCGGCGGCCGATCATGCGCTCCGCCGCGGCCCTGGCGGCCGCCTTCGAAGAGGTCGCACAGGTGCGATATTCGAGGTCGGGCATTTCAGCCGGTTCGCGCCGCCCGAACCACGATTTGGCGGCGACCGTCAGCTGCGACAGAGCCTGGGCGACATTATCGACCGCGCCGAACGAATGCAGCGCACCGGTTGCGGCAAAACGGACTTCGTAGATGCCAGGGGTGATCGGCGCCTCGATATTTTCGCCACGCCCGGCCCGGGGATATCGTTTCCATTCGCTCCAGGTTGAAATCATTATCGTTCTCCCACGGCCTCGAAAGGCGCAATCAATTTCAAAATCCGGTCCGGCGGCGTCGATTTGTGCCGCGATCTGAACGTCTTACTACAAAAATCGTTCCTGGTGCTGCTATCGGAATCAACATATCGCGAACTGGCCGGGGGTCACCGACCAGGCAGGCCAATCCACCGCAGATTGACGGCAAGTGTTGCAGTTCAGCCGCGTTCGCCGGGCCTGACCTCGGGTTCGGCAGCCATCGCCGCCGCTCCGCCGCAACAAGCCATTGACGCTTGCCGGAAGGGGCGGCTGGGAGGAAGATCGGCCCTCTTAAAAAGATAAACGGGAGGTCACCCCATGCAAAATCAAGCTCAGATCGATCAGCTCTTGCGTCAGAAAAGCGACGCCAAGGAGCTTCCCGGCGTGGTCGCAATGGCCGCGAACAGCAAGGAGGTCATCTATCAGGGCGCGTACGGCAAACGCGACCTGTCCAAAGACGACGCCATGACGCTCGACAGCGTGTTCTGGATCGCCTCGATGACCAAGGCGATCACGGCGGCCGGCGCGATGCAACTGGTCGAGCAAGGCAAGCTCTCGCTCGACGCGCCGATCGCCAACGTGCTGCCCGATCTCGCCGCGCCGAAAGTGCTCGAAGGCTTCGATGCCCAGGGCGAACCGAAGCTCCGGCCTGCGAAAAATCCGATCACGTTGCGTCATCTCATGACCCACACCGCCGGTTTCTGCTACGACCTGTGGAACGCCGACATGGTGAAATATCTGGAGAAAACCGGACTGCCAGGCATCACCACCTGCAAGAACGACGCGCTGAAGACGCCGATCATGTCCGATCCCGGCACGCGCTGGGAATACGGCACCAATATCGATTTCGTCGGCAAGGCGATCGAGGCCGTGAGCGGCAAGCGGCTCGACGCTTACCTGCGCGACCATCTGTTGACGCCGCTGGCCATGTCCGACACCGGCTTCAGAATCGGGCAATCGCAACGCAAACGCCTGGTCGGCATGCATGCGCGAGGACCGGACGGATCGATAACGGCCATTCCGTTCGAACTCGAGCAGGACCCGGAATTTCACATGGGTGGCGGCGGGCTCTACGGCACCGCGGGCGATTACATCAAGTTCACCCGGATGATCCTCAACAAGGGTCGCGGCAACGGCAACCAGGTGCTCAAACCCGAGACAGTCGCGTCGATGGGCCAGAACCACATCGGCGAGCTCAACATGACCAAGATGAACTCGGCGCTGCCGGCCTTCACCAATGATGTCGATCTCTATCCGGACATGGCCAAGAAATGGGGGCTCTCTTTCCTGATCAACACCGCCAAGACCCCGGAAGGCCGCAGCCCCGGCAGTCTCGCCTGGGCAGGGCTCGCCAACACCTATTTCTGGATCGATCCCGCGCGCGACGTCAGCGGCGTGATCCTGATGCAGCTGTTGCCGTTCGTGGACAAGCATTGCCTGGAAGCCTTCGCGGGCTTCGAGCGCGGCGTCTATGCCGGGCTCGATGCCACCGGCCAAAAGGCGGCGTGATCGTGAACTGTCGGCACGCTGTCCGACCCACCCACAAATCGTCATCCCCCGCGCATGCGGGGGATCCAGTACGCCGCGGCTTCTCGATGCTATCACTGATGCCTCTGGAATACTGGATCGCCCGCCTTCGCGGGCGATGACAACGAAGGGTGTGGCAAGATGACCGAACCAACCGCGAGCTATGTTTGCGGCGTCGCCGATGCGCCGCTGTTGGGCGACACCATCGGGCGCAGCCTCGACCGGGCAGCACGGCGCTGGGCCGATCGCGAGGCGCTGGTTTCGCCGAGCCACGGCGTCAGATGGACCTGGAAAGAATTGGCCGAGCGGGTCGATGCGCTGGCCGCGGGCTTTCTCGCCCTCGGCCTCGAACGCGGCGCACGGATCGGCATCTGGTCGCTCAACCGCCCGGAATGGACGCTGACGCAGTTTGCCGCCGCCAAGGCCGGGCTCATTCTTGTTACCATCAATCCCGCCTATCGCCTGAGCGAACTCGAATTTGCCCTTGCCAAGGTCGGCTGCGCCGCGATCGTCACGGCAACCGCGTTCAAGACTTCCAACTATATGGAGATGCTGAACACGCTGATGCCCGAGCTCGCCAAGGCACAACCAGGCGATCTGCACGCGGCGCGGCTGCCGCAGCTGCGCGCGGTGATCCAGATCGGCGAGCCGACTTGCCCCGGTGCGATTGCGTTCGAAGACGTGACGCGGATGGGCGGTGGACGCCACCGCGACGCGCTCGCCGCGCTCGCCAGCACGTTGCAGTTCGACGATGCCGTCAATATCCAGTTCACCAGCGGCACCACCGGATCGCCCAAGGGCGTCACGCTGACGCATCACAATATCCTCAACAACGGCTATTTCATCGGCCGCACCATGCGGCTGACCGAACAAGACCGCATCTGCATCCCGGTTCCGCTCTATCACTGCTTCGGCATGGTGATCGGCAATCTCGCGTCGCTCACCTCGGGCGCAACCATGGTCTATCCCGGCGAAGGATTCGATCCCCTGGCGACGCTTGAGACCATCGCGCGGGAGAAATGCACGACGCTCTACGGCGTGCCGACGATGTTCATCGCCGAACTCGACCATCCCAGACTTCGCCAAATTCGATCTGTCGTCGCTGCGGACCGGCATGATGGCCGGCGCGCCTTGCCCGATCGAGGTGATGCGGCGCGTCAACCAAGAGATGAACATGCGCGAGGTGACGATCGGCTACGGCATGACCGAGACCAGCCCGGTCAGCTTCCAGAGCGCCACCGACGATCCGCTGGAGCGGCGGGTGTCCACCGTCGGGCGCATTCATCCGCATGTCGAGGTCAAGGTCGTCGACCTCGAGGGCCGCGTCGTGCCCCGCGGCGAACCCGGCGAATTGTGTACCCGCGGCTACAGCGTCATGCTGGGCTATTGGGACGAGGCCGAGAAGACCGCCGAGGTGCTCGATGCCAACGGCTGGATGCACACCGGCGATATCGCCACCATCGATCAGGACGGTTATTGCAACATCGTCGGCCGCATCAAGGACATGGTGATCCGCGGCGGCGAAAACCTCTACCCGCGCGAGATCGAGGAATTTCTCTACCGCCATCCCAAGATCCAGGACGTACAGATTTTCGGCGTCGCCGACGACCGCTACGGCGAGGAGCTCTGCGCCTGGATCAGGACGCGATCCGGCGAGACGCTGACGGCCGAGGAGGTCCGCGGCTTCTGCCAGGGCCAGATCGCGCACAACAAGATCCCGCGCTATATCGAATTCGTCGACGAATTTCCGATGACGGTTACCGGCAAGATCCAGAAATTCATGATGCGCGACGGCGGTCGAGGCGCGGCTCGGGTTGAAGGCGGCAAAGACGGCGTGAGGGGCTAAAGGCCGTCATTGCGAGCGAAGCGAAGCAATCCATCTCGCCACACAAAGGAAGAGTGGATGGCTTCGTCGCTTCCGCCTTCGCTCGTTGAGCTACGGCGGACAAGTTGCTCCTCGCAATGACGGCGTCTAATTTCAAAATACGACTCCGCGATCTCGCGGCGGCAATCCGCCCGAGCTGTGCATGAACTTTTCGCGCCTTGAGAAATCAGAGGGCGCAGGGAATGCCGGGCGCACGATGCACCCGCAGCCTCGTGTGTAAAAAAACAAACACACGAGCATAGTCACCACGGTCACACCGGAACGACCCGGCATTCCCCGCGCAATGGTTTTACGGCTTACTTCGCGCTCTCCCCGGTGACCACGCTTTTTGACACCGTCGCCTGCGCTTCTTCTCGCAGACTTGACGCCAACGATTGGGGCGTCAGAACGACACGACTTCACCGTACGCGTCGGCACCGTTCGTCACACGTGCCGCCCGCGTCCACCGCATCCCGCCCCACGTCCGTAACGTGCGCAGGCCCCTCTGAGGGACGGGACGTCCTGGATATGCATCTGATTTGGGTCGGGAGAAAACAGAAATATTTTTGAAAAAGGGGCTTGACATGATTTCTGAAAATCAGAAGTGATTTGCCCGTCGGGCAAAATCAGCCGGCTGTCGGTCGCAATATTTGCACAGTTACGCGCGCTGGTGCTGAGCCGGGAATTCTATCCAGGTTACGAACCGCAATTATCAAAACATTCTAGCAATTGGTCTCTGTTCTCTCGTGCCGAGTTAGTATAGCTCTGGTGGCGCTGTTCACGCCGAGCAACCCAAGCGAGGTTTAGGGCAGCGGTGGATGACGAGCGTTCTCGAAGCAACAGCGCTGATCGTCTACCATGAACAAGAATCGGGCAGGAATTCACCACCAATGGAAAAGACACCAAAGAAGGCGGCCACAGCGGCTCCGAGCAATGGAGTCGCGAGCGCGCAACGCCGGGCCGCCCGCGCGGAACTAGTTTGGGAGGGGAAGCACGATGCAGCCGGTAGGCGGGTCGCGCCGTTGCGTGTGGCGCTGCCATTTCAGACGATCGAGACAGTCAACGAGTCTACGCAGGACCGTCAACGCAGTCTGCAATTTGGGCTAGGCTTTCGCGAGGAGCAGTGGCGCAACCGACTAATCTGGGGAGACAAGAAATATGTTTTGCCTTCGCTGCTGTCTGAATTAGCTGGCAAGGTAGACCTCATCTACATCGATCCGCCCTTCGACACCGGCGCTGATTTCTCGTTTACGGCGAAAGTACCAGATGATCCCGATATGCCGAACGAAGAATTGTTTACGTTCACAAAAGAAGCAAGCATTATCGAGCACAAGGCATATCGCGATACGTGAGGCCGAGGAGTTGAATCCTACCTGCAATGGTTTTACGAATCGGCAATCCTGCTCCATGAACTATTGCACGAGACTGGCAGCATCTATGTCCATGTAGAACCAGATATAGGTAATTTGGTTCGAGTGGTCCTGGACGAAGTTTTTGGCCCGCAATCGCGACGAACAGAAATCTGCTGGAAGAGAACGTCATCCCACGGAAATGTCAGCAAATCATTCGGTGAGATTTGGGAGTCGATCTTCTTCTACACAAAGTCAGACGACTGGACCTGGAATCAGCAGTATGTCCCATTCGACGATGCTTACATCGAAAGTCACTTCACAGGGCGAGACCCGGATGGTCGCCGTTGGACGACATCTGACTTGCGCAACCCCGGTTATCGTCCGAACCTCATCTATGATTACAAGGGGTACAAGCCACACAAGAACGGCTGGGCGTTCACCAAAGACCGCATGCAAGAGTTAGACGGTCAAGGGCGGCTGTATTTTCCGCAGAATAAGAACGGCCGAATCCGACTAAAGCGATACTTGGACGAATCGCCCGGGCAGATTGCGCAGAACTTGTGGACAGATATTGCGCCATAAACTCCCAAGCACATGAAGCACTCGGGTACGCAACTCAGAAGCCTGAGCGTCTGCTGGAGCGTATCTTAAATACATCATCAAATCCTGGCGACCTCGTTTTGGATTGCTTTTGCGGCAGTGGCACTACAGGGGCAGTCGCAGAAAAGTTGGGTCGCCGATGGATCGCGTGCGACCTTGGTCGGTTCGCCATTCACACTACCCGCAAACGGCTGCTCTCGATACCTGACGTTCGACCCTTCGTCGTGCAAAACTTGGGCAAGTACGAGCGTCAATTGTGGGCCGGATCAGAGTTTGGTGAGGGCAACAGCGCTCAGGCTGTGGCGCGCCAACGCGCCTATGTCGAATTCATCTTGAAACTCGCTAACGCCGACTCCGCTGCACGGGTACTCGTGGCTGCACGGTATAAAAACTGGTCGCTTAGTCCATGTGGGTTCCGTTGATGCGCCCGTGAGCGTGGGCGACGTGACACAAATCGCCGCCGAATTCAAACGCGCGGTCGGCAGTCGGCACCG
>CAVUYV010000038.1:0-23398 GCA_963745785.1 uncultured Alphaproteobacteria bacterium | reverse complement strand
TCCGCGGGAGGAGTGCTTGGATGAATTTGTCCGGAAACTCCATGGACGGTGCCGCCCTTCGCGTCAGGAAGGTGTTTGCATCGCAGCGCGCGGCTTTCGCGGCTGATCCCTACCCGTTGGCCGACCGGCGCCGAGAAAATCAAGGCGCTCGAACGGCAGATCAGCCGTTATCAGGATGTGCTGGCCGACGCCATGAGCAAGGATTTTGGCTTTCGAGCACCGACTGAAGTCGAAAATGCTCGACTTGCTCGGATCAATGCTTGAGGCCAACCACGCCATAGCTCATCTCAAACGCTGGATGAAGCCGAACAGGCGTGCGACCGAGTTGCTGTTTCTCACCAACAGTCTGTCGGTAACCTATCAGCCGAAAGGCATTGTCGGCGTCATCGTGCCCTGGAATTTTCCGATTTATCTCGCTGTCGGTCCCCTCATCGCGGCTCTGGCGGCAGGCAATCGAGTGATGATTAAAATGTCAGAGATCACGCCGGCCACCAACGCTGCGTTGGCGCGCTTGCTTGGCGAAATCTTCCAAGAGGATGAAGTAGCGGTGACGGGAGAAGAACTGACTGACCCCAACGTTTTCACTTCGCTGCCCTTCGATCATATTGTTTTCACGGGCTCGCCCAACGTCGGCAAGATTGTCATGCGAACCGCTTCGGAAAATCTGACGCCAGTAACGTTGGAACTGGGTGGAAAATCGCCGGCCATTGTTATGCGCGACTATCCACTGGCCGATGCAGCCAAGCGGATCACCCACGGCAAGACGACCAATTGCGGACAGATTTGTGTTTCACCCGACTATGCGCTGGTACCTCGCGAGAGCGTCGGCGATTTCGTCACCGCAGTAAAATCATGCTTCCTCAAGATGTTTGGTTCCGATGTCACTGACAGTCCCGACTATTCCTGGATCGTGAACGACCGTCACTGCGCCCGCGTCAGCGGGTTGTTGGCGGACGCTCGCGAAAAGGGCGCCACGGTTGTGCCCTGCGCAAACTATGATGTCAGCCGCAACAGTCGGCAGATGCCGCTTCACATCGTCACCGATTGCACTTCTGGAATGCGGATCATGAACGAAGAACTCTTCGGTCCGATTCTGCCGGTGGTACCCTACGACAGTTTCGAGGACGCTATCCGGTTCGTGAATGCCGGCAACCGCCCGCTTGCAATGTATTGCTTCAGCCATGACGCCGCCGAACGCCAATCGTTGTTGCGCCGTACCCACGCGGGCGGCGTGACTGTGAACGACTGGGGATGGCATGTCGTAAACCACGACGCGCCCTTTGGTGGCGTAGGCAATTCCGGCATGGGTACCTATCACGGGGTGGAAGGCTTCCGCGAACTGTCGCACGCCAAGACCGTGTTCAAGCGTCACCGTTTCTTTCCTATCAGCCTTTTCTATCCTCCCTACGGCAATCTTGCTCAGCAGTTGTCGCTAAGGATGTTCCTTGGAACGGGTGATCGCTCGCTGAAATAAAGACCCATCACCCGACCTATCGAGGGTTTCCCATGAGCGATCGAGAATTCGACTATATCGTGGTCGGTGCAGGCTCTGCCGGGTGCGTGTTGGCCTCTCGCCTTACCGAGGATCCAAAGGTCACGGTCTGTCTGCTGGAAGCCGGCGGGCGGGACAAGAGCGTCCTAATTCATGCGCCGGCGGGCGTCGTCGCGATGGTGCCAACCAAGATCAATAACTATGCGTACCAAACGGTGCCGCAGGCCGGCCTCAATGGCCGCCGTGGATATCAACCGCGCGGCAAGACCCTTGGTGGCTCGAGCTCGATCAATGCGATGCTTTATGTGCGAGGAAACAAGTGGGATTACGACCACTGGGCATCGCTGGGGAATCCAGGCTGGTCCTATAATGATGTGTTGCCGCTGTTTAAACGTTCTGAGAACAACGAACAGTTCAAAGATAATTTCCACGGGCAGGGCGGCCCATTGAACGTTACCTATCCGCGTCACGAGAGCCCATGCACCAAACTGTTCCTCGAGGCCGCAGCCCTGCGTCAAATTCGGCTAAATCCTGACTACAACGGGGGGGAGCAAGAGGGGGCCTTCGAATACCAGGTCACCCACAAGGACGGCGAACGCTGCAGCGCTGCCAAAGCGTATCTCACCCCGAACCTGTCGCGCAAAAATCTTGAGGTTTTGACCCATGCCGTCTCGGCAAAGGTAGTGACCGAAAATCGTCGTGCATGCGGCGTGTCTTACTACCAAGGGGGCGAGTCGAAGGAGGTGCGAGCTCGACGAGAGGTGATCCTGGCGGGCGGCGCTTTTGGTTCGCCGCAACTACTTCAACTTTCTGGCATTGGCGCCGGAGAAGATTTGAAAAAGATTGGAGTTCATGTTGTCAACGAACTTCCGGGCGTGGGAAAAAATCTCCAGGATCACATCGACTATGTTCAATCGTGGCGCGTGCCCAGCAACACCGAAACGGTTGGTGCGTCGCTCCGAGGGGCTGCAAAGATCACAAGCGCGATGTTCGAATGGAGGAACAAACGTTCCGGCCTCATCACCACCACCTATGCCACTGCCGGTGCGTTTTTTCGGTCATCGCCAGATGTCTTGGTGCCCGATCTGCAATTGGTGTTCGTAATCGCCCTCGTCGACGATCATGCACGCAAGCTCCACATGGGTCATGGCATTTCATGCCATGTCGAAGTGTTGCGACCCTATAGCCGAGGGACTGTGAGGCTGAACAGCAACGATCCGCGCGATACGCCTATAATCGATCCGCAATTCTTGTCCGACGAACGAGATATGAAGCTGTTGATCAAGGGAGCGCAAGTTCAGCAGCGCATCATCGAATCCAAACCGTTCAATTCGATGCGCGGCAAGATGCTGTACCCGACGCAAATCGACGATCCCGCCGGTATGGAAAGAGATATTCGTAACCGTGCTGATACTCAGTACCACCCGGTCGGAACTTGCAAGATGGGCCCACAGAGCGATCCGATGGCGGTGGTCGATGCCCGTCTGCGGGTCAAGGGCATCGACTGTCTGCGAGTAGCGGATGCCTCGATCATGCCTACGGTGGTAGGGGGTAATACCAATGCGCCGGCGATCATGATCGGGGAACGAGCCGCCGACATGATTCGCGAGGATGCCTAAAGCCCCACGAGCTTCCTCGGGAATCGATGGCTGGCATTTTCAGTGATGGGGTCGATATCGATCGACGACCAGGTGTTTCATGAAAGGGTTTCGAGATGACGCACAGACCATGGCTTGCAACATACCGTGAATGCGGCATCCCCGCTCAAATTAACCCGAACGCGCACCGCTCGGTCGTTCATATGCTCGAAGTGGCGATGAAGAACTACGCAGACAAGCCTGCATTCAGATCCTTCGGACAGACCTTGACCTACGCCGACGTCGATCGGCAGTCGCGGAATTTCGCGGCCTATCTGCAGAAAAAGCTCGGCGTGAAGAAGGGCGATCGCATCGCGGTGATGATGCCCAATCTGCTTGCATTTCCGATAGCCTTCCTTGGCATCATTCGGGCCGGCGCCGCGCAGGTCAATGTCAATCCGCTGTATACGCCGCGTGAACTTGAATACCAACTCAAGGACGCCGGCGTCAAGGTTATGGTGGTGTTCGCAGGATCCTCGGCGACGGTGGCGGAGGTCATGGCCTCGACCCCGCTTGAGACCGTCATCACGGTCGGGCCTGGAGACGGCAGTGCGGCCAATCTTCCCAGCCCGCCGGTGGATCCGCGGTTGAGTGGCGCCCTTGCATTTGCCGACGCTCTTGCCGAGGGTGCCAAGCTCGCCTTCGATCCGGTGGATCTGAACGGCGACGATCTGTTGTTCCTGCAATATACCGGCGGAACGACCGGGCTCTCCAAAGGCGCCGTCGCTGTCGCATCGCAACCTGGTCGCCAATACCGAGCAGTTCAAGGCCGCGATGGGCAGCGCACCGCCTTCCGCTGACGACGTGATCGTCACTGCAATTCCGCTCTATCACATCTTCGCGCTGATGGTGAATTTCATCACCTATTTTTCGGTCGGCGCGGACAATTGGCTGGTCGCCAACCCGCGCGACATGGACGGCTTTATCCAAACGTCTGAAACAGGCCAAACCTACCGTCTTCATGGGCGTCAACACGCTGTATGCGGGGCTGGTCGCGCACCCGAAAATCACAGAGGTGGACTTCTCTAATCTTCGCTTGTCAGGCGGCGGCGGTGCCGCAGTGATCGCCGCTACATCTGCAAAGTGGCGGGAGATCACCGGTCAAATCATCCGTGAGGGCTATGGCCTTTCGGAAACCAGCCCCGTGCTGTCATTCAATCCGATGTACCTGACGGAATTCTCTGGGACCACGGGATTGCCGATGCCGTCAACCGACATCAAGCTTTTGGATGATGACGGCCGTGAGGTCGCAATCGGCGAGGCTGGCGAAATCTGCGCCAAGGGACCGCAGGTCATGAGCGGCTATTGGGAAAAGCCGGAAGCCAATGCTGCGGCGTTCACCGCCGACGGCTACTTCCGCACCGGCGATGTCGGCGTATTCGACGACAAGGGCTTTCTGAAGATCGTCGACCGAAAGAAGGACATGATCATCGTCTCCGGCTTCAACGTCTACCCGAACGAAGTCGAAGCCGTGGCGACAGCATGCCCGGGCGTTATGGAATGCGCCTGCATCGGCGTGCCCGACGACAAGACCGGTGAAGCGGTCAAACTGTTTGTCGTCAAGGCGCCAAACGCTACGCTGACAAATGAGGACCTTGTAACGCACTGCCGTAAGGAAATGACGGCGTACAAGACGCCAAAGATCGTGCAGTTCATGGATGCGCTGCCGAAGTCAAACGTTGGCAAAATCCTACGGCGCGAATTGCGTGACCAGGCTTTTCCTAAGAAACCAGATCTCGTTCCGTAGAAATGACTCGGCGAGGCGGAAGCCTTCGATCAGACAATAACTGCGCAAAGAAATAAGGCGACAATAGCTGTTTGACCTTCTTGGGGGTCGAATTTCAGGGAGGCACGCGTGAGTGAACTTACACTGGCTGGCTTGGACGGACGGATCGGGCAGGAGCTTGGTGTCTCCGATTGGGTGGCCATCGACCAGGCACGCATCGATACGTTTGCGTCCTGCACAGGCGATCGTCAGTGGATTCATGTCGATGTTGAGCGCGCGAAGCGGGAGAGCCCTTTTCGTGGCCCGGTCGCGCACGGCTACCTGACGCTTGCTATGGTCGCGCCCCTTGCCATGCAGATCGGTGTCATCCCCAGAGATGCCGCGGCCGGCCTGAATTACGGGATCGACAAGGTTCGCTTCCTTGCACCGGTGCCTGCGGGCGCCCGCGTGCGGCTGCGCGTCGTTCTTGCCGGCGTTGAGCGCAGGGACGGCGGACAGGTGATCATGAAGACGCAGAACACGCTGGAAGTGGAGGGATCTGCAGAAGCCCGCCCTGATTGCCGAAACTCTCGCGCTTCTGATTCCCGTGGACGGAGTACAAAAGTCATGAATACCCGAAAATCGCGTCCAGATGCCGTCGTCCGACGGCATATCCGAGCAAGCTTCCCGAAATACATTGGCGCTCAACCCGCTTGTCGGCCTCCGTGGCCAGGATTTCGTCGACAGCGCAGACGTCCTCCTTAAAGCGGTCGTCAACCAGCCGAAGGTCGCGGCTGAGCAATGGTTGTTATTCCTGGGCGAACTGGGGGCCATCGTCGGCGGCAAGTCCGAGCGCGCGCCGAAGGCGGGCGACCGGCGGTTTTCCGATCCGACATGGAAGGAGAGCGGACTGCACAGCGGGTTGCTCAAGGCATATCTTGCCTGGGGCGAGGCGCTCAACGGGTTCGTCGACAAGACGAGCCTCAGCCCAATCGACAAGGCGCGAGCGCGTTTAATCACGGAAATTCTGGTCGATGCCGTCGCTCCGACCAATTCGATTCTCAGCAATCCGGCGGCTGTGCGCAAGTTCGTCGATACCGGCGGCCAAAGCCTGTGGCACGGACTGAAGAACTATTTCGAGGATTTGACCAGGAACGGCGGGATGCCATCCATGGTGGACACGAGCGCCTTCAAGGTCGGCAGAGAATCTCGCGACGACACCTGGCGCGGTCATCTTCCGTAACGAACTCCTTGAGCTGATCCAGTATGCGCCAACGACGGCGAAGGTCTGGAAGCGACCGTTGGTTGTCACGCCGCCACAGATCAACAAATACTATGCGCTCGATCTCTCGGCGGACAAAAGCATGGTCCGCTTCCTGCTCGAGAGCGGGATTCAGACGTTCGCCGTGAGCTGGCGCAATCCGACCGCGGCCCACCGTGAGTGGGGCCTGGACACTTATGTGGCCGCGCTTGATGAAGCCGTTGACGCCGCGCGCGAAGTTGCGGGGAGCGACGACATCTCGATGATGGGATCTTGCTCGGGGGGTATCACGTCGACGGCCTACTTCGCAACGCTCGGCAGCGCAACGAAAAAGATTAGGAACATGGTATTGGCAGTGTGTCTGCTCGATCCTAATTCCGCTGACGACAGCGCCTTCGGTTGTCTGATCACGCCGGAGACGATGCGCGCGGCCAAGGAGGCCTCCCGTCTGCGCGGCATCGTCGATGGCCAGGATCTGGCGCGGATGTTTGCCTGGATGCGGCCCAACGACCTGATCTGGAACTATTGGGTGAACAACTATCTGCTCGGCAACCAGCCGCCGGCATTCGATATTCTCTACTGGAATGCCGATACGACCCGGCTTCCGGCTCGCCTGCACGGCGACTACCTCGACCTCTATTTCTCCAATCCGTTCGTCAATTCCCGCAAGCTAACGCTGAACGAAAAGACCATCGACATGAGCAAGGTCAAGGCCGACAGCTATGTCGTTGCGGGGGTGACTGATCACATCACGCCGTGGAAGGGCGTTTACAAGACGGCTCAGATCATGGGCGAAGGCACTACTTTCGTGCTGTCGAACAGCGGGCACCTTCAGAGCCTCCTCAACCCGCCGACCAACCCGAAAGCGTCATTTGCGATCGGACCGGTCGATCCGGGGGGGCCGGATGCGTTCCTCACCGCGGCCGAGAAACGCAAAGGAAGCTGGTGGCTCGATTGGCGCGATTGGCTCCACGCGCGCTCCGGGGAAGAAATCGCAGCGCCTACGTCACTCGGCAGCGCACGCCATCCAGTTATCGCTTCAGCCCCAGGGACTTACGTCTTTGACTGATAGCCCCACCAGTGGAGATCGCGCGAATGGGGGATCGAACCGGTCCCCAAGGAGTTGCGGGAGCCGCGAAGCCAGGCGACATCGAGGTGCGTCAAATCTTGCTCGGCGGGCAATCGCTTCAGGTCGCGATAAGGCATGGTACCGGCGATCAGCCCCCGCTGCTGTTGTTCAATGGAATTGGCGCCAACTGGGAGCTGGCAAAACCCTTCCTTGAAGCGCTCACACATACGACGGGGATCATCTTCGACGTGCCCGGGGTCGGTGGCTCTCCCCCGCCGTCGCTTCCATACCGGCCATCGACGCTGGCGCGGCTTGCCGCCGATCTGGTTGCCAAGCTCGGCTACAGCGAGATCGATGTGGCCGGCGTCTCCTGGGGTGGCGGCGTCGCCCAGCAATTAGCGCATCAATATCCGAGATTGTGCCGGCGGCTGGTGCTGGCTGCGACCTCGCCGGGCGCCATCATGGTGCCCGCGGCTCCTTCAGTGCTGTGGAAAATGGCGACGCCGCGGCGGTATACGGACAAGGACTACATGAAGAAAGTTGCTCCCGAGATCTACGGCGGCAATTTTCGCAAAAATCCCTCATTGATCGGTGCCCACGCGAGCGCGATGCGGGGTGCACACAATGTCGGGTATCTTTATCAGCTTCTTGCCATGACCGGATGGACGAGTTTGCCGTGGCTTTGGTCGCTGCCGCAACCGACGCTGATCCTGATGGGAAGTGATGACCCGCTGGTTCCTTCGATCAACGGCCGCATCCTGGCGCTTCTTATTCCGAACGCTCAGCTTCGGATGATTGATGACGGACACCTCTTCATGGTGACGCGGCCGGCGGAAACCGCGGCTATCATCGAGGAATTTCTGGCCGGCGAAGGCGCCAGTCTCGAGCCGCAATCCGGTCTGCTATCGCGAGCGGTCAGTCAAGCCAGGCGTCTGTTTCCAATATAGGACCGCCCGCATCACTGAACTCAAGTCCAGCAAAACCAAAGGGAGGATACCATGGCCCAGGACACCATCTCTTACATCGAAATGCTGAGGAAGTTCGGCAGTGATCTCGGCTTGCCGAAGCTGGACGTCGAAAAGCTGATCGAGGCCCAGAAGAAGAACATCGACGCCCTCAGCCAGAGCGCCCGGGTGGCGGCGCAAGGCGCTCAATCGGTGGCGGAGAAGCAACGTGAGGTGCTCGAAGCGGGGTTACGGGAAGCAGCGAACCTGGCCCGTGGCTACCAGCCGCTCGGCAAGATTCAGGATAACCTCGCTGTGCAGACCGAATTTGCAAGGAAAGTCTTCGAGATTGCAGTCAAGGGAGCGCAGGAGAGCGCGACAACCGCAAAGCAATCGACCAGCGAGGCGGCGAAGATCGTCCAGGATCGCCTGAAGGAAAGCTTTGAAGAGATCCGCGCAAGCATTCAGCCGGAACAAGTCCGCCTGACGTCGCAACGTTCTAGCGATCGCCGATAGAGGCCTCGGCGCAGAGGTCATGCGTGACTGCGCCGAGCCGCCGACAAGGAGGCCAAGCCCACCTCAGGGAGGAACACATGGCAAGCCCACAGATGGCGTCGGCCAACAAGCCGCACCGCCCCCGGTTGATGGCCACTTCTATAAGATCGCGAACTCAATGACCGGGAACGCGCGGTGATCAATCGTGTGCGCGAATGCGGCTCAACGCCATCCACGGACTCTTCAAGGTGACGGACCGCGTCTATCAGGCCCGACCGCAAGGAGATGACTGCCTACAAGGCGCCAAAGATTGTTCAGTTCACCGACGCTCTACCCAAATCCAACGTCGGAAAAATTCTGCGCCGCGAGCTCCGCGATCAGTAGGCTGGCGCATGCTGGCGCCGATGTCGATCGTAACCACGCCGTTCCAGTGCCGTGCGCTGCGGCGAGGCGGGGAAGGCGGCCATCGGCGAGAGAATCGCCTTGATGGCGACGAGCGCCGGGGATGTCAGCACTCCGGAAATGGGCCTTGCTACGGTTTGAACAAAAGGGATTTCGGTTGATGCGAGGGCAAATGGGCTAAAAGGCTGTTAGAAGCTGTTGCGGATGAAGAAAGACTGTACTTCAATGAAGAACTGCGAGGTCACTGCAAACTCGCCGTGTTTTTCGACCTAAAGGGGGCTGCGCCATGAAATGTAGCAAGCGGTCGTTTGCCGTCGTCTCCGTACTCTTCGCAGCGCTTCTGTCATTGAGTACGGGAACACTCAATGCGCGTGACGCTGATCTCGCCCCTTTCACCTTTGCGGCGGCTCGAACCGCTAAACAGCAATGCATAAATACCTGTCGTGCGCGATATCGCGACTGCCTGTCCTTGAAGCAAATACCATCCTCCGAGTGTCGGGGCATTTACCAGGATTGCGCCCGCTACACTTGTAATGCTGGTCCAGCTGGTCGATCGTCTTGGCCAGGGTTTCCGTCGTAATTGATCGCGAAGGCCGCCCGCGCTTCTCAACTGACGAGGTGATCGAGTAGGGCCTACACCTGTGCGTTATTTTCACTCCCCCGCGCGGTAGAGGATACGGCCCGGGGACGCTTGCGCGACGGACATGAACATAGAGTCCGCGGCGATTTGAAATGCGGGGCATGGCTCCATTTAGTCGGACGCCTATGTCGAACCTAGTGAAATTTCGTCAATCATCCTTCCATTGCGTTCTGAGAGTGCAGATTAAAACTTTGTAAGCATGGTTGTCCGGCACGGTGGAGCTGACTAACTCGCGCACAGATGTCTCGAAGAGCAGCAACTCCATTGCTAATAGACCGCGGTCGCGATTTGGCAACTAGTCGTCTTTGCAATTGGTTACAATTACGAAAGTCGGTACGGATGTTTAAATCGATCAAGGCTCTAATCCCGGATCTCTTTGAAAGTGCGCGACCGCGGACCGCGGCCAAAGGCCACGGTAGTTGGCTCGCGACCGCGGCATTACTCACGCGTGTGGCGACTGTTCATGACGAGATGTCTGCGGGGCGGCGGGAGAAGCTTTACACGATATTGAAGTCTGCCTCTCAACTCGATGATCTCACTGTCGCTCAATTGATCGACCAGTCGGCCGAGGTCGCTCGGAACGCGGTCGATCTCTATCGTTTCACCCGGAAGCTTAGGGAAGTCCTGGATGACGAGGGCCGTTATCAGACCGTTCGAATGATGTGGGAGATTGTTTATGCTGACGGAAAGCCAAATGAATTTGAAGCCAATACCATTTGGCGTGCGGCGGATCTGTTAGGGGTATCATCGCGACAACGTGTCGGGCTTCGCCAACTGGTGTTGGCTGGCAAGGCCGCGCTGGCCATCTGAGTCTGAGCTCAAGCGCCAGCTGGTCTGCCACTCTCAGCCGCTAGAATCAGAGAAAACGCGTTGATGATTGCACGCTTCACTTTGGCGCACCGTGGCGAATGTCGGGCTTCTGGGCGGTAAAGTCGGACCTGCCAGGGGCGTCGTCGCGACAACGTGTCGCTGGTTCGGCTCAAAAGACCGCCTTGCCTCTCGCTGCTATTGGCAGGCCGCAATCTCTGGCGCTGACGACGATGGTCGGTAATTGATCATCACTCAGAAACGAGACGACGGAATCGGATCAGCTGTTTATTTCGAAATATTAATTCCCCGTCCAGCGCGCCGTAATGAGAGAACTTGCATCTAGCGCGCCATAACGGCGAGCAATCGCGCGCTGAGTTTTCCATGGAGAGTTTCTCATGACGGACCATATTTCGCAGATCCGGCCTTCGCAATCGTCCCAGCCGTCCTTGTTGTCCGTGCGTAAGATCGCACTGATGGCATCTGTTGTGACCGGTCTTGCGGTTTACGGCTTCAGCCCGTTGTCGGGCAGCTTTGGTATCATTGGCAGCGCGGCGCATGCTCAGGTCAACAGGGCGGTGTCTGCGGTCGCGCAACCCTACGGTTTCGCCGACATGGTGGAACGCGTGAAGCCTTCGGTCATCTCGGTCAAGGTCACGATGAAAGAGAAGGCGTCCGACGCCAGCGACAAGAGCGATGAAGATGGATCAGGCTCGCCGATGGAACGCTTCTTCCGTCAGTTTGGCGGCCCCGACGGCACGCCGCGCAATCCCGGCCGTGGCGGTCGGCACGGCGAAATGATGGGCCAGGGTTCCGGATTCTTTATCTCGTCCGATGGTTATGCGGTGACCAACAATCACGTCGTCGATGGCGCGGACAAGGTTGAAGTAACGACCGACGCCGGCAAGACTTACACGGCGAAAGTGATCGGAACGGACCCGCGGACCGACGTTGCCCTGATCAAAGTCGAGGGCGAGTTCAGACTTTCCGTTTGCAAAACTGTCCGAGAGCAAAGCGCGAATTGGCGATTGGGTGCTTGCGGTCGGCAATCCCTTTGGCCTCGGTGGCACCGTAACGGCGGGCATTGTATCGGCCAGCGGTCGTGACATCGGAAGCGGTCCATACGACGATTTCATTCAGATCGATGCGCCCGTCAACAAGGGCAATTCGGGTGGTCCTGCCTTCAATATGCAGGGCGAGGTCGTCGGCGTGAACACTGCGATCTATTCGCCGTCCGGCGGCAGTGTCGGAATCGCATTTTCTATCCCGGCCCCAACGGTAAAGAATGTGATCGCCCAGCTCAAGGACAAGGGAAGCGTCAGCCGCGGTTGGATCGGCGTTCAGATTCAGCCGGTATCGCAGGACATCGCAGATAGCATGGGCCTGAAGAAGGCGGAGGGCGCATTGGTAGCCGATCCTCAGAAGGATGGACCTGCGGCCAAAGCCGGCATTGACTCAGGCGACATCATTACCGCTGTCAATGGTCAGTCAGTCAAGGATGCCCGAGAACTCGCCCGCCTCATCGGTGGCTTTGCACCCGGCACGACCGCCAAGCTCGACGTCCTGCACAAGGGGAAGAGCAAGGTCGTCAGCCTGACCCTTGGTCAACTGCCCAATACCCAGGAGGCCAAAGCTGACATCGACGCCGATCGCAAAGGGTCAACCCAGGGTTTCGAGGTTCCGCGACTGGGCATGACGGTCGCACCGGCAGACAAGGTCGATGGAGCAGGCAAAGAAGGAGTCGTTGTCACAAAGGTAGACCCAAAGAGCGCGGCCGCGGATCGCGGTCTCAAGAAGGGCGACGTGATTTTGGAAGTTGCCGGAAAAAGCGTTGCAAACCCCGGTGACGTCCGCGAAGCGATCGAAGCCGCGCGCACCGACAAGAAGAGCAGCGTATTGATGCGCCTTCGCTCCGGCGATGCATCTCACTACGTCGCCGTTCCGCTCGCAAACGGCTAACACAAGCGAAGAAATCGGCAGCGGTTACTCGACCGCTGCCGATCGCTTTTCAAATCAACTTTTCGCCGCGGTGCGCCGCCGAGCACTCCGTAGGGTCTGCTGAGGCCACGAAAATGATTGTCGACAGACACAATTTTAATTCGTCGGTTAACTCACAGCCGGCACCTGCGTGGGTTAATTCCTGGCACCTTTGGACAGTTATTATCCCGAGGCGATCGATCGCGGGGCGCCTCGTTTGGGGCACGGTGTGGCGGCGCTGGGATGGCCGGCATTGGACCTATAAGAAATTCGTCGAGTATTCAGACGACGGTGATCCGAAAACTGTTTCTTAGGTCTAGCGCCGGTTCACCGGTCGATTTTACCCAACATCCCTGCGGATCATCGCTTTCTTGAAGACGTGCAGTCCTCGTTACGCCGGCGGATGCTGGAAGTAATCATTGTTCAGACGGTCCGAGGCTCGATGGTGTGCAACAGATCCGATAGAGAGTTTAGAAAATTGCGAATTGCGCGAGCCTACATGAAGCTCCTGTGCCTTCCCGAAGGCGACGGGAGGTTCGTTTCACTCGTGCGTATTGGGAACTACGAAGTTCGCATGCTTGACCCCTCGCAAACCGGTTCCGCCGATAAACCGCTATTTCGTTTGGAACTGTTCGATTGTGACGAACAGATGACAGTCGACAATTGTGTCTGCTACGACATCGAGGAAGGAGTAGCCACGTTCGAAGAGTTCATTTCACGCTGAAAATGCTCGAATAACCTGACGCTGAGGGAGGAAATCGGCATCTTGGTATGAAACGATGTGGTCCCTCATGTCGCGGCACGCGAAACGCATCGGCGGTCTTTTAAAATTTTCGTACTTCACCCGCAAAAGACTTTTGCAACAATATCTGCCAATTGCAGACATTAGACAGCGGCGCAGGATTGCTTTTCTAAACAACTGACAAGCCGCAGCTTGGTTGATCCTAATATTTTCTGACGATGGGTTTTGTTGTCGGAGGCGCTCCGGGCGCGGGCGGCGAGATAGAGAAGGTGACCCAGGTATTCCAGCCTGATGGCCGGTCTGCACGCAGCGAACTCTCCGTAAGCCTTGAAATTGAGATAGCCCTGCATGTCGCCGACCGGAAAAAGGAACCCGATCTGGGGGCCGACGCCAACCACCTGGGACTGGAAGCAGCCGACACGGTCGCCTGAGCCGCTGTCGCAGCCGATGTCCTTGTAGACATAGCCCACGAGGCCAACCATGACTTGCTTCGACAGGAACTGGGATGCACCCCAATCGAAGTGCAGGTCGACGCCGTTCTGATACTGCGTCGCAGTGTTCTTGAAATTATAGGTGAAGCCGAGCACGCCGGAGAATTCGTGGCCGGTCTGCGGATTGAAATAGGTGTAGCCGCCGCCGGCGTCGATCGCGCCGTGTCCGATGCCTATATTCGACAGGCGGTCGGATTGGTAAGCGCCAACCGGGATGTCGCCGGTGATATAGGTCATGTAGTTGTGGACGCCGGCGTTCCATTTCAATTGGAACATCGGCGCCAGATCCCCAAAGCCCCATGTCGTGTCGTTGATGGTGTCGGACCGCGCGAAGGGAATAGTGGTGCCGAACGGCCCCGTGACCACGCCGGACAAGGTCCCCGCCAGGCTGGTGCCGACGACGCCATAGGCCGCCAGGAGGGACACCGACGCCTGGCCGCCGAGCACCGGCGTTGCAAATACATAGCTCGGGAACACAAGGCCAAGATCGCCGGTGGCGTTGACATGCAAATTCAGATTTGTGTTTAAGGTAAGATTACCTGGAACCCTGCCAAGCTCGAATTCACGCGCACGCGCGACGTCGGCGCCGGCCGATACCGAGGTGTGGTAGTAGATATTCGCCAGCGACCAACCCGGCTGCTGCGGCGTGGCCGCGAGGCTTCCAAAGAGGCCGGGGATCCAGAAGCTGATGCCACCTTCATCGGCCAACGCACACTGCGAAAAAAACATGATCGCGGGCGCCACGAGTGCAGCAACGCCAAGTCTGCGTCGATGAGCTGAGATTGGCCGCCCGCTTTTCGCCACGGCCAGTGCAATTCTCGCTGTCATATTGTACCCCGTAAGTGTGTCGCCTTCGAATACAACTCAGCGACACCGTAACCGCGGGGCAAGCGGGGCTCACCATGTAAAATTCAACCGCGATCGATTTGTCACAAAAAAGATCCACACTGCGACCAAAGAGCAACAGTGACATGGCCGGGGTCTAAAGTGTCTGTCCCAAGAATTCTTGAATTCATATGAATCATCTGTGATTTCGAGAGTGGCCGCCCTATAGTCGGTCCGCACAATTGTAATCGTCCACCATCCAAGTGGGGAAAGATGAGCATCCTACTTAGAGGGTTGATAGCCGCACGGCACCCTTTAACAAGCATATTCCTCTCCCTCATCCTGCCGAATCTCGTGTTGGCAGGACCGGACGCCGAGCGCATCCCGGTGCCCCAGGTTCACGAGGAGATGTGGGCGATTCCCTCCTCGCCTGTGCCGATGCTCGCCTATTTGATCCGACCCGTTGAGGGCGGTCCATTTCCACTCGTTGTGATGAACCATGGAGTTTCGCTTGACCCGACAGGGCGAAGCTATTTTCCCGTAATCGAATTTCGTGACGCCGCACTTTGGTTTGCGCGACACGGCTACGTCGTGGTCGCACCTGTACGCCCTGGATATGGTGCTACGGCGATCGAAATCCCCGAACGAGGTCTGTTCGGGCTTTTTTTCTCGGGCGTGGGAAAGTGTTCGGATGCTGAGTTTCGCGATGCGGGTCTTGCCGTCGCGTCGATTGACAAGTGGATCATCGACTACATGTCAACTCAGTCATTTATCAAGCGCAACGACGTCATCATTGTCGGCCAATCGGGGGGTGGATGGGGGGCAATTGCGTTGGGCAGTCAAAATCCGGAATCTGTGCGGGCGATCATCGGCTTTGCAGCCGGCCGCGGCGGTCATCTCAATGGCAAACCTAACAATAACTGTGCCCCTGATCAGCTAGTCGCTGCCGTTGCCGAATTTGGCCGCACGGCACGCGTCCCAATGTTATGGATCTACACCCATAACGATAGTTATTTTGGACCTGATCTCTCAAAGCGGATGGCGGAAGCGTTTCGGGCCGCAGGCGGAAATGTCGAATATCATGTGCTATCCGATTTTGGAGAGGACGGCCATTTTTTGATAGACTCGGCTGATGCCGTTAAACTCTGGGCGCCTATTGTCAGCGAATTCCTGGCCAAACATCGATGAAAGGTATTGGTTTATGGACATTCGGTTTCGGTACTCATCGGCAAGATCAGCCTGGTGTCGATTATTCCTCGCAACTGGATCACTTGTGGTGTTCATGGCGACCGCAGTGATGAGGGTCGACGCGCAACAACTGGTGCCATTTGGCGACGTACCGGCGACCGAGAATTTTTCTGAGGCAGAGATCGCTACTCGGGGACGACAGCCAGATCGCCCGCTAACGTACGCGCCGTGGCGCAAGGTGTGTTTCAAGGCCACCCAAGAGGCTGGGTCGAAAATGGTTTGTCGCACGACCATCAACGGTAGATGGGACACGGGTCAGATCGCACTCAGAGCCGATCTGATCGAACGAGAGGGCGATCCTGTTGCTCGTCTGCAGATTTTCGTGACCCCCGGATCATTCCTGCAGCCTGGCATCAAATTGACTGTCGACCAGGGCTCGCCCGTTCAAATTCCCTATGTGATTTGTCTCGCCAATGGTTGCGTGGCCGGAAGTGTGGCGACTGCGAGCTTAATTCATGACCTGGAGACAGGTCAGATGCTGGCCTTGGAGACCGTTAATTCCAATGTCGTGGGTGTAACCACCTCGCTTCCGCTCAAGGATTTTGCCGAAGTTCACAAGGGAGCACCGGCGCAAATATTTGAGCAGAGGCTTGAAGGAGATTGGGAGCAATTGGGTCGATGAAGCGTGCCACGTTCAAGTTGCGCCGGGCTTCGGCTTAGTCGTCGGCTTGCACTCAACCGACCGTGACCAACCGAACATTGCCGCAAGGCCCAGTACCGGCAGATGGCAAGGTCACTCAAGATGGACGTCGTCGCGGGGGCGCGACATGACCACCCGCGTCGACGGTCGCGATTGACATTTTTCCCGGAACGGTCTCCTTGTGGGGCTGACGGCGAGCTTGCCGTCCTTTGCGCGCCGGCACGAGCTGACCTCGAGAGCATGTGGCGGGGCGCGCGGATGAAATTGTCGGCCGGTGAGGCCGACCCGGTCGCAGCCTACCCGGTCAAAACAAGGAGCCCTGCGTGAGAACCCTTGTCGTCTGTTCTGGCGGACTCGATTCCGTCACCTTGTCACACAAGATCGTCATCGAGAAGACGCTGATCCATCTCGTTTCATTTGATTACGGTCAACGTCATAGGAAGGAGCTGGATTACGCGCGCCGCTGCGCGACACGGCTCGGGATAACTCACGATATCATTGACATCACGGACATTGGCCGTCGCCTGACTGGCTCGGCATTAACCGATGGTACGGCGGTTCCGGACGGTCACTACGCCGAAGAGACGATGCGCTCCACCATCGTTCCCAACCGCAATGCCATCATGCTGACCATCGCCTTCGGCGTCGCCACTGGAAGGCGGGCGGAGGCCGTTGCGGCGGCGGTCCACGGTGGTGATCATTTCATCTATCCCGACTGTCGGCCTTCGTTCGTCGACGCGTTCGCCACGATGCAGCGCATGGCGCTCGACGGTTTTGCGCAAATTGCTTTCGAAACGCCGTTCTTGCACTGGAGTAAAGCCGATATCGTCCGCGAAGGTGCGCGGCTTGGCGTGCCATTTACAGAAACGTGGTCTTGCTACAAGGGAGGGGCGCGACATTGCGGCCGCTGCGGCACGTGCGTCGAGCGACGCGAGGCATTCCATCTTTCCAACGTCGACGACCCCACGCCCTACGACGATCCCGACTACTGGCTCGAAGCGCGCCGCGCGTATCTGACCAAGCATCCGGGCTGAGGGGCGACGACCATGTACACCATTGCAAAACGCTTCACGTTCTCAGCCTCGCACATCATCGGTGGGTTGCCGGCCCACCATCCGTGCGCCCGGCTGCACGGTCACAACTACGAAGTTGAGGTCACTTTGCGGTCGCCGACACTCGATGCAGTCGGCTTCGTGCGCGACTATCACGAACTTTCCGCGCTGAGGGAATTCATCAACGCGACCCTCGACCACAAGCATCTCAATGACGTGTTCGGCCACGACAGGACGACCGCCGAAGAGATCAGCAAGTGGCTTTACGATTGGTGCAAGGAACGTTGGCCGGAAGTAGTCGCCATACGTGTCAGCGAGACACCACGCACTTGGGCCGAATACAGGCCATGAACGAACGAATCCGTATCAGCGAGATCTTCGGGCCGACCATACAGGGCGAGGGGCCACTGATCGGCCGCCCGACCGTGTTCGTGCGCACGGGCGGCTGCGACTATCGCTGCACTTGGTGCGACACCCTCTATGCAGTGCTCCCCGCATATCACGACGAGTGGGCGTTCATGACTCCAGCCGACATCATGGCGCGCGTGGAGGAGCTTGCTGGCGGCAATCCGGTCCTTGTCTCACTGTCAGGCGGCAATCCGGCATTGCAACCTCTGGCGTCGCTCATCACGCTCGGCCGCCGCAATGGCCATACCTTTGCGCTTGAGACCCAAGGCAGCTTGGCTCAACCATGGTTTGCCGAACTCGATTGGATGGTCCTGAGCCCGAAGCCGCCATCATCGGGCATGGCAACCGACTGGGATGCATTCGAAGCTTGCCTTCAGGCCGCGAGTGGACGGCCGCACTCCGTCCTCAAGATCGTGATCTTCGATGACGCCGATTATACTTATGCGCGGACGGTGGCCGCGCGCTATCCCGCGTTGCCGGTGTATCTTCAGATTGGCAATCCCGCACCATTGACCCGCATCGGCGGTACAGTCAGTGACGAGGCGGATATTAACGACCTGTTGCGCCGCTTCCGTTGGCTCGTTGGCAAAGTGACTTCGGACCATTGGTTCGCCGCCACGGTGTTGCCCCAACTTCACGTGTTGACCTGGGGCAACAAACGCGGCGTCTGACCCCGTTGATCGGACGGGTGGGGCATATCGTTCCGGGCACGAACTTCGCAATGGCTCTCACATATTGATTTAGATCAATTCATTCTCACGATTGAAGATCGAGGCTGGATCACGCCCAGGCCCAAATTCCTCATCTCGGCACAAACGGGTACAGCCAGTTTGGAGAGCAAGATGTTGATCCATTTTTCAAATTTGGTACTCGCTTCACAATTGTTGATGACCGTTGCGGACAATGTTCCTCAATTTAACATTGAGCGGGGCTGCCGAGCTGACAATACGAATACGTCCGGCCTTAGCGCGGGAATGGATGAATTGACGAAAGGCTGCATCCATGATGAGCAAGCAGCTCGGGATCAGCTTCAGGCGCAGTGGTCGCAGTTTGCCCCCTCCGATCGAGCTATGTGTACCGCCAACGAGACTGATGTTCCCGGAGCGACGGCCAGTTACGTTGACTTATTGACATGTCTTCAAGGCCAACAGCTTGCAAAAAAGACGAAAGACTGATCGGCGGCGAGCAAAATTTCGCAGAGTGCGGCTTGGTTCCAGGCCGCCCACCACAGACGACATCGAGCGAAGCGAGTGTCACGCTGGCCCTGCATAAAACCTGAGCATTGCAGCATTAGACGGGCCGGCCTGTGACTTGGGGCGTCACGCAGTTGTGACGTCGGTAGTGCACTGTCCGGTTCATCTTCGCCGGTGGGACAGCGACGCCCTTGGCGTAAACAGGGAGGCCACATGCATAAGAGCATTGCACTGCTACTCAACTTCCTGGTGGCCCTCGCGCTTGCGACTAGCGGGGGGCGCCTGCAAGGGCGCAAGGTAGTTCGCCTGCGATCACAGAGGCGGAGGCGCATGCCATCGCCGTCGATGCCTACGTCTATTTCTATTCGCTGATCTCCATAGATGTGACCAGACGGCAGGCCACCAACGTCGAGCCCGGCAAGGTGATGCTGTTTGGGCCGGCGAATATGTTTGCGAGCGCTCCCGCGTTTCCAGCGGCCGACTTTCGAGCCGTCGTGCGTCCCAATTTCGACACCCTGTATTCGTCCGCATGGTTGGACATGACCAAGGAGCCCGTCGTCGTTTCGGCGCCGGACACCGGTGGCCGCTATTATCTGCTGCCGATGCTCGACATGTGGTCGGATGTTTTTGCATCCCCTGGCTGGCGCACCACTGGAACGCAGGCGGCCAACTATCTGGTCACGCCGCCGGGCTGGAGCGGGACTGTCCCCGAGGGAATGACGCGCATCAGCGCGCCGACGCCCTATGTCTGGATCATCGGCCGCATCAAGACCGACGGTCCGCCGGACTATGATGCGGTTCACAAGATCCAAGCGGGCTTCAAGGTCACACTATTGTCCGACTGGGGCAAGACGCCACGGCCGGTCGAGGTCAAGATCGATCCGTCAATCGACATGAAGACGCCGCCCAAGGTGCAGGTCGATACCATGCCGGCCGGCAAGTATTTCGCCTACGCGGCCGAGCTGCTCAAGGTGAACCCTCCGCACATCACCGATGAGCCGATCGTCGCGCAGATGAAGCGCATCGGCATCGAGCCCGGCAAGAGCTTCGATATCGAAAAGGTCCCGCCGGCGGTGAAGAAGGCGATCGAAGAGGCGCCCGGAGCCGGGCAGGCGCTGATGGCGTGGAAGATCCCGACACTTGCCCGCGTCGCGAACCACTGGTCGATGAACACCGACACGATGGGCGTCTACGGTAATTACTACCTCAAGCGCGCCATCGTTGCGCAGGTCGGCCTGGGCGCCAACCTTCCCGAGGACGCGATCTACCCGCTCAATCTTGGCGACGAAACCGGACAAGCCGCTCGATGGCGCGAACAAATACGTCCTACATTTCGAGAAAGGAGCGACGCCGCCGGTGAATGCGTTCTGGTCGGTGACCCTCTATGACGCGGACGGCTTCCAGGTGGCGAACAGCCTCAACCGCTTCGCGGTCAGTTCCTGGATGCCGTTCAAATACAATGCCGACGGTTCGCTCGACCTGTATTTGCAGAACGAGAGCCCCGGCAAGGACAAGGAGGCGAACTGGCTGCCGGCTCCGAAGGGCGGCTTCAACCTGACCATGCGTCTCTACGGCCCGAAGTCGGATGCACTGACCGGCAAGTGGAATCCGCCAGCAGTCATGCAGGTTAAGGGGCTTCCGAGCATCACGGCCCAGTGACAGTCGACGTGCGGCGCCGATGCCCGGCATCGGCTGCGCGAGTTGTCTCCCGTTGGCACGAACCGGACATGGCTCGATGTCTGACTTGAGTTCGCTCTTCGGGGGAAGAGCGGAAGTCTAATTTCGGGGCCGTCAGGTCCGTTGATGAACAAGCAACTCGAAGCCAGCCCCTATCAATGCACTCAGTTGACCTGATACGATGGCCCGCTGGGGGTTGACATGCAACGGCGGAAATTTCTTGGTGTCTTTGGCGGTGCGGCGGTCGCGTGGCCGCACGCCATGCGCGCACAGGAGGGCCTAGAATGAAGAAGACATTTGCTGCCTTTGTCGCGGTCGCAATGATTGCCGGTTCGCTCGCCGCGACGCCCGCAAGCGCACAGCGTGGCGTCGCCGCAGGCGTCGCGGCTCCGGGCCGCTATTATGAGCCCGCCCCTTACGGAGCAGGTCGCGGGCCATACGACTATTTTGGCAGTTGCGAATGGGTGCAACAGCGTTTCTGGGACGGCCATGGCTGGCGGGTCCGCCGGGTGCGAGTTTGCGGCTGATCCGCGATTGCGGCGAGATTAGCAACCGTCGACGTCGAGCGCAGGCCGTCGAAATGACCGGAGCCGCAAGCGCTATGTCGCCTTTTGACCCCAGACCAGACTCCGATGGATGCCGTTTCTGCATAGTCTGAGGCGGGTGCTTGCACTAAAATTATGCCCGCGATCGGAAGAGGATTTTCTCATTCGACTAGAGAGGAGCACAACAGATGAGTGACCTTGTCGTGATTGCATTTCCAACCGAGGCGAAAGCGGAGGAAGTTCGTCAAAAATTGCTGGCCATGCAGAAGGAGTATTTGATCGAACTCGGTGATGCCGTGATCGCGGTGAAAGACAGCAAAGGAAACATCAAACTAAATCAACTGATCAATACCACCGCTGCCGGTGCGGTTACTGGCGCGTTTTGGGGCTCGCTGATTGGCCTGATCTTTTTGATGCCGCTTGCTGGCGCTGCCCTTGGCGCAGCGTCCGGCACGCTCAGCGGATATTTGACCGATGTCGGCATTGACGACAAATGGATGAAGGAGACCGCTGCCACCATTCAACCCGGAACCGCGGCGCTCTTCGTACTGGTGCGCAAAGTCACGGCAGACAAGGTTCTTGACCGGCTCAAAGGCGAAGGCGGCACGGTGCTCAAGACTTCTCTCGACCACACCAAGGAAGCCGCGTTGCAAGCTGCTCTAGCGGAGGTCAAGGCGGCGGTACCGGCTTCGCCTCCTGATTTGCCGGGCGTTTGAAACGCACCTCTTTTGCCGCTTGGCGGGAAACGCGAATGAAACTGGCACTCGTTCTTGCGGAGACCTTTGCCGCCGTCGCGGCTATCCTCTGGTTTGCTTTGGCGTGGGTTAGGTTTGTCGCGCGGATGAATTCCAACAGCCGAGAGAGCAGGTAGGGCTTTGACCAAAGGGGCGCCGAACTAAAGGCAGAAATAGATGAATCGGCTCTCAAAGCGCGACTGGCTGGTAGTTGCTTTATTCGCTTTCGTCACTTTAGGAACGGCGGTTGTCATCCTGAATTGGTTGGGTTGGTAAAAAAAGGCCGGCTGAAACGCTGGCCTCCGGGTTTGGCACCTTTGAGACATGCCGACCGGCTCTGAGGATGTCCGTTTCCGGGGGAAGACCGGAAGTCGTCCAGCGCGGCCAAAATGACGCGATTGACCCAAAACAGTCCCAATCGGCGATGCCGAAGTTGCATAGCACGCACGCCGCGGACGGTGCAAAAAGGTGGATGGCGGTGCCGTCGGTTGCTAGCAAAGAGGCGAACGCCATCACCGTTGCCTGCTTAAGGTGCCGAGATCATGAGATTGATTAAACGTCTTTTGCGACGTTTGCTGATTTTTGGATTAGGCGTCTTTTGTGTCTGGTTGATCGTCTTTGTCGTCTTTGAAACCGCGGACCGCAGGTTACCTTGGATCCTGGCCGTCGGCATCACCTATGGAATCGCCGCGTATATTGTTCTGCCGCGCGCCATTCGCGTGGGACTGAAGATCCTCCAACGCAAACGCGTGCCTAGTTACACGATTACGGGCGACGGTTTGCCTGGAGACCCAGTGAACGTCGCGCTCATAGGCACTCTCCAGCAGCTTCGCGCGGCCTTTGCAGCGCTCGGCTGGTCAGAAGCAGATCGGCTCAGTCTAGCCAGCTCATGGGGCATGATCCGTGCCTTCGTATTCAACTCTCCATACCCCAACGCCCCGTTTAGCACCCTCTATCTTTTTGGACGCGGCCAAGACATTGGTTTTCAAAAGGCGATCGATAATAGCCCACGAAAGCGCCATCACATCCGGTTCTGGGCTTTGAGCCAAACGCGTGCCCGGGACACCTGGGGAGCAGCGGACTTCTGGCTGAATACCAAACGCCCGCCGGACAATGAACGCGCTCTGTGGGTAGGAGCCGGCACCAGGGACACCGGCTTGTCCCTAACTCGCCTTACATTTCAGATCACCCACGCCACGGACTTGGATACGAATGCAGAGCGCGACTATATCGTCGGAGAGTTGAGGAAAAATCGATCTATCGAGGCGGAGCAAGTGTATCAAGCCGGCCAAAATCTCCCCACCGAACGCGTCAACCACTACATTACTGATGGCGAGGTCATGTTGGCGAGATTGGTGGTAAATGGCGATTGACGCCAAAGTCAGGCATTGCTGTATTTCGGCATGGAACTATG
>CAVUYV010000037.1:0-112886 GCA_963745785.1 uncultured Alphaproteobacteria bacterium | reverse complement strand
GGCGACGATCTGTCTCGAGGAGTAACGCCGCCGCGCGTTCCAGCGGAGTCCTGCGTCCCAAGAGGAGCATACGATGGCCGAAATAGAGAAGCTCTCCGTCGGCAAAGTGCTTGACAAGCTGCGCCGCAACGATGCGCCAAAAGGCCCGAAGACCAGCCAGCTGGAAAAGAAAGTTGAAGCGACTGACGAAGAGTTACAGCGCTTGAGAGCGGCAACCCGCGGCCTCAAGCAGGGCCCGCGAACTGGCACGCCTCGGCGTGGCTGAGATTTCTGCAACTGCGTTGCGGGATATTCCGTCGAACTCGCTACCGCTGCTGGACGCACGTTTCGGTTCTTGCGTTTGTGAGCCGACGCCGGGTGCCCGGGGCGTTTGTCACTGTAACGCTATCCTTTGTGGTCTTCACGTTCGGTTCGCTGCTTGTTGCGATTCAGGTTGCTAGCGCGCCAAACATCCAGCGCACTTTTCGCAGGCTTGGCCTGAGCTCGCCTGCACGGATGCAATGAGGACCTGTTGGCGATGTCGGAAAAAGACACCTTCATCAACGCGCGTCTGAAGACACCGAAGGCCGCTGCCGTGGCGGGGATCGTTTTTTCCCTGCTGATGTTCACGATCTTTGGGCTGCTTCGGCGTTCCATTCCGGCCGACCCGCTGGAATCCGGCGCGTGGCTCGCCACCAATACGACGACGATCGCGCTCGCGTTGAACCTGATTCCCTTTGCCGGCGTTGCCTTCTTGTGGTTCCTTGGAGTGCTGCGTGATCGGCTTGATCAGCAGGAAGATCGCTTCTTTGCCACGGTGTTTTTCGGCAGCGCCCTGTTATTTCTGGCCATGCTGTTTGCTGCTGCTGCGGTGATCGGCGCGGTTATGCTCCTGGCCTCTACGGCTGAGCCGAATGAATTGATGAACTCCGCCACCTTTCGCTTTGCGCGTGCCGCCGCATACATCGTTACCAATGTGTACGCTAGCAAGATGGCCGCCGTTTTCATGATTTCAACATCGACTGTCGTGATCTACACCGGCATCGCTCCACGCTGGATTGCCTTTATCGGGTACTTGTCGGCGCTGGTGCTGCTGATCGGCAGCTTCTACATCGGGTGGAGTTTCGCGGTATTGCCCGTTTGGGTCTTTGTGATCAGCGTGTACATCTTGATTGACAATCTACGAGGACGTTAGCCAACAGGCCCATCTCCGTTCCGCGGCCAACTGTCTGGCGTTCATCAAGCTCGCATCGATCCGCATTTGGCTAGGCGCTCGTGAGTCCACACCCAGCTTGAGATGCAATAAGGCCCTTGATCACAGGTAGAGCGCCGGTTTACGTTCAAGCGTCTCCTCTCTCTCTCTCTCTCAGAAAAATCTCGACGGAAAGGTCAGCGATCCCATGAAGGATTTTGCCGGAAAGATCGCGGTCATCACCGGGGGCGGCACCGGCATGGGCCGCGAGCTCGCGCGCCAGCTGGTCGCGGAGGGCTGCAATGTCGCGATGTGCGACGTCTCGGCTGAGGCGATGGCCGAGACAAAACGGCTTTGCGAGGTCGAAAGGCTGCCGCAGGGGTTGCGCGTCACCACCCACATCGCCGACGTCTCGATCGAGGACCAGCTCAAGCGCTTCCGCGATGAAATCACCGAGCAGCAGGCGACCGACAGGATCCATCTGCTGTTCAACAACGCCGGCATCGGTGGCGGCGGCAGCCTGTTCACCAGCACGCGCGAGCAGTGGGAAAAGACATTCAACATTTGCTGGGGCGGGGTTTATCTCGGCGTCCGCACCTTCCTGCCGATGCTGCTCAAGGCCGACGAGGGCCATATCGTCAATACCTCAAGCGTCAACGGGTTCTGGGCCTCGGTCGGGCTCGGCGCGTCGCACACCGCCTACAGCGCCGCCAAATTCGCGGTGAAGGGATTTACCGAGGCGCTGATCAACGATCTCCGGCTCAACGCGCCGCATATCAAATGTTCGGTGGTGATGCCCGGCCATATCGGCACGTCGATCGTGTCGAACTCCCGCAAGATCCACAATGGCAGCGAACGCCTGAGCGAGAACGATATCATTGCGACGCGCCAGCGCCTGACCGGCATGGGAATCGACACCACACAAATGTCGGATGAAGACATTCAGCAGATCGGGCTCGAACGCGCCCGCAGCTTTCGCGAGGAGGCGCCGATGACCGCCGCCCAGGCCGCCAGGATCATCCTCGATGGCGTCAAGGCCGAACGCTGGCGCATTCTGGTCGGCGACGACGCCCACCGGCTCGACGAGCGGGTGCGGCAAACGCCGGAACGCGCCTACGAGCCCGAGTTCTACCAAAGCCTCGCGCAAGAGGTGGGTTGGCGGATCGGATAGATTTGCGAGCCGGCGGCAGGCTCATGGAGCGAAACGAAGTCCGGGCATCGTTGCCGATTTTGCCCGACGGGCAAATCACTTCTGATTTTCAGAAATCGTGTCAAGCCCCGTTTGCAAAAATATTTCTGTTTTCTCCCGACCCAAATCAGTTCACTGATTCGCCCCGTCCCGTTCCGACAGAGGGGCGTTGCGCAACGTCATCAACGTGGAGCGGGATGCGGTGGACGCGGGCAGCGCGCGAGACGAACGCGGTCTGCTTGCGTACGGCCAAGTCGTGTCGTTCTGACGCCCCAATCCTTGGCGTCAAGTCTGCGATAAGAAGCGCAGGCGACGGTGTCAAAAAGCGTGGTCACCGGGGAGAGCGCGAAGTAAGCCGTAAAACCATTGCGCGGGGAATGCCGGGTCGTTCCGGTGTGACCGTGGTGACTAACTCGTATGCTTATTTTATTTGCATGCGAGGCTGCGGGTGCATTGGGCACCCGGCATTCCCTGCGCCCTCTGTTTTCTGAGGGGCGAAGAACGTTCTTGCAAAACCTCGGGCATATCGTGCCGCGAGATCGCGGAGGTGTATCTCACCGTCATCCCCGCGCAACGGCTTCGCCGTTGTCGCTGGAGGTGCGAGCTGCTTCGCGAGCCTCGAAGGATGAGCGGCCCGGGCCGTCGTCCTTCGAGACGCATCGCTTCGCGATGCTCCTCAGGATGACGGGGATGGTTTAAGTCTGCCGGTCAATGCTACCCATGCACAACCTCTTTCGCGATCATGCAATGAATGCCCTTGGAGCCGTTGACGGTCTGCGTCACGCGCAGATCCGCGGCCAGGCTGCAAAGCGTATAGGCGTCCTCGCGCGACAGGTTCCGCTTCTCGCCCAGCAACACGATCATGTCGCGGAGCGCCCGCACCACGCACTGGTCGAGATCGGGATCCATCGCCATCGTCATGTAGTGCGAAGGCGTCTCGGCGCGGGGATAGTCGAGCCGCAAATCCTTGCGCAGCGTCAGCCGGAAACGTCCCTGCAGCGCGGTCTCGATCGCGGTGACGCAGACCTCGCCGTCGCCCTGGACGCCATGGCCGTCGCCGCAGGAAAACAGCGCGCCCGGCACGAACACCGGCAAATAGAGTTTGGCGCCGGGGATCAGCTCCTTGTTGTCGAGGTTGCCGCCCATCGCGCGCGGGATCAGCGAGGTGATGCGGCCCCAGGCGAGTGGCGGCGCCACGCCCATTACGCCGAAGAACGGCTTGAGCGGCAGGTCGAGCCCCCATGGCAGCCGTCCCATCATCCGCTTTTGATCGAGCGGAATATTGATCAGCCGCGTCTCGTGGAAATCGTCGGGCAGGGTGCCGGCCAGCGGACGGATCAGGTTATAGCCCCAGTCCTGCCGGAGCCTGACGTCGAGGATCTCGACTTCCAGCACGTCGCCCGGTTCGGCGCCTCTAACGGCAATTGGACCGGTCAGGATGTGGCCGGGCACCATCCGTTCGTTCTTCGCGTGAACTTCGTCGAGTTCGGGCGGCACGTGAAACCTGTTCCGGTCCGGTACCACGTCCGGGCCGCCGCTGATGGTGTCGATGGTCACTTCATCGCCGCTGGCAATCGTGAGGACGGGTTTCAGCCTGGCTTCGAAAAACCCCCAATGGCAGGTCTCGGGGCTGGAATGCAGATGATGGTGTGTCATGCGAGCACTTCTTGTTAGGGCAGGGGTCGGCTATGACCCTGTACCAGACATTCCACGAGGCTTCCCTTGTTTTTCATGCTCTCCAAAACGCTTGGGCCGATGCTGCTGGCGACCAACTTCCTGATCGGCGTGGGTCTCTTGGGCGCGATCCTGTTGGCCACGCGGTGGGCTTCCGTTGGCCGCAAGCTCATGGTGGCTTCCGTCATATTGCTCGCAATATGCGGATTTTCGCCGCTCGGAAAATTGCTGCTCTATCCGCTGGAGTCCCGATTTCCCCCGTGGGATTCCGCGCGGGGCGCGCCGCCGGACGGCATCATCGTCCTCGGCGGATCGATCGATGCGGATGTTTCGGCAGCCCATGGCGGTGCGATCGTCAGAAGCGCGGCTGATCGTATCATCGGCGCAGCCGCGCTTGCCCGTCGATACCCGAACGCCCGCGTCATTTATTCCGGCGGAAGCGCGAATTTGATATCGAACGACGCCAGAGAGGCCGATTTCGCCAGCGCCGTATTCGAAAGCCTCGGCACTTCCAGGGCGCGGCTGACGATGGAACGGCGCTCGCGCAACACCGCGGAAAACGCGGAGTTTTCCAAGGCGCTCGCAGCTCCGAAAGACGGCGAGCGATGGCTGTTGGTGACATCGGCTTTCCATATGCCGCGCTCGGTCGGCCTGTTTCGAAAGGCCGGATTTAATGTCGAGGCCTATCCTGTGGACTGGCGGGTGGGTGAGCGCGACGATCTTTTCATGTTTTCGTCCGTTGCGCTTGAGGGGCTGGGCCGCACGGACATCGCCATCCGCGAATGGATAGGCCTCGTGGCCTACCGGGCCACCGGCAAGATCGATCAGTTGCTACCGGGGCCCACCAGCGAGTAGAAGCGCCTGTCGCAACCAACGAACAATCCGGCTAAGGTTGAAGCTCGAACCACAGTCAATCCGCCGTTCAGGAGTCCCGGTTCATGCAGCATGCAGCAATCCAGAACGAAACGTTCGACCTGGCCGGCATGGTCGCCGATCTGAACAGCCTGCTTCGGCTGAAGACCACCGTGATCGGCATGAAGATGTTTGCGCGGGCGGACGAAATGACGGCGATCCCAAAAATCCGCCGTCCAACCGCTGTCCACACCACCGACCAGATCGTCAGCATGGCCTCGCGGCTGGGCTGGACTGTCGGCATCACGTCGGACGATCTCGTCGGCGCGCAGTGCCGTGCGGTGATCGGGCTCGCCCCGCAAGATGAGAAGTGGCTCGCCGGCCAGGCTTACGTCGGCGTCTGGCACGAGAATGCCGAGGATGCGCGCAAGCGCCAGGAGGCGCTGGATGTCGTCGCCTTCGGCAAATACCAGGCGCTGGCGGTGAGCCCGCTCGCCAGCGGCCGGCTCAACCCGCCCGATATATGTCTGGTCTACGCGACGCCGGGTCAGATGATCATTCTGATCAACGGGCTGCAATGGACAGGATACAGGAAATTCGAATGGGGTGTTGTCGGGGAGACTGCTTGCGCCGATTCGTGGGGCCGGGCGCTCAAGACCGGCGAGCCCAGCCTGTCGCTGCCGTGCTACGCAGAACGGCGCTATGGCGGCGTGCCGGATGAAGAGATGCTGATGGCGCTGTCGCCTGCGCATCTGGCCAAGGCGATATCAGGCATGAAGGCGCTGGCGAAGAACGGCCTGCGCTACCCGATCCCGCCCTACGGCATCCAAAGCGACGTGCGCGCCGGCATGGGCGTCTCCTACGGCAGGAAGTAATTATCGTCCCAATAAACCGTCATTGCGAGCGAAGCGAAGCAATCCATACCCCGGCAACCAGTGAATGGATTGCTTCGTCGCGATATCATCGGCCCGCCGAACGCCTGCTCTCGCAATGACGAAACCGAGAATTAAGGAATTGCATATGCCTTCGTCGAAATTCGACATCATTGTCTATGGCGCGACCGGCTTTACCGGCCAGCTCGTCGCCGAATATCTCGCGCAGCATTATAGCGGCAAGGGCGATCCGAAATGGGCGATGGCCGGGCGCAACCTGGAGAAGCTCGCATCCGTGCGCGATGCGATCGGCGCGCCCGCCGACACGGCATTGATCCAGGCAGACGCCAGCGACCCGGCATCGCTGAAAGCGATGGTCGACCAGACCCGATCGGTCCTGACCACCGTCGGTCCGTATCAGCTCTATGGCACCGAACTGGTCGCGGCCTGCGCGGCCTCCGGCACCGATTATCTCGATCTCTGCGGCGAGCCGGTCTGGATGCGTCAGATGATCGATGCCCATCAGGCGACCGCGCAATCGAGCGGCGCGCGCATCGTGTTTTCCTGCGGCTTCGATTCGCTTCCCTTCGAGCTCGGCGTGTTCTTTTGCCAGGAGACGGCGAAAAAAATTCTGGGCGCGCCGGTCAGCCGCGTCAAAGGCCGCGTGCGCGCCATGAAGGGAACGTTCTCGGGCGGCACGGCGGCCAGCATGAAGGCGACCTTCGCGGCCGCCGCGCAAGACTTGAGCCTGGTGGCGCTGTTGAGGAATCCGTTCGTGCTGACGCCGGGCTTTGAGGGTCCGAAGCAGCCGCCCGGCAACAGGCCCGTTCTGGATGAAGACCTGAAATCGTGGACGGCGCCGTTCGTGATGTCGACCATCAATACCCGAAACGTTCATCGCTCAAACCTGCTGATGGGATTCCCATACGGTCGAGACTTCGTCTATGACGAGATGATGCTCACCGGCCCCGGCGAGCAGGGCGAGGCCAAGGCGAAAGCTGTCGCTGCGGCCAACAATGCGGAGAAGATGGGATCATCGGGCGGACCGAAGCCGGGCGAGGGGCCCTCGAAGGAAGAGCGCGAGAACGGCAGTTACGATCTGTTGTTCGTCGGCATGGGCGAGGGCGGACGTCAGGTTCGCGTCGCGGTGCGCGGCGATCGCGATCCCGGCTATGGATCGACCTCGAAGATGATCGCGGAATGCGCGATCTGCCTGTTGCGCGACGCGCCGGACGTTTTGGGCGGTATCTGGACTCCCGGCGCGGCCATGGGCAACCGTCTGATCAAGCGGCTCGTCGATCACGCCGGCCTGACGTTCGAGGTCGAGACGTAAATCTCGCGATTCTTTCTTAGGTGCGCTGTCAGGGCGCGCGGATTAAGTCGTGGCGAAATCGCATAATGATAGTGATAAATACCAGGGTCGCCTCGTCGCCACATTCAAAATATCACGTGGGCAGATTCCTTTTCGCGCGGGCGCTGGTGCCTCAATGCATACTTCGGGCCCTCTCCCAAACAATAGCGGCACCCTTGGCGGCAGCCGCGGAGCGGCTGTGGACGCCAAGCGTTCGAAACAGCGAGGCCAAATGAACTTTGACGGTTCCCTCACCGAGCCCCAGTTCTCTCGCTATTTCCTTGTTCGAATTGCCGTTGACAACGAGCGTGAGAACGTCTTTTTGCCTGGGAGTGAGAGTTGCGGCCGTCTCTGATTTCAGCGAGGTCGATTTCGTCGGCCGAACTAGCGATGCTGGGGCTCGCAATCGAAGCCGGGACGTAAACGACGCCTCTGAGGATCTGGGTTAGCGCGGACGAAAATTCCTTTAATCCGACGCTCTTGGGAATATATCCGTTTACCCCTGCCTGAAGCGCCAACAGGATATCCTCTCGCCGATTTGAGATGGAGGCCATGACCAGGCACAAATGGGGATAGCGGTCACGCACGCCCTTCAAGCTGCCAGGGCCGGCCATGCCCGGCATGACCAAATCAAACACCGCCAGATCGATCTGGTTCTTAGATAGCAGAGCAGTAGCCTGGTCGAAAGTTTCCGCCTCTAGCACTTCCGAAAATTCCAGCGTATTCGTGAGAATCGTCCGCAAGGCCATCCTGAAGAACTCATCATCGTCCACGATGAGGGCGGTTTTGGTGGAGCGTCCCATAGCAAGAACTCCAGTACTTCCGACATAGTTCCGACCATTAACCTTGGTTCCCGGCCACTTGGCATAGACTTGACGGATTAGGCCACTTGCATCCTTCACGAGCAGATTTGACCGCCCGCCCTCCATTATGAGAAGTGCCATACTTTGATCGTGGCTTGCGATCCTGCGGCGTCTTGTTCGGCAAAATGTCGGCGCCAGTAACCGCTAAATTCAGCGCTCTTGCCGCGCTTCATCGTCAGCGCAGCTACGCGGCTCACTGATGACCAATCGAGACGTGCAGTTATCCCTATGCGCGCCACAGTGTGGCGGCGAATGCCGATTTCGGCGCGGCGCAAGCGATCAAGACAAACGCAATCAATGGTTGCAGGCATTCGGCCTAGTGCAGCTGGGTACCTATGGCCCTAGGTCACTCGGCTAAGGCGTCCTAGGTCATGAAGCTGAATGGCCGCGCCAGAGCGTTTTCTCCACATAAGATGGATGACACCGCGACAAAAATTAAGGATTAAATTACCGAAGCTTGGTTCGCCTGCGCGCGTTGCAGTTCTTGCGATGTTGATCGGCGTCTGCGCGTTATCTCCTAGTGCCTATGCAGACGATCCGAAAGCCGTTCCCCAAGCGCCTGGGGATTCAGCGCCGATCCGGACGTCGGCACAGCACCCCTGCAAAGTTCTTCACGATCAATAGCGTTCTCGCCAAATTGGATCGCGCAGAGGGCCGAGGGAAAGGTGCAATTCGTCTCGCCTCGCTAAAATCCGGGAACACCACAATAGATGCACGACCTCCGAGCCAGGTCTCCGCTCGCGGCACAGAGCCATTTGGACTGTTCTCGTTCCGCGCTCCCGACGGTTTGCTTTCGCGCAAGTGGCGGGGCCTGCAATCAGATATCACCAAGGAAGAGAAGGTTCTGGAGCGATGCCGGGCGGACGCTGGCGATTGCCCGCCGTATGCCGCCCAATTTCTGCGGCTGATCAACGCAATCAAGTCAAAGTCCGGCCGCTCTCAGCTTGAGGAAGCCAACCGCGGCGTCAACGCGGCTATCCGCTTTGTCACCGATTATGCGCAATTCGGCGAGGCCGATCGCTGGAGCGCGCCGCTTGCCACCTTTGCGACTGCCAAGGGCGATTGCGAGGACTACGCGTTTGCCAAATATGTCGCGTTGCGGGCTGCCGGATTTCCGAGTGATGATCTGCGGGTGGTAATGGGTCGCGACCGCAGCGTTCGGCAGGACCATGCCGTACTGGCCGCACGTCTCGACGGCCGCTGGCTGATTCTCGACAGCCAGCGCGCTGAGCTGATCGAAGACTCTCGCGTCCCGGACCTTACCCCTGTGTTTGCGATCGATCACCATGGCGTCCTTCTGTTAGCCGCGAACTATGAATGAGTACCGGCCAATAGGCCTAACTTGATCGAAGGTTTTAAATGGTGAAATCTAGAGGAATCGGTCGAGGCGGGGCGAGGCCTGGATCGGGTCGAAAGCGGAAAGCGATCACTCCGCGTGTGGAGGCGCTTAAAAACGCACTTGAAGCATTGCTGAGTTGCGATGCCTCGAATTTCCGCGAGGCCGACCGGCGCTTTGTGCGGGCGATGACCGCATTGGGCGCGCCGAATAATGCGACTGCCGGCGCACTCGGTATCTGCGAAGCCGAATTGCTCGCGAAATTTCCAAATGAGCTTGGACCCGGCAGTATCGATCATCCGTGGCCGGCTGAGATCCGAAAATACGGCATGGAACCACGAAGTCCTGAATATTCGGCTCCGCAACAAGGCCACGCTCAAGCTCGCCATAGAGAAGACCTGAAAATTTAAGCAGCAATTGATCGGCTGCGAACGGTTTATTCGACCTTCCCGGGAAGGCGCGTCCTAACGACAACGTCTGCAAGCGCGTCGCGGTAACCCGCCAATACCCCATCGACCATCGCCTTCTGCGAAAAATGCAGAAAGATTCTTTCACGCAGCGACTTTGCCCGCGCCTGCGCGGCGGCGGGATCTTCGAGTGCGGTCTCGATCGCGTCTGCCATCGCGCCCACGATATTGGGCGCAAACAGCGCCTCGGTATGGGAAGCGAAAATCTCTGGAATGCCGCCGACATTCGCGGCCACCATCGGAATTCCCGCCGCGGCCGCCTCGATGACGACATAGGGCATCGAATCCCCTCGAGACGGAACGACCAGCAGCTTACCCTTGGAGAAGCCGTACCGCGCCTTGACGTGGCCAATGAAGCGCACCGCCTCGGCAAGACCGAGCTTTCGGACTTGAGCCTTGAGAGCCTCGAGTTCCTCGCCGTCACCGGCGAGCGTCAGCGTGACAGGCTTGCCATCGGAACGGAGCCGCGCCACCGCATCGATCAGCAGGTCGACGCCCTTGATATGCCTGAACTCACCGACATAGACGATATCGGTGGCATCAGCCGCCCTGACCACGGGATCGAACTCGTCGGCGGTTACGCCATTGAACACGCAACGTACCAGCCCGCTCGGCGTGCCGATCGTGCGCTGATAGGTATCGCGTGCGAATACGCTTTCGAACAGGAACAGATCGGTAGAGTTCATCAGTGCGCGTTCGAGGCGACTATGGATCGCGCCCTTCAGTGTGTTCAGCGGATAATGCAGCGAGCCGCCATGCGGCGTGTAGACGCGAATCGTGTCGTTCGCGCGTCGCTTCAGGCGAACGAAAGCGGCGGCTTTGGCGCCGTGTCCATGGAGGACGTGCGGCTGCAGCCGCCGGGTCAGGCGCATGAAGCGCAGCCATACCAGAATGTCCGCGGGAGATGGTCCGCGGCGGATGGCGAAGCGATGGACGCCAAGCTTGAGACGTGGCGCGATTTCCTTGAGCGCCGCCTCGGCGCGTTCGCCACCGGTCAGGCTGTCGGCGACGATGCCGACGTGGTGGCCGCGATCGGCCTGGCCGTTGGCGAGGTCCAGGACGTGACGGAAAATTCCCCCGACCGGTGCGCGCACCGCGTGCAGGATACGAAGCGGCTGATCGGTAGTCGCCGGCATGATCAGAACCAACATTCGCCCACGAGCGCGGTGTCGTCGGGGCTGCAATCCATAGGAATATCAATTTCGATTAAGGACTTCCATGGTTAACAAAGCATGACCGCAACGCCCCGCCCGCGACATCAAAACGCGCGATCGGCTGAGTTAACGCCGCGGCGCGGAGCTCGCGATCGATGCATTGCTGCGGGTCCATGATCATGGGTGCTGGACGACGGTACCGCCTCCGATCTATCTGCGGAGTTGCTGACGGCGCAAGCGCGCCCCGTGGGGGAGCTGGATGTCTGGTGGGGTGATGGCGCTCGCATCCTGATGTGCGATCAGCTCAAACCAGTGGGTTTCATCGACGTGCCGAGCAAACCGTCGGAGCCCTTGAATGCCATCGAGCCCAGCCCGCCGGTGGCGGCTGCCTGAAGCAGGCATACCCTTCGGTTTTTTGCAAAACCTGTCTACAGTAATGACAACGCGGCCGCGTGGGGCGGAGCCAGCCGCATCCAGGGGCGAGACGTTGCCATCCGATGTCAGTTTTTTGGCGAACCTGAGACTGGAACTCGCCTATCTCAGCGGCGTGCCATGGTTGCGGGGACGACGGGCCGGCGGCGCCGGCGTGGTGTTGCGGTTTGAACGTGTGCGCCCGCGGCGCGCAGCGCGGTTTCAGCCTCTCAAATCGCGCGAAATCACGCCCAAATTTCTCGATCGAACGATCCGGGCGTTGAAGCGCTGGAAATTCGATATCGTCTCAATGGACGAGGTCTGCCGGCGCGCCGTCACGTTGGCTTCGCGGCGACGGTTTGTGTGCCTGACATTCGACGGCGGCTACAAGGATCTGGTAACGGCGGCCTATCCGGTGCTGTCGCGACATGGTGTGCCCTTCACCGTTTATGTGCCGACCGCGTTCCCGGACGGCGTTGGCGAGGCATGGTGGCTCGCACTTGAAGAGGTGATCGCGCGCGAGAATCGCCTGAGCCTCGTGATGGATCGCACCGAGCGGCATTTCAATATCGGGAACACCTCCGAAAAATACCAGCTTTACCAATTTCTCGAGAACTGGATGCGCTCGCTCGCGCCTCCTGAAGTTTCGTCCGCGATCAACGATCTCTGCAGGCGATACGCGGTCGACCTCGCGGCGCTGTCGCGCGAGGCATCGATGGACTGGGACGACCTGGCGATGCTCGCGGCCGATCCGCTTGTCACAATTGGAAGCGCGACGGTGAACTATCCTGTTCTGTCGAACCTGAAGGACGCGGCTGCGCTGCGCGAGATGACGATGGGGAAGGCGGTCGCGCAGGCCGCGTTTCAGCGCGACGTCAGGCATTTCGCCTATCCGTTCGGCGATCGCGCGGCCTTTCGCCGGCAACATGTCGTGATGGCCGCGGAGGTTCGGCTTCGTCAGCGCGGCCTCGGCGATATCCGGGATCGTGGAAGCGGAAGGCCGAACCAACCTGCACGTGCTTCCGCGTATCGCCTGGGACGGGCGGCAGCGTTCGCTGCGTGCCATGCGCGTGATTCTTCTGGCGCCACGTTTCCTCCGGTACAGAGTACTCGTGGCGCGTCACTTACGTATCCGGCCGTGCCATCCAGCTGATGATCGGCATCGCCGGCAACACCCATCCAATCCCGGCCACAACGTAAAAGATCGCCTGCAACAGCCCGGAACTCGCAAGCCACGGCGTCTGCGCCACCGTCATTCCCATCAACGACCACACCACCACCAGCACGAGCAAGGCGATGGTTCCAAAGAATTTGCGGGTGCGTATTGTCATGGCGAAAATGTGCAGCTCGTTTCAGTTTACGCGCCTTGCGCGCGGGGAGGAGGCGGACTATAAGGTGCGCGCAAATTCATTCAAGCGCAGCTTCGATGACCGATATTTCCACGTCCCAGACATCGCACCACCGCGCCGTCCGTTGGTGGCTCGTCTCGATTGCCGCGTTGATCGCGATCATGGTGCTGGTCGGCGGCGCTACGCGGCTTACCGAAGCCGGGCTTTCGATTGTCGAATGGAAGCCGGTCACTGGCACGCTGCCGCCGTTCAGTCAGGAGCAATGGACCCAGGCGTTCGAAGCCTACAAGACCATCCCGCAATATCGCGAGCTCAACGCCGGCATGAGTCTCGCCGAGTTCAAGACCATTTTCTGGTGGGAATGGAGCCACCGTCTGCTCGGGCGCGTGATCGGGGTTGCCTATCTGCTGCCGTTTCTCTGGTTCCTGTGGCGTGGCGCTTTGAGCGCGGAGCTGAGGCGACGGCTGTGGCTGATCTTCGGTCTCGGTGCCCTGCAGGGCGCGGTCGGCTGGTGGATGGTGGCGTCAGGACTTTCGCAGCGGGTGGAAGTCTCGCAGTATCGACTGGCCACTCATTTGGTGCTGGCGCTTCTCATTTGCGGCTGTGGTCTGGACGCTGCGCCGGCTGGCAGATCGGCCGCGATCGACCGCATCTTCGCGGCTGAGGATCACCGGTGTGGCTCTGGTGGTGGTGACCTTTGTGCAGCTTTATTTCGGCGCGTTGGTCGCTGGTCTGCGTGCGGGGCGCGTCTACAATACATGGCCGGACATTGACGGTGCTCTGATTCCATCCGCAGCGCGGTTGTTCTTCGAAGCGCCATGGTGGCACAATCTGTTCGACAACACACTCACGGTGCAGTTCGAGCATCGCATGACGGCCTACCTGCTGTTCGCGCTTGCCCTCCTGCACGCGCTCGACGCGGTTCGGTCCCGCGCCGGCGCAGCCGCAGTCAGCGGCGCGTTGTGGCTGGCCGCTGCCGTCACACTGCAAGCGACGCTGGGTATACTCACCTTGTTGAATCAAGTTCCGACCTCTCTAGCATTGGCTCACCAGGCCGTTGCGATTGCGGTTTTGACGCTTGCGGTTTTTCAGGTCGACCGATTGGCCCCGCGGCGATCGGAACAGCCCCAGCAAAAGCTGGCGTTGCCAGCCGCGCAAATCAGCTGAATTGAACGATTCTGAACTTCTTCGTCCGTGCGAGAAACCCCTTGTTTGCAGGGCGTTTGCGCATCTGCTCGCGTGCTAACGAGGTTGTGTGGGCGGCACTGCTTTACTTGAGGCGCTTGAACGATAAAACGAGCCAAACAACGGGTTTGCTCATGTCGTCTGCATTCATTCAGGCCGCTGTCATCCTGCTCCGCGAGGGACTGGAGGCCATGCTGGTGATTGCCGCACTCGCCGGCTATCTCACCAAGGCCTGCGCCGGTCATCGCATCCGGGCGCTCTACGGCGGATCGCTGGCCGCTGTGGCGCGAGCATCATCGCGGCGTGGCTGTTCGCGGTCTTCGATTCAGGCCAGCACAGCGACGTGCTCGAGGGCATCATCATTCTCGTTGCCGCCAGCCTGATGCTCTACGTCAGCGGCTGGCTGATGGTGAAGCAGGATCCGCGCGGCTGGCAGGATTATCTCGCGCACAAGGCCGACAACGCGCTGGCGCAGGACACCGTTTGGGCGGTTGCCGCGCTCGCCTTCCTGGCGGTATTTCGCGAAGGCGCCGAAACCGTGCTGTTCATCAATGCGCTGGCCTCAGCCGAGGGCGGCTGGAGCATCGGATTGTTCGCGGGCCTCGCCGCCGCGACAGCCGGGCTCGTGGTGCTGTTCTATTTCATCAATCTGATCGCGCAAAAGCTTCCGCTGCGGCCGCTGTTCATCATCACCTCGGCATTTTTGTTTGCGATGGCGCTCAAATTTATCGGCGAAGCCGTGCAGGAGTTCCAGGAGCAGGCGATGCTGCCGTTCACCGAACTTAAAAGCGCAGTATGGCTCCGTGCCATCGGATTGAATCCGAGCGTGGAAGCGCTGTCGGAAGCCATCGGTGATCGTGTTTGCGCTGGCTACCTATTCAGTGCTTCAGCGCGACAGCCGGCTAGCGCGCGAAAGCAAGGCGGCGATGCGCACCGCGAAGTGGTACAATCCCTGAGCAATAACCGTAAACGCCGCAGGCGTAGGGCAGGCGTTCCCAATAATTGACATAGGGACCGCCGTAATAGGGGCCCTGATAGTCGTAGGAATAAGGCGAGCCATAATAGCCCGGCAGAGTCCGAGTACCCGGAAGCAAGGGGCTGCCGTTCAAGGCGAGATGTAGGAGATTTCGGCGTATGCAGGCGTGAACAGGACCTCGGATTCATAGCCATAGAACGGACGAACGATAAGGCCTTTGATATGAGTACGGCGGGCCATACGAAATAGTGGTTCGGAATTTGTAATGCGGCCGCGGCAATCCGGCGGGCAGAATAACGGCCGTGCGATGCACGCCCGTGGCGGACGACCGCTCGCTCAGCACTCACGGCTGGGCCGCTCGGCCAGCATCGCCAGCAGGATTGCAACCGTGAAGCGCAACATTGGCGGCTCCGAATAATGGTTTCGGCATTAGCCCAATATAGCGCAGCCGGTGGGGTGCGGCATCGTCCGCGGCCGGCCATTTGGAAATATGGCTAAGGACTGCAAATGACCGCGGCTCACGCGTTGAGCGCCTGATCCAGATCGGCGATCAGGTCTTCCTTGTCCTCTATCCCGATCGATAGCCGCACCACGTCGGGCGCGGCGCCCGATTTGACCTTGGCGGCATCGTCGAGCTGGCTGTGCGTGGTCGACGCCGGGTGTATAACCAGCGATCGGGTATCGCCGACATTGGCGAGATGCGAGAACAGTTTCAGGTTCGAGACCAGCTTGACCCCGGCCTCGTAGCCGCCCGTGAGGCTGAACGTGAACACCGCGCCGGCGCCCTTCGGGGCGTATTTGCGCGCGAGATTGTTGTATTTGTCGCCGGACAGGCCGGCGTAATTGACCGCGGCGACCGCCGGATGCGCCGAGAGCCATTCCGCGACCGCTTTCGCATTGTCGCAGTGCCTTTGCATGCGCAGCGGCAGCGTCTCGATGCCGGTGAGAATCGAGGAACGCGTTGAACGGCGAGAGCGCGGGACCGAGATCGCGCAAGCCCAGTACGCGGCAGGCGATTGCGAAGGCGAAATTGCCGAAGGTCTCCTGAATCCCGATGCCGTGATACTCGGGACGCGGCTCGCTCAGCATCGGGTATTTGTTGTCCTTCGACCAGTCGAAGGTGCCGGCATCGACAATGATGCCGCCGATCGAGTTGCCGTGGCCACCCAAGAATTTCGTCAGCGAATGCACGACGATGTCGGCGCCGTGGTCGATCGGACGGATCAGATAGGGTGTCGCCAGCGTGTTGTCGACAATCAGCGGTACCCCAGCGTTGCGGGCCACCGCCGAGATCGCCTCGATATCGGTGACGCTGCCGCTAGGGTTCGCAATCGATTCGATGAAGATCGCCTTGGTGCGTGCCGTGACCGCGCGCTCGAAACTGCCGATATCGTCGGGGTCGGCCCATGCTACGTTCCAGCCGAAGCTCTTGAAGGCGTGGGTGAACTGGTTGATCGAGCCACCGTAGAGTTTACGCGCCGCGATGAGTTCGTCGCCGGGCATCATCAACTGCTGCAGCACAACGACTTGCGCGGCGTGTCCTGACGCGACCGCGAGGCCAGCGGTGCCGCCCTCGAGCGCTGCAACGCGTTCCTCCAGGACCGCGTTGGTCGGATTTCCGATACGGGTGTAGATGTTTCCGAACGTTTGCAGGCCGAACAGCGACGCGGCATGATCGGCGTCGTTGAACACGAATGAGGTGGTCTGGTAGATCGGCGTCACCCGTGCGCCGGTGGTGGGATCGGGCTGCGCGCCGGCATGCACGGCGAGGGTCGAAAATCCCGGAAGACGATCGGTCATTCTTGCGTCCTGTTCGGCTTCATTTTGAAATCGCGGCCGGCCCATGCTGATGGTAGCGACGGCCGTGCGTCAAGGCGGCGCTAGCCGTACAGCTGTTATCCGAAAAGCGGTCTGCTTGGGTCGGGCGTTTTCGAGAAAATCGTCTCCGCATCTTCGTCACGTAAGGTCGCTCTTGTTTTTCGCGGCGCGGTCAGAGGCGGTGGTCTCCCCGCCGCTGACGCTCATCCGGTTCAATGAAAGCCGCATGCCCTGGGTCGGCATCGGCGCGCGCTTCGAGCTGAGTGTTCGTGAATTGACGCCCATCCAGGAGATTTCCGAGGACAGCCGTCCATATTCGATCTTCGGGCAGCGGTTCATGACCACCTTGAGGCCGACGGCCTCGGCCCTTGCGGCGGCTAAATCGTCGCGCGCGCCGAGCTGCATCCAGATCACCTTCGGCAGCGGCGTCATTTTCAAGGCTTCATCGACCACCGGCATGATGTGGCTCGAATTCCTGAAGATCTCGACCATGTCGACCGGACGCTCGATCTCCAGCAGCGAGCCGACGAAGGGTCTTCCGAGCAGGCTCTTGCCGACGTGGCCGGGGTTGACCGGGATCATGTCGTAGCCGCGCTGCGCCAGATATTTGAAGGCGAAATAACTCGGCCGCACATTGACCGGCGACGCCCCGACCATCGCAATCGATTTCACGCCGTTGAGAATCTCGCGGATGTAATTGTCGGAGTAGGCATCATGGTTCATTGCAAGATCCGATTCGAGGCCTCCTTGCGAGGAGCGCGAAGCGACGACGATCCAGCTCGGTCATTCCGTGATGCGTTAGCACCAGACCTCAGATGCGCAATTGCGCATCGGGGATTGAGATTTCGTCACTCGTTTCGCCCCGGAATGACGACGGTCACTTGTCGTGCCACTTCGGCTCGCGCTTCTCGATGAAAGCGCCGATGCCTTCCTCGGCGTCGCGCGCCATCATGTTCTCCGTCATCACCTCGGCGGCATAACGATAGGCGTCGGCAAGGCTCATTTCGGCCTGACGGTAGAAGGCGGCCTTGCCGAGCTTGACGGTGTAGGCGGATTTGAGTGCGACTTTCTCAGCCAGCGCAATCGCCGCGTCGCGTTCGGTGCCGGTGGCAACGACGCGGTTGACGAGGCCGATCTCGCTGCGCGGCTTGGCAGAAATCGGCTCGCCGGTGAGCAGCATTTCCATCGCCTGTTTGCGCGGAACATTGCGCGACAGCGCCACCATCGGTGTCGAACAAAACAGTCCGATATCGACGCCCGGGGTAGCGAAGGTCGCGGCTCCGATGCCACCGCAAGATCGCAGCTTGCCACCAGCTGGCACCCCGCCGCGGTGGCGACGCCCTGGACCGCCGCAACCACCGGTTTTGGCAGATGCACGATCGCCTGCATCATCGCACTGCAGGCATTCATGATCTCGGCGAAATAGGCGCGGCCGCTGATCGGCATCAGTGCGCCGCGCGGTCAGTTCCTTCATGTCATGGCCGGAGGAGAAGGCCGGTCCGTTGGCCGCGATCACCACCGCGCGCACCTTGCATCGTCGTGAATTTCCCTGAGCGCCGCGTGCAGTTCGGCGATCAGGCCTTCCGACAGGCTGTTGCGGGCTTCGGGACGGTTGAGCGTAGAGCACGCCTGATGCCGCCCAGCGTCGTCGCGTCAGAGAATTGGCGGTTGCGTGGGCGTGGCGGCGCTGCGCGGCTCTGGTTTCGGTCATCGAAATATCCACTTGATGGCCGTCGGCCGCGGGTCCTCATCCTAGTGTAACAACCGGCCAGGGGGTGAGACCCTGCAACTTGCGAGATCGACCGAGCGCAGGCGGAAGCGACATGGCAATGTGCGAAAATGACCGTGGCTGAATTGGAGAGGTTTCTCCATGTCGAATTTCCCCAAGCCTTCAGCGGCGGCGACATATCGATCGAAAGCGCCGATGGTGTCTGTTGCCTGCTGCGCCAACGCTACAGCGACCAGATGCTTCGTCCCGGCGGGACCATCTCGGGACCGACGCTGATGGCGGCTGGCGGATTGCGCGATGTATGTGGTGTTATTGTCGGCGATCGGCCCGGTCGGCCTCGCGGTGACGACCAATCTCAGCATCAATTTTCTGCGCAAGGGCCAGCCCGGGCAGGACGTGCTTGCGGCGGCGAGGCTTTTGAAACTGGGCAAGCGGCTTGCGGTCGGCGAGATCAATCTGCTGTCGGGAACGTCGCCGGATCCTATCGCCCATGCGATATCAACCTATTCCATTCCAAATCCTTAGGGTTTTCTACGGTAATATAGAACCATAATTGCAACTTATTGTTTTTACTAACATAATACCCTTGTTGGGCATTGACGCGGGCCATGCTCTTAACTAGAAACCCCGCAGTTCGGCGCCGACGCGCCGCAGTCCCTTTCACGGATTCCTCACATGAAAACCTATTCGGCAAAGCCTGCCGAGGTGACGAAGAAATGGGTGCTGATCGACGCCAAGGGTCTGGTGGTCGGCCGGCTCGCCAGCCTGGTGGCGATGCGCCTTCGCGGCAAACACCTCCCGACCTATACGCCGCACGTCGATTGCGGCGACCACGTCATCATCATCAACGCGGCTCACGTGGTGCTTACCGGGCGCAAGCGCGACAACAAGGTCTATTACAATCACACCGGCTTCATCGGCGGCATCAAGGAACGCACCGCAAAGTCGATCCTCGAGGGGCGTTTTCCCGAGCGGGTGGTCGAGAAGGCGGTCGAGCGCATGATTCCACGCGGGCCACTGGGGCGCGTGCAGCTCGGCAATTTACGCGTTTACCCCGGGCCTGAGCATCCGCACGAGGCCCAGCAACCCGAGACGATCGACGTCGCTTCGATGAATCGCAAGAACATGAGGGCCGCATAAGATGTCCGATACCATGCAGTCTCTCGACCAGTTGTCGCAGTTGAAGCCGGCGGCGCCGGAAGCGCCGAAATACGTCAAGAAGGTCGACAAGCAGGGCCGTGCCTACGCCACCGGCAAGCGCAAGGACGCGGTTGCCCGGGTCTGGATCAAGCCCGGCGCCGGCAAGATCACCGTCAACACCCGCGAAGTCGAAATCTATTTCGCTCGTCCAGTGTTGCGGATGATGATTCAGCAGCCGCTGGTGGCGGCGGCCCGGGCCGGTCAGTATGACGTGATCTGCACCGTGGCCGGCGGCGGTCTGTCGGGCCAGGCGGGCGCCGTCCGTCACGGCATCTCCAAGGCGCTGACCTATTTCGAGCCGGATTTGCGCGGCATCCTGAAAAAGGGCGGCTTTCTCACCCGCGACTCGCGCGCGGTCGAGCGCAAGAAGTACGGCCGGGCCAAGGCGCGCAAGTCGTTCCAGTTCTCGAAGCGCTAATTGCTTCGGTAAAACTTGCCGCGAATGCGGCATCATTAACAGTTCGGAAAGGGCGCTTGCGAGCGCCCTTTTTGTTGATGATTTGCCAACGAGTTGATGCAGTTTTTTCCTGAAAACTTGCGCATGTGCGCAAACGGATTGCCAAGCCCAGGCTCGTAGAGTGCAGGGCGGTAAGGGTGCGTATTCCGTCTTTCTGACCACGCGGGCTACGCTGCATCACAACCTCTCGGTGGCCCATGTCGCTCGATACTGTCACGCTTTATCTCGTTGCCACAATGGTTGCGGCAATGCTGGGAGCCATGCTGCTGTTCTTCGGCAAGCAGGAGAACATCCCGGCGTTGAAATGGTGGGGAACCGCGTATCTGCTCGGTGCCGCGTCCATTGCGCTCTGGACCTTCGCCGGCAACGCGTTCGGCGAGATGTTTTCGCTGGCGTTGAGTGCCCTCGGTTTCGTCGCCTGCGGCATGGTCTGGAACGCCTCACGCGTGTTCCACGGCCGCAATGCCAACCTGCCGGGACTCTTCCTGGGTGCGATCGCCTGGACCGCTGCGGCTATGACGCTGGCGCCCGAGGCCGCCGCAATGCGTCTGACGATCGGCGCCGGTATCGTTGCAGTTTATGCGGCGCTGACGGCTGCCGAATTGTGGTCCGAGCGCCGCAGGACAATGCAAGCGCGCTGGCCGGCGGTCGCGGTGCCTGTAGCGCACGGTTTCGCGCTGATGCTGCCGATCCTGCTTGGCAATCTGTTGCACCCGAATGACGGTATGTTCTCCGGCAGCATCTGGGTGACGATTTTCTCGGTCGAGCTTATGCTCTACGCAATCGGCACCGTGTTCGTCATCTTCATCCTGGTGTCGGAGCGCACCGTGACCGTGCACAAGACGGCGGCGTCGATGGATCCGCTAACCGGCATGTTTAATCGCCGCGGCTTCGCGGAGGCAACGTCGCGGGTGATCGAGCGCGAAGCGACAGCGGGCCGCCCGGTGACGGTGCTGATCTTCGACATCGACCATTTCAAATCGATCAACGACCGCTTCGGCCATCCGGCGGGTGACGAGATTCTCAAATTATTCGCCGCCATCGTGATCAACTCGCTGCGGATCACCGACCTGTCGGGGCGAATCGGCGGCGAAGAGTTCGCGGCATTGCTGACCTGTTCGCTGGACGAAGCGGTGGTCGTGGCCGAACGCGTGCGCGAGGCGTTTGCCAATTCGGGAATCGCGGTCGAGGACGGACCGGTCGATACCACCGTGTCGATCGGCGTCGCCGGCGGGCCGGCGGGCACCGAGCTCGAGGTATTGCTCGCGGCCGCCGATGCCGCGCTCTATCAGGCCAAGCGCGGTGGCCGCAATCGCGTCGAGGCCGCCGAGGAGCTGCCGTTATCCCTGGAAAACTGGCGGCGAAAGACCGCGGCGACCGCGCGTCGGCCGCAGCTGCAGCCTGGCGTCGCCCAGCAGGCGTAGCGCGCTCCCGCCGGGTGACGGCAGTAACCCGCCGTTTACCATTCGATCGATATCATCCCGGGCCATGGAAACGACCCGGAGTCCGGATGCCCACGCCGCCCTGATGTCGCTTGAGGCCAAGGCAGTATCGGCGCGCGGCGGATTTGCCTGCATGTTCTCGACCTCGGACGAATACGAGACGGCGCTGATCTCGGAGCGGCGCGCCCAAGGGCGCTATGATCGGCGACGAAGCCGCTGGCCGGCGGTGATGTTTGGTTGGCGGTGCGCTGATGGTTGCCGGCACGGTGCTGCTGTTGAATTGAGTTGCCATGGCGTAGGGGATACCCGGGGCGCCGGCATGGCGCCTTTTTCTTTGGCACCGGCTGGGCTAGTCAGACGGGAGTTCTCACAGAAAGGCCGCACCCAATGATCACCGAAATCGCACAGATCGACGTCAAGCCCGGCACCGAGAAAGACTTTGAAGCGGCGGTCGCCAAGGCGCGTCCGCTGTTCCTGCGCGCCAAGGGCGGCAAGGGTTTTGAACTGCACAAGTCGATCGAGAAGCCGTCAGCGCTACCGGCTGATGGCAAAGTGGGAGACCCTGGAAAATCACACCGTCGATTTCAGGGGTTCTGAGGACTTCGCGGCGTGGCGCGGGCTGGTCGGGCAGTATTTCGCCTCGCCGCCCGAGGTCGAACACACCCAGACGGTACTTGCCTCCGGCTGAACGCTCGCCAGGGATACGCGGCCTCAGGCCGCCACCGCTTCAGGCGAGGCGTCGTCAGCCTTGAAATAGTCGATCACAACCTTTGCGACCGCTATCAACGGCAGGGCGAGCGCGAGCCCCCAGATGCCGAACACGACGCCGAGCAGGATCTGGAACGCAAATAGCGTGGCGGGGGGAATATCGAGCGCCTGACGCTGGATGATCGGCGTGAGGATATAGCTTTCCAGCGCGTGAACGCCGAGGAAGAGCACGAATGCGCTGGCCGCGGCGACCCAACCGGACGCGAGGCTCGCGAGCACCACGATCAGCCCGCCGATCAGCGCACCGACCGTCGGAATGAAGGCGAGCAGGCCGGCCTGCATGCCAAGGATGAACGAGCTCGGGATGCCGATGATTGCGAGGCCGATCCAGGTTACGAGGAATACCGCGGACATCGTGATCGATCTGCGCCATCAGCCAGCGCTCCAGCGTTTCACCGATCCGATCGACGATCACAGTTGCGCGTGCGCGGTGGCGCGCCGGAGCCATGAATAACAACCCCTTTCGATAGACGCCCGGCTGCGCCGCGAAGGCCAGTCCGAGAAACAGCACGATGAAGAAGTTTCCGACGGCGCTCACCGTCCCCAACAGCAATTTAAAGGTCTGGCTGACGATGGCGCCGCCGCTTGAGGCGAGCGTGCCTGCGCTGGGAAGATTGTGCGTCGGCGCCGTGCCAGGCGTTGCCGACGGATCCGTTGACGCGCTGGAACTGCCTAGGTCGAAATAGCTGGTATCAATCCCGTTTCGATCAAGGAAACTTTTGACGTTGACGAGTTGCGATTTGATCGTGTTGCTCAGCGCGGTGGCCTGCTGCACGATAGTGGCCCCGCCGAGGAAGATCACGCCCGACAGCAGACCCGCGAGCGCCAGACAGACAATCGTCAGCCGCAGCGAATGCGGCAACCGGACAACGCGGCCGAGCCCGTTGGTCATGGCGTTGAGCGCGACGCCAAGCAGCATGCCGGCAAAGATCAGAAACAGGGTTGCGGCGAAATGCCAACTGAACAGCAACAGGGCTGCAAATGCGACGATGCCGGTGCCGCCGACTGATATCGCCCATGCCAGATCGTTGCGGGCCGCAAGACGATCGCCAGTCCGGATTGTCACGTTGATTCCTTCTCACAGCGGTTTCCAACAGCACTCTTTCGCCAAACGCGCCCGGGATCAAGCGGAGAAGCCCGACGGTTTGACGCTGGCATGCTCGTTGTGCAAAGCGTGAGCGGAATCAGATCTCGGGCGAGGGCGGATGGCATGAACTTTAGATGGCTCGGGCCGCTCGCATTGTTGGCGGTGCTGGTGATCGCCGATCAGGTTCGGATCAACCGGCCCGGTCACAAATACCGGCTAACGGTCGAGGTGGAAACGCCTGAAGGGGTCAAGTCGGCCTCCGGAATCCTGGCGGTTCAACCCGACAGGGGTTACAGCCGCAGCGGGCAGACCCGCACCATGGGTGATGCCGTCCTGCTTGATCTTGGCGGCGGCAATAACCTGATTGCGCTGCTCGCGCATGTCGACAAGACGGTCGAGCTCGACGGTATGAACTATCTGGCCTTGCGCGCCTACAACACGGCCGGCCGCAAAGTGTCATTCAACGATATGAGCCGGATGACCGGGCCGGTGCCCGTGCAAGGCGCGTTGATCCCGGTGCTCGTGACCTTCGCCGATCCCGGCAATCCCGCGACCGCGCGCGCGGTGCCACCGGATGGAATGGCGGCCGCGTTGGGCAAGGGATTTCACCTCCATGGCATCTCGGTCGAGGTGGTGCCGAATGGTTTTTGGCCGCTCGATTTCGGAGGGCCGCTAGGTGAGCCGGTGACACGCGGGATCGAGGCTAAATTGCCGTGGTGGAATCGGCCAGATAATCCCGCGGGGAAGGCGCTTCAGGCTGCCGGTTTGCAAGGCGGCGAGGCGAACGACCCAAAACTGGTGTTCACGCGGAAATAGCAATGCAGCCACGCGCCGGGCCGGGAGATATTGATCCGGCGCGGGCTGGCGGGCATGATCGGCCTCCTATTTGCGGCGGGAGATTGGATACGAGACGATGAGGAGGCCGGTGGTCGGTGTGATCGGGAGCGCCTATCGCATCGAAGATCGATTTGCGACACAGCTGGTCGGAGAACGAAACCTTCGCGCGGTCGCCGAAGTCGCAGGTGCGTTGCCGCTGATGTTTGCCGCTGCCCCCGATATCACCGATATCGGGGCGCTGCTGGATGCGGTCGACGGCATTGTGCTGACCGGCGCTCGCGCCAACGTTCACCCGGCGCGTTTTGGCACGGAGCCGGACTCGCGGCACGAACCCTTCGACCTCCATCGAGACGACATGGCGCTGGCACTGTCGGAAGCTTGCGTCGCCCGCGGCAAACCCCTGTTCGGTATCTGCCGCGGCTTGCAAGAGATGAACGTGGCATTCGGCGGCTCGCTACATCCGGAAATCCGCGAATTGCCCGGACGCATGAACCATCGCATGCCGCGGCTGGAAAGCGGCGAAATCCATCCGGACACCACTGTGGTCTTCGCCGACCGGCACGACGTCCGTCTGGTCCCCGGCGGGGTGTTTGCCCGGCTGCTCGGTTGCGAGACCATCCGCGTCAATTCGTTGCACGGTCAAGGCATCCTCGAACCGGGGAAACGGGTGATCGTCGAGGGCGTGGCGGAGGACGGCACGATCGAGGCGATCCGGATTGCCGACGCGCCGGGCTTTGCACTCGGCGTGCAGTGGCATGCCGAATACGACCCGCAGCGCAATCCCATCAACCGAGCATTGTTTCAGGCTTTCGGCGAGGCGTTGTTGGCGCACCGCCGGGCGAACTAGCTGGCGAGATCGAACCCCAGGTATTCGGCCCGACGGCGCTCCCCGGCACGAGGAGCGCCGCATCCATCCGAAATGGCGCAAATCCGCTCAAGCCGCCTTCATCTTCTCCACTTTCACGCCGCCGCCCTCCAGCAGCATGACCTTGTTGAGAAGCTTCACCAGCGCGTAGACGGCCTCGATCGAAGGTGCCGGCGTATTGGTCAGTTTGGCCATTTCCAGAATCGAACCGATCAGCGCCTCGGTTTCGAGCGAGCGGCCTGCTTCCACGTCCTGCAGCATGGATGTCTTGTGCGCGCCGACCGCTTCGGCGCCGGCGATGCGCTTGTCGATGGTGACGCGGAAGGTGACGCCTAGCTTCTGCGCGATGTCCTGCGCTTCCTTCATCATGGTGGCGGCCAGTTCGCGCGTCTCGGCGAACTGGCAAATGTCAACCAGCGTTGCATGGGTCAGCGCCGAGATCGGGTTGAATGAGAGATTGCCCCAGGCCTTCAGCCAGATCTCCGAGCGGATATCCGGCAGCACCATCGATTTCAGTCCGGCCTTGATGAAGACGTCGTGAAGTTCCCTAACGCGCGGGGTTTCCTTGCCGTCGAGTTCGCCGATCGGGAAACGATCGCCCTCGACATGATGAACCACGCCGGGCGCGATGGCCGCCGCCGCCGGATAAACCACGCAGCCGATGATGCGGTTGGGATCGATTTTTTTGGTCAGGATACCCGAGGGATCGAGACTTTCCAGCCGGTGATTGTCGTACCGGCCGCCGAGCCTCTGGAAGTACCACCACGGCAGGCCGTTCTGAACGGTCAGCACGACGGTGTCGGGACCGAGCATCGAATTGATATCCCGCACCACCTGATCGAGGAAATGCGCCTTCACCGCCAGCACGACGATGTCCTGCTTGCCTGCCTCGGTCGCCTTGTTGACAGCCTTCATTTTAGCGGTCTGCACCTTTCCGTCATGCCACTCGAGCTTGAGGCCGTTTTTCTGGATCGCGGCGAGATGTGCGCCCTGGTCGATGACGGTGACGTCTTCGCCCGCGAGTGCAAACTTGGCCGCCAGCAGGCCGCCGATGGCGCCCGCGCCGACCACGCAAATCTTTTTCTGTTTAGGCGGCGCGCCTAACAGATACGGGCTCGGCAGCACCTGGTCGAAAACGTTGCTGAGGCTGCCGACGCCATCGATCACGATGTCGACGACATTATGGGCATCGCCCATGGTGCCGGCGCCGAGCGAGGTGCCGCAGGCGATGATGTCGCCCGGCATCAGCGTCAGGTCCTTGGAAATCGCGGCGACGAGCTTGTGCGGCGGGAAAAACATGTCGGCGACAGGATAGTTCTGCCGCTCCTTGCCGTTCAGGATAGTCTTGACCGACAGCTTCATCGGATCGATGCCGGTCGCGATCACCGGTCCGAACACCCCAAATGTGTCGAAGCTCTTGGCGCGCGCCCATTGTTCAAACGACTTGTCCTTGCGCAGGAGATCGACGGCGGTGACGTCGTTCACGCAGGTATAGCCGAAGATATATTCGCCAGCCTCGGCCTCCGAGATGTTGAAGCACTTCTTTCCGATGACGACGCCGAGTTCGCCCTCGTAAATGATCTTTCCGGCATAGGTGGCCGGGCGCTCGATCGGCCGGTTCGCGGGCCAATAGGCATTGGGGGCTTTGAGGAACCAGAGCGGTTCTTTCGGCTCTTTGAACTCGTTCTTGGCCGCGAGCTGGTGGAAATTATTCCAAAGGCAGATCATCTTCGACGGATCGCACGGCGTCAGAATCTGAACTTCGGAGAGCTTCAGCCTCTCGCCACTTGGCTTCGGGCTGGCGAACAGGTCACCAGTATGAACGGCGATCGTATCGCCCTCCAACGTGCCGAAGCCCGTCTTTCCACCCTGCTCAAAACGAATCCATTTTGCCATCTGCGGCCTCCCGGGAAAGGCAGCGTCATTCGATCGCGCCGCCATTTCCTCATTGTAGCCGTGATGTCCGTCCCCGCAATCATGCACTGCATCATGGGGCGCCGCGGCCAATGCATGTCATGGCGCGACCCGCGCCGGCTCGACCGCGAAATGTCGCCGATCGGGTCGCGCCATATCGACGGGAGGCGGGGCGCGATCAGGATGCAGTCGCCAGCCCACCGATGCGTTGTGCGACCGACGCCGTCTTCCGCCAGCCACCCTCCGGCGGTCAGACCGACCAAGCCGGTTGCGCCGAGCACGAGGACTGCGATCAGCCCGGCCTTTCAGACCGCGATATCGGCGGGGCGAGCCCGCCAACAAAGATCAGAGCGAATAATACATTTCGAATTCGACCGGATGCGGTGTCATCTCGAAGCGCTCGACTTCGGTCATCTTCAACTGGATATAGCTGTCGATGAAGTCGTCGTCGAATACGCCGCCATTCTTGAGGAAGGCGCGATCCTTGTCGAGATTTTCCAGGGCCTCGCGAAGCGAACCGCACACCGTAGGAATCGATTTGAGCTCTTCCTTCGGCAGGTCATAGAGGTCCTTGTCCATCGCCGGACCCGGATCGAGCTTGTTCTTGACGCCGTCGAGACCGGCCATCAGCATCGCCGCGAAGCCGAGATATGGATTGGCCATCGGATCGGGGAAACGCACCTCGACGCGCTTCGCCTTCGGATTGGTGGTGTAGGGGATGCGGCAGGCCGCCGAGCGATTGCGCGCGGAGTAGGCCAGCAGCACCGGCGCTTCATAGCCCGGAACCAGACGCTTGTAGGAGTTGGTGGAGGGATTTGTGAAGGCGTTGATCGCCTTGGCGTGCTTGATGACACCGGCGATGTAGGACAGGCAGGTTTCCGAGAGGTCGGCGTATTTGTTGCCGGCGAATACCGGCTTGCCTTCCTTCCAGATCGACTGATGGCAGTGCATGCCTGAGCCGTTGTCGCCGTAGACCGGCTTCGGCATGAAGGTGGCGGTCTTGCCGTAGATATGCGCGACCTGATGGATGCAGTATTTGTAGATTTGCATCTGATCGGCCATCAGCGTCATCGCGTCGAACTTCATGCCGAGTTCGTGCTGGGCGGACGCAACCTCGTGGTGATGCTTCTCGACCTTGACGCCCATCTTGGCCATCGCGCCGAGCATTTCGGAGCGCATGTCCTGAACCGAATCCTGCGGCGGAACCGGAAAGTAGCCTGCCTTGGTGCGGATGCGGTGGCCGAGATTGCCGCCCTCATATTCGGTGTCCGAATTGATCGGCAATTCCGACGAATCCAGCTTGAAGCCGGTGTTATAGGGCGTGGTCTGGAAGCGGACGTCGTCGAACACGAAGAATTCCGCCTCCGGCCCGAAGAAGACCGTGTCGCCGACGCCCATCGACTTCACCATTGCCTCGGCCTTCTTGGCCATGCCGCGCGGGTCGCGGTTGTAGGGCTCGCCGGTAGTCGGCTCCAGCACGTCGCAGATGATGACCATGGTGGTTTCCGCGAAGAACGGGTCGATCGTCGCGGTGACGGGGTCAGGCATCAGGCACATGTCGGATTCGTTGATCGCCTTCCAGCCGGCGATCGAAGAGCCGTCGAACATCAAGCCCTCGGCGAAAACATCGTCGTCGATGATGCCGGTGTCGAAGGTCACATGCTGCCACTTGCCGCGCGGATCGGTGAAACGAAGGTCGACGTATTTCACGTCGTTGTCCTTGATTGATTTAAGGACGTCTTTGGCGGTCTTCATGAATACCCCTTTTGGCTACAGGTCGATCTGGCCGCGGGCAGCGACCGTCGGGTAATGCTCAATACATTTGGGGAATGCTCAATACAATATCGGAGTATCGGCGAAGGTCGATTCAGATGGCATCCAGCCCGGATTCCCCGGTCCTGATGCGAACGGCTTCCTCGATGTTGGACACGAAGATCTTGCCGTCGCCGATGCGCCCGGTCTGGGCCGCGCGCCTGATCGCGTCGATCGCCTTCTCGACCAGATCATCGGAGATCACGATCTCGATTTTGACCTTGGGTAGAAAGTCCACGATGTACTCCGCACCGCGATAGAGTTCGGCGTGACCCTTCTGCCGGCCGAAACCCTTGGCTTCGGTGACGGTGATGCCCTGCAGTCCGACTTCCTGAAGCGCTTCTTTCACCTCGTCGAGCTTGAATGGCTTGATGATGGCTTCTATTTTTTTCACTGAACGCCTCCCGGGCACTTCCATATTTTAGTCTGCAGGTTCGTTTCCACGTTGCGCGAGGTCGCGCGGGTTGTTCGATCGTTTATCCCGGCCCCTCGCGGGGCCGCCTCACTTTGGGGCGAGCAGCCGAGTACATTCATTCATTGCCGTGAGTACGACGAGCAGGGGCGGCTTCCTCAAAAGCAGGGTCTATGCCAAGTTGTTGAGGCGGCTGATTTTTGAAATGTTATCAGACTTTTAACTGGCATTGACGGGAGGTTGGAGCGAACAGGTCACCATACCGCAGCCTGCGAAATAGGCAAACAGGTCAATCGGTATGCAGACGCCAGCGGTTGGGGTTCGCGCGGCATAGGAAGTGCCTCAGGATGAGGCGCTTGTACCAGGGATTTGGCAATGGAAGTTCTTACCACAGCTGAGATGGAGCGTGCCGATCAGCTTACCATTGCCGCGGGCACTCCCGGTTTCGCGTTGATGCTGAGCGCCGGCCAGGCCGTTGCCGAGGCCGCGATGGACCTCGTGGAGGAGGGGCCGGTCGTGGTGGTCGCCGGGCGCGGCAACAATGGCGGCGACGGGTTCGTGGCCGCCGCCGAACTGGCGGCGCGCGGCCGGGAGGTCTCGGTTATCCTCTTGTGCGAACGGGATAGCCTGCAGGGCGACGCGGCCTCCGCGGCACGCGGATGGAAATATCCGGTGCTGCCGTTCAATCCACAAGCGATCGGCAGGCCGGCGCTGATCATCGATGCGCTGTTCGGCGCCGGTCTCAACCGGCCCGTGAAAGGCGAACCGCACGACATGATCGAGGCGATCAACGCCAACGGTGCGCCGGTTCTCAGCGTTGACCTGCCGAGCGGCATCAATGGCGACACCGGCGCCGTCATGGGTGTCGCGGTCCGCGCCACCGAGACCGTCACGTTCTTCCGGCGCAAGCCGGCGCATTTATTGTTGCCGGGGCGGATTTTTTGCGGTCGCGTGCGCCTTGCCGATATCGGGATCGATCCGCGCGTGCTCGAGGAAATTCGCCCGCGGACGTTCGAAAACATTCCGCAGTTCTGGCGCAACTCGTTTCCGGTGCCGCGGATCGACGGCCATAAATATGCCCGCGGCCATGCCGTGGTCGTCTCCGGCGACCTCGCCGCGACCGGCGCGGCGCGGATGGCGGCGCGCGGCGCGCTACGGGCCGGCGCCGGACTGGTGACGGTGGCCTCACCGAGGGATGCACTTGCGGTCAACGCCACCGCGCTAACGGCCGTGATGGTTCGTCCCATCGATACGGCGATCGAGTTTGCCGAGCTGTGGACCGACAAGCGGCTCAACACCTGCGTGATCGGACCAGGCGCCGGCGTTGGCGACCGCACGCGGGATTTTGTCCTGACCGCGCTGTCGGCGAAGCGAAACCTGGTGCTGGATGCGGACGCGCTGACGAGCTTTGCGGACGCGCCCGACCATCTGTTCGAGGCGATCAAGGCCTCGCACGATCCGCAGGTTGTTCTTACGCCTCATGAAGGAGAATTTCCGCGGCTGTTCAGCGATATCAGCAACAAGCATCCAGGTCGCTCGAAACTCGAGCGGGTGCGGGCGGCCGCCGAACGCTCCGGCGCCGTTGTCCTGCTCAAGGGGCCCGACACGGTCGTGGCATCCCCGGACGGACGCGCCACCATCGCCTCCAATGCGCCGCCCTGGCTCGCTACCGCCGGCGCAGGCGACGTGCTGGCAGGAATGATCGCGGGAATGCTGGCGCAGGGCGTGGCGGCGTTCGAGGCCGCCTCTATCGCGGTCTGGATGCATGGCGAGGCGGCGCGTGAAGCGGGCCCCGGCCTGATCGCGGAAGATCTGCCGGAAGTCCTGCCCGCGGTGTTCCGGCATCTCTACGACGAGTTCGGCATCGACTATTGAGACGCCCGAAATCTACTCGACGATGTACCAGCGCAGCGAGGCGCGGCGCGGCCCAGTCCGTCGCCATCGTTTCCATCAACCAACGTCCGGCATATTCGGCTGAAAACGCGATGCGCTGGGTCTGCCCGGGCTCGATCGCCAGCGTATCCAGCCAGAATGGCTTCCAACCGTCGTCGAGCCGGTCCAACAGGCGGAAATGGTGTCCGTGGAGGTGGAAGACTTCAGCGATGTCGCCACGATTGCCGAGGGCCAGCACCACGGTGCGCCCGGCCTTGGTGCGGAACGCGGGCGCGGCCGAGCTTGCGAAGCTTTCGGGCGTCATCCATTCGGCAGGCGATCCGCCAAGCGTCAAATCGACCCGCAAGGCGTTCTTGAGATCGAGCCGGTTGGGCAGGCCATTGGATGGCAGCGGGGGCGCGGCAGGTAAGGGAGCGTCCCGGAGCGGCGGCTCCCTGGAAGCGACAAGCCGGGCGATGGGGCGGGCTTCCTTGCCATCATGCAGCCGGATGGCCGATGACGAGCCCGGCGGTGCCGTTGCGTCAATGAACGCGTCGACCCGGCTTCCCGGCGCAAGCACGAGCGCGCCGCCGCGCGCCGGAAACGGTTCGGCCGGCTGGCTATCGAGGGCCATGACGCGGACATCGTGCCCCTCTATTTTCAGAGCAATGACATTGCGTTGGCACCCATTGATAAAGCGAAACCTCAGGCGCTCATTGGTGCGGGTGGGAATATCCGGCGTTATCAGCCCATTGATGGTGTAGATCGGCGTCGTGTCCTTTGGATCGGTGCCGGGCGCGATTGCGGTGCCGTCCGGCCGCAGACGCCAGTCTTCGATCAGAAAGACCTCGTCGCGGTCGACGGCAACGGGCTCGCTTTCCCGCACAATCAACTGCCCGCGCCGGCAACGGTCTCGCTAGCCCATCCCCAAGCAGCCGAAGGTCGCACATGAAGGTGCCCGCGTGACGCAGTGGAATCTCGAAGGTTTCCCTGGCATCCGGTGAGACAGGCGCCCGCGCCGCCAGCGGTTCGGCTGCCGGGGCGCCGTCGAGCCCGTGCCAGTTGAGCACCGCGGCTACCGGCAGCTCGTTTGCCAGCGTGATTTCCAGCTCACCGCCACGCTTGAGGCTGATATCGCGCTCTGGCGCTGGGCCGAGCAGCGACCATATCGGTGTATTCGCCTCTCCCCGACGCAAGGCGATGACGCCGGCTTTGGCCCGCAGCATCAGTGACGAGCGCCCCTGAGCGGAAGCAATCCGAGGCAAGGCCGGACTGAGGACGGCAGCGCCCAGTCCGGTCACAAGCTCGCGTCGGTCTAGCCGGAAAATGCGATCTGCCATGATCGATGCGGACCATTTTCCACTGGATATGTCCAGCTGGCGTGAGTACGTCCAGACGGGCTGAAACGGCCCATTTTTTTGCTGCGGACAGGTCGGCCCATGCTATAAGCCCGCCGCAACGATCACGGTAATGATTTGGATGAGCTCATCCCAATCATTACCGTCGATCGATTCCAATAACTTGGAGCATGATGGCCGCCCGAAAACCGCTTCACACTTTTCGGCATCATGCTCGGGCATCGCGGCCGGATATGATGCTATCAGCGGGCGTGGCGGAACTGGTAGACGCGCTGGATTTAGGTTCCAGTGACGAAAGTTGTGGGGGTTCGAGTCCCTCCGCCCGCACCAAGCGCTGACAGCGTTTGCATGACGATATTGGAGGAACCTATTTCCGAAGGGGTAAGTTTCCCCGGAAGGGCATGGGTCCGCCGAACCACCGACGCCCGGCCTTGATGCCGACCGTCGACCAGATTGACAATGTCGCGGCGTTGAGCCGGACCAAGCGGGAAGAAGATTGACGCCATGCAGGTCACAGAAACCCTCGCTGAGGGATTGAAGCACGAATTCCAGATCAGCGTTCCCGCATCGGATCTCGATGCCAAGGCGGACGCTCGCCTGGTCGACCTCAAGGACAAGGTACGTCTCAACGGCTTTCGTCCAGGCAAGGTACCGGTGAGTCACCTCAAGAAGGTGTATGGCCGCTCCGTGATGGCGGAAACCATCGATCAGACGATCCGCGATACCAACTCGCAGATTTTCACGGAGCGCGGCTTCCGCCTGGCGACCGAACCCAAGATCACCATGCCGACCGAGCAAAAAGCCGTTGAGGATATCCTCACCGGGAAGTCCGATCTGACCTATACGGTTTCGATCGAGGTCGTTCCCCCGATCCAGCTCGCCGATTTCAAGAGTTTTACCGTCGAGAAGCCGGTTGCCGAGGTGACCGACGCCGATGTTGACCAAGCGATCAAGCGCATCGCCGACCAGAGCCGTCCATTTGCCGCGAAGGGCGAGGGCGCGAAGGCCGAAACCGGGGACCGGGTCACGATCTCCTTCAAGGGCACTATCAACGGCACGCCGTTCGAGGGCGGCACCGGTGAAGGTATCCAGGTTACGATCGGCTCAAACACGTTCATTCCCGGCTTCGAAGAGCAGCTGCTCGGCATTGCGGCCGGCGAAACCCGCACGCTGAAAGTCTCGTTCCCGAAGAATTATGCCAGCGAGAAGCTTGCCGGCCAGCCGGCCGAGTTCGAAACCACCGCCACATTGATCGAAGCGCCGCAGGACACCGCGATCAACGACGACTTTGCCAAGACGCTTGGCCTTGAATCGCTCGACAAGCTAAAGGAGGCGGCGCGCGAGCGGCTCACGGCCGAATTTGCCAGCGCCACCCGCCAGCGGGTCAAGCGGACGCTGCTGGACCGCCTCGATGAAGGCCATCGGTTCGAGGCGCCACCCTCGCTGGTCGATGAAGAATTCAATCTGATGTGGAACTCGATCAAGGCCGAGATGGAGTCCAGCGGCAAGACCTTTGCCGATGAGAACACCACCGAAGAGGCCGCCAGGGAAGAGTACCGCAAGATCGCCGATCGCCGGGTCAGACTCGGCCTGGTGCTGTCCGAGATCGGCGAAAAGAACAAGATCACGGTCACCGACGATGAGGTCAGCCGCGCGGTAATCGAGCGCGCGCGTCAGATGCCGGGACGCGAGAAGGAGGTCTGGGACTACTATCGCAACAATGCCAATGCCCTGGCCCAGCTCCGTGCGCCGATCTATGAGGACAAGGTCGTCGATTTCATCCTTGAACTCGCTAACGTTACCGAAAAGAAGGTTACGCGCGAAGATCTCTACAAAGACGATGAGGCGGAGAACGGCACCGCCTGACGCGGCGTCAAGGTTGAGAATTATAAGCGGATGGCATTGTCTCCGACGCTATGGCCGGCTTTGCGAATCGGCTTCAACTCCAGTCCATTCCGAAACGAGCCTGTCGAACCCGGCCTTGTGGCCGGGTCGAGCCCGGTCTTGTCACCGGGAAATTGACCTATATCTGTGAACCCTGTCTTGTAAGTCCTGCATCACGGGACGTTCGTCCGCGCCCGGCAATTCGAACCAGCTCCGCCTTGCCGATGGACCTTCGCCTCCGCCAACCCTTGGGTGACTAATGCGCGATCCGGTGGAAACCTACATGAACCTCGTACCGATGGTGGTCGAGCAGACCAACCGCGGCGAACGGGCTTACGACATTTTTTCGCGCCTCCTGAAAGAGCGCATCATCTTCGTGACCGGTGCGGTCGAGGATGGCATGGCGACGCTTACGGTCGCGCAGCTTCTGTTTCTCGAAGCCGAGAATCCGAAGAAGGAAATCTCGATGTACATCAATTCACCCGGTGGGGTGGTGACGTCGGGTCTTGCGATCTACGACACGATGCAGTTCATCCGTCCGCCGGTGTCGACGTTGTGCACCGGGCAGGCAGCATCGATGGGATCGATGTTGCTGGCCGCCGGCCACAAGGATATGCGCTTCTCGCTGCCGAACTCGCGCATCATGGTGCATCAGCCCTCCGGCGGCTTCCAGGGGCAGGCCACCGACATCATGCTGCACGCCCAGGAAATCCTGAACCTCAAGAAGCGGCTCAACGAGATCTACGTCAAACACACCGGCCAGACCTACAAGGCGATCGAGGATGCGCTGGAACGCGACAAGTTCCTTACCGCCGACCAGGCCCGCGACTTTGGTCTTGTCGATAAAGTGATCGACAAACGCTCCGAAGATCCGGCGGTTCTGTCGACTAAGTAAGCGACAGGCGCTCCGAAGACCCGACAACGAGGCCCGGTAACTCTACGGGGATCGCAAGCCTTGCATCGGCGTTAACGACGATTGTCATCGGCAATTCAGCCCGCGAACGGTGCGTCTCCAGTCCTGGAGGGGCGGAAAGTTCCGCTTTCGTGCTGGTTTGGCAGCGTGGCAATCGCGCAACGCTGGGCTGATTTCCGCAAGTTAACCTCGTGCCAACGCCGCAAATCACGGTATTGTCACGAGAATTGGTTGTCCGGCGGATTAGCGAATTCTTGATAGTCGGGTGCGACCATGGTTGGCTAGGTCGGGTGGGCTACGATCGTGGGGGATTCGAGTTGGTCGCCATTCCGGCGGCTCGTGGAGTAAAAGGTCTTTTTTGGTACGGAATTTGCTCTATCTACAAGTCTGTACCGGCAAGTGCCGGAATGGAGCGATCGAGCGGACGGGATCGAACGGCGGACGGAGACAAGAATGAGTAAGGTCGGCACGAGCGACTCCAAGAACACGCTGTATTGCTCGTTCTGCGGCAAGAGCCAGCACGAAGTCCGCAAATTGATCGCGGGCCCCACCGTATTCATCTGCGACGAATGCGTCGAACTGTGCATGGATATCATCCGTGAGGAAAACAAGTCCTCGCTGGTGAAGTCGCGCGACGGGATTCCGACGCCAAAGGAAATCTGCAAGGTTCTCGACGACTACGTGATCGGTCAGAGCCATGCCAAGAAGGTGCTCTCGGTCGCGGTCCACAATCACTACAAGCGCCTCAATCACCAGACCAAGCACAACGATGTCGAGCTCGCGAAGTCGAACATCCTGCTGATCGGTCCGACCGGCTCGGGCAAGACGTTGCTGGCGCAGACGCTGGCGCGGATTCTCGACGTGCCGTTCACGATGGCGGATGCGACCACGCTGACCGAAGCCGGCTACGTCGGCGAGGACGTCGAGAACATCATCCTGAAGCTGTTGCAGTCGGCCGACTACAATGTCGAGCGGGCGCAGCGCGGCATCGTCTATATCGACGAGATCGACAAGATCAGCCGCAAATCCGACAATCCGTCGATCACCCGCGACGTCTCGGGCGAAGGTGTGCAGCAGGCGCTTTTGAAGATCATGGAGGGCACGGTTGCCTCGGTTCCTCCGCAAGGCGGCCGCAAGCATCCGCAGCAGGAGTTCCTGCAGGTCGACACCACGAACATTCTCTTCATATGCGGCGGAGCGTTCTCCGGCCTGGAGAAGATCATCTCCGCGCGTGGACGCTCGACCTCGATCGGCTTTGCTGCGCAGGTGCTGGCGCCCGAGGATCGGCGCACCGGCGAAATCTTCCGTCACGTCGAGCCCGAAGATCTCTTGAAGTACGGACTGATTCCCGAGTTCGTCGGCCGCCTGCCGGTGGTCGCCACGCTGGAGGATCTCGACGAAGCTTCACTCAAGAAGATCTTGACCGATCCGAAGAACGCGCTGGTGAAGCAGTATCAGCGGCTGTTCGAGATGGAGAACATCGAGTTGACATTCGCCGACGAAGCGCTCGGCGCGGTCGCCCGCAAGGCGATCGACCGCAAGACCGGCGCGCGGGGCCTGCGCTCGATTCTCGAAAGCATCCTGCTGGAAACCATGTTCGATCTGCCGGGCCTGGAGGGCGTCGAAGAGGTCGTGATCTCGCGTGAGGTAGTGGAGGGAACGGCTCGGCCGCTCTACATCTACGCCGATCGTTCCGACCGCGCCGTGGAAAGCAGCGCCAGCGCCTGATCGCGCTCAGCCGGCGGCGAACCGAGTGTCCGGAAAGGCGGCTGCGGAGCCTCCTCCCGCGGCCGTGTTTGCGCCAGCGATTCCTCGCGTTGATCCCAACTGACGGGCCTTTTGCAACGACTTGACACCCCCATGCCCGATAGCCACCTAATGCTGTCGGTGATCAAAAAATACCCTTGAGATTCGCAGCTAAGGCGATCCGGAGAAGCAGGCCGCGAGACTACTATACGATCCCGGAACATCTCGGCACCTTGTGGCGGTTGCGCAAAATGGCGGACTGCGTGCAAGGGGGCAGAACAAAGGAATAGGCCATGAGCATCCCAAAACCCCGGCCATCTATCGTCCACGGCGAAAGCCATTCGTATCCGGTGCTGCCGCTTCGCGACATCGTCGTGTTCCCGCACATGATCGTGCCGCTGTTCGTCGGCCGCGAGAAGTCGATCCGCGCACTCGAAGAGGTCATGAGGAACGACGCCCTGATCATGCTTGCGACGCAAAAGAACGCGTCTGACGATGATCCGAGCCCGGATTCAATCTATGAAACCGGCACCCTTGCCAGTGTGCTGCAGCTGCTCAAATTGCCCGACGGCACCGTGAAGGTGCTGGTGGAAGGGCTTGAGCGCGCGCGCGTGCAGAAATATTCCGACCGCGCCGAATATTACGAAGCGACGGCAGTCGCGCTCGCCGACACCGATGCCAACTCAGTCGAGGCGGAAGCCCTGGCGCGCTCGGTGGTGTCCGATTTCGAGAGCTATGTGAAGCTGAACAAGAAGATTTCCGCTGAAGTCGTCGGCGTGGTTCAGGCGATCACCGATTTCGCAAAACTCGGCGACACCGTCGCCTCGCATCTCGCCGTCAAGATTTCAGACCGTCAGGCCATCCTGGAGACGCTGTCCGTCACGGCGCGGCTCGAGAAGGTGCTCGGGCTGATGGAGAGCGAAATCTCGGTGCTGCAAGTCGAGAAACGAATCCGTTCGCGTGTCAAGCGCCAGATGGAGAAGACCCAGCGCGAGTATTATCTCAACGAGCAGATGAAGGCGATCCAGAAGGAACTCGGCGACGACGAAGGCCGCGACGAGCTGGCCGATCTGGAAGAGAAGATCGCCAAGACCAAGCTCTCCAAGGAAGCGCGCGAGAAGGCCCAGCACGAGTTGAAGAAGCTGCGCCAGATGTCGCCGATGTCCGCGGAGGCGACGGTGGTGCGCAATTATCTCGACTGGCTGTTGTCGATACCGTGGAACAAGAAATCCAAGGTCAAGAAGGATCTGGTCGCAGCCCAGACCACGCTCGACAACGATCACTACGGACTCGAGAAGGTCAAGGATCGCATCGTCGAGTATCTTGCGGTGCAGTCGCGCGCCAACAAGCTGACCGGGCCGATCCTGTGCCTGGTTGGTCCTCCCGGCGTCGGCAAGACCTCGCTCGGCAAGTCGATCGCGAGGGCCACGGGCCGCGAATTCGTGCGCGTGTCGCTCGGCGGCGTGCGTGACGAGGCCGAAATCCGTGGTCACCGCCGCACCTATATCGGCTCGATGCCCGGCAAGATCATCCAGTCGATGCGGAAGGCGAAGACCTCGAACCCGCTGTTCCTGCTGGACGAGATCGACAAGATGGGCGCCGACTTCCGCGGCGATCCGTCGTCGGCTTTGCTCGAGGTCCTCGACCCCGAGCAGAACTCGACCTTCAACGACCACTATCTGGAAGTCGATTACGATCTTTCCAGCGTGATGTTCATCACCACCGCGAATACGCTGAATATTCCGGGACCGCTGATGGACCGCATGGAGATCATCCGGATCGCCGGCTACACCGAGAACGAGAAGGTCGAGATCGCGCGCAAGCATCTGATCCCGAACGCGATCTCCAAGCATGGCCTGGATTCCAAGGAATGGTCGATCGACGACGACGCGCTGCTCTTGATGATCCGCCGTTACACCCGCGAAGCGGGCGTGCGTAATCTTGAGCGTGAGCTTTCAACACTTGCCCGCAAGGCGGTGAAGGAGCTGATGATCTCCAAGAAGAAGTCGGTGAAGGTCACGGAGAAATCCATCGAGGAGTTTCTCGGCGTGCCGAAGTATCGCTACGGCGAGATCGAAACCGATGATCAGGTCGGCATTGTCACCGGCCTGGCGTGGACCGATGTCGGCGGCGAGCTGCTCACCATCGAAGGCGTGATGATGCCCGGCAAGGGCAAGATGACGGTTACCGGCAATCTGCGCGACGTGATGAAGGAATCGATTTCGGCGGCGGCATCCTATGTCCGCTCGCGCGCCGTCGGTTTCGGCATCGAGCCGCCATTGTTCGATCGGCGCGACATCCACGTCCACGTGCCCGAGGGGGCGACCCCGAAGGACGGACCGTCGGCGGGTGTCGCGATGGCGACCGCGATCGTGTCCACCATGACCGGCATCGCGGTCAGGCACGATGTCGCCATGACCGGCGAGATCACGCTGAGAGGACGCGTGCTGCCGATCGGCGGCTTGAAGGAGAAGCTGTTGGCGGCAGCGCGCGGCGGCATCAAGACGGTGCTGATCCCCGAGGACAACGCCAAGGATCTCACGGAGATTTCCGATGCGATCAAGGGCGGCATGGAGATCATTCCGGTCGCTCGCCTCGACGACGTCATCTCAAGGGCGCTGGTGCGGCCGCCGGTGCCGATTGTCTGGGAAGAGGACACCAAGGTACCGGTCAAGCCGGACACGGGCGACGAAGCCGCCGGTGGCCTGACCGCGCACTGAACGTTCCGGCTGTGAAATGATAGAACGGCGCCTTCGGGCGCCGTTCTTTTTGCGCGGATCGGCCTGATCGCGCCATCGGGGTTGAAATGACATGAATATCGACGGGCAATGCCATTGCGGTTCGGTAACTTATCAGGCCGACATCGATCCAGAGCGCGTGTCGATCTGTCACTGCACAGATTGCCAGATGCTGACCGGATCGCCTTACAGGGTCACGGCGATCTGCTCGGGCGAACAAATCCGGATGACGGGGAAGGTGCCCAAGGTCTACGCCAAGACCGGCGATAACGGCAGGACGCGTTTTCAGCATTTCTGCCCGGAATGCGGTTCGCCACTTTTCACCAGCGGCGAGGGCGGCCCGGACGACTGGGGAATTCGCTGGGGCAGTATCCGCCAGCGCGACCGGCTCAAGCCGAGGCGACAAATCTGGTGCCGATCCGCAGTGCCATGGATCAACGGTCTGGAGGAATTGCCAGGCCGACCAGCCGACTAGGCATCCGACCTTGCACCGAGGGGGCGCCCAAGGTTAAACACGGGATGGAGGGCGGTTAGCTCAGCTGGTTAGAGCATCTCGTTTACACCGAGAGGGTCGGCGGTTCGAATCCGTCACCGCCTACCAGTCATCCGAGGGTATGCGCATGAGAATTTTCGCCGCCGCCAGCTGTTATCGCATTCCTGGCCGGGCCTGCTTACGCTCAAAGCAAATCCGTTCCCAGATATGGCGAAGTTGACAAGGATAAGACGCCGCAGCAGATCGAGGGCGAACGGGAAGCGGAAAGGGCCTACAAGCGATCGCTCGGTAACATCCCTGATCAAGGCCCGACTGACCCTTGGGGCAACGTCCGCAGCGAAGGCGCGCCTAAAGCCGCTGCGAAGGCTGCTCCTTCGAAGCGCAGCCAAACCCGACACCACGAATTAGCGCGCGATGGATATACCGGCAGGCCACGATCTAAATGCGGACCAGATTGCGTACTGGAACGGACCAGGCGGCCAGCACTGGACCGAACGCCAGCAGGTGCAGGATATTTTACTCGCCCCTGTCTCCGATATTTTGATCGATCGCGCCAAGCCCAAGGCTGGTGAACGGATTGTCGATGTGGGGTGCGGCTGCGGGGCCACCACCATTGCGTTCGCGCAAAAAGTCGGCCCGACCGGACATGTTTCCGGCATCGACGTTTCGGCACCGATGCTGGCTCGGGCGCGGCAAATCGCGCCAGCGGGGATGCCGGTCGACTTCGTGCTTGCGGACGCAACCGTATACCCATTCGTTTCAGCAAGCCTCGATCTCATGGTGTCGCGCTTCGGCGTGATGTTCTTCGCCGAGCCGGCTGTTTCCTTTGCCAATATGCGGAGGGCGCTGCGTCCATCGGGAAGGCTGACATTCGTCTGCTGGCGCGAGCCACGCGATAACCCCTGGCTGATGCTGCCGCTTCAGGCAGCCTACCAACACGTCCCAAAACTGCCGCAGCTTGGACCGGAAGACCCCGGTCCGTTCTCATTTGCTTCCGAACAGCGGGTGCGGCGCATATTGGGCGAGGCCGGATTTTCAGGGATAGAAATGCAGCGGTGCGATCTGTCGCTCGATGTCGCAACAGGGCGCGGCCTTGATGCCGCGGTTGAAACCGCGCTCGAAATCGGACCAGCAAGCCGCGCGCTTGAGGGGCAACCGCCTGACTTGCGCGCCGCGGCCGCGAATTCGATTCGACAAGCGCTCACGCCTTTTGCCAAGGGACAGGCAGTGCCACTGCCCGCATCGCTCTGGATCGTGACGGCGCGGGCCTCGTGAACCTAGGCCCGCTCTTCCCAGATCATGGCGAGATGGACGATGGTCTGCACGGCCTTTTCCATGTCCTGCCGGCTTACCCATTCCAGCCGCGAATGGAACGCGTGCTCGCCGGCGAAAATATTGGGGCAGGGAAGCCCCATGAACGACAACCGCGAACCGTCGGTGCCGCCGCGAACGCTCGCCTTCACCGGCTTCAGTCCGGCGCGGCGGATCGCCTCCATCGCGTTGTCGACGATTTGGGGATGTCGGTCTATCACCCGCTTCATGTTGCGGTACTGCTGTTTGATCTCCAGCCGGCAGGTTGAGCGCGGGAAACCCCTCATTACTTCCTTGACGATGCTCTCCAGCAGGGCTTCCTTCTCCTTCAATCCCTCATCGGTGAAATCGCGCACGATAAAACTGAGCGTTGCTTTCTCCAGAGCGCCCGAGATGCCGATCGGATGCAGGAAACCTTCCTTGCCCTCGGTGGTTTCGGGCGAACAACCATCTCTCGGCAGGCGCTCGACGATCGCGGCAGCGATCTTGATCGCGTGCTCCATCTTGCCCTTGGCGAAGCCGGGATGGGTGCTGACCCCTTCGATGGTGAGGGTGGCGGCGTCGGCGGAGAAGGTCTCGTCCTCGATATTCCCCGCGGTTTCGCCGTCGATGGTGTAGGCAAAATCGGCGCCGAGCTTTTTCAGGTCGACCTTGTCCACGCCGCGACCAATTTCCTCGTCGGGCGTGAACAGGATCTTGATGGCGCCATGCTTGATCTGCGGATTTTGCAGAAGGAAATGCGCTGCATCCATGATTTCGGCGAGACCGGCCTTGTTGTCGGCCCCTAACAGCGTGGTGCCGTCTGACGTGACGATGTCGTGGCCGATCTGGTCCACCAATGCAGGATGATCCGCGGCACGGATGATCTGCGTAGGGTCGCCCGGCAGCACGATGTCGCCGCCGCGATAACTCCGTACGATCTGTGGCTTGACGCCGTTGCCGGTACAGTCGGGCGAGGTATCCATATGCGAACAGAAGCAAATGACCGGAACCTTTTTGTCCGTATTCGCCGGGATGGTCGCGTAGACGTAGCCGTATTCATCGAGATGGGCGTCGCGGATTCCCATTGCCTGCAGCTCGGCTGCGAGCAGGCGGCCCAGGTCTTTTTGCTTCTCAGTGGAGGGACAGGTCTCTGACGCCGGGTCCGACTGGGTATCGATCACCACATAGCGCAGGAAGCGCTCGGTCACGGTGTGGGTGAACCTGATGGACACAGTCAAAACCGCGCTGACGCCGAAAACCTGAGCGACGGAAGAAGCGTCATCCCGTGGGGCCGCGTACGCCGCGCGGAATGACGCTAGGTCAAGCCCTGGAAAGGGCGTCTTGTCAGACTGCTTCCTTGAGCTCCTTGGCTGCGCGGAAGGCAACCTTCTTGCTGGCCTTGATGTGGATCGCCTCGCCGGTGGCGGGGTTGCGGCCCATGCGGGCAGCGCGCTTACGCACCTGCAGGATGCCAAGACCGACGATGCGAATTCGCTCGCCCTTCTTCAGATGCTTGGTGATCCGAGTGACCACGTCGTTGAGAATAGACTCAGCCTGCTTCTTGGATAATTCCTGGTCTTCGGCGATTGCCGCTGCGAGATGCTTGAGCGTGACGGTGGTCGGGGTCGCTGCCTTCTTCGCCATGTTTGGCCCTCCTCGTTGTTGATGGCTTAGGAACTTAAGACGTATCAGGCATTAAGCGATTCGGGGGGCGCCTGACTACGCTGTTTTGCCGATAAACAGCCTATTATTTGCATCGACATCCCGAAAACGCCCAACTGGCAGGAGGATTCGCGACAACCTTGACTAAAACGGGGCGCGCCTTTAAGCCCTCGTCACTGTGCGGATCGGTTTCAGATTACGGCATCCGCGGGAGTAGCTCAGTTGGTTAGAGCGCCGCCCTGTCACGGCGGAGGCCGCGGGTTCGAGTTCCGTCTCTCGCGCCATCATTTCAAGCACTTAGACCCCCTTCGCCGCGACAAATTCGACGCCGGATTTCAAAAATTCAACTCCCATCGCCATTTCGGTTCCGCGTTCAAAGGCCTGCGCATCCGGTTGCGCCTGCAGGCCGCCGGACCGAGAGCGTGAGGCTGGGCAGACGGGCATGAGGTATTTTCCGGACGAGCCCGCCAAAAACAGGTGGGCCAGATACGCGGTTGCCGTACTTCCGCTTCTCTACTTGGTCGTGGCGCTCCTCTATTCCGCCAATTCGGCGCCCTGGGGCCGGCAGGTCGATCCCGAATCCGCCTATGCGATGAATGGTCTGGCCTGGGCGGCCGGCTATCCAATGATGAAAAACGATCATCCCGGCACGACGACGATTCTCTTGGTCGGGATCATCATCAAGTCGTGGACGTTTCTCGCCGGCCGTTCGGATGTCATCGAGTTTGGGCTGAAGAACTACGACGCGATCATCTATGCCGCGCGCACGGCCGAAGCAGTGATCTTGTCCGCTGTATTACTGGTTTCAGGCGTCATCGTCAGGAATGCGACACGCAGTTGGCTTGCGGCGATGCTGTTTCAAGTCGCACCCTTTGTCAGTTCCGAGGTGCTGCACTTCGAGATATTGCTGATCCCGGAAAGCCTGATGGTATCCTGCGCCATTCTTGGAATGGCGCTCGTGCTCAAGGCTGCGCTCGACGAAAAGCCACCGACGATTGGACTCGGAGCGACGCAGGGGCTGATATTCGCACTCGGGCTGTCATCCAAATATTTGCACGCGCCCCTGGCTGTGATGGGCGTGAGTTTGCTTCGAAATCGGTGGGCGTTTGCAACGGCCGCCGTGGTCGGGCCGTTTGCATTCTTTATCTTTAACCGCGTTTTGAATCCGCTTGTGTTTACGGGCGGCTTTCACTGGCTGGTGAGCCTGGCGACCCACAAGGGCACCTACGGCGAAGGTGAAGCAGGCTTCATCGACTTCAACGTATTCTGGCCGAACATGGCTGCAATAATCTCGGCAGCACCGATTATCTCTGCGGTGTTCACGGCCGGAGCGCTTGTTGCGCTGACGCAAATGCTGACCAGCCGCCGCTACCTCGACCCGATCAGCCTGACGCTGGTTGCAGCCTTCCTCGCGTTTGCCGCGCAACTGGTGGCAACATCGAAGCATTTTAGCCTGCATTACATGATGGCTTCCTGGGTGCTGACCGGTGGCGTTCTCGTCCTGACGGTAATTGAGACGAGACGGCTGTTGCCGCGAGTATCGCCACGGGCGTTGGTCAGTTCATTGGCGCTGGTCTGCGCCGTCCTGATCTCGACCTCGCTGGTCGAGATCAGCAGCGAAGCCCTCACATGGATCGCCTTTAACAACAGCGGCGCAAAACTCTCGAAGGCGGTCATGACGGCCGGTCCTTCCTGCGCCAACGTGTCCGGCATGTTCGTGCGGGCGCCGGAGAATGAACTGAATCACGGCGCCGACATGACGCTTGGCACCCCGGCAAATGGAGGATCGCTTCTCCGAAGCCTATGCGCGCGCCTTCGAGGTGCCGCTGCTGGATCACAATTTCTATCGCAATCTGCTGCTCAAGAATTTTCGTCCCTATAGCTATGCGCAGCTGGCCACGGAATTCCCATGCATCGTGGTGCGGACCTCCCTCGAGCTCAACGCCAAAACCTCAAGCGGGCTGCTCGAACTGAAGCCTGACCATTGCTCGGTCGACGGTATTCAAATCTACACGGTGGGCCTTGCGTGCGAGAAAATCCGGCGTGCGGCGCAGGACGGATGAGAGCTTTCCGGTGCTGCCGCGGGCAAGGGTAGGGAAGGTTCGGGCTCGTTGTCCCAGGCCGCCAGAAAGCAAAAAGGCCGCCCGAAGGCGGCCGCATCCCCAAATCCTCGATCTGGCCTAACGGACGACCAATGCATCCGAGCTGGTCACCGTCATCGGCTTGCCTGCCTTAACGACGTGAGCGGTCTGGGCGTAATCCGAACTCGTCCGGGCGGCGATACCGAAACCAGCCACCGCAATACCGGCGACGAGCGCGACAACCACAATTTTCAAGTGGGTAGAACGGTCCGCCGAGTGAATGGAGTGGTTCATCTGAGCCTCCTGGCGCCTTTGGCGCCGCGTGTTGGGCGGGAGAGTTACCCCCGATTTGTTTCCGGGTGGTTTCGTGGGTTCCTCAAAATGGTTTCGTCAGGCGGGCGGCTGACGGCCTGTGGCGCGGGCGGTGGTGGGTTATGATCCCGCCGGTCGCGGCGTCCGCTACCCCGCAGTTCACGGCCTTTGGGTGGTTGTCTTTGGCCTTCCCGACATTTCCAGCCGCGCGTGGGGCCGACCGGAAACGTCAAAATAGCTTGTCTTGCGCCCCTTGTTGCGCTGCGCTAAGCCTCCCGGAACAATTCCAATTCACGAATCTGCGGATGCGAGATTCCGCAGGAAAAAGGCACGGCCGATGAGCGGCATCCTGCAGAGCTACCTTCCCCTTGTGGTGTTTGTCGGGGTCGCCGGCGTGATCGGTTTGGCGCTCCTGATCGCTCCCTTCATTGTCGCCTTCCAGCAGCCCGATCCGGAAAAACTCTCCGCGTATGAATGCGGATTTAACGCTTTTGACGACGCCCGCATGAAATTCGATGTCCGGTTCTATCTGGTGGCCATCCTGTTCATTATCTTCGATCTTGAAGTGGCATTCCTGTTCCCGTGGGCGGTGGCGTTCGGCAAGCTTGGCGCAACCGGTTTCTGGTCGATGGTGGTTTTCCTCGCCGTCCTCACCGTCGGCTTCGCCTACGAATGGAAGAAAGGCGCGCTCGAATGGGATTGAGCCCCGCTGCCGCAAAGCCAGAACTTGCACCCGCGGTGGCTCCGGCCGCGACCGGGATTCTCGATCCCTCCACCGGAAGGCCGGTCGGCGCCAATGACCCATTCTTCCGCGAGGTCAATCACGAACTGTCCGACAAGGGCTTCTTCGTCACCGCCACCGACGACCTGATCACCTGGGCGCGCACGGGGTCGTTGATGTGGATGACGTTCGGCCTGGCATGTTGCGCGGTCGAGATGATGCAGATGTCGATGCCGCGTTATGACGCCGAGCGCTTCGGTTTCGCGCCGCGGGCTTCGCCGCGGCAGTCCGACGTGATGATTGTTGCGGGTACCCTGACCAACAAGATGGCGCCGGCGCTGCGCAAGGTCTACGACCAGATGCCGGAGCCGCGCTACGTGATCTCGATGGGGTCGTGCGCCAATGGCGGCGGCTATTATCATTATTCGTATTCGGTGGTGCGCGGCTGCGACCGCATCGTGCCCATCGATATCTACGTGCCCGGCTGCCCGCCGACCGCGGAAGCGCTACTTTACGGTGTGATGCTGCTGCAGAAGAAGATCCGGCGCACCGGAACCATCGAACGCTAAGGTTTTTTCGAAATGGACGACGGCAGGCTCGACGCCTTGGGGCAGACGATCGTTAGCGCGCTGCCCGGCGCTGCGCTGGAACACGGGGTCGCGTTCAACCAGCTCACGGTGGCGGTGCAGGCCGACAGGATCGTCGACGTCGTGCGTTTCCTGCGCGACGATCCCGGTTGCCGCTTCGTCAGCCTGATCGATGTGACCGCGGTGGACTATCCCAAGCGCGAGAAGCGCTTCGATGTGGTCTATCACTTGCTGTCGCCGACGCTCAATGCCCGCATCCGCCTGCGCGCGGAAGCCGATGAGACCACCCAGGTGCCGTCGATCATCGAGGTGTTTCCAGGGGCCGACTGGTTCGAGCGCGAGACCTACGATCTTTACGGGGTGATCTTCATCGGTCATCCGGACATGCGGAGGCTGTTGACCGACTACGGCTTTGAAGGCCACCCGCTGCGCAAGGATTTCCCGCTTACCGGCTTCGTCGAGGTGCGCTACGACGATCAGGAGAAGAGGGTGCTTTACGAACCCGTCCGTCTCAACCAGGAATTCCGCAACTTCGATTTCCTCTCGCCGTGGGAAGGGGCGGACTATCCGCTGCCGGGCGACGAGAAGAGAAGCGGCGAATAGTTGGTAAATTCGATGACCGAGCACAACCTCCGCAACTTCACCATCAATTTCGGCCCGCAGCATCCGGCCGCGCACGGTGTGCTGCGACTGGTGCTGGAGCTCGACGGCGAAGTGGTCGCGCGGGTTGATCCGCATATCGGGTTGCTTCATCGCGGCACCGAAAAGCTGATCGAGCACAAGACCTATCTGCAGGCGATCCCGTATTTCGACCGGCTCGACTATGTCGCGCCGATGAACCAGGAGCACGCGTTCTGCCTGGCGGCGGAAAAGCTGCTCGGCATCGCCGTGCCGCGCCGTGGGCAGCTGATCCGGGTCTTGTACTGCGAGATCGGCCGCATCCTGTCGCATCTTCTCAACGTCACCACGCAGGCGATGGACGTTGGCGCGCTGACCCCACCGCTGTGGGGCTTTGAAGAGCGCGAAAAGCTGATGGTGTTCTACGAGCGCGCGTCCGGTTCGCGGATGCATGCGGCCTATTTCCGGATCGGTGGCGTGCACCAGGACCTGCCGCCAAAACTGATCGACGACATCGAGGCCTGGTGCGATCCGTTCCTGGGCGTAGTCGCCGATCTCGACCGGCTGCTCACCGGCAACCGCATCTTCAAGCAGCGCAACGTCGACATCGGCGTGGTCACGCTCAACCAGGCCTGGGAATGGGGTTTTTCCGGCGTGATGGTGCGCGGCTCGGGCGCGGCGTGGGATCTGCGCAAGGCGCAGCCTTACGAGTGCTACGCCGAGATGGATTTCGACATTCCGATCGGCAAGAACGGCGATTGCTACGACCGCTACCTGATCCGGATGGAAGAAATGCGCCAATCTGCGCGCATCATGAAGCAGTGCATCGCGAAGCTGCGTTCCGCCGACGGGCAGGGGCCCGTTGCGGTCGAGGACAACAAGATCTTCCCGCCGCGCCGGGGCGAGATGAAGCGCTCGATGGAGGCGCTGATCCATCATTTCAAGCTTTACACCGAGGGCTTCCATGTGCCGGCCGGCGAAGTCTACGCCGCGGTCGAGGCGCCGAAGGGCGAGTTCGGCGTCTATCTGGTCGCCGACGGCACCAACAAGCCCTACAAATGCAAGATCCGCGCGCCCGGCTTTGCGCATCTGCAGGCGATGGACTTCATCTGCAGGGGTCACCTGCTGGCCGACGTTTCCGCCATTCTCGGCTCGCTCGATATCGTGTTCGGAGAGGTCGACCGGTGATCGCGCTGCCGCCCATCCGGTTTGACCGGACCACCGGCCGTGTGCCGCATGCAATGAGAGACTGAACGACATGTCCGTCCGCCGCCTCGCACCGAAGGAACAGCAGCCCGCGAGCTTCACGTTCGCGCCGGAAACTCTCGCCTGGGCGAAGCAACAGATCGCGAAATATCCGCCTGGCCGCCAGGCGTCGGCGGCGATCGCGATCTTATGGCGCGTCCAGGAACAGCATGATGGCTGGGTCTCGGAAGCAGCAATCCGTGCCGTCGCCGATTTGCTTGGCATGCCCTACATCCGCATGCTGGAAATCGCGACCTTCTACACGATGTTTCAGTTGCAGCCGGTCGGCAAGAAGGCCCACATTCAGGTCTGCGGCACCACGCCGTGCCGGCTGCGCGGCGCCGATGACATCATCAAGGTGTGTCAAAGCCGGATCCACCACGAACCGTTTCATCTATCCAAGGACGGGAATTTCAGCTGGGAAGAAGTCGAGTGCCTCGGCGCCTGCGTGAACGCGCCGATGGTGCTGATCTGGAAGGATACCTACGAGGATCTGACCAGGGAAAGCTTCGGCAAGGTGCTGGACGGCTTTGCCTCCGGCAACGCTCCAAAGCCAGGACCGCAGAATGGCCGACAATTCTCGGCTCCAGTGGGTGGACCGACCACGCTGAAAGAATTCACATGACGCGGGCCCGCACCTTGCAAGCGTCCGGGCCGGGGAGTGTCGCAACCATGAAGAACTGGCGCTATATCGCTCTGCACGCCGTGGCGGCCAGTGCATTCATTTTCCTGCTGCAGCGCTACGGGCTGAGTGCGTCGCTTGATTCAAGCCTGCTATGGGCCCTGACCTTCGGCGCCTGCGCCGCCGGGCTTGCCTACATGCAGTCCAATCGCTGATCCCGAGGGAAGCTTTACTTCATGCTCGACGACAAGGACCGCATCTTCCGCAATCTCTATGGCCTCCAGGACTGGGGTCTCGAAGCCGCGCGCCGCCGCGGCGCCTGGGACGGCACCAAGGCCATCATCGACAAGGGGCGCGACTGGATCATCGCCGAGATGAAAGCCTCGGGCCTGCGCGGCCGTGGCGGCGCGGGTTTTCCGACCGGTCTGAAATGGTCGTTCATGCCCAAGGAATCGACCGACGGCCGTCCGAGCTATCTGGTGGTCAATGCCGACGAGTCCGAACCCGGCACCTGCAAGGACCGCGAGATCATGCGGCACGACCCGCATCTTCTAGTCGAAGGTTGCCTGCTCGCGAGCTTCGCGATGGGCGCGCACGCCTGCTACATCTACGTGCGCGGCGAATTCATCCGCGAGCGCGAGCATCTGCAGGCCGCAGTCGATCAGGCCTATGAAGCGAGGCTGATCGGCAAGGACAATGTCAACGGCTGGCCGTTCGACCTTTACGTGACCCATGGCGCCGGCGCCTATATCTGCGGCGAAGAGACCGCGCTTTTGGAAAGTCTCGAAGGCAAGAAGGGCCAGCCGCGGCTAAAGCCGCCGTTTCCCGCCAATGTCGGTCTCTATGGCTGCCCGACGACGGTCAACAATGTCGAATCGATCGCGGTCGCGCCGGATATTCTCCGCCGCGGTGCGGCGTGGTTCGCCGCCATCGGCCGGCCCAACAATGTCGGCACCAAGCTGTTCTGCATCTCCGGCCATGTCGACCGCCCCTGCAATGTCGAAGAAGCCATGGGAATCCCATTCCGCGAGTTGATCGAGCGCCATTGCGGCGGCATCCGCGGCGGCTGGGATAATCTCAAGGCGGTGATCCCCGGCGGTTCGTCGGTGCGGATGGTGCCGGCGGAACAGATCATCGACTGCCCGATGGATTTCGACAGCCTGGGAAAACTGCGCTCCGGCCTCGGCACCGCCGCGGTTATCGTAATGGACAAATCGACCGACCTGATCCGGGCGATCGCGCGGATTTCCTATTTCTACAAGCACGAAAGTTGCGGCCAGTGCACGCCGTGCCGCGAAGGGACGGGGTGGATGTGGCGGGTTCTGACCCGGATGGCCGAAGGCCGCGCCCACAAGCGCGAGATCGACATGCTGCTGGAAGTCACAAAACAGGTCGAGGGTCACACCATCTGCGCGCTGGGCGACGCCGCCGCATGGCCGATCCAGGGCCTGATCGCGCATTTCCGTCACGAGATCGAGGAGCGCATCGACGAGTATTCGCGTAAAGCCGATGTCGACGATGTCGGCATTCTCGATCCGGCGCACATGGTCGCGGCGGAGTAGGGAAAATGGCAGTCAAACCGGACAATATTTTCCTTCAGTATCTTGGTCGTTTTGATCAGAAGCTTGACCGTGCCGCCTACCGCACCGCGACACAGCAATGGGTCAACACCGAGATGCGACGGCTGGGCGTTCCCGCGCCCGACGGCAAGGCGAGAAAGACTTGAGGCTATGACCAAACTCATCATCGATGGCAAAGAGATCGATGTCGCCCCCGAATTCACGCTGCTGCAGGCGTGCGAGGCCGCAGGCGCTGAGATTCCGCGCTTTTGCTACCACCAGCGGCTGTCGATCGCCGGCAATTGCCGGATGTGCCTGGTGGAGGTCAAGGGCGGCCCGAAGCCGGTCGCGAGCTGTGCCTGGGGCGTTCGCGATTGCCGTCCCGGTCCCAAGGGGGAGCCGCCGGAAATTTTCACGCGCTCGCCAATGGTGAGGAAGGCGCGCGAAGGCGTGATGGAATTCCTGCTGATCAACCATCCCCTGGACTGCCCGATCTGCGATCAGGGTGGCGAGTGCGACCTGCAGGACCAGGCGATGGGCTATGGCGTCGACTCCAGCCGCTTCGCCGAAAACAAGCGCGCGGTCGAGGACAAATATCTGGGCGCGCTGGTCAAGACCTCGATGAACCGCTGCATCCAGTGCACGCGCTGCGTCCGCTTCGCCGCCGAAGTCTGCGGTGTGCCCGAGCTCGGCGCGACCGGTCGCGGCGAGGACATGGAGATCACCACCTATCTGGAGTCGGCGCTGAGTTCGGAACTGCAGGGCAATCTCGTCGATATCTGCCCGGTTGGCGCGCTGACCTCAAAACCCTACGCTTTCGCGGCGCGGCCGTGGGAGCTCGGCAAGACGCAGTCGATCGACGTGATGGACGGCGTCGGCTCGGCGATCCGGGTCGATACCCGCGGTCGCGAGGTGATGCGGATTCTGCCACGCGTCAACGAGGCGGTGAACGAGGAGTGGATTTCCGACAAAACCCGCCATGTCGTCGACGGCCTGCGCACGCAGCGGCTCGATCGTCCCTACATCAGGGAAAACGGCCAGCTCTACCCGGCGTCATGGTTTCGAGGCGTTCGACGCGATTGCTGCAAAGATAGCCCGCAGCGACGGCAAGCGGATCGGCGCCATCGCGGGCGATCTCGCCGCGGTGGAGGAGATGTTCGCGCTCAAGGAGCTGCTGGGGAAGTACGGCTCCGTCAACCTCGCGGTCCAGGGCGGCGATGCCTTCGACGCCAAGGCAGGTCGCGCCTCCTACATTTTCAATCCGACCATTGCCGGCATCGAGCAGGCCGACGCGCTCTTGATCGTGGGCTCGAACCCGCGCCGGGAGGCTGCCGTTCTCAATGCGCGCATCCGTAAGCGCTGGCGCAGTGGCCAACTCAAAATCGGTCTGATCGGCGCCAGGGCCGATCTCACCTATCCTTACGACTATCTCGGCGCGGGCACCGATTCGCTCAGCGAACTCGCCACCGGCAAGCACTCCTTTGCGGAGGTGCTGAAGGGGGCGAAGCATCCCATCGTGCTGGTCGGAGCCGGTGCGACGGCGCGGCGTGACGGCGCCGCCGTTATAGCGCTCGCGGCAAAGCTCGCGCTGGATTTCGGCGCGATCAAGCCGGACTGGAACGGATTTGCTGTTCTGCACGATACGGCTTCGCGCGTCGGCGCGCTTGATATCGGCTTTGCGGGCGGCGCAGGCGGCCTGAGCACGGCGCAGATGACGGCGTTCGGCACCCTCGACGTCTTGTTCCTGCTCGGCGCCGATGACATCAAGGTGCCGGACGGCACGTTCGTGGTTTACATCGGCACCCACGGCGACCGCGGCGCACATCGCGCCGACGTCATCCTGCCGGGTGCGGCCTATACCGAAAAATCCGGCATCTACGTCAACACCGAAGGCCGGGTGCAGATGGCCAACCGCGCAGCCTTCCCGCCGGGGGAGGCGCGTGAGGACTGGGCGATCATCCGTGCGTTGTCGGACGTTCTGGGCAAGAAGCTGCCTTACGATTCGCTTTTCGCATTGCGGCAGGCGCTGTTCAGGACCGCGCCACACCTGATGCGTGTCGACCGGATCGAAACCGGCAACGCCGATGATATCAAGACGCTCGCAGGCAAAGGCGGCAACCTCGAGAAAGCGCCGTTCAAGACTTCCGTCGAGGATTTCTACCTGACCAACCCGATCGCGCGGGCGTCTGCGGTGATGGCGGAATGTTCCCGCCTGGCCTCCGGCCAAATGCTGACGGCAGCGGAGTGAGCGTGACCTGATGGCTGAATTCTTCGCAAGCGCATTCTGGACCGGCTACCTTTGGCCGCTGATCGTCATGGTCGCGCAGAGCGTCCTATTGCTGGTCGTGCTGTTGCTTGCAATCGCCTACATCCTGCTGGCCGACCGCAAGATCTGGGCGGCGGTTCAAATCCGGCGCGGACCCAACGTGGTCGGCCCGTGGGGCCTGTTTCAGTCCTTTGCCGACCTCCTGAAGTTCGTGCTGAAGGAGCCGATCATTCCCTCCGGCGCCAACAAGGGCGTGTTCCTGCTGGCGCCGCTGGTGAGTTGCGTGCTGGCGCTGGCGGCCTGGGCTGTGATCCCGATGGATCTCGGCTGGGTGATCTCGGACATCAATGTCGGCGTGCTGTATATTTTTGCGATCTCGTCGCTGTCGATCTACGGCATCATCATGGCCGGCTGGTCGTCGAACTCGAAATATCCGTTCCTTGCAGCGCTGCGCTCGGCGGCGCAGATGGTCAGTTACGAAGTCTCGATCGGTTTTGTCATTATCACCGTCCTGCTTTGCGCCGGATCGCTCAATCTCTCCGCCGTGGTGGAGGCGCAGAATACACACGGGCTCGGAAGCCTGATCGGATTGCCCCGGCTGACGTTTCTGAACTGGTACTGGCTGCCGCTGCTTCCGATGTTCGTGGTGTTCTATGTCTCGGCGCTGGCGGAAACCAACCGTCCGCCTTTCGACCTGGTGGAAGCCGAATCCGAGCTGGTCGCGGGTTTCATGGTCGAATACGGCTCGACGCCGTATCTGTTGTTCATGCTCGGCGAATATGTCGCGATCACCACGATGTGCGCGATGGCGACGATCCTGTTCCTTGGCGGCTGGCTGCCGCCGATCGCGGTACCGCCGTTCACCTGGGTGCCCGGGGTGATCTGGTTCACGCTCAAGGTTTTTTTCATGTTCTTCCTGTTTGCGATGGCGAAGGCGATCGTGCCGCGCTACCGCTACGACCAATTGATGCGGCTCGGCTGGAAGGTTTTCCTGCCATTGTCGCTGGCGATGGTGGTCATCGTCGCCGGCGTACTGCATTTCGCCGGGATCGCGCCGACATGAGGTTGCTATGAGTGTCAATGTCAACGCCACGGCCCGCTCGCTGCTCTTGTCCGAATTCGTGTCGGCGTTCTTTCTCGCCATGCGCTATTTCTTCAAGCCGAAGCCGACGCTGAATTATCCGTTCGAGAAGGGGCCGATCTCGCCGCGCTTCCGCGGCGAGCATGCCTTGCGCCGATATCCCAACGGCGAAGAGCGCTGCATCGCCTGCAAACTGTGCGAGGCGATCTGCCCGGCGCAGGCGATCACCATCGAGGCCGGGCCGCGCCGCAACGACGGTACCCGCCGCACCGTCCGCTACGACATCGACATGGTGAAGTGCATCTATTGCGGCCTGTGCCAGGAGGCCTGTCCGGTCGATGCCATCGTCGAGGGACCGAATTTCGAATTCGCCACCGAGACGCGCGAGGAACTCTATTATGACAAGGAGAAACTGCTCGCCAATGGCGACCGCTGGGAGCGGGAGCTTGCGAAATCGATCGAACTCGACGCGCCGTACCGGTGAGGTCAGGGCATGATCCTTCCCGCGCTGTTCTTTTATCTGTTCGCCGGCGTCTGCGTGGCTTCCGCGGTCATGGTGATCGTGTCGCGTAATCCCGTGCATTCCGTGCTGTTTCTGATCCTGGCATTTGTCAACGCGTCCGGCCTGTTCGTGCTGATGGGCGCCGAATTCCTGGGGATGGTTCTCATTTTCGTATATGTCGGCGCAGTCGCGACGCTGTTCCTGTTCGTGATCATGATGCTGGATGTCGATTTCACCGAACTGCGCTCGGGCTTTCTGGAATATCTGCCGATCGGTCTCGTGATCGGCGGGATATTCCTCGCCGAATTGCTGCTGGTCGGTGGCGGCTGGGTCATCAATGCCGGCGTCGCCAAGTCGATTACCGCCGCGATCCCCAATAATGTCAGCAATACCGAGGCGCTCGGTCTCGTGCTTTACACCAGGTACATTTACTACTTCCAGATCGCCGGCATGGTGCTGCTGGTCGCGATGATCGGCGCGATCGTGCTGACGCTGCGCCACAAGGCCAACGTCAAGCGGCAGGACATCAATGTGCAGAACGCGCGGACGCCCGAACTTGCGATGAGCCTGCGCAAGGTGGCCTCTGGCCAGGGCCTGCAGGACGCGGATGCGCCGGAGTGGGTGCAATGACGATCGGTCTTGGACATTATCTCTCGGTCGGCGCGATGCTGTTCACGCTCGGAATCCTCGGCATTTTTCTCAACCGCAAGAACATCATCGTCATCCTGATGTCGATCGAGCTGATCTTGCTTGCGGTCAATATCAACCTGGTGGCGTTCTCGACCTTTCTCGGCGACATCGTCGGCCAGGTATTCGCACTGCTGGTGCTCACGGTTGCCGCGGCGGAAACCGCGATCGGGCTTGCGGTGCTGGTGGTGTACTTCCGCAATCGCGGCTCGATCGCGGTTGAAGACGTCAGTCTGATGAAGGGTTAAGCATGATCCGGAAAAGCATGCCCCTGGGCTACGCCCCGACGGGTGGATACCGGGTTTCCCGGACAAACGACTTCGTTTGTCCGGAGATCATGCGCAATGAGGCGCGTCGATGATCCAGGCAATCGTCTTTCTGCCGCTGATCGGCGCCGTCATCGCGGGGCTGATTTCTATTTTCGGCGCGCATGCGCGCAATCCGAGCGGCGATACCGTCGAGCATCATGGCGAGGTGCATGCTGGCGATGCTCATGCCTCGGATGCCCATGCCGATCATGCCGTCGACGATCACGGCCACGACGATCATGCGGTCGAGCCGCCGGCGGCAGGTTCGCGCGCGGCCGAATTGATCACGACCGGGCTGCTGCTGGTCGGGGCGGCGCTGTCCTGGTTCGTATTGATCGATGTCGGCTTCATGCACCACGACACGCGGATCGCGCTGTTCCCATGGATTACATCAGGCGACCTGCAGGTCGGCTGGTCGCTGCGGATCGACACGCTCACGGCTGTGATGCTGGTGGTGGTCAACACCATATCGTCGCTCGTGCATTTCTATTCGATCGGCTACATGGACGAGGACCCGTACCGGCCGCGGTTCTTCAGCTATCTGTCGCTGTTCACCTTCGCGATGCTGATGCTGGTGACGGCGGATAATCTGGGGCAGATGTTTTTCGGCTGGGAGGGCGTGGGGCTGGCGAGCTATCTGCTGATCGGATTCTGGTACCACAAGCCGTCGGCGAACGCAGCCGCGATCAAGGCCTTCATCGTCAACCGGGTCGGCGATTTCGGATTTTTGCTCGGCATTTTCGCGCTCTTCATGCTGATCGGCTCGATCGACCTGGAGACGATCTTTGCGGCCGCGCCGGGCCTGACCGGCAAGACCATCGACTTCTTCGGCTGGCACGCCGACGCGCTGACGCTGACATGCGTGCTGCTGTTCATGGGCGCGATGGGTAAATCCGCCCAGTTCCTGCTGCACACCTGGTTGCCGGACGCCATGGAAGGTCCGACGCCGGTCTCGGCCTTGATCCACGCCGCGACCATGGTCACTGCGGGGGTCTTCATGGTGGCGAGGCTGTCGCCGCTGTTCGAACTGGCGCCGACGGCCCAGGCCGTGGTGATCTTTTTCGGAGCCACCACCGCCTTCTTCGCCGCGACCGTCGGCCTCGTGCAGAACGACATCAAGCGCATCGTGGCCTATTCGACCTGTTCGCAGCTCGGCTACATGTTCGTGGCGATGGGGGCAGGGGCCTACTCCGTCGGCATGTTCCATCTGTTCACCCACGCCTTCTTCAAGGCGCTGTTGTTCCTGGGGTCGGGCTCGGTGATCTATGCGATGCATCACGAGCAGGACATCCGCAACATGGGCGGGTTGTGGCGCAAGATTCCTTTCACGTTTTTCGTCATGTCCATCGGCACGCTGGCGTTGACCGGATTTCCGTTCTTCGCAGGCTATTTCTCCAAGGATGCAATCATCGAATCCGCCTACGCCTCGCACAATCCGATGGGGTTCTATGGCTTCCTGATGACCGTTGTCGCGGCCGGACTGACCGCGTTTTACTCCTGGCGGCTGATGTTCAAGACCTTCTTCGGCGAACCTCACGACCCCGAGCATTATGAGGCCGCGCATGAGAGCCCGCTGTGGATGCTGATTCCGATCGGCATTCTGGCCGCCGGATCGATCCTGTCGGGCTTTCCGTTCAAGGAACTGTTCGCCGGCCACGGCGTCGAGGAATTTTTCCGCGACTCGCTGAAGATGCATCCGCACATCATCGAGGAGATGGAAGCCGTCCCGGAGTGGATAAAGTTACTGCCGACGGTGATGATGGCGATCGGCGCCTATGTGTCTTACGTCTTCTATATCCGCACGGCCCTACGTTCCCGAGGAACTCGCCAACCAGCACCAGATGCTCTACCAGTTCCTGCTCAACAAATGGTATTTCGACGAGCTCTATGACCTGATTTTCGTTCGCCCGACGAAGTGGCTCGGACGTTTCCTGTGGAAGGTCGGCGACGGCTACATCATCGATGGCTTCGGGCCCGATGGCGTGTCAGCCCGGGTACTTGACGTCACCCGCAATGTGGTGCGGCTGCAGACCGGCTATCTCTATCACTACGCGTTTGCGATGCTGATCGGGGTCGCCGGACTGATCACCTGGTTCATGTTCGGTTTGGGAGGCCAGTGATGACGAGCTGGCCGATTCTCTCCCTCGTCACCTTCCTGCCGGTGTTCGGCGCGTTGATCGTCTATATCAGCCGCGGCGACGACGAAGCAGCCCGGCGCAATTCGCGCTGGATCGCGCTGTGGACGACGCTGATCACCTTCGCGGTGTCGCTGATCCTGGTCTGGCGTTTCGATCCGACGCAGCCGGACTTTCAGTTCGTCGAGAAGGCGCCGTGGCTTGCCAATACCATCACCTATCACATGGGCGTCGACGGCATCTCGCTGCCATTCGTAATCCTGACCACCGCACTGATGCCGATCTGTATTCTGGCGAGCTGGAAATCGATAACCGTACGCGTGCGCGAATACATGATGGCGTTCCTGCTCCTGGAAACGCTGATGGTCGGCACCTTCTGCGCGCTCGATCTCGTGCTGTTCTATCTGTTCTTCGAGGGCGGCCTGATCCCGATGTTCCTGATCATCGGAGTATGGGGTGGACCGCGCCGGGTCTATGCCTCCTTCAAGTTCTTCCTCTACACGCTGCTCGGCTCGGTCCTGATGCTGCTGGCGATCATGGCGCTGTACTGGAATGCCGGCACCACCGACATTCCGACCCTGATGCACACCGCGGTGCCGCGCAACTTGCAGACCTGGGCCTGGCTGGCATTCTTCGCTTCCTTCGCGGTGAAGTTGCCGATGTGGCCGGTGCACACCTGGCTGCCGGACGCCCATGTCGAGGCGCCGACCGCAGGGTCGGTAGTCCTGGCCGCGATTCTCCTGAAGATGGGCGGCTACGGTTTCCTGCGCTTCTCGCTGCCGATGTTTCCGGCGGCCTCGCATGACTTCGCGCCGCTGATCTTCTCGCTATCGGTTATCGCCATCATCTACACCTCGCTGGTGGCGCTGATGCAGGAAGACATCAAGAAGCTGATCGCCTACTCCTCCGTGGCGCATATGGGCTTCGTCACTATGGGGATTTTCGCCGGCACCACCCAGGGCGTCGCCGGTGGCGTGTTCCAGATGGTGTCGCACGGCATCGTATCGGGCGCGCTGTTCCTCTGCGTTGGCGTCGTTTACGACCGCATGCATACCCGCGAGATCGCCGCCTATGGCGGGCTGGTCAACCGCATGCCGCTTTACGCGCTGGTGTTCATGGTCTTCACCATGGCCAATATCGGTCTGCCCGGCACCTCCGGCTTCATCGGCGAATTCATGACGCTGATCGGCACCTTCAAGATCTCGATTCCGACCGCCAGCCTCGCCGCGACCGGCGTGATCCTGTCGGCGGCCTATGCGTTGTGGCTCTATCGCAAGGTCATTTTCGGCGTGCTGAAGCCGTCACTGGCGAGCATCAAGGATCTTACCCTGCGCGAGAGCCTGACACTGATGCCGCTGGTGGCTCTCACCATCCTGTTCGGGATCTATCCTAAGCCGGTGCTGGACATGTCGGCGGCGTCGGTGCAGCAACTGGTCAATAACTACACCACCGCAGTCACTGCCGTGAAGGCAGCAGGGCTGCTGCAGTGAGCGCAACTGTTCGGGACAACGCGCCATGAGCTTTGAGAGTGCTGGATATCCCTTGCTGCCCGTGTTGCCGGAGCTGGTGCTGGCCGCGGGCGCCATGGTGCTCTTGATGTTAGGAGCCTATCGGGGCCAGCAGACGACCAGCCTCGTCACCGGCCTTGCGATTTGTCTTCTGGTACTCACCGGCGTGCTGGAGCTGCTGCTGCCCACGGGCAAACTGACGACATTTGCGGGCGGCTTCGTGGTCGACGATTTTGCCCGCTTCCTGAAAATCCTGGCGCTGATCGGATCGGCGGCGACGCTCGTCCTTTCGGCGGAGTATCTGGCCGATCCATCCGGGCGCATCTTCGAATACTCGATCCTGGTGCTGCTCTCGACCTTGGGCATGATGGTGCTGATCTCGGCCGGCGACCTGATCATGCTCTATCTCGGACTTGAGCTGATGTCTCTCGCGCTTTACGTGGTGGCGGCGAGCAATCGCGATAACGTCAGGTCCACTGAAGCCGGATTGAAGTACTTCGTGCTGGGCGCGCTATCGTCTGGCATGCTGCTGTACGGCGCCTCATTGATCTACGGCTTCACCGGCACCGTGAGTTTCGCAGGCATCGCAGCGGCGGTGAAGACCGGCAGCATCGGTATCGTGTTCGGCCTGGTGTTCCTGCTTGCGGGGCTTTGCTTCAAGATTTCGGTGGTGCCTTTCCACATGTGGACGCCCGACGTCTATGAGGGCGCGCCGACGCCCGTCACCGCTTTCTTCGCCTCCGCGCCGAAGGTCGCAGCCCTTGCGGTGTTCACTCGCGTGGCGCTCACCGCATTCCCGGGCATCCTCTCGCAATGGCAGCAGATCGTGGTGTTCGTGGCGATTGCCTCGATGGCGCTGGGATCGTTCGCCGCCATCGGCCAGAAAAACATCAAGCGACTGATGGCCTATTCCTCGATCGGCCATATGGGTTTTGCCCTGGTTGGCCTGGCTGCAGGCACGGTAGAGGGCGCGCAAGGTGTGCTGGTCTACATAACGATTTATGTGTCGATGACGCTCGGCTCTTTCGCTGTCATCCTGACCATGAAGCGCAACGGCCAGCATGTCGAGAACATCAGCGACTTGGCCGGATTGTCGCGCACCAATCCCTTGCTGGCATTCGTCTTCGCGATGCTGCTGTTCTCGCTGGCGGGCATTCCGCCGCTCGCTGGCTTCTTTGCCAAATGGTACGTGTTCGTTGCGGCGATCAAGGCCGGATTGTTCACACTGGCCGTGATCGGCGTGGTCACCAGCGTGGTGGGCGCGTATTACTATCTCTCCATTATCAAGGTGATGTATTTCGACGAGCCGCTGGTTCGGCTTGATCCGATGCGTATCGAACTGCGCACGGTGCTGGCGGTGGCGGGCCTGTTCAACATCTTTTTCTTTGTCTATCCGGGGCCGCTGGTCAGCGTGGCGACGGTCGCGGCAAAGTCACTATTCTAGATGGCATTCTCGCTCGGCCCCCGAGCCAGCTTGGCGGGCTACCGGCTCGCCGCCTTCGATCGTATCGGCTCGACTAACGCGGAAGCCATGGCGCGGGCGCGCGATGGCGAGCGCGGGCCGATGTGGTTCGTAACATCGGAGCAGACGGCCGGGCGCGGACGGCGGCATCGCCCGTGGATCGCGCCCCGTGGTAATCTCGCCAGCAGCATCCTCGAAGTGGTCGACGTGTCACCTGCGGTCGCGGCGACGCTGGGCTTTGCCGCGGGGGTAGCGCTGGAGGCGGCGCTGCGGAAGGTGAGCATCGAGGCATCGCTGAGGTCGGCGGGATCGGACCATATGAAGTTTTCACTGAAATGGCCCAACGACGTCCTGGCGGGGCGGCAAAAGCTCGCCGGCATCCTGCTGGAGGCGGAGGCCGTGGCGGGCGACCGGCTGGCGGTCGTGGTCGGCATCGGCACCAACGTCGTCGCGGCGCCGGAAGGCACGCCAACGCCAGCGACCTCGCTGGCGGCGCTGGGCGTCCATATCGGTGCGGAGGAATTATTCGCTACGCTCTCGGACGCCTGGGCGGAATTCCGCGGCATCTGGGACAACGGCCGCGGCTTTGGCGAGATCCGGCGGCTCTGGCTGGCGCGCGCCGCCGGGCTCGGCGAGCCGGTCGCGATCCAGGCCGGCGGCTCCACTGTGGAAGGAACCTTCGACACCATCGATGACACCGGCTGCCTGATCGTCCGGACGCCCGATGGCAAGCGGGTGCCCATATCGGCGGGCGACGTCTATTTCGGCTCGGCAGCGTCGGCGGGGGCTGCCTGATGGCGGGGCCGGATGAACTGACCTTTGCGCCGCTCGGCGGCGTCGGCGAGATCGGCATGAACCTGTCGATCTATGGCCTGCGCAACGGCCAGCAGCGCTCCTGGCTCGCGGTCGATCTCGGCGTGTCCTTCGGCGATGAGGAGCATCTGCCCGGCATCGATCTGATCATGCCCGACATCTCCTTTCTCGAAAAAGAGCGCAACCATCTGGTTGGGCTGGTGCTGACCCATGCCCACGAAGACCATTTCGGCGCCATCATCGACCTGTGGCCGAAGCTGAAATGCCCGATCTACGCGACGCAATTCAGTGCCGCGCTGTTCGAGGCCAAATGCGCCTCCGAGCGCAATCCGCCGAAAATCCCGGTCACCGTCGTGCGATCGGGCGGCCGCATCGATCTCGGACCGTTCGAGGTCGAGTTCATTCCGGTGGCGCATTCGATACCGGAATCCCACGCGCTCGCGATTCACACTTCAGCAGGAACGGTGCTGCACACCGGCGACTGGAAGATCGATCCGACGCCGATCATAGGTCAGCCGACGGACGAGCGGCGGTTGCGCCAACTCGGTGACGCCGGCGTGCTGGCGCTGATCGGCGATTCCACCAATGCGGTGCGGGAAGGGCGCTCGCCGTCGGAAGCGGAAGTCGCAAAGACCATCATCGAACTGGTGAAGGCGGCCAAAGGCCGGGTCGCCGTGACCACGTTTGCTTCCAACGTCGCGCGGGTGCGCGCGGTCGCGGACGCGGCCCGCCTCGCGGGGCGCGAGGTCGTGGTGGTCGGCCGCGCGATGGAGCGTGTGGTGCAGGTCGCGCGCGAGACCGGCTATCTCGACGGCGTGCAGAATTTCCGCGGCGCCGATCTCTACGGCCATTTTCCTTCCGACAAGGTGCTGGCGCTCTGCACGGGCAGCCAGGGCGAGCCGCGCGCCGCGCTGGCGCGCATCGCCAATGACGATCATCCCGAGGTGACGCTGAACAAGGGTGACTGCGTGATTTTTTCCTCCCGGACGATCCCCGGGAACGAGAAGGCGGTCGGCGCCATCATCAATGGCCTGATCACGCAGGGCGTCGAGGTCATCACCGACCGCACCCATCTGGTCCATGTTTCCGGCCATCCCCGCCGCGACGAACTGCGCGATATGATCTCGTGGGTACGGCCAAAACTGCTGATCCCCGTTCACGGCGAAGCGCTGCATCTGTCCGAACATGCAAGCCTGGCGCGGGCCGCGGGCGTGCCGAAGGTTTTGGTCTGCCGCAATGGCGACCTGGTGAAGCTCGGGCCGGGCGACCCCGGCATCATCGACGAACTGCCGTCGGGACGGCTCTACAAGGACGGCTCGATCCTCGAGGATTCCAAGTCGCGCGCGGTGGTCGAGCGAAGGCGGATGGGATTTGCCGGCTGCGCCTTCGTGGCCATCGCCATGACCGAAACCGGCGAACTGGCCGACGACCCCGAGGTTGATCTGGTCGGGATCCCGGAGAAGAATACGGCTGGCGAAATCATCGACGAGATCGTGTTCGACATCGTGGTTTCGACGGTCGAAGGCCTGCCGCGGCCGCGGCGGCGCGATCCCGACGCGCTGGCGGAGTTGGTGCGGCGGGCGGTACGCGCATCGATCGGCGAGCAGTGGGGCAAGAAGCCGCTCTGCCTCGTTCACGTTCTGACGGTATAAGCGGGGAGGAGTGCGATGCTGGGCCGGCTCAATCATGTGGCGATCGCGGTCAAGGACGCCGAGAAGGCCGCAAAAATCTATGGCGCGGCGTTTGGCGCCGACATCTCGCCCGCCGTGCCGCTGCCGGAGCACGGCGTCATTACCGTGTTCGTGACGCTGCCCAACACCAAGATCGAATTCATCCAACCGCTCGGCGAGACTTCGCCGATCGCCAGGTTTCTCGAGCGCAATGCCGACGGCGGCATCCACCACATCTGCTACGACGTGCCCGATATCATCGCGGCGCGGGACACCCTGATCAGGGAGGGCGCGCGGGTGCTTGGCGACGGCGTGCCGAAAATCGGCGCCCATGGCAAGCCGGTACTGTTTCTGCATCCAAAGGATTTTTCCGGCGCGCTGGTCGAAATCGAGCAGGCCTGACGGGCGATGGCCTATACCATCTCAACCGCGTTCGCGATCTACTTCGTGCTGTGGTGGGTCGTCTTGTTTCTGACGCTGCCGTTTGGCGTGCGCAGCCAGCACGAAGATGGCGCGGGCGCGCCCGGCACCGATCCCGGCGCGCCGGTCGCGAGCCAGATGGGCCGCAAGCTGATCTGGACCACGGTGATCTCGGCGGCCATCTTTGCCGTCGCCTGGCTTGCCTATAATGCCGGCTACCTGAATATCGAGCGGCTGTCGAAACTGATGGGCATTCCGCTCTGAGCGGCCGATTTCGCAAGGTGGGGGAACAGGAAATGACGTTTCAAAGAACCATTGTCGGGCTTTTGATCCTGGTGATTGTCGGCCTCGCGGGCGCCTTCTACCTGAACTGGAAAACGACAACCCAACTGCGGACGATGAAAGCCTTCGTCGAAGGCTCGGTTTTTGCCGAGGCAGTCGGGGCCTGCGAAAGGGCACAGAGTTCAACCCCGTTCAAATGGAATGGCGGCACCAAGACCTCGGTGATCGGGTTGAACTCGGTCAAGCTCGACAAGTACACGATCGTCCCGAGCTACACCCTGGTCGCCGACAGCGTCTATTGCGACTACGACCCGGTCAGGAAGAAAGCCGACATCGGATCGAATTTTCTCGAGCGGGAGTGATCGCGCATTCGAGCCGGATGACAGGCTCCGCGAAGCGATCCACAGACCGTCATTCCGGGGTGATGCGAAGCATCGAGCCCGGAATCCGAGGATTCGCCGATGCGCAATTGCGCATCTGAGGTCTGGTCCTTCGGACCATCCCGGAATGACGAAGAATGGATTGCTTCGTCGCTTGCGCTCCTCGCAATGACGGCCGTATGGCTTCACATTTCAAACAGCCCGCCGTGTACAGACACGGCTTCGCGATCTCGCCGCGGCTTTCGCGCGAGTTTTGCTATCAACGTCGCGTCCTCCGAAATCAGAGGGCGCAGGGAATGCCGGGTGCCCAATGCACCCGCAGCCTCGCATGCAAAATAAAACAAGCATACGAGTTAGCATTACAGTTGCTTCTTTGGGAAATGTCTGAATCCATGGGCAACCATGATTTGGAGGTCGTGGACGCAAGCAGCGTCGATTGAGGAGACGCTTGCGTTGTGGGCGGCGTCGCTTCGAGAGATCAAGAAACGGATACGTCCGTTGTTCACGCAAGAGCGTGTGGCGACGAATGCGGGCCTGTTCCTGGAAGGTCTGCTCGGAGATGAGCAGCGCAAGACCGGTTGGAAGCGGGCGGAGGCGGCTGGCGATCCTGGCCCATGGCGGCAGCAAGCAATTCTGGGCGCGTCGGGGATTGGGAGGCTGATGCCCTGCGCGATATTGTGCGCGACTATGTCATCGAGCATTTGGCGGATGACGATGCAGTGCTGGTGATCGACGAGACCGGCTTTCTCAAACAGGGCAAGGCGTCGTGCGGAGTGGCGCGGCAATACACGGGTTCGGCAGGCAAGATTACGAACTGCCAGATCGGAGTCTTCGCCACCTACGTTTCGCGCCATGGTCATGCGTTCATCGACCGCGCGCTGTATCTTCCGAAGGAATGGGCCGCCGATCCGGATCGCCTGGAAGCCTGCATACGTGCCCCCCGATGCCGGCTTTGCGACCAAACCGAAGCTCGCGACGAGGATGATCGCACGGGCGATAGCCGCGTCTGTACCATTCAAGTGGGTTGCCGGTGATACGGTCTACGGTGTTGGCGACATCGAACAGCAACTACGTCGGGCAGGCAAAGGCTACGTGCTTGGGGTCAGCAGCGCTCATGGGTTTCGATCCTGGGGCAAACGACCGCCGGTCGCCGGTACGGCCGCAGACATCGCCCGGACGCGGCGCTCATCCGACTGGAAGCGCCTGTCGGCGGGAGCCGGAACCAAAGGACCGCGGCTGCACGATTGGTGTTATCTCGAATTGGCCGACCTCGAGGCCGAGCCATTCAACAGTGCAAATGATGGTTTGTGGACGCGCGGTCTACTGATCCGTCGTCGCATCGCCGATGGTGACCTCGCCTTCTTCACCACCTGGTGCCCAGCGGGAACATCCATTGAAACGCTGGTCGCGGTCGAAGGCCATCGATGGGCGATCGAGGACAGCTTTGAAACCGCGAAAAACGAGTTCGGGCTCGATCACAACGAGAGCAGATCCTGGCATGGCTGGCACCGTCATGTCTCCCTGGTGATGCTCGCCTTCGCCATGATGGCCGCGATCCGGCATCGCGCTAACCCGCCGCCGCCCAAAAAAACAAAACGACGCCCCCCGGCAAAACCCAAAACATTACCACGCCGCCACTGATCCGTTGGTCAATCCAGGAAATCCGCCGCATTGCCATCGAGACTCGCTCGAAAGCGTATACAACCCGCACACATCATCGCATGGTCTTGCTGGCGTAGAGCTCACCAAGCCGCCGCTCAACGCGCTCACTTCAAATCAAAGCAACTGTAATGTTAGGGCCTGTCGTCATTTGAGCCAAGCGAGTGCGCAGACCAGGTGCAGTCCGGCAAGGAAGTTGCGCGCGGTTTTTTCGTAGCGTGTCGCGATGCCTCGATAGTGCTTGATGGTATTGAAGAATCGCTCGACGAGATTCGCTCGGCGTAGAGTGCGAAGTCGCAGGCCCGTTTGACCTTGCGGGTTGATCTTGGCGGGATGACAGCCTTGATGGCGCGCACCTCAAGGCTGGTGATGAAGCTGTCGGCATCATATCCCTTGTCGCCGAGAAGGGCTTCGGGCTCGACCTGGGCCGCCAGCGGTTCCGCTTGGGTGATGTCGTGAGCGTTGCCGCCGGTGAGGCTGAGCGCCAGTGGATTGCCAAGGGCGTCGACGATCACGTGGATTTTCGTCGTAAGGCCGCCGCGCGAGCGGCCGATGGCTTGGTCGCAACCCCCTTTTTACGGGCCCCGGCGCTGTGCTGGTGCGCCCTGACGATGGTGGCGTCGATCATGGCGTATTCGTTATCCGGATCATCGGCCAAGGTCTTGAAAAGACTCTCCCAAACCCCGCTCGCGGCCCAGCGCGAAAAGCGCTTGTGGGTGTTCTTCCAGTCGCCGAAGCGCTCCGGCAAATCGCGCCACGGAGCGCCTGAACGGAATTTCCAGATCACCGCCTCGACGAACAGGCGGTTGCCAAGCTCGCTGCTGCGGCCAACCGTGCCGGGACGGCCCGGCAGAAGAGTTTCAATCCGCGCAAACTGGTCGTCGCGCAATCCATAGCGCTTCATCGCAAAGCCCTCCTAAAAGAAGGCTCCCTATGAATCACGCTTCAGATGATTTGCGAATCCTCTAAATGACGACAGGCCCTAGTCACCACGGTCACACCGGAATCACCCGGCATTCCCCGCGCAATGGTTTTACGGCTTACTTCGCGCTCTCCTCGGTGACCACGCTTTTTGACACCGTCGCCTGCGCGTCTTCTCGCAGACTTGACGCCAACGATTGGGGCGTCAGAACCACACGACTTCGCCGTACGCGTCAGCACCATTCGTCAAGTGCGCCGCCCGCGTCCACCGCATCCCGCCCCGCGTTGGTGACGTGCGCAACGCCCCTCTGGTCGAGACCGGACGGCGAATCAGTGAACTGATTTGGGTCGGGAGAAAACAGAAATATTTTTGCAAAACGGGCTTGACACGATTTCTGAAAATCAGAAGTGATTTGCCCGTCGGGCCGGCGCAAGCGTAAGTCGAACTGGAGTAGCTGACATGAGTCCTGCCACACAGTTCCGACCCATCGAGGTTGAATTCTATCAGTGCCCAACAAACCGCAAATCAGTAGCGTTGTCCTTATACAAGCTACTCCGGCGTGCCAGCGCAAAAAGGGCGAAGATCATTTGCAAGGCCTCTCGCTGGGAATGGACCTCTTGGACGAGATGAAGCCCTGCAGGAGACCATAGAACAATTTGGGAAGAAGCGTGTCAGACGTCTGGTCTTTAGCGGGCATTCAGCGACCGCCGCCGCGCCGAGCGTGGAACTTTTGTCCGGGTCGTTGAATGCAGCGCAAAGGCCCGGTTCCAATTGGAAACGTGAGAGATCAATTGCCGCAAAGCGGGGCCAGCGATCAAAACGGCCGGTCGTTGATTTAGGTCAAACCGAAATCCGGTGAGCGTCGAAAACTGTCGTCGGGTATCGATCGCTAACGGTGCGACCATGGTCGAGCCCCCGAATGAAGTATCGCTATTGAATGTGTGCACGGCGGTCTGGCCACGATGCTTGCCGCCGTCCTGCGAAGTCGAGCGGTTGCCGGTAAACCCAACCGCTGGTCAGACCAATTTATGGGCGGATCGAGGATGAGTGATGTCGTGGTAGGCCGAGGGCTGCTCCCTCGGCCCACCACGGCTCGCTCGCTCCTTCGCTTAACTCGGTTTCGGTTCAGACCAGGCGGCGAACCGGTCAGCAGTCACCGCGAGATTCCGGCGCTTGAGCCTGATCAATCCCGGTTGGTTTCTGGATCGGATTGGTTGACGCCGTCATCTCGGCTGCGGTGTGAACTGGATGGGTGGAGGATTTCTTTTAGGACACTCTCGAAAAAACCGAGCAACGGGCAATCCCTGCTGCAAAAGAAAGCCTGCCGCAAAAGAAAAAAGAGCAGGGCGGCAAGCCCTGCTCTAAAAATTGTGTCGACCCTATTTCCCCGAAAATTTGGATTTGATCTTGATGGACGGGGCGACGCTGCTTGTGCGCGCCAGGGCTCCTCCCGAGACTTGGACCACCAGACTTGAACCTTGCGGTCAGCCTGAGCCCGCACTCGTAGACCATCTTTTTCGTCTTGTCATCATTTTCAGCAACGATTGTTCAAAATTCGAGCAATCTGCGAAATGATCGGAATTTCGCCACTGCGGGTTGCATTTAAGGGCCCAGATTGGCGTTTGGGCAAAGGCGCGGACCCTCGAAAAAGGCTCGAAAGTCGGGCCGCGCACCGGCAACGTCAGCCTATTTGCTGGCGCCCACGGGAGGAACCTTGCCCTAAGGTCCATGACGGCGCGTAGTCCCCGGGAACCTGATCTCGACTCCGGACTCCCTGCATGGTTAGCTGACACGATCGGAAAGGTGGACTTAATCGATGCGCCGGCGGTTGCGGAATTTTCTTCCGGTCGTCCTGATTGCCCTGGCGGTGCAGATTCTGGCGCCGATCGGAGCCTGTTGGGGCGCCAGCATCGCCGCCTCCGATCCCCTGCATGCGGCTGCGATCTGTCACGACGGGGCTGCGACCCCCAATCAATCCGACCATCAGCCCGATCAAACCGGTCAGCCGCGCGCGCATGACGGCTGTTGTTCGGTCTGCAGCGTGGCCCACGCCGGTGCGCCGGTCGAGACGCCGCAGACCGCAGTCGCCGCGCCCTATCGGCAGCCGGAGCGCGTGGTCTGGCTCGACCGCACGCCGGACCTGTTCGGCTCCCGGACCGGCGCGCACGCCCAGGCCCGCGCGCCTCCCTTGTTGACGTGAACTTGGCGGCCGTTGGCCGCCCTGATGCGTTCATGTCTCAACTTGTGGAGAATTTTCATGTCTATTCGCGTTTGGCGCGCGGGCCTTTCGGGGTTCGCCATGGCGCTCGTTCCAATCGCTGAAAGTGCTGCCCACGAAATCGTCGGCAACCGCTTTTTCCCGGCAACCCTCGGGATCGATGATCCCGGCGTCAACGACGAACTATCCCTTCCGACCGTCGCCAATTTCAAGACCGGCGACGATCCCTCCTTCAGGCAGCGCGATATTTCCGCGGAGTTTTCCAAACGGATCACCGAGGCGTTTGCGGTGTCGTTTGGATCGACCTATAGCAGCTTCCGCCCGCCCGGCGGACCAGATGCGTTGGGAGCAGCCGGATTTCAAAATCTGGAGACGACGTTCAAATATCGGATCATCAAGGATCCCGAGCGGGAGTTCGTGATGTCGGTCGGTCTCAGCGTCGAGTGGGGCGGCACGGGTGCGGAAAGCGTCGGAGCCGACCCATTCAACACCTACACACCGACGTTGTGGTTCGGAAAAGGGCTCGGCGACCTTCCTGACAGCATGTCCTGGCTTCGGCCCGTCGCGATCACGGGGCAGGTCGGTTATGCGATCCCGGCCAGACGTTCCACGACGACTTTCGGTATCGACCCTGATAGCGGCGATCTGACCGCTGACACCGAATTCCATCCGAGGGTGCTGAACTGGGGCGGAACGATCCAGTACAGCATGCCCTATCTCAAATCCGCGGTCATCGACCTCGGCCTGCCGGATTTCATCAACCGTTTCATCCCGATCGTTGAAGCCACGTTGCAAACGCCGGTCTCGAATACCTTCACGTCGGGGACCATGACCACCGGCACCATCAATCCCGGTTTTCTCTGGGTCGGGAACACGTTTCAGGTCGGCATCGAAGCGCTGATTCCGATCAACCGGCAAAGCGGGACGAATGTCGGCGTGATCGCGCAACTGCACTTCTACCTCGACGACATCGATCCGCGCGGGATCGGCAAGCCGATCTTCGGCGGCCCGGTCCAGCCCGCAAGCCCCTTTGCAAGGAACTGATCATGCGCCGCCCAGCTATCGTCGCCATCATCCCTCTGCTGCTATTGCTCGTAACGGATGGGGCTAGCGCGCACGCGTTTCTCGATCATGCCGAACCGCGCGTCGGCAACACCGTCGCAACAGCTCCGCGCGAGGTGACGCTGTGGTTTACTCAAAAACTCGAGCCTGCGTTCAGCAGCATTACCGTCACCAATTCTGCCGGTCAGCGCGTCGATGCCGGCAAAACTCGCGTTAGCGGCAACCAGATGTCGGTATCGCTGCGTTCGGGGGGTCGCCGGAACATACCGTGTCAATTGGCACGTGCTCTCGGTGGACACGCATACGACTGACGGCAATTTTACGTTTCGCGTCGGCCAGTAACGCCGCGGGCAAGCCAATGGACTGGCTCGGAGCGGCGATCGACGGTCCCCTGGTCGTCACTCGCGCCATCCACTTCGCCGCCACCGCGATATCAGCCGGAGCCTTGATTTTCCGGGCGGTCGTGGCGGAGCCCGCTTTGCGTTCGACACCGGAAGCAACGACGGTCGTGCGATCGCAAATCCGCCTGACCGCATGGATCGGCCTCGCCATCGCGGTGGCAACTGGAGTGGTTTGGTTTCAATTGCAAGCAGCCGCGATCAGCGGACTGCCGTTCGGCGAGGCCATGACATCGGATGTGCTGTCGACGGTATTGAACGAGACGCAGTTCGGGCTGGTGTCGAAAGTCCGCTTCGTGCTGGCAGTCGTTCTGGCCGCTTGTTTGGCATATGATCGATTTGGGCTGGCGCGCTGGCTTGCACTGGGCTCGGCGCTCGGTTTCACCGCGGCCATCGCATGGACCGGTCACGCCGGGTCAACTCTCGGCGAGCTGGGAAATTTGCATCTGACAGCCGATGCGCTGCACCTGATTGCTGCGGCCAGCTGGTTCGGAGGTCTTGTACCGCTGGCGCTTCTGCTCGCCGCGGCGCGCCGTCATCAGGATTTTGCATGGGCGTCGCTGGCGCGGGACGCGACGCAAAGGTTTTCAACCTTGGGCATCGTCAGTGTGGGGACACTGTTGGTAACCGGCATCGTCAACGCATGGATTCTGGTTGGCTCAATTCACGCGCTGATCGTTACCGGGTATGGACAGCTGCTGCTACTCAAGCTCGTTGTCTTTGCCATGATGCTGACGCTCGCAACAATCAACCGGTTTTGGTTGACGCCAAGACTTGCCTTTTCGCCTGAGCATGAGTCGCAGCCCGAAGCGCTTCGTCAACTTGCGCGCAACGGTGTCACCGAGATCGCTCTGGGTTTCACAATCTTCGCAATTGTCGGCGTGCTCGGCACGCTGCATCCCGCAATTCACCTTATGTAATCGTCGAGATAAACGGTCGGAAAGGACTGCAATATGCAAATCAAGAGGCTGGCGTCTGCATCGATCTGGCGCGCAATCGCATGCGCTATGTTGCTGGCTATATTTCCATGCCGCGCCTGCGCGCGCCGAGGAGGTAAAAGCCGGCGATCTCGTGATCACGCAGGCCTGGAGCCGTGCCACGCCGGGCGGCGCGAAAGTCGCCGGCGGATATCTGACCATCCAGAACAAGGGCTCGGCGGCGGATCGGCTGATCGGCGGCTCGGCGGATGTGGCCGATAAAGTCCAGGTTCACGAGATGGCTACAACCGACGGCGTGATGACGATGCGTCCGCTCGACAAGGGTCTTTCGATCGAGCCCGGCAAAACCGTAAAACTCGCGCCGGGCGGCAATCATCTGATGCTGCTCGATCTCAAGAGCCCGCTCAAGCAGGGCGACAAGGTTCCGGTCACGCTTGAGTTCGAAAAAGCGGGCAAGGTGAAGCTCTCGCTGGATGTGCAGGGCGTCGGCGCGAAGGGGCCCGCTGGCGCGGGGGATACTTCCGGCCCCAAGGACATGAAGAAGATGCCCGGTCATTCCGGCATGAAGATGTGAGGCTGTTGGTGGAACACGAGCCCTTCGCCGACGGCTTCGAGTTGCCGGCACACTGAAAAACGCCTGAACTTCTGTCGTCCAGCCGCGATTTGCGGCCCATTGGCGCCTTAATCGCGCGGTCAAATTCATCGGCAAAACGCTTGCGAAACCGATACTTTAGCGGCTTTTCTTGATGCCGCCCTTGTGTTTTCACGACCGATCCGGTTTCACTGCTGGCTTCCCTTGTTTCACCGATTCTTCTGGTGTGCCCATGCGATTGTCGCGGTTCTTGCTGCCGATCCTGAAAGAGAATCCGAAAGAGGCGGAGATCGTGTCGCATCGGTTGATGCTGCGCGCGGGCATGATCCGGCAGGAAGCGGCGGGTATCTACGCCTGGCTGCCGCTGGGCTTGCGGGTGTTGAAGAAGATCGAGCAGATCGTCCGTGAGGAGCAGAACCGCGCGGGCGCGCTGGAGCTCTTGATGCCGACGCTGCAGCTGGCGGACCTGTGGCGCGAAAGCGGCCGCTACGATGCCTACGGCCCGGAAATGCTGCGCATCACCGATCGCCACAAGCGCGAGCTGCTGTACGGACCCACCAACGAGGAAATGATCACCGAGATTTTTCGCAGCTACGTGAAATCCTACAAAAGCCTGCCGCTCAATCTCTACCATATCCAGTGGAAATTCCGCGACGAGCAGCGTCCGCGCTTCGGTGTCATGCGGGGCCGCGAATTCCTGATGAAGGATGCTTATTCGTTCGACATCGACGAGGCGGCGGCGCGACGCTCCTACAACAAGATGTTCGTCGCCTACCTGCGGACATTTGCGCGGATGGGACTGAAGGCGATCCCGATGCGCGCCGAAACCGGCCCGATCGGCGGCGATCTCAGCCACGAATTCATCGTGCTCGCGGAGACCGGCGAGTCCGCGGTCTATTGCAACAGCGACGTGCTCCATCTGCCGGTGCCCGGCGAAGAGATCGACTACGACGGCGATCTGACCCCGATCATCAAGCAGTGGACTTCGGTCTATGCAGCGACCGAGGACGTCCACGACGCCGCGCGTTTCGACCGCGAGGTGTCCGCTGAGAAGAAGCTGCATACCAGGGGCATCGAGGTCGGCCAGATCTTCTACTTCGGCACCAAGTATTCTGACACGATGAAGGCCACGGTTGCAGGCCCCGACGGCGCCGAGGTGGCAGTCCATGGCGGCTCCTATGGCGTCGGCGTCTCGCGCCTGGTTGGCGCCATCATCGAGGCCTGTCATGACGACGCCGGCATCAAATGGCCGGAAGCGGTCGCCCCGTTCAAGGCGGCGATCTTGAACTTGAAGCAAGGCGCTGACGAAACCGATGCCGCGTGCGAGCGGCTTTATCGCGAGCTCACGGCCAAGGGGGTCGACGTGTTGTACGACGACACCGACCAGCGTGCCGGCGCCAAGTTCGCCGCCGCCGACCTGATCGGCATCCCCTGGCAGATTCTGGTTGGCCCCAAGGGCCTTGCCGAAGGCAAGCTCGAGGTCAAGCGGCGCAGCGATGGGGCGCGCGAGAATCTCAGTCCGGCGGAAGTGGTGGCGCGGCTGACTTCGTGACGAATTATCCACCGCGCGTGCCGGGATTCAGCCGCTGCGGCTACAATTAGCCCGAATCGTGTGCAAATCGACTATGGATGAAGCCATGAGCGAGCCAATCCGAACCTTACCTTTCGCGCCATTCGAATGGCTGCTGTCCGGGCGCTATTTGCGGGCACGTCGCAAGGAAGGTTTCATCTCCGTCATCGCCGGATTCTCCTTCCTCGGCATCATGCTCGGCGTCGCCACGCTGATCATCGTGATGGCCGTGATGAACGGCTTCCGAAAAGAGCTGCTGGACAAGATTCTCGGCCTCAACGGGCATCTTCTGGTGCAGCCGCTGGAATCGCCGCTGACCGACTGGAAGGACGTCGCCGAGCGCATCAATCAGGTCGCGGGCATCAGGCTCGCGGCGCCAGTCGTGGATGGCCAGGCGCTGGCATCCTCGCCGTTCAATGCATCCGGCGTGTTGGTGCGCGGCATTCGCGCCGACGATCTCGACAATCTCACCTCGATCGCCAAGAACATCAAACAGGGCACGCTCGAAGGCTTCGACGCAGGGCAGGGCGTCGCCATCGGGCGCAGGCTCGCCGATCAATTGTCGCTGCATGCCGGCGACAGCATCACGCTGGTGGCGCCGCGCGGCGCGGTGACCCCGATGGGCACGACGCCGCGCATCAAGCCATACAAGGTCGCGGCCGTGTTCGAGATCGGCATGTCGGAATACGACGCGAGCTTCGTGTTCATGCCGCTGCCGGAGGCGCAGGCCTATTTCAATCGAGCCAACGACGTGACCGCGATCGAGGTATTCACCACCAATCCCGACAAGATCGACACCTTCCGCAAGACCGTGACCGAAGCGGCCGGACGGCCGGTATTTTTGGTGGACTGGCGGCAGCGCAATTCGACCTTCTTCAATGCGCTGCAGGTCGAACGCAATGTGATGTTTCTGATCCTGACCATGATCGTGCTGGTCGCGGCGTTGAATATCGTCTCCGGCCTGATCATGCTGGTGAAGGACAAGGGCAGCGATATCGCGATCCTGCGCACCATGGGCGCCTCGCAGGGATCGATCATGCGGATATTTCTGATCACGGGAGCCGCGATCGGCGTGGTTGGCACGCTGACCGGGTTTTTCGTCGGCCTGATGATCTGCCTCAATATCGAATCAATCCGGCAATTCCTGTCCTGGCTCACCAACACCGAATTATTCTCGCCGGAGCTTTACTTCCTCTCTCGTCTGCCGGCCGAGATCGACTTCGGCGAAACCAGCGCGGTCGTGATCATGGCGCTGACGCTGTCCTTCCTCGCCACGCTTTATCCGTCATGGCGTGCCGCGCGCCTCGATCCCGTCGAAGCGCTCCGGTACGAGTGAGGGCGCGATGGAGCAGGGGGCGGAAGATGTGCCGGTCGTCTATCTCCACGAGATAAAGCGCCGGTACACGCAAGGGGAGACGACGCTGACGATCCTCGATGGCGCCAAGCTCGCGCTGTGGGCGGGACAGTCGGTGGCGCTGGTGGCGCCGTCGGGCGCTGGCAAGTCGACGCTCCTGCATATCGCCGGACTGCTCGAAAGCCCCGACGACGGCGAAGTCTATGTCGGTGGCGCGCCCACTTCGGGATTATCCGACATGGAGCGAACCCAGATCCGCCGCACCGATATCGGGTTCGTCTACCAATCGCACCGGCTGCTGCCGGAATTTTCCGCGCTCGAAAACGTCATGCTGCCGCAGATGATCCGCGGCCTCAAGCGCTCCGAGACCGTCAAACGCGCCAGCGAAATCCTGGCCTATCTGGGCTTGGGCGATCGCATCAAGCATCGGCCGGCTGAATTGTCGGGCGGCGAGCAGCAGCGGGTGGCGATCGCGCGCGCGGTCGCCAACGCGCCGCGGGTGCTGCTTGCGGATGAGCCGACCGGCAATCTCGATCCGCACACAGCCGATCACGTCTTCCAGGCGCTGATGCAACTGGTCAGGGCGACCGGGGTGGCGGTGCTGATCGCAACCCACAACATGGAGCTGGCGGGCCGCATGGACCGCCGGGTGTCGCTGGTCGACGGCCAGGTCGTCGAGCTGGATTAGCTTAATAGACCTGGCGATGCCGCCGATAGGCTCGTCCCTCTGGGACTTGCGCGCTCGCCGCATAAGGATTGAGCATGCATTGTGCCGCGCGTCCGGATGCCGACAGGTTGCACTGAGCCAGCGACGTATAGCTGCATTCGTAATAGTTGGCCGGTCCCCACACGTGCAGGCAGACCGGATAGCCGGGGGCGTAGGTTTGGGCGGCGGCCGGCCCGGCCATCGAGACCGTCGCGCCTGCCAACATCGCCAAAGCCAGATTTCTCATCAGTACCTCCTTCGGGATTGGCGGCTGCGATCAGGCTGCAATTCCGCCTTGGCAGTGAAATAGGGATTTTCCGCGCAATAGGCGTCGCGGCCGGACGCGCTCGCCTGGCATTGCTGGTAGCTCGAAAAACTGCAATCGCCGCGGCCTGCGCCGAAATCGCAGCCCTTGATGCAGAATGGATAATCCTGCGCCGTGGCCGGGATGGCGCTTGGCGCTGAGGCGGCGCAGCACACCAGCAGCGCCCACATTGCCCTTCGCATCGCAATCTCCGTTCCGGCGTCGACCGCCGTCTTCAGCTCGCCGAGCAGACAGGCGCCGCTGCTTCACGTCAATTCACGTTCGCGCGTTGGCGGCACAGGCCTCGCGCTGCTTTTCAATAGGAGGGATAGACGGAACGTACCCGAGGACCGCGGTAGCCGCGCGGATCAAGGTTGCCAGGGTTGTAATAGGGATTAGCGACGCAGTAGAGAAATCTTCCCGAAGCGGAGGCCTGACACTGCTCATAGCTCGTAAAGGTGCAGTTGCTCAGACCGGGATGATCATTGCCTTGAATGCAAAACGGATAACGGCTTCCGACGGCCTCGGCCGGCGCGCTGCCAAGCATGGCCAATCCACCCGCCGCCAGCACGGCCAGAACCGCATTACGCATGAAAGCCTCCTGATTGATTCCCTGAAGCAACCCAAGCCGAGCCCGTGGGTTCCCGTCAACTCACGTTCATGCATTTCTGCGCCCGTCGCTTGCTTCGCATATGATCAGCTGGAAGCAATGGTGATTGTGGCGGAAGTTCCTGGTCCGATCGCAAGAGCACATTGCCGGGTGGAAACAAAAAAAGGCCGCCAACCGAGGCGGCCTTGCGTTCACGTTGCGGACGGCGGCTCAACGTCCGGTGCCAGTAGCGTCAGATCGGCTGATGCGGCTGATTCGTCCACCTGCAATTTTAGATCAGCCGCCTTGTCCAATAAAGCTGCGGAAATCTTGGGGTCCGTTGTTGCTTTAGCCAGCCCAAACAGGATCGCCGCTTGACGCATGAAGTACTCTTTACCGATCACCTTGCTTTCCCCTGGTATCCCAGCGCCCTCGCCATTACTCCGAAATTGGACCTTTGTTCCGGCGAAAGTACAAAAGTGAACTTATGTTACAGCCCCGGGTCTGGCCGTTAACCAAGCGAAATAGTTCAGGGTCATTTCTCAAACTGACCCACTACCGCCTCTTGACTTTTGGAACAAAGGAGGAACAATGTTCTTCTTATGTTCCAAAAATCGATGGAGGACCCCGGCATGTTGAGGATGTTCGTGGAGGAGGCGGCGGCGCTGGCCTCGATTTCGCTGTTCGTCGGAATGATCGCGGTCTGGGCGCAGCTGATTCCCCAATTCTGAGGAGGCCGGGGGCGGGTGCCCTGAGGAAAAAGGGGACGGCCAGCGACAATGGCGCCTTGCCCGTGGACAGCGCAGGCCTGAGGCACCACCATTGCCAAGGCGAGTTGGCCTCAAAGGCGGCGTTCGCTCCCTCACGCCTGATAACCGCTAAAGGTCCATGATCCCAAAACCGTCGGCAAGCGTGTCCAACGCCGGATTTGTTCATCTCCATGTCCACTCGGCCTATTCGCTGCTGAAGGGGTCGATCAAGATCCAGAAGCTTGCCGAGTTGGCCAAGACCGACCGCCAGCCGGCGCTGGCGCTGACCGACACCGACAACATGTTCGGGGCGCTGGAATTTTCCGACAAGATGGCTGGCTACGGCATCCAGCCCATCATCGGCTGCGAGCTCGCGGTGGATTTCGGCGACCAGGACCCCAACGCGCGCAATGCGCTAGCCGAGCCGGCGCGGATTGTGCTGCTGGCTGCACGCGAGCGCGGCTACCGCAGCCTGATGCGGCTGAACTCGCGGGCGTTCCTGGAAACGCCGGTTCATCAGGCCCCGCACGTCAAATTCGAATGGCTGCAGGGCGACGCCGAGGGCCTGATTGCCCTGACCGGCGGGCCTGACGGCCCGATCTCGCTGGCGCTCAACGCCGATCATGCAGGCCTCGCGGCGACGCGCTGCGACCGGCTGGCGAGGCTGTTCGGCGACCGGCTCTATATCGAGTTGCAGCGCCACGGCATCGAAAGGGAACGCCGCGCTGAGGCTGCGCTGATCGACCTCGCCTATACCAAGGGATTTCCTGTCGTCGCGACCAATGAGCCCTATTTCGCGACCACGGACGATTACGAAGCCCATGACGCGCTGCTCTGCATCGCCGGCGGACGTCTTGTCGCGGAGACCGATCGCCAGCAGCTGACCCCGGATCACCGTTTCAAGACGCGGGCGGAAATGGCGCTGCTGTTCGCCGACGTGCCGGAGGCGTTGGCATCCACCATCGAGATTGCCGAGCGCTGCTCGTTCCGCCCGGTGATGCGCAAGCCGATCCTGCCGCGCTTCACGGTTGGCGCCGGCGCCAATACCGCGGACGCCGCAAGCGACGAGGCGGCGGAATTGCGCCGCCAGGCCGAGGAAGGCCTGAGCAACCGGCTGAATGTCCACGGTCTCGCGCGCGGCGCCTCCGAGGAGGATTATCGCGCCCGGCTCGCCTTCGAGCTCGATGTCATCACCCGCATGAACTATGCGGGCTATTTCCTGATCGTCGCGGATTTTATTCAGTGGGCGAAGGCCGAAGGCATTCCGGTCGGTCCGGGACGCGGCTCCGGCGCGGGATCGCTGGTCGCCTACGCGCTGACGATCACCGATCTCGATCCGATTCAGTTTGGCCTTTTGTTCGAGCGATTTCTCAATCCGGAACGCGTCTCGATGCCGGACTTCGATATCGACTTCTGCCAGGACGGCCGCGACCAGGTGATCCGCTATGTGCAGCAGCGCTACGGCCGCAATCAGGTGGCTCAGATCATTACCTTCGGTACGCTGCAGGCACGCGGGGTGCTGCGCGACGTCGGGCGGGTGCTGCAGATGCCCTATGGGCAGGTCGACAAGCTGACAAAACTGGTGCCGCAAAATCCCGCCGCACCGGTGACGCTCGCCGCCGCGATCGCGGGCGAACCAAAACTGCAGGCGTTTCGCGACGAAGATCCGGTGGTCGCACGTGCCTTCGACATTGCCCAGCGCCTCGAGGGCCTGACCCGGCACGCTTCCACCCACGCCGCGGGCATCGTGATCGCCGACCGGCCGCTCAGCGAGCTGGTGCCGCTCTACCGCGATCCGAAATCGGACATGCCGGTCACGCAATTCAACATGAAATGGGTTGAGCCCGCGGGCCTCGTGAAATTCGACTTCCTCGGGCTGAAGACGCTGACGGTGCTCGATCTGGCGGTGAAGCTGTTGAAACGCCGCGGCATCGATCTCGATCTGGTGCGGCTGCCACTCGACGATGCGCCGAGTTACGCAATGCTGGCGCGTGGCGATGTGGTCGGCGTGTTCCAGGTTGAAAGTCAGGGCATGCGGCGGGCTCTGGTCGACATGCGCCCGGACCGCTTCGAGGACATCATCGCGCTGGTGGCGCTCTATCGTCCAGGCCCGATGGCGAACATTCCGACCTATTGCGCCCGCAAGCACGGCGACGAAGAGCCGGAATATCTGCATCCCATGCTCGAGCCGATCCTGAAGGAAACTTTCGGCGTCATCATCTATCAGGAACAGGTGATGCAGATCGCGCAGGTCATGGCCGGCTATTCGCTGGGCGAAGCCGATCTGTTGCGCCGGGCGATGGGCAAAAAGATACGCAAGGAAATGGAGCAGCAGCGCGAGCGCTTTGTCTCCGGTGCCGTCGAACGCGGCATTCAGCGCGGGCAGGCCGACACCATCTTCGAGCTATTGGCGAAATTTGCCGATTATGGCTTCAACAAGAGCCATGCCGCGGCCTACGCGCTATTGTCGTATCATACCGCCTACATGAAGGCGCATTACCCCGTAGAATTCCTGGCGGCGTCGATGACGCACGACATGAGTAATACCGACAAGCTCAGCGAGTTTCGCGCTGAGGCGCAAAGGCTCGGGATCAAGGTCGAGGCTCCCTCGGTCAATCGCTCCGGTGCCACCTTTGAGGTCAGCGACGGTACCATCCATTACGCGCTCGCGGCGTTGAAAGGTGTCGGCCCCCAGGCGGTCGAACTGATCGTGGAGGCGCGGCGCGACGGCATGTTCACGTCGCTCGCCGATTTTGCGGCGCGGGTTAATCCGCGCGCGATCAACAAGCGCGTGATCGAGAGCCTTGCCGCCGCCGGCGCATTCGACGCGCTGGATTCCAACCGGGCCCGGGTGTTCGCCGGCGCGGAGGCGATCCTCTCGGCTTGCCAGCGCAGCCATGAGGCCGCGAGTCTGGGGCAGAACGACATGTTCGGCGGTGCCGCCGATGCGCCCACCATCATGCTGCCGCAGGTCGAGCCATGGCTGCCGGCCGAACGGCTGCGGCGCGAATATGACGCCATCGGATTCTTCCTGTCCGGCCATCCGCTCGACGACTATGCGACCGTATTGAAGCGCCTGCGGGTGCAGTCCTGGGTCGAATTTTCGCGCGCGGTAAAAACCGGTGCGACCGCGGGCAAGGTTGCCGCCACCGTAGTGTCGCGCATGGAACGGCGCACTAAAACCGGCAACAAGATGGGCATCATCGGGCTGTCAGACCCGACAGGCCATTTCGAAGCCGTCCTGTTTTCCGAAGGGCTGGCCCAGTATCGCGAGGTGCTGGAACCGGGGGCTGCGGTTTTGCTGCAGCTCGGGGCCGAACTGCAGGGCGAAGATGTCCGGGCGCGCGTGCTTCACGCCGAGCCGCTCGATGATGCCGCCGCCAAGACCCAGAAGGGTCTGCGGATATTCGTTCGCGATACCAGGCCGCTGGAGTCGATTGCGAAGCGGCTGCAGATGCCTGAAGCCGTGCCGCAAGGCGGCTCGACCCGCGGCAACCAGATAAGACAGGTTCCCACAGCTGCGGGCGGGGCCGATGGCGATGTGTCGCTGGTGTTGATGCTCGATCTCGAAACCGAGGTCGAAATGAAACTTCCGGGCCGGTTCAAGGTCTCGCCGCAGATCGCCGGAGCGATCAAGGCGGTAACCGGGGTGGTGGACGTGCAGACGCTGTAGTTCGGCTCTGAGGCCGTGCAACGCATGATGCGCCGATCCACGCAAATCGAAAACACGACCCTGGTAGATCAACTACATCCTAAAATTGAAGGTCGTCCGTTTAACGCGGTTTTACACTTTGTGGCCCTATCCGGCCGTCGAATGCGCCCCCAATGACGGGTTTGCAGGGTGCAACCCCGGGCTTGACCGCCGGGGGCGGCAAAAAGGGCCGGATTTCCTTGCTTCTGGCGAAAATCCCGCTATATACCGCGCCATCTCACACGGAAACATGGCTCAAAAGGCCGTCCGGTGGCAGCCGGGCCGAGAAGGCTCGTTTGCTCACACGTTTCCGGAGGAACCAACCGGAGAACCAGACTATGGCGCTTCCCGATTTTTCTATGCGTCAGCTGCTTGAAGCTGGCGTTCACTTTGGCCACCAATCGCACCGCTGGAATCCGAAAATGGCGGATTACATTTTCGGTGCCCGCAACAACATCCACATCATCGACCTCGCCCAGACCGTGCCGCTGTTGCACCGCGCGTTGCAGGCGGTCAGCGATACCGTCGCCAAGGGCGGCCGCATCCTGTTCGTCGGCACCAAGCGGCAGGCGCAGGACGGCGTCGCCGAGGCCGCCAAGCGCTCGGCGCAGTATTTCGTCAATTCACGCTGGCTCGGCGGCACCCTGACCAACTGGAAGACGATCTCCGGTTCGATCAAGCGTCTGCGCCACCTCGACGAAGTGCTCAATTCCGGCGATGCCAACGCCTACACCAAGAAGGAACGGCTGACGTTGCAGCGCGAGCGCGACAAGCTCGATCGCTCGCTGGGCGGCATCAAGGAAATGGGCGGTCTGCCCGACATGATCTTTGTGATCGACACCAACAAGGAAGACATCGCGATCCAGGAAGCCCAGCGGCTAAACATTCCGGTCGCCGCGATCGTCGATACCAATTCCGATCCCAAGGGCATCACCTATGTGGTGCCGGGCAATGACGACGCCGGCCGCGCCATCTCGCTGTATTGCGATCTGGTCGCGCGCGCGGCCATCGACGGTATTTCGCGCGCGCAGGGCGAGGCCGGTATCGATGTCGGTGCCTCGGTACAACCGGTCCGCGAGGAAATCCCGGTGGCACCGCAGCCCACCGGCTTCCAGGGTCTTGCGGGGCCGCGCGGCACCGCCGACGATCTCAAGAAGCTCACCGGCGTGTCCGGCGCGATCGAGAAGAAGTTCAACGACCTCGGCATCTTTCATTACTGGCAGCTGGCCGAACTCGATCACGACACCGCCCACCAGATCGGCGAAGAAGTCGGGCTTCCGTCTCGGGCCGATGCCTGGGTGGCCCAGGCCAAGGCGCTGACCGCCGAAGCCGAATAATGCGCTGGCCGGCACCTTCCGGCCACGCGCTTCCAAATCTACCTACATCCTGGTGGTGGACAGCGGCGAGCGTTCATGACTCGCCGCGTTCGCCCTGACAGGCAAAGGATTGCACAATGGCAACAATCACAGCGGCGATGGTCAAGGACCTGCGCGAGATCGACCGGCGTCGGCATGATGGACTGCAAGCAGGCGCTGTCCGAGACCGACGGCGACATGCAGGCAGCGATCGATTGGCTGCGCAAAAAGGGCCTGTCGAAGGCTGCGAAAAAAGCCGGCCGCGTTGCCGCGGAGGGCCTGATCGGCGCGCAGACGGCCGGCATCAAGGGGGTCGTCGTCGAGGTCAATTCCGAGACCGACTTCGTTGCCCGCAACGAACAGTTCCAGGGGCTGGTCAAGATGATCGCGCAGGTCGCGCTCGACGTCGGCGCCGACGTGGAGAAAATCAAGGCCGCCAAGGTCGGTAAGGTGACAGTCGAGACCGCCATCGCCGATGCGATCGCGACCATCGGCGAGAACATGACGCTACGCCGCGCGGCGCAGCTTGAAGTCAACAAGGGCGTGGTGTCGAGCTACGTGCATAATGCCGTGATCGAAGGCGCCGGCAAGATGGGCGTGATCGTGGCGCTCGAATCCGCTGGCAAGACCGAGGAGCTTTCAGCTCTCGGCCGCCAGCTCGCCATGCACGTTGCCGCGACCAATCCGCAGGCGCTCGACCCTGCTGGGCTCGATCCTGCCGTCGTCAAGCGCGAAAAGGACGTGCTGGCCGATAAATACCGTCAGCAGGGCAAGGCGGAGAACGTTATCGACAAGATCGTCGAATCCGGTCTGAAGACCTATTACAAGGAAGTCTGCCTTTTAGAGCAGGCCTTCATCCACGACAGCGGCAAGTCCGTCGCCCAAGCGGTCAAGGAAGCTGAGGGTAAGATCGGCGCGCCTGTGAAGATCACCGGATTTGTGCGCTATGCTCTGGGCGAGGGAATCGATCGGCAGGCCACTGATTTTGCCGCCGAGGTCGCGGCGGCCAGCGGCAAGAAGTAACCGCCGGAACGGTTCTTCCGGCGCGAGGCGCCGGGAGGGCCCACGCTGAAAGAAAGCGATTCACAATGGCTGAGCCGGTCTATCGTCGCGTGGTGATCAAGATCTCGGGCGAATTCCTCGCCGGCAAGCAAGGCTTCGGGATCGATCAGACGACCGTCGACCGGATCGCCGGGGATCTGATCGACGCCCGCCAACTCGGCGCCGAGGTCGCCGTTGTGGTCGGCGGCGGAAACATTGTCCGTGGCGTCGAAGTATCGTCACGCGGCGTCTCCCGCCCGACCGGCGATACCATGGGCATGCTCGCCACCGTGATGAACTGCCTTGCGCTCGAGGCGGCGATCGAGCGGCGGGGAATGCCCGCGCGCTCCCTGTCAGCCTTCGTCATGCCGCAGATTTGCGAACTGTTCACCCGCGGTGCGACGCACAAATATCTCGCCGAAGGCCGGATCGTGCTGCTGGGCGGCGGAACCGGCAACCCCTTCTTCACCACCGATACCACGGCGGTGCTACGGGCCGCCGAAATCGGCGCGCAGGCCGTGTTGAAGGCCACCAATGTGGATGGCGTCTACAGCGCCGATCCCAAAAAGGACCCTTCCGCCAAGCGGTTCGACCGTTTGACGCATTCACAGGCGATCGAAGGCGGCTACAAGGTCATGGATGCCACCGCATTCGCGCTTGCCCGCGAGACGTCGCTGCCTATCATCGTATTCTCGATTGCCGAGCCGGGTTCGATAGGTGCGATCCTGCGGGGCACAGGCCACGGCACCATCGTCGCCGGCTGACGGGCTTGGGAAGCATCCGGAAGCGGCGGGCTTGATGGCCTCGACCACGAGTTTTCAGAGGGAGAGTGTGATGCCCACGGGTAACTTCGATATCAACGAGTTGAAGCGCCGCATGCAAGGCGCCACCCAGTCTCTCAAGCATGAATTGGGCGGTTTGCGAACCGGCCGAGCCGCGGCATCAATGCTGGAGCCGGTGCAGGTCGATGCCTACGGCACCCACATGCCGTTGAACCAGCTTGCGACCATCAGCGTGCCGGAGCCGCGCCTTCTTTCCGTGCAGGTATGGGACAAGTCGATGGTCAAGGCCGTGGAGAAGGCGATCGTCGATTCCAACCTCGGTCTAAGTCCGGCCACCGAAGGACAGGTGCTGCGTTTAAGAATTCCCGAACTCAATGAAGAGCGCCGCAAGGAGCTTGTTAAGGTCGCGCACAAATATGCCGAGGCGGCGCGGGTCGCGGTCCGGCATGTCCGCCGCGATGGCCTGGATATGGTCAAGAAGCTTGAGAAGAACCACGAAATCTCCGAGGACGACCAGGAACGTCTGGCCAATGACGTGCAGAAGGCGACCGACGGGAGCATCTCTGAGATCGATCAGTTGCTTGCGGCCAAGGAAAAAGAAATCCTCACCGTCTAACGAAGGATCTTGAATGTCGAACGCCGCAGCCCCCGCAACTGACGGACCGGATCGAGCCGGCGGTCCCTTGCATGTGGCGATCATCATGGATGGCAACGGGCGCTGGGCGGCGGCCCGGGGCTTGCCGCGGGCGGAAGGTCATCGCCGCGGCGTCGAGGCGTTGCGTCGCGTCGTTCGCGCGGCCAACGAACTTGGCATTCTCTATCTGACGATTTTCTCCTTCAGCTCGGAAAACTGGTCGCGTCCCGCAACCGAAATCGGCGATCTGTTTGGGTTGCTTCGGCGGTTCATCCGCAACGATCTTGCGACGCTGCATCGAGACGGGGTTCGGGTGCGCGTGATCGGCGAGCGCGACGGATTGGAGCCGGACATCTGCGCGCTTCTGACAGAAGCCGAGGACCTGACGCGGGATAACAGACGGCTCAACCTGGTGGTCGCGTTCAACTACGGATCGCGCCAGGAAATCGCGAGAGCGGCGCAGCGGCTTGCGCGCGAAGCCGCCGCGGGCAAACGTGACCCGGCCTCGATCGATGCCGACACGCTCGGCCAATACCTCGATGCGCCCGATATTCCCGACCCCGATCTGATCATTCGCACCAGCGGAGAGCAGCGGCTGTCGAATTTCCTGATGTGGCAGGCGGCCTACAGCGAACTGGTGTTCGTGCCGATCCACTGGCCGGATTTCGACAAGGCCGCGCTCGAGGGCGCGATCGCCGAATATGCCAGACGGGAGCGCCGCTTTGGCGGTCTGGCCGCGAAAACCGGATCGTGACCGAGGGCGAGGCTGCACCGGCGGCTGTTGCCGGGCAAGGATCGCGTAATCTCCTGATGCGCGTCATCGCCGGGGCTGTACTGGCTCCTGTCGCAATTGCGATTGCATATGCCGGCGGATGGTTGTGGACGACTCTTGTCACGCTTGCCGCGATCGGTCTCTATATCGAATGGCTGACGATCGTGGGCGCGGCGCGCGAGACGCGCGTGGTCGTGTCAGGAGTGATTGCACTTGCGATCGCCGGCTGCTGTTTCGCGCTCGGATGGATCGATGGAGCGCTCCTTGCATTGGCGCTCGGTTTGGCCGGCGTCGCGTTGCTCTCGCCAGACCGGCGCGGTTGGACGGCGGGCGGATTTTGCTATGCCGCCGTGGCGCAGGTTGCATCGGTGCTGGTGCGCCTCGACCCTGAGATGGGATTTGTTGCGCTCGTCTTTGTCCTCCTGATCGTGTGGGTCACCGATATCGGCGGTTATGTTGCTGGCCGTGGTATCGGCGGGCCGAAGCTCTGGCCGCGGGTCAGTCCGAAGAAGACGTGGGCCGGTGCCCTCGGTGGGTTCCTGGCCAGCCTTGTCGTGGCGGCAGGGTTTGCCGTGTTCGGCTCGACCAAGGCGGACCCTGCACTGACGCTCAAAATGGGGCCTTTACTTCTGCTCGCGGCGGTTCTGTCCATTGCTTCCCAACTAGGCGATCTCTTTGAATCCGCGGTAAAACGACGTTTCGGCGTCAAGGATTCCAGCCATATCATTCCCGGGCATGGCGGGTTGATGGATCGTCTCGACGGATTCGTCGCCGCGGTGGTGCTGGCGGCGTTTTTCGGATTTTTGCGGGGCGGTGTGGATGGCGTCGGCCGCGGTCTTATGGTTTGGTGAATTCATGAGCGCAGTTCCATTGCGTAACAACAAGGCCGCGGCATCTGCGGTACGTACGGTGACCGTCCTCGGTGCCACCGGCTCGATCGGCGACAGCACGATGGATTTGCTGAGGGCTTCGCGCGACCGTTACCGGGTCGAAGCGCTGACCGGAAATAGCAACGTGCAGGGGCTGGCGAAGCTGGCCAAAGAATTCGGCGCGCGCTTTGCGGCTATCGCCGATCCCGATCGCCTCGCTGAGCTGAAAGATGCGCTGGCCGGCACGCGCACCGAATGCGGCGCAGGCGAAAGCGCTATCATCGAAGCAGCGTCGCGGCCGGCGGATTGGGTGATGGCGGCAGTCAGCGGCGCGGCGGGATTGAAGCCTGCGCTCGCGGCCGTAGATCGCGGCGCGACGGTTGCGCTGGCGAACAAGGAATGCCTTGTGTGCGCCGGCGATTTCTTCATGCAGCGCGCGGCAAAGGCCGGAGCCTGCATCCTGCCGGCCGACTTTGAACACAATGCGCTGTTCCAGGCGCTAAGTTCGGGTAATCGCGAAGAACTGGTTCGCGTGATCATCACCGCATCCGGCGGGCCGTTTCGCACCTGGGCCATCGCCGACATCGAGCAGGCGACGCTGGCTCAGGCCCTCAAACATCCGAACTGGAGCATGGGACAGAAGATCACCATCGATTCCGCGTCGATGATGAACAAGGGGCTTGAGGTTATCGAAGCCTCTTATCTGTTTGCACTGACGGCGGATGAAATCGACGTTCTCGTGCATCCGCAGTCTATCATCCACGGCATGGTTGAATTTTCGGATTGCTCTGTTGTGGCGCAGTTGGGGGCGCCCGACATGCGCACACCGATCGCGCATTGCCTCGGCTGGCCCGATCGGATTATTGGACCGGCAGCCAAGCTCGATCTCGCCAAGATTGGACAACTGACATTCGAGGCGCCGGATTTCGAACGTTTCCCGGCGCTCCGGCTTGCTTACGAATTGTTAAGGACCGGACGCGGCGCGACTACGGTATATAATGCGGCCAACGAAGTGGCGGTGGCGGCGTTCATCGCCGGCAAGATCAGGTTTGGCGCAATTGCGCGTCTTGTCGAAGCGACGCTGGAGGACTGGATACGCTCCGGCAGCCTCGCACCATTGACGTCCGCTGATGACGCCATTGCCGTTGACCATAACGCGCGAAATAGAGCTGCCACCCTCTTGCCTCAAATTGCCTTAAAGGCATCCTAGAGGGTTGGGGACAGGGCCTCCGGCTCTGGTTAAGGGGAATTGGATGTCCGAGTTTTTTCTGCATAGTTTCAATACGTTGAGCCATGGCCTGATCGGCTACATCATCCCCTTTTTGTTCGTCCTCACGATCGTCGTCTTTTTTCACGAACTCGGTCACTTTCTGGTCGCGCGCTGGGCGGGCGTGAAGGTGTTAACATTCTCGCTCGGCTTCGGTCCGGAGCTCGCCGGTTTCAACGACCGCCATGGCACACGCTGGAAGATTTCGGCTGTCCCGCTCGGCGGCTATGTCAAGTTCTTCGGCGACGACAGCGAGGCCTCTACGCCATCGGCCGAAATGCTCGCCAGCATGACCGAAGAAGAGCGCGCCGGCAGTTTTCACCACAAGAGCGTCGGTGCGCGCGCGGCGATCGTGGCCGCGGGTCCAATCGCCAATTTCCTTCTGGCAATCGTGATCTTCACCTTCCTGTTCACGTTCTTTGGCAAACCAAGCACGACGGCGCGTGTCGATCAGGTGGAGGCGGGCAGCGCCGCCGCGGCAGCCGGCTTTCAGGTCGGTGACGTCGTAACGGCGATCGACGGCAGAACGATCGGAAGTTTCTCCGATATGCAGCGGGTCGTCGGCATTCGAGCCGGCGAGCAGTTGACGTTCACCGTCAAGCGAGGCGACTCCACGCTGCAACTGCGGGGGACGCCGCAACTCCGGGAGGTAAAGGACCCGTTCGGAAATGCGCAGCGGATCGGCGTGCTGGGCATTACCCGCAAGATGGTAGCTGGCGATGCCACGACCGAACGCGTGGACCCTGCGACGGCATTCTGGCTTGGCGTGAAGGAAACCTGGTTCGTGGTCGACCGCACGCTGGCATATATTGGCGGCGTCTTTACCGGGCGTGAAGCGGCCGACCAGGTCGGCGGCCCGCTCCGGATTGCCCAGATTTCAGGTCAGGTCGCCACCATCGGCGTTGCCGCGCTGGTGCATCTTGCGGCCGTGCTCTCGATCTCGATCGGGTTGTTGAACCTGTTCCCGGTACCGCTGCTCGATGGTGGTCACCTTTTGTTCTACGCCATCGAAGCCATCCGCGGACGCCCCTTGTCGGATCGTGCAATGGAGATGGGATTCCGGATTGGATTGGGCCTGGTGCTCATGTTGATGGTGTTTGCCACCTATAACGACATCCTGCATCTGGCCGCGTCGTAATGCCTTATTGGGGTGGCGTGGCCGATGGGCAACGTCTTGGAATGAAAATGAAATTGCCCAGCAATCGGACGTTTGCCGCTCCGGCAAAATTGGCTACAAGCAGGGCAATTAATGGGAATCTGCTGGTTCGTAGGGGTGCGGGCCGGCAATGGAATGACAAGGGCGCTTTGCGCATGAATTTTGGAATGCGAGTGCGGGGAGGCTTGTTTGCCGCCCTGATCATGTTCGCCATGCCGGTCGCCATGTTGGCGGTCTTGCTTGTGCCGTCGGCCGCGGTCGCCCAGACCGTGTCCTCGATCCAGGTCGAAGGTAACCGGCGCGTCGAAATCGAGACCATCCGCTCCTATTTCAAGGCCGGCCCCGGGGGGCGTCTGGATCAGGCCAGCATCGACGACGGCCTGAAGGCGCTGATCGAAACCGGCCTGTTCCAGGACGTCCGAATAAGCACGGCGGGAGGCCGGCTGGTGGTGACCGTGGTCGAAAACCCGGTGATCGGCCGCGTGGCGTTCGAGGGCAACAAGAAGGTCAAGGACGAGCAGCTTTCTGCGGAAATCCAATCCAAGCCGCGCGGCACGCTGTCGCGTCCCATGGTCCAGGCCGACGCCCAGCGGATCGCCGAGATCTATCGCCGCTCCGGGCGCTATGACGTGCGCGTCAATCCCGAAATCATCGAACAGCCGAACAACCGCGTCGACCTCATTTTCACCATCACCGAGGGCTCGAAAACCGGCGTCAAGTCGATCGAATTCATCGGCAACTACGCCTATTCATCGTATCGCCTCAGGGACGTCATCAAGACCCGCGAATCCAATCTCTTGAGTTTCCTCGGCGGCGCTGACGTCTACGATCCGGACCGGGTCGAAGCCGATCGCGACCTGATTCGCCGCTACTATCTCAAGCACGGTTTCGCCGACGTTCAGGTGGTGGCCGCGCTGACGGAATACGATCCGGAGCGCAAGGGTTTTCTGGTGACCTTCAAGATCGAGGAAGGCCAGCAGTATCGGGTGGGGTCGGTCGAGTTTCAGTCCAGCATTGCTACCCTGGACCCCAACGCGCTTCGCAGCTTCTCGCGCGTCTATGTCGGCTCTCTCTACAACGCCGAAGCACTGGAGAAGTCCGTCGAGGAAATGCAAATCGAGGCGTCGCGACGGGGTTACGCCTTTGCGATCGTGCGCCCGCGCGGCGATCGCAATTTCGAGGCTCATACCGTTTCGATCGTCTTTGCCGTCGACGAGGGGCCGCGGACCTACATCGAGCGCATCAATGTGCGCGGCAATACCCGCACCCGGGACTACGTGATTCGCCGCGAATTCGATATTTCCGAGGGCGACGCATACAACCGCGCGCTGGTCGATCGCGCCGAGCGCCGCCTGAAGAACCTCGATTTCTTCAAGAACGTGAAAATCACGACCGAGCCGGGATCCTCGAGCGATCGTGTGATTCTGGTGGTCGATCTCGAAGAGAAATCCACCGGCGACTTCTCGGTATCGGGCGGCTATTCGACCACCGACGGCGCGCTCGGCGAGGTCAGTATTTCCGAGCGTAACTTTCTCGGACGCGGCCTGTTTGCCAAGGCGGCGCTGACCTATGGCCAGTTCGCGCGCGGGCTCTCGCTTTCTTTTGTCGAGCCTTATCTGCTGGACTACCGTGTTGCGCTTGGCCTTGACGCGTTCTATCGCGAGCAGCTCGCTAATCGTTATATTTCGTACGGCACCAAGACAATCGGTTTCAGCCCGCGGCTCGGCTTCGCCCTGCGCGAAGATCTTTCCCTGCAGGTTCGGTATTCGATCTATCAGCAGCAAATCTCGCTGCCGGGCTTTCTGGCCAATTGTAACAACGATCCGGCTAACCCCTTCCTCGCCTTCAATCCGTCCCCGGCGTTTGTAAACTCGGTAGGTGGAGCTGCTAACCTTCCGGCTCCCGCGACAGACGCTTCGGGTGTCGGCCTCTGGTGCTTTAGCGACGGCGAGGCATCGCTGCCGGTCCGCAAGGAACTCCAGAGCGGCAAGACGCTGACGTCGGCGCTGGGCTATTCGCTGAATTACAATACGCTGGACAACAACAAGAACCCGACCGACGGCCTGCTGGTTGACTTCAGGCAGGATTTCGCCGGCGTCGGCGGTGACGTGAGCTATTTGAAGAGTGCGGTCGACGCCAAATACTATACCCCGCTGGTTGCCGATATTGTCGGGCTGATTCACGTTCAGGGCGGCATTCTGAACGGGTTTGGCGGCGACGGTATTCGCATGCTTGATCATTTCCAGATGGGGCCGAACCTTGTCCGCGGCTTTGCCCCTAACGGCATCGGTCCCCGCGACATCAATCCCTTCGGCACGGGGGACGCGCTTGGCGGCACCAAATATTGGGGTGCCTCGGCGGAGCTGCAGATGCCGTTCTGGTTCTTGCCGAAGGAAGTAGGATTGAAGGGCGCCGTTTATGCCGATGCGGGTTCATTGTTCGATTACAAGGGACCGACGACCTGGGCCCTCACCAACGAGCTCACCACGCCGGCCAATTCCAATTGCGTTAAACCGTCGGCCCCGGGGGTATTCCCCCTGTCGGCTGGCACTTGCACGGGGCTAGTGTACGACAGTGGCAATGTCGTCCGCACGTCCGTCGGTGTCGGCCTGATCTGGGCCTCGCCGTTTGGTCCGCTGCGCTTTGACTATGCGGTCCCGCTTACCAAAGGTCAGTTTGACCGCGTGCAGCAATTCAAGTTTGGCGGCGGGACATCATTCTGAGTTTGTAACCAGCCGGACCGCGACGGGTGGAATGGCGCAGCCGAGATTTTTTGAGCAACCACCTTGGTCGACGCTGGCCGATATCGCCGCGTTGACGAAGGCGCGTTTGATCGATCCGTCGCGCGGCGGCCAGCAGGTCAGAGGGCTCGCGTCGCTCGACGAAGCCGGCCCGATGCATCTGACATTTTTCGACAACCTGAAATACGCCGACCAGCTCGCTTCCACGAAGGCCGGCGCATGTCTGGTCAACGAGCGGTTCGAGGCCAGGGTCCCCGCGCACGTTGCGGTGTTGCGCGCGGCCCAGCCGTTTCGGGAATTCGTGAAAATCGCGCGCGAGCTGCACAGCGACGCCCTTCGCCCGCAATCCTGGTTCGGCACCGCCGGCATCGCAGCCTCCGCGGTCATCGATCCCAGCGCGCATCTGGAGGACGGCGTAATCGTCGATCCGCTGGCCGTGATCGGCCCCAACGTCGAAATCGGCGCGGGAACGGTGATCGGGGCGGGTGCCGTGATCGGAGCCAATGTCAGGATCGGCAGGGACTGCGATGTCGGCGCGCGTTGCTCCATTCAGTTTGCGCTTGTTGGCAACAACGTCCTGATTCATCCCGGCTGCAGCATCGGGCAGGATGGCTACGGCTTCGTTTTCTTTGGACCGGACGGCCACCTGAAGGTGCCGCAAACCGGCCGGGTGTTGATCCAGAACGACGTCGAGATCGGCGCCGGAACGACCATCGATCGCGGCAGCCTGCGCGACACCGTCATCGGCGAAGGCACCAAAATCGACAATCAGGTCCAGATCGGCCACAATGTGACAATCGGCAGGCATTGCCTGCTGGCGGCCCAGATAGGTCTCGCGGGCAGCCTGACGATTGGCGACAATGTGGCGTTGGGTGCCAAAGTGGGTATCAACAACCACCTTCGTATCGGCGACGGCGCTCAGGTCACGGCGATGAGCGCCGTCAAGGATGATATTCCCGCTAACGGGCGCTGGGGTGGCCACTTTGCAAAACCGACCAGGCAGTGGTTCCGGGAGATCGTTGCAATAGAGCGTCTGGTGCGCGACAGCACGTCCGATCCAAAGGACGAGGGGCGGGATTGATGGAGTCGCCGGTCAAATTTGAGCTCGTGGACATCAATGAAATCCTGAAGACGCTCCCGCACCGCTATCCGATGCTGCTGATTGACCGGGTTATCAATATCCGAGCCGATTACAGCGGCATCGGCGTCAAGAACGTCACCTTCAACGAGCCACCGTTTCTCGGGCATTTCCCGGAGCGTCCGGTATACCCGGGCGTGATGATGATCGAGGCCATGGCGCAGACCGCCGGCGTGATAGGCATCAAGTCGGTGGAAGGCACACGGAAGCCGCGCGCGGTTTACTTTCTGACCATCGACAAGTGCAAGTTTCGCAAGCCGGTGATGCCCGGCGACACCATCGAATATCACATGCGCTCGATCGGGCGGCGCAAGACCATGTGGTGGTTTCACGGCGACGCCAGGGTCAATGGCGCGACTGTCGCCGAGGCCGACGTGGGCGCGATGTTGACGGACTGATCTGGGACGCACCAGACGAGCAGGCTCGCAGGCGACATCGGCGGCGATGGACGGATCGTCCCGCGGCGTGCATGCCGATACGAAGCAGGACGTAACCAGACGTCACTGGACAGCACTATCGACCCGCGCTAACCACCGGAAATCAAACAGATTCAGACACAACCGCACAGACTGGTACCGGACCATTCGATGAGCAGGATCGATCCCACCGCGCGGGTAGAGGATGGCGCTGTGATCGGCGAGGGCACATCGATCGGTCCCTACTGCATCGTCGGCCCTAACGTCACTATCGGCGCGAACTGCAAGCTGATCGCGCACGTGCACATCACGGCGCAGACCACGATCGGCGACGGCTGCACGATTTATCCATTCGTTTCGCTCGGCACGCCGCCGCAATCGCTGAGCTATCGCGGCGAACTCACCAGGCTTGAGATCGGCCGGGCCTGCACCATCAGGGAACAGGTGACCATGAACGCCGGCACTATCGGTGGAGGCCGCGTTACCCGCGTCGGCGATCGCGGATATTTCATGAACTGCAGCCATGTCGGTCATGACTGTCAGGTCGGTAACGACGTGATCTTTGCGACCTCGGCCACGCTCGGCGGCCACTGCGAGATCGGCGATTTTGTTTTCATAGGCGGGCTGTCCGCGGTGCATCAGTTCACCCGGATCGGGCCCCAGGTGATGGTCGGCGGCGTCTGCGGCGTGCGCAGCGACGTGATCCCGTTCGGCCTCGTCAACGGCCAGTATGCCAGCCTCGAGGGTCTCAACATCATCGGCATGAAGCGTCGCAAGTTCACGCGCGAACGGCTGGCCATCGTACGGTCGTTCTATCAGAAGCTGTTTCACGGACCAGGCATTTTCGCCGACAGGCTGGGCCAGGTGCAACCGCTGGCGGCCGAGGATCCCGCGATCGCGGAAATTCTGACCTTCATCGGCCACGGCAAGCATCGTGCGCTGTGCCTTCCGGCTGACGGCCGCACCGAACATTGACCGCGGGATGCCGGAGCCATGATCGATAAGGCTTTGGAGATTTCATCACCGATCGGCCTGATCGCGGCAGGCGGCGTCATGCCGTTTGCGGTAGCGGATTCCTTGATCGCGCGCGGCATCAATCCGGTGTTTTTCGCGCTGAAAGGCGCCTGCGATCCGGTACGGGTAGAGCGCTTTCGCCACCACTGGATTTCCATCGGTCAGCTCGGCAAGGCCACAAAACTGTTTCGCGCCGAAAACTGCCGCGATCTGGTGTTCATCGGCACGCTGGTGCGGCCGGCGCTGTCAGAGATTCGCCTGGATTGGGGTACGCTTCGGGTGATCGGCCGGGTGTGGGCAGCTTTCCGGGGCGGAGACGATCATCTGCTGTCTGGCATAGGCACGATTCTCGAAAACGACGGCTTCCGGATGGTGGGGGTCAGGGATGTCGCCCCCGATCTCTTGATGCCGGAAGGATGTCTCACCCTGAAGGCGCCGGACGAAAATGCCGCCGCAGATATCGCCCGGGGGCGCGACGTGCTAGGCGCACTCAGTCCGTTCGACATCGGTCAGGCCACGGTGGTGATCGACGGTCACGTAGTCGGGGTGGAAGACATCGAAGGCACCGACGGGCTGTTGACGCGCGTTGCGCGGCTGCGCGCGGAAGGCCGCATCCGCGCCAGGAGCGCACGAGGCGTGCTGGTGAAGGCACCCAAGCGCGGGCAGGACCTGCGCTTCGATCTCCCGACCATGGGGCCCCGAACTGTCGAGGGCGCCGCCGCAGCGAAGCTTGCCGGGATTGCGATCGTCGCCGGCAACACGATCATCGTCGAACCCCAGGCCGTGATCGAGGCAGCCGATGCCGCAGGCCTTTTCGTGACCGGTTTATCCGCGTGATCTCGGGGCGAGCAACCGGAAATGTCGCGCGAAAGATATTTCTGATCGCGACGGAGGAATTGGGCGACCGGCTCGGCGCCGGCCTGATGAAGGTATTGCGCCAGCGCCTCGGCGGCGCCGTGAAATTCGAGGGCGTCGGCGGCCAGTCGATGGCGCGCGAAGGCCTGGCATCGATGTTTCCGATCGAGCGGCTCTCGATCATTGGACTGGCGGCGGTTGTGAAACAGTTCCCCATGATCCTGCGGCACATCCGGCAAACCGCCACCGCCGTGATGGCGGCCTCACCCGATATTCTCGTGATCATCGATAGTCCTGATTTCACGCACCGGGTGGCACGGCGCGTTCGGGCCCGCGATCCCTCGATCCCGATCATCGATTACGTTTCGCCGTCGGTCTGGGCATGGCGGCCCGGCCGCGCGCGCGCGATGCGCGCCTATGTCGATCATGTCCTTGCCCTGCTTCCTTTCGAGCCGGAGGAATTTCGCAGGCTGGGCGGTCCGCCATGCAGCTATGTCGGCCATCCCCTGACCGAGCAGATCGGCGGGCTCCGGCCCGGTGTCGACGAGCAGAAGCGCCGGGAGGCGCAGCCGCCGGTTCTATTGGTGCTGCCGGGAAGCCGTCGCAGCGAGATCAATCATCACATGGATGTATTCGGTGAAACGCTGGGCCTATTGCAGGCCGAGGGCGTGCCGTTCGAACCGATCCTTGCCACCATGCCGCATCTTTTGGATGCGGTTCGGGCCGGCATGAAGTCCTGGCCGGTACAGCCGCGGGTCGTCGTTGGCGAACAAGAAAAGCGGGCGGCGTTTCGGATTGCCCGCGTAGCGCTGGCCAAGTCCGGCACCGTGACGCTCGAACTTGCACTCGCGGGGGTGCCGATGATCACTGCCTACAAGGTGGGCGGCGCTGAAGCATGGGTCTTGCGACGGGCGATCAATGTGAAGTCGGTTATCCTGGCCAATCTGGTGGCTGGCGACAACGTCATCCCGGAATTCCTGCAACGAGATTGCACGCCAAAAAAACTGTCGCAGGCGCTGCGCGACGTGCTCAGCGAGTTACCGCTGCGCCAGCGACAACTCGACGCCTTCGCAAAGATCGAAAGCAGCATGTCCACGGGCAATCAGCCGCCGAGCGTGCGCGCGGCCGATATTGTGCTGAAAACCATGCGGAAGTCGCGACGGGCGAATTAGAACGAGACGGCGTCATGCCCGGCCTTGTGCAGCCTTGTGCCGGGCATCCACATCTTGGCGGTATCGCAGCAATAACGACGTGGGTGGTCGGGACAAGCTTGGCCATGACCAAAAGTGAGCCATTTGCAAGCTGGCGGGACCGCCGGCGTGACGCTTTGAAGCCCGTGATTTACTTGCGCTTTTCGATATCGACGTAGTCGCGATGCGGCGCGCCGGTATAGAGTTGGCGCGGGCGGCCGATCTTTTGGTGCGGATCCTCGATCATTTCGCTCCACTGGCTGATCCAGCCGACGGTGCGGGCGACCGCAAACAGCACGGTGAACATCGATGTCGGGAAGCCCATCGCCTTCAGCGTGATGCCCGAATAGAAGTCCACATTTGGATAGAGCTTGCGTTCGATGAAATATTCGTCGTGTAGCGCGATCTTTTCCAGTTCCATCGCAACGTTCAGTAACTGATCGTCGCCATGGCCGGTTTCCCCCAGCACGGCGTGACACATCTTCTGCATGATCTTGGCGCGCGGATCGTAGTTCTTGTAGACGCGATGCCCGAAACCCATCAGGCGAACTTCGCTGTTTTTGTCCTTCACCCTCCTGATGAAGTCGGGAATCTTGTCGACCGTACCGATATCGGCCAGCATCGCGAGCGCCGCCTCGTTGGCGCCGCCATGTGCCGGGCCCCACAGGCAGGCGATGCCGGCGGCGATGCAGGCAAACGGATTGGCACCGGAGGAGCCGGCGATCCGCACCGTCGAGGTCGAGGCGTTCTGCTCGTGGTCGGCATGCAGGATGAAGATCTTGTCCAGCGCATTCGCCAGAATCGGATTGATCTTGTACTCCTCGCACGGTACCGCGAAGCACATATGCAGGAAATTCTGAGCGAAGCTCAGCGAGTTCTTCGGATACATGAACGGCTGGCCGATCGTGTATTTGTAGGCCATCGCGGCCAGGGTCGGGATTTTCGCGATCATGCGCATCGACGCGATCATGCGCTGGGTCGGATCGGTGATGTCGGTGGAGTCGTGATAGAACGCAGCCAGCGCCCCGACGGCCGCCACCATGATCGCCATCGGATGGGCGTCGCGGCGGAAGCCCTGGAAGAACCGCGCCATCTGCTCATGGACCATGGTGTGATGGATCACGCGGTTGTCGAAATCCTCCTTCTGCGCCTTGGTCGGAAGTTCGCCGTAAAGCAGGAGATAGCAGGTCTCGAGGAAGTCGCCTCTTTCCGCCAGCTGCTCGATCGGGTAGCCGCGGTATTCCAGAATGCCGGCGTCGCCGTCGATATAGGTGATCTTGGACTGGCAGCTCGCGGTGGACGTAAAGCCCGGGTCATAGGTGAACATTCCGGACTGGCCGTAAAGCTTGGCGATGTCGACTACATCAGGCCCAACGGTGCCGGTCAAAATCGGGAAATCGTAGGTCTTGTTGCCGACCGTCAGTGTTGCGGTTTTGGTGTTGGATGTTGCGTCCATCGTGAATCCCCGATGAGGTCGTTGCGAAAGCCGGCGGCCGGGCGCGCCATGACGGTATAAATGGCGTGGCAAGCCGGCCATTCTAGAAGTAGCGCTTGAATGCGTATCTTATTGCTGTGTGCGCTGCAAGATCGCCGGGTTGAGACCGCGATCCTCCTTTATGCGGAGACCTGATCGCCCAGCCGGGCCAGGCATTCCTCCCGTCCCAGCACCGCCAGGACGTCGAAGATTCCCGGCGACGTGGTGCGTCCGGTCAGCGCCACGCGGAGCGGTTGGGCCACCGCGCCGAGCTTGAGGTTGTTGCTTTCCGCGAATGCGCGCATCGCCGCTTCGGTGGTTTGTGCGGTCCACGGCGTGACAGCCTCCAGCGCCAGACGAAGTCTGCCGATTAGCTCGCGATTTTCCGGCGTCAGCAACGCCGCCGCCTTCGGTTCGATCTCGAGCGGCCGGTCGGCGAAGATAAAATAGGCACTGTCGATCAACTCGATCAGCGTTTTGGCACGCTCCTTCAGGCTCGGCATTGCCTGCAGCAATTGCGCTCGCGTGGTGTCGTTGAGCTTGGCCTTGAGATCGGAACCGGCCGGGACATAGTCCAGTACGCCTTCGAGCATGGTCACGAGAGATTGATCGTCGGAGTGGCGGATGTAGTGACCGTTGAGGTTTTCCAGCTTGGCGAAATCGAACCGCGCGGCCGAACGGCCTACCCCGGACAGATCGAAAGCTGCAATCATTTCCTCGGTCGAGAAAATCTCCTGATCGCCGTGGCTCCATCCGAGCCTGACCAGGTAATTGCGTAACGCCGCCGGCAGATAACCCATGGCGCGGTAGGCATCGACGCCGAGCGCGCCATGGCGTTTCGAGAGTTTGGAACCATCCGGTCCATGGATCAGGGGAATATGGGACATGTTAGGGATGTCCCATCCCAGCGCGTCATAGATCTGCTTCTGGCGCGCGGCGTTGATCAGGTGATCGTCGCCTCTGATAACGTGTGTGACGCCCATGTCGTGATCGTCGACCACGACGGCGAGCATGTAGGTCGGATTGCCGTCGCCGCGCAGCAGGACGAGATCGTCGAGGTTCTCGTTCTGCCAGACCACGCGGCCCTGGACCTGGTCCTCGATCACGGTTTCGCCGGTCTGGGGCGCCTTGAGCCTGATCGTGGGCTTCATGCCGGGTGGGGCTTCCGAAGCATCGCGGTCGCGCCACATGCCGTCATACAGGCGTGTGCGCCCCTCCGCGCGCGCCTTTTCCCGCATCGCCGTCAGTTGCTCCGGCGTCGCGTAGCAGCGATAGGCCTTGCCGCTGGCAAGCAATTGCAGGGCAATTTCACGGTGCCGCTCCGCCCGGCTGAACTGGTAAATGACCTCGCCATCCCAATCGAGCCCCAGCCATTTCAGCCCGTCCAGGATCGCTGCGATCGCCGGTTCAGTCGATCGCTCCCGGTCAGTGTCCTCGATGCGCAACAGCATCTTGCCGCCGTGCCTGCGGGCGTAAAGCCAATTGAACAGCGCGGTGCGAGCCCCTCCGATGTGGAGGAAGCCGGTCGGCGACGGGGCAAAGCGCGTGACGACGGGATCAGTCATTGCAGGAGCGAGCTTATAGACAATGAAGGATTGCGGAAGAAGCGGTGGTGTATAGCAGGAACCATACATAACTAAAGCCTTCACTAAAGCCTTCCATGGGACGCGCGGATTTGGCAGAACGTCCGCTTGATCCGAGCAGGAACCAGAATGACAGCAGAGCCAGTGGCGACGGAGACAGGCCGCGATTTCATTCGCGACATCGTCCAGGCCGATCTCGACGCCAAAAAATACTCCCAGATCGTGACGCGCTTCCCGCCGGAGCCGAACGGTTACCTGCACATCGGCCATGCCAAGTCGATCGCGCTCAATTTCGGTATCGCGCAGGAGTTTTCCGGCCGATGCCACCTGCGATTCGACGACACCAACCCGACGAAGGAAGAGCAGGAATATATCGATTCGATTCAAGCCGACGTGCGCTGGCTCGGCTATGACTGGGGAACCAACCTGTTCTATGCCTCCGACTATTTCGAGCGTCTCTATGAATGGGCGGAAATCCTGATCCGCAACGGAGACGCCTATGTCGACGACCAGTCTCAGGAAGAAATCCGGCTCACCCGCGGCACGCTGACCGAGCCGGGCAAGAACAGCCCCTATCGCGATCGCCCGGTGGAGGAAAACCTCGATCTGTTCCGCCGCATGAAAGCGGGCGAGTTTCCGAACGGCGCGCGTGTACTGCGCGCCAGGATCGATATGTCATCCGGCAACATCAATCTGCGCGACCCCGTGCTCTATCGCATCCTGCACGCCACCCACCCGCGCACCGGCGACAAATGGTCGATCTATCCGAGTTATGACTACGCGCACGGACAGTCCGATGCGATCGAGGGGATTACGCATTCGATCTGCACGCTGGAATTCGAGGACCATCGGCCGCTCTATGAATGGCTGCTCGACAAGCTGCCGGTGCCGTCGAAACCGCACCAGTACGAATTTGCCCGGCTCAATTTGACCTACACGCTGTTGTCGAAGCGGGTGCTCACCGAGCTGGTGCGCGGCGGCCACGTCGCCGGCTGGGACGATCCGCGCATGCCGACGATCGCCGGTCTGAAACGGCGCGGGGTGCCGCCGGCCGCGATCCGCGAGTTCGTCAAGCGCATCGGCGTTGCCAAGGCCAACAGCGTGGTCGACGTCAACATGCTGGAATTTTCCATCCGCGAAGTACTCAACAGGACGGCCTTGCGGCGCATGGCGGTGCTGCGGCCGCTGAAAGTCGTGATCGAGAATTATCCGGAAGGCAAGAGCGAGGAGATCGAAGCCGTCAACCATCCGGACGATCCGGCCGCGGGCACCCGCCGCATCGGGTTCGGCCGCGAGCTTTACATCGAGCGCGATGATTTCATGGAAAATCCGCCGAAGAAGTTCTTCCGTCTTTCGCCGGGCACCGAAGTCCGGCTGCGCTACGCCTATTTCATCAAATGCACCGATGTCGTCAAGAACGCGGCCGGCGAGGTCGTCGAGCTGCGCTGCACCTACGATCCCGCGACCCGCGGCGGCAACGCGCCCGACGGGCGCAAAGTCAAGGCGACCATGCACTGGCTGCCGGCGGCGCAGTCGATGCCTGCGGAAATCCGCATCTACAACCAGCTGTTCTCAAAACCCGTTCCGGACGCCGCCAACTTCGCCGCCGATCTCAATCCGCAATCGCTTGAGGTTCTCAAGGACGCACGGATCGAGCCCGCGATCGCGCAAGCCAACTCGAATGACGTGATGCAGTTCGAGCGGCAGGGCTATTTCGTGCGCGATCCCGATTCCGCGCCCGACCGTCCGGTGTTCAACCGGACCATCGGCCTGCGCGATACCTTTGCGAAGGAAGTGGGGGGCAAGAGCTGACGGCTTTGCCGCGCTAAAAGCAATAACCGTAGAGGCCGCAGACATAGGGCAGGCGGCCGCCGTCAGTGTAGTAGGGCCCGCCGTAATACGGGCCGGGGTAATAATAGGACCACGAGGAGCCGTAATAGTAGCCGCCGCGGGCCCACGGCGGATCCGGAAGCAAATTGAATCCGATGATGGGTGCCGGATATTCAACCGATTGATAAACATCGACGCGAACTTCCCCGGGCTCGGCAAAGATCGCGCCGAGCCGGCTCCGGGTCGGGAGATCGGCGGCGTTCGCGGTCATTGCGGTCGCAGCAACGGCGAAAACGGAAAGCATTATCCTGAGCGACATCGCCAAGCCCCCGATTGATTCGGGAATCCTACCGCAGTGCCGTTAGTAAAAGTTAACGGGCATTCTGCATCCGTTCTCTATTCCCGGAGTTACAGCTTCCGGTAGCCTTACGATCGCCTGGGGATTGCAAGGTGCAACCCTGGGGATCGCAGGGTGCACCGGGATGGCCGAGCAGGGCAGGGCTCAAGGCCGGACGCAAGGCTACGCTGGCACCTGGCCGCCACGCGACGCGGCGCGGGCCGGCGGAATCGCTCCATCTGGTCTCAGCGCCTGGCCATCGCTGATCGACAAATTGCGGACGTGGATTCGCGCCGAAGCGGGTGCCGGACGATTGCTGCCGTGGGTGCCGGTCGCATTCGGCACCGGGATCGCCCTCTATTTCACCGCGGATCGTGAGCCGGTTTTGTCGGCTGTTGCCGTTGTGGCGATTGGTCTTGGTGCGGCGGCATTCCTGCTGCGACGGCAAAAGATTTTTCCGATCGCCGTAATGATCGCCGCGATCGCGGCGGGTTTTGCCATAGCGACCTGGAAGACCGCGCGGGTCGCGCATGGGGTGCTGGCCCGGCCGATGTATTCGGTGTCGCTGTCGGGCTTCGTTCAGACCCGCGACATCCGCGAGCGTACCGATCGCTTCGTGTTGCGCGTTGCGCACATGGAGAGCCCGAGATCCCAGGTCAAGCTGGAGCGCGTTCGGCTGTCGGTGCGCAAGGGCACCGCACCCGCGGTCGGCAGCTTCGTTGAACTGAAGGCGCGGCTGCAGCCGCCGCTCGCGCCATTGCGGCCGGGAAGCTACGATTTCGGCCGCGACATGTATTTTCAGGGCATCGGCGCCTCCGGGTTTGTCACTGGCACGATCAAGACGGTGGAAGCGCCCGGCAGCGGTGGCCTGTCGCTGCGCTACGCGGCGTTCATGCAAGGGCTACGCGATGCGATCGACGCGCGAATACGAACGGCGCTGGATGGCGACCGGCGCGCCATCGCGACCGCGCTACTGACCGGACGCCGCGATGCGATCTCGCCCCCTGTCAACGATGCGATGTTCATCTCCGGCCTCGGACACGTGCTGTCGATTTCAGGATATCACATGGCCGTGGTCGCGGGCGTGGTGTTCTTCGCCGTCCGAGCGCTGCTGGCGTTGATCCCCGGCCTGACCGTCGGCTTTCCCATCAAGAAATGGTCGGCCGCCGCAGCCCTTGCCGCCGCCGCCTTTTATCTGCTGCTGTCCGGCGCTGAAGTCGCCACGCAGCGCTCATTCTTCATGACGGCAGTGGTGTTGATCGCAATCATGGTCGACCGCCGCGCCGTGACATTCCGCACGCTCGCGGTGGCGGCGATGATCGTGCTGACGATCGCGCCTGAGGCACTGGTGCATCCGAGCTTCCAGATGTCGTTTGCGGCTACCCTTGGATTGGTGGCGCTGGTGCAGATCGGAATGCCCCGCCTGTTCGCCTCGCCCGATAACTCGGCTACCGCTCGCGCGGCACTGTGGGGCGGGCGGGAAATCGCGACCCTGGTGTTGGCGTCGCTGGTGGCCGGGTTGGCGACCACGCCGTATGCCGCCTTTTTATTGTCGGCGCGTTTGACGCCGCTCGACGTCGCTACCGGCTGCGGCGCCTTCCAGCGCAGCTCCCGACCGGCGGCGCCGCGAACGGAATGCCTTGAACACGCGCACGCCGTTCTCGGCCGTTCCGGCGATCTCGCGCGCGGTCGATCTTGACCGTATCAGGCGCGGCGGCGAGCGCGACGGTGGCGAGCGCAACCGCGACCAACGACCAACGACTCACGACTACCATTGGATCACTCCTCGCGCGCCGTCGCTCGCGGCCAGCGCGGTCAGCGCGTCGTTGACCTGGTCGAGCGCGTAGGTCCGCGACACGAGCTCGCCGAGCTTCAGCCGGCCTTCCTGATACAGCGAGACGAGGCGCGGGATGTCGCGGGCCGGCTGCCCCGATCCGTAGACCGATCCGAGCAGCCGCTTCTCCTGCATCACGAACGGAAACATCGGGATCGCCCCCTGCGCGTCCATGCGCGACAGGCCGGTGAGCACGACGGCGCCGCCCTTGCGCGTGCAGGTGAGCGCCAGCGTCAGCGTCGCCGGGCTGCCGACCGTGTCGAACACGAAGTCGGCGCCGCGGCCGGCGGTCAGCGCGCGCACCTCCGCCGCCACGTCCGGCGCAGCGTCGGCGTCCGCCGATCGTATCGGTCGCGCCGAACGTCCGCGCGATCTCCAGCGGCCTGGGCCGCAGATCGATCGCGATGATTCGCTCGCAGCCGGCGATCGCGGCGCCTTGCACGACGTTGAGACCGACGCCGCCGGCGCCGATGACCGCAACCCGCGAGCCCTTCGGCACCTGCGCCGGCATTGGTGACGGCGCCGACGCCGGTGATCACCGCGCATCCGATCGTCGCCAGGGCGTCGAACGGAATGTCGGACGCAACCGGAATCGCGCCGCCTTCCGGAACCACCACGAAGTCGGAGAAGCAGGCGGTGCCGAGAAACGGCGCCAGGTCCTGGCCGCGCGCGTGCAGACGCGACGCCTTCGACGGCAGCCTGTTGCGAAACGTCACCTTCTCCACGCGATCGCACAACGCCGCGCGTCCTTCCAGGCACGGGGCGCACACACCGCACGCCGGTGCCCAGCAGAGGACGACGTGATCGCCGGGCTTCACGGCTCGTGACCGACGGTCCGATCTCGCGCACGATCGCCGGCACCTTCATGGCCGAGGACGAGCGGTGTCTTCGGCGGGCCAGTCGCCGCGGGCGGGATGCAGGTCGCTGTGGCACACGCCGGCAGCCTGCAGTTCGACCAGCACTTCGCCCGGGCCCGGCGCGTCGAGCTCGGCTGGTTCGACGGAGAGAGGCAGGCCCTGCTCCCACAGGATCGCGGCGTGAATGTGCATGGGTGTGTTGCCTCGCTTATAGTGCCACACCACCATGGGATTGCAGATTTCAGACTGCAGATTTCAAATTGGGGGACCGATTCGGTGAAGCGCTACATGAGGATCGCCGAGGAGTGCTCGAAGGCCGCGGAGCTGCGCGTGGCGAAATAGACCAGGCTGTCACGCTGCGATCGCGTCCACGAATTTGACACAGAGACACCGAGACACGAGGTCCGGAGCGCACGCACCGACGTCAACGCGTTGCCCGTCGGCCGGCAGCGCCGGCCGACATGCGCGATGCGAAGTGCGGTGGGAACGCAAGCCGTGGATCGCGTGGGCTTGCGTTCCCGCCGCACTTCGTATCGCGCTGCCGCCGAAGGCGGCGGGCAACACGTTCAGCTCTGTGTCTTTGAGTCTCTGTGGCCCGTTGATCGGACAGATGCGCGACTACGCGCTAACCATTCGACGCCAGCCGTCGCATGCCCCGAAGCCAGCGATCCGGATCAACGGCCTTACGGCGGACGTACTCCGCCACTTCTCCATGCGGCAGGATCAGGAAGCGCTCGGCCTCCAGCCCCTTCACCACATCGTCAGCCACCTGCTCCGGCTCGAGCGCGGAATCGAGGAGGAACGATCGTCGCGTGCCTTCGGCCTCCGCGCGCCGGAGCATGTCGGTCCGCACGCCCTGCGGGCACAGCGCCGAAACTACGATGCCGCGGTCGCCGTAGGTCATCGAGATCCACTCGGCAAAGGCCAGCGACGCGTGTTTGGTGACCGCGTAGGTGGCCGACTGCGGATGCGTCAGCAGGCCGGCGGCCGACACGGTCTGCAGCAGGTAGCCGCCGCCCCGCTCGAGCATGTGCGGGATCACGGCGCGCGCCGCGTAGACATGCGCCATGACGTTGACGTCCCAGCAGCGCGCCCATTCGGCGTCGGGCGTGTGCTCGTCGCCGTTGACCGCGATGCCGGCGTTGGAGCAGAAGAGATCGATCCCACCGTGGCGCGCGATCGTCTGTGTCACCAGCGCCGCGACGTCCGCTTCCCGCGACACGTCGGCCTCAACCGCGGTTCCGCCGATCTCGTCCGCGACCTGGCGCGCCGCGGCGCCGTTGACATCGGCGACGACGATCGCCTTCGCGCCCTCGGCGGCGAACCGCCGGCACAGTGCGCGTCCAATACCATTCCCGCCGCCGGTGACGACGGCAACCATGCCGGACAGCTTCATCCGCGGGTTCGAAATTCAGGGTTCATGGTTCAGGGTTCATAGTTCAGGGTTCGTTCTGAGTTCTGGGGTCTGGGTTCTAGGTTCCAAGTTCCGAACTCTTCATCCAGCTTTGAAGCCTCTCGACGTCCTTCTTCACCGTCCGCGACGCCGCGAACAGCACGACGGCCAGGACTGCGGCGAGAATCGGCACGATGTACATCGCCTCGTGGAGCCCCGCGGCGCGATACGGTTCGAGCGCCTTCAGGTCGAAGCCTTTCGATTCTCCGACCAGGCTGCGCAGCTCCGCCATCATGATCTCGCCGAAGGGCAGCGGCGCCACCGCTCCCGCGGCGCTCGCCTTCTGGAACGTGAAGTAGTCGCTGGCCAGCCCGGTGCCGACCGGGCCCATCGAGGCCCCCAGCACGTACATCGCGAAGAAGTACAGCGCCATCGCCGTGCCTCGCAGCGACGGCTCGACCACGTCATGGATGGTGGAATACACGGTCGAGTAGTACGCGAACATCACGCCGACGCCGAGCCCCATCAGCAGCGCGAAGCCCAGCACATCTCCGGACGGCCGTTCGAGCCCGAGGAACATCAGCGGCGTGCAGATCACGATCGCCGCGGTCCCGACGATCAGCCGCCCATCGACGCGCTTCGCGTAGAGCCGATCGGCCAGCCAGCCGCCGATGGTGAGGCCGCCGATGCCCGAAAAGCCGTAGACGCAGGCGGCGACCCAGCCGGCGTGCACGAAGGTCATGTGATGAAAGCGGGCGAGAAACGGCGACACGAACGCGCCGAGCGCGTACATGTTGAAGTTGTGCAGCGCCCCCGACACGATGATCCACAGCATCGTCGGAATCGAGAGCACCAGCGCGTACGGATTGCCGGGGCGCCGCCGTTCGCCGACCGCGTGCTGCTCCAGCGTCCCGCGCGGCGGCTCCGTCATGCTCCAGGCCGCGATCGCGCAAAGGATGCCGGGAATCGCCGCGATGTAGAACGCGTTGCGCCAGCCCCAGTTCTGCAGGATCCAACCGCCGGCGCCGTTGGCGAGCCCGAGGCCGAGCGGCAGGCCGAGCATCCAGATTGCGACGGCGCGCGCGCGCATCGTCGGCTTGACGATGTCGCCGATGAGGGAGGTGGACGCCGGCGAGCAGGTCGCCTCGCCGACGCCGACGCCGAGCCGCGCGACGATCAGCTGCGAGAAGCTGCGGGCGACCCCGGACAAGGCGGTGAGCAGGCTCCAGATGAATACGCCGACCGCGAGGATCTTCCGGCGTGCAATCTTGTCGGAGAGCCGACCGAGCGGCAGGCCGACCACCGCGTAGAGGAGCGTGAAGACGGTGCCGAGCAGGCCCAGCGCGGTGTCGCTGAGCGCCCATTCGCGCCGGATGCCCTCGCCGACGCCGCCCAGCAGCTGACGGTCGAAGAAGTTCATCAGGTTGATCGCGAAGAGCACGACCAGCGCGTAGCCGGAACCAGACATCCCCGTCTCCTATCCGTTTACGGCCGCTCGGCTGAAGCCTTCGCGCTACCTACCCGACCCACCGGACCTACCCGACCGCCTTAGAGCGGATACTTGCCCGCTTCGATCACCGCATCCGCGATCCGGCGGCGAACGGGGATCGCGTCGATGCCGGCGTAGGCGACCAGCGGCTGGACGCTGGTGCCGAGCGCGCGATCGCGGGTGCGCGTGTGGATCGCGGCGACGACCTGCCGCGCCGCGGCAGCGACCCGGTCCGATGCGTCGTTGGTGTAGACGGCGGCGATGTCCGCGGCGAGGGCGGCACGCCCGTCTCCGCCCGACGCCATTTTCTCGGCGCGCGCGATCGCGCTCTCGGTGGCGTAGGCCTCGATCACGACGTCGGCGATCTGCGCCAGCACTTCCTGTTCGTCTTTCAGCGTGTCGCCATAGGCGGCTGCGGCGCTGCCGAGCAAGGCGATGCTCAGACGCTTGAGGCGCGACACGTACTCACGTTCGGGGGCCAGGAGCTTGGCGCTCGGGGCTGGCTGCGGTTCCGCCAGGGCCCTGCGGGCGCCGTCGGCGTTGAACAGCGTCGGTTGCTGCTTGAGCAGCCGCGTCGGCACCAGCATCCGGTTGATCTCGTTGGTGCCCTCGTAGATGCGCGTGATTCGGGCGTCGCGGTACATCCGCTCGAGCGGGAACTCACGGGAGTAGCCGTTGCCGCCGAACACCTGGATGCCCTCATCGACGGACCAGGCGAGCGCCTCGCTGGTCCAGACCTTGTTGATCGAACACTCGACCGAGAAGCCTTCGATCGTCTTCAGCACGAGCGGGCCGTCGGCGCGGTCGCCCGCTTCGATCGCGCGATCGACGTCGCCCAGCGTGCGGTACGACATCGCGTCGCCGACGAAGCCGCGGATCGCCATTCCGGCCAGCTTCTGCTTGATCAGGCCGAACTCGGCGATCGCCTTGCCGAACTGACGGCGCTCCTTGGCGTACTTGACGGAGTGGTTGAGCGCCATCCGGACGCCGGACATGTTGCGCGCGCCGAGCTTGACGCGTCCGAAGTTGAGCACGTTGAAGGCGACCTTGTGCCCCTGTCCGATGGTGCCGAGCACGTTCTCGACCGGCACCTTGACGCTGTCGAGCATCAGCGCGGTCGTCGAGGAGCCGTCGAGCCCGAGCTTGATCTCGTCGCGGCCGCTCACCACGCCCATGCCGCGCTCGACCAGGAACGCGGTGAACTTGTCGCCGCCGACCTTCGCGAAGATGGTGAACAGGTCGGCGAAGCCGCCGTTGGTGATCCACATCTTCTGCCCGGTCAGCTCGTAGTGCCTGCCGTCAGCGGAGAGCGTCGCGGTGGTGCGCGCCGCCAGCGCATCGGACCCCGACTGCGGCTCGGTCAGCGCGTAGGCGCCGATCAGCTCGCCGCTGGCGAGCCGCGGCAGGTAGCGCGCTTTCTGTTCTTCGGTGCCGAAGTAAACCAGCGGCAGCGTGCCAATCGAGGTGTGCGCACCCAGCGATCCGCCGAACGACGGGTTGATCGCGATCTGCTCGCCGACGTAGGAGGCGCTGATCAAATCGAGGCCGAGTCCGCCGTAGGCCGGCGGGATCTCGAGCCGGAGCAGATCGAGCTCGCTCGCCTTCTTCAGCAGCTCGCGGGTCAGCGCCCAGTCGTGGTGATAGAGCTTCTCCACCACCGGCAGCACTTCCTTGTGCATGAACTCGGAAGCGGTCTGCCCGAACAGCCGCTGCTCGTCGCTCAAATCCTCGCGAACGAACACCTCCGCCGGCACCGCCGTGGAGCTGAGAAACTGTCCGCCGCTTGCCGGGACCGCTGCAGGTGTCTGTGCCATGTCGGTGCTCTACGAACGGAGCGCGCGCGCTCCAATGGTTGACGCGTCTAGCGGGTCGGAAGTATAAGCCTGACAACGTGCCTTCCATCAACGAATTGTTCAGACTCGACGGCCGCATCGCCATCGTGACCGGCGGCTCGCGCGGGATCGGCCGGGAGATGGCCGAGGGCCTCGCCGAGGCCGGCGCCTCGCTCATGCTGTGCGCGCGCCGCGAGGAATGGCTGACGCCGACGGTCACCGCGATGCGCGCGCAGGGCTTCACGGTCGAAGGCGCGCTGTGCGACGTCGCCAAGGCCGCCGACGTCCAATCGGTGGTCGACCAGGCGATCGCCACCTACGGCCGCGTCGACATCCTGGTCAACAACGCCGGCGTCACCTGGGCGGCCGAGCCCGAGGACATGACCCTGGCGCAGTGGCAGAAAGTCGTCGACATCAACCTCACCGGCGCCTTTCTGTTCGCCCAGGCGGCCGGACGCGACATGCTGAAGCGGCAGTGGGGACGTATCATCAACATCGCCTCGATTGCCGGCATGCACGCCTCGGTACAGGGTCCCCACTACGCGCCGTACGCCGCCACCAAGGCCGGCCTGATCGGCCTGACCCGCGAACTGGCGGTGTCGTGGGCGCGCAAGGGCATCCGCGTCAACGCGATCGCGCCTGGTTTTTTCCATTCGCGGCTGGCGGATGGCGCCATCGCCATGAACGAAGCCTCGATCAAGGCATCGAGCCCGATCCCGCGCGTCGGCGAGGCCGGCGAGCTGAAGGGCGTCGCGGTGTTTCTCGCCGCCGACGCGTCCAACTACATCACCGGCCAGACCATCGTCGTGGACGGCGGACGCACAATCGCGTGACCGCTGCATCGCCCGACGCCGCGCGTCCGTGGCTGCGCCACTACGACTACTGGGTCCGATCCAACCTGTCGTACCCGGGACGTCCGCTGAGCGACATTCTCAACATCACCGCGGTCGAGCGGCCGGATCGGCCGGCCACGCAGTTTCTCGGCGCGCAGCTCACCTTCCTCGATCTGAAACAGCGCGCCGACGCGCTCGCGGCGGCGCTCGCCCGCTTCGGCATCGCCAAGGGCGACCGGGTCGGCATCATGCTGCCCAACTGTCCGCAGTACATCTTCTCCGCCTTCGCGGTGCTGCGGCTCGGCGGGATCGTCGTCAACATCAACCCGAGCTACACCGCGCGCGAGGTGCTGACGGTCGCCTCGGACTCCGGCGTCCGGATCGTGATCACGCTCGATGTGCTGGCGCCGCTGCTGCAGGCGGTGCGCGCGCAGACCGCGATCGAACAGATCATCGTGACGTCGCTGGCCGAGTACTCCGCCGCCGGCGCCGGCGCGCCGCGGGTGGACGACTGCCAGACGCTGGCCGATCTGCTGGCGCCGCCGGGGCCGGGCGAGCTGCCGCGCGTGTCGATCGATCCGCAGGATGTCGCCGTGCTGCAATACACCGGCGGCACCACCGGCACGCCCAAGGGCGCGATGCTGACCCACGCGAACATCTGGGCCAATGTCGTGCAGACCGAGAGCTGGACCAACCCGTCGTACATCCTCGGCGGCAACGAGCGCTATCTGGTGGTGATTCCCTACTTTCACATCTACGCCTTTTCGGTGTGCATGATGGTGGGGCTGCGGGTCGGCGCGCTGCAAATCATCCATCCGAAATACGAGCCGGACGCGGTGCTGGCCTCGATCCGCGACCTCCGGCCGAGCTACTTTCCGGCGGTGCCGACCGTGTTCGTGTCGCTGCTGAACCACCCGAAGATCGCCGAGTACGGCCTCGAGCGCGTGCGGCTGTTCAACAGCGGCGGCGCGCCGTGCCCGGTCGAGGTGCTGGAGGAGTTCGAACGCCGGATCGGGCGGCCGCTCGGCGAGGGTTACGGCCTCTCCGAAACCTCGCCGGTGACGCACTCCACGCCGCAGCTCGCGCTCCGCAAGATGGGCACCATCGGGCTGCCATTTCCCGATACCGACACCAAGATCGTCGATGTCGAAACCGGAGAGCGGGAGCTGCCGTTCGGCGAGATTGGCGAGCTGTGCGTATCGGGCCCGCAGGTGATGAAAGGCTACTGGAACAAGCCCGAGGAGAGCGCCCACGTGCTGCGCCGGCACGCCGACGGCCGGATCTGGTTTCACACCGGCGACGTTGCGCGCATCGATCCGGACGGCTACACCTCGATCGTCCAGCGCAAGAAAGACATGATCATCGTCGACGGCTACAACGTCTACCCGTCGGACGTGGAGTCGGTGCTCTACGCCCATCCGGCGGTGCGCCTCGCGGCCGTCATCGGGATTCCGGATCCGTATCATGGCGAGGTCGTCAAGGCGTGCATCGCCCTGAAGCCGGGCGCGGCGGCGACCGTCGACGAGATTATCGCCTGCTGCCGCGAGGGGCTCACCGAGTACAAAGTGCCGCGCGTGGTCGAGATCCGCGACACCCTGCCGATGAGCGCGGTCGGCAAGATTCTCTATCGCGTGCTGCGCGACGAACACGCCGCCTCGGTGAAGGCATGACGCACGTCGAAGCGCGCCGCACCATGAGCGGTCTCGAGTTCTTCCAGAAAATGCTCTCGGGCGAGATGCCGCCGCCGCCGATGATCGATCTGCTCGGCATCAGGCTGGCGGAGGTCGAGGCCGGACGCGTGGTCTTCACCGCGACGTGCGAGGAGCGCTTCTACAACGGCACCGGCGTGGCGCACGGCGGGTTCGCCGCGACCATCCTCGACACCGCCCTCGGCTGCGCCATCAACTCGGCGATGCCGGCCGGACGGCGCTTCACGACCCTCGAGCTGAAAGTGAACCTGACGCGCCCGATCACCAAGGACGCCGGCCTGCTCCGCTGCGAGGCCAAGGTGGTTCACGTCGGCGGCCGGACGGCCACCTCCGAAGGGCGCATCGTCGATCGCAACGGCAAGCTCTACGCCCACGGCACGACGACGTGCATCATCGTCGACGCGCCGCGCGGACCACTGGAACCGTGATATTTCAGAATGCAGAATTCAGATTTCAGAATTCAATTCAGAATTCAATCTGCAGTCTGAAATCAGAAATCAGAAATCTCTATGGCTGATCTCGTTCGTTACGAAGTGAAAGACCGCGTCGCCGTCGTCACCATCGACAACCCGCCGGTCAACGCGCTGGCCCCCGAGGTCTGGACCCAGATCGACGAGGCGGTGAAGCGCGGCGTCGCCGATCCGGCGACCGATGCGATCGTGCTGATCGGCGCCGGCACCACGTTCATCGCCGGCGCGGACATCAAGGCGTTCGAACTGCTGAAAACGCCGGCCGACTCGATGGCGCGCTCCGAGGGCACCCACGCGCTGCTGAAGCGGATGGAAGACGCAGGTAAGCCGCTGGTGGCGGCGATTCACGGCAACGCGCTCGGCGGCGGACTCGAAGTCGCGCAGGCGTGCCACTTCCGCGTCGCCACCAAAGACGCCAGGGTCGGCCAGCCCGAAGTCATGCTCGGGCTCATTCCCGGAGCAGGCGGCACCCAGCGGCTGCCGCGCCTGGCGGGCGCGAAGATGGCGCTCGAGATGTGCACCGACGGCAAGCCGGTGTCCGCGCCGAAGGCACTCGCCGCCGGCATCATCGATTACATCGTGCCGGAGCGCGAAGGCTTCAGCCGAGCGGACGATCTGCTGGCCGGCGCCATCGCGTTCGCGAAGGGCAAGGCGAAGACGCACGAGATCCGCAAGGTCCGCGACATCGTCATCGGCCCTGACGCCGTGACGGCCGGCCTCGAGGCGTGCGGGGCAATGCGCGCGTCGCTGAAGAAAACCGCCAAAGGCATGCGCGCACCGTACGCGGTCGTCGACGCGATCGAAGCCGGCCTGAAGCTGCCGTTCGACCAGGGCTCGGTCCGCGAGCGCGAGCT
>CAVUYV010000036.1:0-8770 GCA_963745785.1 uncultured Alphaproteobacteria bacterium | reverse complement strand
CGCGCAAGGCCGAGCCTGTTTGACCGCGTTGCCAAGGCCAACGGATTGTCGGCAAACCTGCTGGTTTCGATTCATCACGATTCGGTGCCGGACTCGCTGCTCGAGAAGTGGGAATTCGAGGGCAAGGAAAGTTACTTCAGCGACCGGTTCAGCGGCCACTCGATTTTCGTCTCGTATGAGAATCCCCAGCTGGACAGAAGCTTGCTGTTCGGCCGCCTGCTCGGCAATGAATTGAAGGACAGAGGGCTACAATATGCCCGTCAATACACGCTGCCCCTCATGGGCCGACGGCAGCGCGAACTGGTCGACCCTGATGCGGGCGTCTACCGGTTCGACGAACTTATCGTGCTCAAGGAAACACAGATGCCGGCTGTGTTGTTCGAGGCGGGATCGATCATCAATCGCGACGAAGAGCTCCAAATGAACTCTGGCAAACGGCTTGACCTGATCCGCACGTCGCTGAGAGGAGCGGTCAAAAAATTCTGCGACCTGTTGTCGCCGGCCTCGCCTCCAAACTGGCAAGTCGGCCACGCGCTGATCTGTGCCCCAATTATGGCGCCGCCTCCCGCGGGCGAAAATGTTCGATCAGCCGCAGCAACACGCGCGCTCCCGCCTCGACATCGGCCGCGTCCACGTGCTCGTCCGGATGATGGCTGATGCCGCCACGGCATCGCACGAACAGCATCGCGACGTCGGCAATGTCGATCATCGCCATGCCGTCATGCCCGGCCCCGCTCGGCAGCTCGAACACGCGAAAACCCTCGCCTGCAACGGCCTCCGCCACCTGGCTCTTCAGCCACGGCGCGCAGGGCACGGTGCGGTTTTCGTGGGTGACATCGACTTGCAGCTCCAGCTTGCGGCGCCTGGCGATATTTTCGATTTGGCGGACGATGTCGGCGACCGCGAGCTTGCGCTGCGCATCGGAAGGCGCCCGGATATCGATGGTGAACGATACCTGCCCCGGAATGACGTTGGTCGCGCCGGGCATGGCGCGAATGTATCCGACGGTCCCGACCAGCCCGCTTTGGCCGGTCCGGCAAAATTCCTCGATCGCCACAATGGATTCCGCCGCGCCCGCCAGCGCGTCGCGCCGCAGCGGCATCGGCACGGTGCCGGCATGGCCGGCCATGCCGGTCAGGCTCGCCGCGAGCCGCGTTGCGCCCGCGATCGCGGTGACGACTCCGACCGGCAGATTCAAGCCTTCCAGCACCGGCCCCTGCTCGATGTGGAGTTCGAGGTAGGCCAGCAGTTCGCCGCGGGTCCTTGCCGCGGCTCCGATATGGTCGGGGTCGAGGCCGAATTGCGAAAGTGCATCGCGCAGCGAAATCCCAATGCTATCCTTTACGCCAAGCACGCTCTCGTCGAACGTTCCAGCCACCGCCCGGCTCCCCAATAGCGTGGACGCGAACCGGACCCCTTCCTCATCGGCGAATCCCGTCACTTCGATCGCGAACGGCAATCGCCGCCCTCTCCTGTGCAAATCGCCAACGCAGGAAATCGCCGTGATCAGCCCGAGCGGGCCGTCCCATTTGCCGGCGTCGCGAACGGTGTCGTAGTGCGAGCCCAGCATCAGGCACGGCGAGCCGGCAACCTCGCCTTCGTAACGGCCGCAGACATTTCCGATCGCGTCGAGATGCACGCGCATTCCGGCGCCGCGCATCCAGCCCAGGATGAGGTCGGCCGCCACGCGATGCTCTTCGGTAAGGAAGATGCGCGTGAGATGCTCTGGCGTTTCGGAGATCGCCGCCAGTTGGTCGACGCGGCCGATGATCTCATCGCCGAGCGACGCGTGCTGTGGCCCGGCGCTTGCCTCCGTCATCTCATCATGCTTTCCAATGGCGAAGGCGCACGCGCTTCTTGCTCCATCGCTCCTTTGCATAAAATCCCAAAATGCCGTCGAAATTTTCAGGCTCTTTTGGCCTGCACAGTTTTCCTCCGAAACTCACCATCGTTTACATATGGCGGGACACTAAACTAGCGCGTTGAGACGATCAGGCGGTTAGAACTTCACAGTGATCCCGGAATAGAGCGACGACTCGGTGCAGCTGTGGGTGCTTTGACCGGTTGTCGCGAGGGTGCAGACGCCGGGCATCGCATTGTGGTCGAGGCCGAACTTGTTTTGCCAGTAGCGGTAGGCCACCCAGAGGTCAACGAAGTGAGAGTATTTCGCGCCCCACACAGCCTTGCTGGCATCGAACGTCAGGCGGATCGGTTCGCCGTTGAACTCGGTCTTGGAGGCGGTGCTGAAACGGCCCGGGCCCGAAAGGAAGGGCAGGCTGTTCGAGTCACCTTTCGGTCCATACCAGGCAGCGCGGCCGCTGATCGAGAAGAAATCCAGATACGGCGGCAGGAAGCCCAGATCCATGTAGTAGTTGGTCTCGACAGCCCATGTCGCATCGAACCTGGCATTGCCGTCCGCATTGCAGGTGAGGCCGGGAACGTTAGGCCCGGGGAACAGACCGCATTGAGAGAAGGCGTTGTGATTGGAGAATTCCCAGTAAACCAGGGGGGCGACGTTGAAGTAGCCCTTGTAAGGCAAGTCGAATTGGAATTGCAGACCGGCCACGACGTCGCGCTTGGCTGCAGCAAAGAACCTGTTTTCGGTATTGGCGTCCATGCCGACTTCGAACGAGATGTTATGCAGCGGCCCGACGCTGAAGGCCTTGGTGTTGAAGATTTCGTTCCAGCCGAACGTCGAGCGGAACAGGCCGTAGATTTCCGTTGCGCCGGCGCAGTCTGCCGGGGCGCCGAATATGGTGCCGGCGTTGGTGCAAGGCGAGGCGGGATCGTTATGGTCCGACTTGAACAACGAGATGTTGAGGAAGTTGGTGCCGTATGCCCAGGCGTCGAAATGGGTGAAGGAATAGACCGACTTGGCGGTCTTGCCGTTGACCGTACCGTCCGGGTTGACCGTATACGCACCAGGTTGGGCGCCAGTGAAGATGTACGAGTAGGTCACCCGGTCATCGATCACGAAGAAGAACGGCACGTCCGCAGCCGGTTTCGCGGCCTTGACCGGCAAATCCGCGGCGCCGGCGAAGCCAGTTGGCGCAAGCACGGCAAGTGACAGCGCCGCTGCTGCAATTGCTCCGTGACGATAGAACATGTGAGTACCCCCAAAGTTGACAATCTGACGATCGAACCCGTTGAACGGACCCTTGCGCCGTTCCGTTAGCGTGACAAGCCTCAACTTTCCCCATGGCTTGCTGCAAGTTTGATCAACGGCGGATGCTGCACGCGTTGAGATCGGAGATCGTCGTTCGCGACATTTCGCCCTCATGGTCCGATATCGAAGGCGTTGGCGGCAAGATGAGACAGATTGGCGTGCCAATGCTGCGCGATCTGAAGCCGCGTCGGCACCCAGACCTTTTCATGGCTCATGATGTAATCGAGAAACCGCATCAGGGCAGCCGCGCGCCCCGGCCGGCCCACCACGCGGCAATGCAGGCCGACCGACATCATCTTCGGCGAGGTTTCGCCATCGGCATAGAGAACGTCAAAGCTGTCCTTGAGATAGCTAAAGAACTGGTCGCCGCCGCCAAACCCCTGCGGATTGACGAAACGCATATCGTTGGCATCGAGGCTGTATGGAATGATCAGATGCGGTCCCGCCGGTCCCTTGATCCAGTACGGCAGATCGTCGGCGTAGGAGTCGCAGGAATACAGGAAGCCGCCAGCTTCCATCACCAGCCTCAGCGTATTGATCGACGATCTTCCGGTGTACCAGCCGAGCGGGCGCTGGCCGGTAACCTCGGTATGGATGCGGATCGCGTCGGCGATTTCCGCGCGCTCCTCCGCCTCCGACATGTCCTTGTGCTCGACCCACCTCAGACCGTGGCAGGCGATATCCCAGCCGGCTTCTTTCATGGCGGCGACAACGTGCGGATTTCGTTTCAACGCGGTCGCCACCCCAAACACGGTCGTCGGCAACTTGCGCCCGGTGAAAATCCGCCATAGCCGCCAGAAGCCGGCGCGCGAGCCATATTCGAACATCAACTCGATATTGGCGTGGCGCTGTCCAGGCCAGGGCTTTGCACCCAGCACGTCCGACAGGAACGCTTCCGATGCGCCGTCGCCATGCAGAATGTTGTTTTCGCCACCCTCCTCGAAATTGACCACGAACTGCACGGCGATACGCGCGCCCCCGGGCCAGCGCGGATCGGGCGGGTTGCGGCCATAACCGTGGAGATCCCGGGGATACCTGGCTTCAGCCATTTAGGCGGCCTCGAAGCGGACTCTCTGCGCACCCCTCCACAGCACGGTCTTGCCGAGCTCGGGCAAATTCTCCAGGCCCGAAGTCAGCGTGATGAAGTGATTGCCCGCGAGCTGCCCCATCTTGCTGGCGAAGTGCACGCTGCCATAGGCCAAGAGAATCTCGGTTTCGCTGATGCCGCCGGGATAAAGGACGATCTGGCCGGGCGCGGGATAGCTGGTGTGGTTCTCATAACCAACACCGAAATCGAGATCGCCGAGCGGCATCCAGACCGCCTCGCCGCTCCAGCGCACGTGGATTGCCTGGCTCTCGAACGGCATCACCTTGCGAAAGGCCGCGCAGGTCTTGGGCGCCAGCTGTTCCTCAAAACGGGCCTGGAAGGTAAAGTCGCCGGCGTGGACAAGGAGTTGGCTCATTCAATGACCCCTAAGGCTCACGAAGGGAGCGCGTTAGCGAAACAGATTGCAGCCAAAGATACCGGAAGCAAGGACCATTCCCGCGCAGGGTCAAATTCTAGGTCTTTTGCAGCTCCCGGCAAAGGCCGATCGCGCGGGGAGCGCCGGGTAAAGCGTATTGGTTTTTGGAAAAGCCGTTGCTATTCGCCCGGCCTCTTTCTTTCATAAGACCAGCCGAAGATCCCGCTGCGTTGCACCTGCGGCTCCGGAGCCGGCACCTCCCTGGTTTCAGCCTGCGGTGGCAGTGGCGGGGCCGGCAAATTCTCGCACTTCATCGAATAGACCAGTTTGCCCTCTCCGGTCCGGCCAATCGGCGCACAATTGTCGACACGCGCGGCCGCGCCCCTGGGTAACGGTTTCGTTTGCGACCATGCGGGCGATAAGATCAGAAGAATTGCAAGTAAAAGCTTTTTCATTTTCTCTCGCAAGGCGGGCGTCGTTGGCTTAGCTCATTGAACGGGATCGGCTAAAAAAAGTCCATTGCGGTTGGCCGGCTTGGGCCCGAAGACTTCGGTTCGCCTGCCGAATATTATTTTGCCGAGAAATTTCCTTGACCAAGAATCGAGCTCGCCGCTTCGTGATTGGCGGGATGGTAATAATTCGGATGAGCCATCGTTACTTGCAAGACAAGGCGCCGAGGCGCGAGACGCCTTTTGCCTCGCCGTAGCGCGCTTTAATAAACGGAGATTTAAGGTGCGAAAGACAATCCTGACCATTCTCGGTTCGGCCTTGCTCGCTGCGTCGATCGTCCAGATCGCCGCCGCCGCGGAGTATAATAATGGTCGAAAGGCATATCGCGAGCCGGCGCCGATAAGCGAACAGTTCCGCAACAGTAACGCTTACTGGCCGGCTCCCTACGCGCAGCCCGATTCGTCGCGCTACCAGAATGGCGCGGAGTCGGCGCCCGCTGGTCGTTGAACGCCAAGCTGAATGCAAAGGCCGGCCGCACGCCGCGACCGGCCTTTTGAATTGCAGCAATTGTCACGACGGGATGCCGCCGCAGCTTCACCCGTCAATGATCGCCACCGCCCGGGTCCAGCCCGCGGAGGCGCGTTCGATCTTGACCGGGAAACAGGAGACGGTGAAACCGGTCGACGGCAATTGCTCGAGATTGTGCAGCTTTTCGATGTGGCAGTAGCCGATGTGGCGTCCGGCCTTGTGGCCTTCCCAGATCAGACTGGCGTCCCTGGTTTCGGCGTATTTCTTCGCGGTATAAACGAAGGGTGCATCCCAGCTCCAGCCGTCGATCCCGGTCAGCCGCACCCCGCGCTCGAGCAGATACATCGTCGCCTCATAGCCCATGCCGCAGCCGGAGTTGACGTAATCCTGCCGGCCGTATTTGGCCCCGGCGCTGGTGTTGACGACGACGATCTCCAGCGGCGCAAGCGTGTGGCCGATGCGCTTGAGCTCGTTCTCGACATCCTTTGCGGTTACCACATAGCCGTCCGGCAGATGCCGAAAATCCAGTTTCACGCCCGGCTGCAGGCACCATTCCAGCGGCACTTCGTCGATCGTCCATGAGCGCTCGCCGCGGTTCATGGTGGGATGAAAGTGCCAGGGTGCATCGAGATGAGTGCCGTTGTGGGTGGAGAGCTGCACCTGCTCGACCGCCCAGCCCTGCCCATCCGGCAAATCCTCCGCCTTCAACCCTTCGAAGAACTGCAGCATACGCGGCAGGCCCTGCTGATGATCGATGTATTGAATGGTGGGATGGCCTCCCGGCGGATCGGCCGGCACGTCGTTTTGCAGCGGTACCGAAATATCGATCAGTCGTCTGGCCATGAGCGCTTCCTTGGAAGGTTCCTGTCGTCTTCTGTCGATGTCCCGAACACTCAGGCGTCCTGGCGCTCGGCCTTGTTCCTCAAGACCCCGGTTTTTTTCGACGTCAAGCTCGATCGTATCATGTCATGTCTGTTATAGTTTAAGGACATTATTTTCCGGCACAGGGCATCAGCCCTCGATGGCAAACATCTGGGCGCGCAAATCCACCGCGGTATTGTTGAGCGAGGCCGCACAAGGTGACGACGTAGCCGGGCCGGCGCGGCCTTTGAGGCGAACATTGTCCGCGCTCAACCTGGTCGCACTCGGGATCGGCGGCATCATCGGAGCGGGGATTTTCGTCCTGACCGGCCACGCGGCCGCGGCATACGCAGGGCCTGCAGTCACCCTGTCATTTCTCTTTGGCGCCGTCGCCTGCGCGTTCGCCGGATTATGCTACGCCGAAATGGCGTCGACGGTCCCGATCAGCGGGAGTGCGTATACCTACGCCTATGCCACACTTGGTGAGCTGGTTGCCTGGATCATCGGCTGGGACCTGATCCTCGAATACGCAGTCGGTGCGATCACGGTTGCGATCGGCTGGTCTGGATATGTCGTCAGTTTTGCCAGGGATTTTGGACTGAACATTCCGGCACGATTTGCCTCCTCGCCATTGGCCTACGATGCCGCTCAGCACGAATGGTCGTTCACCGGAGCAGTCCTCAACGTACCGGCGGCAGTCGTAATTGTCGTCATCATCGCGCTGTTGGTGACGGGCATACGAGAAACAGCACGGTTCAATAATTTTATTGTCGCGGTCAAGCTGGTGGTGATTGCGCTTTTTATCGCGTGCGCTGCACCTGCTTTCAGTACAACGAACTGGATCACTCCGAGCAATCCCGAAGGGGCTTTCATCCCGCCCAACCAAGGTTTCGGGATTTATGGCTGGTCAGGCGTGGTGCGCGGCGCGGCTGTGGTGTTTTTCGCGTATATCGGATTCGATGCCGTCTCCACCGCGGCACAGGAGGCGAAAAATCCGATGCGGGATATGCCTATCGGTATTCTGGGCTCGTTGTTGATCTGCACGGTTCTGTACGTGGTGGTCGGCTTTGTCCTCACGGGAATTGTACCTTTCGACAGACTGAACGTGTCTGATCCGATTGCGGTAGGCATCGATGCGGCCGGGGTCGGCTGGCTTGCTCCTGTTATAAAGCTCGGAATCATCTTCGGCCTGACCTCGGTCATTCTCGTCATGCTGCTTGCCCAACCGAGAATTTTCCGGGCGATGGCGCATGATGGCTTGCTTCCGCCAGTGGCTGCGAAGGTTCATCCACGTTTTCGTACGCCCTATGTCTCGACGATCGCGACAGGCATCGTCGTGGCGGTTCTCGCCGCGCTCCTGCCAATCGGCCTCGTCGGCGAACTCGTCAGCATCGGGACGCTGTTTGCGTTTGCCGTCGTATCCCTCGGAGTTTTGGCATTGCGAATTGCCCAACCTGAGCTTAGCCGTCCTTTCAAGACGCCGGCTGTCTGGATCGTCGCACCGGCGGGGGCCGCGTCCTCCACACTCCTGATGTTCGGCCTCCCGCCCGACACCTGGGTTAGGCTGGCGGTCTGGCTCGCGATCGGGCTAGTGATTTACTTTGCCTATGGAGCGCGACACAGCCGGATCGCGGCGCAGACGTAGGCCGAGCTGACGCCGCGCGTCCCGGCTCTACGGGACTTACCCCTGCCGAGCTGACGGCTTGCGTTCGATCGGATGAATGTCGACGGCCCGCAGCCGGCCCATGCGCAGCACATCCATCTCGAGCGTGCGATCGATGCGGTCGCGATCAAGCGCACGGATCAGATCGTCGACGCCGTTCACGTCAACGCCGTCCAGTTTGATCACGACGTCGCCGGGCAATAGCCCGGCCCGCGCCGCCGGCCCCTCCGGTTCGATTTGCGCCACCAGCGCGCCCATCTTGTTTTCGACACCGGCGAGGACCGCATGCCTTCTCGGGATTGGCGCGGTCTGACCGGACACACCGATATAGGCGCGCCGGACATAGCCGTGACGGATGATTTCGGACAACACGAATTGCGCGGTGTTGCTAGCAACCGCAAAACAGATGCCCTGGGCGCCGCTGATGATCGCGGTGTTAATGCCGATCACCTCGGCCGCGGACGACACCAGCGGTCCGCCGGAGTTGCCGGGATTAAGCGCGGCGTCGGTCTGGATGACGTCTTCGATGGTCCGGCCGCTCACCGAGCGGATCGAACGGCCGAGCGCCGACACCACGCCGGCGGTAACGGTCAATTCGAAGCCGAGCGGATTGCCGATCGCGACCACCAGCTGGCCGCG
>CAVUYV010000035.1:0-11926 GCA_963745785.1 uncultured Alphaproteobacteria bacterium | reverse complement strand
CGGGCGAAAATGTCTCGATCAGACGCATCAGCACGCGCGCGCCCGGCCTCGACATCGGCCGTCGTCCACGTGCTCGTCCGGATGATGGCTGATACCGCCCCGGCAGCGCACGAACACCATCGCGACGTCGGTAATGTCGATCATCGCCATGCCGTCATGCCCGCCCCACTCGGCAGCTCGAACACGCGATAACCTTCCGCCGCAACCGCCTCCGCCACCTGCGCCCTCAGCCACGACGCGCATGGCACGGTGCGGTTTTCGTGGGTGACATCGACTTGCAGCACCAGCTTGCGGCGTTTGGCGACCGCTTTCGATTTGGCGGACGATGTCGGCGACCGCGAGCGTGCGGTGCGGATCGGACGGCGCGCGAAGATCGATCGTGAACGAAGCCTGCCCCGGAATGACGTTGGTCGCACCGGGCATCGCGTGAATATATCCGACCGTCCCGACCAGCCCGCCGGTGTCGGTCCGGCACAACTCCTCGATCGTCAAATGAACTCCGCCGCGCCTGCCAGCGCGTCGCGACGCAACTGCATCGGCACGGTGCCGGCGTGGCCGGCCATGCCGGTCAGGCTTGCCGCGAGCCTTGTCGCGCCCGAGATCGCGGTCACGACGCCGACCGGCACTCTTCAAGTTTCCAGCACCGGCCCCTGCTCGATGTGCAGTTCGATGTAAGCCTGCAGCTCGCCGCGCATCCGCGCCGCGGCGCCGACATGGTCGGGGTCGAGGCCGAATTGCGCCAGTGCATCGCGCATCGTCACCCCAATGCTATCGTTTGCGCTAAACACGCTCTCGACGAACGTCCCAGCGACCGCACGGCTGCCCAATAGCGTGGACGCGAACCGCACCCCTCCTCATCGGCGAACCCGTCACCTCGACCGCGAACGGCAATCGCCGTCCTCGCTTGTGCAAATCGCCACGCAGGAAATCGCTGTGATCAGCCCGAGCGGGCCGTCCCATTTGCCGGCGTCGCGAACGGTGTCGTAATGCGATCCCAGCATCAGGCACGGCGAGTCCCGGCCGTCGCCTTCGTACCGGCCGCAGACATTTCCGATCGCGTCGAGATGCGCGTGCATTCCGGCAGCCCGCATCCAGCCTAGGATGAGGTCGGCGGCGGCGCGATGTTCCCTCGTAAGAAAGACGCGCGTGAGATGATCCGGCGTTTCGGAGATCGCCGCCAGTTGGTCGATGCGACCGACGATCTCATCGCCGAGCGACGCGTTTTGTGTCTGGCGTTTCCTCCTTCCATCTATCAGGCTTTCCAGTGATGGGGAAGGCGGTGCACCGCTTGCCTGCCGGCGCGTATGTCCGTCCCTTGAATTCGACTACTCCCAAACAGGCTCAGTCGGAAATTGCCTTCTCAGACGGGGATTGGCCGCTCGTGTTCCGCCTCGAGGACGAGCGAACTCACCCAACGTCCGGAACAGATAACCACCAGGTTTCAAGTCACCAAACAAAATGGCGTCGCGAGCATCGCGACACCATCGTCTTCGCTTGAGACGGTCAGGCGGTTAGAACTTCACGGTGATGCCGGAATAGAGCGACGACTTCGGCGCAGCTGTGGGTGCTTTGACCGGTTGTCGCGAGGGTGCAGACGCCGGGCATCGCATTGTGGTCGAGGCCGAACTTGTTTTGCCAGTAGCGGTAGGCCACCCAGAGGTCCACGAAGTGGGAGTATTTCGCGCCCCACACAGCCTTGCTGGCATCGAACGTCAGGCGGATCGGTTCGCCGTTGAATTCCGTCTTGGAGGCGGTGCTGAAACGGCCCGGGCCCGAAAGGAAGGGAACGGCTGTTCGAGTCACCCTTCGGTCCATACCAGGCAGCGCGGCCGCTGATCGAGAAGAAATCCAGGTAGGCGCGGCAGGAAGCCCAGATCCATGTAGTAGTTGGTCTCGACCGCCCATGTCGCATCGAAACCTGGCATTGCCGTCCGCGTTGCAGGTGAGGCCGGGAATGTTAGGCCCGGGGAACAGACCGCATTGGGAGAAGGCGTTGTGATTGGAGAATTCCCAGTAAACCAGGGGGGCGACGTTGAAGTAGCCCTTGTAAGGCAAGGTCGAATTGGAACTGCAGACCGGCGACGACGTCGCGCTTGGCTGCAGCAAAGAACCTGTTTTCGGTATTGGCGTCCATGCCGACTTCGAACGAGATGTTATGCAGCGGCCCGACGCTGAAGGCCTTGGTGTTGAAGATCTCGTTCCAGCCGAACGTTGAGCGGAACAGGCCGTAGATTTCGGTCGCGCCCGCGCAGTTTGCCGGGGAGCCGAAGATGGTGCCGGCGTTGGTGCAAGGCGAGGCGGGATCGTTATGGTCCGACTTGAACAACGAGATGTTGAGGAAGTTGGTGCCGTATGCCCAGGCGTCGAAATGGGTGAAGGAATAGACCGACTTGGCGGTCTTGCCGTTGACCGTGCCGTCCGGGTTGACCGTATACGCACCAGGTTGGGCGCCAGTGAAGATGTACGAGTAGGTGACCCGGTCATCGATCACGAAGAAGAACGGCACGTCCGCGGCCGGTTTCGCGGCCTTGACCGGCAAATCCGCGGCGCTGGCCAAGCCAGTTGGCGCAAGCACGGCAAGTGACAGCGCCGCTGCTGCAATTGCTCCGTGACGATAGAACATGTGATTCCCCCCAAGTTGACAATCTGACGATCGGGCCCGTTGAACGGACCCTTGCGCCGTTCCGTTAGCGTGACAAGCCTCAACTTTCCCCATGGCTTGCTGCAAGTTTGATCAACGGCGGATGCTGCACGCGTTGAGATCAGAGATCGTCGTTCGCGACATTTCGCCCTCATGATCCGATATCGAAGGCGTTGGCGGCAAGATGAGACAGATTGGCGTGCCAATGCTGCGCGATCTGAAGCCGCGTCGGCACCCAGACCTTTTCATGGCTCATGATGTAATCGACAAACCGCATCAGCGCAGCCGCGCGCCCCGGCCGGCCCACCACGCGGCAATGCAGGCCGACCGACATCATCTTCGGCGAGGTTTCGCCTTCGGCATAGAGAACGTCAAAGCTGTCCTTGAGATAGCTAAAGAACTGGTCGCCGCCGCCAAACCCCTGCGGATTGACGAAGCGCATATCGTTGGCATCGAGGCTGTATGGAATGATCAGATGCGGTCCCGCCGGTCCCTTGATCCAGTACGGCAGATCGTCGGCGTAGGAGTCGCAGGAATACAGGAAGCCGCCGGCTTCCATCACCAGCTTCAGCGTATTGATCGACGATCTTCCGGTGTACCAGCCGAGCGGACGCTGGCCGGTAACTTCGGTATGGATGCGGATCGCTTCGGCGATCTCCGCGCGCTCCTCGGCCTCCGACATGTCCTTGTGCTCGACCCACCTCAGACCGTGGCAGGCGATATCCCAGCCGGCTTCTTTCATGGCGGCGACAATCTGCGGATTGCGTTTCAACGCGGTCGCGACCCCAAACACGGTCGTCGGCAGCTTGCGCCCGGTGAAAATCCGCCATAGCCGCCAGAAGCCGGCGCGCGAGCCATATTCGAACATCGACTCGATATTGGCGTGGCGCTGTCCGGGCCAGGGCTTTGCACCCAACACGTCCGACAAAAACGCTTCCGACGCGCCGTCGCCATGCAGAATGTTGTTTTCGCCACCCTCCTCGAAATTGACCACGAACTGCACGGCGATACGCGCGCCGCCGGGCCAGCGCGGATCGGGCGGGTTGCGGCCATAACCGTGGAGATCCCGGGGATACCTGGCTTCAGCCATTTAGGCGGCCTCGAAGCGGATTCTTCTGCGCACCCTTCCACAGCACGGTCTTGCCCAGCTCGGGCAAATTCTCCAGGCCCGAAGTCAGCGTGATGAAGTGATTGCCCGCGAGCTGCCCCATCTTGCTGGCGAAGTGCACGCTGCCATAGGCCAAAAGAATTCTCGGTTTCGCTGATGCCGCCGGGATAAAGGACGATCTGGCCCGGCGCGGGATAGCTGGTGTGGTTCTCATAACCAACACCGAAATCGAGATCGCCGAGCGGCATCCAGACCGCCTCGCCGCTCCAGCGCACATGGATGGCCTGGCTCTCGAACGGCATCACCTTGCGAAAGGCCGCGCAGGTCTTGGGCGCCAGCTGTTCCTCAAAACGGGCCTGGAAGGTAAAGTCGCCGGCGTGGACAAGGAGTTGGCTCATTCAATGACCCCTAAGGCTCACGAAGGGAGCGCGTTGGCGAAACAGATTGCAGCCGAAGATACCGGAAGCAAGGACCATTCCCGCGCAGGGTCAAATTCTAGGTCTTTTGCAGCTCCCGGCAAAGGCCGATCGCGCGGGGAGCGCCAGGTAAAGCGTATTGGTCTTTGGAAAAGCCGTTGCTATTCGCCCGGCCTCTTTCTTTCATAAGACCAGCCGAAGATCCCGCTGCGTTGCACCTGCGGCTCCGGAGCCGGCACCTCCCTGGTTTCAGCCTGCGGTGGCAGTGGCGGGACCGGCAAATTCTCGCACTTCATCGAATAGACCAGTTTGCCCTCTTCGGTCCGGCCAATCGGCGCACAATTGTCGACACGCGCGGCCGCGCCCCTGGCTAACGGTTTCGTTTGCGACCATGCGGGCGATGAGATCAGAAGAATTGCAAGTAAAAGCTTTTTCATTTTCTCTCGCAAGGCGGGCGTCGTTGGCTTAGCCCATTGAACGGGATCGGCTAAAAGAAGTCCATTGGGGTTGGCCGGCTTGGGCCCGAATACTTCGGTTCGCCTGCCGAATATTATTTTGCCGAGAAATTTGCTTGACCAAGAATTTGGCTCGCCGCTTCGTGATTGGCGGGATGGTAATAATTCGGATGAGCCATCGTTACTTGCATCGTTACTTGGAAGAAGGCGCCGAGGCGCGAGACGCCCTTTGCCTCGCCGTAGCGCGCTTTAATAAACGGAGATTTAAGGTGCGAAAGACAATCCTGACCATTCTCGGTTCGGCCTTGCTCGCTGCGTCGATCGTCCAGATCGCCGCAGCCGCGGAGCATGATAATGGTCGAAAGGCATATCGCGAGCCGGCGCCGATAAGCGAACAGTTCCGCAACAGTAACGCTTACTGGCCGGCTCCCTACGCGCAGCCCGATTCGTCGCGCTACCAGAATGGCGCGGAGTTGGCGCCCGCTGGTCGTTGAACGCCAAGCTGAATGCAAAGGCCGGCCGCACGCCGCGACCGGCCTTTTGAATTGCAACAATTGTCACGACGGGATGCCGCCGCAGCTTCACCCGTCGATGATCGCCACCGCCCGGGTCCAGCCCGCGGAGGCGCGTTCGATCTTGACCGGGAAACATGACACGGTGAAACCGGTCGACGGCAATTGCTCGAGATTGTGCAGCTTTTCGATGTGGCAGTAGCCGATGTGGCGTCCGGCCTTGTGGCCTTCCCAGATCAGGCTGGCGTCCCTGGTTTCGGCGTATTTTTTCGCGGTGTAGACGAATGGTGCATCCCAGCTCCAGCCGTCGATGCCGGTCAGCCGCACCCCGCGCTCGAGCAGATACATCGTCGCCTCATAGCCCATGCCGCAGCCGGAGTTGACATAATCCTGCCGGCCGTATTTGGCCCCGGCGCTGGTATTGACGACCACGATCTCCAGCGGCGCAAGCGTGTGGCCGATGCGCTTGAGCTCGTTCTCGACATCCTTTGCGGTTGCCACATAGCCGTCCGGCAGATGCCGAAAATCCAGTTTCACGCCCGGCTGCAGGCACCATTCCAGCGGCACTTCGTCGATCGTCCATGAGCGCTCGCCGCGGTTCATGGTGGGATGAAAGTGCCAGGGCGCATCGAGATGGGTGCCGTTGTGGGTGGAGAGCTGCACCTGCTCGACCGCCCAGCCCTGCCCATCCGGCAAATCCTCCGCCTTCAACCCTTCGAAGAACTGCAGCATACGCGGCAGGCCTTGCTGATGATCGATGTATTGAATGGTCGGATGGCCTCCCGGCGGATCGGCCGGCACGTCGTTTTGCAGCGGTACCGAAATATCGATCAGTCGTCTGGCCATGAGCGTTTCCCCGTGGGTTTCTGTTGTTTCTGTCGAAATCTCAAGCCTCGGGCGCTCTCGCGCGACGAGCGTCTTTCAAGAGCCGGAAATTTTCGACGAGAAGTTCGACGATATGCCGGACCGAGTTCAAGTCCACAGGAAACGGCCGCGTCAAACCGGCTGCGGCCGCTGGCAGGAGTAATGGAAATGCAGGGTACCCAAAAGCCGGATCAGACGGCCATAAGTTCCGCCGGGGCGTGACCCGTTCGTTTGGGCTTTTTCAGCTTTGCAGGTCCGAACAAGGAATTTGCCACAAGCGCCGCGGTGTCGGCGACCCCGGGATCGCGGGTTACCATCGCTGCCACGATGGCGCCGTCCATCAAAAGTGCGAGCTGATGGGCAAGCACTACCGGCTCAGCCGCACCCATGTCGCTGGCGAGCTTCTCGATATACGACAAGACGACTTTCTTGTGCCGCATCGCGATGGCGCGAAGCTGCTTCTGATCCTTGTCATGTTCGCCGACGGCATTGATGAAGGGGCAGCCATAGAAACGTTCCTGGCCAAACCAATCCTTCAGCGAAGGAAAAATCCGCGCGAGTTTTGCCTGCGGCACTGCCGCCGCCGGATTCGATGGCATCGATGAACCAGTCGCGCCACTGCTTGCCCTCGGTCTCCAGCACCACGTGCACCAGATTGGTTTTCGATCCGAACAATTTGTAGAGCGTGGTCTTCGCGGTGCCGGCTTCGTTGATGATGGCGTCGATGCCGGTGGCGTTTATTCCGTTCTTGCAGAACAGCCGCGTCGCGGCGCTGAGCAAACGCCCGCGCGCGGTCTCGTCATCGCCGCCAGCGAGACTTACAGCGACGGAGTCGCTTCTTCGAAGGTGATTTGCCCATGAGCCCAGTTAACCGGACTGCGGCGCAATCATCAAGCCGCATCTTTCTGCGCGCAAAATAATCTCGGCGAACCGGCAATTGCATCAGCTTTGAGCACTGCGCGGCTGATCAATTGCGAGGCAGCGCGGCCTAAGCGGTTTCAACAATTCGGGTTTTCAATTGCGCGGCGTCTGGCACGGTTCGTGCAGGAAACAGACCGTTCGGTATCCTACCCCCAGGGAGAAAACAAATGACCGCGGTCGCTCAAAAAACAGTGCTTACAGGCTGCCTTGCCCCGATCGACAGACAAGGGCTGGAGCAACTCATCGCCAATGGCAAAGCCAACCCGAAGGTCATCAAGACCTTGAAATGCAAGACGGTGGCCGAGGGCAAGTTCCGCCACGCCAACTACATCCGCAACCTGCCGCCCTACATCGTCGACGAGCCGCCGGGCCTCTTGGGCGACGACACCGCCCCCAATCCGTCGGAGGCCTCGCTGGCCGCGTTGGGCTCCTGCCTTGCCGTCGGGCTCCACGCCAATGCGGTGCATCGCGGATGGATCGTCAACAAGCTCGAGCTTCAGCTCGAGGGCGATCTCAACATCACGGCCGTGTGGGGCACCGGTGATGTCAGTGAGAAACCGGTCGGGTTCACCGACGTGCGGGTCAAGGTCGATATGGAATGCGAGGGCATTCCGCAAAGCGAGATCGACGCGCTGGTGTCCCACGTCAAGAAGTGGTCGCCGGTCGCCAACACCTTCACACGACCGGTCAATCTCGAGGTCAGCGCGTAGGGGTCGCGAGAGTTTTGTCACTTGCAATCGTCGCCTCGGCAAGTTCGGAGAGTTTGATGAGCTCAGTGGCTGCAACGCGTCGCGCGTTCGACGACGACACCGATGTTCCGTCGGCGTCGATCGCCGATGAGGTGGCGGCCATTGCGCGCAAGGACCTGGCGCCGATCGCCCCGGCAATCGACAGCGGCACGATCTATCCAGCCGACCTGCTGCGGCGTCTCGGCGAGGTCGGAGCCTGGGGCAGCCATCGGCCGAACAATGGCGCGGCCGACCTACGCTGCGCCATTCAATCGATCGCTGCGCTTGGCGAGGTCTGCGGCGCGACCGCCTTCATGGCGTGGTGCCAGAACACGCTGGTCTGGTACGCGGTGAATTCCAGCAATCCGGCGCTTGTCGCTGACTTCGCGGACGGCGCCGCAACGGGAAAAATTCTCGGCGGCACCGGCCTTTCAAATCCGATGAAGAGCTTTTTCGGGATCGAAAAACTGAAATTGAAGGGCCGCAGGGTCGACGGGGGTTACGTGGTGCGCGGTGCGCTGCCCTGGGTCTCTAATCTCGGACCCGATCATTACTTCGGCACGATTTTCGAAATCGAAAATCAGCCCGGCGAGATCGTCATGTTTCTCGCCGATTGCGCCGATCCCGCGATAAAGCTGCAACCGTGCACGCCGTTCCTCGCGATGGATGGCACCGGCACCTACAGCGTCCAGTTTCGCGACGTCTTCGTGCCCAACGCTCACATCCTCGCGGAGCTGGCTGGCCCGTTCGTCAGAAAAATCCGTGCGGGCTTCATCCTGCTGCAGACCGGAATGGGCCTCGGCCTGATCAGGGATTGCATCACGATCATGAATGAAGTCGTCGAGCCGCTTGGCCATGTCAATCGCTACCTGCCGCAGCAACCGGGACACTTCCAGGATCTGCTTTCGGATCTTGAACTGGAAACCATGGAACTGGCGCGTGATCCGTACAACGCCGACGACAGCTATTGGCGCCGCGTGCTGGCGCTTCGCCTGCACATCGGCGAGGCAAGCGTCGCGGCCGCTCATGCGGCGATGCTTCATTGCGGCGCGCGTGGCTACCTGAAGAGCCATCGCGTCCAGCGCAGGCTCCGCGAGGCCTACTTCGTCGCAATCGTAACTCCGGCAACCAAGCAGCTTCGCAAGATGCTGGCGGATGCGTGAATTTTGAAAGGGATTTCGGATCGACCCTAACTGCCACCACCAAACAGGAGAGGCCTGACATGACGGACGTTCTGATTTCTGCCGGCGAACTCGCCGAACTCATATCCAAGGAGCCGTGTGTGATCATCGACACGCGAAATCCGGATGCCTATGGCGCGGGACACCTCCCGAATGCCGTGAACGTGCACGAAATCTTCACCTACCTCGCCACCTCGACACCGGAAGGCATTCACGAGCTGAAGACCAAGTTCGCCGACGCTTTCGGCAAGGCTGGACTTTCGGGCAAGGAAACCGCCGTCATTTACGAGCAGTCGATGAACTCCGGCTTCGGCCAGTCCTGCCGCGGCTATTATCTGCTGACCATGCTCGGCTATCCCAGGATCAAGGTGCTTGATGGCGGGTTCGACGCCTGGGCAGCCAAAGGCTTGCCGGTGACCACCAGTGTGCCCGCGCCGGCGCCAGCCTCGTTCGCGATCGTGCCGGAAGCCAGCGATATTCTGATCGATGCGAAAACCATGCTTGCGGCGCTGGACAAGCCCAACATCGCCTTGCTCGACGTCCGCGATGTCGACGAATGGATCGGCGAAAGCTCCTCGCCGTACGGCAAGGACTTTTGTCCGCGCAAGGGACGCATCCCGGGTGCCGTCTGGCTCGAGTGGTATCGCATGATGAAGCCGACACCCGAGGGGCCGCGCTTCAAGTCCAAGGACGAAATCCTTGCTGAATGCGCGACCGTCGGCATCTCGCAAAATACCCCGGTGTATCTCTATTGCTTCAAGGGAGCGCGGGCATCCAACACATTCCTCGCGCTCAAGAATGCAGGCGTCAAGGATGTGCGCATGTATTTCGGATCGTGGAACGAATGGTCCCGCGACCCATCGCTGCCGATTGAGGAAGGTCTGCCGACCGAAGCCAAGCTGACCGGCAAAGCGGCCTAGCCCAGCCGGGTTATCGGTGCCCCCGCCGCGGTCGAGCGGCGGGAGGTGCCTGAGTTTTGGAGCGGCTGCGGCTGAGTTTACTGCTGTTCAGGTCTACCGGCATCACAGGGAGCGCCGCATGTCCACCTTCGACGATGCCTTTGACGCCAACGGCAAGCTTTCGCGATCGGTCTGTGGCTGCGGCCAACATTGGTCGGTGGAGGAACATAATAAAGCCCTGACGCTGCGCTGCGAGACGCCGCCAAACGACGAAGCGCGCTATGAGGGCTTCGTGGCTTCCGCTGTCATGCGCGCGATATTTCCAAAGGATGTTCCGCGCAGAGCTTTCCTGAAATCGGTCGGGGCTTCGACGGCGCTCGCCGCCATCTCTCAATTCTTTCCTGTCAAGACCGCAACCCAAGTGTTCGCGGAGGCCGGCACGCCGGAGAAAAAGGATCTCAAGGTAGGCTTCATTCCGATCACCTGTGCGACGCCGATCATCATGGCGGCGCCGCTCGGCTTCTATGCCAGGCACGGCCTCAACGTCGAGGTGGTGAAGACCGCCGGCTGGGCCGTGATCCGCGACAAGACCATCAACAGGGAATACGACGCCGCGCACATGCTGGCGCCGATGCCGATCGCGATCTCGCTCGGCCTGGGCGCACAGCCGATCCCCTTCACGGTGCCGGCGATCGAGAACATCAACGGCCAGGGCATCACGCTAGCCATCAAGCACAAGGACAGGCGCGACCCGAAGGACTGGAAAGGCATGAAATTCGCCATTCCATTCGATTATTCGATGCACAATTATCTGCTGCGCTACTATCTCGCCGAGCACGGCGTCGATCCCGACACTGACGTGCAATTGCGTTCGGTGCCGCCGCCGGAAATGGTCGCCAATCTCCGCGCCGACAACATCGACGGATTCCTCGCACCCGACAACATCTGCCAGCGCGCGATCTACGACGGCGTCGGTTTCCTGCACATTCTTTCCAAGGAAATCTGGGACGGGCATCCCTGCTGCAGCTTTGCCGCGAGCCGGGAGTTCATCACGAACTCGCCCAACAGTTTTGCCGCGCTGACGCGCGCCATCATCGACGCCACCGCCTACGCGTCCAAACCCGAAAATCGCAAGCAGATCGCGGAAGCCATCGCACCGCCGAACTATATCAACGCGCCGATCACGGTCCTTGAGCAGGTTCTCACCGGCACCTACGCGGACGGACTTGGCGGCGTCAAGACCGACGCCAAGCGCGTCGACTTCGACCCGTTTCCCTGGCAGTCGTTTGCGGTCTGGATGCTCACGCAGATGAAGCGCTGGGGCCAGGTATCCGGTGACGTGGATTACAAATCCGTGGCGGAGCGGGTCTATCTCGCGACCGGCACCAGCAAGGTCATGAAAGACATGGGAATGACGCCGCCGGCAACGTCGTACAAGTCGTTTTCGGTGATGGGAAAGCCATTCGACCCGTCAAAGCCCGACGAATACGTGGCAAGCTTCAAGATCAGGAAATCATCCTGACGCGATAGCCTCTCACAATCGCGCCCGCCCGTTTCTCGCACCCGCGGCTCTACGGGACTTACCCCTGCCGAGCCGACGGCTTGCGTTCGATCGGATGAATGTCGACGGCCCGCAGCCGGCCCATGCGCAGCACATCCATCTCCAGCGTGCGATCGATGCGGTCGCGATCAAGCGCACGGATCAGGTCGTCGACGCCGTTCACGTCAACGCCGTCCAGTTTGATCACGACGTCGCCGGGCAATAGCCCGGCCCGCGCCGCCGGCCCGTCCGGTTCGATTTGCGCCAGCAGCGCGCCCATCTTGTTTTCGACACTGGCGAGGACCGCATGCCTTCTCGGGATCGGCGCGGTCTGGCCGGACACACCGATATAGGCGCGCCGGACATAGCCGTGACGGATGATTTCGGACAACACGAATTGCGCGCTGTTGCTGGCGACCGCAAAGCAGATGCCCTGGGCGCCGCTGATGATCGCGGTGTTGATGCCGATCACCTCGGCCGCGGACGACACCAGCGGTCCGCCGGAGTTGCCGGGATTAAGCGCAGCGTCGGTCTGGATGACGTCTTCGATGGTCCGGCCGCTCACCGAGCGGATCGAGCGGCCCAGCGCCGACACCACGCCGGCGGTGACGGTCAATTCGAAGCCGAGCGGATTGCCGATTGCGACCACCAGCTGGCCGCG
>CAVUYV010000034.1:0-13636 GCA_963745785.1 uncultured Alphaproteobacteria bacterium | reverse complement strand
GTTATATCGAGCAATATCCGGCTGGCGGCGAGATCGTGATCGCCCCGTGGTGGCCTGGCCGACAAATTCCGCTTCGAGCAGACCGCCTCGGCGACCGCACCGACCTCCTGGATGCTCGACCTGTTTCGGCGTACGCGCGCCTTGCGGGCGCTGACCTATCCGTTTGCAGCCCTGAACAAAGCCGTCTCGAATTTACATATTGCACTGCCAAGCCAATTGAGAATGGCATCGAGACCAAGCGGCCAGCCCTCGCGCATTGTCGATGCTGTCTGGGTTACCTTTATCATCGCAAGCACGGGCTACGCCGCCTGGAAGGCCTATGCATATCTCTCGGCGACGTTGAGTCCGTCGGACGTCTTCAGTGCCGTTGGCTACGGGTTCATCACGCTGACGCGCGTCATCGTGCTGGTTGCGCTGGCCACGCTGATATGGGTGCCGGTGGGCGTCTGGATCGGACTTCGGCCGAAACTTGCCGAGCGAATACAGCCGCCGCGCAGTTTTTGGCGGCGTTCCCCGCGAATCCCGCGTTTCCGGTGTTCGTGGTGATCATCGTTCGTTACGGCCTGAACGCGAATGTCTGGCTCAGCCCACTGATGATTTTGGGAACCCAGTGGTACATCCTGTTCAATGTCATCGCGGGCGCCAGCGCATTCCCGACCGACCTTCGCGAGCCGCCGCCGGCAGCTTCCACCTCAAGGGATGGCGGTGGTGGATAAAAATCATCCTGCCGGGCATTTTCCCATATTACGTCACGGGGGCAATCACCGCATCAGGCGGATCGTGGAATGCCTCCATCGTCGCGGAAGTCGCAAGCTGGGGAGATATCCATCTGACGGCCAGCGGTATTGGTGCCTATATAGCCACTGCGACGGAGGCCGGTGATTTCCCTCGGGTGGTTCTCGGCATCGCCATCATGTGCATTCTGGTGACGCTCTTCAACCGGCTGCTCTGGAGGCCGCTCTACGCCTTCGGAGAGCGTCGTCTTCGCCTCGGCTGATCAGGGGGAAACTCATGCTCGATCATACCAAACAGGCCAGCCTCCTCGATATCCGCAGCGTTTGCCGATCGTTTCCAAAAGGCAGCGGTGAGGATCTACTGGTCCTGGAAAAAGTCGATCTGACGATTCATTCCGGCGAAATTGTCGGCCTGCTCGGCCGCTCAGGGTCCGGCAAATCGACGCTGCTGCGCATTATCGCCGGACTCATCGCGCCGTCCTCAGGCGATGCAAAATGCCGTGGCGAGACGATCATCGGGCCGCCGAACGGCGTCTCCATGGTGTTTCAGTCCTTCGCGCTGTTTCCATGGCTGACGGTTCTTCAAAACGTCGAATTGGGCTTGGAGGCGCTGGGGATCGAGAGCACCGAGCGCCGCACGCGGGCGCTCGCGGCGATCGACCTGATCGGTCTCGACGGTTTCGAGTCGGCCTATCCAAAAGAACTATCGGGCGGCATGCGTCAGCGCGTCGGGTTTGCGCGGGCGCTGGTCGTCCATCCCGACCTGCTGCTGATGGACGAACCATTTTCCGCCCTCGATGTGCTGACCGCCGAGACGCTCCGTACCGATTTGGTCGATCTGTGGATCGAAGGCCGGTTGCCGATCAAGTCAGTGTTGATGGTGACGCACAACATCGAGGAAGCGGTGTTGATGTGCGACCGCATTCTCGTGTTTTCATCCAATCCCGGTCGCGTCGCCGGCGAGATCAAGGTCGACCTGCCACACCCGCGCAATCGCCTTGATCCGACATTCCGGCAACTCGTCGATAGCATCTATGCCCGCATGACGCAGCGCACGGAGGCGAGAGCGCCGGCGATCGAGGGCATTCACGGCACCGGCGTTGGCATGATCCTGAAGCATGTTTCGTCGAACGTCCTTTCCGGTCTGATCGAGACACTCGCGGGGGCCCCGTATAACGGGCACGCCGATTTGCCCGTTCTCGCCGGCAACCTGCAACTCGAAGCGGACGAGATATTTCACCTCGGTGAATCGCTTCAATTGTTACGGTTTGCTCAATTGAGCGAGGGTGATCTCATGCTGACGGATGCCGGCAAGCGCTTTGCTCACCTCGAAACCGATGCCCGCAAGAAGCTGTTCGCCGAACATCTCATCAACTATGTGCCGGTCATGGGTCTGATCCGCCGCGTACTCGATGAGCGGCCCTCGCACACGGCGCCTGTAGCGCGCTTCCGCAATGAACTTGAGGATTACATGGCGGAGGATCAGGCGGATGAAACGTTAAAAACCATCGTCTCATGGGCACGCTATGCGGAGCTATTCGCATACGACGAGCAGTCGGAGCTGTTCAGCCTTGAAAATCCACATTAGGTTGGATTTGGCCGTTTTCAGAGGAATGGATGCGAAGTCACTTTAGCCAAAAACAGCTAATTGTTCGCGTGAGCCTTTTAGCCTTCCTTATCGCGGCCGTTTGCTTTGGCATGTTCTCCCTCTTTCAGAGATTGTCATCGTCCTAGCGTCGCCGAGGGCTTATTGGCGATAAGATAGATCGGGTGAGCGAGGCTTTTGCGATGCCAGCCAACCGATACGATCCATGTCGGCTTCGGGGTCATTTTCAGACGTCGCGCGTACCAATCGTGATGTCCGCTTTGCGATGAACTGACATCAGCAGCTCGGCCTACGATATTTCGAAACCTAGGTCCATCCACCCCGGAGGCGGCATCGCGTTTGAGCGCGAAGAACGCCATCCGCAGGCAGAGGCAGCTCACACAAGTGGGCTTTTTGTATTTATTCCGAACTTTTTGCGTATGAAGGAGGCCCACCGGTCCGCGCCGAACGCGGCCCAGAGATTTGAACACCCCCCACCCTCAACGTAGCAGGGCATCGGTCGAACGCGCCAAGGCCGTCCAGCACGACGCCGCTTCGGAATTCGTGAACTAGAGCGAGGGGTTCGCGCTGACGCCCGACAGCCGCGGCAAGAGGTCCTGACCCTATCCGTCGCCGCCATGCTGGCGAAATCATCGGACAGAAAACGCGCCGTCGAATATCTCGCCGCATGCGACGCGGTCCCGATCACCGTCATCGAACGCGATGGTGTTTGCAGCATTTCATGTTGGCAAGATCGCAGGCACCGTCGCCGGGGGTTGGTGGCTCGCCGCGCAGGATGCGGCGCACGTGGCCGCGCGAGCCCGCAGGCTCGCCGGCATCAGTCCGACCTAGCAACAACAGGCCATCGCGGCGGTGCAGCGCTCAGCGACCGCGCTAGGGGCGGAAGCGGCGGCCGAGGCGCGGTGGCAGGGGCGCGGCTCGGAAGCAACACTGGCCGGAATTTTTGCCAAATGGGCTCAACCAGCCGTTGACGACTCCCGCGACCCTAATACTGTGCAAGCGTGCAAACGCCGCCCTGTTACCCAATTGATCTGAGACGGCGTTGGCACAGGTGGAGGCGGAGGGACCACGGCGGGGGTTTCCAGATCCTCAGTCTCAGACCCGCACCATGTCGCCCCATCGAGCCGGCCCGCGTACCACAGGCGCGGGCCGTTTTCGTTGGTGACGTGGTTCAAAGATTTCTGGCGTTGAGGGCCGGTCGTGCCAAGAGACCCATTCGTCCGCGAAAAATTCACGAGGGAGCGCACGTCCGCGAGGCGCTTTATAAGGGAATATTTCGTGCGCTTCCCCAACGAGCGCTACCATAGCGGGCTCGAAAGCTGGCGCGAGCTGCAATCGCAAAACATCGAATTCACGATGAAGCGGCTGCGCGAGCCGATCGAGAGGGCGACGGAGATCGCTAAGTGAGCAACGATATCGAGAGCGAGCTGGCCAAGATACTGGCCCGGGACAATGAGCTGCGAGACGCCGAGGCGAGCGAAAAAAGAAAGCAGGAGGCCGCGGTTGCGGCAGCTGTGATCGAATGGGAATCTCGCGTGGAGAAAGTGCTTCTCCCCGCAATCGAACCGTTGGCCGCGATGCTAAAGGGCGCTGGCTGGACTTGTGATATTGAACGGACGCCTCAGGGATTCAAAGTAGCTGCTTTCCGCGGCGATATGGTGGTCTATGGGTCAAGAGAGCGCCCTAGCCTCTCGTTCGAGCTACAAAAAGGAAAAGACTTAGTGACCCTACACGAGGCCACGCCGTCAGGCGTTCGCTTGGATTCGAAGATCTTAGGGGTCAGCGTTGAACCCGATGTCGTCAAAAATCGCATCGTGGAGTTTGTCAGTAAACTGGCGCTGAAATAAAACCCGCTTTAAATTCGCGCGCCGTTCCTTCGATCTGTGATCGGAGTGGGCTGAAAAACCGCTTGATAGCCCGCTGATGATCCATGCCGAAATCCATGAGGCGGTGATGGCGTTGCCGCCAGACGAACGGCGCGACCGGGTAAAGGTCAATGAGGCTGTGCGCGATGGTCTCATATCAGACTTGGCCGGGTGGCGGCCGGCCGGGAGCGCGGACCTGTACGGCGTTCCGAAGGCGACGGAGTAGTGCAGCCCGCTAACCGAAAACGCTTGCTGCGATGACTCGCAACAAGCGCTGCAGTGAGTGACGCTCGAACCTGATTACCAGCGCGGACCGACGCCAACACCTACGCCAACCGGGCCGATACCGACGCCTACGCTAGGGCCATAGCCACCACCATAGTAGCCGGGGCCACCGTAGTAGCCGGGGCCTCCATAGTAGCCGGGTGCATAGCCACCCCCATATCCACCCTGAACGATCACGCGTCGCCCGCCGCGAGTGCGGTAGCATTGGCCATATTGGTCGCAGACCAGTCGAACATTTTCGATGCTGTTATCGGGCAGCACCGCAAGGCCCTTCGTTAGCGGCGCGGCATCAGCAGCAGAGGATGCAAGGATCGCACCGGCACCAAGAGCAAGAGAGATGACGATTTTCTTCATGACGCAGCTCCTTCGTGTCTGAGGCGGACCAACTCGGCGAATTGCCGAATGTTCCCAGTTTAGCCGAACTGAACCGTAAAGGGCCTCAGCTCAGCGGCATCACGCCGGGTCGTCGCTAAATGCAAAAGCGATAACCCCGAGCACCACAAGACGGCTCCGGCTACCATCATCCAATGCGGGTATTCCATCGCTGAGAGCACGTCATTTCCCCTTCGCCTTCAGCCTTCGCCTGATGGCCATAAAGCGGCAGCCTTTAAGGCGGCGACCTGCGCGCTAAATATCGCGATATCTTGAAGTAGTTCGTCGCGAATTGGCCCCGTTGGAAGTTTGCGCGCGTTGGCTTCTAGCTTCACCGCCACCTCTTCTAGCTCGCGCAGGCCGGTCACCGTCATTTCTTCGCCCTCAGCCCAAGCTCCACAAGCCGGCGGATGGCACCAGCCAACGACGGGCGGTCGTTCTGTTTAGCCGCCCAATTCTTGATTAGGTCCTGCATCTCTTCATGCATTCGCACACCGACCATTGGCGACTTGCCGATCGCCGGACGGCCTCGCGCCCATTTAGGATTATCCCTTATTGACTTCGCCATAATTTAGGATCGTCACAAGCCCGGCGGGTTTTTATTTCACTCGACCAGCCTTATTATCCGGCACCGCTTTATTCGATCGAGCGCATGAACGACGTCGTTCCGATCGAGCACAGCTAGCAGACGTTCCACGGTAACTTTCGGGTCGCGCGGTCCCGGCTCAATATATTCCCCCAGGATGCGCCTCGCGTCCTCTATGGCACGAATGAGCGTATTCTGGTCGGGGCTATTCATAACTGCAAGCAACTCCGCAGAACCGAGCATCAAGCGCGAGCGGGTAAATTCGTTCCAGGGCCCGCGACGCAGTGTCGCGTCGGGTCAGCGCTTGGCGCGCCGCGCCCTTGGGTGAGTGTCCCAATCCCAATCGGGCCTAATATCGGCGCCCCTTCGGCCGCACGCCTGACAAACGAATAGCGGCTCAAGATCGGACAAACGAGGTTTGGAGCATTCACCAATTGAATGGCCATCTTAGCACTCGCTCGGTCATGGCCAAAGGTCCTCTTTGGGGTCCAAAAGCTGAAAAGCTCAAGGCGAAGCAGTGGGGTTTTTCTTCTGAAAAAAAGCGAACTTTTTGCCGATGAACCAGGCCCACCGGTCCGCAGGGAAAGCCCGCTAGAGATTTGACCACCCCCCGCCCCCTTCGGATTCGTTTGCCGAGCTGAAACGGGCCAGCGCCCCGAACCCGGCGCTGTCCTAATTAGGACAATCAATATCTCAAATTAGGACGGAACGATTCATCTTGGGGGTTCTTGGTCCTTTTAGCATTCGGCGACTTATCTCCGAAAGCCAAGCCACCGACCGGTCTACATTTTGCCCAATGCCCGGCGGGAGGTCTCAAGCGGCCTCAGATGCCCCCGCACTGAGGCCGTTTTGCTTGGACACTCGCACGTCGAAATTAGGTAGTGTCTCAGTTTGAATTTATTGGCCCTTGACGGGCGGTCGCGTCCTCCTAGCTCCTGTGGTATGCTTAGCGTAAAGCAGGAGGCGAAGATGAACTGGGTCAAATGCACCGATATGCGCAAGCAGCCTATTTTTGTGAACATCGAAAATGCGACCACCATTCTTTGGAACGAAGTAGAGAAGGCATCCATCGTTGCTTTCGCTAGCAGTGGAGGGGACAGCATAAAAGTCCTCGAAAAACCTGAAGCTGTTATCAGGGGACAATGACATGCCCCGAGGACCGAAAGGCGAAAAGCGCCCCGCCGACGTGATCGGGGCCGCCGTCATGATCGGCAAGATTGCGACCGGCGAGATTGACGACCTTACCACGGATGACGGCAAGAACGCCGCCGCCGTGGCGCTGGGGCGCATGGGCGGAAAGGCGCGAGCTGAAGGTATGTCTGCAAAGAGGCGGAAAGAGATCGCGCGGAAAGCGGCGGTCAAGCGTTGGTCAAAATAGTTCTCAGTCCCTTTCAGATACGCTCCGGAATATGGAAGATATCGTGGCGCTGATCGATGCCCGTGACGAACGCGCTAAAAAGAAGACCAAAGATTGATGCAGAAAACGCGACCGCTTAGCTATTGCATCGGCCTGGTGATGGTTGTGCTGTTCGTTTACGGACTAATTCGCTATCCCGACTTGCCCATCCGCGAATGCCCCAGCGGCTATTGCGGAAGGCAGGGACAGCCCCACACAGCGGCAGAATACAACGCCTTCAGCATATGGCAGACGACGCTATTTATCGTTTGGCCCATCGGGATGCTTATAATGCTTCTTTTGCAGCGCGGAAAACCCAAAAGGTAAACTCGGTAGCCGCCCAAGCTGCTACGCCCACCCGATTTCTGGCGCTTAAGGATGATAATGCCGGCGGCGGCAGCGGGCCGCGCAACCCGAAATGAAAGAGGCCGCCAACTGAGGCGGCGGTAGTGGGTCAGTTTGAAAAAGGCACAGATCTGTGGTTGATCGGGCTCCCCGAAGGGACATATTTGGAGGATGCAATCGAAGTACGACCCTTTTGATCTAAAGATTTCCGTCAGACCCCACGGCGGCATTGATGAATGGCAATGGACTTTATCAATTGGGAATGGCGCACCAATTGAGATAGGTGTGGTGAAAGGGTCGCGTATGGATGGAATCAGAGCGGCCCGTGAGGAACGACTGAGACTGATCGGCAAGGCAATGGAAGCCACCCGCATGACCCACCCCAAACGCCCTAAGGGTACCGGTTAACCAGGCGATTTATTTCGGGGTCATTTTTCAAACTGACCCACTACCGAGGCGGCCTACTGCTTTTGCTCAGGATGAATTGTCGCTTTTTGCGTCTGTAATTCTCCGATCAGCGCCTTAATCCGTTCAACCGTGATCTGATCGCCAATTGACAAGAGCATTCGCGAGTAATGCTCGATCTTTTTGTCGAGTTCGTCGCACTTGTCGCACATGGGGAACCCGTTCGAACCGCGAACCGAGGCAACCCTCATTGGTTGCCTGATGGTAAGTACGGCTGGAATGGGAATTTGTTCACCGATCCTTTGTCAAATTCAAAGGGGAGCGCGTCCACCCAAGGCGGGACCCGGAGAGGGTTTTGCCCGGGTCCCTAGCATTCCCGGAACAGCGTCCTTCCCTCTAGGTCCGCTCGGGTGTGCTGGAGCGAAAAACGGGAAGCCGGAAGGAACGTTCCGCCAATTGAGGCGGCCTTACTTCTTTGGCGCTAACCAAGCCTCACCGCTGAACCCTTTGCAGCTTGGGCAAGTAAACGTTCGCAAGTCTTGGCCCAATGTGCTCGGGTCAATCGCCGTCAACCTCATAGGAGAACCGCAAGCCGTGCATTGCGGACCTTGGTTTTGTGTGTCGAGCATGGTTGCCCCCTCAGTTCGGAGCCCTGAGTTCCCCGGCAAGCCACCCTATGTAAACCGATTTCATGGGGTCGCTCGCAACGACCTCGTTCTGTACGGAGTTGCACTTAGGACATTCGAACCGGCGATGCTCAAAGCCCATGGAACCCGGGCTAATGCGCGCTAGCATCATGCGCGACGTGCAGTGCGAACATCGCGGGCGCTCGATGGATGTGAGTTGCGGACTAGGCGTGAATTGATATTTTGACATGACGCTTCCCCAGTGTTGGGGCGGGAGCGCAAAACTCTCCAGTCACCGGTAGATGCCGAAGTGGGGCGGTGATGGAACCAGTAGATTCCCTTTATGTTCGGTTGTCGACTTAAGAAACATTAATTCGGGAAGGGCCGGTAGGAGCGCCTCAATCTCGAAACGTTCTCAATTTTCAAATTAGGCCACTGCGAAATTCAAATTAGGCCACTGATGGTTAAATACGACACCACCGTCACCGATTCTCGAGCCCGTGAGAATTGCACCGATCCTACCGGACCCGTATCGGCATGGAAGCTCCCAAGTGCTGTCAGTGCGCCCGTTTCCGGCAAGAACGAGCAGTTCTAAACTGATGGCCGGATGTCCGCGGGGCACTACCAGCTGTTGGGCGAGGTGGGTTTTTTGGATTGAGCTTCAATTTTTTGCGTATGAACCAGGCCCACCGGTCCGCGGCGATAGTACCCCAGAGATTTGACCACCCCCCGCCCCTCGGTGATCCTTAAATTCCAATGCCCGATAACACCCTTCGCCTGATAAGTTCTTGGAGAATGTATTTCGAGCCGGCGCCAACACGCTGCACTTCGGCCTGCGCTGCGGCTGCCTGGAGATCATGATCGAGTGCTTCTAAGATCGTCGCGTACAAGGAAGTATGTCGAAAGCGATCGAGTAGTTCCTTATTCCACCTTCGCTCAGCCGAGATTTGAACCACTTCTTTCGAGGATTTCGGGTCGAGAAAAAAACGGCTCGATGCTCGAGTGTTAAGAGACCGGTTCCCATTGCCAAGCCCTTCTGGATTCAACTGCCGATTTGAGGGGCGCCGCTGATAGGTTGATGGGATATTGTTATTAGGACAGGTTTGGGTGCCAATATTGTCGCCAGCAGAGTGACAAGGTTGGCCCGGTGAAGGTGACATTTCATGCTGCGCAAATCGATTAGCGTATTCCTGGCGGCGTCGCCTACGCTGAAGATTGATCAACGCCGTCAGCAGCCGCGCCAAGGGTTCGCGCAACAAGCGGTTGAAAGCCGGCCGCAAAAAAGGCCGCTCAAAATGCAGCAGGCATTCGAAGATTTGGTGCAGGAGCCCGAGAAGCATCGCCAGTCCAGCCTTTAGGCTGAGAGCTTGTTCATGGTGCACTACCGGCTAAAGGGGTTAAGGCTTTCCAGTAGGAATCTTGCAGATGGTCCCGGATTTCAGGTGGAATAAATCGAAAGAAGGGACCGAACGTGCCCGGTCCGGTTGGCGACAGAATACTCCCAGACAAAACATTGCCCACGCCGCGCCGGAACATGTTGGGGAGCTGCTCGCCAAATGGGGGATCGTCGGACCCGATCGGCGACAGTGGCTTCGCCTCGTCGAATTTCGCTCCGGCGTCGCATTGAAGCACGCGGCCGACATGGCGAAACCCGACGAATGATGGTGGCACGCGCGCGATAAGATCGATCCCGTGAACCAGCCGATAGGTCAGCGCACCCAGGCGCGCGTCATAGCTTGCCTCAAATCGCTCCCCGCCAACGCGCGGCATCCCGAACGTATAGACCGCGCCCGGCGGCGATCCCTCTCCAAGGGCCACCTGGGCGGCGAGCGCTGCGAGTGCGGCGCCAAGGCTGTGGCCGGTGATGAAGAGCGTTGTCTGTGACTGCCGGGAAAGCCGGACGGCCTGTTCGATCTCAGACTGAGCGGCTGCGGCGGCCAGCCGGAAGCCTTCGTGTATGTCGGAACCGGCCTGCGGCAAGGGTGTGAAATCCGTGGCGAGATTTTGCCAGATGCCTGGATCGGTTCCCGCGAAGGCCAGGATCACCGCACCGGCTCGCTCGCCGATAAGTCCGCAGGTTTCAAAACTGTCTTTCAGGCTGGTCTTGTGTTTGATGAAAGAGACGACAGACTTAAACTCCCATAACCCGGAGATTGCTTCGATCGTCGGCGTCCGATGCGTCTCGTAGGCGAGCTGGGAGAACCACATCAGCGCCCGTGCATTGGCGATTCCGAAACCGGCCGCTGATGGCTCGAAGCCTTTGAATGCCGCAGGGTCATATTCGTCCGGAGCGATTTCGACGAGTGTACTCATGATGTGCTCACTCCCCGAGGCGCAGATGCGAAAATCAAAATCGGCCGATGGCGCGGGCGCGCAGCGCTCTCGAACAAATGCGTCCGACGCCAGTATAAAGGAGGGCCGGCGGCACGACAGCGCCGAGCCGACAAGGTGACGGGCATGCAGTTCCCGTTAAGCGTTCGTCTGACGGAATGCGCGGCTGGTTCAACCGGTCATGCCATCGGCAGCGAATTTCTAAGACCTCCAACCTTTGCGCGTTGGGCTTTTCGCCCGTCCCATCACCGCATGGGATTTGTATCAGTCACGGTCAGGTTTCGTTGGCCGCCCGGCTTAAGGGTTTGAATCCTGAAGGCCTGCGATGGTGCGCCACAACTCAGCACGATCGACCTCCGAAATGGCCCAGTTCGCCCGGCCAATCGGCGCTAGCGAGATGCCGGGGTCCGAATTACCCGCGGTCGTTCTGTGTCGCCAGAGGGACCCAAGCATGAGAACTTAGTGCCGGACGGGAACGAAGTTCACAGCGCGGGAGACATCGAGCAGCCAGTGCGCAAACAGAACAGGCTGCTCCAATCCCAGGAAAATAACTTCTCATCTAATTGTGCCGAGCTGGAATAATTAGAAAAGCTGCACCTTGCCGCGGTCCTACCCGTACGCGTTCGGAACAGGTCGAGACCTTTTGGCCGTGCCGGCGCGGAACAGCCAGAAGACACCTTAGTGCGTTGCCAGCGCGGGACAACACCCGCTCTCGATCTCTGCGGGCACCAAGCGGTGCCGTCAATCGAGCGTCGCGCGCGGATTCTCTGGGCTGTTCCGTGAAGGCACCGCCCGAAGACCGGCGTGACTGCGGGCGCGCACCGAGATTCCACCCCTTCCGGCTCGGAAGGGGTGGAACGGCCGCCGCCCGCTATGCGCGAGTTCGGCTACCGAAATCGGAGGAAACCCCTTCCGAGGCGGAAGGGGTTTTAGCTTCCGCGGGGTGGAAGGTGGCAAGGCGATTTAGGCGGTACCGCATGGGCACTGCCTAAATCCCGTTGATGCCGAACTTCGTTGTGGCGCGGAACAGTGACTTTGAGCGGGAGACCATGTGTGGGGCCGCGCCTTGCTTCAACTTGGGGCGGCTAATTGAGTTGGCGGTCGCTCGTTTAGGCGGTTTTCACTGTAAGCCGCTTTCTTTCTTAAATCTATGATCTCCGTGGGGCTCAGTTTTTTCACAGCTTTGAGCCCTATTAGGCATGCCGTGGCAAACCCACGCTTAAGCCAGGCCAGCCATTCCTTGCAGATGACCTTCACAACGTTGGACAAGTTTTTGAGCCCGGGTCTTTTGCGCTCGAGGACAGTGATGCTACCGCGCGACTTGGCTTTGCGAAGGGTGTTCTGCACCATGGTCCGGCAGACGCCGGCCAGGGCGGCAATCTTGTCGATTGGCCAGTCGCACCAGCCCTGACGCTTGACCTCGCTCGCAATGACGCAAAGCACTGCGCGCTCGCCTTCGCTAAATAGGTGCCGGAGATCCGGCGGCAGTACACTGGATCCGCCGAGCATCCGCCGGCGGCCCCGCGAGGCTTCGCGATCGGGGGAGCGCTGAGGCTTGCGGGGAAAAAACTGGTAACCCGTCCCCTCAACGGCGCAAGTGCGACCGGCGCCGCCCGCCGCGAGACGCCACGGCGGCGATCGATGCAGGATCCCAAGTATGTCGCCTCATTGTCGCTTAGGCGATTGGTGCCATAGTGCTCCCAGACCAGGGCGGCCACGGCTTGCAGCTGATCGTTGGTCGCGCAGCTATTGATGAAGCCATAGAGCTCAGCGCCCACAAGGCCAAGCGTCTGGGGAGCCGTCAGCGAAGTTAGCTCCTCGCTAACCCGGACGTCCGAGGAGGCGCTCATTGTTCGCCTCCTTCAGCCAATAAGGTCTGACGGTCGCAAGTGAGACCGTTCCGCCTCGGAACAGCATTCTTAGTCCCCGACGGCGGCCGGGCAGATGCTGATCGGCGTTTCGTTACGAAACCCGCGTCGGCCGCCCTACTAATTGCTGCCCAGGCCTTCTTGCGATTTTTGAATTGTCCAAGAAATCGACCCGATGTGTCATAGGCGGCGTAAATTCTCTTCGAGACACGAGCGTACCGCCCCAGGCGCTGCCGGCCAAAGTAGACCCAATGCTCGAGAGGCTCAAAGCTAGCCTTTTTGCCCTTATTCGACTTCAAGATTGTTCTCCGCCGCTATAGCGACGGGGAACGTGGGGACGCTAGATCAGATACTTATGTCGGCTTCCCAAGCTGCATACGAGGGTTCGATTCCCTTCGCCCGCTCCAGCCCTGTGCCATGTCCGTTCAGCGAAAAGTAGGACTGCCCCGGATGACCGGGGCAATCGCATTCCGATTCATCACGCGCCCTGCGGGACCTGATCGAGAAATCCGGTGATACTCCGGATACGCCCATCGCTGACGACGGCGAAATCCGTGCCCTTGATCGGGCTGTCGGCGCCCTCGGGGCCAAGCCCCCAGCAGAAGCGGACATGGTCGCCAAAGCCGTTGGGCTCGCCGATCAGGTGAAAGCGGAAATCCGGAAAGCGCTGCTGCACCCCGGCGATCAGCGCGTCGACGCCGTCATGGCCTTCGCCCGACATCAGCGGGTCGACATATTTCGCATCCTTGGCCCAATGCTGGTTGAGGATGTCGCGCCGGCGGCTTGGCGTCCGCTCGTTCCACAGATCGATATAGCGGCTGGCAATCGTATGGACGTCGGTCATTTGCTCTCTCCTTCGATTTTCGCCGGATGGATCGGCTGACCGACTATCGAAGGCTCGGGCGCCCGAATCGATTACCTATCAGGTCATGGATTTCGATTTTGGTGATCTAGGCGCCTGATACTGAGTTGAATTGGCTCACGAGGCCGATTTGTGGGTCCCCACGAAGAGCGGGGAGAGGGAGAAGTGATTGATCGCCGCCACCGGGACCCCCTCGGTTAATTTCTGATTTTCGGAAATTTCGCTTGCCAACAGACCCAAAATCAGCACTATAGCGATTTGGTCCCGTCCCAATGGAGGGGCGGCTCGCGATCGTCACGAACGCGGGGCGGGATGCGGTGGACGCGGCAGCGCGCGAGACGAACGCGGTCTGCTT
>CAVUYV010000033.1:0-122023 GCA_963745785.1 uncultured Alphaproteobacteria bacterium | reverse complement strand
CTGACGCGGGGAACAAAAAAATGACCGACAAGGCCACGGCGAAGCTCAAGGCCTCCGGCTGGACAACAGTTGAAACCAGCGGGTTCATCAGCCTGGTCGGGCCGCTGTGGCAAAGGGTCGTCAACGGCGAGCACGAATATGCGCTCGTCGCGCAGGACAAGCACCACAACCGCCGCGGCCTGGTGCAGGGCGGGGTGCTGATGACGTTCGCGGACCGCACCTGCGGCATGACGGCGCGATACGTGTCGGGAAAGCCGATGCTCGCCACCGTGCAGCTCGATACGCATTTCGTCGAGCCCGGCAAGATCGGCGAGATTCTGGTCTCGAAGCCGCACGTGGTGCGCTCGACCCGCAGCCTGATCTTCATCACCACCGAGGTGACCGTCGACAAGCGCTGTATCGCCATGGCCTCCGGCGTGTTCAAGATATTGAAGAGCGAGTGAGGGGCGACTGTCACGCTGTGCGAGGAGCGAATGCGACCAGCAATCCGCCATCCCGGCATTCCGGGATCGGTGCGCCAGCACCAGACCGGAATGCTGGAGATTCCGGCGCTTCGATGCTTCGCAATGACGATCCCTAGCCGATATGATGCGCGCAACACCAGAGGACTTAACCCCATGCAATACCGCAACCTCGGCCGCAGCGGCCTGAAGATTTCGCCGATCTGCCTCGGCACCATGATGTTCGGCGGGCCGACCGACGAGGCGACGTCGACGCGCATCGTGGCGAAAGCGCGCGAGGCCGGCGTCAACTTCATCGACAGCGCGGACGCCTATAACAACGGCAATTCGGAAACGTGGTCGGCCGCGCCATTTCCAACAACCGGCAGAACTGGATCCTCGCGACAAAGCTCGCCAACCAGATCGGCGACGATCCCAACCGCGGCGGGCTGTCGCGGCGCTGGGTGCTGCAGGCGGCGGACGAAAGCCTGAAGCGGCTCGGCACCGACTTCATCGACATCTACTATTTGCACAAGGAAGACCATTCGACGCCGCTGGAGGAAACCGTGCGCGCGATGGGCGAACTGATTCGACAGGGCAAGGTGCGCTATTTCGGCGTCTCGAACTATCGCGCCTGGCGGGTCGCCGAGATCTGCAACATCTGCGACCGGCTCGGCATCGACCGCCCGGTCGCCAGCCAGCCCTGTTACAACGCGCTGAACCGCATGCCCGAGGTCGAGCATTTTCCGGCCTGCAGCTATTACGGCCTCGGCATCGTGCCCTATAGCCCGCTGGCGCGCGGCGTGCTGACCGGCAAATACCGCCCCGATGCCGCGCCCGGCAAGGACACGCGCGCAGGCCGCAACGACAAGCGCATGATGCAGACCGAGTGGCGGCCGGAATCGCTTCAGCTGGCGCAGGAGATCAAGCAGCACGCGGAAGCAAAAGGCATCACCGTCGGCCAGTTCGCGGTGTCATGGGTGCTGAACTCTTCGTTCGTCTCGAGCGTGATCGCCGGCCCGCGCACCGAAGAACAATGGGACGACTACATCCGCGCGCTCGACTATCGCTTCACGGCCGAGGACGAAGCGCTGGTGGACCGGCTGGTGACAAGCGGCCATCCCTCGACGCCGGGGTTTAACGATCCGGCGTATCCGATCGAGGGACGGAGGGCGAGGACGGCGGGATAAACGTCATGGTCATTTCGGCATTCAATAAAATCGCCGAGCTAAATCTAATGTGCGGAAAATGGTGCCCAGGGGCGGAATCGAACCACCGACACTGCGATTTTCAGTCGCATGCTCTACCAACTGAGCTACCTGGGCACTTCCAAGGGCGCGAGGCCCGGGGAGCGGGCGGTTTATAGTCAGGCCAAGCGGGCCTGTCCACCTCGCTTCGCCTGCGGCTACGCTGAGGCGCGGCCTCGCTTCGCCTCACCGCCAAATTGCCGGAAAATCGCGCTTATTCGGCGTCTTCGCCGTCATCCGCGACGGGATATGAGCGGGAATTCGACAGCCGGCGAGCCAGCCGAGCATCCCGCCAGCGCCCGCAGTTCCGCGCTCAGTTGTCGACCCTGATCTTCGCGTCGCGGATGACCGGGCCCCATTTGTCGATTTCCGATTTCAGGAAGGCGGCGAGCTCGGCCGGCGTCGAGCCTTTCGGGTTCGCGCCGAGTTCCTCGAACCGCGACTTGACCGATGGATAGACCAGCGCCGCATTGGTGTCGGCGTTGATCCTGGCAATGACGTCCGGCGGGCGTCCTGGCGGGCACGAAGAAGCCGAACCACGAGAACACGTCGAAGCCGGGCACGCCCGACTCCGCGATGGTCGGCATGTCGGGCACCACGGCGACGCGCTCCTTGGTCGTCACCGCAAGCCCGCGCAGGCTGCCGGCCTTCACATGCGAGCACGATCGAGGGCATGTTGTCGAAGATGACATCGACGCGGCCGGGAATCAGGTCGTTGATCGCGGGCGCCCCGCCGCGATAGGGGATGTGCGTCATCTCGACCTTGGCCAGCCGCTTGAACAATTCGCCGCTCAGATGCAGCGTGGTGCCGTTGCCGGACGAGGCGTAGGTGACCTTGCCCCTGTTCTCGTTGCAATAGGCGATGAACTCCTGCACCGATTTCGCGGGCGAGGAATTCGGCACGCACATCATGTTGGGCTGGGTGATCAGCAGCGTCACCGGCGCGAAGTCGCCGACCGGATCGTAGCTCAGCGACGGATACAGGAACTGGTTGGTGGCCTGTCCCGGGCCGACGATGAAGATGGTGTAACCGTCGGGATCGGAATGGGCGACCATGTCGGCCGCGATGTTGCCGCCGGCGCCCGGCTTGTTCTCGACCACCACCGACTGGCCCCAGACCTCCTGCAGGCGGTTGCCGACCAGGCGCGCGGTGATATCGGTCGAGCCGCCCGGCGTGAACGGCACCACGATGCGCACCGGTTTTGCGGGCCAGTCGCGCCGCCCAGCGCGCGCGATGAAACCACGGACGGCGCGGCGACGGCAGCCGCGGCAAGGCCGACAAAACGGCGGCGATTGAGCATGGGCTCCTCTCCTCCGGATGCGACCGCCCGATTGCCTCGGGTCATGTTTTTTGCGGAGTGTGGGGACAGGCCGCGACAAAATCAATGCGGAGCCAAGCGATCGAACTGGTCATCACCCGCCGAATGCGGGTGATCCAGTACTCCGGAGACGCCAGCGACGAAACCGTGAGGGCTCGCGGCCGTACTGGATCAGCCCCGCTCTCGCGGGCGTACTGACCGACTGGGAGGACGCGCGACATTCGCCGCGCCCTACTCCGCGTCTTCGTCCTTATCCTTGCCGCCCGGAATGACGTAGGAACCGGACAGCCAGCGGTTCAGGTCGACATCGCGGCAGCGCTCGGAACAGAACGGTTTTGAGGCCTCGGTTGCCGGCTTGCCGCAGATCGGGCACTTCTTCGCCGGTCGCCTGCCGGCGGCCTTTTTCGGCTTAGCTGGCATTCAACCAGCCGAAGCGGATCGGAAAGCCTTCGCCGCCGAGCAGCGTCATCAATTCATAGAGCGGCAGGCCGACGACGTTGGAGTAGGAGCCGACCATCTTGACCACGAACGTTCCGGCGATGCCCTGCACCGCGTAGCCGCCGGCCTTGCCGCGCCATTCGCCGGAGCCGATATAGGCCTGGATGTCGTCCTCGCTCAGCCGCTTGAAGCGCACCCGGGTCTCGATCAGGCGCTGGCGAAACGCTTCCTTCGGCGTCACCAGGCAGATCGCGGTGTAGACGCGGTGGTTGCGCCCCGACAACAGCCGCAGGCATTGCGAGGCTTCATCGACCAGGTTCGCCTTCGGCAGGATGCGGCGGCCGACCGCGACCACGGTGTCGGCGGCGAGAATGAAGGCGCCGCGCAATTCGTCGTCGAGCTGCACCGATTTGAGCGCGGCATCGGCCTTGGCGCGGGCCAGCCGGTTGGCGCAGGCGCGCGGCAACTCGCCCCGCCTCGGGGTCTCGTCGACGTCGGCGGGACGCAGCGCATCGGGCTCGATGCCGGCCTGATTGAGCAGACCGAGCCGTCGCGGCGAACCGGAGGCAAGAACGAATTTGGGGCGGCCTAGCATGCGGGGTTTTTATCGGAGGGAACCGGAGGGTGAATGCGCGCGGAACCTATCGGAAGCGATGCGTCGAGACAACCGGCTAGACACGACCATCCGTCGTCCCTGCGAAAGCAGGGACCCATACGCCACTGACGGGTATAATTGCAAAGAAAGCTGCCGCAACCGCTGCCTCAAATCGCGCCGTCACGGCGTATGGGTCCCCGCGTTCGCGGGGACGACATCTGGGGTTATCGACCGCATTCGCTTTCGCGGGGACGACCAAAGAGTCTTCTACCCGCTCGCCGCCGACACTTTCGAAAAGCGCTTGCGGATGCGGAGCAAGAGAGTGTCGCAGACCTCGCGGTAGGCTTGCAGCTTCTGCTCGCGGTTGCCCTCGGTGCCGGTCGGATCCTGGGTCGGCCAGTATTCCACCTCGGCGGCGAGCGTGCGCGTCAGGTCCAGCGCCTTGTGATGCGCCTCGGGCGAGAGCGTGATGATCAGGTCGAAATTGAGCCCTTCCCAATCCTCCAGTTCCTCGAACGTGGTCGGCTTGTGGGTGGAGATATCCTGACCCAGTTCGGCCATCACCGCGACCGCGAACGGATCGAGCTCGCCTTTCTTGACGCCGGCCGATTTGACATAGAGCGCGTGGGGAAACATGTGCTGCAGCAGGCTCGCCGCCATCGGCGAACGCACGCTGTTCTGGCCGCATGCGAACAGCACGGCCTGGGGGTTGCGCGCGCGCGGAGGCGCGTCCATGGGAGTTTAACCCTTCCAGTGCAGCACGCAGATCAGCGTGAACAGCCGGCGGGCGGTCTCGAAATCGATCCGCACCTTGCCCTTCAAGCGCTCCTGCAGCGTGCGCGAGCCTTCGTCGTGAATGCCGCGGCGGCCCATGTCGATGGCCTCGATCTTGTCCGGCGTCGCGGTGCGGATCGCCTCGTAATAGCTGTCGCAAATCATGAAATAGTCTTTCACGATTCGCCGGAACGGCGTCAGCGACAACAGATGCGCCACCACGGGCGTGCCGTCCTCGCGGCGGATGTCGAACATCAGCCGGTTGCCGGTGATGCCGATATGCAGCGTGAACGGCCCTTTGTCGGCGCCTTCCGGCGCGAACAGATTCTGCTCGACCAGGTCGTAGATCGCGATCGCCCGCTCGTGCTCGATATCGGGGCCGGAACGCCCGATCAATTCCTCGTCCAGCGTCACCGCGACGATGCGATTGTGCGAATCCTCGTCTCGGTGCGGCCTGGTCATGACTGGTTGAGGCGCAGTCCGACCGAACGCGCGTGGGCTTCGAGGCCTTCGGCCTCGCCAAGCGTCATCGCCGCCGGTCCCAGCGCCCGCAGCTGGTCCGGCCCGCATTTCAGGATCGAGGTCCGCTTCATGAAGTCGAGCACGCCAAGCCCGGACGAGAACCGCGCCGAGCGCGCGGTCGGCAGCACGTGGTTGGAGCCGCCGACATAGTCGCCGATCGCCTCCGGCGTGTGGGGCCCGAGGAAGATCGCGCCGGCATTGCGGATTTGCGCCGCGAGGCTTTCCGGATCCGATGTCATGATTTCCAGATGCTCGGCAGCGATCGCGTTCGCGAGATCAGCGGCCTCGTCGAGATTTTTCACGAGAATGACCGCGCCGAAATCGTTCCACGAGGCCCGCGCGATTTGCGCGCGCGGCAGGGTCGCAAGTTGGCTTTGCACCGCGCGTTCGACCTCGTCGGCAAGCGGTGCGCTGTCGGTGATCAGGATCGACTGCGCGTTGACGTCGTGCTCGGCCTGCGCCAGCAGATCGGCCGCGATCCAGCCGGCATTGCCGGTTTGATCCGATATCACCAGCACTTCCGAGGGACCGGCGATCATGTCGATGCCGACCTTGCCGAACACCAGCCGTTTTGCCGCGGCGACATAGGCATTGCCGGGGCCGACGATCTTTGCGACCGGCGCGATGGTGGCGGTGCCATAGGCGAGCGCCGCGATCGCCTGCGCGCCGCCGACGCGGTAGATTTCGGAGACGCCGCCGAGACGCGCCGCCGCCAGCACCAGCGGATTGAGCTTGCCGTCCGGCGACGGCACCACCATCACCACGCGCGCGACGCCCGCGACCTGCGCCGGCACCGCATTCATCAGCACCGAGGACGGATAGGCGGCGGTGCCGCCGGGAACGTAGAGGCCGACCGATTCGATCGCGCTCCAGCGCCAGCCGAGCTCGACGCCGAGCGCATCGGTGAAGCGCTGGTCGTGCGGCAATTGCTGGCGATGGAAGCTTTCGATCCGGTTGCGGGCGAGCTCGAGCGCCTCGAGCGTTTTGGCGTCGCAGGCCTTTATCGCCGCCTCGATCTCGGCCGCGGTGACGCGCAAGCCTGATGGCATCGAGATCAAGCCGGTCGAACTTGCGTGTCGCCTCGATCAGCGCGATGTCGCCTCGCGCCGCCACGTCATCGACGATGGCGCGGGCCGCGGCCTCGATGTCGGCGGATATCTCGCGCTTGGTCGCAAGAAAGCTCGCGAACCGTTCGGCGAAATCGGCGCTCCTTGAATCGAGACGGACAGGCATGGTGGCTTTCCGGCGGGTCACTGCTCAATGGCGCGGCCACAAACCGCCGTCAACCCTTTGCCATACGAATACCGCGCTATGTCGGTCCAGTAATAAGCACGTCGTCCCGGCCAACGCGCCGGGACCCATAACCACCGCTCTTTCATGCCATGGCACGCTGGGGCCGCTAGCCTGGGCCCCGCTTACAGCGGTGGTTATGGGTCCCCGCTTTCGCGGGGACGACGATAGATTTCAACTACCGTGCTCCGGCGACTCGGCGCCGTCGCCGATATCGCCGGTTCCGAGATCGTCGGTGCCGAGATCGGTCAGCTCGCATTCCAGGCATTCGACGTCGAGCCGCAACGCGCCGCCCTGGCTGAACATCAAAAGCGCGCTGCCGCTGGGTGCATCGCCGGGATGAAACTCGATCCCGACCAGCTCAAGGGCTGCTTCCGGCGCCTCCACGTCGATGTTGCGCGCCTTGCACGCCAGCACCCGGTCGAAGCGCAGCGCCGCGATCAGGCGGCGCGGGGCGGTCTCGCCGGCCAGCGTCTGCTCCCAGTCCAGCCGGCTCATGCCGACCACCAGCCGCTTTTCGCCCTGCCGCCAGATGATGTCGGCGGTCTGCACGCGGGCATCCTGGACATGGGTCGAAATCACCGCGAGGTCGTCGGCATCGAGCGCAATCAATTTGAGCTGAGGCGCCACCGATTCCCACCTGGTCATTCGTCCGCGCGTACCTACCCTCGGGTCAAGCCCGAGACCATGCCCCAACTGAATACGGGGCCAAAAAGTTCATCCGCTGATGCGCTCGATGGTGGCGCCGCAGGCAGACAATTTGTCCTCGAGCCGCTCAAAGCCGCGGTCGAGATGGTAGACGCGGTTGACCATGGTCTCGCCTTCGGCGGCGAGCCCCGCGATCACCAGCGACACCGAGGCGCGCAGATCGGTCGCCATCACCGGCGCGCCGCGCAGTTTGGGAATGCCCTCGATGGTGGCGGTTTCGCCGTCGAGGCTTATCCGCGCGCCGAACCGCGCCAGCTCCTGCACATGCATGAAGCGATTTTCGAAAATCGTCTCGGTGATATGCGAGGAGCCATTGGCGCAAGCCATCAGCGCCATCAGCTGCGCCTGCAGATCGGTGGGAAAGCCCGGAAACGGCGCGGTCGAAACCGTCACCGGACCGATCGCGGCGCCATTGCGGGCGACGCGGATGCCCTGGTTGTTGACGGTGATCTCCGCGCCGGCCTGCGTCAGCACGTCGAGCGCCGACTGCAGACAGCTCGGGGCGCGCGCCGGCCAGCTGCACATCGCCGCCGGTCATCGCCACCGCCATCGCATAGGTGCCGGTTTCGATCCGGTCCGGCAGCACGGTGTGCCGCGCGCCGTGAAGCTTCTCCACGCCTTCGATGACGATGCGGGGCGTACCGGCGCCGGAGACGCGCGCGCCCATCTTGTTCAGGCAGGATGCGACATCGAAGATTTCCGGCTCGCAAGCGGCATTGGTGATGACGGTCGTGCCCTTGGCAAGGGTCGCCGCCATCACGGCGACATGGGTGCCGCTCACCGTCACCTTGGGAAATTCGATGTTGGCGGCCTTGAGGCCGCCCGGTGCCATTGCAAGCACATAACCGCCATCGATGGCGATTTTCGCGCCGAGCTTCTCAAGCGCCATGATCAAGAGATCGACCGGCCTTGTGCCGATGGCGCAGCCGCCGGGCAGCGATACCTTGGCCTGGTGCATCCGCGCCAGGAGCGGCGCGATCACCCAGAAGCTGGCGCGCATCCGCGACACCAGTTCGTAAGGCGCGGTGGTGTCGATGATGTTGGCGGCCGAAATGTGCAGGGTCTGGCCCTGGTATTCGTGATCGCCGGGGCGTTTTCCGGCCGACATGATGTCGACGCCGTGATTGCCGAGAATGCGCTGCAGTTGCGCGACGTCGGCCAGCCGCGGCACGTTGTCGAGAACAAGCGTTTCCTCGGTCAAAAGCCCGGCGATCATCAGCGGCAGCGCGGCATTCTTCGCCCCCGAGATCGGAATGGTGCCATTGAGCTTGTTGCCGCCGACGATGCGAATGCGATCCATGAATCCCCGCTTTTTGCCAATGCGCAAAGTATAGGGCCAACGGCCCTTGCGACAAAAGCGTGAAATTTGCGGCTATTTGATGGGGTCCGAGCCGGCGCCGGCCAATCCGCCGTCATTCCGGGATGCGCCACCGAACTCGGGTCTACCCGAGTTCGGCAATATCATTGTCCAAGTCGGCAACAGCCGACTTGGATGCGCAGGCCCGGAATCGATACTCCCGATGGTGGTTATGGATTCCGGGTTCGCGCTTCGCGCGCCCCGGAATGACGATGCTCTTTCATCCCTTGAGGAAGGCGAGCAGGTCGGCGTTGATCGTGGCCGCTTCCGTGGTCGGCATGCCGTGCGGAAAGCCCTTGTAGGTCTTCAGCGTCCCGTTCTTCAACAGCTTTGCCGACAGCGGCCCGGCGTCGGCATAGGGAACGATCTGATCGTCGTCGCCGTGCATCACCAGCACCGGCACGGTGATCTTCTTGAGGTCGTCGGTGAAATCGGTCTGCGAGAAGGCGACGATGCCGTCGTAATGCGCCTTGGCGCCGCCCATCATGCCCTGCCGCCACCAGTTCTGGATGATCGCCTCCGAGGCTTTCGCGCCCGGCCGGTTGAAGCCATAGAACGGACCCTCCGGCAGGTCGCGATAGAATTGCGAGCGATTGGCCGCGAGCTGCGCCTGCAATCCGTCGAACACTTCCTTGGGAAGGCCGCCAGGATTGGCCGCCGTCTTCACCATCAGCGGCGGCACCGCGCTGATGATGGCCGCCTTCGCCACCCGGCTCTCGCCGTGCCGTCCCAGATAGTGCACCACCTCGCCGCCGCCGGTGGAATGGCCGACATGGATGGCGTTCTTCAGATCGAGATGCGCGGTCAAAGCCGCAAGGTCGTCGGCATAGTGATCCATGTCATGGCCGTCGCCGGTCTGGCTGGAGCGGCCGTGGCCGCGGCGGTCATGGGCGATGACGCGATAGCCGTGATTGAGGAAGAACAGCATCTGCGTGTCCCAGTCATCGGCCGACAGCGGCCAGCCATGGCTGAACACGATGGGCTGACCTTTGCCCCAATCCTTGTAGAAGATCTCGACGCCGTCCTTGGTCGTGATCGTGGGCATGGCAGGGCTCCTTTGTGGGACGATGGCGATGCATCCCGCTCCGTCATTCCGGGGCGACGCGCAGCGTCGAACCCGGAATCTCGATCAGATGATCAGATTCCGGGTCCACGCGAAGACGCGTGTCCCGGAATGACGAAGCGTGGTTAGATCGAATCCGCGGACATCATGCGAATGCCGGCATCGGCCGAAATCGCCGCACGGCGCCGATGATCACGATCACGAAGAAGACCAGCACGATGAGCTGCACGACAGCGAACACCGGCCCGCCCGGCGGCTCTCCCGGCGCCAGCGCATGCAACGCCGGCACTTTCAGGAATCCCTGGATCACCAGAACGAATACGTTGAGGTAAAGCGACAGCAGCGCCGTCACTGCATAGATCCAGCGCCACGCGCCGGAAAGCTTCATGCCGTAAAGCGCGATGCACGCGATCGCCAGCAGCACCAGCGAGAGAGCGCCGACGATGTGCGACGGCAGCAACTTCTCGGACAGCAGAGGCGGAATCAGAAAGCCGGTGGCGCTGGTCAAAATCGTGAACAGCAGGAATATCGCGGTCAGGCCCGGCATCCGACTTGGAGCCGAGAAGCCCGAACATGACGATAATGCCGGAAACGATCGCGATCAGGCTGATGATCACGTGCACGGTGACAAAAGTAGACAGGCTCATACCCAGGATCATGACACGCTCCCCTTTTTGATCCGGCGAATGCTACGACTGCGGATTGAAAATTGCCACCTGCGCGCAGCGCACGGCGGCAATTCTGGTATGGGCGACGATCAAAAACGCGATAGCGATGCCCAAGTTTTTTGCAGACCTGTCACAGACCGCGCAGATCGCTACCGCATTCTAGCGATTGAGAAATTCGACCAGTTTCGGGATGACCTGGTCCGGCGCCTCTTCCATCAGCCAGTGGCCCCGGCCTTTGACGAGTACGCCCTCGACATTGGTCGCCACCATCCTGCCCTGCTCGATCAGGAACGGACCGCCGGCTTTTTCGCCTGATAGCACCAGCAGCGGCATCGACAGCCTGGTCTTGGCAAATCCCGCGAAGTCCTCGGCGTCCTTGGGGAAAGCGCGGAAGACTTCCATCCCGGCGGCCATGTGGCCGGGCTGGGCATAGGCCCTGGCATAAAATTCGCGATCTTTTTCCGGCACCGATTTTTTCGGATCGGCGGCAAAATCATTCCAGAAATGCTCGAGATAAATCCGTTCACGCCCCGTCACCAGCGCCAGCGGCGTCTTGCCGAAGAAATGGAAATGCCAGAGATCGCGCAACAGAAAGACGTTGTTCCAGTCGCCGACGCCGGGCAGGAACGCTTCCATCAGCACCAGCCGATCGACCTCGCTCGGGTATTGCGCCGCATAGGCATAGGCCACCATCAGCCCGATGTCGTGGCCGACGAGCCGGATGCGGTCGTATTTGAGGCTCTTCACCAGCGCGTGGATGTCCTGCGCCATCGCCGCCTTGGTGTATCCATCCGCAGGCGCGGAGGATTGACCGAAGCCGCGCAAGTCCGGCGCGATCACGGTATGCTTGTCGGCAAGCTTTGCGATCAGCGGCAGCCACATATGGCTGGTTTGGGCATAGCCGTGCAACAGCACGACCGGATCGCCCTTGCCGGCAACGAGATAGTGCAGCCTGACACCATTGACCTCGGCGAATTTGCTTTGCGGCGCCTGCGCAAACGCTGCGACCGGGTCGAGCAAGGCGATAGACAGGGCCGCCGGCGCAATTAAGCCAACGGCACGAAGCATTCTGATCACGGATTGCACCCGGTATTTTCTTCAAATTGAAACACGCCGTCAATAATAGCGCGGGATCGGACCGTTATGCGGCGTCTTTCGGTTCGACAGATCGAATAGCACTTCATCGACGTAGCACCAGCCCCATCCTTCCGGCGGATCGTAGCCTTCAATGATCGGATGTTGGGTGGCATGGAAATGTTTTGTCGCGTGCTTGTTGGGAGAATTGTCGCAGCAGCCGACGTGACCGCAGGTGCGGCAGATCCGCAAATGCAGCCATACGCTGCCGCTCTTCAGGCATTCCTCGCAACCGAGCGCGCTCGGCGTGACGTTGCGGATGCCGGCGATGTGTGTGCAGCCCTTTGGCATTCCGATCATCCCCTAAAGCGCCGGCTTCGCCCTATCGCCAAGGAAACCGTGCAGCGCGGCCACCACCTGTGCGCCCTCCCCGATCGCGCCGCCCACGCGCTTGACCGATCCCGAGCGCACATCGCCGACGGCGAACACGCCCGGCACCGAGGTTTCCAGAAGCGGCACAGGGCGTCCCTGGTTTTGTTCGGACTGCGCGCCGGTCACCACGAACCCGCCGCGATCGAGCGTCACGCCGCAGCCGTCGAGCCAGCCGGTGGCCGGCTCGGCGCCGGCGAACAGGAACAGATTGCGGATGTCAATCGTGCTCTCTTCGCCGGACAAACGGCTGCGCCAGCGCACGCGCTCGAGGGAACCGTCTTCGCTGCCCTCAAGCGCGACCACCTCGGTGTTGAACACCAGTTCGATATTCGGCGTGGCCTCGATGCGCTCGATCAGATAGCGCGACATGCTGGCGCCAAGGCCGCCGCCGCGGATCAGCATGTAAACCTTGCGGGCGTGGCCCGACAGAAACACCGCGGCTTGCCCTGCGGAATTGCCGCCGCCGACCAGCACGATCTCCTGCTCGGCGCACAGCCGCGCCTCGATCGGAGAGGCCCAGTACCAGACGCCGCGGCCCTCGAACTTTTCCAGGTTTTCGATATCGGGCCGCCGGTAACGCGCGCCGCTCGCGACCACCACGGCGCGCGAGCGCAGCGTGTCGCCGCCATCGAGCGTGAGCGCAAAGGCACCGTCGGTGCGCGCGCAATCGAGCGCCTTCACCGCCATCGGGATCATGACGTCGGCGCCGAACTTCTGCGCCTGGTTGAAGGCGCGGCCGGCCAGCGCCTGGCCCGAGATTCCCGTGGGGAAACCGAGATAATTTTCGATTCGGGCGCTGGCGCCGGCCTGTCCGCCGAAAGAGCGCGCGTCCAGCACGACCACGGAGAGACCTTCCGACGCCGCGTACACGGCGGTGGCAAGCCCCGCCGGACCGCAGCCCACGATCGCGACATCGTAGATCTTGTTGCCGGCTGGCGCCGATCATGCCAAGCGCCCGGGCGAGGTCAGTTTCGCCCGGATTGCGAAGCACGGTGCCGTCGGCGGCGATCACCAGCGGCCAATCCGAAGGCGAGGGCGAGTAGCGCGCGATCAGTTCGGCGGCGTCGTGATCCCTTTCCGCATCGAGCAGATGATGCGGAATGCCGTTGCGGCTCAGAAAGCCCTGCAGGCGAATGACGCCGGCCGAGTCCGACGGTCCGATCAACACCGGACCGACGCCCGCCTGGATCAGGCTCACCCGGCGAAGGATCAGCGCGCGCATGATGCGCTCGCCGAGATCGGCTTCGGCAACCAACAGCGCGCGCAACCGCTCCGGTGGAATCAAGAGCGTTTCGACGTCGCCCCTGGCATGGCCATCGACCAGCGCGGCGCGGCCGGAGAGCTGGCCGACTTCGGCGAGAAACTGACCGGGTCCCTGATCGATCACAGGCGTGACGTGACCGAGGCCGTCGCGCTGGCTGATCGCGACATGGCCGGACAGGATGACGAACATTCCCGGACCCGGCTTGCCGGTTTCGAACAGTCTTTCGCCGTCCTGGTAGCTTCGCACTTCGCCGAAGCGGCGCATCCGCGCAATCTCTTGCGGCGTCAGCGCCGGGAACGTCTGCTCGAGGCGCGGAAACCTGGCCGCCAGCGATGCTCGGGCATCGGGTTTATTTCCAGTCGCGCCGTCCACACCCATCTCCGCCTCGCATCGTCAGAAGCTAGCAAAACCTGCCCCGGGCCGAACCCGGCTATTTGCCCGGTTTTTTTCCGCCGACGTCATGTGGTGAGACGTCATCAGGATTGGGAGGTACCGTCGTGACATCGCCTCGGCCCCGCGCCTGCGATTTTCGCCGCTTGAGATTTTCGCGCAATGCGAGCTTCAGCCGATCCCGCCGCGGATTTTTTCCGCGCGCTCCGCTTTGCCCCTCGCCTTTATCCTTCGCATCCTTCATCGTCGACCCGTTCGAATGAGCTGGAGAGAAACCGATGGGCGAAACACCTGCGCTGGCGCCTCTGGCGCAACGAACCCTGGACGGCTGGCATCGCTTTGTCGGCTCGCCCGATCGCGACCTGCTGGCCTCGCTATTGTCCGAGCATATTGTGTTTCGCTCGCCATTCGTGCAATCGCCAATCCCCGGGCGCGCCGCGACCTTGCTGGTGCTGACCACGGTGGTGCAGATCTTCGAGAATTTTCGCTATCACCGCACCTTCGTCGCCGGCTCTCACGATGTCGCGCTGGAATTTGCCGCCAATATCGGCAAATGGCAGCTCAAGGGCATCGATCTCATCAGGTTCAACGAATCGGGCGAAATGGTCGAATTCGAGGTCATGATCCGCCCCATCAAGGCGCTGGCGGCGCTCGGTGAGGAGATGGGGAACCGGATCGGCCCGCAGCTTGCCCGGCTAAAGGAGGCCGCGGCCGCTTCCTCCTGATGGCGGCCCCTTTTGACGACGTCGCAGACCGGTCCCGCGCTTGCGCGCGAGGGGGCCTTGTGGCAAGGATCGGCCGCCTTGTAGCGGCCTTTTTGGCCCAGTCCGGTATCCGGGGCACGCTGCCGTAGCTCAGTGGTAGAGCACTCCATTGGTAATGGAGAGGTCGACAGTTCAATCCTGTCTGGCAGCACCATTTTTCCGACCTTCAACGTTAGCAGTCTGTCGCGACTCTGCGTTCCAGCCACTCGCATCGTAGTCGGCATGCGAGAGGAATATTGAAAACCTTTGAAGCGTCTCGGCCAAAAGCTGCTCGACATCGCCTCAGCTAGAAGTTGCTCGACGTCAATGCATCCCGCGATTTGACGATTATTGTTCCCAGATGGGGCCGGCGGCTTTATCGGCGACCAAGGTGTTGCGCTCCAGCCTGATCCAAGGAGCGTCATGTGCCTCACCTCTCTCTTCGAGCCGTTGCTTACGCCGATCGAGCGGCCGCGCTGCCCCAACTGCCAGACTCGCATGATGAAAACCCAGCGGCGGCTCTTCATTGCGGCCAAGGATTCCCGTTCACGCTTTCGCGAGGCAATCCTGGCCAGGCCTTGAACCGTTTGTGATCGTTTCGCGCTGCGAAAGATCGAACTGGAGCGCACCGCGACGCGACCAAGGCACAGGACCGCAAGGCCGGGGCGTCAACGCCCGCCAACGCGAGTCCGATTTCGCGACAATGCGACAGTTGCTCTTGTCCCTTTGAGGATAGGGCACCGCTTGGTCGCCAAAAGTTCAAAGGGTGGGAAATGACGAAATCCAGAGGAATCGGTAGAGGCGGGCCAAGGCCCGGATCGGGTCGAAAGCGGAAAGCGATCACATCGCGTCTGGCAGCGCTCAAGAACGTGCTGGCGGCAATGCTGAGTAGCGACGCCTCGAATTTCAGCGATGCCGATCGGCGCTTCGTGCGGGCGATGATCGCATTGGGCGCGCCGAACAATGCGACCGCCGGCGCATTCGGCATTTCTGAAGTTGAGTTGCTCGCGAAATTTCCGCGACGAGCTGCAATCGCGCCCGCGCGGCACCGCGCGTGCCGATTAAGGCTTCTTTCAGGTTTGATTGAGGCTTCGTCAATCACAGAAAATTGTCATCTGCCAACAGGTTTGGAAGTCATCCAGTGTGACCTCTCGGTGACAGCTTTTTGAGCAAAAGCTGTCTATCTCCGCGCCACGGTTGCAGCCGGCACGCGGCTGATCCGAAATCATCTCTGGAGAATAAAACTTAATGAAGAAGTTTCTACTCGGTACTGTGGCGCTCGTCGCTCTCGGCGCGACCGTGCCAGCACTCGCAGCCGATCTCGCCGCGCGTCCCTACACCAAGGCTCCCGCTTACGCGCAGCCGATCTACAACTGGACCGGCTTCTACATCGGCGGTCATCTCGGCGGCGCGTTCGGCGGCGACAATAGCTTGACGGGCAGCGATGGCCGCTTCCTCGGCGGCTTGCAGGGCGGCGCCGATTATCAGTTCGCCCCGAACTGGGTTGTCGGTATCGAAGCCCAGTACTCCTGGCTCGGCAACAGCAACAACGGCGTGCTGTTCCCCGGCGGCGTTCTCGTCACCTCCAACAGCGACCAGCTTGGATCGGTCACCGGCCGCCTCGGCTACACCTGGGGCCCGGCGCTGCTCTACGCCAAGGGCGGTTATGGGTGGAAGGATGGCAACAACCTCAATGTAAGCGTCGGCGGCGTGCCGCAGGCGTTCGCGACCAACGGCAATCATCGCGACGGCTACACCGTGGGCGCTGGCCTCGAATACATGTTCGCGCCGAACTGGTCGGCCAAGGTCGAATACCAGTACTACAATTTCGGCGACACCACATTCACGACCGGCCCCGCCCCGATCGTCGGCGTCCGATTCCGTGACGACGAGCATACGCTGAAGGCCGGCCTGAATTACCGCTTCAACTGGGGCCGGCCCGCCGTCGCCGGATACTGATCGCGGCAATCACAACCCTGAAAAGGCCGGCCTTTGCGCCGGCCTTTTTTGTCTTGATCGGCAAAAATCCCGCAAATCCTGCCAATGCTCCCGATTTTATTAACCGGGTAACGCGATACTGCCGGTCGCGATTCAGACGGATGGCTTGGGCGGGGGCGACATGGCGGGCCTATTCACGATCGGTAAACCTGGCTGGCGCTCGCGATTCTTGGCGCTGCAATGGGGCGTCAGGGCAAGCCTGTTCGCAGCCTTCGCCGTGATCGCGGGCATGGGTCTCCTCATCAGCGCCGGCGCCGGCATGGTACTGGGACATCTCGGCGAGCGGATGGTCGATCTGAGCGCACGGGACATTCCCCGTCTCGCGGCCAGCCTGCAGCTTTCCGCCCAGAGCGCAAGCCTTGCCAGTCAGGGGCCGGCGCTGTTGGCCTCGCGCAGCGAGGAGGCGCTGAACGAACGCTCCAAAAAAATGAAGGAAACCCAGGCGGTCACCTTCGACAAGCTCGGCGAGGTGATCGAACTCGGCGCCGACAAGGCGGTCGTCGCCGCTCTCACTGAAACCGTAAGGAACATCGACGATACCATCAAAAGCCTGGTCGCGGCCGCCCGCGAGCGGCTGGAAGTCGTCGCGCAGCATGAGAAGCAATACGATGCGCTGCGCAGCGCGCAGGCGGAGTTCGTTGCCGCCGCCAACCCTGCGATGCTGGACGCCCAAATCCAGATCAACGCCATCCTCGGCTCCGCCATGCTTTCTCAGGATGATGCAATCCAGGTGGCGCGGACCATCGACCAGCTCGGCAACGCCGTCGCCAGCGGCAACCTGATGGCATCCGAGATGACCGCAGCCCTCTCGGCAAGCAGCAGCGCTACGCTCGAAGCCATCGAAAAGGACTTCAAGTCCGCGCAGGCCCGCCTCAAGTCGAACCTCGATTTGCTGCCGCAAAACTCCACGACCAGGGCGCTCAAGGACGCAGCGCTGAAATTGCTGGCGCTGGGCGAGGGCAAGAGCGGGGTCTTCAAACTTCGCCAGAAGGAACTGGACGCCAACGATTACGGCCAGCTCGTGCTCGACGAAACCCGCAAGCTCAATGTCGGTCTTGGCATCAGCGTGCAGCAACTGGTCAGCGGCGTGCAGAGCGAGACCGACGCCTCGACCTGGCAGGCCCGCAAGGAGATCTCGCTCGCGACCACGGTCATGCTGGCGCTCGGCGCCCTCACCCTGGTCGGTTCCGTGCTGTTCGTCTGGCTCTATGTCGGCCGCAGCGTCCTGCGCCGGATCGGCCATCTGCAACGCTCGATGCAGCTTCTGTCGGACGGCGACCTCGAGTCGGAAATCTATCGCTCGACCCAGCGCGACGAGATCGCGTCGATGGCGAATTCGCTGCAGATTTTCCGCGAGAGCATGATCGAGGCCCGCGCGCTCTCCGCCGATCAGGACAGGGACCGCATCGGCAAGACCGAACGCGCCTCCCGCATGGAGACCCGGATTGCCGAATTCGAGGCAACCGTCCGCACCGCGCTGGACGGCCTGCAGAAATCGGCCAATTCCATGCAGGCCACGGCGCAAAGCATGTCGGCGACCGCTGACCAGTCCAGCGCGCTGGTGAACGCGGTGGCCTCCGCCGCCGAGGAAACCTCGGTCAACGTGCAGACGGTGTCGGCCGGCACCGAGGAATTGTCCTCGTCGATCGCCGAAATCGGCCGCCAGGTGGTCACTTCGGCGCAGATCGCCCGCAAGGCCGTCGAAGAAGCAGGGGCAACCGACGCCACCATGCAAGGTCTTGCCGACAACGCCAGCCGCATCAGCGTCGTGGTCGATCTGATTCAGGTGATCGCTTCGCAGACCAACCTGCTCGCGCTCAACGCCACCATCGAAGCCGCGCGCGCCGGCGAAGCCGGCCGCGGCTTTGCGGTGGTCGCCTCCGAGGTAAAAAGCCTCGCCAACCAGACCGCGAAGGCCACCGACGAAATTCGCGCACAGATCGCCAGCATGCAGCAGGTGACGACGTCGGCGGTCGGCGCCATCAGGAACATCGGGCAGACCATCGGCGAGATCAACGACGTCACCACCGCGATCGCGGCGGCGGTGGAGGAGCAGGGCGCGGCGACGCGCGAGATCGCCCGCAACGTTCAGCACGCCGCCGGCGGCACAGCCGAGGTTTCCAGCAACATCGTCGGCGTCTCCACCGCTTCCGCCGAAGCCGGATCGGCCGCCGGCGAGGTGCTGAGCGCCTCCAGCGCGCTGCGCCGCGAAGCCGACGTTCTCCGCGCGGAGATCGACGCCTTCCTGAGCAACATCCGGGCGGCTTAGAAGCCCGAGCGGCAATGTCGGATCGGTCATTCCGGGATGGTGCGTAAGCACCAGAACCTCGGATGTGCAATTGCCCATCGGGGAATCCTTGCACATCTGAGGTCCGGTGCTTCGCATCAGCCCGGAATGACGGCCTAAATCGGCTCCCCATGTATTTTGTCCAAACCCGGCTTTATTTTTTCGGCTGGCGCCGCGCCGAATGTGCGGCTAAGCCGATAGCAGGACATTGCGACGCAAAACGATGCACTCAAGAACAGACACCGTTCACTCCTCGGCCGAGGCGCTGCGATACCCCTGGGAAAACCATCCCGGTCCGGATCAGGTCGTCGAGGTGATGCCGGGCGTATTGTGGGTCCGGCTCAAATTGCCGTTCCGCCTCAACCACGTGAACATCTATCTGCTCGCCGACGGCGAGGGCTGGACGATGGTGGATTCCGGATTCGGCAACGAGGAATCGATCGCGGCCTGGACCGCGCTGTTCGAGGGCCCGCTGGCTCACGTCAAGATCACGCGGCTGATCGTGACCCATTCGCATCCCGATCATGTCGGTCTCGCCGGATGGATCGTCGAGCGCTTCAACTGCCCGCTGCATATGTCGCAGGTCGAATATCTGCAATCGGTCTACCATCAGAACCGCGGCACCGAAGAGCGCCGAAACGCGCAGCGGCTGTTCTTCCGCCGCCACGGCATGGACGAGAGCCTGACCGACAAATTGCTCGGCCGTGGCCAGGATTATTTGAAGCGGGTTTCGATCCTGCCGCCGTCCTATCGCCGCATCTCGCATGGCGACGAAATTTCCATCGGCACGCGGCGCTTCAAGGTCATCACCGGCGGCGGCCATGCGCTCGACCAGGTGATGCTGTATTGCGCCGCCGACAAACTGTTCCTGTCCGCCGACCAGGTGCTGAGCAAGATTTCACCCAATGTCAGCGTCTGGGCGGTGGAGCCCGACCAGAACTCGCTCGGGGAGTATCTCGCCTCACTGGCGAGCCTCACCACGACCCTGCCCTATGACGTCATCGTGCTGCCCGGCCACGGCGTGCCGTTTTACGGATTGAAGACACGCATCAAGCAGTTGGCCGATCATCACGAGGATCGCTGCAGACTGATCGCCGAGGCATGCCGGGAGTTACCGAAAACATCCAAGGAACTGGTGCCGGTGGTGTTCCACAAGCACGCACTCGACGTGCACCAGATGGGATTTGCCGCCGGCGAACTGATCGCCCATGTCAACTACATGCTGGTCGAGGGGCGCCTGACCGCCGAGGAAGCCGACGGCGTGCTCCGTTTCAGGACGACGTGACGCGCTTTTGAAGCACCCTAAAGGCGCAGTCCCGTCCACGGGACGTAGCACAGCATGCACGTTGTCACGCGCGCTTCTCGAGCCATAACGATACCCCGCTTAGCTTCCTGATCAGAGCGATCAGGTTGCCGACTCCGGCTGCCGAATGGAAGGCACCGCCGCCTGCTCGCCCGGCGGCCCTCGCCTGACCGACCCAAACCAGCTGGGCGACGGCGCGGAAGACCTCATAGTAGAGCACGGCCTGATCATCGAGCGGCCGGAGCGCCCGGTACGTGCGCTCGTAGCGTCGTAGAGCCGCGCCGATAATCGCGCGTGCCGTAACACGCAATGCCCATGGCAGAGGAAGCGGAACGGCGGACATGTTGGCGATCGCTGAACCCACATCCATGGCGGGCTCTGCAATGACTGCATTGGCCCAGTCGATGACCCCGGTGGGCTCATTCTTGTCGGCAAGGATGTTGAGCGGGTGGAAATCGCCATGGCAGATCGCCGCGTCTCGCGCCTTCGAAGGTCGATGATCGTCCAGCCAGGCAAGGCCGGGTTGCAGTCCGGTGAGAGCGCACCGCCCGACAATCGTCCTGAGCCGTGCCAACTGGCCCTCGAAGGTAATGGCTCCCGCGTCGATGCCCGCCGCCGTTACTGCCCGCAGCAGGGTTTCGGCCGGCAATTGATGCAGGCGGATCTGCATGTCTACCCATTGGTCGATTATCCGGGCGAGGATGGCCGGAAGGTTGAACAGCAACTGCAGCTGCCCGACAAGGGAAGTGCCGGCGCCCAAACCCTCGATACCATGGGCCAGGGTTTGTCCCGATAGTCGGGTCATGACCATGAAGGGTCCGCCGAGGAGGTCCGGATCGCTTTCCGTCACTATCACGCGGGGTGCGGGAAAGCCCATTTCGGCGAGAGTATTCTGGACAATGGTTTCCAGCTTCACCCGCCCCGGATCGGCGTTGGCATGACTGAGGCGCAGGATCAACGGCCCCACCAAAGGAGGGGTAACACGATCGAGTGTGAAGCCAAAAATCGCAGCGTCAAAGCCGCCCTGAATGCGCACTGGCCCGGCTAGATACACCGCGTCCGGGCACCCGAAGGCGTGCGCCAGATGATCGAGCAGCCGCCTGGCCACTTCGGCGTCATTGAACGGGTGCATCGCGATGTACTTCCGCCACCTCAACGCCAATCACGGTTATCACTCCCAAACGCCGCTGTCCCGTCACGAACCCGCGCAGACAATAGGTTGGTATGGGAGCGTGGAGAGTTCGGTCCGGGGTCCAATCGCTCCCGAAACGGCACGTCCGAACCACGTCCGCTTTCCAGCTGATAGCGACCGCATCGCCGACCGACTGCCGCTGCGGAATTGCCAAGCGGCCTGCGGCCATCCATCATGGGCGCCAATGGGAGCCGGCACGATGTTCTCAAGCCGGGCAGGGGAGGACGACAATGCCTGACGTATTGAATTTGATCAGCCGCATCGTGTTGTCGGCGGTGTTCATTGTTTACGGCTATCTGGCGTTTGCCGATGTCAAGTCCTGGGTCAACTTCAATCAAGCGGCGCTGAAGCGCTTCTTCGACGTCGTCGCCGGTGGCATGGCGCCCCCGACCTGGTTCGGCTATTTGATCGCGACGATCCAGCTGGTGGGCGGACTTGCAATCCTGGCCGGTTTCAAGACCCGCTGGGTCGCCTACGCATTCGTCGCCTATCTCCTCTTCGTCGAGTTCTTTGCCCATAATTTCTGGGACATGCAGGGAGGGGCGCGCGGCGCCAACATGGCGCATTTCTACAAGAACCTCGCCATCATCGGTGGTTTCCTGCTGCTCGCGCTGCAAGGCGCGGGACGCTATTCGGTGGATGGACAAATATCCCGCGCGTGAATCTGGACACTGGCGGCGCCCGCACGCGCTTTCGACCCTCAACGTCAGCCCATGGACGGGTTCGCTCGGCCGAACCGCCATCTACAACGGCGCATGGGATCAAGTTTTGTTGCGCGCATCCGGCATTGCCAAAACCCGATTCTGCCTCGACATCAATCCTGGAAAGGCTCTAAATACCGGTTCCAGGCCCTCCAGTTCCGGCTTCCGTTCCAGGTTTTTACGATGGATTACAACAGGTTCTTCACGACCGCCCTCAACCGCCTGCACGATGAGCGGCGCTACCGGGTTTTCGCCGACCTCGAGCGGATCGCCGGCCGATTCCCGCATGCGGTGTGGCATTCCCCGAAGGGGCCCCGCAACGTCGTGATGTGGTGCTCCAACGACTACCTCGGAATGGGGCAGCACCCCAAGGTGGTCGGCGCCATGATCGAGACCGCCACCCGCGTCGGCACCGGCGCCGGCGGCACCCGCAACATCGCGGGCAACCATCATCCCCTGGTGCAGCTCGAGCAGGAATTGGCCGACCTGCACGGCAAGCAAGCGGCGCTGTTGTTCACCTCGGGCTACGTCTCGAACCAGACCGGCATCGCGACCATCGGCAAGCTCATTCCGAATTGCCTGATCCTCTCGGATGCGCTCAACCACAATTCGATGATCGAAGGCATCCGCCAGTCCGGCTGCGAGCGCCAGATTTTTCGCCATAGCGACATGGCGCATCTCGAGGAATTGCTGCGCGCCGCCGGCCCCGACCGGCCAAAACTGATCGCCTGCGAGAGCCTGTATTCGATGGACGGCGATATCGCGCCGCTTTCGAAGATCTGCGATCTCGCCGAGCGCTATGGCGCCATGACCTATGTCGACGAGGTTCATGCGGTGGGCATGTATGGTCCGCGCGGCGGCGGCATTGCCGAGCGCGACGGCGTCATGCACCGCATCGATATTCTGGAAGGCACGCTTGCCAAGGCGTTCGGCTGCCTCGGCGGCTATATCGCCGCAAATTCCGACATCATCGATGCCGTTCGTTCCTATGCTCCCGGCTTCATCTTCACGACCTCGCTGCCGCCGGCGATCTGTTCCGCTGCGACCGCTGCGATCCGGCACCTCAAAACCTCGAGCTGGGAGCGCGACCGCCACCAGGATCGCGCCGCCCGCGTCAAGGCGATCCTGACTGCCGCCGGGCTGCCGGTGATGTCGAGCGACACCCATATCGTGCCGCTGTTCGTCGGCAACCCCGAAAAATGCAAGCGGGCCTGCGACATCCTGCTGGAAGAGCACGACATCTACATCCAGCCGATCAACTATCCGACCGTCGCCAAGGGCACCGAGCGGCTGCGGATCACGCCTTCGCCCTACCACGATGACGGATTGATCGATCAGCTTGCCGAAGCGCTGCTGCAGGTCTGGGAGCGCCTCGGTCTGCCGCTTCACGAGAAATCCCTGGCGGCCGAATAGCCCCTACCCTCTCACCCTGCCGCGAAACCGGCCCTTGGGCCGGCGACATGGCGATGCTTTGCCGGTTCAATCCGGCTATACTCCCTCCCTGCGACGGCGGTGGCTTGCGCTAGCCCAGGTCAATGCGCACGCCAAAATGGTTAAGGGAGTAAGCAGCGATGCTGCACGACTGGGGCGTGATCGCAGCCGCATTCGGCTATATCGGGTTCCTGTTTCTGGTTGCGAGCTATGGCGACCGCATGTCGCCGACGCAGCGCGGCCGCGCCGGCACGCTGATCTATCCGCTCTCGCTGGCAATCTATTGCACGTCGTGGACGTTTTTCGGTTCGGTCGGATTCGCCTCCCGCACCAGCGTCGATTTTCTTGCGATCTATATCGGTCCGATCCTGATGATCGGGCTCTGCACGCCGCTGCTGCGCCGCGTGATCCAGCTCGCCAAATCGCAGAACATCACCTCGATCGCCGATTTCATCGCCGCCCGCTACGGCAAGAGCCAGGCGGTTGCCGCGACGGTGGCGGTGATCGCGATCATCGGATCGGTGCCCTACATCGCGCTCCAGCTCAAGGCGGTGGCGTCGTCGCTCGAAACCATCCTCAGCGAAGACCAGGCCATCGCCTCTGTTCCGATCATCGGCGATATGGCGCTGATCGTGACGCTGGCGATGGCGGCCTTCGCGGTGCTGTTCGGAACCCGCCAGAGCGACGCGACGGAACATCAGCATGGCCTGATGCTGGCGGTCGCCACCGAATCCATCGTGAAACTGGTGGCCTTTCTTGCGGCCGGCATATGCGTCACGTTCTTGTTGTTCGGCCCGTTCGAACTGATCGAGCGCGCGATGAAGACGCCGGAAGCGGTGCGCGCCATCAACTACACGCCATCGGCCGGCAATTTCCTGACCATGGTGCTGTTGTCGTTTTGCGCGATCATGCTGCTGCCGCGCCAGTTTCACGTCAGCGTGGTGGAGAATTCCAGCGACGCCGAGGTAGGCCGGGCACGCTGGCTGTTTCCGCTGTATCTGGTCGCCATCAACCTGTTCGTGATCCCGATCGCTATCGCCGGTCTGGTGACCTTTCCGTTCGGCGCGGTCGACAGCGACATGTTTGTGCTGGCGCTGCCGATCGAGGGCAATGCCGTATTGCTCAGCGTCGGCGTCTTCATCGGCGGCCTGTCGGCGGCAACCGCCATGGTGATCGTCGAATGCGTCGCGCTTTCGATCATGGTCTCGAACGACATCGTGGTGCCGCTGGTGCTGCAGCGCGGTCCGCAATCGCGCGCGGGCGAGCGGGACTTTGGCGACTTCCTGCTCAGGGTTCGCCGTTTCGCGATTTTCGCCATCATGGTGATGGCCTATTTCTACTATCGTGCACTGGGCAACGCACAATTGGCGTCGATCGGGCTGTTGTCTTTCGCGGCCATCGCGCAGCTTGCCCCGGCTTTTTTCGGCGGCCTGTTCTGGCGGCGCGCGACCGCGCGCGGCGCCATGGCGGGCATGCTGGTCGGCATTGCCGTGTGGAGCTATACCCTGTTTATTCCGAGCTTTTTGGGCGGCAGTCCCGCCGGCCTCTTGCTGCTGCAGCACGGGTTGTTCGGCATCGAAGCATTGCGCCCGCAAGCCCTGTTCGGCGCCGATCTGCCGCCGCTTCTGCATGGCGTTCTGTGGTCGCTCTCGCTTAACCTGCTGACCTATATCGTGCTGTCGCTCGCGCGCGAGCCATCCTCGATCGAACGGTTGCAGGCGGACCTGTTTGTGCCCGATACGCTCGCGCCGACGACGCCGACGTTCCGCCGCTGGCGCACCACGGTGACGGTGCAGGATATTCAGAGCACGGTGGCGCAGTACCTCGGCCCCGATCGCGCGCATCATGCGTTCGAAGCCTTTGCAGTCACCCACAACACCCGCCTCGACCCGGCGGCGCCGGCCGATTTCGAACTGCTGCAGCATGCGGAGCACCTGATCGCGTCGTCGATCGGCGCGGCCTCCTCGCGTCTGGTGATGTCGCTGATGCTGCGCAAGCGTACCGTCTCCGCCAAGGCCGCGCTCAAACTGCTCGACGATTCCCACGCCGCGCTGCACTTCAATCGCGAGATATTGCAGACCGCGCTGAACCATGTGCGGCAGGGTATCGCGGTGTTCGACGCGGAGTTGCAGCTGATCTGTTCAAATCGGCAGTTCGGCGAAATTCTTGGGTTGCCGCTGCACCTCGTGCAGATCGGGATTCCGCTCCAGGAAATCCTGGAATTCATGGAGTCGATCAGCCCCGCGGGTCTGGGCGACAGCCACGCGTTATTGGAAAGGCGGCTGGCCGCCTATACCACCGAAGGCAAGCCGTATCTGGAACGTCTTCCCGACCGTCACATGGTGATCGAGGTGCGCAGCAACCGGATGCCCGGCGGCGGACTGGTCATCACCTTTTCCGACGTCACGCCGTCCTTCGAGGCCGCCGAAGCGCTGGAACGCGCCAATGCCACCCTGGAAAAGCGTGTGCGGGATCGTACCGAGGAGCTCACCCGGCTGAATTCGGAACTGGCGCTGGCCAAGAGCACCGCCGAGGACGCCAACATCTCGAAGACGCGTTTTCTGGCGGCGGCGAGCCACGACATCCTGCAACCGTTGAATGCGGCGCGGCTCTATGTGACGAGCCTGGTCGAGCGCCAAAACGGCGGCGAGGATTCTCGCCTGGTCGAAAACATCGACGATTCGCTGGAGGCGATCGAAGAAATCCTCGGGGCTCTCCTGGATATTTCGCGGCTCGACGCCGGCGCCATGACGCCTTCGATCACCAGTTTCAAGATCGGCGACCTGATGCGCTCGCTGGAAATCGAATTTGCGCCGATCGCACGCGCCAAGGGACTGAAGCTGACTTTCGTGCCCTGCTCGCTGCCGGTGGCATCCGATCGTCTGCTGCTGCGGCGGCTGATGCAGAACCTGATCTCCAACGCCATCAAATATACCCCGCGCGGGCGCGTACTGGTCGGTTGCCGGCGCCACGGCCAGTCGCTGCAACTCGGCGTTTACGACACCGGCGTCGGCATTCCCACTCTCAAGCGCAGCGAGATCTTCAAGGAGTTCCACCGGCTGGAGCAGGGCGCGCGGATTGCACGCGGCCTTGGACTGGGACTGTCGATCGTCGAGCGCCTTGCGCGCGTCCTCAACCACGGCATTGCGCTCGACTCCAATGTCAGCGGCGGCTCGTTTTTTTCGGTAACGGTGCCGATCGCAAAAGCGATCAATTACACCGCGGCCGTCACCAGCGCGACCCCGCTTTCCAGGACGCCGATGAGCGGTGCCCTCGTCGTTTGTATCGAGAACGACCCGGCGATCCTGGACGGCATGAGGACGCTGCTGACCGCCTGGGACGCCAAGGTGATTGCGGTGGCCGATCCCGAGGCCGCGATCGGGCCGATCGAGGCCGCGGGCGGACAGGTTACCGGTCTTCTGGTCGACTATCACCTCGACCGCGGCAACGGCGTCGCCGCGATCCGGGACATTCGCCGCCGGTTCGGCGAGAATATTCCGGCGATCCTGATCACCGCCGATCGCAGTCCGCATGTGCGGGCGGCGGCGCGGGAAGAGAACATTGCGGTGCTCAACAAGCCGGTCAAACCGGCGTCCTTGAGGGCCTTGCTGGGTCAATGGCGCACCCAGCAGATGCTGGCCGCGGAATAGGCGAGCTGATCTCGTGAGCTGATCTATTCCGGCGACGGCGTGTCTTGCCGCCATTGGCCGCCGGCAATTTTCGCCGCGGCGATCACCGCCTGGGTGCGGCTCTCGACGCCGAGCTTTTGCAGGATCGCCGATACATGCGCCTTGATCGTCGCTTCGGACACGCCAAGCTCATAGGCGATCTGCTTGTTGAGCAGGCCTTCCGACAGCATCATCAACACCCTCACCTGCTGCGGGGTCAGCGTCACCAGCCGGTCGCGCAGGCGAGCCATATCCGGATCGGCGGCGGCCGATAGATCGGTGTCCGGCGGTATCCAGACGTCGCCATCCATCACCTTCACGATCGCGTCGCGCAAGGTCTCGACCCCGAACCGCTTGGGAATGAATCCCGAGGCGCCGAAATCCAGCGACTTGCGGATGGTGCCGACATCGTCGCTGGCGGATACGATCACCACCGGGATCGCCGGATATTGCGCGCGCAGATAAATCAGCCCGGAGAAGCCGGAGATTCCCGGCATGGTCAGATCGAGCATGATCAGATCGACGTCGGAATCCCGCTCGAGCAGCGCGGTCAGTTCGTCGAACGATCCGGCTTCGTCGATCGTCGCCGAGGCCACGACGGTTGCGACCGCCTGTCGCAGCGCATCGCGAAACAGCGGATGGTCATCGGCAATGACGAGGTGCGTGCTGACAGTGGCGGTCATTTATTTCTTGCAAGCGTTGCGGCAAACCCGGTGGCCGCGTTGTGGAGGCCGCAATTGTCCCCTGACGAGTGGTTGCATGCAAGCGCGCAATCTTCTCATGCGGTCAAGCGGTTAACCCCTGCGGTTTGTGCGCCGCAATAGGGCCCGTGCCGGGAACAGCGTCCGCTGCATGCGACTTTCGGATTGTCCGAACCAGGCGTGTAGAGGGCCGAAAGTCTTATTGGGCGAGCTTTCACGGCGATGTTACCGTGAATCGAAGCCCATGGCTCAATCCGGCCAAGTTCGGCGCATCGGGCGAAGTTTGCATCAACGATTTCGGGAGCGATCCAAGATGTCCACAATAGCTGCAACGTCGCCCAGGTCCGGAGGAATGACGAAAGACGAACGCTTCGTCATTCTCGCTTCGTCGCTCGGGACCGTTTTCGAATGGTATGATTTCTATCTTTACGGATCGCTCGCCAGCATTATCGGCGCGCAATTCTTCTCGGCCTATCCGCCGGCGACGCGCGATATCTTCGCGCTGCTCGCCTTTGCCGCAGGCTTCCTGGTGCGCCCCTTCGGCGCCATCGTCTTCGGACGCATCGGCGATATCGTCGGACGAAAATACACCTTCCTCGTCACCATCATGATCATGGGTCTGTCGACGTTCATCGTCGGCCTGTTGCCTAACGCGGCAACCATCGGCTTTGCCGCGCCGGTCATTCTGATCGCGTTGCGACTGGCGCAAGGTCTGGCGCTCGGCGGCGAATATGGCGGGGCCGCCACCTATGTGGCCGAGCATTCGCCGCAGGGCAAACGCGGCTACTACACCTCGTTCATTCAGACCACCGCTACACTGGGCCTGTTCCTGTCGCTGCTGGTGATCCTGTTCACCCGCACAGCGATCGGCGAGGCCGACTTCGCTGCCTGGGGCTGGCGTATCCCGTTCCTGGTATCGGTCGTCCTGCTCGGCATCTCGGTCTGGATCCGGCTGCGACTCAACGAATCGCCGGTATTCCAGAAGATGAAGGACGAGGGCAAAGGCTCGAAGGCCCCGCTGACCGAAGCCTTCGCCAACTGGAGCAATGCCAAGATCGTCATACTCGCGCTGATCGGCGGCACCATGGGTCAGGGCGTGGTCTGGTATACCGGCCAGTTCTACGCGCTGTTCTTCCTGCAATCGATTCTGAAGGTTGACGGCTATACCGCCAACCTTCTGATCGCGTGGTCGCTGTTGTTCGGCACCGGCTTCTTCATCGTGTTCGGCGCGTTGTCGGACAAGATCGGCCGCAAGCCGATCATTCTTGCAGGCTGCCTGATCGCGGCACTGACCTTCTTCCCGATCTTCCGGATGATCACCACCAATGCCAACCCGGCGCTGGAAAAGGCCATCGAAGCTACCAAGGTCGAGGTCGTTGCCGATCCCACAGGTTGCGGCGATCTGTTCAACCCGGTGGGCACCCGCGTATTCACCTCCCCGTGCGATACCGCCCGCGCCTTCCTGGCCCAGTCATCGATTAAGTACTCGACGGTCTACGGCCCCCCCGGTTCCGGCGTGAAGGTGGTGGTGAATGGTAAGGACGTGCCCTACCCCGACGCGAAAGCCGGCAACCCGGCCGTCGCCGCAGCCGTCGCCGCCGCGGGTTATCCGAAGGCGGGCGACGCTGGCATCGTCAAGATGTCGAACCCGTTCGATATCTTCCGTCCGCAGGTTGCGGCGATCATCGGACTGTTGTTCATCCTGGTGATCTTCGTCACCATGGTGTACGGGCCGATCGCGGCGATGCTGGTCGAACTGTTCCCGACCAAGATCCGCTACACCTCGATGTCGCTGCCCTATCACATCGGCAACGGCTGGTTCGGCGGACTGCTGCCCGCGACGTCCTTTGCGATCGTGGCCTCGACCGGCGATATCTACGCGGGCCTTTGGTATCCGATCATCTTCGCCGCGATCACCGCGGTGGTCGGTTTCTTCTTCGTGCCGGAAACCAAGGACGTCGATATCAGATCGAACTGATCGGTTTGCCGCGGCGACCGCCGCTGGACAAAACGCAGGCAACCAACCGGCCGCGGAGCGATCCGCGGCCGGTTTGTTTTGCGTTACGCCGTGGCGCCGACAAACTGCAGCACGATCTCGCGCCGATGCGGGCGGGCGCGATGCTCGATCAGATAGATCGCCTGCCACGTTCCGAGCGCGAGTGCGCCATTCAGCACCGGCACCTGCAGCGATGTCGCCGTCAGCATGGTCTTGACATGCGCCGGCATGTCATCGGGGCCTTCGGTGTCGTGACCCACCCGGCGTTCTCCGGCGCAAGCCGGTTCGAGCGACCGTCGTCAAATCCTTCAGCACCGACGGATCGGCGTTTTCCTGGATCGTCAGCGACGCCGAGGTGTGGCGGATGAACAGCGTCACCGCGCCTTCTCGCGCGCGTGCCTCGCGCACGAATTTGGCGATCTCGGCGGTGAGATCGGTAAAGCCGCGCCCGGTGGTTTGCACCGTCAGCACCGAGGACACGATGGAGCTGGCGCCGACGGTCGATGGCGCGGAGCGGGAGAGCGATTTGGGTGAAGTCATCGAACATCTCCACTCGTCGTTCCCGGCGAAAGCGGGACCATGACCACAGGCGTTGGTTGTTACGAAAGGCATCGAGCGCCATCGCCCAAAATCGACCGGCCGCGGGCGCATGGGTCCGCTTTCGCGGGGACGACAAGCGGAAAGAGCGCCGGCACCTCAAATCTTGCCGGAGACGTCCTTCTGCATCCGGTTGGCGATCTCGACCAGCCGCCGCCACGCCCGCTCGAGGAACGACATCATGCGATCCATGTCGCGGTCGCTTGGCAGCGGAATTTCGATCTTGCGCTCGCCCTCGGCCACCTTCGGCTCAGGCTTCTTCAACGAGTCCGCCTTCGGCAGCGGCTCGTCGATCTTGCCGGGGACGGTCGGCTCGCGCGCCGCCAGTTCTGTCTTGAGCTTCTCATTGTCGGCCTGCAACCGGCCAATTTCCGCGTCGAGCGCTGCGCGTTCGTCGGGCACCGCATAGCAGGCCCAGCCGGCGCCGGTGTTGTTGCAGGTCGAGACGGCGCCGGTGCGGGTATCCAACCTGAGTACGCCGTCGGCGACCGGCGCCAGCGCATAACGGCCGTTCTCGGTATCCGGCATCGATGCCGCGGCGGCCGAGCCTGATCCACCGAGGCAAACAAGCACTGCTGCAGCGGCGGTAGCGAGTAGGAGAATTTCGAGGGCGGTGTCGCTGTCATCATGGGATTGCTCCACCTCAAAACCCGATAAGATCTTCCTGTCCTGCGCTTGATCCTACACCTGCGCGCGATAAGGCGCGCGCCCTGACTTCAACGCGTCCGCGAGCAATTCGATCCGATCCTGTCCCCAGAATACCTCGCCATCGAGCACATAGGCCGGCGATCCGAACACGTCCGCCGCCAGCGCATCCTGGCGGTTTTGCTCGTAGGCCGCGCTGATCTCGTCGGATCCCGAACGCTCGACCAATTGCTTGCCGGGAAGTCCCGTATCGTCGGCGATCCTAACCAGCGTCGCCGGATCGGCGAGATTGAGCTGGTCTTCCCATACCGCCGCATAGGCCCGCCGCAGAAAGGCATCGGGATCGCGGCCGGCCTCGAGCGCCGCGATCACAACGCCGTCGGCGAGCCGCGCGTTGAACGGCCAATTCGCCGGCTGAACATGAAACTTCAGGCCGCGCTTGTCGCGCCAGCGCTGCAGTTCGACCATCCGATAGCGCTGCCGCACCGGATGGCGCTTGGCCAGCGGCAAGCCACCGGTTTCGGAGAACAGATCGACCAGCACCACCGGCTTGTGATTGACCTGGAGGCCGTGGGTATTTGCGACTTCCCGAAAAGGACCGTGCCCGATATAGGCAAACGGAGATTGAAGCGAAAAATAGTAATCGACCTGACGCGGCATGCGGGCTCCCGAGTTCAATCTGGATGCTACCGGACATCCCAACAGACCGACCGGTACCGTGCAAGATCGATCGCCGCCCGAGCCAGCGATTGCGGTGCCGCGACGGCTCCGCCCGCGTTCGATTTAGCCTGAATAAACCAATGAAATCAGTTTACTAAGTGGTTACGACGCAATCTTGACTTGGTTGGAGGCGGTCAGTATGGTCCGCGCGGCTTTTGAGGGTGACGGGGCGTAATTTCCATCTACTGCGGCATCGTTTCGGGTCTCCACAGCATGGCGGACGGCACGAAAGACAGCGGAAATGGAAGTCGCGATAAATCGTCCGACGAAGCTGCGCTTTCCGCAAGGCTCGGAAGTCTGGATCACCGTTTGTCCGAAATTCGGGACAACCGCAAAATCAGGACTGACCAACCCGGATCTGGAAGTGGAGACGGAGCTGCCAGAGCCTCGGCGATGGCGCGCGGTTTCCGGCTTTCTTCGGAGTTGATCGCCGGCGTTGTTGTCGGAGCGGTGATTGGCTGGGGATTCGACCGCTTGTTGTCGACATCGCCATTCGGTCTCATCGTGTTTTTTCTGCTCGGCTTTGTCGCCGGCGTGGTCAACGTGGTGAGGTCTGCGGGCGTGACCCCAGGCAGGCGCTGAGCGCTGACGGGAAGTCCTGGCCTTTGAAATTCGATTGCCGGCAGGAAAGCCGGAGGACCAAGAGCCGCGCGGATGAAAATCGACCCGATCCACCAGTTCAACATCGAACCGCTGTTCACGATCGGCCATATCGGCAATCAGACGATCGCCATCACCAACTCGTCGCTCTACATGTTCCTGGCGGTAGCGGTGATCTCGATCCTGATGATCGGCGGCGTTGCCGGGCGGCAGCTGGTGCCCGGGCGTTTCCAGTCGATGGCCGAAATCAGCTACGAGTTCGTCGCCTCCATGATCCGCAGCACCGCCGGCGCGGAGGGCATGAAGTTCTTCCCGCTGGTCTTCTCGCTGTTCATGTTCATCTGCGTCTCGAACCTGGTCGGCATCATTCCCTACACCTTCACGGTCTCGAGCCACATCATCATCACGGCGACGCTCGCACTGCTGGTGTTCTTCATCGTGCTGATTTACGGCCTCTACAAGAACGGCCTGAAATTCTTCAAGATCTTCGTGCCGTCGGGCATTCCGATCTACATCCTGCCGCTCGTCGTCTTCATCGAGATCTTCTCGTTCTTCCTGAAGCCGATCTCGCACAGCGTGCGTCTGTTCGCCAACATGCTGGCCGGCCATATCGCGCTCAAGGTGTTCGCGGGCTTCGTCGCCATGCTCGGTTTCTCGCTCGGCGCCATCGGCTGGATCGGCGGCATCGCCCCGCTCGCGCTCACCGTGGCGCTCACCGCGCTCGAACTCTTGGTCGCGTTCCTGCAGGCCTATGTGTTCGCGATCCTGACCTGCATCTATCTCAACGACGCCATTCATCCGGGACACTAAACGGTCCCGGGAATTCCCACCCACCCTTCGTCTTTCTTTCCTCAAGGAGCTAAAAATGGATCCGGCAGCAGCAAAACTCATCGGCGCGGGCATCGCGTGCATCGGCATGGGCGGTGCGGGCGTCGGCGTAGGCGTCATCTTCGGCAACTACCTCGCCGCCGCGGTGCGCAATCCGTCCGCCGCCCAGGGCCAGTTCGGCAACCTGATCTTCGGCTTCGCCGTGACCGAAGCGCTCGGCATCTTCTCGCTGCTGATCGCGCTGCTCCTGCTGTTCGTTCCGCTCTAAGGCTGTTCCCTTCGCGTCGTCTTTTAAGGCGGCGCGCATGACAGCAACAGGAGAACTCCATGGCTGAGAGTCGTGGCGAAGCAAAAGGCCAGAAGACCGGCGCTCACACCGAAGCCGATGGCGGTCACGGCGGAGCATTTCCTCCGTTCAACTCCTCCACCTTCGCTTCGCAGCTGGTGTCGCTGGCCATCGCCTTCGTCGCGCTCTACCTGATCGTTTCGCGAATCGCGCTGCCGCGCGTCGGCAGCGTGCTCGACGCAGCGTCAGAACGCGATCGAGGGCGATCTGGCCGAGGCGCAGAAGCTGAAGGACGAGTCCGACGCTGCGCTGAAAGCCTATGAAAACGAACTGGCTGCGGCGCGCGCCCGCGCGCACGCGATCAGCGCCGAGACCCGCGAAAAGCTCAACGCGGCATCCGAGGCCGAGCGCAAGACGCTGGAAGAGCGTTTGTCGCACAAGCTCATCGAGGCCGAGAAAACCATCGCGGCGACGCGCGAAGGCGGCGATGAGCAACGTCCGCGGCATTGCCGCCGACGCCGCCGCCGCGATCGTGCAGCGGCTCACCGGCGTGCAGCCCGACGGCAAGACGACAGAGCGCGCCGTTGACGCCTCCTTGAAGGGATAGTGCCGATGTTCTTCGAACCGGAATTCTGGGTCGCCGTCGCCTTCGTCATCCTGATGGGCCTGTTCGCCTATCTCGGCGTCCATCGCACCGTGCTGCAGACGCTCGATCGTCGCAGCGAGCGCATCAAGGCCGAACTCGACGATGCGCGCCGCCTCAAGGAAGAGGCCGCCAAGGTGCTGGCGGAATATGAGGCGCGTCGCGCCAGCGCCGAACGCGAGGCCGAGGACATCATTGCCAGCGCAAGAGCCGAAGCCGAGCGCATTGCCGGCGAAGCCAAGGCCAAGATGGAAGATTTCGTCGCGCGGCGCACCAAGACCGCCGAGAGCAAGATCGCGCTGGCCGAAGCCCAGGCGCTGGCCGATGTCCGCGCGGCCGCCGCCGACGCCGCGGTCGCTGCCGCTTCCACCATCCTGTCGCAATCGGTGAAGGGCGAGATGGCCGACGAGCTTTTGGCCAAGGGCATCGCCGAAGTCCGCGCCAAGCTGAACTGAGCACTTCCTTCCCGAAGACAAAAGCCGCCCGCGATCATTCCGGCGGCTTTTGTGCCTTCTTGCTCTCCGCCTTCTTCGCCGCTTTCGGCTTGGGCTCCGGTTTCAGCGCCTGCGGATCGAAGCCGATATAGAAGATGTAGGAATCCCCGGCCGCGCCGAGCGGCACCGGATAGACCAAGTCCTCGGCGACCAGGGCAAACGGGACGTTGCCGTCCTCCGACATCGATACCGTGGTCCGGTAGACCTTGGTGGCGATCGTCTTCTCCTGCACGCCGCCCTGCACCACCGCGACGCGAAGCGGGATTTCGACCGTGGAAGGCGCGCCCGCCGGGCCGGCGATGACGCGGCCCTGAATGCCGATCCGTGCGGTGATCTGGTCGCCGTTCTTCGTGCAATCGCGCGCGGTTCGCGTGATGGTGGCCTGAACCCGCAGATCGTTGCCGACCGGCTGCTTGCCCGGCGCGGCCACCGCATAGGTCGACGCGCCGGCGCGAATGCTGACCGGAGGACAGGTCAAGTCGGTCTCGCCTTCGGCAGGCGGCGCCGCCTCGGCGGGTTGTTCCGGCCTTACGCCAAAGAGACTCTTGAAGCGATCGCCAAGCGACTGCGAGGACGCCGGCGCGGCCAACATGCCGTAACCTGTTGCAAATGAGACCGCGGCCAGAAGCGCGATCCTGCGACAGCTGCCAAACGCGGCAGCCCTCATGATCACATGCTTGTCACCCATTCGACGTCCCTGGCATCCCCATCCGACCCTCGTCCCCCTTGGGGCCGCGTTATAGCAGCGCAATGGCGGCGAACCCAAGGCGCACGAAAAAGGCGCAGCAAAACCCGGCGTCAGCCGCGAAAATCCTCATGCAGCAGGCCGAACAGCAGATGGTCCTGCCAGACGCCGTTGATGCAGAGATAGCGCCGCGCCAGGCCTTCGCGGCTGAAGCCGCATTTCTCCAGCACCCGGATCGAGGGCGTATTGGAGGGGATGCAGGCGGCCTCGATGCGGTGAAGATTGAGCTCGCCGAACAGCGAGGGCAGCAATACGCGCAGCGCGGTCGTCATGTAGCCGCGATGCGCATGCGGTTCTCCGACCCAGTACCCGATGGTGCCGGCCTGCACGATGCCGCGGCGGACGTTCGCCAGCGTGATGCCGCCGATCATCGCGCCGTCGGATTCGCGAAACACGATGAACGGATAGGATCTGTCGGCGGCGATGTCCTCGGTATAGCGGCGCAGCCGGCGCCGGAAGCCGGCGCGGGTCAGGTCGTCCGATGGCCAGATCGGCTCCCACGGCGTCAGGTATTCCCGGCTGGATTCGCGCAAATGCGCCCATTGCAGAAAATCGGACATCTGCGGCGTGCGCAGCAAGAGGCCATGGCCGCGCGGGGCAAGCGCGGCCGGTCCGCTGGATGGCAAACGAAACAGGGCCATGTGCAATACTCCCTGATGCCCGAACCCTAGATCATGATGCGATTAAGCTAAATCGCATCATGATCTCATCTCTTTGTTTGCGCATGATCTTCTCGGAAAACCGGTTCCCACTTTTCCGGATCATGCGATAATCAGTACGCCGCAGCCCTCAATGAAGGCGCGCCTTGACCTTCGGCCGGGTCAATCCTTCCGCAAAAGCCACCGCCGTGTCCAGACCCCTTCCGCTGCCAAGGGCGACGACCGCGGGATGGCTGCGCGACAGCAGCGCCCGTGCCGCGTTCCGGGTCGATTCCACGCTCACCGCATCGATCCGGGCGACCAGCTCTTCGACCGTCAGCGGGCGCCCATAGGCCAGCACGTGACGCGCCAGCTGTTCGGCGCGCGAGGTGCAGCTTTCCAGCGCCATCAACAGCCCGGCCTTCATCTGCGCCTTGGCGCGCGCAACCTCGGCCTCGGTCAACGTCTCGACGGCGTCGTTGATGACATCGACGATCACCTCCATCATTTCGGGCGCATCGCCCGGGTCGGTGCCGGTATAGAGCCCGAAGAAGCCGGTGTCGGCGTAGGGCGCGTGAAAGGCGTAGATCGAGTAACACAGCCCGCGCTTCTCACGCACTTCCTGGAACAGCCGCGACGACATGCCGCCGCCGAGCGTGTTGGTGAAGACCTGCAAGGAGAACAGCGACAGGTCGGTTTGCGGCACCCCCTCAAGCGCCAGGGTCAGATGCGCCTGTTCGAGCTCGCGATGGACCACGCGGGAGCCGCCCTTGCCGAACATCGCGGCTTGCGGCTTCGGTGCAGGCGCAGCATCGAAGCTTGCGAACCGCCGCGTCGCTTCCTCGACGACGCGCTTGTGATCGACCGCGCCGGCCGCCGCCACCACCATGTCCGGGCCGCGGTAATGGGTGGCGAGATAGCCGCGCAGCATGTCGCGGTCAAATCTCTTCAGCGTCTTTGCCGTGCCCAGCAACGAGCGCCCCATCGGCTGATCGGGAAAACAAAGCTCGTTGAGATGTTCGAACACCACGTCGTCGGGCGTATCCTGCGCCGCGCCGATCTCCTGCACGATGACGCTCTTTTCGCGCTCGAGCTCGTCCGGCACGAAGGATGGATTGGCGAGAATGTCGGAGAGCACGTCAAGTGCCAGCGGCACATCGGCCTTCAGCACCCGCGCATAATAGGCGGTGGTCTCGGTCGAGGTGCCGGCGTTGAGGTCGCCGCCGACCGCCTCGATCTCCTCGACGATTTCGCGCGAGGTGCGCCGCGTCGTGCCCTTGAACGCCATGTGTTCGAGCAAATGCGAGATGCCGTGCTCGCTCGGCTTTTCGTCGCGGCCGCCGACGCCGGCCCACACCCCGAGCGCCGCGGTCTCCAGATGCGGCATGCTGTCGGTGATGACGGTGAGGCCGGAGGGAAGCTTGGTGACATCGACGCTCATCCGGCAACTCCTTGCTTCGCGGCACGGCTGACCGAGCGCACGAATCGTTCGACTTCGACCTGATCGTTGTTCATGACCTTGATGTGCTCGGACCTGGTCGTCAGGTCCTCGAGCCAGGCCGGCAGCTCGGGGCGCACCCCGCAGGCGGCCTCTACCGCATCGGGAAATTTCGCGGCATGCGCGGTCGACAGCACGATGTTGGGAATCCTCGAATCCGAGGTGTCGCGATCCGCCACCGCCAGCGCCACCGCGGTGTGCGGATCGACGAGATCGCCGGCCTCGCGCCAGGCCGCGCGGATCGCCGCGCTGGTTTCGGTCTCGTCCGCCCGCCCGGCGTCGAATTCCTCGCGGATCGCCGCCAGCACCGCGTCGGGCAGCACGAAGCGTCCGGACTGTTTCAGCGACGCCATCAGCCGGCGGACGGTGCCGGCGTCGCGGCGGCTCGCCTCGAACAACAGCCGCTCGAAATTCGACGAGACCTGGATATCCATCGACGGTGACGCGGTGGCGTGAACTTCGCGCACTTCATAGATGCCGGTTTTGAGCGTGCGCGGCAGGATGTCGTTGATATTGGCGGCGATCCGCAAGCACCGGATCGGCAGCCCCATCCGCTTGGCGACGAAGCCCGCAAAGATGTCGCCGAAATTTCCGGTCGGCACCGTGAAGTCCACCGTCCGCGCCGGCGCGCCGAGCGCGACCGCCGACGTAAAATAATACACCACCTGGGCCACGATCCGCGCCCAATTGATCGAATTGACGCCCGACAGCGAGACCTCGTCGCGGAAATCGTGATGATTGAACAGCCCCTTCACGATCGCCTGGCAATCATCAAAAGTGCCTTCGATGGCGAGCGCGTGAACGTTGGCCGCGCCGCTCGTCGTCATCATCCGCCGCTGCACGTCGGAAATCCGGCCGTGCGGAAACAGCACGATCAGATCGACATTATCGAGACCTGCAAAGGCATCGACCGCGGCGCCGCCGGTATCGCCTGATGTTGCGACCACGATCGTGGTGCGCCTGGCGCGCTGCGCCAGCACATGGTCCATCAGCCGCGAGATCAGCTGCATCGCCACGTCCTTGAAGGCCAGGGTGGGCCCGTGAAACAGCTCGAGCAGGAATTGATGCGGACCGATCTGGCGCAGCGGAACCACCGCAGGGTGGCGGAAGGTGGCGTAGGCCTCATTGGCCATGCGGCCGAGATCGGCATCGGCAATCTCGTCGCCGATAAACGGGCGGATCACATCGACCGCGACTTCCCAATACGGCCGGCCGAAAAATCCGGCGATGGTTTCGGGCGAAAGCTGCGGCCAGATTTCGGGCACGTAGAGGCCGCCGTCGCGGGCAAGCCCGGTCAGCATCACGTCGCAAAAGCCAAGGGTCGGGGCCTCCCCCCGCGTCGAAACGTAGTGCGTCAAACCGCCCTCCAAAGGCTTGGGCTTCATCCTAAGCCTTTGATATTGATTGCTAATTTAGTTCTGCCGATGGCAAAGCCGCGCGTCACCATAAAGCGTTTTCGGGACAATGGGAAATGCCACTACGGCGAAAAAGATCATGGTGCGCGGCGCTTTATCTTTACGCGCCAGTTTCGGATGCAAGTCCGCGATCTCGCGACGCAATGTGCGCCCGAGCTTTGCCAGACAATGTCCCTCGATAACAGAGGGCGCAGGGAATGCCGGGTGCCAACTGCACCCGCAGCCTCGCGTGCGAAGTGACAAAGCACACGAGTTAGTCACCACAGGTTCAGACGGATTCACCCGACATTCCCCGCGCAATGGTTTTACGGCTTACTTCGCGCTCTCCCCGGTGACCACGCTTTTTGACACCGTCGCCTGCGCTTCTTCTCGCAGACTTGACGCCAACGATTGGGGCGTCAGAACGACACGACTTGGCCGTACGCAGTCAGGCACGCATTCGTCACGCGCGCTGCCGCGTCCACCGCATCCCGCCCCGCGTTGGTGACGATGCGCAACGCCCCTCTGGTCGGGACGGGACGTGCGAATTAGTGAACTGATTTGGGTCGGGAGAAAACAGAAATATTTTTGCAAACGGGGCTTGACACGATTTCTGAAAATCAGAAGTGATTTGCCCGTCGGGCAAAAACGGCCGGCCGAATTGGTCATTGCGAGGAGCGTGAGCGAGGAAGCAATCCACACTTGTCTTGCGTCGATATGGATAGTTCGCGAAGCCTGTCATCGGGCGGCGCTTCGCGCTGACCTCGCAATGACCGGAAAACTTATCCGTTCGTCATTCCGGGAATGATGGCCTCTAGATTGCTTCGTCGCTTCCGCCTTCGCTCGTTGAGCTACGGCGGACAAGCCGCTCCTCGCAATGACGCGGTAAGTCAGCCCTTCGCCGGCAGGGATGCGCATAGCTCCAGGTTACGGTCGTAACCTGTTTTTCCAGCATTGAAGCCGTCCGGTAACAAGCACTCCATACGCTCCCTAGGGCTGAGGCGCGCCACTTGCGCATCGATTTGAAGGTGCATGGCTGAAGCTGAGAGCAGGTATCGGAGGGGACAATCTACTCCTTATCGAGGCGTACCCCTACACGATAACGACCTGCCTCCCCGAAGCCAGGCCCGCCGCCAGCAAATTTCTCATTTAAGAGCGTGGAGAATTGCAATGACGCCGAAACAAGTCGCACTGGTTCAGGACAGTTTTGCCAAAGTTGCACCGATTTCGGAAACCGCGGCCGTACTGTTTTACAATCGTCTGTTCGAGATCGCCCCGCAGATGAAGGCAATGTTTCCTGACGATATGATCGAGCAGCGCCGCAAGCTGATGGCAATGCTGGCCGGGGTGGTGAAAGGCCTCGGCAATCTCGAGCAGATTTTGCCGGCCGCCAGCGCACTGGCAAAGCGGCATGTCAGCTACGGTGCGAAGGCGGAGCACTATCCGGTGGTCGGCGCCGCGTTGCTCTGGACGCTGGAGCAGGGCCTGGGGAATGGCTGGACGCCGGAAGTGGCGGAAGCGTGGGGCACCGCTTATGGCACGCTGTCCGGCTACATGATTTCCGAAGCATATGGCCGCGGTCAGGCGCCGGGCAAGGATACCCGCGTTCAAAGCTGGCCGCTGGTGATCGTCTGTGACTGAATGGCCCGGCTCGACTCGGCCGACGAACTGCCAGCTGCGACCATGCGCAGGCTATCTCACAATCGCCCTAGGACTGCTGCGCTCCTGCCTCGCTTCCGTCAAACCATGAGAGCCTCTTCTGTGAATAATCAAGAAGAACCCGCTGGTGGAGGTACCCAATGCAGTACTCGCAAAGCCCGCCTCTCGCAGAGAAGGAGTGGCAGACAGCCGAAGCGCGCGATCTGGACGCCATATCCGATCAACGAATTGGTAAACGGCCCGCGAAGCCGTCGAACCATTCTTCACGCGCCTCCAGCCTCAAGCATGATCAGGTCGCGAGCGACCGGCCGCCGGTTGGCGGGCGAATATTTCGCGCCGTTAGCCGATTTTTGATTGTAGTTCTCATCGGTGTCGGCGGCACGCTTGCCTGGCAGTCCTACGGTGATGCAGCAAGAGAGATCGTGATAGTCCGGGCTCCAACGCTGGCCTGGTTGTTATCGGTCTCGACGACGAAATCGCCAGCCGTGGCTGCAACTTCCCCTGCCCCGGTGCAGCAGCTCGAGCCCTTGGCGTCCAATCTCGACGTCGTACGGCGCAGCATAGAACAACTCGCTGCCAAGCAAGACCAGATGGCCCAGAACATTGCGTCACTGCAGGCTGTCGAGGAGGAAATCAGACAGAAGATATCATTCGCGCCTCCGTCGACGCCTCCGCAGGCGGCCCCGATCCCCCAGCCTAAACCCCCACAACCCAGGGCGCAGTCATCGGCCGTGCAGTCATCGTCGGTACCTCGCCCGCCGCCTCCTGCCGGACCACTCGTACTCTCGCGTTGATGGCACAGATTGCCCGGGGAATCCGGCAGCGCATTGGCGGCGTCGATGGGTCCGACCTAAGACGCTGGCAATCCGCGGCTCGCTTTGCCCCGGCAGCTCAGAGGTCAACTGGTTCTCTACAATCTCGCAGAGATGCCCTATCCTCCGTCAATCTGTCGCCAATGCCCACCGTTTTCAGATTATCACCTGTACTATCCCAGCCGCCGCCAACCCTCTAATTTCAGCTTACTATCAATCTCAAAACGGCGAAATCGCTTGGTGTCGAAATCCGGCCGTCTCTTTCGCCCGCGCGGTCGAGGTGTTTGAATAGAACGCACCACTTCCGCTGTCGGCGCGTTTAGACGTGCCACGCGTTCTAACGCCTGACCGCAGTCAGCGGTCCAAATCGGCCAGGCCGACGGGATTCAGAACGACAATCTCGCGCTGGGTTTGCCCCAGGAATTTGAGGTAACCCTTCCTGTGAAGTTCAGAAAGTGCGCGTGAGACAGTCTCGAGGGTAAGCCCGAGATAGTCTGCAATATCGCGACGGCACATTGGCAGGGCCACGACTCCTGCCGCCGGCAGGCGACGATGCATCTCAAGGAGAAACGCGGCCACGCGTTCGAGCGAGGTCTTGCGACCCAGGAGCAGCATGTGGTTTTCGGCATGCTGAAGATTGTCAGTCGTCATATTCAGGAGGCTTCGGACGATCGCGAAATCGGTTTTCGCCACGCGCTCCAGGCTTTCGCGTTTCATCAGGCGAACGGTAGTGTCAACGATGGCTTCGGCTGTGAAACGATGGAAATCATTTTCGAGGCCGAAGATATCGCCCGCCAGGTGAAACGCGCCGATCTGGCGGCGACCGTCAGAGAGAAGCTTGTGGCTCCGAACCGCGCCTTCAATCACCTGATAGATATAGTCTGCCGGCTCCGCTTCTCCGAAAATCTCGGCGCCCCTGCCGTATTTGAACTCGGTCGAACTAACCTTCGTATGAGACAGGGCGCCAAGCTCGCCAAGAAGACGAGGTCTTTTATTTGGATCGGTATTGAGGTTTGTAAACATAGAACGCCTCCCCAACATTTTGTTTGAGCTTACTTGATGCTCTGTTTTGCAAGCGGCGATACCCATTTCAGTACGGGATGCGCCGCTGTCCCATGTCGAGAGTAGCTTACGATAGCGGCAGCTCTCGTCGCCATTGTCCCAAGGGACAGGTTCGCATGCGGCATTCTCCTGTGCAGCGTGTCCGAAGGGACAATATGAAAGTTTTATTACAAGGCGTATCGAGATGGTGGACGAAAAATTTCGGCAAACCTATCGGCTGGTAAACAGCCCGCGGAACCAAGCGCTTACTCTGCCAGTTTCAAAGGTTAGCCACGTATCCTGCGTCAGCGCGTGTTGTCGATACTTTTTGCAATTGCCGGAAAGCCAAGCACCTTGCCGAATCGCAAAACCGTTTATGTCGTTGATGACGACCGCTCTATGCAACGAAGCGTGAGTTGGCTGCTCAATGCACACGGCTTCCAGTCGGTGCCGTTCTACTCCGCTGAAGCCCTCCAAAATAAAAATAACGGCAGCTTCGATCAGGCCTTTTGCATCATTCTCGATATCAATCTAAAGGATCAGTCAGGCATCAAACTGCGCCACCGCCTGGCGCATGCGGGCGTAACCCTGCCTGTCATTTATATCACCGGCAATCACAGTGAGGCGACGCGCGTGGCGGCGATCGAATCCGGGTGCCTTGCCTATCTGACCAAACCGTTCACGGCGACGTCGCTGATCGAGGCGGTTGAAAACGCCTCGACTAAAGATGCCGCGAGCGAACATATCGTCCAGAACGCTCATTGACCTTAGGGACAATAGCTCGTCGTTTACGCCCCGGATATTCTAACAGAATAAGGCCACTGGAGATTTGAGCAGGCCGAAGGCTCTCGGAGAGCCTGGCGATCGTTGTCTTGCGCGTGCAGGCCTGAGCGGTTTATCGGCGACATGCAAGGCAATCACAACCTGGGGGCCGCAACCGAGTCGACCTTCAAAAGTGAGTTCATAGCATTCCAGCGGGGGGTTCTTGCAGGTATCGAAATCATCTTCAGGGGTGCTGCTGTTTCCGCAACAACCCGCATTGCAACTCATCTATGACACCGCGCCAATCGGCCTCGCCTGCCTGTCGCCAGACTGCCGGTACCTGCAGATTAACCAGCGCCTCACCGAGATCTGCGGCATATCGGTCGAAGATCATCTCGGGCGCTCTGTCAGGGATTGCGTCCCCGCGCTCGCGGGGGCGGTCGAAGAGATCGTCCGCTCGATCATGGAGACGGGAGAACCTGTGATCGGCATCGAGGTGGCCGGTCAGCGCGCCGACCAGGTCGATGAACGCTCATGGATGACTTATTGGCACCCGCTGCGCGCACCGAGCGGCGAGATCGTCGCGGTCAACGTCGCCGCCGAAGAGATCACCGAACGCAAGCGTGCCGAGCAGGAAATCCGCAACGCCAGAGACGCCGCGGAGACCGCGCTGCGACATTTGCGCGAGACCCAGGATTCGCTGATCGAGGCCGAAAAGCTTGCGGCCCTCGGCCGGCTGGTGGCGGGGGTCGCACATGAGGTCAACGGTCCTGTCGGCAACAGCCTGACTGTCGCCTCGACGCTGCAGCGGAAAGCGGAGATGTTCGCCGCCGAGGCGGCCCGCGGCGACCTCAGGCGATCGAGCCTCACCGAGTTTATCGATCTGATAAACGCGGCGTCGATCCAGCTGGTAGCCAATCTCGGCCGCGCCGCCGAACTGGTGCAGTCGTTCAAGCAGGTGGCCGCTGATCGACAGCACTTCAATCGGCGGACATTCGATCCCGGTGAACTGACCGAACAGGTTCTTTCACATCTTCAACGCGAGTTGCGGGACCGCGATATCACCATCAAGCTTCAATGCGAGCCTGATCTTTCGATGGACAGCTACCCCGGGCCATTCGGCCAGGTTCTCACCAACCTCGCGTTCAATTCCATGACGCACGCTTTCCCGGCGGGGAAAACCGGCATCATCGACATCAAAGTCAGCGCAGCCGGGAGCGGTCACATCGAGCTTGTGTTTGCCGACGATGGATGCGGAATGCCGCCAGAGATCAAGCGTCAGGTCTTCGATCCGTTCTTCACCACCCGCCGCCATCAAGGGGCAACCGGACTTGGTCTGCACATCGTCTACAACATCGTGGCGGAGCAACTGGGCGGCCGGCTAAAACTCGAAAGCGGACCTGGCATCGGCACGATTGTTCAATTGATTCTCCCGCGAATTGCACCATCGCACCGAGGCAGCCCCGTTATGCGCTAGCTGCCTCATCGCGATCCGGAACTCCGCTTGCACAGGCTTGCCTCCCGGAAAATATCGACTTCAGGACCAGGCTCAGGCAGATGCCTAAAAATGACGATTGGGAATGGATCGCCTTGGCCTCCGTTAGTGGCAGTTTGATCTAGATCAAGCGCGGGACCGCGAAATTCCCGTGTCTATGTCGTAGCTCGACGCAACTTCGGCCGAGGAGCCTGATCCGGTTGGCTGCGACAAACCCGCAGGGGATGTAAGGGCACCGCATCACCAGGTGGAGCATGCCGATGTGGATCCTGATGTACGTCTTCTCCTACTCAGTCAGTCCGGCCGCTACAAACGACAGGGCGGAATGGAGGCTCCTCCCAACCGTGGTGTTTCAGGAGTTCTCGAATGAAGAGCGATGCAAGGCGGCCAAGTCGTCACTTGAGGGCAGCTTGAAGGAGGCGGGAGCCAAGCTGAAAAGCGGTTTAGAAGACTTGAAGAGCATAGGTAAGGCTGACCCAGCGCAGATCATCATTGCCTTTAATGTGGAATGCCTTCCGAAATAAGGTCGGCGACCACGGCCGCGCCATCATGCAATCCCTACAGCGCCTCGCAGAGTTGCCCCATCCTCCGTCAATCTGTCGGCCAATGATCGCGATGGCGTCAGCGCGCCGGCGCGGTGTCGAGGCTGCCGGTGCCGCGAAGTGGCGCTTTTAAGACGTGACGGGTCGAGCGCCTGATGACATTGAGTTGAAGCGGCGCACGAGGCCGACTCACCTCTCCCCGCTTGCGGGGAGAGGTCGGATTGCGAAGCAATCCGGGTGAGGGGGAGTCACCGCGCACACCAATGTCCGGATTTGCGGAAGCAGCCCCTCACCCCAACCCTCTCCCCGCGAAGAGCGGGGAGAGGGAAAAGTGATCAATCGCCGCTGCTGCGTCAACCTAAACTCATCCCGCTCTAGCTTTGGTTGACCAGAAACGGACTATGACTTCCCCTTGAGCTTGAAGGACCCGAAGAATTTGTCCTTGGTCGACGCCACCACCTCGCGATGCGCATTGGGAAATTCAATGGACAGCAAGTAGAGCGCGCGCTTCACCCTGATGTAGCGGAAGTGCGCGGTCGATGCGGCGTTCGCGACGGAAAAGGTCAATGTATCCATGCTGTCCGTGGTCTGGCGGCTTACATCGGTAACCTTGTTGGCTGGGCTGGACGAGAAAGACCTGGGGATCGCCCCGAGGTCGTCGGGTGTCTTTGCGGTTACCGGTAGCTCAACGGCCGCGAACTTGATCCCTCGGAACTCTTGCCGCCGATGACCTGGCTCACTTCACCTGTGCCCGCGTCGTGAGTCGTAAAATCGTTGAAGGGAATCGGCATGAGGATCGAGAATGAGCCTTTGGTCGAAACAGCCTGATGCCATCCCGAGCCATCGTCGGCGCTGACGCCGGCACGGTGCATTTCCAGTTTCGGTTGCTGAGCCTGCGCAACAGCGCTTGCAAGGATCATGAGCGCCCGCGAAACGACCCGCGCGAGCGAACGGAGGATAGAGGCAGGCATGAACGGGCTCCTGTCCGGGAAATCAGAAGAGAATGTCGCGATGTATGTTGGAAAAAAGGCGAACTTGGTCTGCTATTTTTGATGCAATCCCTACAGCGCCTCGCAGAGTTGCCCTATCCTCCGTCAATCTGTCGGCCAATGATCGCGATGGCCCGCTGATAGACCGGAGCGGCATTCCATGCCTGGATGGCTGCAAAATTGGCTTCGCCGGGCTGGTATCCTGCGCCGGCGCGCCAGCCATGGGCTTTCAGGAAATTTGCCGTCGAGGTCAGCGCGCCGGCCGCGGTGTCGAGGCTGCCGGTGCCGTAGCTCAGGATGTTCTTGGGCAGGAACTGGGTATGGCCGACCTCGCCGTGCATGGAGCCGCGCGTGCCCGCCGAGAGGATCCCGCGATCGATCAGCGTCAGCGCCGCGTTGAGCTGCTCGGTGAAATAGGCCGTGCGACGGCAGTCATAAGCGAGAGTAGCCACAGCGGACAGCGTGTTCTGATTTCCGCGCGACCTCCCGAAGCCCGTCTCCATTCCCCAAATCGCCAGCAGCGGCCCCGGCGGGACGCCGTAGCGTTGCTGGATGGACGCCAGCAGTGCCGCGTTGGATTGCTTGAGTGCGCGCCCGCGCGCGGCGATGGACGAACCGCCGCGCCTGGCGAGAAACTGATCGAGCGACAAGTGCATGCTGCCCTGGTTACGGTCAGCGGCGATGGTTGCAGTCGCATAGCTGGTCGCCATGAGGGCTGCGAGGGTGGAGGCGCTGACGCCCCTTGCTCTCGCTTCATCGGCGAACTGCCTCTTCCACGCCTCGAAGCCAGCCGCCGTGCTGCCGCACTGCGCGGCGCCCGCCTTGCCGGTCATCCACAGGAGTGCGACCAGGACTGCGACGGTGACCGTCTTGAGCTGCCCGCCCTTGGTCATTCGGAACTCCTTTCACACCCTTTGCATCAGATGAAACGCTGGCTCGCCATCCCTGCCGGGACGCGATCGCCGGCTCTCCCGCTCTTCAAGCACCAGAGTATTACCGAAACCGGCGGGGGCAACCCCCCCAATGGCGGGGGGCGCTTGCAGCTCGCCGCCAGATTACTCACGGCCCCCAATGGTCGAGTGGAGAAATTCACGGAGCGCTTCGCTCGATTGATCAGCCGCCGATTTGTTGAACTCCATGCGAAGCCCGAGATACCGGGTCGAGGTCTGAAGGGTTTGAACGGCAAACGCGAAATACGCGTCGGGATAGACGATGAGCCGGACCGGAGCACCTTCGCCCTTCTGCCGGGAAATCCCCATATCATCTTCGCCAGCAACCATTTTGCGGCAGGCATCCGCCCTGCCCCTATCATCGCGCTCGCCGATCAGGATCAAGGTGGGAATGGTCATGATTCCATTGTAGCTGCCGCAGAATGGATCGAACGCAGCCGCTGCATGGAACTTGTGTCTGGATGCGCGTTCGATCGCACCACGTTCAACGGCTGAAAATGTCAGCAAGGCGCCCCACGCAAAGCCCACGATGGCAACGCGTTTTGGATCAACGAAGCTTTTTTCAATAAGAAAATTCAAACCCCGGTAGGCGTCGAATGCCAGTTCGGGATAATTCATGTCACGGTTGCCGCAATCCCTGATCCCGCGCGGACCGAAGCTGTCGATTGTCAAGGTGACGTAACCCCAGGACGAGATTCTCGCTCCCCAGTCTTCGTCGAGCGGCCTGGCATATCCATCGCAGACGGGGAGCAGGACGACGGCAGGGGAAAGGCCTTTGCCCTCGGAATGTCTGAGGAAACCCTGCAGGATGAAGGGCAACGGGCTGACAGGAATCTGGACCATCTCGGCTGGCGCAACGGATGGTTGTTCGGCGTAGCACGGGACTGAATTGCTGGCGCAAAAGCAGAAAAGGAGAGCGGTGACTTTAAATAGCTGAGACGAAACAAGCATAGGACGCCCTTTCGTCGTTCTCGGGGGAGGGACGAGCCGGATGATCCCAATGCAACTGTACACCCGAAAGTCAGCAGAATGCGCCAAGCTCCGGCATGTTTGCTGCTTTTCCCGCCCGGGATGCTATGGCATCATGGCACAACCAAGAGCCGGAAAGGCTCGGCCAGCGGGAGGTTTTAAAAATGGATGAGCGTACTTCGCTATCTCGTCGCAGGCTGCTGCACACGCTTGCCGGAGCGGGTGTCATCGCCGCAGCCGATCTGGCCTGGTGGGATGCTCCGTTCATTGGCCCGCGCAAGGCGTGGGGCGCCGAGCCGGTACGCTTTCAGTGGAGCGTTCCCGAGCCGACGCGCATCGCGCTGATGAACTCGCTGGCCGAGCGCTTCAATCAGTCGCAAAAGGATTTCGCGGTGCAGATCGAATACGTGCCGCAGGCGCAGGCGCGCCAGAAGCTGATCAGCGCCATCACCGGCGGAAGTCCGCCCGATCTGTGCCAGGTCTGGGACAACTGGGTCGGCCAGTTCAACGGCATGGGCGCGGTCGAAGACATCACCGCGCGCGCAAAATCCTGGAAGCACTACGCGGATGTGGCGCCGACGGCGTGGCAAACCGTGACCATCAACGACAAGATCATCTCGCTTCCGCTGGCCGTGACGCTTGACGGGATTTACTACCGCACCGACCGTCTGAAAGAGCTCGGCCTCAAGGAGCCGACGCCGGACTGGACCTGGGACGAGTTCCTCAGCCTCGCGAAAGCCTTCACCAAGACGGACAAGAACCAGTACGGCTACGGGATGCGCGGCGGCGGCACCTGGGCGCTGCTCTATCCGAGCGAGTTCGCCTATGCCAACGGCGCCGAAGTGCTCAAGGACGGCAAGGTGGTGATCAATTCGAAGGAAGCCGTCGACGCGCTCGCCTGGTATCTCGACCTTGCGCTCAAGCACAAGGTCACGCCGCCGAGTGCCGCGACCGACGGCTTCGTCGAAATCGTCGAAACTTTTGGGCGCGGCGTCACCAGCATGTACCAGCACAATTCCGGCTCCAGCGGCCAGCAGAAGAAGAACGTCGGCGCCGACAACTTCGCCACGCTGCCGGTGCCGATCGGTCCTGCCAAGAAGCGCGCCTCGTTCTGGTTCTCCGAGACGCTCACCATGTTCAAGGGCGCCAGGAACAAGGAAGGCGCATGGCAATTCATGAGCTTCATGCTCGAGGACGAGCCGAGCCTCAAATACAACTCGACGCTCGGCCTGCTGCCGGCGCGCCAGTCGATCCTCAAGCAGCCGGAATTTGCCAAGGACCCGACGCTGGCGGGCTTCGTGAACTCCTTCGAAATCGGGATCGTCAGCCCCTATCTCGCCTATCCCGGCTGGGGCGGCAAGATCGACTCCGACGGCGTGCCGCTGATCCAGCAGGCGATCCTTGGAAAGATCTCCGCGAAAGATTGCCTCGACCGCTTCGCCGAAATCCTGAAAAAGGAAATGTCGTAAGCGTCCGTCACTCCGGGGCGGTGCGTAGCATCGAACCCGGAATCTCGAGATTCCCCGATGTGCAATTGCACATCTGAGGTCTGGTGCTTACGCACCATCCCGGAATGACTGTGTCCCCCGGATCAGAACCATCATGACCACGCTCACCCTCGCAAAGCCGCGCACCCGCCCGCTGATCAGCTGGCGGGTGCGCAAGCTCCTGATCGGCTATTCGTACCTGGTGCCGGCCGCGTTGTGCATGCTCGCGACCGTCGTCGTGCCGATCATCCTCGCGATCAAGATGAGCTTGTATGCCGACGTGCTGTACAAGCCCCAGGACTACCGCTTCATCGGGCTCGGCAACTACGTCCGCTTGGTTCAGGACCCGGTGTTCTGGCTGACGCTGTGGAATTCCGTGGTCTGGGTGTTCGGCTCGGTGATCCTGCAATTCGTGTTCGGATTTGCCGCAGCACTGCTGCTGCAGCAGGCCTTCAGGGGCCGCGCTTTGGTGCGCACGCTCACGCTGTTGCCCTGGATCATCCCCGGGGTCGTGGTGGGACTGATCTGGGAATGGCTCTATCAACCGAATTACGGCGTCATCAATGACCTGCTGATCCGCGCGGGGTGGATGCACGAGCGCCTCGCCTGGCTGTCGTCGCCGGACACGGCGATGGCGGCGGTCGTCTTCACCAATGTCTGGCGCGGGATCCCGTTCTTCGCCATCATGCTGCTGGCGGGGCTGCAGGCCGTGCCGGACGAGCTTTACGAAGCGGCCCACGTCGACGGCGCCGGCGTGCTGGAGCGTTTCTGGCACATTACCCTGCCGTTGCTGCGGCCCATCATCGTGGTCGCAACCGCCACGCGGATCATCTGGACCTTCAATTATGCCGACCTGATCTTTGTCATGACCGGCGGCGGCCCGGCCAACGCCACGCAGATCACCTCGACCTATACCTTGCTGCAAGCCTATTCGAGCCTCGACTTCGGCTACGCCGGCGCGCTCTCGGTCGTCCTCCTCATCGTGATGCTGACATTCACGGCGCTTTACCTCCGCGTCACCAAAGGCGTCGAGGAAACCGAATGACACGCCGCCACGTCCCGAAAGACCTTGCAGAGCGACTATTGGGCGGCCCGGTGGTCTGGATCGGCCTCGTGCTGCTGACCGCGTTTGCGCTCGGGCCGTTCATCTGGATGTTGCTGACATCGCTGAAGGATCGCCAGGAACTCTACGCGACGCCGCTGCAGTACCTTCCCGTGCGCCCTACCTTCGAGAATTATGTCGATGCCTGGACCTCGCCGGTCACGCCGTTTTCCCGGTTCTTTCTCAATAGCCTGTGGGTGTGTTCGGTCACGATGGTCGCGACCACGGTGGTGTCGGTGCTTGCCGGCTATGCCATCGCCCGCTTTCGTTTCGCCGGAAGAGACGCGCTGCTGCTGATCTTTCTTGCCACCCAGATGTTTCCGAGCGTGCTGCTGATCGCCCCGCTCTTGACGCAATGGCGCGCGCTCGGCCTTGTCGATACCTACCAGGCGCTGATCTACTCGAACTTTTCGTTCACCGTGCCGTTCACGGTCTGGATGATGGTCGGCTATTTCAGTTCGATACCGCGCGACCTCGAGGAAAGCGCGATGATCGACGGCTGCAATCATTTCGGCGCGCTTTGTCGCATCGTGTTGCCGCTCGCCGCGCCCGGGATCGCGGCGACCGCCATTTTCGCTTTCGTGGTATCGTGGAGCGAACTTTTGTTCGCGATCTCGTTCACGACAGAGACCAGCATGCGCACCTTGTCGGCCGGGCTGCTCTACATGGTCGGGCAGTACGAGGTGCAATGGGGGCCGCTGTCGGCCGGCGTCATCTTGAGCACGGTCCCGGTGGCGGTGCTGTTCAGCTTTCTGCAGCGCCATTTGATCCACGGGCTCACCGCGGGAGCGGTGAAAGGTTAGGCCTGGTTCGAACCGTGCTGCGCTGGATGAGTTGGCTCTGGCACAAAGCTCTCCAGCGGGCGGATGAATAGGCAGGCGCCCGAACCAACGTCGTGTTAGGCTCTCGCCGTGGACGTGGGGGAAGGGTATGCGACGTCGAGAATTCATCGCGCTTGCTGGTAGCGCGGCGGCTTCGTGGCCGCTCGCGGCGCACGCACAAAAGGCGCCAACCCGGATTGGGTTTCTGGCCAGCGGTGCCGCTGCATCAGCCACCAGCGCGGTTCAGATCGATTCCATCAAACGGGGGCTGCGCGACAATGGCCTAATCGACGGACAAGATTATATCCTCGAGTTGCGCTTTCCGGCGGGAAACTACGAACGATTTCCCGAAATGGCACGCGAACTCGCCCAGGCCGGGGCGCGCGTGATCCTTGTGAATACAATCGCTTCTGTGCGCGCGGCGCAAAACCTCACTCCGCCTGTGCCTGTCGTCATGCTCGCAATCAACGATCCGGTGGGAACTGGTCTTGTGGCGAGCCTCGCGCGGCCAGGCGGGCATACGACCGGCATGGCAACATTGAATGAAGACTTGACGCCCAAGCTGGTTGAATTCCAGCGCGAACTGATACCGAAGGCAACTACCATCGGCGCCTTGTTCAATCCTACAAACCCGACGAACCCGACCTTCCTAGGCAATCTGCGAACGGCCGCAGGCGCGATGGGAATGCAGGTGCTGCCCGTGGCATTGAAGTCGCCAGATGAGCTCGATTCAGTTTTCGCTACGCTTGCAGCGCAACATCCCGACACTCTTCAGCTTATAGCGGATTCAGGCAATATAGATTTGGGCGATCGTATTGCCGCGTTAGCGCTAACGCATGGTATTCCGAGTTTTGCCACTGTTACAATCTACGCTGAATTTGGTGGGCTGATGGCTTATGGCATATCAGTGCGGACGATGTTCGTCAGGGCGTCCTCTTTCGTGAAAAGGATTTTGGCTGGTGCAAAACCGAGCGACCTGCCGGTGGAGCAACCAACGAAGATCGAGCTGGTCATCAACCTTAAGACAGCCAAAGCCCTCGGACTCAGCATCCCCCCAACACTGCTTTCCCGCGCCGACGAGGTGATTGAATAGCGGTTCGGTTTGCGGTGCATGGGTCCGCTCAGGTACACAGCTGCTGCAGGTTAGCTTTCGCCGCGCTCAGACGTCCTGCTCGCGGAATGCCGCAGGCCGCCGCTGCGCCCGCAGCCACACCGCGAACGCGATCGCCACGGCACCCGCCAGGGCAAACCAGGTGATGGCGTATTGCAAATGATCGTCCTTGATATGGACCTCGAGCGCCCCCGGTTTCGGGATGCCGCTCGCGGGCACGGGCTGCTCGAGGTCGACATAGAACGGCGCAACCGGCTTGCCGCCCTCGCCCCAGCCCAGCGCGCGCGCCATGGCCAGATGATCCCGCGTGAACCACAGCCGCTTTGCGGAATTTTCCGGCGGCGTCAGCAACCCCGTCGCTTCGGGGAAGCGGATGTAGCCGGTCAAATTCATCGGCTCCCTGGTCAGGAGCCGCGCCACCGCGCGATCCTGCTGCTCGCGATCCTGCATCGTGTTTGGCACGAAGCCCGCATTGACCACGACGGTGTCTCCGCCTGGCAGGCGCGCCGGCATGAACGCCCAGGTGCCGGGGCCGGAAATATCCTCGCGAATCCCCGAGCCGGAACTGTAGACCATCGCATCCGGGCGGGATTGGTAAGTGGCCGCAAAACGGACGCGGCGGAATTCGTCATTTGCCGGCGTGAGCGCGCTCCACTGCGACGGCGAGGGCAGCGGTCCAGGTGGTGCAGCGAGACGCTGGCTCAAGGCCGCGATCAAGGCATGCTTCTCGACCCGGCGCTGCAACTGCCACACCCCGAGGCCAACGAACAGCGCCACCATCGCGAGCGTGAACGCCCCGAAACCGGCGACGCCGCGCCGTCGCATCCTGGTCCCGATCATTTCGGTTCGCGATCGATCAGCCGGCCTTCTGCGGCCTTGTGATGGTACTGCAGCGCGATCAGCAGCGACTTCATCGAGCGCAGCGGCAACAGCGTGGTCGCCAGAATCAGCGGCAGCCAAAGCACCGCGTGAAGCCAGAACGGCGGCTGGTATTTGATCTCGACGATCAGGGCGCAGCCGACCACGACGGCGCCGGCAATCATGATGATGAAAACCGCCGGGCCATCGCCGGAGTCGATAAAGGCATAGTCGAGCCCGCAGGCTTCGCAATTCGGCCGCAGGTTGAGGAATCCCGCGTATAGCCTGCCCCTGCCGCAACGCGGACATTTGCAGGCAAGCCCGCGCATCGCGCTTTGCGTGACGGAGGCGGGAGGATAGTCGGTCATGCGCTTTCCTTCCCCTCTCCCCTTGTGGGAGAGGGTGGCGAGATGGAGTGAAACGAAATCGAGCCGGGTGAGGGGTCTGCATCCGCGGAGAGAGACCCCTCACCCGCCTCACTTCGTTCGGCACCCTCTCCCACAAGGGGAGAGGAAAAGAAAAAAGGGCGGCCTAAAGGCCGCCCTTGTAACACGTCGGCCAGCAGATCAATGCGCGCCGTGGGCCATGGTTTCCGCGCCGTGGCCCCAGACATAGATGCAGATGAACAGGAACAGCCACACCACGTCGACGAAATGCCAGTACCAGGCGGCGAATTCGAAGCCGAGATGCTGGGTCGGCGAGAAATGCCCGAGATAGGCGCGGACCAGACACACGGTCAGGAACATGGTGCCGATCAGCACATGGAAGCCGTGGAAGCCGGTCGCCATGAAGAAGGTCGCGCCGTAGATATTGCCGGCGAAGGAGAACGCGGCATGGGCGTATTCATAGGCCTGCACGCAGGTGAAGCAGACGCCAAGTGCAATCGTCAGCATCAGACCGTATTTCAGCCCCTGGCGATCGTTCTCCAGCAGCGCGTGGTGCGCCCAGGTTACCGTGGTGCCCGAGGTCAACAGCAGCAGCGTATTCAACAGCGGCAGATGCCAGGGATCGAAGGTCTCGATGCCCTTGGGCGGCCAGACGCCGCCGAACAGCGCCTCGCGGGTGGCGTGGACCGGATCGGCCGGGAACAGCGCCGAGTTGAAGAACGCCCAGAACCAGGCGACGAAGAACATCACCTCGGAGGCGATGAACAGGATCATGCCGTAGCGGTGGCTGATCTGCACCACGCGGGTGTGATCGCCCTTGTACTGCGCCTCGCGGATCACATCCGTCCACCAGCCCGCCATGGTGTAGAGCACGCCGATGGTGCCGATCCCGAAAATGATCGGCGCCGCCGCGAACATATGATGCATCCAGGCGATCGCGCCGACCGCCATGATGAAGGCCGAGACGGCGCCGACGATCGGCCACGGGCTCGGATCGACGAGGTGGTAATCATGGTGCTTGACTTGCGCCGTAGCCATTTCGGTCTCTCCGTTAGCGGTGCCGGTGGTTTACCCGGCACGTCTTCGTCTCAAAAATCAAATCCCGGGATCTTTTAGAACCCGGAGATCGCCAGCATCAAAGTCTTCCCTCGCGCTTGTCCGGCTCGCTCGCGGCCAGCGGCCTCGCTGCCGGATCGCGCACGGGATAGAAAGTATAGGAAAGCGTGATGCTGTTCAGCCCGTCATTGTCGCTGTCCTTGACCAGCGCGGGATCGACGTAAAACACCACCGGCATCTCGCGTTTCTCGCCCGCCGCCATGGTCTGTTCGGTGAAGCAGAAGCAGTTGATCTTCTGGAAATAGCCCCCGACGGTGAGTGGCGCCACATTGTAGGCCGCCTGCCCGGTCGTGGCCCGCGCCGCTTGATTGGTCACGGTGTAGAACACGGTGACGACTTCGCCGATCCTGACCTCGATCTCGGTCTGCTCCGGCTCGAATTTCCATGGCAGGCCGGCCGCGACATTGGCATCGAAGCGCACCGCGATCTTGCGCGCCAGCGGCGCCGATGACGGCGCCGAGGTCGCGACCTGGGTGGTGCCGTTGAAGCCGGTGGTGCGGCAGAACCAGTTGTAGAACGGCACCGCCGCATAGGACGCGCCGACCATCAGCACCACGACGAGGCCGCAGATCGCCGCCACCGCCGCATCGCGGCCAAGGCCGCGACGAGAGCCGCGGCGTGCGGTCTCCTCAAGCTTCTGGTCGGGGCTTGCGGCATCGTCGGCTCGTTCTCCATATCCATCACATCGGCCGCACTAGCACGGCCGGCCCCTTGACGAGGGTGACTGCGAAAAACAGCACGACCAGGACGCCGAGCGCCAGCGCGATCGCGATCGAACGCTGGCGGCGGCTTTTCTTCTGCGCCTCGGTGAGGACGATTCCATCTGGCTCCCGCTTGTCGTCCATTGCTTCGCCATGCGCCCCCTCTACCAGATCGATGGCGCGAGCGCGCGGACGACGACCTCGAGCAGCAAGGTCGCGAACAGCCCAAACAGATAAAGAATCGAAAACGCAAACAGCTTTCGCGTCGCGCGCCGCGCTTCGCTTCCCTCGCGGCGGCGGTAGACGTTGACCGCGAGCGCCAGCATGGCGCCGCCGAGAACGAGCGAGGCCACGCCATAGACCGCGTCGAAATAGCCGAGCGGCCACGGCGCGAAGGCGATCGCGACCAGCACGATGGTATAGAGCAGGATCTGCAGCCGCGTCGCATCGGGGCCGGCGACGACGGGCAGCATCGGCACGCCGGCGCGCGCATAGTCGTCGCTGCGAAACAGCGCCAGCGCCCAGAAATGCGGCGGGGTCCAGAAGAAGATGATCAAGAACAGCAATAGCGGCTCGACCGACAGCGATCCGGTCGCCGCCGCCCAGGCCACCACCGGCGGCAGCGCGCCTGCCGCGCCGCCGATCACGATGTTCTGCGCGGTCCAGCGCTTCAGCGCGATCGTGTAGATCACGACGTAGAAGAAGATCGTAAACGCGAGCAGCGCGCCGGCAAACCAGTTGACCAGGATGCCGAGCGTCATCACCGAGAAGAACGCCAGCGTGGTGCCGAATGTCAGCGCTTCCGCCTGCGTGATGCGCCCGCGCGGGATCGGCCGATTGGCGGTGCGCGACATCTTTGCGTCGATATCGCCCTCGTAGGCCATGTTCAGCGCGCCGGAGGCGCCGGCGCCGACCGCGATGCAGAGAAGCGAGGTGAACGCCAGCACCGGGTGAAAATGCCCCGGCGCGAGCACGAGGCCGACCAGCGCGGTAAAGATCACCAGCGACATCACCCGCGGCTTCAACAGCGCGATGTAGTCGGCGACATCGGCCTCGGAAATCCGGGGCGACAGCTCGATGGCGTTGTGATCGACAACCGACAAGATTTGGCTTCCCTAAAGGCGCGGCGCCATCAGGCGCCTGACGCATTTCCGATTACTGCACGCGCGGCAGCACTTCGAACTGGTGGAACGGCGGCGGCGACGGCAGCGTCCATTCCAGCGTGGTGGCGCCGGCTCCCCACGGATTGTCCGCGGCCTGCTGCTTGCGCACGAACGCGTCGACCAGGCCCCAGATGAAGATCAGCACGCCGAACCCTGAAATGTAGGAGCCGATCGACGACACCAGATTCCACCCCGCAAACGCGTCGGGATAATCGACGTAACGGCGCGGCATGCCGGAGAGACCGAGGAAGTGCTGCGGGAAGAACACCAGGTTGACGCCGACGAAGGTGAACCAGAAGTGCAATTTCCCGATGGTCTCCGAATACATGTAGCCCGACATTTTCGGGAACCAGTAGTACCAGCCGGCGAAGATGCCGAACACCGCGCCGAGCGACAGAACATAGTGGAAATGCGCGACCACATAATAGGTGTCCTGCAGCACGCGGTCGACGCCGGCATTGGCCAGCACCACGCCGGTGACGCCGCCGACGGTAAACAGGAAGATGAAGCCGATCGCCCACAGCATCGGCGTCTTGAACTCGATCGAGCCGCCCCACATCGTCGCGATCCAGGAAAAGATTTTTACGCCGGTCGGCACCGCGATCACCATGGTGGCGGCGACGAAATAGGCCTGCGTCGCCGACGACATGCCGACCGTGTACATGTGGTGCGCCCACACCACGAAGCCGATGCCGCCGATCGCGACCATCGCATAGGCCATGCCGAGATAGCCGAACACCGGCTTCTTCGCGAAGGTCGAGACGATCTGGCTGACCATGCCGAAGGCGGGCAGGATCAGGATGTAGACTTCGGGATGGCCGAAGAACCAGAACAGGTGCTGGAACAGCACCGGATCGCCGCCGCCATCGGCCGAGAAGAAGGTGGTGCCGAAATTGCGGTCGGTCAGCAGCATGGTGATCGCGCCGGCAAGCACCGGCAGCGACAGCAAGAGCAGGAACACCGTCACCAGGATCGACCACACGAACAGCGGCATCTTGTGCAGCGTCATGCCCGGCGCGCGCATGTTGAAGATGGTGGTGATGAAGTTGATGGCGCCCAGGATCGACGAGGCACCGGCGAGGTGGATCGACAGAATGGCGAAATCGACCGCCGGTCCCGGATGGCCCGAGGTCGACAGCGGCGCATACAGGGTCCAGCCGGCGCCAACGCCGTTGGCGCCCGGCTCGCCTTCGAAAAAGGACGACATCAAAAGCAGCGCGAAGGAGGCCGGCAACAGCCAGAACGAGATATTGTTCATGCGCGGGAACGCCATATCCGGCGCGCCGATCATCAGCGGCACGAACCAGTTGCCGAAGCCGCCGATCATCGCCGGCATCACCATGAAGAAGATCATGATCAGGCCGTGCGAGGTCACGAACACGTTGTAGGTATGGGTCTCGTGGAAAATCTGCACGCCCGGGTACATCAGCTCGGCGCGGATCGCGATCGACATCGCCGCGCCGATGACGCCGGCGATGATCGCGAACACCAGGTACATCGTGCCGATGTCCTTGTGGTTGGTCGAATAGACAAAGCGCCGCCAGCCGGTCGGATGGTCGTGCGCGTGATCATCATGCGCGTGGGCGTGATCGGTATGAGCCGGTGTCGCTGTTGCCATTTTCAAATCCTGCCTTGCAGTCCCTTGCGGACCTTGCGGTCCCGTCGCCCTTGTCCGTTTCGATGCGCTCCAAGCTTTTGGCTTACTGCGCCGCTGCGCCCGTTGAAGCGAAAGAATTCGCCGGATTGGCCGCAAATTTCTTCTTCGCCCCTTCCACCCAGGTCGCGAATTCCTGATCGTTCACCACCCGCACCACGATCGGCATGAAGGAGTGATCCTTGCCGCACAATTCAGAACACTGGCCGTAGAACATGCCGAGCTTGGTGGCCTTGAACCAGGTTTCGTTGAGGCGGCCGGGAATCGAGTCGATCTTGATGCCGAATGCCGGCACCGCGAAGGAATGGATGACGTCCGCGCCGGTGGTCTGAATCCGCACCACCTTGTTGACCGGCACCACCATCTCGTTATCGACGCCAAGCAGCCGGGGCTTCTTGTCCTGGGCCAGAAGCGAATCGAATTCGAACTTGCCGTTATCGGGATAGGCGTAGCTCCAATACCACTGCTTGCCGGTCGCCTTGATCGTCAGATCGGCTTTGGGAACATCGAGCTCCTGAAACAACAGCCGGAACGACGGCACCGCGATGCTGACCAGGATCAGCACCGGAATCAGGGTCCAGGCCACTTCGATCAAGGTGTTATGCGTGGTCCTGGAGGGGACCGGGTTGGATCGCGCGTTGAACTTCACCACGACCGTGATCAAAAGCCCCAGAACGAACAGCGTGATGATGGTGATGAGCCAGAGCAGGAAGTTATGGAACCAGATGATGTTGTCCATCACCGGCGAGGCCGATTCCTGCAGCGTGTATTCCCACGGCGCGGGCTGCCCCAATTCGGCGAAGGCCACCCCGCCGGCTGCGAGCGCAACGCCTGCCACCGCAAATCCCAGCAACCGCCGGCCCATCTGGCCCTTCGACATCTTCATGCCGCTCGCGCTCCCTTGATAAAACCCCAAAGCATTTCCGCCGATGACGGCAAATGCTGCACGATCCGCCCTGACAAACGGCCTTCGGATGTACTTTAGGAGTACTTGGGCCAGATCGCTAGAACGCGTCGAAATCCAGCCTCTCAAACCATAATTCTCAGCCCCTCGCAATGCAGTAGTAGGGCGCGCAGCGACGCGTCACTGGGTATTCTCCCGATGTCACGTTTTCCCGAAAAATCAGGCAAAAGCGCCACTTTTGCATTCCGACGCCGCTTGACAGGCGGATTGCCCGATGTAGGCACAGACGGGCTGCTCCACGGGAGCCTGATTCGCGCGCTCACGGAGCAGCCATCCCGGCGCAAGGCGGGGCCTGGGGCCCGCCTTCAAGGTGCCGTGATTGCCGTATCAGTCCGTGGTTCCGACCGACACTTCCAAGGGAATTTCAAGGGATCGACCCCGATGGGGCCTTCGAAACACAGGGCGAGCAGAGCGGCAAGGCGAGGCAATCCATTTGCCGTGAGCTTCGCGGGCGGCATCCTTGCCGTCGCGTTCACCTTTGGTCTGACCGCTTCCGCCGGCGCGCAGGGCGCCGTGCGCTCGGTCCATGGCGACTGGCAGATCCGCTGCGATACCCCGCCGGGGGCGCAGGGCGAGCAATGCGCCCTGATCCAGAGCGTGGTAGCCGAAGACCGCTCCAATGCCGGCCTCACCGTCATCGTGCTGAAGACCGCCGACCAGAAGAGCAAGCTGATGCGGGTGGTGGCGCCCCTCGGCGTGCTGCTGCCATCAGGGCTGGGCTTGAAACTCGACAATCAGGATGTCGGCCGCGCCGGTTTTGTCCGCTGCCTGCCCAATGGCTGCGTCGCCGAGGTCGTGATGGACGACAAGCTGCTGGGCCAGTTGCGCACGGCCAAGACCGCGACCTTCATCATTTTCGAGACCCCCGAAGAGGGCATCGGATTCCCGCTGAGTTTGAACGGGCTTGGCGAGGGGTATGACAAGTTGCCGTGAGGCATTCTGCCTCGCTGAGTTATCGCCCTGCAGCCCTCCCCTTCTTAGCGATCATGCCTATCTTGAAAAAGACCGTCGTCCCGGCCAAGCGAAGCGCGAGCCGGGACCCATAACCACAGGTTACAGTGTTGTAAGGCGACCGTTCCGCGGTCTCTTGCTTAACTCACTACAGCCTGTGGTTATGGGTCCCTGCGTTCGCAGGGACGACAGCAACTTCTGAATTGGAGCCTTCATGAACCCCACAACTTCCCTCCTCGACCGCGCCAATCTCGACCGCGATTCCGTGCGCCATGAAGTGGCGCGGGGACTGGCAGGCGCCGACGACGGCGAGTTGTTCCTGGAATATGCCCAGACCGAAGCGCTGATGTTCGACAATGGGCGGCTGAAGCAGGCGACCTACGACACCAGCCAAGGGTTCGGGCTGCGCGCCGTGAAGGACGACGCGGTTGGCTATGCGCACTCCTCCGACGTCTCGCTGCCGGCGCTGATCCGCGCCGCCGACGCCGTTGCAGCGGTGCGCGGCGGCTATAGCGGGAATTTTGCAGCCGCCCCCGCGCATACCAATGTGCGGCTCTATGGCGACGAAAATCCGCTCGATGCCCCGGGCTTTGAGTCAAAGGTAAAACTGCTTGCCGAAATCGACGCCTATGTCCGCGACAAGGACCCGCGGGTGCGGCAGGTCACGGTGAGCCTGGGGGCGACCTGGCAGGTGGTGGAGATCCTCCGCCCCGACGGCGAGAGCTATCGCGATATCCGCCCCCTGGTGCGCGTCAATATTTCGGTGGTCGCAGGGCAAGGCGACCGTCAGGAAAGCGGCAGCAAGGGTTATGGCGGCCGCGAAGGCTATGCGCGCTTCATCGACAGCAGGGCGTGGCGCGAGGCTGCCGACGGCGCGATCCGCGAAGCGCTGGTCAATCTCGAATCGGTGCCGGCGCCCGCCGGCGAGATGGATGTCGTGCTCGGGGCCGGCTGGCCCGGCGTGATGCTGCACGAAGCCGTCGGCCACGGGCTGGAGGGCGATTTCAACCGCAAGCAGACATCGGCGTTTGCCGGCCTGATGGGCCAGCAGGTCGCGGCCAAGGGCGTCACCGTGGTCGATGACGGCACCATTGCTTCACGACGCGGCTCGCTGTCGATCGACGACGAGGGCACGCCGACCAATCGCACCGTGCTGATCGAGGACGGCGTCCTGGTCGGCTATATGCAGGACCGCCAGAACGCCCGGCTGATGAACATGAAGCCGACCGGCAATGGCCGCCGCCAGGGCTACGCGCACGTGCCGATGCCGCGCATGACCAACACCTACATGCTGGCGGGTAGCCGCGATCCGGCGGAAATTCTCGCATCCGTCAAGAACGGCATCTACGCGGCGAATTTCGGCGGCGGCCAGGTCGACATCACCTCGGGCAAATACGTGTTCCAGTGCACCGAGGCCTACAAAATCGAAAACGGCAAGATCGGCGCGCCCCTGAAGGGTGCGATGCTGATCGGCAACGGGCCGACCGACCTGCATCGCATCACCATGATCGGCAACGATCTGGCGCTGGATTCCGGCATCGGCACCTGCGGCAAGAACGGCCAGGGCGTGCCGGTCGGCGTCGGCCAGCCGACGCTGCGGATGGAGAGAATTACTGTCGGAGGAACGGGCGGATGAGCGTCAACAATCAAACTGCAGCCGCCAAGAAGCAAGGCTGGCGCGGGCAACTGGTCCAGCTGGCGGCGATCGTGCTGGCGGTCTTCGTCGCCAAGGGCGCGCTCGCCGAGCCGTTCTACGTGCCGTCGGGCTCGATGGAGCCAACGCTTTTGATCGGCGATGCGCTGCTGGCGTCGAAATATCCTTACGGCTACGGCACCGCCTCGCTGCCGATACAGATCAACCTGCCCGAGACCGGACGCGTGTTCGGCGAGACGCCGAAGCTCGGCGACGTCGTGGTGTTCCGCTGGCCGGGCAACCGGTCGCAGGCCTGGGTCAAGCGCGTCGTCGGGCTACCCGGCGATCGCATCCAGATGCGGCAGGGCCAGCTCTTCATCAACGATCGCGCGGCGTCGCTGAAGGCCGATGGCATCGGCGCGGCCGAAGACGACAATGGCGGCGTCCTGCCCGCCCGCCGCTATATCGAAACGCTGCCCAACGGCGTGTCGCACGCGATCTTCAAGATCCGCGACAATGGCTGGCTCGACAACACGCCGGAAGTGACGGTGCCGCCGGACCATCTGTTCGTGATGGGCGACAACCGCGACAACTCCGCCGACAGCCGCGTACCGGTGCGCGAAGGCGGTGTCGGGCTGTTGCCGATCGATAATCTGATCGGCCGCGCCGACGCCGTGGTCGGATCGTGGGATCTCGGCATCCGCAAGCAGCCGGTGTGGACCTGGCTATCCGGATTTCGCGTCGCGCGGTTCTTTACGTCGGTGCATTGAGTCCAAATTGCAGGCTCGTTAGTTCGGAAAAATGGATTGCTTCGTCGCCGAGCCTGTCATCGGGCGCGCATTCGCGCGACCCGTTGGCTCCTCGCAATGACGGCGGAGCGCGAAGCGCCTTCGTTTCCTACCGCACCACGCCCGAGGTAAAGCCGGCCTTGCGCCGCGGCGGCTTGATGTCTTTTTTCAGGAAGCAGTGCGCCTGCCGTCCGATATATCCCGGCCGCGCATAGGTCCAGGCCCGGCACTTGTTGTCTTCGGTGCAGGCCGCCTTGCAGGCGTCGTCGCCCTCGTCTTTTTTCAATGCGAAATTCCTGTAGTCGCCGCCGAACCGGTCGATCGAGACTTCCTCAGCGCCGGTGCGCGGCTCCACCACGCCGGCACCGCGCACGCCCGAGACACAGCAATTATTCTGGGTGCGCGCAGGCACGTTGCTTTTCAGCCAGCAGACCGCCCCGCCGACGATCTCCGTCGGGTAGTTGAAACTCCAGGCCCGGCAGCGCCGGTCGCGCTCGCACACCAGGGCACAATCGGCCGGATCGCCCGAGGCAACCGGCGAACTGTAGTAATCGCCGCCCGGACGATCGAAATTGGCCTGAGCTTGCGCCGCTCGCGCGGCGATCGCGACCAATGAAAAGGCTGATATCACCAAACACGCCCGGAGCAGGCGGCCTCTCCACATACGCGACTGCTTTCGATTGATTGGACGCACGGCGGTTTCGCGTTGCCATTTGATCGCCATCAACCTGTACGGTGGATGAACGGCACAAAACTGCGTCAACAAGCTGGCCCAGGGCGCGATGACTTTTCTTCGAATCGTCATCCCGCCCTATCTTTTTGTTCGAGCATGATCTTTTCGGAAAACCGGTATCGTTTTCCGGATCATGCTCACATTCTAGAACGCGTATTCCTCATAGGCGGGTTCCACCGAGCCGTTCCAGCGACCGTGAAACTTCTCAAGCATCTCCTCGGCCGGGGTGTGTCCGCGTTCGATGATCCGATCCAGCGGCTCGAGATGACGGGTCTCGTCACGGCCGGCGTGATCGATGCGGCCGCGGCGCCTCAAGCCGGAATGCGACAGCGCCAGGCATTCCCTGGCGATCTCGAACAAATAGCGGTCCCTGATCCTGGCCTTGAAGCCGAGGCGCGGCACATCGTCGCGCAACGCCTGGCGCTCGTGCGCATTCCAGTGTTTGACGATGTCCCAGGCGGCGTCCAAGCTGGTATCGTCGTAGAGCAATCCCACCCAGAACGCCGGCAGTGCCGGCAGCCGTCCCCACGGCACGCCATCGGCGCCGCGCATTTCCAGATAGCGCTTCAAGCGCACCTCGGGGAAAATCGTCGAGAGATGATTGGCCCAGTCCGACAAGGTCGGCCGCTCGCCGGGAAGCGCGGGATTTCTGCCCTCAAAGAAATCGCGGAACGACGACCCCGCGACGTCGATATAGGCCTCGCCGCGCTTGACGAAATACATCGGCACATCCAGCGCATAATCGACCCAGCGTTCGAACCCCATGCCATCCTCGAACGCCCAGGGAATCATGCCGGCGCGCGCATTGTCGGTGTCGCGCCAGATCTCGGAGCGGAACGACAGGAAGCCGTTGGGCTTGCCTTCGGTGAACGGCGAATTGGCAAACAGGGCGGTCGCCACCGGCTGCAGCGCAACCGATACCCGCAGCTTCCTGACCATGTCGGCTTCCGAGGAGAAGTCGAGATTGGTCTGCACCGTGCAGGTCCGGTACATCATGTCGAGGCCGTATCGGCCGACCTTGGGCATGTAGTCGGTCATGATCTTGTAGCGGCCTTTCGGCATCATCGGAATCTGCGCCCGCGACCAGGACGGCGTCATGCCGAGGCCGAGAAAGCCGATGCCCAGCGGAGTTGCGATCTCGCGCACCTGCGCCAGGTGCGCCATCAGCTCCGACTGGGTCTGATGCACGGTCTCGACCGGCGCGCCCGACAGCTCGAACTGTCCGCCGGGCTCCAGCGAAATCGCACCGCCGCCGGTGACGTCATACAGCCCGATGATGTTGCCGCGCTCCATGATCGGCTCCCAGCCGAGCAGGAGCTTCATGCCCTCCAGCAGCGCGCCGATGCCGCGCGCGCCTTCGTAAGCGACGGGATGATGGCCGGACAGCGTGAAGGGCGTTTTCTCGTGCTCGGTACCGATCCGGAATTCGGAAGGCGGCTTGACGCCGGCTTCCAGCCAAGCCACCAACTCGTCGCGCGATTGCAGCGGCGTCATATCGATCTGGTCACGCGCCATGGAGATTCCGGATCAAGGGCGCTTCGGCCGAACGCGCGCGGTGTCGGGGGCATCCGCGTACCGATCGGTCCGGGGATGCTGGAAGCGGAAACAATATCATCGTGCAGGCGCGCCGTCTCTTGCGGCGAGCGTCGCTTGCGTCTCACCGCAAGAGCAGCCCAGGCGGTCCAGCAGACCGGAGAGCTTCACGGCATCAGCATCCGACAGTTTCGAGCCGACATGCTTTTCGATCGCGGCCGAATAGGCGCTCCACATTTTCTTCTGCAGCTCGCGCCCGGCCTCGGTAATCTCGACGAACTGGCCGCGCTTGTCGATCTTGCACTCGCGGCGCGCCGCCAGCCCTTCGTCCACCAGCCGGTCGATCAGCCGCGAGGTCGAGTATTGCGGGATCAGCATTTGCTTTTCCAGCTCGACAGGGCGCATTTCGCCCGATGGCGCCCGCGACAGTTCGAGCAACGCATCATACCAGGCCAGCGGCGGGAAGCCGGCCTTCTTCAAATCCTGCTCGACGGCGTCGAGCACCCGGCTCTGGACCCGCATCAGGCGAATCCAGGCGGCGGTCGCCTCGGTCGATGGTTTGCGTTTCATGGCCGGCCCACAATATGAGGGATCACGATGCTGGAACACTGTACCGCACTAAATGCAGCTGCATCAATCTTGACTATTCCATGCAGATGCATTTAGTCATTCAATAGCGTTTTCAAGCGAAGTGGATACCGGTTCGCGGGAAGAAAACGCGTAAAATGGAGATTTGGAGCCTGGCCGGTTCTGATCCGGTCAGCACCGACCAGACTCTGCCGCACCTCGCCAATAATTCAAGGGAAGGAAATTCCGATGAAACTGTATTACTCCCCCGGCGCCTGCTCGCTGTCCCCCCACATCGCGCTGCATGAAGCGGGTCTCCCGCACGAGCTCGTCAAGGTCGACCTGAAAGCCAAGAAGCTCGAGAACGGCGACGACTACCTGAAGGTCAATCCGAAGGGCCAGGTGCCGGCGCTCGGCCTCGACAACGGCGAGCTGGTGACCGAGGGCCCGGTCATCGTCCAGGTGATCGCCGACAAAGCCGCGGGCAAGAACCTCGCGCCGGCCGTGGGCAGCCCGGAGCGCTACCGCCTGCAGGAATGGCTGAATTTCATTACCACCGAGCTGCACAAGAATTTCAGCCCGCTGTTTCAGCCGGCGATTCCCGACGAGGTGAAGAACTTCTTCAAGGACCGCATCAAGGGCAAGTTCAAATATGCCGACAGCAAGCTTGCCGGGCAGGACTATTTGATGGGCAAGCAGTTCACGGTCGCCGACGGCTATCTGTTCGTGATGCTGAAATGGGCCGAGCGCACCGGCATGGATTTGTCCGAGTTCAAGAACCTGATGGCCTTCAAGGACCGCGTCGCGGCGCGCCCGAATGTGCAGGCCGCGCTAAAGATGGAAGGCCTGCTGAAGGCGGCGTGACTTTTTACGGATAACAAAGCAAAAGGCCGGATCGATGATCCGGCCTTTTTTTCATTGCGAGCGGGTCGACGCAAGATGCCCCCGCAGCGTCGTCCCTGCGAAAGCAGGGACCCATAACCACAGCCGCTCGTTGCTGTCCTAGATGGGGCTCCAGCCTGCTCAAAACGATCCGCCGGTGGTTATAGGTCCCGGCTCGCGCTTCGCTTGGCCGGGACGACGATTGTTTTCTTTGCGCCGCAGTTCCTACGCCGCCGCCAGCTTCTTCGGCGGGAAGCGGCCGTAGAACGTCTCGTCCTTGGCCGCCATCTCGATCAGGAGTTTCGGCGGGGTGAAGCGCGAGCCGTATTTGGCCTCAAGCTTGTGGCAAAGCTCGACGAAGTTCTTCGTCCCCATGAAGTCGATGTAGGACAGCGTGCCGCCGGTGAACGGCGCAAAGCCGAAGCCTAGGATCGAGCCGACATCGGCCTCGCGAGGATCGGTGATCACGTGATCCTCCACGGTGCGCGCGGCCTCCACCGCCTGCACCACCAAAAAGCGCTGCTTCAACTCCTCGACGTCGAGGCTATCCGGGTCGAGATGCTTCGGCTGCAAGCCGCTCAATTCCGGCCACAGGCTTTTCTGGCCCTTGCCCTTCTCGGGATAATCGTAAAATCCCTTGCCGTTCTTGCGGCCGAAGCGGCCCTGCTTTTCGACCATCTCGACCAGAAGCTTCTTCTGGGTCTGATCGATCGCGTTGGGGCCGAGATCGGCTTCCGTCGCCTTCATGATCTTGAGCACCAGATCGAGCGCGACCTCGTCGGACAACGATAGCGGCCCGACCGGCATGCCCGCCATTTTCGCGGTGTTCTCGATCATCGCCGGCGGCACGCCTTCCATCAGCATTTCCAGCCCTTCGGCGGTGAAGCGCAGCACGCAGCGATTGGCGAAGAAGCCGCGGGAGTCGTTGACCACGATCGGCGTCTTGCCGATCAAGCGCACATAGTCGAGCGCGGTGGCGAGCGCGACATCGCCGGTGTTCTTGCCGACGATGATTTCCACCAGCATCATCTTTTCGACCGGCGAGAAGAAATGGATGCCGATGAACTTGCCCTGGTCCTTAAACTCTTCCGCCAGCGAATTGATCGGCAGCGTGGAAGTGTTGGAGGCAAAGATCGCATCGGGTTTGAGCAGCGGCTGCGCCTTGGCGTAGGTTTCCGCCTTTACTTTTCTATCCTCGAACACCGCCTCGATGATGAGATCGCAATCCCTGAGCGCGTTGTAGTCGGCGGTGGCGGTGATGCGCGACAGGATGGCGTCGCGCTCGGTTTCCTTGGCGCGGCCCTTGGCGATCAGGTCGTCGATCACTGATTTGGCGTGGCCCTTGCCCTTGTCGGCGCTTTCCTGATCGCGATCGATCAGCACCACGTCGATACCGGCGCGCGCCGAGACATAGCCGACGCTGGCGCCCATGAAGCCGGCGCCGATGATGGCAAGCTTCCTGACCTTGGTCGGCGGCACGTTTTGCGGACGCCGCGCGCCCTTGTTCAGCTCCTGCATCGACAGGAAAAGGCTGCGGATCATCGCGGCCGCTTCCTTGGAGCGCAGGATCTGCGCGAAATAGCGCGATTCAACCCGCAAGGCGGCGTCGATCGGCAGCAGCAATCCCTCGTAGACGCATTGCATGATGGCGCGCGCCGCAGGATAGTTGTCATAGGTCTCGCGGCGGAAGATCGCATTGCCGGCCGGGAACATCATCATGCCGGCCTTGGAGTAAACCGCGCCGCCCGGCAGCTTGAACCCCTTTTCATCCCAGGGCGCGACCGCCTTGCCGCCGCCCTTGATCCAGTCTTTTGCCGCCTTGATGAGGTCGCCGGCGGGAACGACCGCGTCGATCAGCTTCAGCGCCTTGGCTTTCGCCAGATTGACCGCCTCGCCCTTCAACAGCATCTGCATCGCATCCTGCGGCGGCACGATGCGCGGCACCCGCTGAGTGCCGCCGGCGCCGGGAAACAGCCCGACCTTGACTTCCGGCAGCCCGAGCCGGGTTTTGGGATTTTCCGCAGCCACGCGATAATGACAGGAAAGCGTGAGCTCGAACGCGCCGCCGAGCGCAAGGCCGTTGATCGCCGCCGCCCATGGCTTGCCTGAGGTTTCGATCGAGCGGAACACCAGCGAGGATTTGCGGCTCTCGTCGAACAGCATCTGATTGGCCGCGACCTCGCCCTTGGCCTTGAGCAGCTCGCTATATCTGCGGTTCATGCCCTCGAGCATCGAGAGATCCGCACCCGCGGAAAATGCTTCCTTGCCGGAGGTGACGACGACACCCTTGACCGCGGCATCGGCCGAGGTCTGTTTCACGATCTCTTCGAGTTCGGTGATCGTGGTCTCGTCGAGCACGTTCATCGAACGGCCGGGAATATCCCATGTCACCAGCGCGATGCCGTCGGCGTCGGTCTCGATCTTGAAATTCTTGAAGGCCATTGTGTCGCTCCCAATTGGTTTTTCCCTTCTCCCCTTGTGGGAGAAGGTGGCGAGAACAAGCGAAGCGCGTTCGAGCCGGATGAGGGGTTTGTCTCCGCGGATAGAGACCCCTCACCCGCCCTCGCTCCGCGAGGGCACCCTCTCCCACAAGGGGAGAGGGGAAAGAATCACACTCGTTCGATGATGGTCGCGGTGCCCATGCCGCCGCCGATGCACAGCGTGACCAGCGCGGTCGACTTGTTGGTGCGCTCGAGTTCGTCGAGCACGGTGCCGAGAATCATCGCCCCGGTGGCGCCGAGCGGATGGCCGAGCGCGATCGCGCCGCCATTGACGTTGATCTTGGCATTGTCGATGTCGAAGGCCTGGATGTAGCGCAGCACCACGGAAGCAAATGCCTCGTTCAATTCGAACAGATCGATGTCCGATTTCTTCATGCCCGAGCGTTCGAACAGTTTTTCGGTGACGTCGACCGGACCGGTCAGCATCATCGCAGGCTCGGAGCCGATATTGGTGAAGGCGCGGATTTTTGCACGCGGCTTCAGGCCGTGCTTCGCCCCTGCCTCCTTGCTGCCGAGCAGGACCGCGCCGGCGCCATCGACAATGCCCGACGAGTTGCCGGCGTGGTGCACATAATTGATGCGCTCGATTTCCGGATGCGACTGGATCGCCACCGCATCGAAGCCGCCCATCTGCCCGACCGTCACAAATGACGGCTGCAACTGACCGAGCGACTGCATGGTCGTCGAGGGGCGCATGTGCTCGTCCTTGGCCAGGATGGTGAGCCCGTTGACGTCCTTCACCGGGACCACCGAATTCTTGAAGCGGCCCTCGTCCCACGCTTTCGCCGCGCGCTGCTGGCTCTGCACCGCATAGGCGTCGACGTCGTCGCGCGAAAAACCGTATTTTGTGGCGATCAGATCGGCCGAGACGCCCTGCGGCATGAAATAGGCCGGCACCGCGATCGAGGGATCCATCGGCCAGGCGCCGCCGGAGGCGCCGATGCCGACGCGGCTCATCGATTCGGCGCCGCCGCCGATGGTGAGTTCATGCTGACCGCTCATGATCTGGGCCGCGGCGAAATTCACGGCATCGAGGCCGGACGCACAGAAGCGGCTGATCTGAACGCCGGGGACGGATTCGCCGAGCCCCGCCTTGATCGCCGCGAAGCGCGCGATGTCGGAGCCGGCCTCGCCGACCGGATCGACCACGCCGAGCACGACGTCATCGACAACGTCTTCCGCCAGATTGTTGCGCTCTTTCAGAGCTTTCAGCGGCGCTGTCGCCAGCGCCAGCGCGGTCACTTCATGCAGCGCGCCATCGGGCTTGCCGCGGCCGCGCGGCGTGCGAACGTGATCGTAGATATAGGCCTCAGGCATGACGCCCTCCTGATATGAGGATCATAATATATAGGCGAATTGGCAGATGTCGCGGATGTAGGCGTGGGCTTTGGAACAATTCTCTCCGATCAGAACGCTTCCGCCGCCAATTCCATGGTGGTGGCGCTTCCGGTCTGGATGCGCGCAAGATGTAGCGCCGTTTCCGGCAACATCCTCTCCATGAAGAAGCGGCCGGTCACCAGCTTGCTGGTCAGATAGGGCGTCGCGCCGCCGTCCGCAATCTTGCCCAGCGCCACTTTCGCCATCCGCGCCCACATATAGCCGAAGGTGACGAGGCCGAACAGCTGCATGTAATCGGTGGCGGCGGCGCCGGCATTATCGGGTTTCGCCATCGCATTCTGCATCAGCCATGTGGTGGCCTGCTGCAAATGGCCGAGCGCCGTGCTCAACGGCGCGACATAGGGCTTCATCGCCTCCTCGGTGCCGTGGTCCTTGGCAAAGGCTGCGACTTCGTTGAAGAACGAGATCACCGCGCGGCCGCCGTCGCGCGGCAATTTGCGCCCGACCAGATCGAGCGCCTGAATGCCGTTGGCGCCCTCATAGATCATGGCGATGCGCGCATCGCGCACGAACTGCTCCATGCCGTGTTCGGCGATGTAGCCGTGGCCGCCGAACATCTGCTGCGCCAGCACCGCGTTGGAAAATCCAACATCGGTCAGAACGCCCTTCAGGACCGGGGTCATCAGCCCCATGTGGTCGTCGGCCTCCTGGCGGTCCTTGGGATCGCTGGAGCGGTGGGCGACGTCGCTCTTCAGCGCGGTCCATATCACCATGGCGCGCGCCGCCTCGTTGAAGGCGCGAATGGTGAGCAGCGTGCGGCGCACGTCGGGATGCACGATGATCGGATCGGCCGGCTTGTCGGGCGCCTTGGCCCCCGAAAGCGCGCGGCCCTGCAGGCGATCCCGCGCATAGGCGGCGGCGTTCTGATAGGCGACCTCGGATTGCGCCAGGCCCTGCACCGCGACGCCAAGCCGCGCCTCGTTCATCATCACGAACATGCCCTGCATGCCCTTGTTTTCCTCGCCGATCAGCCAGCCGGTGGCGTCGTCGTAATTCATCACGCAGGTGGAATTGCCGTGAATGCCCATCTTGTGCTCGATCGAGCCGCAGGTGACGCCATTGCGCGCTCCGAGCGAGCCGTCGGCATTGACCAGCACCTTCGGCACCACGAACAGCGACACGCCCTTGATGCCGCTGGGTGCGCCCTCGATTCGGGCCAGCACCAGATGGATGATGTTTTCCGCCAGATCGTGCTCGCCCGCGGAGATGAAAATCTTGGTGCCGGTGATCTTGTAACTGCCGTCGGCCTGTTTGACGGCCTTGGTGCGCAGCAGGCCCAAATCGGTGCCGCATTGCGGCTCGGTGAGATTCATGGTGCCGGTCCATTGTCCCGCCACCATCTTCGGCACGAACATCTTTTTCTGTTCGGGCTTGCCGTGCACGATCAGCGCCGCGGTCGCTCCCATGGTCAGGCCGCCATACATCGAAAACGCCATGTTGGCCGAGATCTGGAATTCGTTGACCGCCTGGCTCAGCGTCACCGGCAGCCCCTGCCCGCCATATTCCGTCGGCGCCGAGAGCCCGAGCCAGCCGCCTTCGGCCACCTGCCTGAAGGCTTCCTTGAAGCCTTTCGGGGTGGTCACGCTGCCGTCGTCATGGCGAGTGCAGCCCTCGAGATCACCGGCGCGATTAAGCGGCTGCAGAACTTCTTCGCTGAGTTTCGCCGCCTCGCCCAAAATCGCCTCCCTGACGTCGGCGGAGGCATCGCTAAAGCCGGGAAGATTGTCGTAGCGGTCGATCTGAAACACGTCGTTGAGCAGGAAGCTGACGTCTTCCAGGGGGGCTTTGTAGGTCGGCATCGTGTTCTCCAAGCTGGCTGGCGCGGCCTCCTTTAAGGGAGATTTTGCAGCGCAGCAATCTTTCAGTTCCAGAAAAGGACCTTAAACGGTTCTGAAGGCCGAGGGCAGATGGCCAACGCTCGGTTGCGACAACGTGACCGCCGGGGCGCGACCGCCGCCGCGCGGCATCCAGGCCATTCGCCGCCAACGCAACTTTCAGTGCCGAATGACCAATTCCTTAACCGGTTATTTACCGTAACACGAAAAGGTCGGTGCCAGAGGCAGACGACCCGCGCGGAATTCGATTGTCTCTTCTCTGGGACGCGCGGGGAGGCTGAAGGCGCAGGTGGCGCGCCGGAGTCGGAACCGGACGAAAGCATGAATTCGCGCGTATCGTGGAGTGTTGACGGTATCGATCCATTCGTGCGCGAGAGGGCCGAAGCCGCCGCGCGCCGCGCGGGCATGTCGCTGAACGACTGGCTCAATTCCACCTTCGGCGATCCCACGCCTGCCGACTTTCGTGCGACGGCGGATCAACCGCCGCCGGGCCAGGAGACGCGGGACGTCGCCGACATTCACCAGCGGCTGGATGCCATCACCCGGCAGATCGAACAGATCACCCGCCCTGCGCCGCTCCATGATGCGCCCCGCGGCGATGCCGTGCGCAGCGAGCCGGGTGTCGCGCGGCAATTGAACGACGCGATCTCGCGCCTCGACGCCCGGCTGTCGCAGATTTCGAATCCGGCGCCGCGACACAGCCCAGCCTCAGGACAGGCAGCGCCAGGCCGACATGGTCGAGCGCGCGGCCACCCACGTCTATCGCCCTTCGCCGCCGCTCAGTCCGGCCTTGCTCGAGTCCGCGATCGCAGAAATCGCTGCGCGCCAGCACGAACCTGATCATGCCGCGCCGCGACCGATGACGCCCCGCAGCACGCCGCCCATAGCACCGGCAATGCCCCCCGCGGCGCCGCCGGGCCCGGATTTCTCCACGCTCGAGCGCCATCTCGTCAAGATCACCAGCCAGATCGAGTCGCTGCAGCGTCCCGACGGGGTCGAGCAATCGATCGCCGCATTCCGCGCCGAACTGGCGGAAATCCGTCACGCCATCACTGAAGCGATGCCGCGCCGGGCGATCGAATTGATCGAGAATGAAATCCGCTCGCTGTCGCGCCGCATCGACGATACCCGCCAGAGCGGCATCGACGGCCAGGCGCTGGCCGGGGTCGAGCGCGCGCTCGGCGAAATTCGCGAAGTGTTGCGCTCGCTGACACCGGCAGAGCAACTCGCCGGCTATGACGAGGCAATCCGCAATCTCGGCGCCAAGCTCGATCTTATTTTGCGCGCCGATGACGATCCCTCGACGGTTCGACAGCTCGAAAGCGCCATCGCGGCCCTTCGCTCCATTGTCTCCAATGTCGCCTCCAATGACGCGCTGGCGCGACTCACCGACGACGTCCGCGCGCTGTCGTCAAAGGTCGATCAACTTTCCCGTTCCGCAGACCACGCCGATTTGTTCGCGATCCTCGAACAGCGCATCGCCGCGCTGACCTCGACGCTGGAAAGCCGCGCGCAGCCGGGAGCCAGCGAAAGTTTAGAGCATATAGAGAGGGCGCTGCGGGCACTGTCCGATCGCCTTGATCGCATGCCGGCCGGCAACGACAATGCATCCGCATTCGCCCATCTCGAACAGCGCGTTTCCTATTTGCTGGAACATTTGGAAGCGTCGGCCGAGCACCGTACCGGCCACCTTGAACGGGTCGAGGACGGCCTGCACGATATTTTGCGCCATCTGGAAACCCAGCAGGCGAAGCTTGCCGCTTTGGCGGAGAGCGGACGCCGCGCAGCCGAGAAGCTGGAAAGCCAGGAGCGGCCGGGTGCAAGGGAGAGCTCGGAACATGAAAATCGTGCTTGCGCTGCGGGCGCTGTCTGACCGTCTCGATCGCATGCCGACCGACAACGCATCCGCATTCGCCCATCTCGAGCAGCGCGTGTCTTACTTGCTCGAACGTCTGGAGGCGTCCGCCGAGCACCGCACCGGCAACCTCGAACGTGTCGAGGGCGGGCTGCACGACGTTTTGCGCCATCTCGAGACCCAGCAGGCAAAGCTTGCCGCCTTGTCCGAAAACGGCCGCCGCGCGGCTGAGATGTTGGAAAGCCGCGAACGGGCGGGCGCAGGCGACAGCACCGAGCATCTCGAGAGCGCGCTGCGGGCGCTGTCCGACCGCATCGATCGCATCCCGGTCGGAAACGACAGCGCATCGGCTCTCGCCCATCTCGAACAGCGGGTTTCCTATTTGCTCGAACGCCTGGAGGCGTCCGCCGAGCACGGCACCGGCAATCTCGGGCGGGTCGAAGAGGGGCTGCAGGACATTCGGCGCCATCTCGAGGCCCAGCATGCGGCCTTTGCCACCCTGTCCGAATCCAACCGTAGCGCGGCACCGACCGACAGCGGTCTGGCCGATATGGTCAAGCGCGATTTGTCCGACATCCGCTTCAGCCAGCTGGAGACCGATCGCCACACCCAGGATTCCCTCGAAGCCGTCCACAACACGCTCGGCCACGTGGTCGATCGGCTGGCGATGATCGAGGGCGATCTGCGCTCGGTTCGCAGCCAGCCGGTTGCGCCGCCGCCGGTACCGCCGCCGGTAACGCCACCGGCACCGCAAGCGCCTCCGCCGCAAGCCGCCGCGCCGCGCGTCGCAATGCCGCCGCAACCAAAACCTGAGCTGCCGAATCCGGCCGCGGCACAGGCGCATTTCGCCGCAGCTCCGCGGGAATTCCGTGCCGTGCAGCCGCCCGCAACCGTGACGGCGAGAGCCATCGAAGAAATTCTGGAGCCGCAAACAGCGCCGGCGCGCGCCGCGATCGAGCCGGAACTGCCGCACGATCATCCGCTCGAACCGGGCACAAGGCCGGCCGGACGGGTGGCTTCGCCATCGGAGCGCATTGCGGCTTCCGAAAACGCGATCAGCGAAATTTTGCCCAGCGCGCCCGGGCCGGCAGGGCCGGTCAGCACATCGAGCTTCATCGCCGCCGCGCGCCGCGCCGCCCAGGCCGCCGCTGCCGCGTCGGCCGCCGACGTCGCCGGCCGCCACCCGGTCAAGAATTCCTCCGGTGGCACGGCCAAGGCGGGGCAGACCATCACCTCCAGGATCCGTTCGCTGCTGGTCGGCGCCAGCGTGGTGGTCATCGTGCTCGGCTCGTTCAAGATGGCGATGACGCTGCTGGAAGGCGGCATGCCGCAATTGCCGGCGATGGAGAGTTCGAGCGAGCAGGCGCCTTCGGCCCCATCGCCCGCGGATGACGGGGCCAGGCCGGCCATCCCGGCGCCCGCGGCGCCTTCGTTGACCTCACCGACACCGATTGGCCGGCAATCGCTCAATAGTGCCGCACCGAGCGCCCCCGATGGCGCCGCGTCGGTCGCCATTCCGCAAACCCCGGCTCCGCCCCCCGCCCCGCCCGCACCCGGCGGCGATGTCACCGGCACGATTCCGACCGTGCAGGCCACCCCGATCGCAAGCAAACCCACGCCGGTGCAGGCCCAGAGCGAAAGATTGCCGGACGCGATCGGTGGACCGGTGCTGCGGGCCGCGGCGCTGAAGGGCGATCCAGCGGCTGCCTATGAGGTCGGCCTTCGCTTCGCCGAAGGCAAAGGCGTTGCGCCAAGTTTCGAGGAGGCCGCGAAATGGTACGACCGCGCGGCGCGGGCCGGCGTGGTGCCGGCTCTGTTCAGGCTCGGCACCTTCTATGAAAAAGGCCTGAGCGTGAAAAAGGACGTCGACGTCGCGCGGCGCTACTACATGCAGGCTGCCGAACGCGGCAGTGCGAAGGCGATGCATAATCTGGCCGTGCTCGACGCCGATGGCGGCGGCAACGGCGCCAACTACAAGAGCGCCTCGCAATGGTTTCGCAAGGCGGCCGATCGTGGCGTCGCCGACAGCCAGTACAACCTCGGCGTCCTCTATGCCCGCGGCATCGGCGTCGAACAGAACCTCGCCGAATCCTTCAAATGGTTCAGCCTGGCGGCGGCGCAGGGCGATGCGGAGTCGGCGCGGAAACGCGACGATATCGCCAAGCGCCTCGACGCCCAGTCGCTTGCGGCGGCACAGCTTGCAGTCCAGACCTTTGCGCCAGAACCCCAGCCCGATGACGCGGTCAATGTGGCGAGCCCGGCCGGCGGATGGGACGGGGCACCGGGACAGGCGGCTACGGCAAAGCCCGCAACAAAGCCGGTTTCGATCAAGCGCGCCGCCGGTTAATCTGAATTATTCACCACGTCACATAGTGTGTGGCGGCCGGCTTCAAAAAAACTGCTGGCCCGCGGATTCTTTAGTCCCTCCCACGGTCGATTTCGGTTATGCAGAGGCGCGGCAGATGACCGACGCCGCTTGTCGAAAAATCACGCCGTGAGCGGTTTCGGCCAGCCTCAGGGCAAAATCCGAAGCGAACGCGCGTGCAGCTTTACCTTCCGATCGCCGACATTCCGGTCAATGTTTTCCTCATCCTTGCGATGGGCGCGGCCGTCGGTTTCGTGTCCGGCATGTTCGGCATCGGCGGCGGATTTCTGATGACGCCGCTATTGATCTTCGTAGGCATCGCGCCCGCGGTCGCGGTCGCTTCCGTCGCCAGCCACATCGCGGCCTCCTCATTTTCCGGCGCCATCTCCTACTGGCGCCGCCGCGCCATCGATCCGGCGCTGGCGCTGGTGCTGCTCTGCGGCGGCACCCTCGGCACCGCGCTCGGTGTCTGGACCTTTACCCTGTTACGCTCGCTCGGCCAGCTCGACCTGATGATTGCGCTGTCTTACGTCGTGCTGCTCTCGACCGTCGGCGCGCTGATGTTCTGGGAAGGGCTGCGCGCCATCCTGCGCGTCCGCCGCGGCGTCGCGGTACCGATGCGCCGCTCCGGCAGCCACGGCTGGGTCCACGGGCTGCCGCTGAAGATGCGCTTCAAGCGCTCCAAGATCTATTTGTCGGTGATTCCGATCGTTGTGGTCGGGCTGATCATCGGCTTTATCGGCGCGGTGATGGGCATCGGCGGCGGCTTCATCCTGATCCCGATCATGATCTATCTGTTGCGGGTGCCGACCTCCACCGTGATCGGCACCTCCATGGTGCTGACGCTGGTCACCATGGTGTTCGCCACCATGCTGCACGCGGTCACCAACCATCTGGTCGATGCCGTGCTGGCGCTGATCCTGATGGTCGGCGGGGTGACCGGTGCGCAGTTCGGCGCGCGGGCCGGCCAGAAGATTCGCGGCGAACACCTGCGGCTGTTGCTCGGGCTCTTGATTCTCGCGGTCGGAATCCGCTTTGCGATCGAGCTGGTGATCCAGCCCGACGATCTCTTCACCATCCGCGAAACCGGAGGCGCCGGATGATCGCGCGCACCTCATTGGCAACGCTTGGCGTTGCGCTGGTGCTGAGCACGGCTTGCGCCGTGTTGCCCGCGCGCGCGGAGCGGCTGATCGCGTCGGTCTCGAACCACCGCGTCACCGTGACGCCGAATTATTCCGGCGAAGAACTCGTGCTGTTCGGCTCGGTCGAAAAGGATGCATCCACGCCGCCCAACCGCACCAGTTACGATCTCGTGGTCACCGTCGCCGGCCCGCGCGCCGACATGGTGACGCGGCGCAAGGAGCGGAAATTCGGCATCTGGGTCAACACCGACTACCGGCAGTTTCTCAAAGTGCCGACTTACCTCGCGCTGTTTTCCAACCGGCCGTTCGACGCCATCGCCTCGCCCGAGGTCGAGCGGCGGCAGCAGCTCGGTCTCAACAATGTGCTGCTCACCCAGCGCGTCGGGCCTGACTACGCCGACGTCGTGCCGAACGATGCGTTCCGCAGCGCCTTTGTGCGGCTGCGTTCCGAACATGGCCTCTATCGCGAGGAAACCTCCGCGGTGACATTTTTGACGCCGACGCTGTTTCGCACCGACATTCCGCTTCCGGCCGACGTGCCGATCGGGACCTATGACGTCGAGATCAAGCTGTTTTCCGACGGCCAGTTCGTGACGCGGACCGAAACCGCGTTCGAAATCGTCAAGGTCGGCTTCGAGCAGTTCGTCGCCACCAGCGCCCGCCAGAACGGTTTTGTCTATGGGTTGGTCACGGCATTCATGGCGCTGATGACCGGCTGGATGGCGTCGATCGTGTTTCGCAAGGATTAGGTGCCTCATGGTGAGGAGGCGGGACACTTGCGCCGTCGCGAACCATTAGACCCTGGCGCACAGCTCAATAGCAGCGCGATGCGGCGATCGAGTGCAGCCTGTTGTCGCCGAGCACATGCGCCATGAAGCCGAGCGTCTGGAATATTTTCGAAAAGGCCGCGTCGCGAATGCTCAAGCCGCCGGCATAGGCGCCGAACGCCGGCATCACGGCGCGCTCGCCATCGCAGGCAAAGCACCGCCGCTCCATCGAGCGCCCGCGCCTGGTGACGCGCGCCTTCGGATGCAGATGACCGGCGATTTCGCCCGCCGCGCCGGTCGGCTCGTGACGGAACGCAATCGGGCCGATCGCAACCTCATGAGCGACCACGCCGCCGAGATCGGACGGCAGCGCGGGATCGTGATTGCCCGAAATCCAGATCCAGTCGCGCCGCGCCTGCAACGCTGCAATGGTGTCGCGGTCCGGCGCGGACAGCCGGAAATGGGCGTCGCGGTCATGAAAGCTGTCGCCGAGCGCAATCACCATGCGCGGATCATGGCGCGCGATCACCGCCGCAAGCCGGCCAAGCGTCGCCACCGTATCGTAGGGCGGCAGCAACACGCCGCGCGTCGCAAAGCTGGAGCCCTTTTCCAGATGCAGATCGGAGACCACGAGCAGGCTCTGCTCTTCCCAGAACAACGCGCCGGACAGATCGGCGATGAGTTGAACACCCGCAATGTTCAATGAAGAGTGACGCGCGATGTCGATAGCGGTTCTCGTCATGGCCGGGCTCGCCCCGGCCATCCACGTCCTGGCCTCACAAAGAAAAAAGACGTGGATGCCCGGGACAAGCCCGGGCATGACGGCGTTGAGGTGTCAGAGCGCGGCATACCCATGTTCTACGACATCGCCTCTTTGACCAGCTCATCGGCGGCTTCCGCCAGCAACTCGTCGGATGCTTCGCCATAAACCGACTCGCGGCCGATTTCCAGCATCACCGGCACCGCGAGCGGCGAAACATGGTCGAGTTCCTTGTGGATGATTCGCCCCTTGATTCGCGAGAGCATATCACTGAGCCGGCGAATATCGAGCAGTCCGGTCGCGGCATCGGCGCGCGCCGCGCGCAGCAGCACGTGATCGGGCTGGTGCTTGCGCAGCACGTCGTAAATCAGGTCGGTCGAGAACAGCACCTGGCGCCGGGTTTTTTCCTCCCCGGTGAAGCGCCGCGCGATCAATCCGGAGATGATGGCGCAGGTGCGGAAGGTGCGCTTCATCAGCGCGGATTCGGCAAGCCAGGCTTCGAGGTCGTCGCCCAGCATGTCCGGATCGAACAGCGCGTTGAGATCAAGCCGGCCTTGCCGGATCATGAACGACATGTCGCCGAGGCCCCACACGGCAAGCGCGTATTCATTGGCGACAAAGCCGAGCGGACGTACCCGCGCACGCTCCATCCGCCGCGTCAGCAGCATCCCCAGCGTCTGATGCGCCAGCCGTCCTTCGAAGGGATAGCAGACGAGATAGTGCCTGCTGCCGCGGGGAAAGGTTTCCACCAGGAGTTCGCGCACGCCGGGGACATGCGAAGCATCGCTTTGCAGGGACAGCCAGTCGCGCACCTGATCCGGCAAGCCGCGCCAGGCGCGCCTGTCGTCGAGCAATCTGCGGACGCGTTCGGCGAGATAGGTCGAGAGCGGGAACTTGCCGCCCATATAGGACGGCACCTTTGCGTCGGCGTCGTTGGCGCGCGAGACATAGACCTGATCCTCGGCCAGCGCTTCGTAGCGCACGATCTCGCCGCCAAAGACAAAAGTGTCGCCGATCACGAGTCCCTCGATAAAAGCTTCCTCGATCTCGCCCAGCATCCGGCCGCCGCGCCCCAACGCGCCGGTCGATCCAGAGCCGCCGCCGCGCGAGCGCACCAGACGCACTTTCAGCATGGTTTCTTCGACGATGGTGCCGACGTTGAGCCGATAGCTTTGCCGCACCCGCGGATTGGCGACGCGCCAGCGCCCCTGCTTGTCCTGCTTGATGCGGGCGAAACGTTCGTAGGTTTTCAGCGCATAGCCGCCGGTGGCGACGAAATCGACGACGTCGTCGAAATCGGTCCGGATGAGGCCCGAATAGGGCGCGGCCGTCAGGCACTTCGCCATAGAGCTCGATCGGAGAGAAACGGCTCGCCGCAGGCGCAGCCGAGCACGTGCTGCGCCAGCACGTCGAGCGCGCCGGTGCGCAGCGGCGGGGTGTCCTGGGCATTTTCCGCAACCGCGTCGATCGCGACGCGACACTCCAGCACCTCGAAGCGATTGGCCGGCACCAGCACCGCGCGCGAGGCTTCGTCGATGCGGTGATTGGCGCGACCGATTCTTTGCATCAGCCGCGAGGCACCCTTGGGCGCGCCGATATTGATCACGAGATCGACGTCGCCCCAGTCGACGCCGAGATCGAGCGAGGAGGTGCAGACCACCCCGCGCAGTTTTCCCCTGGCCATCGCGTCCTCGACCTTGCGGCGCTGTGCGACATCGAGCGAGCCGTGATGCAGCGCGATCGCCAGTCCATCATCGTTCATGCGCCACAGATCCTGGAACAGCATCTCGGCCTGGCTGCGGGTATTGACGAACACCAGCGTGGTCTTGTTGCGCTTGATCAGGTCGTAGATTTCGCCGAGCGCGTGGCGCGCGGTATGTCCGGCCCACGGCAATCTTTCGCGCGTATCGAGCATCTCGACGATCGGCGCCGCGGCGCCGCCGGCGACGACGATGTCGGCGGCCTCGCTTGCACCGCCGCGCTGCGGCACCAGAAACCGCGCCAGCGATTCCGGCTCCGCCACCGTGGCCGACAGCCCGATCGAGCGCATCCCGGGCGCCAGCCGCCACAGCCGCGCCAGCCCGAGCGACAACAGATCGCCGCGCTTCGAGGTCACCAGCGCGTGCAGCTCGTCGAGCACGATGCGCTTCAGCGATGAGAACAGAAACGGCGCATCGTCGGATGAGAGCAACAGCGCCAGTTGTTCCGGCGTGGTGAGCAGAATGTCGGGCGGATAGCGGCGCTGCCGCTGCCGCCGCGACACCGGCGTGTCGCCGGTGCGGGTCTCGACCTTGATCGGCAGACCCATCTCGCTCACCGGCGTTTCCAGATTGCGCGCGATATCGACCGCGAGCGCCTTCAGCGGCGAGATGTAGAGGGTGTGGAGGCCGCGGCTTCGCCGCACGCCGCGCCCGGTGGAGATGAATTCGGGACGGAAGGATTTCGCCGCAGACGCCGTCGTCTCCCCTCCCCCCGCGCGCGCAGCGCGTGGCGGGGAGGGGTCGGGGGCGGGGAGCGCTTCCGCAGTCTCGATGCGAGCATGAGAGCGAGTGGAGAGACCCCCCACCCCCGACCCCTCCCCGCCGCTTCGCGGAGGGAGGGGAGAAGATGGAGCCGAGCAGCTCCACCAGCGTCGGCAAGAATCCGGCCAGCGTCTTGCCGGCGCCGGTGGGCGCAATCAAGAGCGCGGAGCGATCGTCGCGGGCCTTTGCGAGCAGCGCCAGCTGATGCTCGCGCGGCGACCAGCCGCGGCCTGCGAACCAGCGGCGAAAGCGGTCCGGCAGCAGCTCGGCGTTTCGGCCGGAGGATGCGGGCAAGGATGTGGGGCGGCACGCGCCAAGAGGTAAGCCGTTGCAGGCGCGTTTCGTCGAGGGCGGCGGGCATATCACCTCGCCGCCGCGATTCGAGATCACCGTCTCCCCGCAAAGGGCGGGGCGAGGGAGATCGACGCGCTTACTCCGTGACCGGCCTGTCGGAAATATCCCAGTCCTTGCCGTTGAAGACGGAGATGTAGAGCGTCTTCATCGGCGTGTAGTCGTCGGGCGTGTAGCTGTAGGTGATGCCGTCGAGGAAATATGGCGAGTGAAAGCCGTTCAGGATCGTCGCCTGCTTCAGGACATTGGCGCGCGTCAGATCGTCGCCGCAGCGGCGCAGGATTTCAGCCATCGTCGCCACCTGGCCATAGCCTGCGAACGCGATGGTGTTGTCGGGATCGACATTGGGCAGATACTTCTTGCGCAACTCCTCGAACGCCATGACGTCGGGATCGTTCTCCCAGCGCGGCACGCCGACTTCCTTGGCGTAGCGGATGGCGACGATCCCGGTCGCGTTCTCAAAGCCGGCGGCACTGAGGATCGAGCGGCCGGTCGATCCCGCCGAAAGCAGTTGCAGCGGCTTCCAGCCGAGTTCGGCCACCTTGCGGATCGACTGCGACGACGCCTTGCCGGTGGAGATGTTATAGAAAACGTCGGCGCCCGACTTCGAGAGATTGATGAGCTGGGAATCAATGGTCGGATCGGTCAGATCGTAGGTCTGCTCCATGATCACCTTGGCGGTGCCGCCGGCATCCGCCAGCACCTGCTTGAACGGCCCCAGGAAATCGCGGCCGAAATCGTCGTTCTGGTAGAGAATCCCGACCTTCGCGTTCGGCTTCACGCTCACCACATGCTTGGCGAGAATCCGTGCCTCGGTCGGATAGAGCGGCAAGCCCGCCATGGTCCACTTGTTGTTCTTCGGATCGTTCCATTTCGACGCGCCGGTGTTGAGCAGAAGCTGCGGCACGCCTTTGGAATTGAGATATTTGTGCACGGCGGTCTGCGGCGCGGTCCGAGTGTCCGAACAATCAATTCTCGGTTGACCCCGGCTTGGCAGATTTCAAGGTTTTGTCGCAACCACGACAAGACCCGGAACCGGTACGTTGTCCTCGTTGCGGGCCGATAGATCCTCACATCGTGACAGCATAAGCCCGGCCTCGCCGATCGAGCCGCGCACATAGCCCGCACTGTGGGCATAACGCAGCCCCTCGCCGAGAACGATGCCGTCGCCATCATGCGTTTCCACCGTGAACGCCAGCAAGCCGCCGGTCACCAGCACGCGCTTCGCCTCACCCAGGACGGGTGCGAGATCGGGCAGATAGACCATGGCGTCGGCGGCGAGAACGAGATCTGCGCTGGCGTCAGGCTTGTCGCGCAAGCCCTGCACCATGTCCGCGACCTCGAGCTGCGCATAGAGTCCGGTGGCGCGCGCCCGTTCGATCATGCGCGGCGACAGATCGATGCCGATGAATTGGTCGACCTCGCGGGCGAAGGCGGCGGCAGCTAACCCCGTGCCGCAGCCGAGATCGATGGCGCGCTTGAAGAAGGCTGGTTTACGGACCGCCTGCCGCGCCGCCAGCACCGCCTTGAATAAAAGCGCCGGGCCGCGATAGCCGAGATCGCCGACCAGTGCCTTCTCGAATTTGGACGCGTATTGATCAAACAGCGCGCGCACATAGCCTTCCGGCATCGCCGACAACTTCTCGGCGCCAAGCAGCATCAGCCGCAGGCTCGCGCCATGCCGATCCTCGGGATCTGCGATCAGCGCTTTGCGAAATGCCGCGATCGCCGCATCGCGCTCGCCCAGTTGTTCGCGAATTTCGCCCAGCGTAAACCAGGCGGAAATAAAGCCCGGCGCGAGTTCGGTGGCCTGCGAGAGCAGATCGGCGGCGGCGGCGAGATCGCCTTTCAGCTGCAGATCGCGTGCAAATTCGAACCGGCGGTCGGCAACCAGATCGCCGGAGGACAGGAACAGGCGCGCGGGCATTTTTTGGGCACCACGTTTGTCGTTGCCGGGGGCCTGTCCCCGACCTGGTCGGAGACGATCCGGCAATCCACCGATCGAAGAATTCTTCCGGAAGATGGATGCGCAGGTCAAGCCCGCGCATGACGGGTAAAAATCGCGGCAACAGGCCCTATATAACCGACATGCGTCCGCAAGACATCCTGATGCCCGTTGCCGCCGGGCTATGCTGCAAGCCCGGCGGCTTCCATATCGATCCGGTGCGGCCGGTCGAGCGCGCCGTGATCACCCACGGCCATTCCGACCACGCCCGGTCGGGCCATGGCGCGGTGCTGGCCACCCAAGAGACGCTCGACATGATGCGGCTGCGCTACGGCGACAATTTTGCCGGCAGCACGCAAGCCATCGCCTATGGCGAAAAGATTAAGCTCGGCGACGTCACCATCCAGTTTCATCCCGCAGGCCATGTGCTGGGCTCGGCGCAGATCGCGGTCTCCTGCAAGGATATCTGCATTGTCGCCTCCGGCGACTACAAGGACGCGCCCGACCCCACCTGCGCGCCGTTCGAACTGGTCCCTTGCGATGTGTTCATCACCGAGGCGACGTTTGGCCTGCCGGTGTTTCGTCACGGCAATGCCGCGGACGAGATCAGGAAGCTGCTGGCTTCGGTGGCGCTGTTTCCGGAGCGGGCGCATCTGGTCGGCGCCTATTCGCTCGGCAAGGCGCAGCGCGTGATCGCGCTGCTACGTGCCGCCGGCTACGACGCGCCGATCTATCTGCACGGCGCGATGGAAAAGATCACGCGCTATTACGAAAGCCGCGGCGTGGCGCTGGGCGACCTGCGCCCGGTCAAAGGCATGAAGAAGGCCGACCTCGCCGGCACCATCACGCTCGCGCCGCCTTCGGCCACGTCCGATATCTGGACGCGGCGGTTTCCCGATCCGGTCACGGCGTTCGCCTCGGGCTGGATGCGGGTGCGGGCGCGGGCCCGGCAGGGCGGCGTCGAACTGCCGCTGGTGATCTCGGACCATGCCGATTGGGACGGACTGACCGCGACCATCGATGCAAACCGGCGCCGGTGAGGTCTGGGTCACCCATGGCCAGGAAGACGCGCTGGTGCATTGGTGCACGGCCAAGGGGCTTGCCGCGCGGCCGCTCGACCTCGTCGGTTACGGCGAGGAGGATGAAGGCGATAGCGTGCCCCCCGGTGAGGACACCGAGGCATGAACCGCTTCGCCGAATTGCTCGATCGCCTCGCCTACGAGCCCGGCCGCAACAACAAGCTGCGGCTTCTTGCGAACTATTTTCGCGAGGTCGAAGATCCCGACCGCGGCTACGCGCTCGCCGCGCTCACCGGCGCACTCTCGTTCAAACACGCAAAACCCGGGCTGATCCGCGATTTGATCGCCGCGCGCACCGATCCGGTGCTGTTCGCGCTGTCGTATGATTACGTCGGCGATTTGTCCGAGACGGTGGCGCTGATGTGGCCGAAGACTCCTCCCCTCCTCCCGCGAAGCGGCGGGGAGGGGTCGGGGGTGGGGGGCGGCGCCGCGTTCACCGAAGCCGCGTTTCCTGCGGATGCACCCCCCGCCCCCGACCCCTCCCCGCCACGCGCGATGCGCGTGGAGGGAGGAGGCAGATTGGCCACAACAACCCGCCCCCTCCCACCCTCACCGAGGTCGTGACCACGCTGCGCACGCTTGGCAAGACCGAGCTGCCGAAGCAGCTCACGCGCTGGCTCGACGAGCTGGATGAGACCGGCCGCTGGGCGCTGTTGAAACTCGTCACCGGCGCGATGCGGATCGGGATCTCGGCGCGGCTGGCGAAGACCGCCGCGGCCGAGCTCGGCGGATAAGGACCCGCACGACATCGAATTGATGTGGCCGGGGCTCACCCCGCCCTATCTCGATCTGTTCGCCTGGCTGGAAGGCCGCGCCGAGAAACCGGTCAATCTCGATCCCGCGCCGTTCCGGCCCGTGATGCTGGCGCATGCGATCGAGGAGACCGACTTTGCCAATCTTGACGCCGCCGATTTCATCGCGGAATGGAAATGGGACGGCATTCGCGTGCAGGCGGTCAGCGGCCGCGACGCGCGCGGCAACATGCTGGCGCGGCTTTATTCGCGCAGCGGCGAAGACATCACCAAAAGCTTTCCGGACCTGCTGCCGTCATTGCGTCTGCAAGATTCTTCAGATTTGGAGCATGATGCTTCCCGAAAACCGCTTCACACTTTTCGGCATCATGCTCCATTCGCCATCGACGGCGAGCTGCTGGTGGTTCGCGATGGCCGCGTGCAAACCTTCAACGTCCTGCAGCAACGCCTCAACCGCAAGGTCGTCTCGCCGAAGTTGATGAAGGATTATCCGATCCATCTGCGCGCCTATGATCTGCTCGGCGAGGGCGACACCGACCTGCGTACCCTGCCGTTTGCCGAACGCCGCGCGCGGCTTGAGGCCTTCGTCGCCAGGCTCGATGACCCGCGCGTCGACCTGTCGCCGACGATTGCCTTCGACAGCTGGGACGCACTCACCGCCGCACGAAAAAATCCCGCCAGCGCCGGCGCGGGCGAGGACGCCGAGGCGGTCGAAGGCGTGATGCTGAAGCGCCGCGACGCGCTGTATTTGCCCGGCCGTCCGAAAGGACAATGGTGGAAATGGAAGCGCGACCCGCACATCATCGATGCCGTGCTGATGTATGCGCAGCGCGGCCACGGCAAGCGGTCGTCGTATTATTCGGATTATACGTTCGGCGTCTGGACCACAGGCGAGGACGGCGAGCTGCTGGTGCCGGTCGGCAAGGCCTATTTCGGCTTCACCGACGAGGAGCTGCTGCAGATCGATCGCTTCGTCCGCCGCAACACCATCGAAAAATTCGGCCCGGTGCGCGAGGTGGTGCACGAGCCCGATCAGGGCCTGGTGCTGGAAGTCGCCTTCGAGGGCCTGCAACGCTCGCCGCGGCACAAATCCGGCGTGGCGATGCGGTTTCCCCGCATCAACCGGCTGCGCTGGGACAAGCCGCCGCGCGAGGCCGACCGGCTGGAAACGCTGGAGCGGATGCTGAAACCCGACGTAACTGAGGCGATAGCGTCGTCAAGCGAAAGCCTGCCCCGCCCTTGATGCGGCCTGTACACCGGTTCGCGTGAAGAAAACGCGTCAAAATAAAGAGCGCCGGTCGCCGGCCATTGACGCCAACAAGCGGGTTCCCCATCTGCCCTCCGCCGTACTACAATGCGCTGATAAATCCGCGCGGGAGATCATCGATGCCCAACGACACCCGGCAATTGCCGGCAGCCCATGACGCCCTCTATCGCTTTCTCGGCGGCTCGCCGCTGGCGGTGGCGTTCCGGCTGATCCTGCTGTCGATACTCGTCGGCGTGGTGCTCGCCGCCATCGGTTTCGATCCCTGGAATATTCTCAACAGCATCCAGCTGTTGTTTCGGCGGCTCTGGGATCTCGGCTTTGACGCCGTCAACTGGTTATGGCGCTATTTCCTGCTCGGCGCGGTGATCGTCATTCCGATCTGGCTCTTGTCGCGAATGTTCGGCGCATCGCGCGGACGATAGCATTTCCGTAAAGTGGGTGAGCTGCCGATGCAATTGCGATTTGTCGGCTGCGGCGACGCTCTCGGTTCGGGCGGCAGGTTCAATACATGCTTTCACATTACCGGCGAGCGCGTCAATTTCCTGATCGATTGCGGCGCTTCATCGCTGCCGGCGCTGAAGCGGCTCGATATCGTGCGCGACGATATCGACCTGATTTTGATCACGCACTTCCACGGCGATCATTTCGGCGGGCTGCCGTTTCTGCTACTCGACGCGCAATTCACGCGCCGGACCCGTCCGCTGGTGATCGCAGGGCCGGAAGGAATCGAGGCGCGGCTGGTGCAGCTGAGGGAAGCGCTGTTCGAGAATTCCTCCAAAACAAAACAGCGCTTCGATCTCTCGGTTGTTGCGCTCAAGCCAACGGAGACGCGGTCATTCGGCGCGGTGAAGGTCACGTCGTTCCCAATGCTACACGGTGAATCCGGCGGTCCGTTTCTGGCCTACCGCGTCGAGGCCGAAGACCGCGTCATAGCATACAGCGGTGACACCGAATGGACGGAAACGCTGATCCCCGCGGCACGCGACGCCGACCTGTTCCTTGCCGAGGCCTATTACTATGACAGGGTCGTGAAGAATCATCTTAGCCTGAAGGCGCTTGAGGTCCATCTGCCCGAGATCAAGCCGAAGCGGCTGGTGCTCACCCATATGAGCGACGACATGCTGGGGCGGCTGGATACTCTCAGCTACATCACGGCGAACGACGGGATGATCGTCGAGCTTTAAGCCGGCCATTCCTCGGCCGTGATCGTCGCCGCGTCGGCGCCGACGATCTCGGAGAGCGAATCGCGCCCGGTGCGGAGCAGCGTCGAGGCGAGATCGTTCTTGATGTCGTCCACCAGTCCAAGGCCCTTGTAGATCAGCGACGAGTAGAGCTGGATCAGACTGGCGCCGGCGCGGATTTTTGTCAGCGCGGCGCCGCCGGAATCGATGCCGCCGACGCCGACCAGCGGAAACGTACCCTCGGTGCGCACGTAAGTCTCGGCCACCATCCGTGTCGACAGTCGAAACAGCGGCCTACCCGAGAGTCCCCCTGCTCCCTGGCCCGGCCCTGTTCGCGGAGCGTCGAGGGCCGCGCCACCGTGGTATTGGCCACGATCATGCCGTCGACCCGGCGCGAGCGGGCGATGTGAACGACATCATCGAGTTCGGCGAGGCTCAGATCGGGTGCGATCTTGAGCAGCACCGGCGAGTCGCCGGCGTTCTGCCGCACGCGTTCGCGCGCATCGATCACCTTTGCCAGGAGGTCGTCGAGCGCGGAAGCCTGCTGCAGGTTGCGCAAGCCCGGCGTGTTCGGCGACGACACATTGACCGTGAAATAGCTTGCCACCGGTGCAAACATCTCAATCAGTTTCACATAATCGGCGACGCGGTCGGCGGAATCCTTGTTGGCGCCGACATTGACCCCGACAATGCCGCCGAAATGCGCGCGCCCGGCCAGCCGCCGCAGCACCGCCTCCGCCCCGTCATTGTTGAAACCCATGCGATTGACCACGGCCTCGTCGCGCTCCAGGCGGAACAGCCGCGGCCGCGGATTGCCGGCCTGCGGCTTCGGCGTGACCGTGCCGACCTCGACAAAACCGAAACCCAGCCGCAACAAGGAATCCGGCACCTCCGCGCTCTTGTCGAAGCCCGCCGCCATGCCGATCGGATTGGAAAAATTCAAGCCGAAGGCCCGCACCGCCAATTTTGCATCGTCCGGCCGCGGCCGGATCGGCGGCAGCAGCCGCAAGCCGTGGATCGCCAGACGATGCGCGTCCTCCGGATCGAGCCAGCGCAACAGCGGCAGCGAAAACGCATCGAAGGCGCGGATCACGGCGCCAGCTCCGGAATGTCGTGAGATCCGTCAGCGCGCGTGTGCATGTCCAGCACATTGGTGACTGCGCCGAGATCGAGTTCGCCGTAGAGATGCGGAAACAATTCGTCGCCGCGCGACGGCTCCCACCGCAGCGCGTCCCCCAGCGCGTCGGCATCGACCTCGATCAGGAACAGTCCGGTCTGCCCGAGGAAGTGCTTTCTTGCCGTCTCCGCCAGCTGCGACGGGAGCGAAAAATGAATGAAGCCGTCGCGGATATCGTCGGCGCTGCCGCGGTACACGCCTTGCCGCTCGGCCTCGCGCCAGGCTGAAGCGGAACAGATTTTGTAGATCCTGCGCACGCGTTACGGAGTTCCTGCTTGTTGTTGAGTCTCTTGGGCTTTTCCCGGAATTTGCCGGATCACGCGCCGACCGTATCGGCGCTACCCGCGCACTTCAAGCGTCGCATTGCGGCTCTTGCCCCAGCTCGGAAAAGCCGGTCTATTGAGGAGATAATTCCTAGGATGGCAAAATCGACCCATGGCCAGGCAGCCGAAAACGCCGCGCATGCTGACCCACGGCCAGATCTGGACCGCGCTGGACCGGCTTGCCGAGCGCTCCGGACTGTCTCCTTCGGGGCTTGCCAAACGCGCCGGCCTCGATCCCACCACCTTCAACAAATCCAAGCGCATCACCCCTGACGGCCGCGAACGCTGGCCTTCCACCGAATCGGTGGCCAAGGCGCTCGCGGCCACCAGCAGTTCCATCGACACCTTCGTGCAGTTGATCGGCGATACCGCGCGCGCCGTGCAGTCGGTGCCGTTGCTCGGTTTCGCGCAGGCCGGCAGCAGCGGCCATTTTGACGACAATGGTTTCCCGGCCGGCAAGGGCTGGGATGAGGTCGCCTTGCCCTCGGCCAGTGACGAGCATGCGTATGCGCTGGAAATATCCGGCGACCAGATGAATCCCGCCTACCGCGACGGCGATGTCATCGTGGTGTCGCCTGGCACACCGATCCGGCGCGGCGACCGCGTGGTGGTGAAAACGCGAGCCGGCGAAGTGATGATCAGGGAATTGAAACGCCGGACCGCGAAGACACTGGAGCTGCAATCGCTCAATCCGAACCATGCCGACCGCGCGCTTGCGGCCGGCGATGTCGAGTGGATCGCGCGGATTGTGTGGGCGAGCCAGTAAACTTTCTTCCGAACCGGGTGAGGGGTTACGCTCTATCGTGCAGCATTCATCAAGCAGCACAGCAAAAAGCAGGACCAGATAGAGCATCGAAAACACAAACAGGTGGCGAGCAGGCCGCCTGTCCTTATCATTGCTCCGATGTACTTGCCATGAGAGAAAAATCATGACCGCTCCAAGCATCGCCGCAGCCGCGCCATAGATGGCCCCCGCGAACCCCAGTGCCCAGGGTATCAGTGAGATCGGAACCAGAAGAACGCTATAGAGAAGAATCTGGCGCTTTGTTTCGGCCCTGCCGGCTACGACCGGCAACATCGGCACACCGGCGCGAGCATATTCTCCAGCAAGATTGAGCGACAGTGCCCAGAAGTGGGGTGGCGTCCAAAGGAAGATGATCAGGAACAGGATGAGCGGTTCGAGCCCAACATTTCCGGCGGCCGCAACCCAGCCGATCACCGGAGGGAGTGCGCCAGCCGCACCGCCAATGACGATATTTTGCGGTGTTCGGCGTTTGAGCCACATCGTGTAGACGACGACATAGAAGAAAATTGTGAAAGCAAGCAGCGCAGCCGCGGCCATGTTCAGCAAAGTGCCGAGGGCCAGAATGGCGCACATGCCAAGCGTCAGTCCGAAAACCAATGCTTCCGAGCGCGATACACGACCGCTAGGAATTGGACGCGTGGCGGTACGCGCCATCACCGCATCGATGTCGGCGTCGTACCACATATTGAGCGCACCTGCGGCGCCAGCTCCGGCAGCTATGCAAAGAAGAGCAACGACACCTGCGAAGGGATCGATGCCGCCTGGTGCGACCATGAGACCGACTAGTGCGGTAAAGACGACCAGCGACATAACGCGCGGTTTCGTCAGCGCGACATAGTCCCTGATGTTGGCATAGCTCCCGCGAAGGAGAATTGAACGATTGATTTGCATGAGATTAATGCCTCGTCTTGCAGGCGACATGGCGGTCCGGTACTCAAAAAAGCCATCAGTCGTAGAACGCTCTTGTCAGGCAGTCTCCGAAAGGCGGCAGGCCCGATTTCGTCGACTGTGCCGCTACTGCACCTTCGCGAGCTTTCTTCCGGCAGGGACAATCTCCGCCTTCTTTTTTCCCGAAGAATCGAACTGTTTGAGATAGGCGACGATATCGTCAATTTGCTTGGGGTCTTTCAAGCCTGGAAAAGTCATTTTGGTACCGGGTATCTTGGCCTTCGGATCCTTGATGTATTCGCGGAAAGTTGCTTCATCCCAGGTGATTCCGGAATTCTTGTTCGCGGAGGAATAGCTGAATCCCTCAATCGTTCCAGCCTTTCGCCCGAACAGCCCGTTGAGCACCGGGCCAACTGCGTTCTTTGCGTTCTCCCCAATCTGGTGACACGCCTTGCATTGGACGAAAATCTTCTCGCCCGAAGCCGCATCCTGGGCATAGCCAGGGACGATTGCGAAGATTCCGGCTCCGAGCACGAGAACGAGACTGCGCATCCGACTATCTCCATGGATAAGAAATACGCTCGCGCAAACCGCAGTGACTCCTCCTTTGGTGCGAGGCAATGATATCTACGTCGCTGGCGCGAAGAATATGACCCGGAGGAGATGCGTGTAGTCGGATTCGAACACCATGATCGCCACGAATACCAACACCAGCACCGGCGGCAGCAGGATGGCGTAGGCCAAGGCCAATCGCTCCCAGGCCATGTGCATGAAGACGGCGACGATCAAGCCAGCCTTCAGCACCATGAACAGCAGGATCAGCGACCATCTGAGATAGCCATGTAACCCAAAGTAGTCGACGAGATAGGAGCACGTGCTCAGCACGAACAACCATCCCCAGACCACGAGATAAAGCTTGATCGGGTGCTGCTGCCCCTTTTCGTGCGCGGCTCCCGATGCCAGTGCGTCATGCGCATGAATGTGTAGCGAAGGTTGTTGTCCTGCTATCTGTACCGCTGCGTCTGTCATGCGCCGACCTCACCAAAGATAAAAAAGGGCAAAGATGAACACCCACACAAGATCGACGAAGTGCCAGTACAGGCCGGTGATTTCGACGATCTCGTAATGCCCTTTCCGGCTCGTGAAAAAACCGCGCCTTTCGACATCGAAGTCCCCCCGCCAAACCTTTCGCGCGATGGCGATCAGGAAGATCACGCCGATCGTCACGTGGGTGCCATGGAAGCCGGTAATCATGAAAAAGCTAGAACCAAACTGCGCCGCGCCCCAAGGGTTGCCCCAGGGCCGGACGCCCTCCATGATCAGCTTGGTCCATTCGAAGGCTTGCATTCCGACGAACGTTGCGCCGAATGCCGCGGTGGCCAGCATCAAGGCTGCGGTTTTGGCGCGATCGCGGCGATAACCGAAATTGACGGCCATCGCCATCGTCCCGCTGCTGCTGATCAAGATGAAGGTCATGATGGCGATCAGGATGAGCGGGATTTTCTTATCTCCGATCGTGAGGGCGAAAACTTCGCTGGGGTTGGGCCACGGTATGGTCGTGGACATTCGCGCCGTCATGTACGACAGCAGAAAACAGCTGAAGATGAAGGTGTCGCTGAGGAGGAAGATCCACATCATGGCCTTCCCCCAGGAGACATTCTTGAACGCGCGCTGATCCGAGGACCAGTCGGCGGCGATACCTCGCCAGCCTTCGGGCCGCGCCGGCGATGCTCCGGTGTTTGTCAGCGCAGTCTCCGCCATCTGGTCCTTGCCCTCCTTAGGTCAGCAACTGGCGACAGATGTCGACGAAATCGTCCGTCCAGCCCGTCAGCAGACCGAGTAAGACCAGCCAGACCAACAGCAGGAAATGCCAATAGATAGCGCAGAGTTCCACGCTCAGGCGCACCTGGACCATCTCAACGCCACGCCACACCTTGGCGGTCGTTCTGCCGAGGGCCACCAGACCGCCCATCAGATGCAGCCCGTGCGCCGCGGTGATCAGGTAGAAGAAGGAATTGGCTGGATTGGACGCCACGAAATACCCCGCGACGCTCAGCTGTCGCCACGCCAGGAGCTGTCCAACCAGGAATGTAACGGCGGATGCCCCTCCTGCGCAGAGGCCGACGATGACGCCGTCGATATCGTTTCGGCGCGCGGCCAGGTACGCCCAATGCAGCGCGACACTGCTCAAGACCAGGACGCCGGTGTTAAACCACAGCAGCCTGGGGACGGGCAGCGCCCGCCAGTCCACCATGGTCATGCGCATCGAGTACGCGCTGATGAACAGCGCGAACAGCGAGCCGACGACCGCGAGAAACACGCCCAATCCGATTTTCGCCGGCGGCACAATCGAAGTGCTCTCCTCGCGAAAGTCGACAGCCACTCCTTCCTCCAGCCAGGGTTTGGCTGTCAGCCGTTGCTGCGAGAGCCACCATCCCGCAATTGCCGCTATTCCAGCCATGAACAGGATAATGGCGCTCACGGGTCGGCCCCCTGCGCCAACAATCTGGCCGGCGGTTCATTTTGCGGCACGAAATCCCTGACGGCGCCGGGCACGCTGTAATCGTAAGCCCAGCGATAGACGATCGGGAGCTCCTTGCCCCAGTTGCCATGTCCCGGCGGTGTCTGCGGTGTTTGCCATTCCAGCGACGCGGCTCCCCAGGGATTGCCGCCAGCCTCTTTTCCTTTGAACAGGCTCCAGATCAGATTGAACAGGAACACAAGCTGGGCGAAGCCGACGATCAAGGCCGCCACGCTCATGAAGGCATTGAGGTCATGGGCGGATGCCGGGACGAAGGCCGTTTCGCCGATGTCGTGATAGCGGCGGGGCATACCCAGCAGGCCCAGATAGTGCATGGGGAAGAAAATCGCATAGGCCCCGAGGAACGAGACCCAGAAGTGGAATCGTCCAAGCGCCTCATTGAGCATTCGTCCGGTGACTTTCGGATACCAATGATAGATCCCGCCGAACACGGCCATAATCGGCGCAATGCCCATCACCATGTGAAAGTGCGCGACAACGAACATCGTGTCGGACAGCGGTACGTCTACAACCACGTTGCCGAGAAACAGGCCGGTCAGGCCGCCGTTCACGAACGTGACGATGAACGCCAGCGCGAACAGCATCGGGACGGTGAGATGAATGTCGCCGCGCCACAGGGTCAGCACCCAGTTGTAAACCTTGATGGCGGTCGGGATGGCGATGATGAGCGTCGTGGTGGCGAAGAAGTACCCGAAATACGGGTGCATGCCGCTCACATACATATGGTGCGCCCACACGACGAAGCTGAGAGCGCCGATTCCCACGATCGCCCAAACCATCATGCGATAGCCGAAGATGTTCTTGCGCGCGTGGACGCTGATCAGATCGGAAATGATGCCGAAGGCCGGCAAGGCGACGATGTAGACTTCGGGATGGCCGAAGAACCAGAACAGGTGCTGGAACAGGATCGGGCTGCCGCCGCCATACTTCGTCAGCTGGCCCATCTCGACCAGCGTCGGCATGAAGAAGCTGGTTCCCAAAATGCGATCGAGCAGCATCATCACCGAGGCGACGAACAGCGCCGGGAAGGCCAGCAGCGCCATGACGGTGGCCGTGAAAATGCCCCACACCGTCAAGGGCATACGCATCAACGTCATGCCGCGTGTGCGCGCCTGCAGCACCGTCACCACGTAATTCAGCCCGCCCATGGTGAAGCCGATGATGAACAGGATCAGGGAGGCCAGCATCAGAATGATGCCCCAATCCTGCCCGGGGGTGCCGGAGAGAATCGCCTGCGGTGGGTACAGCGTCCAGCCGGCGCCGGTGGGCCCGCCAGGCACGAAAAAGGTCGAGGCCAGCACCACGACTGCGAGCAGGTAGACCCAGTAGCTCAGCATGTTGACATAGGGGAAAACCATGTCCCGGGCGCCGACCATCAGCGGGATGAGGTAGTTTCCGAAACCTCCCAGAAACAGCGCGGTGAGAAGATAGATCACCATGATCATGCCGTGCATGGTGATAAACTGAAGATATTCGTTCGGATCGATAAACGAAAACGTGCCGGGGAATCCGAGTTGCAGCCGCATCAGCCATGACAGCACCAGCGCAACCATTCCGATGGACAGCGCCGTGATCGAGTACTGGACGGCGATAACCTTGGCGTCCTGCGAAAAGACGTACCTCGTCCACCAGCTTTTCGGATGATAGAGCTCGACCTCACCCACTTCAGCCGGCGGGATGCCTGCGATCGTGTCAAACGGGATATCGACCATCGGAATACCCTCCTTGGTCTTCTTCTCTTCAGCGAAGAGTTCGCCTCACGATATGTGGGCGTCTCCTCGTCGGTGTTTTCATTCGCTACCTATCTTGTAGGCCGCCTTCGCGACGTCGCGTTGCCCCGATAACTCGGCGAACGTCCGCTGTTTCTCCAGCCACGCGTGATAGTCTTTCTCTTCCTCTACGATGACCTTGCTCCGCATCTGCGCGTGCGCGGCACCGCAGAGTTCCGCACAGAGAACCTCGAATGTTCCGGTGCGGGTGGGCGTGAACCAGTAATACGTGACCGAGCCCGGTATCATATCCATCTTCGCCCGGAACTCGGGCACATAGAAATCATGCAGGACGTCAATTGAGCGGAGCAATACCTTCACCGGTTTCCCAACCGGCAGGTGCAAGTCGTCGCCTTGAATGACGATGTCGTCTTGTCCGTTTGGATCGTCGGGATTCAACCCCATAGGATTGTCGGAACTGACATTGCGGGCATCGGAAGTCCCAAGCCGGCCATCCTTTCCGGGAAGCCGATAGCTCCAGAGCCACTGCTGTCCCATGACCTCGACCTCGGTCGCATCGGCCGGAACCGTGACGAACTGGTGCCAGACAACCAGCCCGGGCGCCAACATGGCTGCGACGCCGATCGCAGTCCCGATGCTGAGCCACCATTCGAGCTTCTTGTTTTCGGGATTGTAGGCTGCCTGCCTTCCTTCCTTGTGACGAAAGCGGAAGACACAATAGGCCATGAACACGACGACCGCGGAGAAAACCGCCCCGGTGATCCAGAACGTCAGGGTGATCGTGTCGTCGATGTAGCCCCAGTTTGAGGCGAGCGGTGTCCACCACCACGGGCTGAAGAGGTGAAACAGCACCGAGGCGACCGCTACCAAAAGCAGTATGATTGCTACAGCCATCCCTCATTCATCCTTGCCGTTAAAGGCTACGGATACGAATTAAAGGGCGGAGCTCACGTCTGTCGCGATGGCCGACTTCACATTCGCCATCGTCGTGCCTCTTGCCTCGCCCATTCAACCGGTCGCGACGTCAAAACATGACACAGAGCTACACGTCACGACCGCTAATCTCGTCGGAGCTGGGGGCGTTTAGAATTTTATAGATGGTACCCGTCGAGCCTGGCGTCAATAGATCAGTAATAGCATAATGAGGAGTATGCCACGCCCTGGTCTGGCGCGTGTTATCCCCAACGCCGCGTAAGCCGGCGAGCATCAGTCGGCACCAATCGTTTGGTGACGCAGCGCACCAAACGATTTGTGCAGATGCACAATTCACCCAACCGTGAGTGCTATTTTGCTTCAATCGCGCTAAACTCACCTGACAGGTCGCGACAGGTTTCGTCCGGCGAAGCTCCTTTTCGTTGAACTTGGTTTGCCGTACTCGGCTCGATCGCGATTTTCGCACATGGGGCGGACACGCGTGACTTAAGGGCGCCGTTTTCACCACGGCGACCACGAGCGAGGGAGACTGCGGCCATGGCTACACAGTATTCCGACAACATCGCAAATCCTAATCCACAAGCGTTCGGCGTCGCCGGCCCATTTGTCATTCGCAAAATCGGCCTATCCGACTTGAGCGACGCGCTGCGCCTGGGCTGGGAAGATTTCAAGGCCGTACCAAGTCACGCCGTTATCCTGTGCGTGATCTATCCCGTTCTCGGTCTTGTTCTGTTCAGAATGGTCCTTGGCTATTCGGTGCTGCCGCTGCTCTTTCCGCTGGCCGCCGGTTTTACCTTGATTGGTCCTTTTGCCGCGCTCGGTCTCTACGAACTCAGCCGCCGCCGCGAGCGCGGCGAGGAAGCCGCGGCGTGGGATGCCATGCACGTGCTGCGCGCACCGTCTTTCGGCGCCATGCTCGAACTCGGCACGCTCCTGCTCGTTCTGTTCGTGATTTGGATCGCCGCCGCGGACGCTATCTACATTGCAACCTTCGGCCATGCTCCGGCTGCAAGCATCCCTGATTTCGCAACGCGCGTGTTGACGACGCCGGAAGGATGGTCGCTCATCATCGTCGGCTGCGGCGTCGGCTTCCTGTTCGCCGTCGTGGCCCTGTGCGTCAGTGTTGTGTCGTTTCCGTTGATGCTCGACCGGCATGCGACTGCGATAGACGCAATCCGGACGTCGCTGCGGGCTGTGATGAAAAATCCATTTGCCATGGCCGCGTGGGGGCTGATTGTTGCGGTGCTGCTGGTGATCGGTTCGCTACCGTTCTTCGTCGGTCTCGCTGTCGTTCTGCCGGTGCTCGGTCATGCCACCTGGCATCTTTATCGGAAGGTGGTGGAGCCTGACCCGAATCCTCCACAAGAACAACCCCGCCCGCCGAAAGGACACCGCTATGCGGCAGATTTCCCGGCCTCTCTCTTCCCGTGGAGCCGTGAGCGCAAGTGATGCGAGGCTTGTAAGCCGCAGCGGAGGTCCATCATGTCCATAGCTCCCACACTCCAGCGATACTTGACTGCGGAAAACATCCAATACGATGTGATCCCGCATGACCCTACCATGTCATCCGCGCGTACCGCCGAGGCGTGTCGGATTTCGGGGGATCGTTTGGCCAAGGCAATCGTGCTCCGGCGCAATGCCGGCTATATGCTCGCCGTCCTTCCAGCGTCGCATCACCTTCGCCTTTCGGATTTGAGGGACCAGCTTGGCGATAATGTTGAAATGGCCGAGGAATCCGAGATCGATCCGCTGTTCCCGGATTGCGCGCACGGGGCTGTTCCGCCGCTTGGTCACTGTTACGCGCTGCCTCTCATCGTGGACGACAGCATCGAGGCGCAGCCGGAGATCTATATGGAGGCGGGCGATCACGAGACGCTGCTCCACATAAGTCATGCGCAGTTTGCTCGCTTGATGGGAAACGCACGACGCGGCCGCTTTAGCGAGAAGCTGCCGCACAGCATAAGCAGTTCGATCGTGTGGGCGTAAGGTGGCCTAATGCGGCCGCGTCACAATCGCCGTTCATTACGGGGCTGCGACAATGGAAATTTGACAGATTGCTATCAAAAATCTTGCCGGGGCTTGTGTCCGAGGGAGGATCCAAATGACTACGGTGCGACAGTTGCTCGATCAGAAGGGCAGGAACATTTGGTCTATTCACCCGGATGCCACCGTCTTCGATGCCGTCGCGAAAATGGCTGAAAAAGACGTTGGATCGCTGGTGGTGATGGAAGGCGACGAACTCGTTGGCATCATCACCGAAAGGCACTATGCGCGGAATGTTGTTCTCAAGGGTAAAACGTCTCCCGCAACGCCCGTGCGGGACATCATGGAAAGACACGTCGTCATTGCACAGCCAGAACAATCCGTTGACCAATGTATGGCCGTCATGAGTGAGGAGCGCGTGCGCCATCTGCCGGTGTTTGAGGGAGAAAAGCCAATTGGCATTGTTTCAATCGGCGATCTTGTCAAAAGCATAATCGGTGATCAGAAGTTCATGATTATTCAGCTCGAACACTACATCCACGGTGAACGGGCCATTGTGGACGGCTGAATACGATCCCGAACGACCGCAGCGATCGGAAGCATTACCGCCGAACATCACCGCGCCGCCGGTGCCGTTTGCGCTGGCCGACGAGGTGATCGAATGAGGCGGCGCGAGATCGCGGCCTATGTTTGGGTGCATCCGCCTTCGCGCAGGACAACAGTCTGCATCGCGGAGGGAGGACGCAAAAAAGTTACGTCAACTGTAATAGGTGTTCAGAGTTTATTCTGAGTGACGCGCCATTTCTCTGGCAAAGCAGGGCACTTCCGCGCCCCTTCGCGCCGTGCGATCGTTGCATGACAAGGGTATCGCTCGACCTCGTCTCAAGGTCGGATCGTGCGGCTTGGCGGCTATCGCGAGCGCCGTGTTTCAGTGATGGGCCGAAACGCTCCTGACGCACTCGGACAGCAAATCATCCCTGGACGCAGAATGGCCGACGTCACCCAGACTGATGATGCCGACCATCCGCTTGCTCTTGTTCATCACCGGCAGCCTGCGGACCTTCAGCTTCTCCATGTGATGCACCGCCTTTGCGAGGTCATCGTCCTCCCGGCAACAATGGATGCCTTCGGTCATCACATCGCGCGCCATCGCGCGGCCAGCGTCGAAGTTGTTGCTCGCAAGCCCTTTGCAGACGATGTCGCGGTCGGTCACCATCCCGACCAATCGGTCGTCCTCCCCGATCGGAATGCAGCCGATGTCATGCTCCCGCATCAATTTCGCGAGTTCGGTAACAGGGGTGTTGGGGCTGACCCAGTCGACACCCTTATGCATCACGTCTTTGACTTTCATGGCGGACCTCCGTTCCTGGAGTTTCAGATGCACTGCAGTACAGCCCCCGTTTTCTCGACTAATCTACGACGCGTAGTCCGGCTCCTTGCGGTCGAGGACGCGCTTCAGGGCATCGAAGTGCCGCTGCGCCGGGCTCGGACCCTCGTACAGGCCAGCGCCGCCGATATCGCGCTTGGTCTTCTCGACCACGGCGGCCGGAAGCTGTTTTAGGGGCTCTCTCGTCCACATCGCGTAGAGCTGAACCTGTGCCGCGCGTTCGATGTAATAGAGCCGATCATAGGCATCGGCGACCGTGTTACCGACCGTGGTGATGCCGTGGTTGGCCATGAACAGCACGGTCTTGTCGCCGATCACGGTTGCGAGGCGAGCGCCTTCGGCGGGATCGAGGGCCGGGCCGGTGTACTCGTCGTCATACGCAATCTCGCCCATCATCCCGACCTCGGTCTGGCCGATCTCCTTGATGCGCGGGTCTTCGAGACGCGTCAGCGCACTCGCATACGGCATGTGGGTATGAAACACGGCCTTGGCCTGCGGCCGCGCCTTGTGGATCGGCGCATGGATGCAGTAGCAGGAGCGTTCCACCTCGCCGGCGCCGCGCTTGCTCTTGCCGTCGTCGATGCCGACCTCCATGAAGGACGAGGCCGTCACTTCCGACCAATGCATCCCGAACGGAATTTGATAGTAGCGGTCGCTGCGGCCGGGCACGACCAGGGTCAGGTGGTTGAAGATCCCCTCGCTGAAACCCTGCATGAAGGCCAGGCGATGCGCCGCCGCAAGGTCGACGCGCGCCTGCCATTCCTCGGCGCTGTAATCCCCGAGCGCTTTCGGCGAAACCCTGAACTGCATGGGCATGCTCCTTGATTGTCGTCCGCAGACCGCTTCAGCGGAGGGCTCGGACCGGTTTCTCTTTGTGCCAAGCATTGTAGCGCAATTTGAAACGTCGTCGGCTGAAATTGCAGCCGGCCTCCCATCTCTATTTGCGGGTGCGTGCCACTCGCCATCGTGCCCTGGATGCAAGCCCGTCGCACCTGCGCTTGTCGGTTGTCATGGCGCCGGGCATGACGGAAAGCATTATTAACCCGACCGTGCCAGCGCGCCGTCGATCATCGTCACCGCATTTTGCAATCCGTAGACCGCGACGAACGAGCCGAAGCGCGGGCCTTTTTCCTGGCCGAGCAGCACCTGATAGAGCATGTTGAACCAGTCGAGCGAAACGCCGGGACGGCCATCCTTGCCTTTCTTCACCGGGTCCAGGAACGGTTCGCGCCGGCCGATCTCGTAGACCACGTTCTGGATCTCTTCCGCCGATGACTCCGCCGGCAATTGCGACAGCGCATCGCGTAAATCCTGCAGCGCCACGCGCTCGGTATCGGTCGGCTCGCGGAATTTCTTGGCCGGCGCGACGAAGTCGCGATAGTAATTGATGGCGTAGCCGACCATCGCATCCAGCTTCGGGTGGGTCTGCGGCGTGACGCCCAGACGATAGCGCCCGATGAAGCCCCACAAGGTCGCGGCATTCTCCGCGTTCGACGACGACACCAGCGTCAGCAGCATCTGGAACGTCACGGGCATGTCGGCCGCCGGCGGATGTCCGGCGTGGATGTGCCAGACCGGATTGGCGAGCTGCTGCCTATTGTCCTGCCGTGGAAACGCTTCGAGAAATTGCTGGTAGTCGTCGACGTTGCGCGGGATCACGTCGAAATACAGCCGCTTTGCCGCCTTCGGCTCGCGATACATGAACAGCGACAGCGATTCCGGCGAGGCATAGCGCAGCCACTCGTCGATGGTCAGCCCGTTGCCCTTCGATTTGGAGATCTTCTGGCCCCGGTCGTCGAGGAACAGCTCGTAATTGAAGCCTTCCGGCGGCGTGCCGCCGAGCACGCTGCAGATCCTGCCCGACAGTTTTACCGAGTTGATCAGGTCCTTGCCCGCCATCTCGTAGTCGATGCCGAGCGCGAACCAGCGCATCGCCCAGTCCGGCTTCCACTGCAGCTTGCAATGGCCGCCGGTGACCGGAAGCGTGACGCGCTCCTTTGTCTCGGGATCGTCGTAGGAGATCGTCCCCGTCTTCACGTCATGCGCCACGATCGGCACATACAACACCACGCCGGTGCGCGGACAGATCGGCAGGAACGGCGAATAGCTCGCCGCGCGCTCTTCGCGCAAAGACGGCAACATCACCGCCATCACCTCGTCGATGCGCTCCAGCACGCGCATCAGCGCGGCGTCGAATTTGCCCGACGTGTAATAGTCGGTCGAACTCGCGAACTCGTAGTCGAAACCGAACGTGTCGAGAAACGCGCGCAGCCGGGCATTGTTGTGGGCGCCGAAGCTGTCATGGGTGCCGAACGGATCGGGCACTTTTGTGAGCGGCTTGCCGAGATGCTTTTCCAGCATCTCCCTGTTCGGCACGTTGTCCGGTACCTTGCGCAGGCCGTCCATGTCATCGGAGAACGCAATCAGCCGGGTCCTGATCTTGTCCTCGGTGAGCACGCGAAACGCATGGCGCACCATGGTGGTGCGCGCGACCTCGCCGAAGGTGCCGATATGCGGCAGGCCCGACGGTCCATAGCCGGTCGCAAACAGCACCTCGTCCTTCGACTTCTTCTTCAGCCGCGCGACGATCGCCTTCGCCTGCTCGAACGGCCAGGCGTTGGATTGCTCGGCGAGCGCGCGCAGCTCGCTCGGGCTGGGAAGGTCGATCGCGGACATCTAGAGGGGCTTTCTCCGGCAAAACCGGCCGTCTTGTTATCACAATCGTCATTGCGAGCGAAGCGAAGCAATCCATCGGGCCGCCAGGAAAGTATGGATTGCTTCGTCACTTTCGCTCCTCGCAATGACGAGAAACGACGTCGCTAAAACGGGCTCACAGAAAAATACCGCAGCCACAGATCGGTATAGCGGCCTTTTTCCCAGACGCGAAACAGCGCCCAGTTCAGCGCCTGCCGCAACAGGTCGTTGCCCTTGCGCACGGCGATGCCGATGCCCTCGCCGAAATAGCGGCTCTCGACAAACGGCCCGCCCGAGAACGCGCAGCATTCGCCGGAATTTGTGCCGTTGATCCAGAACGCCAGCGAAATCGCGTCGCCAAAAATGAAGTCGACCTCGCCGCGCCGCAGCGCCAGCCGCAGCGCGTCGTCGTTGGGATAGGAATGCAGTTCGGCGTCCGTGAACATCGCCTTGAGATAGGCTTCATGCGAGGAGCCGGCGACGGCGCCGACCTTCTTGCCTTCCAGATATTCCGGGCGGACCTCCGGCATCACCGCATCGCGCCGCGACACGAACCGCGCCGGCGCCCGGTAATAGGGATCGGTGAAATCGACCCGCGCCCGCATTTCCGGCGTCACCGCAAGCGAGGCGATGATGGCATCGCCGCGATTGCTCGCAATCGCATCGAGCAGCGTCTCGAACCGGCGCATCTGGATCGTGCAGGTGACCTTGATCTCTTCGCAAAGCTGCCGCGCCAGATCGACATTGAAGCCGGCGGGATTGCCGTCGGGGCCGGTGAAGTTGAACGGCGGATAATCGGTTTCGGTCAGAAACCGGATCACCGAGAGGCGCGACAGATCGGGCCGGTCCGGACGCCGCCGGGGGTCCCAGAAACCCGGCACCGCCTGCGGCGCGGCCTCCGCGCCCGGCTTTGCCACGTTTTGAGCGCAGGCCGGGCCGCCAGGCGGAAGCGCCACAGCCGATAGGACGCCGATCGCGAGGCCGGTCAGCGTCGCCGTTGCCCGAGCCGTTCGAAGCGATCGTTCGACGAGGTGTGAAATGATCTGCAACTGCATCGCCAGCGGTTTTCTCAAAGCGGACGGCCTTATAGACCATCCGGCCGATAACGCGAACGCCGTTTGTGTCGTGAGGCCAGGATCACAGGTACCGTTTCAGGTCGGCCGCGGCTTCCTCAGGTTTCCGATTGAGGTTGAAGGGACTGACGAATTTGCCGTCGCGGTCCATCAAATAGATCAGCGCGGTGTGATCCATGGTGTAGTCGCCATCCTTGAGCGGAACCTTGCGGGCATAGACGCGGTAGGCGGAAATCACCTTCGCCACTTCGTTGGGATCGCCGGTCAGGCCTTTCAGATGCGGATCGAAGCTCGACAGATAATCCTTTATCGCAGCGGCTGTGTCGCGCTCCGGATCGACCGAGATGAAATAGGCGTTGACGCGATCGGCATCCTCGCCCATCGCCCGCAACACCTCGGAAATCTCGAACAGCGACGTCGGGCAGATGTCGGGACAATGGGTGAAGCCGAAGAAGATCAGCGTCGGGCGGCCCTGCAGGTTCTTTTCGGTCACGGTCTGGCCGGCCTGGTCGGTCAGCTGGAACGGCCCGCCGATCGCGGCAGGAGCCGCGACATTACGCAATCCGCCGAGCGCCCACAGCATCAGCACCAGGCCGACCAAAAGGCTGCCGGCGAATGCCGCGACAATGACCAGCGGGCGGGTGGTCCGATCCATCACGAAATTCCCTGTTGTGCGATCAGAAGCAGGTGGCGATGCCGGACGCAATCATCTCAAAGAACACCGCCGTCCCGTAGTGAAACCACAGCGCCAGCGCGGCGAGCAGGATGACGACGCCAAGGCCCGCGCCCCCGACCGCAATCGCCGGCCCAATCCTGCGCGCCGGCGGGACCATTCCGGGCATCTGCTGCCGGGTGGAAATTGGCTGAGCCATGCACGAACTCGTTAAGCCCGCGTATTCCGGTCGCAAGACCGGAGGCCACTTTTGCGGCATACGCGCTGACGAACAAGCATCAACGACCGGCGTTGCCGCCGGTCATCTGCCCGTCATGTTCAGATAGGGTTAGTCGGGCTCGCGGGCAAGCACGGCGGGAGCAGGGGCGACCAGCTCACGGTGACGCAAATCGCGATCCCGGCGGGCTGCCGATGGCCGCGGTGTGGAGGAGGCCTGGGCATCCAGATAACAAGGGCGGTACATGCTCATCAATTGCTTGCCGCGCAGGAAGATCATCTGCGGTCTCAACCCGCCACGCTGGGCGATCCAGCGCCGCACCTGGGACGGATACATCGAGTAAAGCATCTGCGTCGCTTCGGGGTTGGTGATCGCGCGTCCGTTGGCGCCGGGGTCCCACGCCGCGTGGAATCCCAGGCGGGCGTGAGAGGTCACGCAGATCTTGTCATGGGGAACCGCGCCGAGGATGATGGTGCAGGCCGAGGCGCACAGACCGTCGATGATGACGGTCTCGCCGGAACTGCGCAGACCTTGATATCGGTCGACATAGGTGCCGATCCGGCCACCCCGGTCGTCGGCTATCCGAACCACCGCGTGACTCGCCCCCATTCCCGCCAGCAGGAGAACCGCCGCGAGCAACCCCGTCACCAGTTTCATTTCCAGCCCCAGTCTAAACGCCGAACCGAATCTGTTCGGCGGTGTGATGCAGACCTTGGCCAGCGTGTTGCCGGATCGTGATTTTGTCCAGATACCCGGGCTGGCCTAAACCAAATTCAACTCAAGTGTTGCTTGCAGGCTGCACTTCCCGGCCGAAAGGTCCGAAGTAGAACATTCCTGCAGTCCCCTGCGGCTGAAAACTGCCGTTGACCGCGGCAAACCCCGCGGGCTTCACTCTCCAGAGCATGGGGGAATCATCCGATGGCAGGCGATGCGGACATAATTGTGGTCGGGGCGGGCCTGGCGGGCCTGGTTGCCGCAACCGAGATTGCCGACGCCGGCAAGCGCGTCATCGTGGTCGAGCAAGAGGGCGAACAGAGCCTCGGCGGCCAGGCTTTCTGGTCGTTCGGCGGCCTGTTCCTGGTGGATTCGCGGGAACAGCGCCGGCTCGGCATCAAGGACAGTTACGACCTCGCCCTGCAGGACTGGATCGGGTCGGCCGGCTTCGACCGCGATGAGGATCTCTGGCCGAGGCGCTGGGCGGAAGCCTATGTGGCGTTCGCGGCAGGCGAAAAACGCGCATGGCTCCGCGCCATGGGCCTTCGGTTGTTCCCGGTCGTCGGCTGGGCGGAGCGCGGCGGGTACGATGCGATGGGCCATGGCAATTCGGTGCCCCGGTTCCATGTGACCTGGGGCACCGGGCCCGGCGTTGTCGAGCCGTTCGAACGGCGGGCCCGCGAAGCCCAAGCGAGCGGCCGGCTGACGTTCCGGTTCCGCCATCGCGTCGATGCCCTGACCATGACCAACGGCACCGTCGATGGCGTCTCGGGCTCGATCCTCGAACCTGACAATGTCGAGCGGGGAAAAAGCAGTTCGCGCAAGGCGATCGGCGACTTCACGCTGCGTGCCCAGGCCGTGATCGTTGCCTCCGGCGGCATCGGCGGCAATCACGATCTGGTGCGGCGGAACTGGCCGAAGCGCCTCGGCGAAGCGCCGAAAAACATGATCTCCGGCGTGCCCGAACATGTCGACGGCCGGATGATCGGCATCACCGAGGCCGCAGGCGCGCGGCTGATCAACCGCGACCGGATGTGGCACTACGTCGAAGGCATCAGAAACTGGTCACCGATCTGGCCGCGCCACGGCATCCGCATCCTGCCCGGACCGTCGTCGATGTGGTTCGACGCAACAGGCACACGCCTGCCCTCGCCGCTGTTTCCGGGCTCCGACACCCTCGGCCAGCTGCAATACATCGTGTCGACCGGTTACGATTATTCGTGGTTCGTGCTCACCCAAAGCATCATCAAGAAGGAATTTGCGCTGTCAGGCTCGGAGCAGAATCCCGATCTGACCAGCAAGAGCTGGCGGATGACCGCGCGGCGCGCCACCAACAAGGGCGCGCCGGCACCGGTCGAAGCGTTCAAGACGAAGGGCGTGGATTTCATCGTGCGCGACAACCTCGCCGATCTCGTCAGCGCCATGAATGGGCTGGTTGGCGACAATCTCCTGAAGCTCGAATATCTGAAGGCCCAGATCGAGGCGCGCGACCGCGAGATCGAAAATCCCTACGTCAAGGACACGCAGGTGATGAACATCCACAATGCGCGCCGCTATATCGGCGACCGGCTGATCCGCACCGCAAAACCGCACCGGATTCTCGATCCCGCGCATGGGCCTCTGATCGCGGTGAAGCTCAACATCGTGACCCGCAAGACGCTGGGCGGATTCGAGACCGATCTCAACTCGCGCGTGTTCGGCAGCGACGGCCAGATCATGCCGGGGCTTTACGCCGCCGGCGAGGCGGCCGGTTTTGGCGGCGGCGGCATGCACGGCTATCGTTCGCTGGAGGGCACGTTTCTCGGCGGCTGCCTGTTTTCCGCGCATATGACATCCTGCGGCGCTAACGGCTCCGGCTGATCCGTATGTAAAACGTACTGATTCTCGATCCCGCGCATGGGCCGTTAATTGCGGTGAAACTCAACATCGTGACCCGCAAGACGCTGGGCGGGTTCGAGACCGATCTCAACTCGCGCGTGTTCGGCAGCGACGGCCAGATCATGCCGGGGCTTTACGCCGCCGGCGAAGCGGCCGGATTTGGCGGCGGCGGCATGCACGGCTATCGTTCGCTGGAAGGCACTTTTCTCGGCGGCTGCCTGTTTTCCGGCCGCAATGCCGGCCGCGCGGCGGCGAAGGCGGCCTCCTAGAGGATCCGGCTACCAGTTGCGGCAATTTTCGGGAACCTATTTGCCTTTGGCGCGTCCAACCTATCAGCGATAACCTGTCAGAGCGAAGTCATCATGCGGCCCGCACAAGTACCCCCCATAGCTCCCATTGGAAGCACTGACGTCGAATTGGTCCGGCGCGCCCGCGAGCGCGATGAGGCGGCCATTCGCGCGATCCTGCAATCGAACAATCGCAGGCTCTACCGGCTCGCCCGTGGAATCCTGCGCAACGACAGCGAGGCCGAAGACGTGGTGCAGGAAACCTATGTCCGGGCATTCACGCATCTTGAGGATTTTCGCGGCGACTCAAGTCTCGCAACCTGGCTTGGACGGATCGCCATCAATGAGGCCTTGGGCCGGTTGCGCCGCCGGCGTTCGACCGTCGAATGGACGTCGCTGCCGCCGGGTACCCTGGAGGCTCAGATCATCCAGTTTCCCCTCTCGGCCGCATCCGAGGACCCGGAAAAATCCATGGCACAGCGTGAAATTCAGCACGTCGTCGAGCACGCGATCGACGAACTCCCCGAGGCGTTTCGCATCGTTTTCATCACTCGCGTGATCGAGGGGATGAATGTCGAGGAGACCGCGGAGATTCTCGAACTGAAGCCGGAGACCGTGAAAACCAGACTGCACCGCGCCCGCACCATGCTGCGCGACAATGTCGAAAGGAAAATCGGCCCTATGGTCATGGAGGCATTTCCGTTTGCCGGCAAGCGCTGCGAGCGCCTGACGGAGGCGGTCTTGAAACGACTGGGCGCGAGCGCATAATTCTCGGGAACCTCTGCGCTCCCGCGCCATCCAACTCCTGTGCAACCAACAATGCCCGGCGGCTTAAGGCCTCCGGCGTCACAGGAGTGTCAAATCATGTTCGTTCGATTGAGCGCGGCGATCGCCGCGGTAAGCCTGTTGAGCAGTGCAGCGCTCGCACAGGGCGCCAAGCCGACCGATCCGCAAATCGCGCATATCGCCTACACCGCCGGCGTCATCGATATCGCGGCCGCGAAGCAGGCGCTGGCAAAGACCGGCAACAAGGACGTCAAGGCCTTCGCGGAAGACATGGTGCGCGACCATGAAGCCGTGAACAAGCAGGCGCTTGATCTGGTGAAGAAGCTCAACGTCAAGCCTGAAGATAACGACACCAGCAAGACCCTGTCGAAGAATGCCGCCGACAAGCTCGCCGAACTCGGCAAGCTGAAGGGCGCGGCATTCGACAAGGCCTATGTCGCCAACGAAGTCGCCTATCACAAGGCCGTCGATAGCGCGCTGGAGACAACGCTTATTCCCAACGCGAACAACGCGGAGCTGAAGAGCCTGCTGCAGACCGGCCTGAAGATTTTCCAGGGCCACGAGCAACACGCCGAACACGTCGCGGCCGGCTTGAAGTAGGAGCCTCGCATGGCGCCGAGATGGGTTTTCCCGATCGTTGCAGCGCTGACGCTCGCGATGTCCGTCTCGGCAGATGCGGCGACCGTTCAAATCACGATGGAAAACCTGGTGATCTCGCCGGCCGAAGCCTCGGCAAAAGTCGGCGACACCATCGAATGGATCAACAAGGACATTTTCGCCCACACCGCGACGGCGCGAAACGGCGACTGGGACGTGACGATGCCGCCGAAGAAGACCGTCACCTCGGTTTTGAACAAGGCCGGCACGGTCGAATATTACTGCCGCTTCCATCCCAACATGAAAGCGACCCTCGTGATCGCGCCGTAGCTAACGCTTCGGAATACTGGATCGCCCGCTATCGCGGACGATGACAATTCGGATTTACATTTCAAACAGCACCGCCGTTACAAACACGGCTTCGCGATCTCGCCGCGGCTTTTCGCGCGAGTTTTGCCTAAACGTCCCGCCCTCTGAAATTCAGAGGGCGCAGGGAATGCCGGGCGCGCAATGCGCCCGCAGCCTCGCGTGCAAAAGAAAAAAGCACACGAGCTAGTCACCACGGTCACACCGGAACAACCCGGCATTCCCCGCGCAATGGTTTTACGGCTTACTTCGCGCTCTCCTCGGTGACCACGCTTTTTGACACCGTCGCCTGCGCTTCTTCTCACAGGCTTGACGCCAACGATTGGGGCGTCAGAACCACACGACTTCGCCGTACGCAAGCAGACCGCGTTCGTCTCGCGCGCTGCCCGCGTCCACCGCATCCCGCCCCACGTTGGTGACGTTCGCGACGCCCCTCTATTGGGACGGGACGCAAATCGTATAGTGAACTGATTTGGGTCGGTTGGCAAGCGAAATTTCTGAAAATCAGAAATTAGCCAGGGGGTCCCGGTCGGCGGCGAATCGGTCATTGCGGTAGCCGCGACAATCCGCCCTCCCCGTGGGGACCCAGAAGTCGGCCTCGTGCGCCGATTCAACTCAGTATCATCGCGCCCTGATCACCAAAATCGAAATCCATGACCTGCGAGGTAATCGATTTGGGCGCGCCAACCTTCGATAGTCGGTCAGCCGATCCATCCGGCGAAAATCGAAGGAGAGAGCAAATGACCGACGTCAATACGATTGCCAGCCGCTATATCGATCTGTGGAACGAGCGGACGCCAAGCCGCCGGCGCGACATCCTTAAGCCAGCATTGGGCCAAGGATGCGAAATATGTCGACCCGCTGATGTCAGGCGAAGGCCATGACGGCGTCGACGCGCTGATCGCCGGGGTGCAGCAGCGCTTTCCGGATTTCCGCTTTCACCTGATCGGCGAGCCCAATGGCTTCGGCGACCATGTCCGCTTCTCCTGGGGGCTTGGCCCGGACGGCGCCGACAGCCCGATCAAGGGCACCGATTTCGCCGTCGTCAGCGACGGACGTATCCGGAGCATCACCGGATTTCTCGATCAGGTCCCGCAAGGCGCGTGACGAATGCGAATGCGATTGCCCCGGTCATCCGGGGCAGTCGTGCTTTTCGCCGAACCGAAGCACAGGGCTGGAGCGGGCGAAGGGAATCGAACCCTCGTATGCAGCTTGGGAAGCTGCCGTTCTGCCATTGAACTACGCCCGCAAATCAAAGACTTCCGCCGTTTTCAACTTCCGTTTTTCGTTGTCGTTTGGTTGACGCCCTTCGGGGTCCGATCTTGTCGCCGACCGCGATCTTATACCGCGATTCTGAAGCGCGCCAATGCCCGGCCTAGGTTGAGCAATGGGAATCACTTAGGTTGAGGAAAACATTGAACTCAACTGGAGGTACTTCTCATGAGTGTTCGCGGCCCGGAAGCCGAGCTATGGCAGCTATCATTCTTCGATAAGAACATGAACACAGTTCTCGAGGTTTTGTCGTAGACACGGGAACTCCTCACCACCTGGAACAATGTGACCGGACAAAACGAGCCGTTCCTGAAGCGCTAGGTGTCAGGAACGTATCACGATGGTAACGACAACCAACGTCGTAAATTTAGACGCCCTGATCCGGCGTGCAGACCTCGCAGCGCCGGGCGAGGCCGCAGAGGACATCACGGCGCTGTCGGTGCCCGGCCTTGAAAAGAAGGGCTTTCTTTATCCGGCCCTCCGGAAACCAGACTTTCAGCGCGAGACCGCTAGTTGGAGTCCAGAGCCAGGTGGACCTTATCAGCACGTCGCACGTAGGGACCTCATTCCAGCGGTCATTTTATAACGGCTGGGTCAGAACATTTTTGTTATCGACGGCGCTCACAGACTAAGCGCGCTGATCGCGTGGGTTCACAATGATTATGGTGATGGGGAAGTTTCGCGCCATTTCTTTCAAAATCTCATCCCCGATGAGCAGGCAAGCGCCGGTGATAAAGCGAGGAAACTGGTTGAGGCAAATGTCGGCTCGTATGAGGCCCACAAACTGGCAATAGAGTATCCCAAAAATGCCCGCGCAGATGTTGCCGAACGCGCGTCTCGCATTGGCTGGCAGGACATTCCCGCGCAGTGGATCAGAAATGCCGACCACGACAAGGCCGAAAAATCCTTTTTCCGGATTAATCAGGGCGGCACAAAAATAGACCCTACAGAGCGGCGAATATTGAACGCCCGTCGCTCCGCAACAGCCCTCATCGAGGGCCACGCTCGCTGGTACAGGACACAACTATTGGGATAAATTCGAGAGGCCCATACAGGAAAAAATTGAGGACCTAGGCAGGGATGTTCATCAGACATTGTTCGAACCAAGTCTAGAGTTGCCGATAAAAACGCTCGATCTGCCGGTTGCAGGTGCAGGCTATGGTCCGCACGTCTTGCCGTTCGTTTTTGATCTACTGAATGTTGTCAACGATGTGCCGCCGGGAGTCGAGCCATAAAGCTGACTGGGGAACGCCGCCGAATGACGAAGATGGGACTTCAACCATCGAGCACCTGATAGCTGCACGTTCAATGGTCTGGCGGATTTGTTCAACTCACCCCTCTTACTTTCAGGCATGCACCCAGCACTCTATTTCTATAGCCCGAGTGGGGGCTCTTCAGCCCGCAGCGCTGCTAAGTTTCGTGACGATGTTCAAAACTTGGGATACACCCCGAACTTTGTAAAATTCACATCTATAACTTAAGCTTCGAAGAATTCTTATTGGCACATAGAAGAGATACCGAAGCTGTCCGCCGCTTAGGAAGCGGCGCACGAAGTAGGCCGCGAATAATTGCATTTTATGAGCGATCCTGGACCACCTGCACAATGGCAAGTCTCCCGGTCAGGTCCACAACCTTCTTCGTAAAAATAGCGAATTCGATTTCATGTTTTCCGATATGGAAGATGGTGATCTGAAAACGGCCGCGGGTCGTTTTGGTCGAGATGTGAAAGGCGCAGCATTTCTACCGGGACGCCTTACCATTAGCCCCTAAATGTCCAACTTGCGGCGGCATCCTCCACAGGAATGGCATGCACGTTGGACACAAGGACCACAAACGTGACGGCGGCACCGGCAGTTTAGGTAACACACACATGCAGCATCCGTTCTGCAACAGCACCGTGGCCCAATAGCTATGGGATGGATTTGAGGGCGCTGCATCAGCTTCTCAGTCTTCAGCATCGGAATTACCGTCACCTTCATCCGCGAGATCGACATTTGCGTCTGACCGCTCGCCTACGGGCATGCCGGTATTGGAGCCATCCTATGAATACTCTTGTCTTGCTTTTTTCGGAACCGACTGATGCAGGCTCCAGTTTCCGGGTTTGGTCGGATTTCATATAACGTCACCCAGCCACATTACTTTTTCCTCTTCAAGGGTCTCCGGCACTTGTAAGCCCATTCCCTCTGCTAGCCTGATCCGAGCAAGGTTTAGCCTAGCTTTGCCTGAACCGAATAGCCCCACTCAACTGTTGTCCTTACAGCAAACCAATGACACGGCGGTAGAGGCCGAATGCGCTGGCGGAAGCGACAAAAACGAGGGTCGGTCCGCCTGCGTAAATTGCGAGCAGCAAACTAACAATTGCAAAAAGGAAACTGAGGTAGGTCATCGCAACGAAGAAATAGACAGACAACGAGCATTATCAATTTCGCTCTGAATATATTTTGGGGCCGAGGCGCATAATTCGTACCAGAGGGTTTGGGAATCAAGATTGAAGCGGGTCTTCCCGTAGGTTTCAAATGATCTCATGGCATTGCCAAACCTTGTCGGCACTATTTGATCATCCCGCAAAGGATATTGCGCTAACTTTTCAAGTGCCAAGCCACGCTGCCAGCCGGTGCCGGTGAGGTCATCCTCCAACTTCTTTTTTAAACGGCGCTGGCGCTCAAGCGGCAATTAAACTGGAGCAGCCTCGGCCAAAAAGGATCTGTTCGCGAGAATTCGATATAGGTACGAAGAAAATGCATTGAGGGTAAATGCAATAACGGCCGTTAGGGCTACGAACACGGCTGACTTTTCTGAGCTACTGCCGACGTGTATCCAACCGTGTAACACTGGCGTGTTTGGGTATATCAGTAACCAAAATGCTCCCATCATAAGGGTGCTGGGCAATGCCCACGCATAGAGTTGCCGGGAGAAAGTCTGCACAACGTCCGACAAGGGCGATCCTCGAGATCTGATGCAGCTCGCTCAGACTGGCCGGACTCCCAGGGTCGATGGGACCGGGCGGCCGAGCATTCAACTGTCTTGTTACTTCCTCAATACATTTTTCATCATCGCCTGTTCGGGCGATGTTTGCGATGACTTTGCCATTTTGGGCGACCGTGAATGCACCATTTTTCCTAACTTGTACTTCGTACCCGCCAGCTTTGAACAAAGGTTTGAAATCGGCGCTGCTGGTAGAAGCCTTCGCCTCACCACATATTTCGCGCACTAAGGCGGCGTCAACTCCCGGCCGCGATTGAGCCAACAACGCCGAAAGGGTCGCGATAAGTAACACACCAATGGCAAAAACAAGCGGCCTTGGCGTCGCGCAATCTTTTTGAGAAGATCATTAGGTGTCGCAGCATGATCACTCGGGATCAATTGGTCCGGGTGACCGTGATGGTGGCTGTCGCCACCGCGCAGAGGTCCGCCGCGTTGGCCGCACAGATGCTGTAGGTGAAGGTGTCCGTGCCGACGAATCCCGCATCCGGCGTGTACCGGAACGCCCGGCCGGCGGCAGTCACCGATCCGTTCGTCGGGCCGCTGACGACAGTGGGGGCGACCACCGTGCCGATGTCGTTGCGCGAGGACAGTGACGGTCACTGCGACTCCAGCCGTGGTCGTGGCTGATAAGCCAGAGCGACGGGCACGACCTCGACCGTCACCATCCCTGTGGAGCAGAGCTCGGGGCTACCCGCATCGCACGCGATGGCGGTGTAGTGGTCGCGACCCGCCAATCCGCCGAACGGGTTGTACAGCGTCAGTCCTGTCGGGTCGACGGTCGCAGTCCCCGACCTCGCCGGAATACCTGGGTCGCGGTGACCGCGTCGCCGTCGGGATCGCTGATCGACAACTGGCCCTGCACAGGCACCCGTGCCGTCCGTCTGCATCGTCAGGTCATCGATTACCGGCGGCTGGTTCAGCTTGATGACCGTGATCGTGATGGTGGCGGTGTCGCAGAGAGTGGCCGCCGTCGGCGAGCAGATCCGGAAGACGAACAAGTCGGTCCCGAGGAATCCGCTGTTCGGCGTGTAGGTCGCAGTTCCGGCGGCGATTGCGAGCGTCGCCGTCCCGTTCGCAGGGGGCGTGACGAGCGGACTGACGAGCGCTGCGCCGGGCGAGGCATTGTCGGGGACCAGCGGAATCACGACCGCGTGGTTCTCGAAGGTCTGGGCGATGTCGTCGGATGCGATCGGAAAGATGTTGAAGGTGATCGTGCCCTGGTCGCAGAGGGATCGGGACGCCGTCTGCGCAGGCCTGGAACGTCGGTGTCGACGCCGGTCGAGCGCCGCGTTGCTCCGGTAGTCGAACTCGCCGCCGGGGAGCATCACGAGCCTGCCGTTCGAGGGACCGGACACGACCGAGAAGTGCAGGGTCTGGCCGGCCTGAGCGTCTGTGGCGGTGACCCGTCCCAGGATCGTCGAGCCGGTGACACCCTGCACGACGAGGTCGTCAGCAACCGGCCGTGTGTTCGGAACGATCACGGGCACCACGAGCGTGGTCGCGCGGCTGGAGTCCGACGTTCCGTTGTTGTTGGTGGGGTCGGGGTCGGGCGTCGTCGAGGTCGCGCTCGCAGTGTCGGTCAGGATGGTCCCCGGGGCAGAGGTGACCGTTCCCGTGACGGTCAGTGTCACCGCGCTCGAGGCCGCGACCGTGCCGACGTTCCAGGTGACGGAGGTCGCGCTGACTGTGCCACCCGCCGAGGCCGTCACCCCGGTGAGGCCGACCGGGAGGGCGTCCGTGACGACGACCGCATCCACAGCCCGGGCCAGCGTTGGCGACAGGAGATGGTGTACGTCAGGGTCGAGGTTTCTGGGTGACCGTCGCCGGGCCGGTCTTTCCGACGATGACGTCGGCCGCCGGCCGCGGCGTCGCGCAATCGGGGGCCGGATACGAGCGAAGATTGAAGCGACCGACAGTGCCGCGGACGACGTTGGTCACTGTGCCGGTCTGGACGTCGAAGATCTGGCCGGGAGGCGCCGTGCTGTCGACGACGATCGGAGAGCTCGCCGTGTCGCCGACGAACGAACCCTGGACACTGGTCGACCCGCTGAAGTGGTACTGACCGAACCCTGTCACGTGGCCGTCGTCAGTGAGTGTTGCGGAGTCGAGGGTGCCGACCGCCGACTGGCGCCAGGTCCCGTTGTTGCTGAATCGCCCCGTGACGAGCACCAGACCCTGGTTCGTCGAGGACGGGCCGTTGTTGCTCAGATCGCCGGTCATGGCGATCGCGCAGTCGTTCTGCAGAAGCCCGGACCCGTTGACGGTGAGACTACCGGTGACCTGCGCCATTCCCGTGTTGACGAAACTCCCGTTGACGGTCGAGCTCTGATCGATGATCAGTGTTCCCGAATTCGTGAGGTTCACGGACGAATTGAGGTTCATCGACGAGGCGATGTGCATCGTGCCCGCGTTGGTGATCGAGCCTGTGGCCGGCGAGAAATTGTTCGAGATCGTGAGGTCGCCGCCTGCAGCAACGTCGATCGACGAAGAGCCGTTCATGTCAGTCCGGCGACGACCGCGGTGCCTTCGACGGTGAGGGCGAAGCCCGTGCGACGAACGGCATCGTGAGCGTCGCCCCGCCTGCAACCAGAAGGGACCCGGCGGCGTTGTTCTTATGGGGGCGCGAGGGTTGCGCCGGCCCCACGCAGAGAGTGCCGCCCGCGGGCGGCGACTCGATCCCGCCGGTGAAGGAGCCTCCGGTGAGGAGCACCGTCTCGCCCGAGGCCACCGCGATCGTGGACGTCGTCGGGGTCAGGGTCCGATCGGCGAAGCGCACTGGTCGGCGAAAGCCGCGTTCGCCGGAGAGGCTGCGGGGCTGATCACGAGGACTGCGGCGAGCGCACAGATACCGGCCGCGACGGCGGCCAGGTGTCGAAATGCGCGTGCGTTCGTCGTCTCAGCTCCTTCGCGTTCTGAACAGTCTGCCCGGTATACCCCCGAATGGGAAGCTGGTGGCCGCAAGGACTACGCTCTGGGTATCACCGTCTTCCCGGTAAGGGAGGGACGAGGATGGCCGAGAAGAAGAAGCCTGCGAAGAAGAAAGCACCGTCGCGTGTCACGCCGTTCCTGGGCGGCGTCGCCACGATGTTCACCATTGCCGCCAGCGCGGTCGGCATCTACTTCGCCGTCGCCTCCGCCAACGCGCCGCGCAACGCATCCGAGCAGGACGCGGTCATCACGGCACAGCCGTGGCGTCGCCGGAAACCGAGACTCCATCTATCTGCTCCAGCACCGAGTTCATCCACCTCCAGGACGGATTCTGCACGAAGGCGAACGTCAAACAGCTCCTCGCTCTCGGCCACCAGGTCGACCCCGTCTACGAGATCACCCTGACGAACAGATTCTCGGGTGGCTCGGCCGGCCAGCTGTACCTGAACGACCTCCACGCCACTGTGCTGGCGACGCATCCGTCCCTGGAGAACGCGACAGGTCAACGCTGCCCGACCGCCGGCGGCGGAGAGGAACTCTCACTCGCCGTCGACATCGACAAGCCGGCGAAGGCTGTCCAACTGCTCAACGCAGGCCAGCCCGACACCAAGGCCGGCCAGCCGACGTTCACGCTGGCCCCGGGGGAGACGATCAGTTTCTTCGTCGCGTAAGCCGCCGACGGGATTACCGCGTCGAGCTGGACGGGACCTTCCGCAGCGGAAGCGGCCGATCGTGGACGGCCGATGCTCACCAAGAGTGTCGGTCCGATCTATGTACCGGGGACCACAGGCGAGGTCATGACCGTCGAACAGGCATCCAACGCGCCCGGCGACAACTTCTTCTACTTCGTCGACGTACCGCTCGGCTCATTGAATCATGGGCATACGACGCTGACACCGCACCGACCTCCACGTCGGAATTCAATGAACTCGCCCGGCTGGCGGCGGACCAGGCGGCAGCATCGGGATGACGCCCCCGACGACCACAAGCGGTCGCCGGAGCACATGGACCAGAATGAGTCCATGGCGCAGGTCACGGGCGGGGCCGAACAGGAACGCATCATGCAGGCCGGGAACGGCGCCGAGGGCTGGCGGGACTGGGGTCCATATGTCGCCGAGCGGGCGTGGGGAACCGTCCGCGAGGATTACAGCGCCGACGGCGACGCCTGGAGGTTCTTCCCCCACGACCACGCCCGAAGTCGCGCCTATCGCTGGAACGAAGACGGGATGGCGGCTTTCTCGGACCTCACGCAGACCTGGTGCCTGGGTCTGCTCGCTGTGGAACGGGAAGGACCCGATTCTCAAAGAGCGGATGTTCGGACTCGCTGGTCCCGAAGGAAACCACGGCGAGGACGTCAAAGGTCTGGTATCTCGACGGAACCCCGACGCATTCGTGGAACACCTGGCGCTACCACTACCCGCAGGCCGAGTATCCGTACGACGAACTGATCCGGACCAATGCCTGCCGAAGCAAGCGGGAGCCGGAGTACGAGCTTGTCGACACCGGGATCTTCGACGAGGACCGCTATTGGCCGTCACCGTGGACGACGCCAAGGACGGTCCCGCCGACCTCCTGATGCGCATCACGATCGAGAACGCCGGGCCTGAGCCCGCGACGCTCACGTGCTGCCCACGCTCTGGTACCGCAACACATGGTCGTGGGGCTACGACGTCGAGCGGCCGGAGTTGCGGCACGACGGAGCACGCATCGTCGGTCGCGACGCATCGGGGACCCTCGCGCTTCACGGGGAAGGGGACCCGGAGGCGCTGTTCTGCGAGAACGAGACCAACACGGGACGCCTTTTCGAGGCGGAGGATTCGCCGGCCTATCCCAAGGACGGAATCAACGATCACATCGTCGACGGCGAGGCGACCGTCAATCCGGCACAGGTCGGAACGAAGGCCGCCCTCCATTATCAGGTCGAGCTCGGCGGCGAGAGCCGGTGATCCCGCATCCGTCTGACCGGCGCATCCGACGCGGCTGCGACTCCCGTACCGATCGAGGCTCAGGACGTCGCGGGCGGATTCGACAGTATTGTCGCGGTGCGCAAAGCGAGGCGACGCGTTCTACTCGGGGCTGACGGATGCTCCGGCAGATCCGGATGAGGCGCGCGTCCTGCGCCAGGCGTTCGCCGGCCTGCTCTGGTCGAAACAGTACTTCCATTTCAATGTCAACAAGTGGCTCGACGGCGATCCCGGAACCCCACCGCCACCGCCCGGCCGCGCCGGCGTCCGCAACGGGCAGTGGCGACACTTCGACGCCGACGATGTCATTCTGATGCCCGACCCGTGGGAGTATCCGTGGTTCGCCTCCTGGGACCTCGCGTTCCACTGTGTGACCATGGCGCACATCGATCCTGAGTTCGCCAAGGCGCAACTCGTGCTGCTGCTGCGCAAGTACGTGCAGAACGGCCAGCTGCCGGCGTACGAATGGAACTTCTCCGATGTCAATCCGCCGACCCACGCATGGGCCGCGATCCAGGTCTTCCTCATAGACGGCGCCGACGACTTCGCCTTCCTCGCGCGCATCCTCCACAAACTGCTGATGAACTACACGTGGTGGACGAACAACAAGGACAAGGACGAGGACAACCTGTTCGAGGGCGGGTTCATGGGACTCGACAACATCGCTCCGCTCGACCGATCGACGCTTCCACCGGAGATCGGCACGCTCGAGCAGGCCGACTCCACCGGCTGGATGGCCAGTTACGCGATCGACCTCCTCGAGATCGCGCTGCGTCTCGCGCGCGCGTGGACGACGTCTACGAGGACGTCGCAGTGAAGTTCGCCGAGCAGTTCCTGCGGATCGCAGGATCCGCCAACAACTCCGGGATGTGGGACGACGAGGACGCCTACTTCTACGACATCCTCCACCTCGCCGATGGGCGCGAGGTCCCGATGAAAGTCCGCTCTCTCGTCGGTCTCGTTCCCGTGGTCGCCTCCCTCGCGTACGACGATCCGGGGGTGAAGACGATTCCCGAGTTCCGCCGCATCCTCTCGCGGTACCTCGAGAAGCATCCCGAACTCGGGCCGGCGTTCCACCGTCGCGAGATCGGCGACGAGCAGGTCTACCTGCTCGCGCTCGTCTCCCCTGAGCGCCTGTCGCGCATCCTGAGACAGGTGTTCAATCCGAAGGGGCTGCTCAGCGACCACGGGATCCGTGGGGTCTCCGCGTATCATCGCGAGCATCCGTTCACCGTCACCGTCGCGGGTGTCCACGCCTCGGTGAACTACGAGCCCGCCGAATCGACGTCCGGACTGTTCGGCGGCAACTCGAACTGGCGCGGGCCGGTGTGGTTCCCTCTCAACGCGCTCTTCATCGCATCCCTCCGGCACTACGAATCGCACGGCGAGACCGGAGTCCGGATCGAGGATCCGCTCGGGTCAGGCACATCGCTGACTCTCGGTGAAGCCGCGGACGACCTCGCGGACCGCCTGATCTCGCTGTTCCTCCCCGGCCCCGACGGACGACGTCCTTCCGATGCGCGCTATCCGCTGTTGTCAGCCGATCCGCGCTGGAAGGACAACGTGTTCTTCTACGAATACTTCGACGGCGACACCGGTCAGGGTCTCGGCGCCTCGCACCAGACCGGGTGGACGGCGATGGTCGCCCATCTCATCCTCACCAGGAAACGGTAGCGGCGTCGGCCATCCGGCGAAGGACGACGAGGGAGCGATCTACCACCGTGAACGACGTCGCATCCAGCGGGCCCGGCTGCGTGAACGTCGGCACCGCGGTGTCCAGAATGACCTCCCACCGGAGCGGCAGTGCGCGCTTCGGCAGCGTGAACTCGACCGGCGCCGAATGGGCGTTGAAGCACAGGATCATGTCGTCATCAGTGAGTTCGTGGCCGGCGGCGTCCCGCCGACGAAGGCTCTCGCCGTTCAGGAACACTGCGATCGACTTGTTGGAGCCGGCATTCCAGTCATCCATCGTCATCTCCCGACCTTCCGGCGAGAGCCAGACGATGTCCGGAAGCGCCTCGCCCTCGGCTCGTTCGACCGGCTTGCCGTCGAAATACCGGAGCCGCCGAAAAGTCGGGTGGTCCGATCGGAGCCGGGCGACCTGAGCGGTGAAGGCGATGATCTCCCTGTCGGCGGCATCCCAATCGATCCAGGTCAGCTCGTTGTCCTGCGCATAGGCGTTGTTGTTACCCGCCCTGCGCACGCCGAGCTCGTCGCCGTGCGAGGAGCATCGGCGCGCCTGGGACAGCAGGAGCGTGACGAGGAGAGTTGCGCGTCGTGCCTGCCGCGGAGCCACAGATCACCGGGATCGTCCGTCTGGCACCCTCGACGCCGTTCGATTGCAGATTGTCGTCGGTGCCGTCGCGATTGTCCTCACCGTTCGCCTCATTGTGTTTGATCTCTAACGAAACAGAGGTCGGCGAGCGTGAAGCCGTCGTGAGCGGTGACGAAGTTGACGAGGCAGCCGCGAACGGAGCCGCCCGATCACCCAGTCACCGTACCGGTCAGACGAAGCCCACCTCGCCCAGCGTGCCGGGCCGTCCCCTCGCCAGAAAGCGCGCACCGTGTCCCGATAGCTGCCCGTTCCACTCGGTCCAGTGCGGCGGAAACTTACCGACCTGATCGCGCGCCGTCGCCCACGTCCCACGGCTCGGCGATCAGCTTGAGCTGCGCGACCAGCGTGGGTGACTGGTGAACCGCCTCGAAGAACGACGACAGCTTGATCGACGTCGTAGAAGCTCCCGCGCGAGCGCGACGCCAGATCGAACCGGAAGCCGTCGACGTGCATCTCGGACGCCCAGTACCGGAGCGAGTCCATGATCAGCGCAGCGCTTCGCGGGCTGCGCACGTTGAGGCTGTTTCCGGTGCCCGTGTAGTCGAGGTATGTACGCGGGTCGTCTGCGTTCAGCCGGTAGTACTCGCTGTTGTCGATGCCACGGAACGCCAGGGTCGGTCCAAGGTGGTTTCCTTCTGCGGTGTGGTTGTAGACGACGTCGAGGATGACCTCGAGGCCGGCGCTGTGCAGATCGCGGACCATCGCCTTGAACTCCCGCACCTGGCGACCGGCGACCGGATCGGACGCATAGCCGTTGTGCGGGGCGAAGAACCCGATCGAGTTGTAACCCCAGTAGTTGCTGAGACCGTTGTCCACCAGTGACGCGTCGTTCACGAACTGATGCACCGGCATCAGCTCGATCGCCGTCACTCCGAGCGCCAACAGATGTTCGATGATCGCTTGATGACCGACACCGGAATACGTTCCGCGAAGTTCGGGCGGGATGTCCGGATGCCGCATCGTCAGTCCGCGAACGTGCGCCTCATAGATGAGCGTGTCACCGTCAGCGCGGTGCGGCGGAGTGTCGCCGTTCCACTCGAACGAGGGGTCGATGACGACGCTGTGCATGGTGAACGGCAGGAAATCATGCGAGCGTTCAAGTCGGTCTCGTGACCGGCTTCGTAGGAGTAAAGGGACGGGTCCCACCGAATGGTCCCGTCCAGGGCGCGCGCATACGGGTCGGCAAGCAGCTTGCTCGGGTTGTAACGCTGCCCTGCCGCAGGGTCGTAGGGGCCGTGCACCCATTCGTACAACTGGCCCGGCCGCACACCGGGGAGGAAAGCGTGCCACACCTGAGCATCGACTTCCGTGAGGTCCACGCGGGACTCGCTGCCGTCCGAACCGATCAGGCAGAGCTCCACGCGGGTCCCGTTCAGGCTGAAGAGTGCGAAGTTCGTTCCGCTGTCGG
>CAVUYV010000032.1:0-104115 GCA_963745785.1 uncultured Alphaproteobacteria bacterium | reverse complement strand
CGTCTTCAGGAATTGAGACAGCAATTGTCACAACCCGCCGTGCAACCGTCCTCCACCTATCGGCGCAAGTGGCGGCATCGGCATCACTGACTCGCTCCGTGCGTATCGCCTCTTCCTGCGGGAACGGCATTTCAGCGACGCCTCAAATTTCCGGTCGGCGCCGTCGCCATTTTCCCGTGCACGTTTACAAACGTTTAAATCGTCTCTGTCACAGTAAGCGGCGAAGGTGTTGATCGGCGCGGCGGCAGCCCGAATCGCTTTCTGCGTAACGCTCTCGAATAGAGCCACCCACCAAACCAGCGCAACCATATGAGCCCTCAAAAGGGGCTCAAAGGGCGTGCTGATGAGACAGAAAGACGCAAAAACTCTGATAATTCGGGAATGGGACCGCTGGCTTCAAACGCATTCCATTGAATCCGGCGGGCCGACCGGCAGAGACACGTTGAAGTTCTTTTTTGAACTGCAGGATGCGCGGTCTCCACTGCTGGATTTTCAGTCGAGGGGACGCGACAAGTGGCGAATTATCGACACCTGGTTGCTGAGCAATGGCGAGCGAACTGAGAATGCTCCGCGAAGCCGTCAGCGTCGATGTCGCCGAGATCGCGATCTCTTTGCCAGCCGGCTTGCCCGTGGTCACCGCTAGTGAGCAAGGGATCGTGAGCGTCTTGATTGTCAGATGCCCGGCGATGGCAGACCCGGACGACAATCTTGACACAGACGGTCCATTTTCCTGTCCCTTCGCAGCGATTAAAAAGACGCAATCATAACCCGCAATGGCGCGTCGGTAATTTTGGGGACAATCGCGATGCGTACAGTCAAGATCCCCGCGCTCTCGAACTCGGAGAGCGCGATGACGGAAGTTGAATTCAACCGATTGCTGGATGCCGTGAGAACCGCAATCGAACCTGCTCTGCGGGAAGAGTTTCTGACCAACCGGCGAACCCTCAATAAGCGGGCGAAAGCTGCAGACGACCAGTCGGCCTGGCCGCTCATTCCATTTCCGGAGGGCTGGCACGGCGGCGGCTAGCCGGGCGTTTCTTCGTCCTCCCGTCCGGATGCACCCAAAGGCAAGGCGTGACCTCGCGCGGTCGCTCCCAAATCTGGAACCAATCGCCCGGTTGCCAGGTTGTTGCTCGCCACCAAAATCTGGAGGTCATCATGGCACTTGCGAAGATCAGTTTGGCGAGCGCGGCGGCCATCACCATCATCGGTTGGGGGGCTTTGGCTCAGGAAGGTCAAGGCAAGGGCCAAATCACCCAGTTTGATCACATCAATGGCACGATTACTCTTCGACATGCGCCAGCCGGAACCGTCGGCGCAGCCGGCGCATCTTCCCTTGTCGACGAGTACAAGATAAAAGATGGCGGCGCGTCCAAGGATTTGCACGCCGGCGACGAAGTGGAGTTCACGGCAGCCCGGATTGACGGCGTCTTGACCATCACAAAAATTCAAAAGAAATAGTCAACAGCAATACCGTGCCGCCCACGCCGCACTAACGCCAACGCCGCCAAGCCGAATAATGCCTGGCGGCGTTGTGTTAAAACCGGGCAGTGCAATCCCCCGATAGCCTTCTGTCTGCACAGGCCGCATAAAGGTTCAAATGACAACCGACGCGGAATAGAACAATCCCGGATTTGGCGATGGTGTCACCCCGCCACCTGGTTTGGCTCCAAGGCGGCCTCAATGCGGTCCTCTTGTGTTGGGGGCGTTTCTTTAGGGCGCGGACATCTCGCCTAGAGCTGGCCTACTTCGCGGGTGCAGTGCCGGGAAGGCTTGCCGCCCTCCGCACGTTCCGGCGCACATGCGTTACGTTGAATTGCGTTACGGTGAATTGGCCCGCGTCGATAACATTGCCGGGTTCGACATCGGCCCCGCAAGCGCGAACTGGTCGCATTCAATTCGTGTCTCGGGAAACCAGGTCACCGCGAGCGTGAGGGTCACGTTAAGAACCGTCTCCCCACTCTGGCTCCTTACGTTCAAGGCCAGGACGCGATCTCCGTATCGTTTGCGTACATCCTTGGAGATATTTGCCAAAGCGCCGACCGCTTCCCGAGCGGCCGCCTCAACGTCTGGCAATTTCGTCCCGAATTGGTCGCGACCGCTAAATTCGCCGTCCGTGAAGTCAAAAAAATACAACGGCATGAACTTCACCCCCCGGCGAATTCCGTATCAAGTAACTGCGAGAATTTGATCGGGGCTATTGGGCAATATTAGGGCTCAATAATGATCAACGCTTCAGCTTCGTTTAGATACTGAAAACGCCGTCGTGCTTCCGTCGTGCAGCGCCCCGATCTCATCACCATGCGCGGCGATCATGCATTCAGCCAATCCCATGACTGGTCTTTCGCCTATCCATCTTACCGATGGTGGCGTTTAACGATGACCTCTCGATCATGGCCTCGGTGCGCGCCGCGGTACCGGGCGCGATGAACGCCGTGGTCATCTTCGCCATAGGCAAACTCCGCGCGCGCGGCGCGAAAATCGCGGTCCCGATACATGTCCCGGTCCCCGCCAACGCGAACTCCCAACTCTTCTGCATTTGCGAGGCTGGGCACCACGACTGCGAATGCGGCCAAAACACAGGCTGACTTCCTCATGGCTTTCTCCTCCGGACCGTAGCGTAAGCCGCTCCCCTTGCTCCGGGTCGGAAGCGATAAGTTACGTTGTGGACATAAGTTCCTGGGATGGGGGGTGCACCGGGCCGCTGTCGCAGGCCTGCGGGCAGATGTCAGTGCAGCCCGGGCATGCCAACATCGGCAAGAATCAGGCTAGCTTTGGAGGGCGGTTCAAGCCAAGTCTGCGACAATGCCGGCCATGTCGAGCTGGCGTGAAGGCTAAAAGGAGGCATCAGGTCGTGCACAGGATCCGGAAGTTCGTGGAAGTTGGCAGTGGCCGGATAGGCTACGCGATGACCGAAGCGGTATTGTCCGAGCTCAGCAACGGCGCCAGGTGGAATCCGGACCCTTCATTCAGCGTGGCCGACGCTCTCCTTGCCGATCCAGAATTTGCTTCCGTGCTGAAAATGGTATTGCGGCAGGGCCATGTAATGGTTCCTGCGCTGGAAGAGAAGAAACGACCTACTCCCTGATCAGTCGCTTGCTGACCCGGCCACCGGTCAAACGCGTCAATCCTCACGCAGTCCCTCGTCCTATTTGCCGGGCGGGTTCCTGTACAGCCCCCAAACGGCCACGAGGGCGGCGACGCTAGCGAGCAGGAAGAGACCAGACAGCAACGGCCCCTCGACGGCCCACTGCATGAAACGCGCGAGATCGTAGATCACGTAGGCGATGAACGTGAACGCCAGACCGTAGAGGTACGGTCTGCCCTGACGCGCGGCCAGGACGGCGATCACCGCAATGCTTGCTTCAAGCAGGATGGAAATTACCAGCATGTGTGCGATATCGTCGATTTCCCCGCATTCCGGACGCGGCCCGGATGATCCCGGTCTGTGGCCTGGCGAGTTTAGGGGGTATCCTTTACGAAAGTAAAGCGAGCCAGCGAAAGCTGGACCAGGCGGGCGGTGTGCCGATCGGCAGCGCTGACATTGCGGCGGGCGGGTTTTCGACCCGCCACGAAACGCTTCTTAAAATCCAGTTGATAAAACTCAATTTAATGGTGTCGGCGGATTGCGAAGCTACATGAGCCTCACGGCTTCGGCCGTTCCCGTTAATCGTAGAGGCGCTCCCCATGTCTAACACGTCAGTAAAAGTCGCTATCGCATTGTTCATGATCCTGACCCCGCCTGCCGCTTCATTTGCGCGAGGCGGACACGGCGGCGGACACGCCGGTTTGGGGGCAATGGGAGGATTTGCGCGACCCGCCGGTTCGGGGGCGATGGGAAATGTTCCGATCAGTGGTATTGCGCGGGGCCCGGCAAACGCTGGGGGAATGAACAATGTGGCGGTCGATCCCAGCGGCGTGGGCAACGCTTCCAGGATAGCTCCGCTTCCGCAGCCGCACATAGCCGCGCCGACGATCCCGCAGTTCAACTGATGCGAAGAGTGTTCGCAAAATCCTGAAAGAACAGCCCCGGTGTTGGGCCGAAATCATGAATGACACGCAAAAGGAGCCGATGACATGACTGATCATGATGAATGGATGAGCTATTCGCATTGGGGAATGTTCCCGACCGGAACGAAATAACCCTCTGCGGGAGATCGATCGCGACGGCGCGCATCGGGGATTGATCAACGCGTTTTCGGCGGCGGGAAATCGATATCGTGTCGCGAAAATTCCGGGCAAACCCGGAAGTGTCGCCCGGCCAGTTCACGTTGTGCCTGGCCCCGGTCGAGCATCCAGCGCAGCCGGGGCCTGAGTTCATGCCTCACTTCGCAAATGATCGGAAGGCATCGTAATACATGTTGATGCGGAGCATCTCGCCCGCCAGAAATCGATCCGCGTGCCACTGCAGAACGCCGTCCGCATCGATTTTCGTACCCGGTGCGACCGGATTGATATTGGCCCGCTGGTTGTACTGCTGAGACCCGAGCTTGCCGATGAAGGGTTCATCGAGAGCCAGGTCGCTGGGCATCGCGACCATTTCGACAACGTGCGCCCGCTTGCCCTTCGGAGCATCGCCATCGAGGTTGTAGCTAAAGACCGAGTAACGAGTCTTGTCCCAATAGGCCTGAAAGGCCGCCCAGCCGGCGCTGCCGCCGGTGTCGACATCGATATCGGCGTATCTCTTGACCAGAAAATCCGTCAGATCCACAGACCTCTCTTTCTGACAATTGGTGATCTCCATTCGGATGATGACCCGGGTGGCGTGTTTTGAGATCGTGAACGTCTGACGAATGGTAATCAAGCCATCGTCTGTTCTGCTCTCGGTACTCTTCACAAACTCGCCATTGTCGTTCCGACAGATGTGGCTGTCGACGCATACAATTCCGCTGCTGGATTGATATACGTCGTACTTGACGTGATCGGGGCCGCCGGGGGCCGTCCTGTAGACCAGCGTATAACCTTCTTCCAGCACGCCGACAGCCAAATGCTCGTAGACACCCTCGGGTTCGATAGAGGCAAGTCCTGCCTCCGTCGGGGTCCCCATCAGTTGTCCGCAATTGCTAACTCCCCAATTGGCTCGCAGTCCCGTTACGACCGTTGTTGGACTAGGCATGTGACACCTCCAATTTTTTGCGTGAGGTCGACATCATAGATTATCGGCGCGCAATGCAACGTGAGGTGGTTCACAACGTGAGGTAGTTCACAGGGCGGAATGCCTGTCTGGCCGCGCGTCTTCGACGAACCGGTCCCGTTCCGAAGAGGCCGTTCAGCTTCGTCACCCTGCGGGACGTCCCGCGACTACATCGCCACGATGACCAGGCAGACCCGTTCAACGCATCGGCGGGCGATCTGCGCACGCTGCGACGGCATCCTCCCACTCTCGAACAGGAAGATCTCCAACGAGGTTCGACAGCTGGACCGCAAGCGCGCGAAGCCGGGCATTCTCCTCGCGCAGCGACGGAACGTTGTGGATTGCCTGACGTGGCTATTCATCGTCTGGAAGGTTCGCAGCCTCTTCAAGCAGCGGCGACAAGGCGTCGAAAAATTCGTCACCCCGATGTCGGAGAGACACAACGTTGTCGGCGGCGCGAAGCAGCACAGTGAGGCGGTCTTGCTTGTTGTGCGGCGGACGTCCGATACTCATGGCAAGTCCTCCAAATTCAGGACGTGCCCCCAGTCGATCCCAGCTTCGATTGAGTCGCGGGCGAATTTGAGTCCAAAATGGGACCGGGCAGCGGGATCGGCGTTCCAGGAATTGCGGCAGCAACCATCCAGCATGCAACCGTCTCCACTTAACCTGCGCAAGTGGCGGCATCGGCACTCGTTGCCCTGCAGACCAACCGCAAAAGGAAACCGGGTTCCGACTGATTGGCCGGCGATGTTCCGAAAAATTTTTGATGTCGTTTTTTTGAAACCGCTCCCGGCCCGATGCGTTTTTTCGAGGTGGCTGGGGCAAGAAAAAGGAGGACACAATATGGCTGATCAGAGTTTGGACGCCCGCCGTATCGCCAGGGAACAAGAGGGCCGCTTGGCTGCCAGCGCCTCCATTGGGTTCAACGCGGTCAAGCCGTTCATCCAGTTCCAGATCTCGATGATGCGGGTGGTCGCCGAGAACATCGAACAGGCGGCGCGCAATTATGAAAAGAGCTTTGAGGCCGTTAGCAACATCGTCGCACAGCAAAGCACCGATTCGAAACGCGAGGCGGCGTAGGGTCTGACGGAAGAACTGCACGAACCCGCCCGGTGGTCTCCACCGGGCGGGTTTTCGCTAGGCTCTCCGCTTGCTAAGCGATCTCGACGTTGGGGCAGGCGTGCTCACGTTGGTGGAATTACCAGCAATTTCGGTCGCTTAGGTTTCCAATTTGGCGGAGAGGGACTCCGCCAAGCCCATCCAATGATGTCACGCACGTTCATCAGGTGATTGAAGGCGACCGACCATTAGCCAAGCGATCTGGTCGAGCAGTGCATCCGCCATTTGATACTTCCGGGCATACTATCGAGCGCTTCGCGCATTGCTGGCTTCAATCCAAAATCATAGGTTAGCCTCACTGACGAAAGCCAATCAATCAAAGGAGTTTCCGGGACGAGCCGGCGAGGAACGCAGGGCTCACGGCTCCAACATGGAGAAAGATCATGAATTACCTTGCCAATATGCTGGGCCGCTCGGGCCTTCTGAAGCGCGACCTCGATTATCACCTGCTCCGCGCCGCGATGGTAATCATCTTCGCATGGTTCGGGTACGACAAATGGTTCGAATCAGAGATCAGAGGACTGCTGCCCATAATCACCCACGGCCCGTTTATCTTCTGGACGATTCCGGTTTTGGGCATTCGCGGCACCGCCATTTTTCTCGGCGCCTCGGAATGGACCTTTGGCACGTTGCTGCTTCTGGGTTTCTGGAACAAGAAAGCGGGAATGCTGGGCGCTCTCGGTTCAACCTTCACCTTCATCGCTACCTTCACGGTCCTGCCGTTCGTTCCTGACGCGTGGGATGCTGGCGCCGGAGGCTTTCCGGCGATGACAATAAATTCGGCCTTCCTTCTGAAGGATCTCGTGCTGCTCGCCGTCTCTGTCTACCTGCTCAAGCAAGACGTTGCCCGAGTGATCGGGGCCGGCGGCTCTGCCGATCAGCGGGGCACCCTCCCCTTCGGCAAGCTGGCCGGCTAGCGGTCCCAGGAACGCGCCTCTGGCCCGCGTCTGGCGGGTTCAGGGGCGCTTATCGGCGTGGCGACATGCGTCTAAGCGTTACAACGGTGTTCGTCTTCGCGCAGTAGCTCGCCCAAGCCTCCATCAGGACCGCGCTTGGCTTGACGTTGTGGCCATCACGCCACACGCTCACTATGATTCAAATTGCTCGAGAGAGGAAGGCAATGCGGACATCACTCTACGACCTCAGCGTGCCGACCTTCCTGCAAACCGTAAGATCCGTCGGAGGCTTTCTCGACCGTGCGGCCACCCACTTTTCAAACACCGGTGTCGATCCCGATAATTTCGTGAACACCCGCCTCTTCGACGACATGGCACCATTTCATTTTCAGATCGAAGCGGCATCGCATCATTCCGTGTGGGGGGTCGAGGCTCTCAAGACCGGCGCGTTCACCCCTCCCGCCTTGGTCGGACCTGTTCCCTTCACTGACCTACAGGCGATGATCGGCAAGGCAGAAACGGCGCTGGAGGCGTTCGTCCCCGAAGAGATTAATTACTGCGCGGGCAAGCACCTAGACCTCCAGATCGGCCCGCGACGGCTTGCTTTCACGTCGGAGACCTTCATTCTCTCTTTCTCTCTGCCAAACTTCCATTTCCACGCCGTCACCGCATACAACATCCTGCGCTCGCGAGGCGTGCCGCTCGGTAAACGTGATTACGAGGGTCGGCTGCGCACCAGTTCATTCTGAGCCGAAATTTGGTCTCCAGCAAAAGGACCGTTGCCACTCGAACACCGCGACCACCCGCCTTTTATGAGTTCACGGCCTAGTTCGGTATCGCTGGGGGTCCAAGATGAATCCTCGTCCAAGCTCGTTAGAAGCGAAGTCACTACCGCGTCCGGCTGGAGCCGGGCATAGAGAGACTGAAAACTGACGTGGTTAGGATTCCGATCCAACAAAAGGAACAAACGCGTCACGGCCGTGAAGATCGCGATCATCATGGATAGGTTTCTTGCGCTCTGCATGAGCTTCCTCTTTTTGTGCTGCGTGGCCTGGGCGCTGATCGTGGTGTCCGTTTTCTGGCGTTTGGACCTCATTGAACAATACTTCGGCGTTTCTCCGGACAACGGCGACGGCTCAATCGAAGCTTTGTCTGTTCTGGTCGTATGCATATTGATCGTTGCGCTCGCATTGCGCATCCACACAGCCAAGACGCGTCACGGCAAATGATTGCCGAGCGCAATCTCACGCGTGGGTTGATGCGACGCACGAAGAGTATCATCTTCCTGCTTCTGAATGCCGACGCTTCAGGCCGCAACGCAAGCACCGACCGGCAAATTTTTTTCATTCCGGGGGGTGATGGATGCACTCGCGGATGGTCACCGAAGCCCGTAATAGCGGCTTCGCGGCACGAGGTAGGGAACAAATGGGTTCGGATACATGTTCCGCGAGTTGCACAACTGGCACATATTTCCGGCCCAACGCTTGGTAGCGTCGAAGCCGCACGGGGGAGAGCCATTCGTTCCGCAACCGCAGGGGGCACGGGTCGTTGCCCACCCGGGCAATCATATTGAGCAAGGGCGGCGTTTCCGCCCGATGCTACTATGAGCGTGGCGAGCGCTAAAACGTGTCTCATCATAGCCTCCGAGGAAAACTCCGTTCTGAACGTGTGCTGGCTTGCATCGTTCCCAACTTACCGTGCACGAGCAGGACCGCAAGTCGGGCAAGCGCGTAACAGATCAGGCAACCAAAATCGAAGCTCCGTTTGAGCAAAGTTGAAGGTGCAGGCGGTGGCATCGGATGCCACCGGCTTAGCTTGCGCTTGACCAAAAACGCCTCGGTTGTCAATGTGTTCCGCTGGCGTTTCGCACGGTCAACCACGCGATGAAATCTTGTCGCCGCGCCTGGAATATCTGCGCGCGCCGGAATCCCAGCAAGTTGCCGCTGGTCAATCCGTTCGCGCAGATGGGCCTACGCTCTTCCGATCGCGAGACGCCGACCGCGACCCTCGAGGAGCTGCGGGTATTCCGCGCCAAGGCCTTCCAACTTGGGTTGCCGTCCCTGGCAACCGCCGCGCTGATCGGCTTTGAATGGCTGCAGCGCGAGACCGATATCTTCGCGACGTTCGACGTGTCGCACTACCGGCCGAAAGAGCGGCCGAACATGGTGCGCATCGTCGACGAGAAGACGAGAGCTGAAAGCTGGATACCGCTCTTCGATGATGATGCAGGTGTGCCGCTCTATCCGGAGCTGATGGCCGAACTCGACGCCATCAAACGCGACCGCATCGGCGGCCTGATGCTGTGCCGCGATTGGGGCGACCGCGGACCGTGGCCGACATGGCCGAAACCAGATCAGCCAGACTTCACGCATCTGAGCCGCAAGGTCAAAGAGGTCATCCGCGCCGCCGGATTGCGCGACGAACTATCGTTCACGTCATTCAGGCACGGCGGCCTCACCGAAACCGGCGACGCCGAGCTGACCGACCGCGAGATCTGGCGCAGAGGACGGCACACGTCGGTGAAGGTGCTGCCGAAGTACGTCAAACGCACCACGAAGCAGATCGCCACCGGCGCGAAAAAGCGGCGTGCATCGCGAACAAAAGCGGACATTTGTCCGAATGAGCAGCAGCCCGCGTTGTCCGAATGGAAAGCTGAGAATGCGACAAGTGCCTGAAAACATTGGAGCGGGTGAAGGGAATCGAACCCTCGTATTCAGCTTGGAAGGCTGCTGCTCTACCATTGAGCTACACCCGCGCGCGACCGATCAACTATCACGGCAAAGAGGCGGCCTCAACCGCCATGCACCGGGCCCTTGAAACGGCCTTTGTTCCCGGCGTGTTTCGTGCTGATCGGGCCCTTAACAGGCGGCGATTCGCTGCCTATACTGAAAATTCCATCAACAACGAAAGGAGGTGATCCAGTGTCTTACACCAAGCGCTGTCACCTCGCTGGGATCGCCCGCTAAGCTCTTGACGCTTTGCACCGGGGCGCTCTCAGCGCCTGGAACCAGCGAGAAACAAAAGTTGGACGCGACGGGAGCGATCCCGTCGCGTCTTTTGTTTTGAGGTCGAAAGTCAAAATGGCTGCATTAGCCCGCCGGCGCTTTGCCGCGATCCTCAGACGACGCTTTCTTTATGCGCCGCGCCTCGGCCGCCTGGCGCTCGTAAATTCTTTCCCGGATGGAAACGATCGCGACCACCATGCCCATGATCCATGGCAAGCCGGCCCCGAAGGGCTCGACGCTGAGCAGCAACCCGAGAATGCCGGTCACCAGGCAGAGCACCCTCGGTGTGCCGGCCTTCCCCGCGAGTGAGAGCAGGAAAGGCAGGAACAGGATCAGGAGCGTGCCTGCGGTGACGGCGGTCATATGCGCTATCTCGTAAAGTCAGAAACCACAGAGGCTCAATGGCGGGCGCGATCCGCGGCGGGTTTCGACGATCCGCTCGCCACCATTGCAGGCCGAGCTGCCGTAATAGCGGTGATGGCCGCTGACGTCGTGCCAATCGCCGACCTGAGACGACGGCGCAGGTGCCCGCTCGCTATCGCAGATGATCCTGACCGCCTTGCGTAACATGACCGTCTCCACAGAGTGGCTATTCGCAGTTGATCGTTCTGACCATCAGTCGTGTCGCTCGCTCGGCGCGTTCAAACGCCTTCGGCACTATCGTGTTTCAGGAGTGTTTCGTGGGGAGGCGATAACGGAGGCTGCGATACCGGGATGAAGCGCCTGCTTCGCCAATGCTTCGAGGGCATCCTGCTCGCTCTAGTCCCGTCATTTCGGGGCGATGCGAAGCATCGAACCCGGAATTTCGAGATTCCGGGCTCGCGTCTGCGACGCGCCCCGGAATGACGGGGCCGAGAAATCTTTTCCCGTCATTGCGAACCAACGGGTCGCGCGAACGCGCGCCCGATGACCGGCTCCGCGAAGCAATCCATCTCTCCGCAAGACAGGTGTGGATTGCTTCGTCGCTATCGCGCAATGACGAACTCGACCCGACTGATTTGCCCGCCATGGCAAATCAAATCCCGCAATTTGGGCTGCGGCAAATTAACCCGACGGGCAAATCACTTCTGATTTTCAGAAATGGTGTCAAGCCCCGTTTGCAAAAATATTTCTGTTTTCCTCTGACCCAAATCAGTTCACTGATTTGCCCCGTCCGGTCTCGACAAGAGGGGCGTTGCGCACGTCACCAACGCGGGGCGGGATGCGGTGGACGCGGTTGGCGCGCTTGACGAATGGTGCTGACGCGTACGGCCAAGTCGTGTGGTTCTGACGCCCCAATCGTTGGCGTCAAGTCTGCGATAAGAAGCGCAGGCGACGGTGTCAAAAAGCGTGGTCACCGGGGAGAGCGCGAAGTAAGCCGTAAAACCATTGCGCGGGGAATGCCGGGTGATTTCCGGTGTGACCGTGGTGACTATGCTCGTATGCTTATTTTATTTTGCACGCGAGGCTGCGGGTGCATTGGGCACCCGGCATTCCCTGCGCCCTCTGTTTATCGAGGGGCAACGTTCGTGCAAACCTCGGGCGCATCGCGCCGCGAGATTGCGGAGACGCGTTTTGAAATTAGACGCCGTCATTGCGAGGAGCAAAGCGACGAAGCAATCCACCTTACTTTGCGGCAACATGGATTGCTTCGCTTGCGCTCGCAATGACGGAATCGAAACACGCCACACTCACCACCATCATCGCCCGGCTCGACCGTGCGATCCAGTATTCCAGAGAGGCCAGCGATGGAATCGAGAAGCCGCGGCTTCGGCTGCCTGTCCGTCTACGCTTTCGCTTCGCTCAAGCTACGCCGGACACGCTTCGACCTTACGGTCTTCGCATGGCTGCGCCACGCGTAGCCCGCAAGGGCGAAGCGTGGTGGGGAAGGAAGGACTCGAACCTTCGAAGCCATGAGGCGGCTGATTTACAGTCAGCTCCCTTTGCCACTCGGGACACTTCCCCTCAACAGCATCGCAACCCGGCCGCCGGGACGGCAGAGACAAGGGCAATCGATGACGCTGAAACCTAAGGACCCGTCTCACGGGCTCCCGGTCGGGCGCGTTTATGGGGGAAGCACCACGGCAAAGTCAACCAACGGAAGCAGCCAAAACAGGCCGCGACGGGCTCAAATTGCCATTATTCGGAACCCGTGACACAAGCCTGCCATGAGCGATCGCGATCGAAAGCCAAAATTCCGGCGTGGCGGCGGCAAGGCACCCGACAGGCGCGAATCCGGCCGGCGGCCGGCCTGGCGCGACCGCGGCGCGAGCGCCGACGATCCGGTCATCCTGTATGGCTGGCACACGGTCGCGGCGGCGCTGGCCAACCCGCAGCGCCGCATTCGCAAGCTGTGGCTTTCCGAAAACGCGGCGCGGCGGCTTGCCGATGACGACATCGATACCCGCGTGACCCCGGAAATCGTGCGGCCCAGCCTGATCGATCAGCGCCTCGGGCCCGATGCCGTGCATCAGGGCCTGCTGGCGGAAGCCGATCCCCTGCCCTCGCCGGATATCGATACGCTGCCGCAGCAAGGCATCGTGCTGGTGCTCGACCAGATCACCGATCCGCACAATGTCGGCGCCATCATGCGCTCGGCGGCGGCGTTCGCGGTCAAGGCCATCGTCACGACCGCGCGCCACAGCCCGGAGGCGACCGGGGTGCTGGCGAAAGCCGCCTCCGGCGCGCTCGAGCTGGTGCCGCTGGTCACCGTGCAAAATCTCGCGCGCGCGCTCACCGGGTTGAACGACCAGGGCTTCATGACGGTCGGGCTCGACAGCCACGGCAGCGAAAATCTCGGCAACGTCGCCTTGCGACAGCCGTTGGCGCTGGTGCTCGGCGCCGAAGGCAAGGGTTTGCGGCAATTGACGCGCGAGACCTGCAGCGTGGTGGCGCGGCTCGACCTGCCCGGCGAAATCAAGAGCCTCAACGTCTCGAACGCCGCGGTGCTGGCGCTCTATATCGGCGCCAGCAAGCTCGGCGTGATGGGTTGAGAGGCGCAAGGCAAACGCCCGCTCGCATGATGCGAACGGGCGCCGGGATCCGTCAGTCGATGCGGCGATCAGTAATAGCGGCGCAGCACATGGGGCCTGCGGTGGCGGCGATAGCCATCCCACCCCAACGCGCTTTCCTGATAGGTCGGATAAGGCGCGAAGTTGCCGGGGCCGCTATAGGTCGGGCCCTGGTTAACATAATAATACTGATGCACCGGATCGGGCAGCCGCTCATAGGCCCAGCCGCCGCAGCCGAAGTCACAGCCCGAATAGCTGTAGACCGGCGCCGGAGAAACATAGACCGGAGACGCCACGCATGGATTGACGTAAGCCGGCCCGCAGGGCGAGCAGCCGTACCATCCGCATGCCATCGCAGGCGCTGCGCTCGCAATCACCACGGCGAACGCCGCAAGCACTCCCAAAATCGTCTGACGCATTACTCTCTCCTGTCGAAGTGTTCCTGTTGGCCTGGGTTCAGTGTGGAAGCTTTCGCGGTGTTCGGTCATGATGCTCGGGCGACGGACCTGACAAATCGTGCGGCTTGCCGAAATCGCCGTCTTGCGGCGCGAAGATTATCGGCGGCGGATCATAGGGTACCTCGAGCTGCGGCCGGCAGCGGGGCGGATTGCGCCGACCATGATTGATGGAAGTGCTGCGGCGCGACGCGGCAGCTTGCGGTTGGCCGGCGGTTCGATTTCGAGACGGCCGTAGCCCGGCACACGACCGGCGCTCGGATAGTAATGGCCGACCTTGGGGCCGAGATCGACGTAGCGGCCGCCGTAGATCGTGGGCTGCACCTGCTCACCCCTGCCGAGACCCCATTCGCCTTCGACCACCGCATAGGAGGCGTCGATGCCGTTAATGATGATGGGCACGCCGGGGCGGCCCGGAATCACGATGTCGAAGCCGCCGCCGGCGAGGGCCGCTGGCGTCGTTCCGATCAAAATCGCGAGGGCCAAGCCAGCGCGCATGGTTTCGTGCTTCCGGTTTCTCGCGGTAACCTAACCGACCGCGCGACCCTAAAGGTTAAAGCCGTGGACCAAAGTGCCGGTAAGCCTAACGCGCGGGCATTGGCGCTCGCTCAATTGCAAGCGATCGCGATCAGGAAATGTTAACGCTGCACCTTGCCTTACGCGGACACCGTCGCAACGATCGTCATGACGCCTATCGCCATCGTGATGATGCCGACACTGGCCTGCAAGCCGCTGTTGGCCCAGGTCAGCCAGCGCGCGGAGACCACGAGCGGCACCGCAATCACCGTCGACAGCACGCCCATCCCGACCATCGAGCCGATCCCGAACAGCGCGATGTAGCCGAGCGCGACTGCGGGACTGGAGACTTGCGATACCGCAAGCACCAGCAGCGCCGCCGATCCGGCCATGCCATGCATCAGTCCGACCAGCAGCGTGCGCCAGCGAAAACCGTGGGCATGGGCATGGGTGGCGCGGACATGCGCGACGGTTTCGCCGGCATGACTGTGCGCGTGGATATGGACGGTGCCGTCGTCATGACGGTGTTTGTGAAAATGCACGCGGTCGCGCCATAGCCGCCACAGCACATGGGCGCCGAGACCGAGCAGCATGATGCCGACGGCGGTCTCTAACGGCTGTGCGAAATGTTCAGGGATGGCGCGCCCGAGCAGAATTGCGGCCCCGGCAAAGACAAACAATGTCAGGGTATGGCCGAGGCCCCAGGTCAGCCCGTGCTTGACGATGTCGCCCAACGTGGGTGCGGCGCGCGGCGATGCTAGACACCGCGGCGATATGATCGGCCTCGAGCGCGTGCTGCATACCGAGCAGAAACCCCAGTCCTAAAATTCCGAACATGCGCCCCTGCTCGCCTCATCGTGTGGCTGGCAACTGTAGCTCTCATCATTGCGAGGAGCAAAGCGACGACTCCGTCATTCCCGGACGTTGGCTGATGACGGCCGCCTTCTTGCTCGTCGGATGCCTCACATCCGTTTAAATCGGCTACTTCAAAGCATCACACTGGATTGAATCGCGTAAGGAGAAAAATCGGAGCGTCCGCTCGGGCGCGCGCCTAGCTGTATGTCGTCGCACCATTCCTGCAACGGAGAAAACGCATGATGAAACTTGGACTTTTTGGCGCTGCCGTCGTGATCCTTGCATCCGCGCTGGCAAGCCCCGTGATGGCGCAGCAGGTGATCACCGATCCCGGCTATTGCGCCCAGTTCTATCCGAACGCCAATTGCCAGAACAAGGGGCCGGGAAATCCCTACACCGGCGATTACCAGCTCCAGAACGGCTGGGGCAGCGGGTACGGTGGCACTTACGCCCGCAGCTGGTTCGTCTGCCAGCCGGGCACCTATTTCATGGGCGAAGACGGAGCACGGCACGTCTGCCAATAGGCATCCCTAACGAAACCGAAAAGGGCGGCGGCAAGCCGCCCTTTTTCATGCGTGGAGATCAAATGGAGGCAATCGCAAGGCACCGCGAGGGTTCTGGCCCTTTGCGGGCAAGTCTGATATTCGACCGGCCGAAGATCGGCGAATCCAGGGATTTCGTCGGCCCCCGAAGCAAAGTTCAATTCGCCGGTTTAGCTCAGCGGTAGAGCAGCGGTTTTGTAATTCGCTTGTGCGCGTGCTATCCGGTTTCGTTCTGTGCCCGGTTGTATTGTTTTGTCTACGGAATTTCCGTTTTCGAGTCCGATTCGTTTCGGCTCGTGATGCCCACTGCTACCGAGTTCGGTAGCAGAATGGTAGCAGGCTGTTCCACTAACGTTCGATAATTGCTGTCCGGTCCTGCTCCCGCCAGGATTCCCGAGACGTGACAATCTCGATCTTGCCTTCGTCACGGGCTTTCAGGAGCGACCGCACGGCAGCCAGGTCGGTCCGAACCCTTCCCGATTCGATGCAATTGTCGAAATACGCCTTAATCCTGCGATCCATCGCTGCCACCGGGCGTGATTGCAACAGCCGCTCGTCGGCGAAGACCTTCGCGCTGGCGACGGTCTGCTGATGTTCTGGTCACACAAACCGATTGCATCTTGGCAGGACGAGGCATGGCTGACCGACATGCGCAGGCAGCGTGCCTCGGTCTATCAGCGCCACGTGCTCAACGAGTTCGCGTCAAGTTCATCGCGCGCGATATTGAAAACTTCAGCCGGGGCAATCCCTCGATTGCCAAAACGCTGCAGCTTCCGGACTGCAACCGGCATGACCTACGGCTCCCATCCGGGCGCGGATTGGGCTAGCGAGCGCGAGCAACGCACCGCGGTCCTGCGAGAAGAGCACGCTCGCGTTATTGATCACTATGACTCTATGGCGCGTGCCCGCGAGGAGCGCGAGGCCGCTGAGGTCCGCGCCGTGCAGCAAGGGCGTGCCGCCGAGTAGTTGCCGCGCATTTTAAGGGCTTGCCCAAACGGAATTCTAGCGGTTTGGACAAGTGCGCGGCCAAAGCTCATTGGACCATTTGAATCAGGCGGCTCTCGCGAATTCTCCGTTCATAGCCTGCTGCCAAATGTGGCCATAGACACTTTCAGCGATGACCTTCTTCTCGTTGGCGCTAAAGGGAGGGGTTGGCAGGCTCGCGAAAACATGGTCCAAGATGAAAACTTCAACGTCACCCTTGGTCTGCTCCTTCTCCCAAAATCGATCAAGTTCAGCCAACCTGGCTTTGATCGAGGCGAGCAATTCCTTGCTAGCGAGTTTCACCCGTTCGCGGGCTGCCTGGTCCAAGCCATCTCTTTGTAGGAGATCAAACAACGCGAGTTCGTCCTCGTTAAGCCCTTCCCTCGTCGCGCGCTTCTGTTCTTCATCAAGGCCGTTCACGAGTTCGATGAGCCGACGGAAGGTCTCCTCGATCGTGGCGCGATCCTTTTCACGATTGTAGGCGGCGACGATCTCCTCATACTTAATTTGATAGTCCATACGCATCGGATTTCGAGCCAGCATTTCGGCGAGCTTCTGCTCGACGATATCTCGGATGTCCTGAATTGCCGTCGCCTTGCGCCTAACCTTCTTGGCGAACTCGTCTCGTAGCCGCTCCAGATCGATGTGGCTGAGATCGAACGTCAGACCCTCTGCCTGATCTTCTCCGGGGGCGTTCGTACGAATAGCCTCATTGATGATCCGATGCAGTTCCTTGAGCAACTCGGTTACGTCGGCCGTGTCGCGGCGCTCGGTGAGCTTCTTGTAGATTGCTTCGAGATTGTCGTGCCGCTCAGCATAGGTGTATGCAGTCGGTTCCATCAGCAACGCCTTGAAGCGGATGAAAACCTGCCGCGCCAATATTTCGAACCGTCGCTTGGCTTCGTCACTCGAATAGACTGCGTTTACCGCATCCGCGAGGCCTCTGATGCGTGCGAACCCCCTCGCGCCGAGCAAGGATGCCGGATCGAACCCCAGGCTCCGTAGATGCGCCTCCGTCGCCTCGATAGCCTCAATAAGCGCCTGCACCCGCTCCTCGATAGGTGCGATGATTTCCTCGCCGCCTGTGCCGTCGTCGCCGAGCGCATATTGCGCTAGCGCTGCCCGCAGGCTCGCCAGCATGCCATTGTAATCGACGATCAGACCGAAATCCTTGCCGGGAAACACCCGGTTCGCCCTTGCAATGGCTTGCATCAGCGTATGCGCCTTCATCGGCTTGTCGATATAGAGCGTCGACAGGCATTCCACGTCGAAGCCGGTCAGCCACATGGCGCACACAATCGCCACGCGGAACGGGTGCTTGGGGTTCTTGAAGGCAGTTTCCACATCGATGCGCTCGCCGGTCTCGATCTCAAATCCTCTCTTCATCAGGGCGCGGTGCGGGATAATGTCGAAGCCCCATTTCTTGAAGTCGCCGACCTCATTTTGCGCCTCGCTGATGATGATTTCGACGATGGTCTGGTCGAGCCATTTGGCCTGCGCTTCAAGTGCTTCGGCCTCAGAAGTTAGAGCCGCGCGAGTTGTTTCATCAACGGTGGCGCTGGCTTCCGCTTTCTTGGCCTCGAACGCAGTGCGAACTTCAGCCGCCCTTGCCCGCCAGCGAAGCATGATGCGCTGATGCATCCGGGCGCAAGTAATCTTGTCGATGCAAACGAACATCGACTTTCCGGATTCCCAGCGGGTCGCGCAATGTTCGACGAAATCCGCCGCTATCTTATCGAGCCGCTCATCGGCGGTGATGACCTCGTAATCCTTGCCGAGCAGCTTATCGAGCAGCGCCGCCTGATCCGGGTCGAGTTCTGCCTCCTCGATCTTCGCCGCGATCCGATCGTTCAGATCGGCGCGGGCCACGCCGAGCTTCTCGCCCCTGTTTTCGTAAACGAGCTTGACGGTCGCGCCGTCCTCTTCCGAACGCTTGAAGTCATAGCGGGAGACGTAGTCGCCGAAGATGCGTTTGGTGATCTCGTCCTGCTTGAACAGCGGCGTTCCGGTAAAGCCGATGAAGGCAGCGTTCGGCAGGGCCAGGCGCATGTTCCGGGCGAGCCGCCCCGATTGCGTCCGATGTGCCTCGTCGGAAATGACGATGATGTCGTCACGCTCGCTGTAGGGCTTCTTCGGGTCGATATCCTGATTGAATTTGTGGATCAGGCTGAAGATGTAACGATGGTTTTCCTTCAGCAAGCGTTCGAGGTCGGGGCCCGACGCGGCTCGTGGTGTCTGATCGTCTGCGACGTCGCAGCCGACAAAGGTCTTGTAAATCTGGCTGTCTAGATCGTGCCGATCCGTCATTAGCAGGAACGTGAAATTGCCCGGGACCTTGCGCCGCACCTTCTCCGCGAAAAACGCCATGGAGTAGGATTTGCCGCTGCCTTGGGTGTGCCAGAACACGCCGAGCCTGCCGAGATCGGGGTGGGCTCGCTCGACAATGTTTACTGGTCCTTGCGGAACGAAAGACAGGAACGCAGACTGCGGAGCCTCGGCCAATTCTTGCGCCAGGAGTCGCTTCTGATCGGCAATGGCTCGCTTCTCCAGGGGTAACTCGATGACACGATGGAGAAGCCGCTTTTCGAGTGGGAACTCGCGCTTCAATTCTTCCTGATGGGTCACGGACGATACAGCGAGGTTGACGCCTAGCACCTGGTGATTGCGCGCCACTACTTTGCGCGTCGCACCAGCCTTGCTTTCGTCGAACAGGATGAAGTTTTCGATGAGGTCGAGCAGCCGGTCATGTGCGAGCATGCCGTTGAGCAACACCTCAGCTTCGACACTGCCTTTCTCGTCCTCCTTGCCGCGCTTCCATTCAGCGAAATGGTCCCATTCGCTGGTGATCGAACCATAACGGGCGCGATGGCCGTTGCTGACGATCAGGAAGGCGTTGTGATGGAAGGCATGCGCGATAACGTTCTCGTCCATGTAGTCGCGCAAATTGCCCTCAAATCCGGCGCGGATATTCTTGTAGACCGCCTTCAGTTCGATGAAGACCAGCGGCATGCCGTTGACGAAGCATATGAGATCGGCACGGCGGTTGTAGTTTGGTGTACGCAGGCCGGTCAGCTTCAATTCGCGGACGGCGAGGAAGCGATTGCTGCCCGGGCGGTTGTCGTGCAGCTGTTCAATATTTTGAAGCGGCTGCGCTTAGAGGCCAACTTAATGCAATTACAAGCCTTGCTGACTGCTATGAAAATGGGAACGGCGTATCCGTTGACCTAAAAAAGGCGGTCGACTTGTACTCGAAGGCTGCGGCGAGGGGCTTCCATATTGCACATGAGTCACTTGGCAGTCTTTATGAGCGGGGTTTAGGCCTCCCCAGAAACGATGTTTACGCTGCTATGCATTATCTTCTCGCTATCGGAAAGATCGAAGGTACTGACAATAGCTACTACAGACAGGAGTACGACAAAGCTAAGGCGGCCTATGATCGTCTTTCGACCTCGTTGTCTAATGAGCAACGCCTTAAGGTGCGAGCGCTTGCAGATCGCTGGCCCAACGTTCCGGTGGTTGGAACTGAGGTGGCGGTTGGCTCAGGAATTGCCCAATCTTCCTCTCCAACTCGCTTAACGAAGAGCGGACTTGTTAGCCGACTATCGGCCTCCACCGCGCTCGTGTTTGGTAAGACTAAAAATGGATTTGTGACCGGATCGGCATTTTGGGTTGCCCCCGGGATATTGGTCTCCAATCGACACGTTGTAGAGACCGTCGAGCAAGGCGAACTACTTGTGGTTCGCACGGGCTCATCTCAACCGCTTCCGGGAATCGTGATTGCCAATACTCAAACGTCAGATGCCGGTGAAGCAGATATTGCGGTCATTCGAGTTCCCTTGACTGATGGAGTGGTGGCACTCTCGCTTTCACCCTCCATTACGCAACTTACGGATGTAGTAGCCGCTGGTTTTCCGGGTTTTGCGATTGACAACGATATTGCCTTTTGGAAGCGCGTTAAGGCCAACGACTGGAGCGCGCCGTCAAACGTACTTACGAATGGTCAGGTATCGTCCCTCCAGCGTCCACGGGGGCAAACCGAAATAATTATGCACACAGCGCAACTCTACAGTGGAAATTCAGGCGGCCCGCTCATGGACTATTGTGGTCGGGTAGTTGGCATGAACACCTACAGATTTTCAAATGTGAAAAAACAAGAAAATGCGAATTTCGCAATATCGGCCCATACGATCATGATATTTCTTCGGGACCACCGAATCCCATTTCAGAGTGCGGCAGGCGACTGCTCTTAATCAACAGGCGGTTCATAGACTTACTGTAAGACGGCAGTCTCGCGAGTACCTCCGCGAGCGATCATTTCTGCGGCGAGCATTCAGCGAAGTCGAGGATGACTACGATTACATTCTCATAGACTGCCCGCCCAATCTCTATCTGATGACACAAAATGCGCTCTTGGCTGCGAATTGGTATGTTGTGACCGCTATCCCCGATCATCTTTCAACAATTGGATTGAACATTCTGCAAAGAAAGGTTCGCAATATCGGCGATAACTTGAAGTCCGCGCGAACCTTCGCGGGGGACAAAGCGACATCACGCGTGGCCGGTATTGGCGGGATCATTTTCGTCCGTGTTCGGATGGGGGGCAGCAGAATTACAAACGTTCATCGAGACACGATGCTGCAGGTCCAAGCGGAACAGCATAACTGCTTTCCCACTCACACTACTGAACTGATCGGTTATGGCGAGGCAGCCGAGCAGAGCCTTCCGGTTTGGATGACACCAACTCCAAATGCTGCGAAGGCAGCGAATAACCGTGAATACGAATACATAACCCAAGAATTCATAAAGAGGTTCCCTTAGTATGGCTGGAAAGATAGGCCGCAAAGATTCGTTTGATGCTACAAAGTTTGCCCAGCGTCTTGGGGAGCTAGTGGATGCGTTGCCATCTGAGGCAAGCCGACAGCAGACAGCACGCCAATTGGAAACGCTCATTGAGTTCTTGAGTAGCTTAAGGGACCGTCTTGCACGCATCCCGACGCAAGAGGATGCAAAGGCCGTTCGTGCGGCGCTCGACCAACTCGGGCTCCTTTCACACAGATGAAATCAAGTCCTATATTGTCTGCTGCGGCCGGGATGAACGTCGCTTCGCCTCGTTCCACGGTACCTGTGCCCAGTCCCGACGAAATTCAGAACGCCAACCTAGCTTTGGCGCGATTTGAGTCGTTGCCTATCGACCAGCTGCGCGTCGCATTGGGTCAAATGGGTCTGCGCGAGCTGAAGGCAATGGCGACAAGCATCGGAGTGCGGTCGACGCAGCGTATGTCCCAAGAGGCTTTGGCACACCAGATCGCCACCAAAATCACGAATACGAGGGGCTATCGTAGCTTGAGAGATGGTAGCGACCAGGAAAGCGAATGAGCGCTCGCGACTGAGTGCGCGCGCAAAAGCGCTTCTATTAAAAACCGCGTGCGAAAGTGTAGGCAGATACAGCGCAGTTCGGATATGCCCGCGTAAGCGCAGATGGCCAGTCTTTGACGGCTCAACTGGCGGAACTGAAGGCCGCCACGTGCGCCCGGATTTACCAGGAGAAGATCAGCGGTGCGCGGGCGGACCGGAAGCAGCTTGCCCTGCTTATAGCCGCGCTGGATAAAGGCGACGTTTTGGTGGTGACTTGGCTGGATCGGCTGGCAAGGTCAACCCGGGAGCTTCTGAACCTGCTCGGCGCCGTTGCTGAGAAGGGCGCCGGCTTCAAATCACTGCGGGATACCTGGGCCGATACGACCACTGCACACGGCAGGCTGATGTTGACGGTCTTGGGCGGCCTGGCTGAGTTCGAGCGTGAGCTGATCCGAACCCGAACCGGAGAAGGCCCCGTTCCGAGCGCGGTCGCCATTCCCCGAACCGGCCCTAACCGGGCGATATGCCGCGCAAGGCCGTCACCACGCGTTGCAAAACCTGCGGATCGCACCAGAAGACCACCGCAATGCAGAATAGGCTGAAACTAAGCGGCTCAAGAAATCTTCGCCAGGTGGTGAATAGGGCAAGGAACATACAAGCCAGCCCGATCCAAAAACCCTTCATGATCGAGGCGCCAAACACCGCTATTCCAAACCAGACCATCCCTCCGATAGCGATGGATTTCAGAAATGTGCGAAGACCGTCACCGCTAAGCATCGTATATAGGTCTATTTCCGGACCGTCTTTCATAGTGAACCCCCCAAACACAAAGACCTAAAAATAAAAACAGCAATCTTAAAAATAGGCCAAATTACGCCTGAACCTCAACTTGTACCCCTCGCCACCGCAAATAGGTCAGTCGCCGCTCCGGTGCAGTTACACATTGAGCAGGGCACGGTGGGATTATCATTGTCAGTGGTCATGTGGTTTTCCCTTCACCTTGAGCCCCAGCTCGACCAGCCAGGCGCGGATAACACTGCCAATCAGCGCGGCACGTCAGCAGATGCGAACATGAAGGCCAGGACCACAAGGCAATAAGGGGCCGGCTTCGCACCCGCGCCAGTATTAACGATAATTGCCGAGCAGCAGCGGAAAATAGCCGCCAGCCGCCATTTCATCGGCCGTTGAAGAGCGGATGCGCCACGCGGTCTCCCGGCTCGATCCCGTACTTTTTTGCCGTGCCGGCAATCACCTCGAGCACCCCTTTCGCCGGGCCCCCCGACGGGATGATCTTGGTCGACAGCGGCTCGGTATTTTCCGCAATCCGCAGAATACGACCGTCGGCGCGGATAAAGATCATGTCGAGCGGAATGTAGGTATTTTTCATCCACATCGACACCTGCTGCTCCGGCGAGAAATCGAACAGCATCCCTTTGCCGTCCGGCAGTTCCCTGCGGTACATCAGGCCGGTTTTCTTCTCCTGTTCGGTCGTTGCCATCTCGACCGAGAAAACCTGCACGCCGTTCTTGGTGAAGATTTCGAGCGGCTGGACGCTCGCCGCCCGCGCGCTGGCGCCGGCGAAGGCGCAAAGCGCGACCGCCGCGGCCACAACCATCCAACCTCCCGCGAGGACGCGGCGCGGATCAACACCTCGATCGAAATTCATTAGACAACGCTCGTCGCAGCCAGAGGGGATCTATCGGGCCGGACCCTATCCCGATGATCGTGGCAAATACCAGACCGTTGGCGGGACTGGATAGGGCCGCTTTCGACGCGCGTGTGCGCCTACGTGCCGCCTAAAGTTTTGTGACGCTGTGCCGAATGCAAAACTGCCGAGCACAACCAGGATGGCTCCGGCTATCATTGCTCGCGTAGTCAAGGTTCTTTCACTTCAAGAACATAGCGGCAATTTTTGTTTGCGTACATCAGCAACGATGATCGGGCATTTGAGCCGGCGGGCATCAGCAAGGGTCGCGGCGAACTCGGGACGGACGGTGCTTGTGACCGTCCTTGGCTGGCTGTTCGTCCTGGGTGGCCTTGCCCGAATGCTTTTTCCACCGGCCTCGCCGCGACGGCGGTCGTGAGGTTCGATGGTTTTCGTCCATCGCGCGCTCAGCCGGTTGTTCGCGACGCCAACCCCTAAGCGATGAATTTTTTGTATAACCAGTGACGGCCGTCGTGGCGCCGCCAGACCTTTCCGCGCACAAGCCGGCCGGTAATTGTGCGTTTCGGGATGATGACCGTGCATAAATGCCAAGCCGTTGTCGCTGCGGGGAGTTGGCGCAATCCAAGGGTGAAACTGATGGCTATCATCGTGGCCTCTGTTTCAATCGACCCGCCTTTATGTACGGGCCGTACAGAACGTCATGGTGCCACTCGTAGGCTTTCACGACGGCGGCCCCTACGATGACGACAAACGCGATAAACAGAAGCGTTTCGATGACCATGTGTTCAATACCTTCCGCCCTACGATCCATAGAGGATCGACCGGCCACAGTGGTCAATAAAATCCAAGCTTCGACGTGAAGCAAAACCATTGTCGGGCGATGCGACATTTTTGCAACGCCTGCTCGTCGGCTGCGGCTCGACGCCCCGCGACACCATCCATGGTCATCGTCTGCCAACTCCGTACACCTTCGTCGGCGAGGCGGCAGACAACCTTACTGACTTCCCGAATGTGAGAAAGCTGGACCTGGGTTGTCGCACACGCTGCCGATGATTGGGAAGCCCATTCTACAACTGGACCTGGTTGCGAAGCTTCTCGATCGCCGCGCCGGCATTGCGAAAGTAGTCCTGACTGGTGAAGTCTACATGGAGCGTCATGGGGCTAACACTTCTCGGAATCTCGTTCGGCCCGACGTCCTCCGGCGGGCGCTGTCTATTAAGCGTAACGCTCATTCTCCAATCGGATCTGAACAAGCAACCACCATCGCGGCTAATAAGGTTCCGCCTATTCCGGACGGGGCTTTTCGTTTGAATCTTGGCAGCATGCAGGGCATCGAGCGCGGCTTGAGGTCACTATCCCGATTTTGTGAACTTGCTTCATGTTAAGGGGCCAACGACACACTTGCTGGTTCCGACGAAGCCATTTTCCGATCATGGGGAAGACCTTCTGAAACAGTCCCCTTGTATTGTTTGGCGACGCCTAACTACGCTCGGCTAATTCGGGCGACACGGCAGAGGTGTGCCATGCGCGACGAATTTGCCTCCACGACTTTCTTGACGATAACCATTTTCGGCGTTGTGCTGCTTTGCGCGGGACTGATGAGCCTGTTTTCAATTTAAACATCAGTCTCCCGGCCAACGAGTGCACAGGGCGGCAAAGACGCAACAGCATTGGCCCAGACCAGGATTTCAATTACGGGGTCCGAAATCGGCCCCGCGAACTGTGTCAGCTGTGGCAATCTGCCAGGGCGGGCAATCAACACGGTTATTACTGTCTGCGAAGCCGAATCTATTCCATAGGCAAGAATGCATGGTCATCATCTTAAGGGCGATACTCTTGGTCGTAATAATATTTCTGTCTGAAACGACCGCCGTTGCCGCAGCGCCGCTTCGTATTGTCACGATTGGCGCCAGCAACACGCAAGGCTGGTATGTGGGCAACCAGGGCGCCTATCCGGCCAAGTTACAGGCCTTGCTGAAAGCCAAAGGGATCGATGCACAAGTCATCAATGCCGGCGTACCATTCGACACCACCGCAGGTATGCTAAAACGTATTGATAGCGATGTACCGACCGGAACCGACATCGTGATTTTGCAGCCGGGGGCCAATGACCGGCGTTTCCTCGGGACGAAGGAACAGCGCGCCGCCAATATTGCGGCGATGGAGCGCCGGTTGCGAAGTCGCTCGATCAAAGTGATCATCTACGATGAGGAGATCCCCCTTCGCTACTATACCTTCGATTTCATCCACCTCACGGGCGAAGGCCATGCGATGATTGCTGCTACCTTGCTACCGCGGATCATGGCAACCATCAACCGGCGGCCCGATCACGCGTTGCCGAGCAGCAAAGCAAGACAACCTTGAGGACTAGGAGAATATAGCACAGTGTCCGTCCTCAGATAATTTGAGACTTGTCAGGCGTTTCGAGAAGGGAGGCTCTGGCTCATCAGGGTTAGAGTTTAAGCGACCTGCCGCTGATCGAGCGCAAGCGACCAGAGTTTCGGCGGCGGTGGCACCCTCTCCTGCGCCAATACTGCAGTGATCTGCTGCGCCATCGCTCCTCGGCAGCATAGTGGACGCGGCGCCATCGCTCGTAGGTCCGCCAGTGCATGCCCTTCGGCTTATCGGGGAACTCCTCAAGCATGTTTGGGCTTCCGCCCAGCCGCATTCGGATCTTTTGTGATTTCCCAAGCCCCCGCCGATGGGCCGATTCCTGCTGGCTTGCGTAGGCAAGCCGATAGCAGTGACGGCAGGCGAACAGGCGTCCGGCTCCGTACAGCTTGGTGACCCGGCGACCGCAATACACCCCGTTTGCAGCGACCGAACACACAAACCAGGGCCGCTCTCCACCGAACCGGCACGGCGTCCAGGCCATGGCCACATGCTGCTCGACGTCGCTCCAATCCTCGCCACACGAGCGGCTTTGGTATTTCAGGGTCACGGAATGGCGCTGGGTTTCGACGTTGATGGACGCCACCTGCTCGCCGTCCCTGCTCCAGGCCAACGAAAACCACCGCGGCGATCGGAAATAGCCGCGCCGATGCCATTCCAGCACATCGATGGATCGGCAACCCTCGACGGTATTCTTGCCGCCGCCTGAATAGCGCGCCATCTATCGCCCCCTTGTTCGCTGGGGCTTCATCGCACCCTGTCTGCCGTCGAAGCTGACGCGGCCCACCGCCCGGCCCGCTAGGGGTCCACGAAATCAAGCATGACGGCTATCGGCTGATGGTGCGCCGGGATGGCTCGCGCGGACTGGCGATCTAAAACAACTTTTTGGCGCGTTATCACAACTAGCGGCACTCGCTGCCTCATACCCCAGCGTGGTAGAGGTTCCGCGAAAACACCGAGAACACCAGGAAATTTGCCACCAGATCAAGCATCGGTTGCGTATGCCCGGATGATTCGCGAAATGAGGGACTACCTTTCCGAGATGGAAATTCCAAACCGCTATATGGAGCGATAGCAAAAACTTCCAGCTATCGTTGAATGGAACGGGCGAGGCACCTTGGGCCAGCGGCTCGCGGCGTAGCCTCGCCCGCCTTGGATCACAACCGCGCTGTCCGGGCATTCTGTGACCGGCCGGCGTGTGGGAGCCGGGCATCCGCGTGGCGCGGGTGTCTGCTCCGGGCGGACTGCCCGCTCCGTGTGGTCCGCCCAACCAACCGCGACGGGTGCATGGCCGGTTTCACGTCGCGTCAGGGCGAGGCATCCGCTGGTGACCTATTCCCGGCAGCAAGGCAACCTCGCCCTGACGCGCCGCCGCCGGAAAGGGTTGGTCGGGGGCAGCTTATCCCCTTATAGCGGACATGCAGGAGACAGCCGAACACCTGTAATCCCGCGTGGCCCGCGTGAACCCCATGTGTACACTTGTCATCCTGACCCCGCGTCCCACGTGTTCCCCTGCGTATCCACGGGCCGTGCGACGATTGATGCCGGGCACCAGTGTCAGCGGACGCGTCGGGCTTAGTGCGAAGTGGCTGCGCTTGTGTTCCTCGGTGTGGTGGTAGAGCCGCACTCTTCAAGGCGATGTTATCAGTCCAATGGCCCATCGCTCTTGGCTGGCCTGTGATAGGTCGCAACGGCAAGGAACCCGGCAAAGGCGATCACGTGGCAGGAGGGTCTAGCCACGGAGACATGGCCACCCTCGTTCTCGCTTGCGGCCGAAAGAAATGCCCGTGATACAGCTCTCAGTACCGGCCGCAAAGCTGCCCATGAGGGGCTTACCTTGGCGCTTTGTAGCTTAGACCGCGCGTAGCACCTGTGATGCAGTTCACAGGACGACAATAACCCCTTCGCGAGGCGGATGGAAGAAATTCCGGCATCGGCGCGCGTGATGACCTGCATTTGTGGTTACCGCTAGACGAATGCGTTCGTATCGGCGCACACAAGGACCCATCAGGAACCTTGGGCTGTGTTCCACCCGTGGCACACGTGAACCTCTAGCGAACATCGCTCCACGCCGCGACCCGTCCGGTGCGCAGGTTGGAATTTAGGGTCTGCCCGGGAGAATTGGGGTGCGCTTGCAGTTCGGGCTTGGCGGTGGGTGGCAAGGGGTCGTGGGCCTCGGGACACGTGCGGACTTATGGGGACACGTGCGGGCATGTGTGCGAAAAATGACGGACTGCCGCAGTTTCCGAACGGCGATCTGCGACAGTCTGCGCTTTTTCAGTGCTAGTAGCAGGGCGGGTAGGGATAGTATCCGCAGGCTGGCGCGTAATAACGTGGCGCGTAATAACCTGGCGGGTAAGCGCCGACAGCAGCAGCACCGAGGGCAGCAGCACCTACGGCAGCAGCACCGATGCCTACCGCCACTCCAGGGCGTACACCCCGATAGTAGCCACCACGATAAACGCCACCACGGTAAACGCCAACACCTCTTCGATAATATGCGGACGCGTCATCTGAAATAGTCGCAAGAAATCCAATGCCGATGATGACGGACGCAACGAGCGACAGAATGCCTTGACGTGACATGATTAGTTCTCCGGCTGATCAAACTACACTCTAGTTTGCTAAATCGTTTTGACTAGATAAATTGACCGTTGTTAGGCAAAAAGCCAACCCGCCGCCGAGAAGCTGATCCCTGCTTTTCGCATTAGGGATGGTTCGGGAGACCTGAACCTCTGTGCTTCCGCTTCATCCAAATCGCCTCGATATAAATTCAAGCCGCGCGTGAATATTGTTCGACGAATCTCTTCCACGTGGGGTGCTGCTTGCGGTATTTTCGACCCACCGAATTACAGTCGTGCAGGACGGTGACGACCTCACTGCCATCTTCGCCAACGAGCACAACCACGCTGGCTGCTCTTTCGACTTGGGCGAGTGGCGCGCCGTCCTACATCGACCCGGTGGCGAAACTGCGGCTACAGCCCGGATTCGATAGTCCGGAGCAGCCGGAAGCGCATCTTGTTGTCAGTTACTCGTGAGCGAGATCACGAAACGCACCCGCCCGTCGCCTGAGGTGTCGGCGTCAGCCCGCAGCGTGCGGACCCCCTCCATGGTACCAGTCGTTGTTCATTCCGCCGTCATGGCCGCGGAGCAGGTCAGCGTGGGGCGCGCCGCCGCCCCTGGTCGCGCTAGGGCTGAAGGCTAAGACAAGGTCATGAAGAATAGGCTGATCGCGGGTTTGTGGCTCGCACTTATCATTGGCCCGCCCGCCGGTGTGGGATACGGCAGCGTTCGTATTGGGCTTGGTCTTTTCTTGCTGGTATTTCTAGCTTCTGGTGTAGCGCCAGCCATCTATCTGGGGCTGAAGGCGAAGGGGAAATGAGGCCAGTGGTTGGCAGCCCTCGCGTGAAGAAGACGGACTTCTTCTTGCTTTTAGCATTGTCAGGAACGAGTGTTGCGGAGATGGCGAAGCGTTTGCACCGTAGCAGAGCTGCAGTTTACCACCGTGCTGGCAAGTTAAAGATCGTGGCTGGCCAAATCGCGTCGGGTGAAGGCGAAGAGGAAATGACCTCATTCCATGGTCGCCAGATGAAGATGCGCGACTTCGGAAGCTAGCACTTTCCGGAGCAATTCTGGCCGAGATCGCGCAGCAAATGCAGCGCACCAAATCCGCAGTTCGCACCCGGGCGTTGAAGCTGAAGATCGCCATAGCCCGCGAGGAAAACCCGATGCAAAAGGGAAAGCGTGCGGCACCTAGGGCTTAACGAGTAGCAAAGCGACCGATGTATTGTGCCGTTTTCAGAAAAAATCGCCGCGCAGGGCTATAATGGAATTGTGGACGACAAAATCGAGCGTGGGTCCGCCGCTGCGCGGATGCGTGGACTACTCTGGCGGATGAAATGGACAAAGCAAAATGAAGCAAGATAGCTCTACAATAAACTGTTTAAGAACTTATTCGAATTTGGAAATTTTCATTGGCAAAAATTTTTTGCAAGACTAGTCGGGGTTCATGGAGTAAAATTTGCCCGCCTCCACCCATAGGCCCCATAGGCCCCCCGGGGTATGCACCGGACCCAATTTGGCCCACCTTGCGCCTTCGATCGATTAGGGGACTGATAGCGTAACCCCACGCGAAGCAGTATGTTCTGAGAGGGTAAGAAACAGTTAACACAGCACTGGCACATTGCACGGCAATTTCACCTGACGATGGGAGCGGCGTGACAGTGAAACAAGACGCAAGGGACATTCAAGAGACATTCAGGCAGCTTGCATCTCGATAGCGAGGTCAGGAAAGATCGGGACGCCTGTCGCAGTCGGGTCGCCGAGACCGCGGTCGCGAAGTCAGGATGGCTGCGCCGCCTGGGCGGGTCGCCAAGCGGGCCTCGTCTTAAACGATCTGTTGCCCTCGAAACGGCTGACGTTCGATTTCGCTTTGATTAAATTAAACTGATTTCCCGGCCTGACCTTTACCAGGTGCGCCAAGCTGTTCTGTGTCCGGCGAAGCTAGGCGAAGACGGATCAAAGCGGCGACCGCTTCCAGAAGACCATCGTGGCGAGCCTCAGCGCCACCGCCGCGACCCGCCGCCGCCTGCTCGACGCCTTGCTGGCCGAGGCGCTGGCGCCGGACGGTGAGCGCGAGCTTGAGGCCGCGGAATGAGCCAGGCGCCGCAAAAGCCCGTTCGAGAGCACCTCGACCCCCGAGAAGGTTGTCTCCGGTATTTTCGCCTGAACGACTTCTGCAGATCGAAAACTTCGTCGTTCATCCAGAAAGACGCGGTGGTCAGCGCACGGACGCCGATCTCCTTGCGTTGTTTCCCCTATCGAGCCGAGCGCCTTTTCGACAATCCAAACGACATAGTGGCCGACGACGAGCATCTGCTCGCGCTTTCCCGCGAGCTGACCGAATTGCGGAAGTGAAGGCCAACCAGCCTTGCACTCTGAACGGACCATGGATAAGCGAAGATCGGCAGAATGTCACCGTGTTCTCGCCGCGATTGGATGTATCCCTTCGGACCGCATCGGTAAGGCTGCCTCGGATATCTACCGTACTGGTTTCCACGAGAGCGACCTCGGGCTGCGCATTCGGCTCCTTGCCATCGGACGGGAGCGTAGCGACGAACTAGCTGCGAGCTATCCCAACGTGATCCAGGTATCGCCCGGTTAGGGATTGTTGGGAATGATGTAGCGGCAAGGGCACTTGAAGCCCGGGCTGGGACGTCAGCCTGAGCGATCGGACCGGCCTCGCCCTTGATTATCGCGCCCTCTCCGGAGAGCCGTCCGCAATCGTGGTCGGTGCCCCCTCCAGCTTTAAACACACCAGCGGGTCTTATTGGCGATCCTACAGGCGCTTCATCGAGTTGACGCCGCAAGTATTCCGCGACCAGCCGCCGGGCCGCCGTGCGCTCCTTGGTGTATTTCTCGCGGATGTAAGGGTCTTTGGGCATTCCGTCATTTGCCCTTCGCTTTCTTCGCGGACGACCCGGGGGGCGCCGCTGTTTTAAGGTCGATATGCCGTTGCGAACGCAATGATGGCCATGGCTAGCAGCGCTGCCCAAACCAAAGCCCTTGTGACTGTGCGCGCCCCAGTTGCTTCATTTCCTTTTCGCTTTCACCCAACGCGATTTGGCCAGCACAATCTTTAGCCTGTTCGCTCTGCTGTAAACCGCAGCTCTACTCCGCTTCAATCGCTTCGCGATTTCCGCAACGCTCGTTCCCGAAAATACTAGAGCTTGAAGAATTTCGTCTTCTTCAGGCGTCCAACCAGGGCTGGCAACCAATGGCCTCATTTCGTCTTCGCCTACAAAACGAGCCGGGTGGGAAGTCGCGATCTTCCGAACCCGGCTCTAACCCGAACCAGAGGTGCATCATGGCTCAAGCTGATTCTCATAATTGCACCCGCGCCCGTCAATTCGCCACGTCGGCGGTTTCTGGTTGTCGCAGCAGCCGCCGACGCGCCAAGGTAACGGTATTGCTCCGTTGTGTGCTTGGCGATGACTGGCGACGTACTGACGAACAAACCGACTACCCAGAACGGATGGCCCGGACCATGCTGATTGAATTTATCAGCGCGGAGCCGGGCGAAATGCTCCGCGGTCAGTTCGCATAAGGGAAGCGGGCTCTTTCACGCCGGTTTGGCCGATTTCGATGATCTTCTTTGCGATCATCTCGGTGAGGGGATCGTTGCGATCCTTGGGTTGGAGGAGTGCGGGCGGGGCCAGCACCCTGCCAGTGACAATTCTATGGCCAGCAATCGCCATCAGCCTTGCCGCCTTCTTTTCGAGGATGGTGATTAGAGGCCGGTCAGTTGAAGCCGTTCCCACCGGCGTTTTTGCGCTGGACCCGAGGCTGTTTGGGACGCATTCACTGCGTCGCACAAACGACTTCAGTGCGACAGCCGGCCTGCGACAGCTTGGACAGCCGCACCAGAAATTCCTCGATAAATTCCTCGATTTGTTCGACCCCGTTGTCCGGGGGGCTCGCCTGAATGTCAGCACGCGCGAAATCGGGACGACCGGCAAAATCCGCGCGAGTGGCGAGATTTCCTGTTTGCGGATCTGCAGACGACGGACTGCGCGCAGGATCCGCCAATTCCCAGATGTCGCGCCGGCGCGCGGCAGCCCGCGCCACGTGCCGCCCACGGCCGAGCCGGTAGACCACCTTTCCCATCAGGCTTGCCAGCGCCAGCGCTCCCAAAATCACCAGCAAAACCATCCGAAGCGAGCCGATGCGGTGTGGATGCTCGCGGGCTCGTGCTTCTCTTCGAAATCGGCACCAAGGCCCTTGTATGGGGCTTTTTTTGTCATTTGGAATACGATATCCTCGCCGCCGCCCATAGCATCTTCCATCATGGGATTCGAAGACGAGGCGGAAGGTTCTGGCGTTAGCAACCCTTGGTCCACTAGGAGGGATAAGGGCAGGGACGCGCACATCAAAATCGTGATTGGTAAGCAACACGGGAATCTTTCGCCAAATTGGCGTCAAGCAGCATTAACGATTCACGCGATCCTAATACCGTGCCTGCGTGCAAATGTCGCCCGGTCACCCAATTGAGCCTAGACGGCGCTGGCACAGTAGGTGGAGGCGGAGGGGACCGCGCTTCGGGGTTTCCAGACTGCTAGTCCGGGACCCGGGACCATGCCGCCCCATCGAGCCGGCCCGCGCGACCAGAGGCGCGGGCCGTTTTCGTCGGCGATCACTTCACGCGACACGGCGGTTCGTTATGCGTTCTCGGATGACCGGGCCGGCCTCCTGTTGCTCTAAAGCATGAGTCAAAGTCTGATTTTCAGGAACCGCGCGAAATCCTTTTGACTGTGCAAAGTGGCGGTCGTTCCGTTCAGCCAGGAGTGCAGCCAGCCGTCAACGGCTTCGGTGTGATCATCAAGGGCGACTTCCTGACCAACGCAGAGGCGTGGCGATCGGGTTGATCGTCACGACACGGGCCGACGATTACGGAGGTGATGATGTCAATCGGCACCAGAGGCGCGTCGACGTCCGCGAATTTCGCAGGGACGTGCATCACGATCACGTCGTGACGTACCTGATCGCCGCCGATCAACCGCTTGACGATAACAGGCTGTTGCGTGACGCGCTGTCATTCTGGCGAAGCAATATCCAGCGGCGTCGGCCATTTTGTCCGAATTGTCGCGCCAACTTCGCCGACGATGCGCATCCCGGCGCGTTCCTGTTCTCGACGCCAGAGGTCGCGCCGACAGCGGCCAGCGTCACGGCGTTCTGCGAGCAGTGCTGGCGCGATCTGCCGCCCGACGACATCGAACGCATTGCGGCGCGGGTTTTGCAGGCGGTGATGCCGGGCGGTCGCTTCCTCGATCATCGGGACGCATCGCCGTGATACTATCCGCGCGCCCGGCCTTGAGGACGCGCCATGACCGATCCATCCGACACCGTGAAAATCCTAGTCGCGCTGACGGCGGCAGTCTCGCGGTGTGGCGGTCTGGGCAATTAATTGTCGCCGTTCGCACTGTCGGTCCTCAGATAATTTGAGACTTGTCAGGCGTTTAGAGAAGGGAGGCTCTGGCTCATCAGGGTTAGAGTTTAAGCGACCTGCCGCTGATCGAGCGCAAGCGACCAGAGTTTCGGCGGCGGTGGCACCCTCTCCTGCGCCAATACTGCAGTGATCTGCTGCGCCATCGCTCCTCGGCAGCATAGTGGACGCGGCGCCATCGCTCGTAGGTCCGCCAGTGCATGCCCTTCGGCTTATCGGGGAACTCCTCAAGCATGTTTGGGCTTCCGCCCAGCCGCATTCGGATCTTTTGCGATTTCCCAAGCCCCCGCCGATGGGCCGAATTCCTGCTGGCTTGCGTAGGCAAGCCGATAGCAGTGACGGCAGGCAAACAGGCGGCCGGCTCCGTACAGCTTGGTGACCCGGCGACCGCAATACACCCCGTTTGCAGCGATCGAACACACAAACCAGGGCCGCTCTCCACCGAGCCGGCACGGCGTCCAGGCCATGGCCACATGCTGCTCGACGTCGCTCCAATCCTCGCCACACGAGCGGCTTTGGTATTTCAGGGTCACGGAATGGCGCTGGGTTTCGACGTTGATGGACGCCACCTGCTCGCCGTCCCTGCTCCAGGCCAACGAAAACCGCCGCGGCGATCGGAAATAGCCGCGCCGATGCCATTCCAGCACATCGATGGATGGGCAACCCTCGACGGAGCCGCGTCCAGCGTGACGGCGAGCGCGTGCGGCTGTTGACCCGCCGTGGACTCGTTTAATGGAAGTGCGCGTTTCCGGTGGAAGCCGTCAGCTCCGAATCCAAAACCGTAAGTTTCGAAGTGAGCAAATGGATTCCAGTTTGCCTCCGAAAGCGGGCCTCCGATGCGCGTTAATGAGATAATCTCGCCAGATTGCTCGCCAGATCTGTGCCGTCTTAACCATAATGGCAAAAAATCGACTACGGTTGTGCTGACTACCGCCTGTATAATTGCAACAGAATGTTGAGCGGACTACTAATCGAACCTGGGCCTAGGGCCGTTTCATAGGAGCGCTTATGTTGAAATTCCTGGTAGTGACGGGCACTTCTCTTGCTATGTTGACCGCCGCTGTCGGTGCAGACTATCCTCGCCCGCAGCCGGTTTACACACAAGCACCGGTCGGAAAAGCGCCAATTGGCAAGTATCCGGTCGGCAAAGCCCCCTACTACGGCAAAGCCCCAACCCCGCTCGTTACGAAGGGCTAACCCGACGATTTTAATCTCAGGGCCCGTTTATCGCTGATTGACGCGCTTTCAACTTTCCCCCTCCAGGCCTCGGTATCGGTGCAGTCGGAACGCCTTCGCTGCTGCTTCTGTTGCGCGGGACAACAAGCAAGAGAACAAGGCCACTATTCCGACCATTGAGAATGATTAGGGGCGTGTACGAGTGAGGAAACGGGCAATGGGCAAAATTGGAGCGGGTTTTCAGCCTGAATTAATAGAATTGATGAAAGCAGTCCTCGACGATGCCGCTGCGATGCTTCCCGAAGCGAAGCGCACGTCGACGATGAAAGCTGAAATCGCATCGCATATTCTTGCATGTGCCGCGAAAGGAGAGCGAGACCCCACCGCGTTGAAAATCGCAGCTCTCGCAGCCGTTGTGGAGTGTACTCACTATTCGCACGATATCTCTGTGACGCGCAGGGCAGTCTAAGGCATATAAAAGCCGCCCGGGCATGACTCCGTGCGGCCTCCATACGCGACTGCCGGAAAGGCGCGCGCACCCGGGCGGTTTTCCGGCCTCGCGCCGGTCAGGCGCCCTAATAACTGCTCATCTTCCGATTGGCCCAGTTCTTGAGATCGCCGACCGTGAGTTCTTTGAGGAATGGATTGGCATTGACGAGCTTTTCTCGCGTTGTCCGGCCGGTCGCGTCGGCGCTCGCCATGAGTGCAGCCGCGTCGGCATTTTCCGAAACGGACAGGACGGCCACGGCTCCCGCGGGACCGGCAAAATGCGCCAGGTAAAGGGTACCCGGCGTGACTGGAAGGGCTCGCTTCTTCAACATCGTGGCATTCTGCTCAACCAATCGCGTAACGATCTCACGGGTAAGTTCTGGATCCCGCCGCAGTTCTAATATTTCCTTTTGGCTGCGGCCCTGGACGAGATCGGGTCGGTACGATCCGATCATCTCCAGCCATGTTTCGTCGAGAAACTGACCAGCTCCGGTCGCGCTGGAGCGCTTATTCTTGGCATTCGAGTCGCCGCTTGATTTCAACGGCGATGATCCGTTCGACAATTGTCTTGACAGCCGCATTGCCGAATGGTGGCGGTACATCGGCGCCCAAGTGGGTGCCGCCAACCCATGCCAATGTAAGTCCCGCTATGACAGCGAGCGTTAGAAATTCGACCGAGATTCTGCGTTCGTCACGACATGTAATCGCAGACAACGCCTCGTCGGGCCTCGGTGTCCTGACTTCATCAGCGCGCCCGATCTGATTGAGTTCCAAAAGCCGATGGCTGCCCTGGTGGCATCGGCCCCGGGCGTTCGTAGCTCATGCAACCCATGGGGTCATCTGCGTGATCTTTGGAGGATGACCCGAGGGTGTTAACAAAAACTTAGCGAGCAGGCGGGCCCGTCTCTTTCTCCGCGCTGTCGTCCTGGCCAGAGGCCACTCGATACGCCTGTCACAGTGACACGGTCGATAGCACAGGCCCAGCGAGCGGCCAAAACTAATCGGCCCGTTAACGCCCCGCGTTGGTGCGGCGTTAATAACTATTTCCCATTAATGGCTTGGCTAAAATCTATTCGGAAGAGTGATCATGCGTAATGCGTTAGGTCTGACATTGGCGAGTGTCGGGGCCGCGGTTGTGATCGCGGCCGTGTGGTTCTGGACATCTTCCCCGCGTGCTGATCTGGCGGTTGCTGCGAGCGTCAGCGCCCCGCCAGCCGAGCGGCTTGCAGCGACCGCTTCCGCCAAACCAGTCCCGACATTCGAGAATGTTGAGGTCACCGCTACCATTCCGGCCAAGCCTCCCGTTCCCCCGCAGCCAAAGACCGCGTGCGCCAATCCGGATGCGCTCGGTGTCAGCCGGGTGGTGGAAATCGACACTACCGGCGGGCCAGGTTTCGGCTTCGAGCATTTCAAGCAGCTCGACTTCCTGACGGACAAGGAAATCGTGCTGACCTTCGACGACGGTCCCTGGCCGGTCAATACGCCCTCCGTGCTCAAGACGCTTGCGGATGAATGCACCAAGGCGGTGTTTTTCCCGATCGGCAAGCACGCGACCTACCATCCCGAAATTCTCAAACAGGTGGTTGCGGCCGGCCACAGCGTCGGGACCCATACCTGGTCGCATGCGAACCTGAACAGCAAGAAAATGAACGAGCAGCAGGCCAGGGACGAGATCGAAAAAGGTTTCAGCGCCGTCAAGCTGGCGCTGGGCGCGTTCCCCGTCGCCGTTTTTTCGCTTTCCGCAACTGCAGCACCCGGCGGCGGTGAGCTACCTCGGCACGCGCAACGTCGCGATCTTCTCCTGCGACCTTGACTCCTTTGATTTCAAGGCGAACAACGCGACGCAAGTGATCGATCGTCCGTGACCAAGCTCGACAAGTCAGGCAAGGGCATCATCCTGATGCACGACTTCCACAAGCACACCGCGGAAGCCCTGCCCGAGCTAGCTTCGCCGGCTGAAGGCCGGCGGCTACAAGATCGTTGCTATGAAGGCCAAGGACCCGCTGCAAACGCTGGCGCAGTATGACGACCTAGTCGTCAAGGACGTCAAACTGCCGATCGCGAGCACCCGACCGGTCTCCAATGTGGTGCAGACGATCTCGCAATAGACCCGTCCGCGCGACGCCGGATCTGCGCATCGAAGGCTATGTCATCGTCTCCGCGGATCCTCTGTGAAACCAGAGGCGCGGGCCGTTTCCATTGACGATCACACACTGCCGTTCGTTATGCGTTTCTCAGATGACCGGCCTGCTGTTGCTCTAAAACATCAGTCAGAGCCTGATTTTCAGAAATCGCGCGAAATCCTTTTGACTGTGCAAAGTCACGGTCGTTCTGTTCCAGCAAAGGGCACACAATGCCGAGACGGTAACCAGCATTCCCGGGAAATGAGTGATCAAATGAGGGGGATGGTCGATGTCGGCAGTTCAATTTGAAAACGAAATTCGGTGGGATGGTAACAGCCTAGCCGTTTGGGCAACCGTAAATGGTTCACGCATCTTTTGTGAAATTCCGCGGTCTACACTCCATCTCTTCAGCGGCACGATAGAGACAGCCCGAGAGCGCGCTGATATTTTTGAGCGCCTGCGCCCAGCTGTCATTGCGAAAATCGCTTGCACCAGAGACAACTCGATGCGGCTTTACCCGTCCGATCTTTAGCTGAATCCTTTTGTGAATTCGGCCTTTAGCGTGCTGCCAGGCGGGGCCCGGAGATCGGCCACGATTTTTGGCCGCCAAAATTTCGCATTTTCGAGTCGGGGACCGGGCAGAGAATCAAAATTCAACGGGGCTAAACTTTGGGCCATCACCCGTCGATTCGAGCAAGGAAGCTTGTTTCTAACCGCGACTTTGGCCCCGCTCCGGAAATCGGACGGGGCCTTTCGTTTGAGCCCGCATGGCCGCAGTTTTTCTGATTGCGGGACTCCCGCCTGCCGATTTTCTCGCCTATCTTCGCGCCATGTTGTTGCGTGAGCGTTCCGCCTTCCGGCCTACTGGATTTGTCGAACCGTGCCGCCCGTCGAGGGCTCCCCGGCCGCCGTCCGGGCCCGATTGGGTGCATGAGATCAAACACGATGGTTTCCGGCTCATGGTGCGCCGCGAGGGCTCGCGGGTGCGTCTGTTCACGCGCAACGGATACGATTGGGCTGATCGATTTCCTGCGATTGTCGAGGCCGCCAGCACGATCAGGGCGCACTCGTTCCTGATCGATGGCGAAGCGGTAATCTGTCGACATGACGGCATCTCAGATTTCGATGCGCTCCGCTCCCGTCGCCGTGATCATGATGTCGTGCTGATCGCTTTTGATCTGATCGAATTGCAGGGCGATGATCTACGGAATCACAAATTGATCGACCGCAAGCAACGTCTCGCCAAGATGCTCTCGCGTGGCGATGCCGCGATCTCATATAACGAACATCTGGCGCACGATGGCCCGGCCGTATTTGAACATGCCTGCCGGTTGGGCCTCGAAGGCATCGTCTCCAAACGGCTCGGACTCGTCGTATCGCAGCGGGCCGTCGAAGGTTTGGCTGAAGTCGAAAAACCCGGAATGCGAGGCCGTGCGGCGCGAGCTACGAGGAAGACTGGGGATGAAAAATCAAGTTTGGAGAAATGCGATAGTTAGCTCCACTCCGGGCATTTTGACGCTAGCTTGATCATTGTGTACGGAGAGCCATGAGATATCGCGACATCGAGTATACTGTTGTCCAAGGCATCAAGCGCGGCGTGTGGAAATGGTCGACATCGGTTGCAGGTACGGTGGTATCGGGCAAAGAGACGAGCAAAGCAGCGGCGGTGGTCGCAGTCGAGAAGGCCATCGACGGCGCTCGTTTCAAAAACGGAGCGACTTGTTCAACCGCGAGCACCTCGACGACCGCGTAAGGTCTCGGAGCGATCCGGAGCAATCCAGCCAACGAAAGCGGAAACGGTGGCCGCGCCGACAGTCGAAAATTACCGACATGGCCATCACGCGCATTTGGTGAAAGTGACAAGCCAAAATGGGGCATTTCATGAAAAATGGTACGCGGTGGGATTTCTCGAATTAGATACGCGGAAGCCGCTGTATGTGCGTTACCCGAAACAAACCCGACCGACGTCGTGGCTGCGCTCAGAAAACTCACTCCAGTTGAAATTGCTGAAATCGGCGTGGGCCGTCGTCAGATTGTTTTGTGGACAAATCGAAAAGGCGTTCATCGACCCGACACGGATTCGCGCTAAGTACGCCGGTAGGTGTCAACGTGGTGGTGACTTAGGATCGCCAAACAGCCCGATTCCGATCAGTGTGTTCACGCTAGCAATCGCAATGCCGAGGCACAGATTGGCAGCGAGGCCCGGCAGGTCGTGACCGCCGCCAAGCAAAGGCGTGTCGGTTCCGGCCCGCCCGGAAACTGCCAGGGAGCAACCACTGCTGACGAGGGTTCTTTGGCAAATTTCAGAATTATGCACAAAATTGACATTGATTCTAAAATGTTTTTTCTGTGCAAATCTCATATGCGAAACTGGAGGCTGAAATGGTGCACTTTGGCTACGCACGAGTATCGACGGATGGCCAGTCTTTGACAGCTCAACTGGCAGAACTGAAAGGCGCCAATTGCGCCCGGATTTACCAGGAAAAGATCAGCGGTGCGCGGGCGGACCGGAAGCAGCTTGCCCGGCTTATAGCCGCGCTGGATAAGGGCGACGTGTTGGTGGTGACTCGGCTGGATCGGCTGGCAAGGTCAACCCGGGACCTTCTGAACCTGCTCGGCGCGGTCGCTGAGAAGGGCGCTGGCTTCAAATCCCTGCGGGACACCTGGGCCGATACGACCACTGCACACGGCAGGCTGATGTTGACGGTCTTGGGCGGCCTGGCTGAGTTCGAGCGTGAGCTGATCCGAACCCGAACCGGAGAAGGGCGCCAGCGTGCGAAGGCGAGAGGCGTCATCATGGGGCGCAAGCCAAAGCTACCGGCCATCAGCGTCGGGAAGCCCTTGCTCGCCGGGAAGCGGGAGAAGTGCTTACCGAGATCGCTCGCTCCTATAACGTGAGCCACTCGACGATCAGTCGTCTGAGCTAACGATTTACCGGCAGTCGCCTTGGCGGGGGGCGCGCTCAACCTAATCAATTGCAATTTGTAATGCCAGTTGGTGATGTAATACACCAGATCTTGTAATCGACGGCCTTCCCCGGAGCTTCGGCGGTAAATACCGTTTCCAGATTTACGCGCGGCTTTCAGACGATCATAGGTTTTTCGGTGCATCCCGCGAGGACGTTCCGGGAAAGGTTCTAAAAGCGAAGCGTTGCCGTTGAGCTGCAGACGCACCTTGCAAATCTCAAAATGCCGGCGACCGTGCGCGCTTTTGCGTTGACTGGCATAGAGCGGATTACCGATGCAGGCACGGCAGCAATAGCAGCCCATGCCGCTCAGGAGCTTTGCCACCCGCTTTTCGCAATATGGGCAATGCATCCATGGACGGACCCCGCCCAAATGGCATCTGGTCCAAGAGATCCGAACTTGCAGCGGAAGAGTCCGGTTGTGCATTTCAATCAGAACCAGATATCGTGCGGCCCTTATTTTTCGGATATCGGGCCACCGGATCCCAGCCCGAAGGGTTACCCACTCCCCCTTAAGGGCCCCTGCCTTGTATAGGTCGCGCACGTCCATGCAGTCCGCTGCCAATGCTTCGACGGTCAATCGGGGAGATCGGCTGTTACGTGTCATCGCGTCAAACTCAAGGTAAGGTCGAAATGGTCATGCAAAGCCCTAATGATCGCGTTTTTATTGTTACGCATTTCAGGCTCTAGCAGCGCTCTGCAGACGAGCATGTCGATTTCCGTTTCGCGTAACTCGACAGTCAGGCAACGCAGGCCCTCGCGTCGACGCTGACGATGACGACGCATGCGCGCGGCGGCGGGAGAGATTGATAGCTCGGCGGCGTTAGTCATAGCGGTGCAACACTCCTCCACTCGTCGAAGATGCCCTCAGACCCTCGAAGGTGCCCTTTGATTTTCACGGGCATCTTCGACCCCCGAGGGCATCTTCGGGAGCTTCCAAACCCACCCGCGCTCAAACCGGCCTTCTCGGGCCCGACCCCGAGAGCCTCACGGGCGTTACGCAGAGACTTCGGGGAAATGCCCGCGTCACCGGCTTCCTTTTTGACATCCTTGGCGGCGATTGGGCCGGCCTTGAGCACTTCCTTTAGAAACTCTATCGCCTCCGACTTATCCGACTTGTTTTCCCCGTTGCCGCCCAAGGCTGCCAATGCCTGATCGGCGCTGATCGTGACCGGGGTACTTTCATACATGATCCTGGATGTAGCGATTTCCGATCCCTCGGAATGGATCAAGCAACCTTCGATCCTGTACGCCAGTCCGTGCCGAATAGGAGCGATATTCATCTTGGATGGGATCAGCAACATCCGGGTGTCGTCCTCTTCGTCGGGCGTGACGATGAACGCCGCGCGGGCTTGATTGACGAAGGCCACACTGCCAATCACGCGGCTATTTGCGCTACCTCCGCCCTTGCTAAAGTGATTGTTACAGATGACAGCGACCCGCATTCTGGCTGCCATCTCTCCGAGCGGCTCAAGGACCGCCCTTACGTCAGCGTTCTTGTGAGAGTTGACCTGACCAAGACAGCTTGAGACGGGGTCGATTATGATCAGTCGAATATTGTCTCGCTTTCGGATTTCATTCTCCAGTCGTTCAAGGTCGGCCTGAAGGCTAAACCCGCGCCTGCGTTGATGTTCATCTCGAACTGATCGGATCACGAACACGCGGGCGAGTTCAGCTCCTGCTGCCATAAGTCTTGGGACAAGAGTATCTCCGACGTCGTCCTCCGCTGCGAGAATAATTACGCCGCCTGCGGGGCGAGCAGCCGCCGCATCCGGCCATCTGTCTCCGGTGGTGGTTCTCGCTGCAAGGTCACAGAGGATGGTCGATTTTCCACGACCACCTTCGCCTGCGAGCACCGACACTTTCCCGATGGCGACCCAGTTCGGCCAGAGCCACTCGATCGAGGCCGGCTTGACGTCGGCCATACACACCACATCAAGTCGGGCAATGTTTGTGCTCTCAACAACTCGGACCGGCTGCCAGAGAGGAGTTTTCCTCTGCGCGACGCCGTAGATCGTCCAATGTCCCGCCCGAGTGCCAGCCAGTCAGACACATCACCTTTTCTGGGCAGCTCTGGAATTCAGCGTTTCCCAATACTCTTGCAGCGACAGAATGGGAGCGAGGGCAGCCTTCTGTTCGGCGTGTTGGCGGCCGTTGGCATCATTGTCAGCGAGAACGACGACGGTTCGTCCAACGAAATATGAAGCGCATCCCTTCGGCAAGTCCATCGCCCGTACCCCCGAATGTGATGGCCAAAGCGCCCAGCCGATAAGGGTATCCACGTCCTTCTCGCCTTCGGGCCAATAAATATCATCGGCCAATCATCTCACAATCGAAAGGATCGCTCCCCCGACATAGGGTACCTCGATAAACGCGTCAGGTTTTCTCGCCTGCCAGCCGAAAGTACCATCAGCAGCCTGTACGCGATACCAATTTACGGCCCCACCATTCTTGAGCATGATCTTGATCCGCACAGGCTCCGATTCTCGTACAAATACGTGACGGCGCTTCTCGTCACCCTTTGGGCGGCCCTTCGTCGCCCATCAGGAAAAGAGGCTTTCCATCCTTGTCTGGCCTGCGTACGGGTGGAAAGGTTGTCCGGGCGGATCCACTTCAACGAACGGCGGGACAGAGCTATCGGCGATGGGCTGATGTTAACTGCCGGCTTTTCTTCAAACGCCATGCAGCGACGTTCTGCTCGATTGAGACGAGGAACTTTTCGTTGATTGCGCTGACCGTTTGGAAGCCGCTTTCAATAACTTTGCGAGTTGCATGATCACCATGCTCGGCCAGATACCCATTTGCGTCGGGCGGCCGCCAAACAGCTGCAACTACAGTATTCAACTGCCTTCCGGGAATATTACCAAGATTAAAGGCCGACCGATTTAAAATCTGATTCCGGGTTGAAGTTTGGGCGTTGGCGACGACTGCGGCTTCATTACGAATCGCCTTAGCGATGTACTCCTTCGGGGCGTCGTTCATCGTGTCGCCTCCCTCGGCCCGAGGCCGGCAAGGTCGGCGACGATATCCGCGATCGCGATCGGGACGCCGAACTTTCGGGTCACATACGCGCCCGCTGGAGTAGGCGGCCGACGCGGCAGCGTTTGCCGCCAATCGAACAAGGGTAAGCCGGCGAGACCGCGACATTTGTCTCCAGATCGTTTATTGTTTGACTTCATCGAATACTCTTTCCTTGATCCCAGCGCGCGGTCTGATCCTTGCAAGAATGGATCGTGCGGCTGGGTTTTCGTTTGATCATTCGGATTTGCGGCAGCGAACTTCAGAAGTTGACTACGGCAACGCGATAATTACTCGCCGCTGCAACTCCGGCGCTCTCCAACAGCCGTTCCATGGCGACGATTGGGACTTTAAGAAGCCTTCCCAACTCGAATTGTGGGGATCAAACCGTCGGCGGCGGCTTGGTAGGATGCGCCTCTCGAGAGGCCAAGATATCGGGCGCCTGCCATTGGCACTGAAATGGTGCGCACGTTTTCCGTGTTGGTGTCGTAGTTCATCATCACGTCTCCTATTGGTACCGCTTAAGGTACCTTGTGATGGTCGAACATAAATGCGGCCTCTCCCGTTGTCAAGGACCTTGCGCGGTACCGTGAAAGAACCGCTTGTGGTACCCTAGTTTTGTGCTCGTTATATCGAAGTCGTTCTCGGCACGTTTTATTCAGAGGTGACCTATGGCTCCGCGAAAAAGAACCGGTCTTGTGCAAGTCAAACTGCGGATTTCAGATGATTTGAAGCGCCGTTTGGATCGGGAAGCAACGAAACGGGAGGACGGTTCGCTTAGCGCGGAGATCGCTGACCGACTGGAGCAGTCTTTTAAGGGTCCCCCTCTCAAAGAGGGCATTGCAACCGCTGTGGTCGAAAAGTTGAGTATAGAAGGATGGGTCCCGGCGATTGGCAGCGTAAAAAAGCGAGGCGAGTCATGAAGGGCCATATCCGCGAACGATCCCCCGGCCATTGGGCGATCATCCTCGATGTCCGCGATCCGCAGACCGGCAAGCGCAGGCGCAAGTGGCACTCATTCAAAGGAACGAAGCGGCAAGCGCAGATCGAGTGCGCCCGGCTGATCTCGGCAATGAAGGGCGGCACCTATCTGGAGCCGAGCAAAACCACCCTGGCGCAGTTTCTTGACCGGTGGCTGGAGCACATGACGTCGCAGGTCTCGCCGAAGTCGCACGCGCGCTATCGCGAGCTAGCGCGAAAGAACATCGTGCCGCTGCTGGGATCGGTCGTGCTACGCAGTTGCGTCCTGCCCTGATATCGGCGGCCTACTCCAAGGCCCTCACCCATGGCCGTAGGGACGGCACTGGCGGCTTGTCGCCGCAGACGGTCACGCACATGCACCGCGTCCTGAAACAGGCCCTTGGGCAGGCCGTGAAATGGGAAATGCTCAATCGCAACCCGGCCGACGCCGTCGATCCGCCGAAGGACGGCTCGCGGGCCGATGCAGACCTACGATCTGGATCAAACCGCGGAGCTGATCGAGGCCATGCGCCCTACCCGCATGCTGATCCCGACGCTGCTCGCGGTGCTTTGTGGGATGCGCCGTGGCGAAGTCGCCGCGCTGCGCTGGAAAAACGTCGATCTTTCTGCCGGCCAGCTGGCCGTGCTCGAAAGCGCCGAACAGGTTGGCTCGAAGGTCCGCTACAAGACGCCCAAGAACGGCAAGGGCCGCACGCTGGCGCTGTCGGCTAGTCTGGTCGAGGAATTGCGCGCGCATCGGCTCCGACAAGCGGAGGAGCTTCTAAAGGTCGGCGTGCGGTTATCTGACGATACATTCGTTGTGGCGCAAGCCGACGGTACGCCATTGCAGCCGGACACGCTGACGCAGGATTGGTTTCGAAAGCTGGCCGACACGTCCCTGCCCCGCATCCGGTTCCACGATCTGCGGCACGCCCATGCCACCCACATGCTAAGCTCCGGCGTCCATCCCAAGGTCGCCAGCGAGCGCCTGGGGCATTCCAAGATCGGGATTACGCTAGACCTGTACAGCCACGTCCTGCCGGGGATGGAGGCCGATGCCGCCGAGCGCGTTGACGCGGCGCTACAGGCTGCAATAAACAGGCGCACCAAAACGATTGGGTAGCAAAGCGGTAGCAAACGGCGACTTTCAAGAAGTAGCCGCCAAAATTACTCAATGTTATTCAATGCGTTAGCCGGTTTAGCTCAGCGGTAGAGCAGCGGTTTTGTAAACCGAAGGTCGGGAGTTCAATCCTCTCAACCGGCACCATGCACCGTGTTCCAGGCCCACTCGCCCGGACGCAATTCACCGCCCCGCCTCCGGGCGCATTGCCGACGTAAGACGAACGTCCCTCTGGGCTCGCCGTTGCTTGCGCAGGGAATCGCGCCGCATCAATCTGGCTTTCGCTGCCCGAACCGCTTCCATCCTCATCGATCGCTTTGTAGCGGGTGCCTTCTTTGGTTTGTTGCCGGTCGTTGGCATCATCGGCTGCAATGGGGTAGCCCTTGTCGAGCCGTGCTCGGCAGGCTGCACGCTCATCGGACCGGTCAATGGTGACTTGCGCCGGGGCATCATTGATAACGCCCCGCGATCAGCTTTGTTCGGTTGATCGGGGCGCCGGCGCGCCGCAAGCCTCAAGGCCTCCGATCTCGTCCTCCGGGCTAAGACCACCCCCACACCAGCATCAGATTGGCCACGCACGCCGCCAGCAGCGCCACAGTGAGCGCGATGTGCACTCGTTCGCCGGAGGTTTTGAGGGTGGTTCTCATCGTGGCGAAAACATCGGGCGATTCTGGTCCGGGAGTCTCGCACGATATTTTTCGCCCGATTCAGGACTCGTTTACAACTCAGGGATTCAGGCCGGAAATGGCTCCCGGCGGCCACAAGGCCGGGATTTCACTCGGGTGTGAAGCGCCGGCGCCTGCGCGCGCTGAAACCTCACCCGGTCAAGCGCGTTAAGGTGGTTTACGGGAGGAATTTCAATGCCCTACGCGCTTTTCAGTAATGACGCCAAGTTGAGCAAGGCCTATCCCACCGAGGCCGACGTCTGGAAGCACGCCCGGCTAAGCGGTCTCGTGGTCGACGTGGCGACGGAGGACGACAAGCCGGCGCCGCGGCCGGTGCTGGACAACGACTACGAGATCAAGCCCTGCCGGCCGGACCCCCAGGAGGATCCCGCCAAGAACCAGGCCGACGCCGAGCGCGAAGCCGAACTGGACTTCCAGCTGCATTCGTGAGGGCACATTCCCGGAACGAGCTTTTGGATTACGGCGTCGCCACCGCTAGCGAGGCCTGCTCGGCGGCCAAGGTCACACAGGCCTTCTTGCGGTGCAGTCCCCTTATCGCGCCAGTGACTTTGAGCACCTTCCCCGCCGGACACGAGGCGTCCTGCACAAAGGCGACCTCATAGGGTGCAAGCACAAGGGGTTCTGATTTCAGGATTGTTTTTGCAAGGCAGGGCAGCGCAATCGCGGATAAAGTCACTCCCAGCAACAAGGCACGCATGTTCGTTGTCCATCAACCGGCCGCACCATAATAACCGATGCGAGCGGAAGTTCCGTGGCGGCCGAAATTTTATTTTTGTCGGGCCACGGTGGGCGCACAATGCCGATGCGGAGCGGGCCTTCCGCGCAACGCGGGATGACTTATGCCAACAAAAAGGCCGGCATGAAGCCGGCCTTTTCCTGGCTATGCAGACCTTGTCAATACCGCGTTCCCACCGGGCCACCCCAGCCGAAGCGATAGTTTACGCCGACCTTGACGCTATGCTCGTCGTCCCGGAAGTGGGTGCCCACGATCGGGGCAGGTCCACCGGTGAACGTCGTGGTGCCGAAGTTGTAGTACTGGTATTCGGCCTTGGCCGACCAGTTCGGCGCGAACATGTATTCAAGACCGGCGCCGACAGTGTAGCCGTCTTTGTGGGTGCCATCGGTAGTAAACCCGGTCGGTACGCCGGCAACGCTGACGCCAATATTGTTGCTGTCGCGCCAGGCGTAGCCGCCCTTGGCGTACAGCAGCGCCGGGCCCCAAGTATAGCCGAGCCGACCAGTGGCCGACCCAAGTTGGTTGTTGTTTGCGGTCACAAGAGTGCTGCCGGGGAAAAGCACGCCATTGTTGTTGTTGGAAAGCCAGCTGTACTGGGCCTCGGCACCGACCACCCAGTTGGTTGCAAACTGGTAATCGAAGCCACCCTGTACGCCGCCCATGAACCGGCCGCCGCTTCCCTCCAGGCTATTGTCGCCTGCGAACGCGCCGCCGAGATGGCCGCCGATATAGAAGCCGGTCCAGTTGTAAACCACTTGCGGCGCCGTATAGGCAGGGGCCCTGGTGTAGGTGCGCGGCGGGATGTCGGCCGCTAACGCCGGCGCTGCGAAGGCAACAATGGCGGCTGCGCCCAGCAAAATTCTCTTCATGAGAGGTCCCCATTCATCATCGTTGTGTGACCCTCGTCAAACAACGTGGCCTCAATTTGGTTGCTTGGCGGCAATGCCCTAGCGTGGGTCGTTCGTAACTGTGACGGTCCGCAACGACCCCGTTTTGTTCCCTGACCAATCGATCTTCAGCCCAAACGCTGCCTTCGCAGCTATGTGCTGGGTCGCTAAAGGCCACGTCCAGGTTCACCGCTCGCTGAAAAGTGATCGGTTTTTGCCGCCCAGGTTTGCCTCCAGGAAACCCTCGGGGGACCGGAAAATGTCGCCGGAAGAAATCGGACATGTCGGCTTCACCGGCGATGACGCCGCATGGCATCGGAAGCTACGCCGCTCGATCCGCCTCGATGGGACGGACCGTTTTGAACTTCACGATAGACGCGTGCGCCTAGGTCATGCTGCCGGGCATGAAGCACCGGATTGAGATTTCACCGTTAAACCGCATCGGCCAAACCATCGTGCGTCCTGCCCGGTTCGGTTCGGTGATCAAGGCGTCGTCGGGAACATCGATCCAGTTGTTCTCAAGGCGGACTCGATAGTGGCCGTCTTTGGAATCCCAATCCGGATCTGCGACGCTTTCACCGTCCGCCATCGAGCAGCAAAGTCCTTTGCCGCTCGCGAGGCGATCGAACCAGGATTTTAGCGGTGAATTGGCGTAGCGGCCGTCGAGATCGCGAGCTGCGAGGCTGCCAACAAGGCAAGGAAGTATCACACCAAGGGTCAGACCAAACACGATGCGTTTCATTTGCCACGCTCCTGAATGTCAAAGCCAGTCCCGATTTTTTCCTAAGCAATGTTCATGCCGTCCTTTGCGAATCAAAGCGTTATGATAGTCTGTATCGACAGATATTGGTGCGATAGCGGGCGGCGGCTCGACGCAATTTTAGCGCGCGTTGATAGTGGACGATTGCCGCATCGAGCGGAGATCAAGCTTGATCAAACCTGATCAAGGGTGATTGTTCTTGGGCGCGATCATCGCGGGAGGCCGACAGGCGCGGCCGAGCGCTAACGCGTCAGCTTTCCCAACTCCGGAAACGGCGCATAGACCGCGCCGGCGCAAACATCCCGGGCGTCCTCGACTACGCGGTCGAGCCGGCCATTGACGTAGAGAACGGCGCGTTCGCGCAACTCGACGGTAACCGCCGTCGGATTCGCGAGGAGTAAAACGCAGGCAGCTGACATAACGCAAGCGTCCGCCCACGGTGCGCTGCACCGGCTCGGCCATCGCGGCGTCCTGTACGCCGCGTGGATCATTGAGATAGGTTTTCATGAACGCCAGCAGTTCGGCGCGGTAATTGTCGGGATAAGGCTGGCTGGCGACGCCGCGATCGTCGATATAGGCGATGCTTCTGCCGTCATCGCTGCCGGCGCAAGCCGTGAGCGCGATCGGCAGCATCAGGATCGCTGCGCGCGTTGCCGATATCCCCAATTGCAACTCGTTTAAGTCGATTGCCCCTATACGTCGAACCTAGACCGCCGGCCGCGGAAATGGAATTGGCAACTGGGATATCAAACCGACGTCAACTTTTATTGAGAAACAGCGCCGGCCCGCAGCCATTGGGGAAGCAATGGCGCGAGCCGGGCCTGGTATCCGCTGGGAGCGGCAGGGCAATGTGGTCGAACCACGCCCGCGGATTGGGGTCAGCCGCGCTTGGTGGTGGGCGCGTGCTTGATTGTCGCCTTCGTCTGGTGCGTTTTGATCGTGCTTACCTTCTTGGAGGCGCTAGGATGGCGAACGTGCTTGACATGAGGCTTGCTCATTTTCGCATTGGCGTTCAGCTTGTTCGGCTTCACCTGCGCCGATTTTGCGGCCGGCGCCTGGGTGGTCTTGCTGGAACCAGCCGCCATGACGGGTGCGGCAACGACGGAAACTGCGAGCAACGCAGCGGAAATTGTCTTCAACATGGTCGTCTCCTCTTTCAAAGTGGGATCGAGAGATGGCCGATCGAATGGCCGGGCTCGTCGATCATCGCGACGACCTTAGGTGTCGCGCGCTGAACCCATCCTGAAGCACGGCGACGGTCTTCGTTCATCTGGATGACATGTTCGTCATGTTCCCGTCTCATATCGTGCAAGAGTGCCAAAATCCTCTGAAAATAAAGGATGATCGCCCGGGAATGTTTGGAACCTGCGGGGGTTCAAATTAGCGGGTTTCGGTATAGGATCGCCCGGTCAGAAATCAGGAGAGATGCATGAGCAAATTCGCGATCAGGGTTTTGACGCTGGCAATGTTCTCGATGGCACTGGTCGCTGCGCCCGTGGTCAAGGCGTACGCCGCGCCCGACAGCGACGCGCCTCCGCCATCCTCTTCGGGCAAGAAGGCAAAGAAGAAGACCAGCGAAGTCACCCCCAGCATCAAGGACGCGGCGTTTGCCCAGGGTTACCGCGCCGCCTATGCCACGATCTATGACCGCAACGACTATGCCGCCGCCATCGAGCAGCTGAAGGCGCTTGGTCACGACGACAGCGCCGCCGTCGCCAACCTGATCGGCTATTCCTATCGCAAGCTCGGCGACTACAAGGTCTCGCAGATCTGGTACGAGCGCGCGCTGAAGGCGGACCCGAACCATGTCAAGACCTGGCAGTATTACGGGTTGTGGCAGGTCGAACAGGGCAACCGCGAGCAGGCGCAATACCACCTGAACCGGATCGCCGCTTTGGCCGGCACCAACAGCGAGGAATATCGCTCGCTCGCCGCAGCTCTCGAAAAACCGCCCGGCACCGGCCTCGTTTACTGAGTTCACTGACGCAAATTAGCCGGCGCAAACCTTAAGGTTTGCGCCGGTTTTGTTTTGACCGGCTCTCACTTCATCAGCGCCTCGGCCTCGGCGCGGAAAGCCTGGCGCGAAGCGTCGCGCAAATAGAACATGTGCCCGCCCGGATACACCACGAGCCTGACGCGCTCCGGCGACGCGTAGGGCGGCAATTGGTCGAGCAGGATTTTGGTGCCGAAATACGGCGTGGCGAGATCGAACAGCCCATGGCCTACCAGCAGCTTCAGTTTTGGATCCGAGGCAAGGATCTCTCGCAGTTGGGAGATCGACTGGGGCGGATTTAGGCCACGCCCGAAATCCCAGGACCTTTCGACCGTGCGACTAAGCAGCTCATAGGGTCCGTCCGGTTGCCAATCGAGCTTGCGTTTGGTGAGGTCGACCGCGGCGCTGGTCAATGGTGCGATCAGGGGTTCGCCGGATGGATCGTCGAAATGATGAGAACTCGAGTCCGGATAGGGATCGAAGCCTGAGACCGATGCATCGTAGCGTCCCCTCACCTTGCCGTTGCGCCGGTCCAGTTCGCGGCGAAACTCGGAGACATCGAAGCGCCCGGCCAGCCTGCGGCTGACGGCCTGATCGATCCCCGTCAATTGCGCCACCCTGTCGGCCAGGCGTGTGGTGGCCTCGGAATCGGCTTGCCCTTTGATGAGGTCACTTAAGAAATCGCTCCGCGCATAGCTTTCGACGTCGGCGACGTCGGCCCGGGTAACGGAGCCTTTCGCCTCGCGCGCTACCGCCGCCATGGTCGGAAGGCTCCACACATATTGCAGCAGGCTGGAGCCCGAAAATTCGCGGAAGTCGAGGAGCGGTGAGATCAGAATGAGACCACTTACCCCGACGCCCTGCTGGGTTTGCAATTCGCGAACGATCTTCGGGCCGCGGATGCCACCATAGCTTTCGCCGACGACAAATTTGGGTGACAGCAACCGATCGTACTTTTCCAGCCAGCGCCGGATCGTCGCGGCGATCGCGTTGACGTCGCCGTCGATCGAAAAGAAGCGCTTGCGCACGTCTTCGCCGGTGGCGACGAAGCGGCTATAGCCGGTGCCGACCGGATCGATGAAGACGAGATCGGTAAAGTCGAGCCAGGTCTCCGCATTGGCTTGGAGGTCGGGCGAAGCGGAGGAAATCGGCGCATCTGCGTTGATGGCCAGCCGCCAGGGTCCGGCATTGCCGAGTTGCAAATAGGCCGAGGCTGCCCCCGGCCCGCCGTTGAAAAAGAAAGTCACGGGGCGGGTCGCCGGTTCGGCGCCATCCAGCCGATAGGCGGTATAGACGATATCGGCCTGCGGCTCCCGCTTGTCGTTGAACAGGCGGATCGACCCTGCGGTGGCCGTGAAGGCGAGCGTGCGGCCGGGAAGCACCAGGGTTTGTTTGGTGGTGGAATCCGGCGGCAAGCGGCGCTGCTCCGGGGCGGCCGGCGAATTCGCGGTAGCGCCACCATGTTCGCCCGTTGCTCCGGATTTTTGTGCCGAGGGCGTTGCGGCGGGCGGTTGCTGGGGCGGCTGCGGCGCATCTTCGGCGCGCGCGCTGCCCATCATGGAGAGCGCGAGAAACGCGATGATGAAGCATGTAAGGCGCAGCCTATGGAAAAGGATGGCCATGTCGCTGTCTTCTCCCTGCTGTCCGCAGTTCCACGGTGCGGTGGCAATCATCACGAACCAACATTCCCGAACTGCCAAGGGTTCTGATCAAAACTGCGACAGCTTGGCGTTTATGGGCAGCGGTATCTAGCTTTGTATTAACCTTCTGACGCTGTCCAATTACATTCCCGAAATGGTCAGATATCTCGACAAGGATAGCCAAGGTCGTATAGACGACGTCGGCGCACCCGATCCTGCTCTTGCGCCAAATGATGGGCCCGCGATTCCATGACTACGTCCAAGCGATATGACCGGATCGCCTTTGTCGCGAGTGCCGGCGCGGAGGCCCAGCAGGCGCTTGCTCAGCTGGCCGGGCTCTACGGCAATCACGACCCCGCCGAGGCCGATGTCGTGGTAGCGCTCGGCGGCGACGGTTTGATGCTGCAGACGCTGCACCGGCACATGCGTTCGGGCAGGCCGATCTACGGCATGCATCGCGGCACCGTCGGATTTCTGATGAACGAGTACAGCACACACGATCTGCACGCCCGTCTAGCGGCCGCGCGGGAAACGCTGATCAATCCGCTGTTGATGCGCGCCACCGATGTGCATGGCGCCGTGCATCTTCATCACGCCATCAATGAGGTCTCGCTGTTTCGCCAGACCCATCAGGCCGCGCGTTTGAGGATCCTGATCGACGAGCGCGAACGCATGGCGGAGCTGATCGCCGACGGCATCATGGTGGCGACCCCTGCGGGATCGACCGCTTACAATCTCTCGGCGCAGGGCCCGATCCTGCCGATCAATGCCGCACTGCTGGCGTTGACGCCGATCAGTGCATTCCGCCCGCGCCGCTGGCGCGGCGCCCTGCTCCCCAACAGCGCCTATGTCGTCATCGAAGTGCTCGAGGGCGACAAGCGCCCGGTCGCCGCCGTGGCCGATCACGACGAAGCGCGCGACGTCCGCCGCGTCGAGGTGCTTTCCGACAAGACCATCTCGATGCGGATGCTGTTCGACCCCGGCCATAGCCTGGAAGAGCGCATCCTGAGCGAGCAGTTCGGCCACTGATCCGCCCACCCTTGCCCCGCAACCATTCGTTAACCGGCGGCGCGATATGGTTAACGGCGGTATACCGTTTCACCGGTATGCCCTCGGGGTCGGGCCATGTTCCGCATCGATTTCAACAAGCTGCGATTTCTTGTCTGCGACGACAATCCGCATATGCGCCGCATTTTGCGGACGCTGTTGCATTCGTTCGGCGCCCGCGAGGTCTATGAATCCGAAGACGGCGCGACCGCGCTCGAAATGTACAGCCACTACGTTCCGGATATCGTCATCACCGACTGGTCGATGCCGATCTTCGATGGCCTCGAGCTCGCGCAGATGATCCGGCAGCCGGAATCGAAGGGCAATCCCTACGCTCCCATCATCATGTTGACCGGCCATTCCGAGAAGCGGCGCGTCACGGTAGCGCGCGACGCCGGCGTGACCGAATTCCTGGCAAAGCCGATCTCGGCCAAGGGGCTTTATCAGCGCATCCTGAACGTCGTCGCCAATCCGCGCCCGTTCATCAAGACCAAGACCTATTTTGGCCCGGATCGCCGGCGCAATACGAGCAACACCTATGTCGGGCCCGAGCGCCGCGTCGGCGGCGAGGTGGAGATCCTTCAGCAGCCGTCGCTGCTCGACAAGGCCCGCTCCACGGTCTAGCGCGAGACGCTAAGGAAATCATCATGGCGAAAGACAAACCCGGCGCGCTCGAGATCAAGACCTTCGCCGACCATCACGTGATCACGCAGCCCAATCCGTTGCAAAGCGTGTTGCGGCACGTCGCCGAAAAAGATCTCGACGATCCGGTTGCGCGCGCCGAAAAAGCCCTTGCCGGCCTGTCTGGCGAGTTCAAGAACTGGATGGGAATCGAGGCCGACAGGCTCTCGGCCGCCCACGCCGCAATTCTCAAGAACGGTTTTACCAAGCTTGCGCGCGAAGAGCTGTTTCGCGCCGCCCACGATATCAAGGGCGACGCGGCCACTTTTGGATACCCCTCCGCAGGCACTGCCGCCGAGAGCCTGTGCAGAATCATCGAACACGCGCCCGATCTCGACGAGGTGCCGTCGGAGCTGATCGCGCATCATATCAATGCGATCCAGGCCATCGTGCGCGAGCGCACCAAGCTCGACACCGTCAGCACGGCCAGCGAATTGAGCTGGCGGCTACGCGGTGTGGCGGACGAATATCTCACTCGCGCCAATCGCGACCGTCCCGAGCACCTCGAAGCAATCCTGGCGCCGAGCATCGCACCGGGGGAGTGAGGAAAAGTCTCTCAGGAATTCGTCCCCGCATTCGCGGGACGACCCGCGAGCCTGCGGCAATCACGCCGCGATGAGTTCGTACCGGACCGGGGCAGTGGCCTTTTCAGCGATCAGCTCGCTGCAGAACATGCGGGCTTCCTCCCGCGCCGACTCGGTCGCAAACCGCCGCAGCAGGATCAATAGCGGCTCCGCGGCTTGCCGGTCTGTCTCGCAATGCGTCAGCACGCGTTCGACCGTCCGGCGCCGCAATCTGGCAGCGCCGGCGATGGTGTCGACATAACCGATTTCCTGGCTGGCTTCGAGCGCCACCTTGAACGCGCCAAACGTCGACTCCGGCAACCCGGCGCGTATCAGCAGCGCCCGCAGGCTGGCGCCACCGCGCTCATGCAGCAGCGCGGAGACGCGGGCTTGCGGCAGGTCAGACAATTCCGACAAGGCGTGATCGAACAGTTCGAGGTTGCCCGACAATAATGCGCGCAGGATCAGTCCGGCGGTGAGCTGGCCGGTGGCGCGCAGATGCCGCACCAGGCCGCGCATGTCGTCGCCGCGTGAACGAGCCGCGATATTGATGGTCGATCGGTCGCGCGCCTCGCCGGAGATCCGTCCCACCCGATCGGCGCTCATCCAGTTGCGCGCGAGAACGAACCGCGTCAGCGTGTCCGACAGCTTGGCGACCAGCGCGGCCCGCGTCGCGGCGGGCAAGTCGTCCAGCACCAGCATCGATTCCCGGATCGCGGCCAGATGACCGTGGCGTTCGACGATGCGATCCCATGAAAACGGCGCAAGTTCGGCATGGGCATTTTCGATCAGCTCGAGTGCCGCCGCGGGCGTGCCGACTTCGGCGATCGCGGCGCAGACGGAAGCCGGCAGATTGATGCGCCGGGCGATGGCGCATTGCATCTCGCAATTGCCGGTCGCGACGATGTCGACGAGGTCGGCGTCGATCAGGAGCGGTGAATGTTCGAGAATCGGAAGCGCGATCGACGGTTGATCGAGCGACAGCGCCTGGACGATGGCCGCGGGCGCTTCCGCGCTGCGCGCAAACACTTCTGCCATGGCCTGGCGCACCAGTGGAGATGCATCGTCGAGCATCATCAACAGCGCGCCTTCGGCGGCGATGCGATCGTCTTCCGTAAGATCCGAAATCAGCCAGGCCCGAGCCAGCGCTCGCGTTGCCTCCGCCCGCTCGCCTGCCGGAGCGGTCCTGATCCAACTGATGAACTGCCGAACGATCATTGCCCTGCCGGCTTACGCAACCTGAGACGACATCACGACTCGATGCCAGTGCAACAGAAAATAAACCACGACGCTTAACAAAGCGTTCACCATAAACGGGGCCGTTCTATTGACGTTTGGTTAAGGGGGACTGGACAAGCCCAATGGGCCCATCCTGAATGAGGACCTCAAGTCCTGAACGTGCCGGCGCGGTCGCTGAAGAGATCGAGCGGTTGCGGCGCGCGAACGGTCGGCGTGCGCGTCGGCGACGAAGGGTTGTCCCACAATTCACGAACCGTCGACGAGACCGGCTGAGTTCGTTCGCCGGCCTGAAACAGCGAGCGGAAGATCGGATCGGTCGGCGGCGAGGTATCAGTCGCGCTCGAGGCGAATGCCATCGTGACCGGCGTGACGGAGCGCGCTTCCGGAAGAGCCGAGAGATAGGCGGCATTGTCGGTCGGCTGGGTCACCGGTACGGCACTTGCGAACGTCACACGTGTCGGCGTGTCGCCGACCGCCGCCATGGCGGTCCGCGTCGCCTGTGAATTGGCGGCGCCGGCGTAACGCGAGTTCAACACCGAATAGACTTCGGAGACGCTGCGCGCGCGTCCAGAGCGGTCGAAGAAGATCGAACGGTTCGCCGCGGCGGCGTTCGGAAACAGCCGAGCGGCGGCGGTGTTCGGATTGTCCTCGGCATTCGAGATCAGCCTGGCCGCGCCGCCGACGCCCATGAAGTGCGCCATATAGAGTTCGCCGTCGGTCGGACGCCGGCCGATCTTGCCGGTAAGCCTGAAGCTGTTGGACTGGGTCAGAACGGCCGCCATCGACGAGGCCGCGTCGGGATCGTCGCGCAGCTTCATGATGGCGCTTCGCGCGGCGGGATCGCCGACCGAGTAGCTGCCGGAAGGATTTTTGGTGATGGCATCGGCGTATTTGCCGTAGCCGAGTTGCGCGCCGGCCTCTTTCACGGTGCCGAGCCAGGTCTGGTCGATGAATTGATAGAGCCCGCGCGCCGACGAGGTCGAGGCGGCCGCCTTCGGATTGAAATTGGATTCCATCTTCGCGGTGGCGAGCAGATATTCGAAGCTGATACCGGTGGTGTTGGCGGCCTGCTTGATCGCGCCGGCGATCCGCACCCGCGAGGGGTCGACACCTGCCGTTGCCGTGGCGTTTGAAATGTCAACCGACATATGTTGGTGCCCCGCGCCTCGCGAAACGCCCGCCCCCGTGCAATATCGCCATTAACCTGCGGCGATTATGGTTAATGATGGGTTAACGAGGAATTCCAGCCCCGGACGCCTTTCCGCGGTATGCAATTGCACAGCGTCGGCGCGCCTCTTGCCGCAGGCCCGGAATCCATACTGCCGATCGTGGTCAGGGATTTCGGGCTTCGCTCGTTTCATTCGCGCCCCCAGATGTGCCATTGCACGTCGGGAAATGACGAGAATCACTTTTGATAAATGGCTTTCGGATCGAACAGGACGTCCGCGTTCACGAAGGATAATCGCGCCCCGCCCTCGGCTGCATCGACCTTGCGGTAGAAGCACGAATGACGGCCGGTGTGGCACGCCGCGCCTGACTGCTCGACCCGGATCCAGACGGCGTCCTGATCGCAATCCATCCGCATCTCGACGACCCGCTGCGTGTGACCTGAAGTCTCACCTTTTCGCCACAACGCGTTGCGGGAGCGGCTGAAGTACCAGGCTTCTCCGCTGGCGATGGTATTGCGCAGGGCTTCGTCGTTCATATGCGCGACCATCAGCACCTCGCCGGTGCCGGCGTCGGTGGCGACGCAGGTCACAAGGCCGGAGGCGTCGAATTTGGGCTGAAACTCAAGCCCCTCTTCGAGGTCATTGAAATCTGCCGATGTGGACACGGTCAGCCCCTCGCAAAATCAGCGAGGGCTACCGCTGCGACCCTCGCACCATGGACAGGAAACGCGCCTGCTCCGCTGGATTGTCGCGGAACATGCCGGTAAAGCGGCTGGTGAACGTCATCGCGCCATGCTTGGCGACGCCGCGCACCGACATGCAGGTATGCTCCGCCTCGATCACCACTGCAACGCCCCGAGGTTTGAGAATTTCGTCGATAGCGGCCGCGATCTGGGCGGTTAGATGCTCCTGGGTCTGCAGGCGGCGCGCGAAGATATCGGTGAGACGCGCCAGCTTCGACAGTCCCACGACCCGCTCCACCGGCGTATAGGCGATATGCGCCCTGCCGTAGAACGGCATCATGTGATGTTCGCATTGCGAGGTGAATTCGATGTCGCGGACCAGCACGAAATCGTCGTAGCCCGCGGTTTCGCCGAAAGTGCGGTTGAGAGCCTCCGCGGGACACTGATGGTAACCCTGATAAAGTTCGTCGAAGGCTTCGACGACCCGGCGCGGCGTATCCAACAAGCCCTCGCGGTCAGGGTTTTCGCCGATATAGCTGAGCAGGGTCTCGACCGCGTGCTCGGCCTCGGCGCGCGACGGACGCGGCTGGTCCGCGCGTACGGCAGCAGCCAGGAATTCGGCAGGATCCAGCTCGGCGGGACGGCCGTCCGGAATCTTTGATTCCGGCAGCTTTGCGTCCGACGGCTTACCTGGGCGGAGCGATTTGATCAATGCGTCCATGTCAACTCCGTTCGACCGGTCTCACATGGACCGGAGTGTCACCGGCAGACGGGGCGGCTTGCCGCCGGACGCCTGAGTCCCACATTCCTACCACCATAGCGGCCGAATTAGCTTGCATTTTCCGGCCTGCAAGGAAAACGGCCGCACTATATTTCCGCCATTCCCAACCATATATAGGACGAGGGAACACGGTCGCCAAGGGCGGTCGCACCGGCGGGCAGAGACCTCGATCTTATGCTGAACGACATTTACAACAAGCGCATCATCGAATTGGCCGGCAACATTCCACGGCTCGGCCGACTGGCCGCACCCGATGCCAGCGCTACGGCGCATTCCAAGCTGTGCGGTTCGACCGTCAAGGTCGATCTCAAGATGGACGGCCCCCTGGTCACCGACTTTGCCCATGATGTGAAGGCCTGCGCGCTCGGCCAGGCCTCCTCCTCGATCATGGCACGCAACGTCGTCGGCTCGAGCGCGGGCGAACTGCGTGAATTGCGCGAGACCGTCCGCAGGATGCTGAAGGAAAGCGGCAGCCCGCCACAAGGCAAGTGGGCCGATATCGCGCTGCTCGAGCCGGTGCGCGATTACAAGGCCCGGCATGCCTCGACGATGCTGACCTTCGATGCCGTGGTCGACGCGATCGGCCAGATCGAGGCGAAGCGCGAGCAGCCGGTTTCGGCGCAGGGATAACCGCACTCGTCATTCCGGGCGCGCGGCAGCGCGATCCCGGAATCTCCATAACTTCCAGATTTATCGCTGCAGCTATTTCGCAGGAGGCGGCGGGGCGACAACGCTGCCGGTGGGCACGTGAGCTTCGGCGGTCTTGGTCGATTTCGCCGACTGCGGATTTGTCTCGATCTCCATCGCCTTGCTGACGAAGCGATCCTGGACCGGTTTGACCGCGGCCGCGGCTACCGGAACATTTGCGGTATCCATGTGGGGCAGCACCTCGGCAACCGCATCGGTGGTCACCAGATTGGTCAGCCGCAATTCCGCTAGTGATAATTCGTGCAGATCCTCCCACGGCGGAACGTTCAGCGACAGCGACAAGAGATCGCCCGCCCCGCCCATGTCGAAGGTGTATTTGGCAAGACGCCCGATGTCGCGTTCCACGATCATCAGATCATGGGCGCTATAGCTTGCCGCCTTGGCGTCATCGGCGCGGTCGCCCATCCAGATCTGATGCACCCTGACATGCGCGCCCTCGGGCACATAGCGCGTCTTGCCCGACAGCAGCAGGAACACGCACATCGATTCACAATAGGCTTCGGGCGCGACGATTGCGCGATCGCCCTGCGCGGTCGCAGTCTGGACGCTGGTGCCGACGGTCGTCAGCGCACCGAGATTGCGCCAGCGCCGTCCAAGCGCGATCGAGTCGTTGACCGAACCGCCGCTGGAATCCAGCACGATGGTCACACCGCCGAGTTGGCGTCCGCGCGCGAATTCATCGAAATCCTTGGGACTATCGGCGGTAACAACGCCGACCGCGCTGACCCAGCCCCGGCAATCCGGCTGGCACGCGACCCAGCTGAACTTCATCGGCAGTTTACGTTCTTCGAGCGTGACGCCGGCATGTGCCGAGCCGCCGAGCGCGGCGATCGCGCCAGGTAATGCGATGCAAAGGCCGGTGGCGCCGATCAGCGCCCAACCGCGAACATCAAACGACCTTGCGAACCTCAAGTTTGTTCCTTCCCCCAAGCCCTGACTAAGCAGTGGCAATGGCCCCGGTTCAACGCCAGATGATTCTGTCATGCCGACGCTATGAAAAGGGTAACCGTGCAAAACACTATCGTCCATAGAACCTTTGCTGCAGCGCCACCAAAAACATGCGATATTCTCCAAAGTGTGGCGCAAATATCTGTGAATGCCGGTTCCATGCCCGGGAACCGCGCAAATCCACGCCCATGAATGTAGCACGCCGCCCATGAAGCATTCATCCTACTGTCCCGACTGCGCTGGGGCGGTGCGGCGCCTGCCGCGCAATGCCGGACGGGCGTTGATCTGGATTTACCGGCATACCTTGTCGCCGTTGGTCGGCTACAACTGCCGGCATCTGCCGACTTGCTCGGTCTATGCCGACGAGGCGATCGAGCGCTTCGGGCTGTGGGGCGGAGGATGGATGATTTTGGCGCGATTGCTGCGCTGCCAGCCCTGGGGCACTTCGGGGATCGACAATGTGCCCGTCACGAGACCGCCAGGCGCGCGATGGTATCTGCCGTGGCGGTTCGGCAGATGGCGCGGCGTCAACGCTCCCTGAACAGACCATTGCGCACCGCCTTCAAGTGAAATGCGGGCACGCCTGGAACAGCAGCGCCACAGCCGCATTGATTTGATGCCTCGTTGGGGAGGTCAAGAACCATGCGCTGGAAAATTAGCCACCGTGGTCACGATCCCAGACATATCGATCTGTTAGCGGCCCTCGCGCTGGTCATTGTAATCATCACGGCCTGGAGATTTTTTGAAATCAGGTCCGACACACCCAAACCCGCCGCCTTCATCGTCCCCAGCCAAAGCGTTCGCTGGTGAGGTGCGCCGCCAGGTGCCTTCGACCGCGACGGTTCACGCCGGCAAGGCATCTAGCGCCAAAACCAAGGGAAGCCTCTGGGTAGAATAGACTTCGGCGAGCGAGGACGGCGGGGGCGCCGCGGCGGTGCCGGACGCATAGATTCGGCCGAGGGGGCGGCGGCAACGCGCTCTGAATCGTCAGAGGGCAGCTTGACCGCCAGCAGCAGGTTCGACTCATGCGAACGCCAGCGATAGCCAATGCCGAAATCCATCGACTGGCTCCGCCTGAACAGCTCGGCATATTGCGGCTGGTACCTTCCAGGGAATTCGGCAATCGGACCAGCATAGTGGCCGAACGGAAACAACCGCCATTTCTTCGAACTATAACTGCCGAGCGGAATGCCGGAATCGTCCTGGATGATGGTGGCGCTGTTGGCGAGCAAAAAGTCGCGCACGGTGGTGAAATTACCGGAGTGCAGCAGATAGGAGGCGCTCTTGATCAGGCTGTTGCCGGGCGCCAGCGTCCCGCAAAATTTAAGGAAGCCCGCGTTCCTCACGCCGCTGTTCGAAAGATCGGTGGAGAAATAATACAGCGTCCTTTCCTGGCCGTCGCTTCCGGCGAACAGGATGCGGACGCCACGCGTCGCGTTCGGGCCGGCATTTTCGTTGGCGAAATATGCAGCGCCCTTGTCGTCGAGCGAGATCAAGCTGACGTCGCGGATGGTCTTCCCCGAGCGCGCCAGAAACACATAAAGGATCGGCAAAGTGCCGCCGACCTGTCCGGCGTGCAGATCTGACTTCATCAGCTTGGTGATGAAAAAGCTGAAGCTCAGGACCGAGCTCAGCGAACGCTCGATATGGTACAGCGTCGATCCGATACCACCCCGCGGCAATCTCGTGAGATCGGGTACCGACCCGACCGGCTCGAGTGCGCTCAATACGTAGGTCGTGGCCTTGGAATAAAACGCGTCCGCGTAAAGGAAATCCGGACCGCTGAACATGTAGAACATCGTCGGCCGCGGCGCAGCCAGATTGGTCTCCGCCCAGCTGCGGATTTTCGAAAGCTGGCGCTGCTCGAGCTGGGCGAACGCCGCATCGAAGAACCTGGCGTGGCGCTGCCAGGCGGGATCCCTGGTCAGCGGCGTCAGCGGCGAATCCGGCGATGGCGCCATCCCCGCAAGGAAACGCGCGGTGTCGTCGGCGGTCACCGTGTCGGCGGCGCGCGCAGCAGCTGCGGCCGCGAGGAACATGGTTGCAGCAACGGCTGCAATTCGCACCGGCTGAAGCACCTTCATTCGCGGCTTGGGGATGCGGCGGGGAAGCCTGGGACGGCCCGGTTGCGGAAAACGGCGTAGATCAGAAGGCCCGAAATCATGATCAACGTACCGAGAGCCGACTGCAACGGCCGTTCCGTCAAAAGGTAGTACATCATGAAACCTGTCACGAGCAGGAAGACCACCGGCGTTATCGGGTAGCCCCAGGCACGATAGGGCCGCGGCAGATCGGGTTGGACGATGCGCAGCTTGATGACTCCGAGCACGGTGAAGAACGAACAGAACAACAGCGCGAACTGGATGAAATCGAGCACGGCCTCGAAACTGCGGGTGAACAGCATGAGATTCGCGACCGCAAGCTGGAAAAGGATGGCATAGGCCGGCGCGCCGCTGGTCGATTTGCGGGCGAATACCCGCAACGACGGGATGTCCTCTCCCATGGTCATCATGACGCGTGGGCCGATCCACATCATCGCGCTGATCGAGGACACCAGCCCGATACAGATCATGGCGCCCACGATGCGGCCGCCGAGCTCGCCGAAGATGTAGCTGCCGGCGATCCGGGCGACGTCGATTTGACCGGACAATTTGTCGATCGGCGCGGTGTGGAGGAAAACCGCGTTGAGGGCAACATAGAGCACGAGAACGATCAGCGTCCCCGTGAGCAGCGCGCGCGGCAGGTTCTGCTGCGGCATGCGCATTTCGCCGATGATGTAGGTCGCGGCATTCCAGCCTGAAAACGAATACATCACAAAAACCAGACCGATCGCGAACGGCGCGCTGGTGACATGGGCGAAGTCGGAAACATCAGGCGTAAACGACACCGGCTGCGGCGTGCCGATCACGAATCCCGCGATCAGGAAGGCGACGATCAGCACCACCTTCAGCACGGTCGAGATGAGCTGAAAGGTGCTGGAGTGCCTGACGCCCGTAAGTTGCACGATCGACACCAGCCAGACGATGCCGATCGCAAGCGCCAGCGGCGGGACGCCCGGAAGCACCGATTTGCCGTATTCCCCGAAAGCCATCGCGGCCAGAGCCACCGGTGCTGCGAAGCCAACCGTTGCCGACACCCAGCCCGCCACGAAACCGAAAGCCGGATGAAAGGCGCGGCCCAAAAAATTGTACTCGCCGCTCGAGCGCGGAAACATCGCCCCCAGTTCGCTGTAGGAAAACACCCCGCACAGCGCGACGATGCCGCCGACGGCCCACAACAACAGGATCGAAAACCCCGATGGAATATCCTTGACCTGAAAGCCAAGGCTGGTGAAGACGCCGACGCCGACCATGTCGGCCACGACGATGGCGGTGGCCACCAGCAACGAGACCGTAGACCCGCCTCTGGCGAGCTGGCCAGTCCACGCCACGCTTCCCGTTTCTGATGTCGTCATGCCGGTCCCAGCGCCCCCAGTTTATTCATCGTGCAGCCCCGCCCCGATCAATTCAAGCAATGTTAACAATGATTTAACTCCCGACCGAGATTAGGTAATTCAATACCTTTGACCGGCCGGCTTGCCTGCGGCATTGCGAAAACACGCTTGCCGCCCCACAATCGCGACACGATTTCGTGTTTTCTGAGGCCTTCGGGAAGTGGGGAGAATTTTCCCGGAAGCTTAACGTCAACTCAACACTGGCGCGCTGATATACGACGGCCGCCGGTGGGCATTGGGGCAGTGGGTGGATGATCGGGGCGAGATTCCAGACATACGATCGCGCGTGCCAGGTGACGTCACCTGGCGTTCCTCGCCATGCGCGGCCGGAAGCCTCCCAAGGCCGCGCCGGCTCTCATCGATTGCGCTGGATCGCCCTCTTGGCGGCATTAGTCCTGTTGTCGTTCGTTCTCATTCAGTGCGGACGGGCGCCGAGCCCCGGCACGCTCGCAGCCAATGCGCACGCCGGAGCCGGAGACTCCTTCGACGATCGCTTCCCGGCGCCGCAGTTCAGGGATCGCTTCCCGAGCGCAAATGAGAGTTTTGTGCAGCGGCAGGCTCCCGGTTCATCCCGCAAACGGACGGCGCATGCAGAACCCGCCCCATACCGGGTCGCCTCGTTGGCACCGACGGTTCCGTACCAGCGTCCGGCCAAAGAGGATCAGACCGCGCTGATCGGACTGAAATCCTCGGCGTTTCCGTATCTCGGCAACAATCCGCGCACGGACGAGCCGTTCCTGAACGTCTCAAAGGGCGACCGCCGGGGCCATCGAAGCTATGGCGGCCGGGTTTTCTGGCAGGACGAGACCTACAACGACAACCGCGTCCTGATGCACGTCCCCGAGCATTTCGATGTCCGCAAACCGGGCGTCATCGTGGTTTTCTTCCACGGCAACGGCGCGACACTCGAGCGCGACGTGCGTGACCGGCAACTCGTGCCCCAACAGATTACCGATTCCGGCGTCAATGCCGTGCTGCTGGCGCCGCAGCTCGCGGTCGATGCCGCCGATTCCAGTGCCGGCAAGTTCTGGCGGCCCGGCGGGCTCAAGCGCTTCGTGGCGGAGTCAACCGATCACCTCGCCCGCCTCTACGGCGACCCCGGCGCCGCCAAGGCTTTCGCGAACATGCCGGTCGTCATCGTCGGCTACAGCGGCGGCTTCCTGCCGGCAGCCTGGAGCCTGGAAGTCGGCGGACTTGGCAATCGGGTACGCGGTGTGTTCCTGCTCGATGCGGTCTATGGCGAACTGGACAAGTTCGCCTCCTGGATCGAGAACAACCGATCCGGCTTTTTCGTCAGCGCGTATACGCGCTACACCAAGCGGCACGATCGTGAGCTGATGCAAATCCTGAAAGACAAAGGCATCGCGATCTCAGAGGACATGGACGGGCCGTTGCGGCCCGGCAGCGTGGTATTTGTCGAGACCCCCGAAGGCGTGACGCATCGTGATTACGTCACCCACGCCTGGACCGAAAACCCGGTCAAGGAGGTGCTCCTCAAGATGGCGGCGACGCCTGCGCTGACGAGAATGGCGGCAAGCGCCTCTCCGCCCGCTAGCCGATAATCCGGTAGGCCGCCCTTCGGGAAAAAACCGAGCGGCGCCGGATTACTGCGGGAGCTTGGGTATTTTCTCGGCGAACCCGTTAAAGCATGTCAGCCGCTCGTCTTCTTCCTTGTGGAACCGGCAATCATTGACGGCTTTTGCCGTGGGCGCCTTGGGTTTTGGCTGCGGCGGGAAAATGCCATCGTAACAATTCAACCGCTCTTTCGTTGCGTCGTCGATTTCGAGACAGGCCTGCACCTTCGCGGCGGTTGACGGGGCTTTCGGTTTCGCTGTTGCTTTCGATTTCGATTTGGCAGCTTCGCCGCCAGGCTTCACCTGGACCAGCGGCTTTCCTCCGACCGTCGGCGGGCTGGTTTGAGCCATTGCCGCGCCCGAATACAGTGCCAAGACGACCGCAAATATTGTTCTCATTTCACCCCCTCCAGATTCCCGCGCCCTGAAGAAAAGCACGCGGTGAAAATCTTGTCGACGGGTTCGAGCGGATAAGGCGTCCTGCTTACGTTGGCAAGGCCACAGGAGGGCGAGGCCTGGTCAGGGTCACCACGCCAAGCGCCAGCGCAATGAAGGCCACCGACACGTACCCCGCGCCGTGGAGCAGGTCGCGCGCGAACAGTACCCCGCCGGTCGCGGAGCCGATCGCCTGGCCGATATAGAGCGCCGAAGTGTTCAGCGACACCGACGCGGCGCCGAGCGCCGGGGCGGCGCCAACCAGCCGTACCTGTTGCATGGAATTGGTCGAGGCAAAGCCAAGCCCCCAGACGGCAACCGCGGCCGCCATGATCGTGAAGTTGCCAGCGCCGACCGCCCAGATACAGGCCCCGGCCAGCAGCAAGGCCATGAACAATAGCGAGGTCCGGTAGCTGCCCCAACTATCGACCAGGCGGGTCGCGATCACGTTGCCCAGAAATCCGAACACACCATAGGTCGCGAACACCAGCCCGACCGCGTCCGGGCTCGCCTGGGTCAGCCGCGTCAGCAACGGGCCCAGATAGGTGAAAACGGCGAACTGTCCCGAGACCTGCAAGGCCGTGATCAATAGCAGCAGAACGATCAGCCGGTTTCGCCCGAGATCGGCCCATGTCTTGAGGTCCACCGGTGCGCCGATCAATCCGCCGGGCAGACGCCAGGCCAGTAGCAGGCAACTGAAGCAGGCGGCAACGCCGATGCAGCCGTAGGTCGCGCGCCAGCCGTAGCGGCTGGCAATGAACGTCACCAGCGGCAGCCCGATCGCCGCGGCGAGCGACCATCCGAGAAAGATATAGGCGATGGTGCCGCCGCGTTTCTCCACGGGCACAATCAGCGCGGCGGTCCCCGCGGCCTGCGGCGTATAGAGCGCGGCGACCGCCAGCATGATCAGGCGGATGACGAGCAGGGTCGCATAGTCAGGCGCGAACGCCGACGCGGCGTTGGCGATCGCCAGCACTGCGAGCGTCGCGGTGAGCAGCGCGTGGCGTTCGATCCAGCTGGTCAACCATGCCGCGAGCGGCGAGCCGATGCACAGCACGATCGCGCCGAACGTAATCAGCAGGCCGGCGTCGCGGATGCTGACTTGCAGTCCTTCCGACAGTTCGCCCAACATGCCCGCCGGCGCCAGAATCGAAGTGCCGGTGACGAAATTTCCGAACATCAAGGCGGTGGCAGCGAAGCGGCGCTCGACATGGGTATTTTTCATGCATATGCATGTAGATCAAATCCACGCGGAAGGAAAGCGGGAGCGTCAGGGTGCCGATTGCACCGCCCGAATCCCCTGCTATACCGCTGTTTCCCGCTTACCTGCGCTCGTTCGCAGGAGTGAGCCACAGGAGAGACCTATGCCCGACAAGCACGAATCCGCGTCTGGATTCCAGTACAGCATCACCAACCTGAAACCGGCCGAGCCCACGCAAAAGATCGCCGTCACCTTCCCCGACGGCGCCAGGCGCGAATTCCCCAAAGGCATCACTGGCCTGGATATCGCCAAAGGCATCTCGCCGTCGCTGGCCAAGCGCACGGTGGCCATGGGACTCGATGGGGAACTCACCGATCTCGCCGACCATATAGAGCATGACGTCAAGATCGAATTCGTCGCCCGCGACGACCCGCGCGCGCTGGAACTGATCCGGCACGATGCCGCGCATGTGCTGGCTGAAGCGGTGCAGTCGCTGTGGCCGGGCACCCAGGTGACGATCGGCCCGGTGATCGAGAACGGCTTCTATTACGATTTCTTCCGCAACGAGCCGTTCACGCCGGACGATTTTGCGGCAATCGAAAAGCGGATGCGTGAGATCATCGCGCGCGACAAACCCTTCACCAAGGAAATCTGGACCCGCGAGCAAGCCAGGCAGGTATTCGCCGACAACGGCGAGATGTTCAAGGTCGAACTGGTCGACGCGATCCCGACCGACCAGACCATCAAGATTTACAAGCAGGGCGACTGGTTCGACCTGTGCCGCGGACCGCACATGACGTCCACCGGCAAGATCGGCAATGCGTTCAAGCTGATGAAGGTCGCGGGCGCCTATTGGCGCGGCGACTTCAACAATCCGATGCTGACGCGGATCTACGGCACGGCGTTCGCGAAGCAGGAAGACCTCGACGCCTACCTGAAGCAGATCGAGGAAGCCGAGAAGCGCGACCACCGCAAATTAGGGCGCGAACTCGACCTGTTTCATTTCCAGGAAGAGGGCCCCGGCGTGGTGTTCTGGCACCCAAAGGGCTGGACCGTCTTCCAGGAACTGATCGCCTATATGCGCCGACGCCTGGCGGGCGATTACAGCGAAGTCAACGCCCCGCAGATTCTCGACAAGGCGCTGTGGGAAACCTCCGGCCATTGGGACTGGTACCGCGAAAACATGTTTGCGGCGCAATCGGCCGGCGACGAGGCCGAGGACAAGCGCTGGTTTGTGCTGAAGCCGATGAACTGTCCCGGCCACGTGCAGATCTTCAAGCATGGCCTGAAGAGCTATCGCGACCTGCCGCTACGACTGGCCGAATTCGGCGTGGTGCATCGCTACGAGCCGTCGGGCGCGATGCACGGCTTGATGCGGGTGCGCGGCTTCACCCAGGACGACGCGCATGTGTTCTGCACCGAAGCCCAGCTCGCCGACGAATGCCTGAAGATCAACGATCTCATCCTGTCGACCTATGCGGATTTCGGCTTCGAGGGCGATCTCACCGTAAAGCTCTCGACCCGGCCGGACAAGCGCGTCGGCGCTGACGAGATGTGGGATCATGCCGAGCGCGTGATGGCGACGGTGCTCTCAGAGATCGAGGCGCAAGGCCACAACCACCGCATCAAGACCGCGATCAATCCCGGCGAAGGCGCGTTCTACGGACCGAAGTTCGAATACGTGCTGCGCGATGCCATCGGCCGCGACTGGCAATGCGGCACCACGCAAGTCGACTTCAACCTGCCCGAGAGATTCGGCGCGTTCTACATCGATGCCGACGGCTCGAAGAAAGTGCCGGTCATGGTGCATCGCGCGATCTGCGGTTCGATGGAGCGTTTTATCGGCATCCTGATCGAACACTATGCGGGCAACTTCCCGCTTTGGCTCGCGCCGATCCAGGCGGTGGTCACCACCATCACCTCGGAAGGCGACGAATACGCGGAAGTTGTCGCAGCCGCCGCGCGCCGCGCCGGCCTGCGTGTCGAGCTCGACCTGCGCAACGAGAAGATCAACTACAAGGTCCGCGAACATTCACTGGCGAAAATCCCAGCGCTTCTCGTTGTCGGCAAGAAGGAAGCCGAAACGCATTCGGTGTCGGTCCGGCGCCTCGGAAGCGACGGACAAAAGGTGATGCCGACAGATGAAGCCATTGCCGCGCTGGTCGATGAAGCGACACCGCCGGACGTGAAGCGGACGCGGGCGGCGGCTTGAATCTCTCTGCGTCATGGCCGCTTGACCCGGCCATTCACGTCGTGCTTGCCGCGACGTCGTGAGGCCGTGGAGATCGGCGCACGCCGGGCATGACGGTGAATTCAGCCTCGATAATCAATCTAAATTCACTTCCAACCATCTCGTTACCTGCCTGGCTCCATGGTAGATATTTCCCATGAAAGAATCCGTAGTGCCCGACGCCATCGAACTGCTGAAACTTCGCCGCTCGGTAAAGCCGCGCGAGATGAGCGAGCCGGGTCCCTCGCCTGCCGAACTGGAAACCATTTTGACCATCGGCGCGCGGGTGCCCGATCACGGCAAGCTGACGCCGTGGCGCTTCATTGTGTTCGAGGGCGACGCCCGTGTTCGCGCCGGCGAGGTCATCGCAAAGGTGTTCGCGCGAAAAAATCCGCAGGCCACGGCTGCCGATATCGAAGTCGAGAAACACCGGCTTACCGACGCGCCCCTGGTGATTGGCGTCGTCAGTTTTACAAAACCTCATCCCAAGGTGCCGCCGTGGGAGCAGGAATTGTCCGCGGGCGCCAGCGCGATGAACATGGTCACCGCGGCTACCGCGCTCGGCTACGGTGCGTGCTGGCTGACCGGCTGGTTCGCGTTCGATCGCGACGTGCTCGATGGATTGGGATTGAAAGCCGACGAGAAACTCGCCGGTTTTATCCACATCGGCACGCAAACGAAGCCGAACGAAGACCGCCCGCGCCCGGCGCTTTCGGATATCGTGACGCGGTTCTAGAAATCAGCGCGCGACGACCTCGACTTCGCCATCGACACCGTTGACGACGTTGAAGGGGCGCTCGTACACCTTGCCCTCGTTCTTGGCGATGGCGCGATATTCGCCTTCGGACAGCACCACGCGAGGAAACGCGCCGATCGATTCCTTGATGACGTCGCCGCCCGGCGTAATCACCGACCATGCGGTGTTCGCCAATGCCTCGCCGCCCTTGTCGCTGACCAGCTTCAGCGTGATGACCGCGGCGCGATGGGTGATGATCACGTCGGTCAGCTTGCCAGCCTGCACGCGGATATCCGAACGCACGATCGAATTGGCGTCGCCGTAGTTGGAAACGATATAATAGGTGCCCTCCGGCACCAGCACGACGTCGCCGGCGGCGACGTTCGGCACCAGCGCGGCGCGCTCGCCGACCTCGAACTGGCTGCCCTTGTAGATCGCGAACGAAATCTGGTTTTGCGGGATCTTGCTGGCGCCGACCCGGCCTTCGATGCGCAGGCCTCCGGCCGGAAGCAGGAAGGATTGGCGATCGGTCTCGGATTTCAGCGTCACCGCGCGCACCGCGCTGACCAGTCCAAGGGCGACATGGACGACATAGCCCCCCGGCGGCAGCACAATGTTGGGCGTCGCGCCGCGCTCCTCGCGGATCAATTTGAACGTGCCGGTCTCGTCGGGCCGGTCCGAAAAGACCCGCCACACGAGTCCGCTGGTGATGACCGGCAGGTCCTTGCCGTAACGTGCGCTGAGCGACAGCACGGCCTGACTGGGCGCCGACACGGCAGCCGGCGCGACTACGGGCGGCACGGCGGCGGCGGAAGGTTGCGTCAATGGCGCGGGCAGGCTCGGAATCGAGGCCGGACCGGAGGGCGGGGCCAGACTGATCGCACTGCCGGGGTCCGGAACCGAGGCAGGAGGCACCGGCGGCGGACGATCGGTAAACATTTGGGCCGAAACGGAGGTTGAAATCGCGAAAACAAGTATTGCCGCGAGCACAACCGCCGGCAGCAGGCGCCCGCCCCGCCCGGATCGATCGATGCCGTTGCCCCCGTACCTCATGGCGCCTGCTTTTCACTCAAAACGCGGCAAATTCAAGCCTCAGGCCCCTGCAAGATGGCAGTCGGCGGAACCAGCACGTAGCACGAATGTTACTCCCGCAGTCGCGGTCCAGTCACAATCCCCGCTTAGCCCCATCCCTACCGCGGCATAAACCATGCTTGCGGTACATTCTGGCGGGGCCAAGTGGTAGCGCATAGTCTTGCGCTATCAGGAGATATCAGGTGCTGGATAGTTTGATCGGACGCGGCCAAAACGGCTCAAACGGCCGCGATAAGGTGGGGCTCGGCAGTATCAGGCGGCCGGTGATCGGGCTGGCGCTGGGCGGCGGCGCCGCGCGGGGGCTTGCCCATATCGGCATCATCCGGACGCTGGTTGCCCATGGAATCGTCCCCAATGTCGTGGTCGGCACCTCGATCGGGGCCGTGGTTGGCGGCGCCTACGCGACTGGTCATCTCGATACGCTCGAAGAATGGGCGCGCCGATTGCAGCCGCGAAATATTCTTGGCTATCTCGATATCCGGCTCAACGGCTCAGGCCTGATTGGCGGCGACAAACTCGCGGCGCAGCTGGAGGCGGCCATCGGCCCGACCCTGATCGAGGATCTGCCGATGAAATTTGCCACCGTGGCCACCGAAGTCCGCACCGGCCACGAGATCTGGCTGACCCACGGCCGCATGGTCGAAGCGATGCGCGCCTCCTATGCGCTGCCCGGGATATTTTCGCCGGTGCTGGTGGGCGACCGCTGGCTGGTGGACGGCGCGCTGGTCAATCCGGTGCCGGTGTCGGCGGCGCGCGCGTTCGGCGCGGAAATCGTCATCGCCGCCAATCTTTCCAGCGATATCTTTGCGCATAGCACGACGATCTATTCGCACGGTCCGTCGGCCGAGGTGACGGTGGCGCTCGCGCCGGAGACCTTGATCGAGCCGGCCGCACCGAAACGCGGCCTCGGCAGGTTGTTCTCTGCCGAGCGCACCATGAAGCGCGAGTTCTTCGGTACCGCCGGACGGCCGGGCATCTCCTCGGTCATGGTCGATGCCTTCAACATCATGCAGGACCGCATCACCCGTGCCCGCCTCGCCGGCGATCCACCCGATTTGCTGATCTCGCCGCGCGTCGGCGAAATCGGCTGGTTCGATTTCCACCGCGCCGACGATCTGATCGCGCATGGCACGCGCGCCGCCGAGCGTGCGATCGACTCCATCCAGGAAGCGATCCACATTCTCGCGCCGGCTCCAAGCGGTCCGACCGCGGCAATCCAGAAGATGCCCTGATCTGCTTCGGCCTTGAGATCAGGCGGTCTTGATATACTCGCGCAGCGCTTCCTGTTCGGCCTCGTATTCCCTGACCCGCCATTTGACGATGTCGCCGATCGATATCAGGCCGACAACCCGGCCTTCCTCGACCACCGGCAGATGCCTGAATTTGCCCGAGGTCATCATTTCCATGATCGCGGCGACGGTATCGGCTTGCTTGCAGCTGACGACCTTGCGCGTCATCACCGCGCTGACCGGCTCGTCGAGCACCGCTGCACCGCGTTCGCCGAGCACGCGCACGATGTCACGTTCCGACAGGATGCCTTCGATACGGCCCTGGCTCATCACCAGCACGGCGCCGATCTTCCGCTCCGCTAAAGTCTTGATCGCGACCGAAAGCCTCGCGTCCGGTTCGACGCTCTCGATCTGATGGCCCTTGGTATCGAGGATTGCACGTACCGTCATTGTCGTCTCCCTGAGCCGATCGCGCCTTAACCTGGCGTGATCTTATTCCCTTTGAGTCTTCAATCAACAGGTTAGCGCCGGTTTCGTTGCGGGCGCATTCGCAAGCGCTGACATGACGCGCGCACCGGCTTATGCCTTGCTTCACAAGGTCGCAGATGATGGATGAAATCGGCTTGCCCCGCAAGCGGCGGTCACCCGTTGTTCGATACGTCGCGGGATGACGCATCCGCAGCATTCGTCGCGACGCGCGGGATCGGATCGAACAGCGAAAACATCACCAGGCCGGCGAAAAACCCGCCGATATGCGCCTGCCAGGCGACGCTGGCGCCGTCGGTGCCGATCGCGATCGATCCGAGGCCGAAGATGATGTTGACGCCGAACCAGACCGCGAGAAAGCCCAGTACGCGCGGGTCGCGCAACGCGCGCGTCAGCGACAGCGCCGGCACGCGCGCCGCGGCGTCCGCATCGCCGCGGCTGAACGAAAGGAAGCTGCCCCGCACGAACGCAAACCGGATCGCGGCCGCCATCGTGCCGGACACCGACGCCGATGCGCCAATCATCGGCGCCACTGCGTGCTCATGGGTGATGAGATGCGCCAGCGCGCCGGCTGCGGCGGTTACCGCCATGAATATGAAGAACCTGATCGCGCCAAACCGGCGCGCCAGTGCGCTGCCAAACGGCAACAGCCACAGCACGTTGAAACCGATATGGCTGAGATTGGCGTGCAGCAGCGAATAGGTCACAAAGGTCCAGACCTTGGCGCCGGCGCCGCCGGGAAAGTTGATCGCCAGCAACGTTAAATCGTAGCGCTTTGGAATGAATCCGAACGCGTCGACGGTCCAGTTTTCCAGTTCCGGCGGCAGCAGCACGCGCAGATGGATGACCGCAAGCAGCAACACATAGGCGGTTAGCGCCCCGGGCAGCGTCAGGATCGGTTCGCGCGGGGTGTCCTGCCGGGTGTCCGGAGGCAATTCTGGCGGGGATTCCAAGGGCTCAAGACCTGAATGGGCGGCTCACGTGCGCGATTGCGCCCCAATAGGCGGCTTAGCCGTGCGGCGCAAGCACAGCATCGCCGCGGGCAGCTAAAATCGACGTTTAGCCCGCAGCACGCGTTCCGGTGCAACGCCGTGACCGGCTGCACCTGAATGCCGAACATTGATTCCAGGGAGGTCAAAAGGACGTGAACGGGATTCTTGAACGCAATGAAAATTGATGGTCCGCAAAAGCGCCGGACCGAACAAATGATGGGAGGTCCTAACTCCTCCCGTAGCGCCCACTCCGGGCAGAATTGACGCGAAGCCGCAGGGTTAAGGATGCGGCACCAATCGCGCCGCCAACTCAAGCCGCCGCGCTGATTTAACGTTACCGCCGCAATTCTTCTGCCCGCTCGGCTCGAAAACACGTCCGCGGCATGGACGCTGCAAAGCCTGCCTTGCAAAGCAACCCCGAGAATGCGGGTGCGCGAAAGTGGGACAGGTCTGTCCCACTTTAGGCAGTCCGCGGAGAAAGGTAAAGTCATGAAACATCCATCAAGCCGTGAATTCTTCGCCTATTGGGACGAAAAGCGCGGCCACGCCCGGGCGCCTGACCGTAGCGAGATCGAGCCTGGCGCGGTGCGCGAACTGCTCGGCGACGTCTTCGTGCTGTCTTACGACGCACCATCAGGTCATCCGTTTCGGGTCGCCGGCACGCGCATCTGCGCGCTGGCTGGCCGCGATCTGAAGGACCGAAGCTTTTCCGCGCTGTTCGCGCCGGATAGCCGACGCGAGATCGAGGACATCATCACGGCGGTGGCCGAAGAAATGCAGGCCGCCGTCGCCGGCATTACCGCGACATCGGAAGATGGTTCACCGGCGCATCTTGAATTGCTGTTATTGCCGTTCAACGCTTCCGCCCACGCGCCGATAAGCCTGACCGGATTGCTGGCGCCATTCGAAAGCGAACCGCGTGTGCTCCGGAATTTCGAACTGACATCGTGGCGCTATCTCGATCCCGAGCCGGAAAAACTCGTTCCACGCGCGCTGCGAAAACTCGAGATCGCGCGCGGCCTTATGGTTTATGAAGGGCTAAACTAGGAATTGCTTCCGTTCCGATTGGATCGGACCGGAAGCTCGCATTTTATACTTTGCCACGTTTTCTTCACACGAACCGTTACCACTTGGCTTGAAAAGGTTACCCCGCCAGTTCGGGCCATGGCACAATGGTCGACTTCACCGTCTTCATCGCCATCGCATCCGCGACCGCGCGGCCGATGCCTTCCTCGGAAAACGGATACAGCGTCTGCATCTCGAGCCAGGGATATTTGTCGCGCGTGCGGTAGAGCATATCGACGCCGAGCGGCAGATCGTTGCCGGTGAATCCCCACGAGCCCAAAACGTTGAGGTCCTTGGTGCAGATGCGATGCCATGAGGTCTCGATCGAACCCGCGTCGGTGAATTGGCCCATTTCGACATAGGTGCCGCCGTCGCGCAGCATTTCGATGCCTTCCGGGCCGGCGCTTGGATGGCCCGAGCAATCCATCACCAGATCGGCGCCGAAACCGCCGACGATGTCGCGCACCGTTTTGATCCGCGCTTCCGGCGTCGTGACCTCTTCAATATTTACAGTGGCTTCCGCGCCGAACTTGCGCGCCAGCCTTAGCCGCGGCAACTCCGGCGCGCCGACGCAAATCACGCGGCCGGCGCCCATTTCCCGCGCGGCGGCCACCGCCAAAATTCCGATCGGACCGGAGCCCTGGATCACCACGGTGTCGCCCCAGGTGAATCCGCCGGCGCGACTGGCGCGGTTGAAGGCGCGGATGCATGAAGTCAAAGGCTCCGACAGCGCGCCGAGCCGCAGCGACATATCGTCGGGCAGCTTGTAGATCTTGGTGCCCGGCAGCATTTCGAGATCGACATAGACATATTCGGCCCAGCCGCCCCACAGATGCGGTGCCTTGTCGAAGCCGAGATAGCGGCCGTAATAGACCGGCGTCAGGCACTTGTTGGCGCTTTCCGGATAATGAATGCAGTAATAGCAGCGGCCGCACGGCATCAGCGGCGGGATCATCACCTTCGATCCCACGCCGAGTGGTTTGCTCATGAAGTCTTCCTTGAATTCCGAGCCGACCTCGACCAGCACGCCGCCGATTTCGTGGCCGAGCGTGAACGGCCAGGGCAGTTGCTTCGGCCAGTGGCCCTTCAGGATATGCAGATCGGTGCCGCAAACGCCGCAGGCGCCGACTTTTATCAGCGCCGCCTGCTTTGGAATTTTCGGCCATGGCACGTTGCGAATAACCGGCTGCGCGCCGGGACCGTCATAGGTGCATACTCGAATCTGTTCCATGAAAATTGCTCCGGCCCTTCGGCGATTGTTGATTGCTGTGCGTGGGCGGACAGAAACCTATGGGAAACCGGCTGCGCTGCCAATGTACGGGCTGCGCGGACTGGTCATGGCTTTCCAATTCGAAGCGATGCCGCGCGGTCGCACCGCTATCCGGTAGCGGGTTCGGCATTGGTCTCGCTGACATCGGAATCCTGATCGGCCTGTATTTCGCGCCAGGCGTTGCGATCGGGCAAAGGTTTGGCGACAAGATCACTGTAGGCGGGTCATCGATCCTGACCCTGATAGGGACCCTCGCGGCCAGCAGCGCCTGCGGCATTCGATTCCGGCGTCGCCGTGCTTGTGAATCTGTCCGGTAATCCGCTGGGCCTTCAATCGCCTTCCGGCAGCACCTGCCAAAAGTGGTGTGAATGCCCCTCCTTCGCGCAACCGCTGCTAACCCCTCATTAACCTTGCCGGCCGTAGGGTCAGACGACACCGGGGAAGCGATTGTTTGGTGGGGAAGATGGCGTTTCCGCAAAAAAAACAGACTCTTCCGGCCTCCCAGGAGCGACGGCGCTTTCAGCGCGTGAAGGTGCACCTGCTCGGCCGCTACATGCTCCCCGACCGGCGCGAATTTCCCTGCCAGATCATCAACATGTCACCTGGAGGGCTGGCCCTCTTGGCGCCCGGCATCGGCAATGTCGGCGACCGCGTGATCGCCTATCTCGACCATATTGGCAGGGTCGAGGGCAGGATTACCCGGATTATCGACAACGGTTTCGCCATGACCGTCGGGGCCACCGCGCGCAAGCGCGACAAGCTCGCCGCACAGCTGACCTGGCTCGCCAACCGCGACATTCTCAATCTGCCGGAAGACCGCCGCCACGATCGTATCGTGCCGCGCAACCCGATCGCCATGCTCACGCTTGAGGACGGCACCAAGATGACCTGCCGGATCATCGACATGTCGCTGTCCGGCGCCGCCATCGCCGCGGAAAACCGGCCGCCGCTGAAATCGGTGATCATGCTCGGCAAGGTGCAGGCGCGGGTGGTACGAAACCTGGAAGAAGGCTTTGCACTCGAGTTCGTTCACGAACAGCTGGCCGAAGCGCTCGAAGAAAGCGTTACCGCGCGGTAAAGCGCCACTCTCTGTTACCCCGCATTTTTCCGAACTGCCAGCGTGGCATCCATGTAGCTGGATGCCGCGCTGGCGGTTTTTGGCATCACCGTATCGGGTTAACGCGCCGGGCCTTTGCCGCCAAAACGCTGCATCGGCGGGCTTTGGCAGGTTAATGCATAAAATTTGAATCAATTGCAGTTGTCTAAAATTCTAATCTAATTTGTTTCAAGTACAGATCGAATTTGCTGTGTGTTTTACTTGTATTCGCTTCAATTGTACTTGGCATACTTAGCAGCCGCGCAAAACCTTTGTGCGAAACGTGGCCCCAACAAGAAATGGGGGTCGCAATGTTCGGGTTTGGGGGACAGGGCAAGGGATTGGCGGTTGTTGCCGTCCTGCTGGGATTGAGCGCGCCGGCGTGTGCTGGCGACGAGGGAGTTCTCTATGCGAGCCTTGGGGACACCACGCGCTCGCCAATCGGCTGGGTCGAATTCTGCGCCGACAATCCCGGCGAGTGCCGCGGCGGTGCGTCACAGCCCCGCGATATCGTGATGTCGCAGGCGGCATGGCGAGATCTGCTGCGAGTCAACCGCTGGGTCAACGAGACCGTCAAGCCGATGACCGACATGGATCATTGGGGCGTGATCGAGAAATGGTCGTTGCCGACGGATGGCTACGGCGACTGCGAGGACTACGTGCTGTTGAAGCGCAAGGTGCTGATCGATGCCGGCTGGCCGCGCGAGGCGCTGCTGATCACGGTGGTGCGCGACAAGAAGGGTGAAGGCCACGCGGTGCTGACGGTGAAGACCGATAAGGGCGAATTCATCCTCGACAACCAGAACGAAAACGTCGTGGCCTGGACCGAGACTGGATACCGCTTCGTCAAGCGCCAGTCGCAGAGCGATCCCAATGTGTGGGTCTCGCTTGGCGACAGCCGCCCGGCGGTCGCCACCGCCAGCGCCCGCGAGCACTAGCCAGATACGAGAAAACGGAGACCCGCGACCCGGTCACATCCCCACCCCTCCCCGTCCCAGACCGGATCGCGCGCGGCCAGCTCTCCCCCAAGGGCTGGCCGCACCCTTTTTGCACCGCCGTAAGCGCTGTTTTGTCTGGGCCCGACGCCCGCCCTTGTGGTAAGCCCGGGAAGCTTCACATTCCGGCGGGTTTTGAAGTCCCATGATCGAGGTCACATCTCAGGATGCGAAGACAGGCGCTGTGGCCCGTATCGGCTCGCAGCCGATTGCGCTCGCTGCCGGGGTGCTTGTCGTCATTGTGCTGGGCATCAGCGCAATCGCGCTATGGCGCGCTTATACCGGCGTTTCCCCCGAACAGGAGCGTGTCGTTGCTGCCCGCCAATTGCAGGTTCGGACCGCGCAGGCCTCCGAGCAGCTGGTGGAGAAAACCAAGGGTTTGGAAGCTACCCAGCAGGAATTGATCGACCAGTTGCAGGTCGTTCAGGATCAGTTGCAAACCGTGAAGCGTCTTCTCTCCGCGCAGCAGGCTGACGCCAAGCGGCTCTCCGAGCAGGTTGCTGGTCTCACTGAGGCGATCGACGGTTTGCGGCAGTCTTTCGCAAGCGCCCAGGCTAGCGAAGGGGGCTCGCCGTCAGTTCGCAACAAATCGATCCGAACCAGATCCTATGCGACCCGGAACGCCCATCGCAAGCGTGCCAAGTCGCGGAGTTGAACGGGATTCGAGCCGCCTGCGGCCGCCTACGCCGGGGGAGACGGCCGGTTCCCAATTCCGCGCTGGAGGAACCGGCTCCGGGGGGTTGCGTTGATTCATGTTCGGGAAGGTGTTGCCCATGAACAACGATCTCAACTGGCGCAACCGTCGGCATACGCATATGACCTTGGCGATCTTCGCAGCTGTGCTTGCGGTTGCGATAATCGCGGCGTTCGCGACCACGATCCATCGCGTCGATACGAGACTGACCAGCAGCGATGTGCCACCGGGAACGACAGGGCTGGCTCGTCCACATCCCCCGCTCGACAGAGGTCCGGGGGAAGCGGTTAAATAGTTGTCGCACTAACGCAGCGTAAGCCATGAACTTGTTGCCCCGACTGCGAAATCGGTCAGCGCTGCCGGCCTAAATCAGATGACTTCCAAGGTTGCGGCGATCCTCTGCCAAGAGCCGGCCGCTAGTTTTTTGCACCGATTGTGAACTGGATCACATTCCCCAGCGGATTAATGGGGCATGGTGAAGTTCACCGGATGGCGCGAGCCGATTTCAATGTCCGGGCTGGCAAGGTCGCTTGGCGTTATACTGCGCTAGCGGCCTTGTTTTTTTGCGCATGGCTCATCAGCGGCGGCGTTCCCCGCACAAGCCACGTGGAGAAGATGCCGGCCGGCAATCCGCCGGCTGGGACGGTCCTCAACTTCAATTGTCCGGACCTTCGTTCAGCCGTCGCCACGGCGCTGCCGGTGCTTGCCAAAGTGGCAGCGGCCCGCTCGCCGCACCGCCCGCGCTGCTGCCGCCAACGAGGCGACTGGCGAAACGAGCAGCGCAATCGCGACGATGGCTCTCATTGCAGATGTCCTGGTCATTTCCGAATCTCCCTTTGAGATTCAATAACAAGGCGATACTACTTCTGAGCCGGAACAATTTTCGTTGACCATTATTGAATCCGCATCTCGTGGGAGCAGGCAGCGCGTGCGCAAGTTGATCGCCTTCGACGATGAGACTTTCGACAAGCTGAAGCAGTTGGCGCGCGACCGGATGGGCACCATTCAGGAACTGGCGGACGAAGCGTTCGCCGATTTGCTCAGAAAGCACGGCATTCCCGTCGACCTGAAGGACGCGCTTCGCAAGAGCGCATCGCTCTCAAAGACACCGGCGCAAGACAACGCAAGATCAAGCCCAGCACGGACAAAGAAATCATGACATCCGACCCAGACCCGTTCGAGGAAGGCCAGCGCGCCGCACGAAAGAACATTCCGGCCGAAGCCAATCCGTATCGCGACGGCAGCGAGGAACATTCGCTGTGGGCTGCCGGACATGAAAGCATCGCCGGCGCGGCGGAGGCCAACGAATCCGAGGACAGCTGAGGGGCCTCGCTCAACCGATCTTCTTCAGGCCTTTTTTGAAGCGCGGCCCGTTGGCGACGTAGAATTTCGCAGCACTCCCCATCGCCGCGACCTGCGCGGGCTCGAGCGTGCGGATCACCCGCGCCGGCGCGCCGATGATCAGCGAATGCTCGGGAAATTGCTTGCCTTCCGTGATCACCGCTCCCGCCCCGACGATGCTGCCGCGGCCGATCCTCGCGCCATTCATGACGATCGATCCCATCCCGACCAGCGCGCCGTCCTCCAAAGTGCAGCCGTGCAGGATGACGTTGTGACCGACGGTGCAATTCTTTCCGATCGTCAGCGGAAAACCCATATCGGTGTGGCAGGTCGAGTTGTCCTGCACATTGGAGTTTTCGCCGATTTCGATCCACTCGTTGTCGCCGCGCAGCACCGCGCCGAACCACACGCTTGCCGAGCTCAGCAAGCGGACCTTGCCGATCACGGTCGCGGTATCGGCGATGAAATAGTTACCGTCGGCGGGGAGTTCGGGCGCCTGCCCGTCAAGTTGATAGATTGCCATGCTTCTCCAATCTCCTGGTGGCGGAGATTTTGGCATAGCCGTGTCGTTCAGGCCAGCAGTCCGGCGGCGCGCAGCGTCATCAGGAAAAACGTGCCGGACATCAGGCTCCAAAATCCTGCCAGGATGGTCGCCAGCATCACGAATTCGAAGCGCCGGCGTTCGATCCGCGCTCCGCGCAACGTATTGCGCATGATGATGAAGGGCGCCGCAAAAACCAGGAAGGGCACGGCGGCAAAGGTTTTTGGCGCCGCGCCCTGCTCCAGCAATCCGAACCCGGCCGGGCGTTGCAGCAGCGCCTGATATCCGCTGGTCAAGGCGCCAGCCAATGCGAAGCCGATGCAAAGGGAGAGCAAGGAATTCAACGCATCGGGCGACATCGCAAAGCTCTTTCCGCTACACCACAGAAACCTCCCCTGCTTGGCAAAATTGGCCGGTCGCCGCCACATCATCCTTAAGGAAAGGTTAATGGCGGCGGCTGGAACCTGCGGCTTGCGCCGACATCACCTTGCGCGAAATTGTGCGGAAATCCGATGGCGCATGGCATATTTGCAGGTGATTCGGCCGGCACCCGGGACCCCCCTCACGATGCTTCGTTCATGACACTATTTTCGACGGCCCGGCACATCGCACGCGGTTCGCGCGAACGATCCGGCGGCCATATGATCCCGATCGCGCTGGGATGCGCGGTCACATCGGGCGCGATGGCTCTGGTCGCCTATTTGCTGTGGCCGACCTGGGGAGCGGACGCTTCGAGCAGTCCGGCGCGGTTGCCGGTAAGTGTCGGAGCGACTCTGTTTAACGTGCCAACCATGGCGATCCGGATGAAGATCCAGCGCCACTCCGGGCCGCAGGAGCGTGTCGATCTCGCCTTCGCCTTTCCTTCGCTCGAGCCTCCCGAGCTACCCAGGCATGTCAGCGCCGATACGATCGAAGAAACGATACAGCCGATCGACCGGATCTTTCTGTCGATAGCGGCGCACCATGACTCGCTGGCACCGGATACCCGGGTGCGCACCATCTATCCCCGATATCTCGAACAGGCCTCGGTGCCCGGGCAGGACGGGTTGACGCGGCGCGCATTTCGCGACGGTACGCCCTACAGCAACGAAGACCTGTTCCTGGCCGACACGCCGAACCTCAACGCCCGCTGCACGCGCGATGGCGCGACGCCGGGAATGTGCCTGAGCGAGCGCCGCATCGACGGTGCCGATCTGACGTTTCGTTTTCCACGAAGCTGGCTGGCGCGATGGCGCGAGGTGGCCAATGCGATGGAACGATTGACGGTGCAGTTGCATGAGCCGGGAAACAGGCCGTCATCCTGAAGTGCGCGCTCTTGCGCGACTTGAAGGATGACGGTGGAATGTCGACAGTGGTCCTAGCCCTGCTCGACCAGATCGTCCTCGAGGATCGCCATCTGGAACTGAAAAGAGCGGTCGTCATCCTCGTCATCGACGAACAAGACGCCGATGAATTCCTCGCCGATATACACTTCTGCCGAATCGTCCTTTTTCGGCCGCGGCACCACGCGAATCTTCTGATTGCCGAACAGACGCTTGAGATAGGCGTCGAGTTTCCTGACTTCCTGAACGTCCACGGCAGTCTCCAATACGATTTGGGTTTCGGGAAGTTTTTAGGACGAGACGAGGCGAACCGCCAGCCTAACTTTGCAGAAATCGTACACGGCATCCAGATTCAAATGCTTCGCCGATCACAGCCCGATCGCGTTGATCATCTGGTCCATGGTGCGCGACGGCTCGGCACAGCCGGCCTCGCCGACGATTTTGGCAGGAACCCCCGCTACCGTCACATTGTGAGGCACCGACTTCACCACCACCGAGCCCGCGGCGATGCGCGCGCAATGGCCGACCTCGATATTGCCGAGAATTTTCGCGCCCGCCCCGATCAATACGCCGTGGCGGATCTTGGGATGGCGGTCCTCGTTCTCCTTGCCGGTGCCGCCCAGCGTGACGCCGTGCAGGATCGAGACGTCGTCCTCGATCACAGCGGTCTCGCCGCATACGAAGCCGGTGGCGTGATCGAGGAAAATCCCGCGGCCAATCCTGGCTGCGGGATTGATGTCGGTCTGGAATACCGCCGAGGAGCGGCTCTGCAGATAATAGGCAAAATCCTTGCGGCCCTTCTGATGCAGCCAATGCGCCAGACGGTGGGTCTGCAGCGCATGAAAACCCTTGAAGTAGAGCAGCGGGTCGATGAAGCGCGAGGTCGCGGGATCGCGGTCGTAAACCGCCACCAGATCGGCGCGGAAAGCATTGCCGATATCGGGGTCCTCGCGCAGCGCCTCGTCATAGGTCTGGCGAATGAGATCGCCCGACAGCGCCGTATGATCGAGCCGGTCGGCGAGGCGATGCACCACGGAGTCTTCCAGCCGATCGTGGTGCAGCACGGTCGAATAGATAAAGGAGGCCAGCTCGGGCTCGCGGCGAACGATGTCTTCCGCCTCGGTCCGCACGCGATCCCAGATCGGATCGAGCGCCGCCAGCTTCGCACCCTGCGGATTGACCTGATGCATTGCCATGGCTTGCTCCCGCAAGTTCTGATGTCCGTCATGCCTTATAGCACGACGGGCAGAGGGCTGTCCTAGTGCCTATTCCCGCAAAAACGCGCAACGATCAAGCTTCCGCATCCGGGGATAAATGATTGAAGGACCTTGGCTTGCCATCCCCGGCGAATCTCACTTTCGCTTGAAGAGTTAGATGAACTTGGTTGGGAATTTGAACAAATCAAGTCCGCCCGGGAGCGGTATTTCACTTTCGCTGCGAGAGAAAATCCAGCACGCCCTCCTTGTAGACCTTGTCGCCGACCGCCCGCATGTGATCGCGGTTGGGAATGTCGAGCACCTTTGAACCCGGGATGATTTTTCCGAGCGCTTGCGCCGAGCCGGCGATTTCGTCCCTGGTGCCGACCGCGATCAATACCGGCACGGTGATCCCGGCGGCCTCCTCTCGGGTCATCAGGCGCCGCGAGCCGCGCAGGCAGGCCGCCAGCGCCCGGGGGTCGGAGCGGGTCTGGTCGGCGAAAGCGCGAAAGGTCCGTCCGACCGGATCGGTGACTTCATCGAGCGACGCTGCCTCCAGCGCTTCGGCGACGTTTTCGCCGGGGCCGCCGCCCTCGATCAGTCCGATCCCGATGCCGCCGAAGATCGCCGAGCGCAGCCGCTGCGGCTGGCGATGCGCGAGCCACGCCGTCATCCGCGCTCCCAGCGAATAGCCCATGATATCGGCGCGCTCGATCTTCAAATGATCCATCAGCGCGCCGACGTCCCCGGCCATGGTGCCGATGTGATAGGCTTCCGGGTCATAGAGTTTCGCGGAATCGCCATGGCCGCGATTGTCGAGCGCGATCACGCGGCGGCCGTCTTTCCTGAGCTCTGAAACCCAGGTCGGATACACCCAGTTGACATTCTTGGTCGACGCAAAGCCATGGACGAGAACGATCGGATCGCCCTCGCCTTCGTCGAGATAGGCAATTTCAACAGCGCCGTTATGAAAACTCGGCATCAATCAATCCATTTTCCTGGTGATGAAATTCGGCTGAAGTGCTTGCTCTCGCGTTAGAGAGGGTTTGGGTTGAGGGATTACGATCGATCGTTAGGCCGAAACCCCCGCCGCCGTCGCCGCCGCCATCTGCTGTTGCAACCGCCGCGCCTTCTTGCGATCCAGCCACGACTGGGTCAGGCGTTCGGTGGTGGCCTTGATCGACGACAGAAAGCCGAACAATGCCAGCAGCGCGCCGAACACCCACAGCGTCAGATTGAACGCGCCGGCCGCCAGCAGCAAGGCGCCGCGGCCCAGCACTTTGAGGATGGCGCGGGTCTGGCCGCCCCTGGACTCCGCAAGCCGTGCGGCGCGGGCAACGTCCTTGGGGCCCTCGGCTATTCTCAGCGTATCCAGCGCGCTTCGCATGCCGGCCTTCTCGCTGACACGCCCGACGTCCTTGGCGAGACGGACCAGGGCGCCGGCCTTCTCGGCGCGGAACGCGGCCTTTATCGCACTGACGGTCTGTCCCGGCCGCAACACCGAACCGGACGCAACCGCATTCTGCAGCATCGGCGCGTCAACGATCTGGCGCGCCGAGCGGCCGGCCCATTGCGTGAGCCCCTCGCCCAGCCGCCCGACCTTGCGGGCATCCTTGACCAGCGTGAGACCGGCGCGCAGCGGCGCCACGCCGCCGACCGAGACATAGGTCGCCGCGGTCACCGCGAGACCGGCGGTCGCGAGGCCAAGTATCAGCCGATCGGTATCCTCGCCCATCGCGAGGTGCTTGCCTTCGCGCACCACGTCGCGGATGTCGCCGAACACGAACAGATCGCCGGCGACCGTGCCCGACAGGCTCGCGACATCGTCGGCATTTCCGGTCACAAGGCCGGTGGCGAAGCGCTTCGCAAAATGCGAGGTCGAATTTTGCTCGGCGACGGCGTTGCTCACCCGCAGCGATAATTCGTCGCTGACGGAAATGCTCTTCTCCCTGGCGAGATCGACAAAGCTAAACGCGAGATCGGCGTCATCTGCGGCAAGCGCCGCCTCGATATTCTCGGCGACCACGGCCTGGTTGTTCCGCAGGGCGGAATCGAGCTGGATATCAGAGAGTTGCGCCGGATCGTCCTGCGCCGCCAGAATTGCGCCGGCGTCGCGCGCATGCGGCCACAGCAGCGCGCAGGCGACCGCGCACAACGTCATACAAGCCAAAGCCGAACCGAGCCGCAATCGTTTCACCCTGAAAACCCTGGTATTTCCGTCTCTGCTCAAATGGTGTGCCGCTTTTAAGACACAACTGCCCCGACGAAAGAAGGGCTTCTCTGGGACGACAAGATTGTGTCGAATTTGCATAGGCAGAGGAGTTGCCGGGGCTCTGGGAATCAACCGCACCCGCCATTATGGTGCGCGGCATTTCTACCATGCGGCGCCTTGTTTGTTTGCGTCCCCCGGTCCGTGCTGTCCAAGGTGAATACGATGTCCGACCATGTCGTTCCCCATTTCCACAACGATGCCGGCGTCTCCCTCATCGAGATCGGCTCGAAGGAATTCATGTGCGTGGGCGCCAATCCGCCGTTCGATCACCCCCATGTTTTCCTCGATCTGGGCAACGACAACGAGATCATCTGCCCCTATTGCTCGACGCTTTACCGTTACGCCGCCGACCTCGCCGCCGGCGAGGCCCGCCCGCCCGAATGCGTGGTGAAAGACAAGGCCGCCTGATCGAGCGGTGGCCACTTCACGCACCATCTTCGTCGCTGGTGCCGGGATCGGAGGATTGACGGCCTCGCTCGCGCTTGCGGCACGGGGCTTTCGCGTCGTCGTTCTCGAAAAAGCCGAGCGCCTCGAGGAAGCCGGCGCCGGCCTGCAGCTCTCGCCCAATGCCAGCCGCGTGCTGGTCGAGCTCGGTCTGCAGCCTCGGCTTGCGCATCGCGCGGTGACGCCCGATGCCATCAGCGTGATGAGCGCGCGAAGCGGCGGCGAAGTCGTTCGCCTGCCGCTTGGCGAGGCCGCCACGTTTCGCGCCGGCGCGCCCTATTGGGTGGTGCATCGCGCCGATCTGCAACGCGCGCTGCAAGCCCATGTCAATGACCATCCCGATATCGAGCTGCGGCTGGGTTGCCAGTTCGAAGACGTCGCCGCCCATGCCAGGGGACTGACCGTCGTCCAGCGCAGCGGCATGGCGCGCCAGCAGGATCTGGCGCAGGCGCTGATCGGCGCCGACGGAATCTGGTCTGCGGTCCGGCACCATCTGTTTCCGCAAGTGCAGCCGCAATTCTCCGGCCTGATTGCCTGGCGCGGAACGCTCGAGGCCACGCAGCTGCCGCGCGAATATACCTCGCGCCGGGTCCAGCTCTGGATGGGACCGAAGGCGCACCTTGTCACCTATCCGATCTCGGGCGGGCGCGAGATCAACGTCGTCGCCGTGGTGCCGGGGACGTGGAACAGACCGGGCTGGAGTGCCCCCGGCGACGCGAAGGAAATCAAGAGCGCGTTCGAAACGAGGTGGCCGGGCGCGGCGCGGATGATGATCAGCGCCGTCGACGACTGGCGGAAATGGGCGCTGTTCACGCTGCCCGATGGCGGCGACTGGAGCGATGGCGCGATCGCATTGCTGGGCGACGCCGTCCACGCCATGCTGCCGTTTGCCGCGCAAGGCGCGGGCATGGCGATCGAGGATGCCGCGGTGCTGGCAAATTGCCTCGGCGAAACCGCCGACAACGCCGCCGCCATTCCGGCCGCGCTGAAACGCTACGGGCGGCTGCGCCGCGCGCGGGTGAGCCGCATTCAGCACGCCGCGCGGCGGAACGGGCGCATCTATCACCTCACGGGCGCGATGGCATTGGCGCGCGACCTCGCGATCAAGGCGATGGGCGCACAGCAGATGCTGGCGCGGCAGGACTGGATCTACGACTGGCGGGTGTGAGAGGCGTGGCATGGCGGGGGGATTTCGTTCAAACGCCTCGTCTACCCGAAAGCGGGGCATCGCCGCGGCGTCAATTGTAGCCTGGGCCGCCGGCTTTCACTCATCGACTGCATCCGTGGTTCGTCTGGCCCAACCGGTAGCCCGGATGAGCGAAGCGACATCCGGGAACAATCGTAAACTGGGCCCCGGATTTCACTTCGCTCATCCGGGCTACGGATCCTGGAATCATCAGTGCGTCTGGAATCTGACGTCGGCCTCGCGGTTCGAGACGCGATGGGGCGTGCCGCGCTCCTCACCACGAGGGTGTCGGATCGAAGACCTCATTCTGAGGAGCGAAGCGAATCCATCGAGCGTCGCGAAGGATGAATGCTTCGTCGCAAGCTCGATCGCAATGACGTTGCCCCAATTTCCAAACACAGCTTCGCGATCTCGCGGCGCGATGTCGCGCGAGGTTTGCAAAATCGTTTCGCCTCTCTGAAATCAGAGGGCGCAGGGAATGCCGGGCGCGCAATGCACCCGCAGCCTCGCATGCAGTGAAAAAAAGCATACGAGTTAGTCACCACGGTCACACCGGAACGACCCGGCATTCCCCGCGCAATGGTTTTACGGCTTACTTCGCGCTCTCCTCGGTGACCACGCTGTTTGACACCGTCGCCTGCGCTTCTTCTCACAGGCTTGACGCCAACGATTGGGGCGTCGGAACCACACGACTTCGCCGTACGCAAGCAGACCGCGTTCGTCTCGCGCGCTGCCGCGTCCACCGCATCCCGCCCCGCGTTCGTGACGATCGCGAGCCGCCCCTCCATTGGGACGGGACGTGCGAATCAGTGAACTGATTTGCCCCCGCCGTCAAGCATAATTTCTGAAAATCAGAAATTGGTGGCATTCCAATGATTTGCCAGCCGGTCCCCGCTTCGCCTGAAGGCGCTCTAGTAAACCGCCCCCTAGCGCCGCACGCCTTTCCCCGGCGCGGGCGGCGCGGGTGGCGGCGCCGGCGCGGCCGCGACCGGCGCCGCCGGTGGCGAGGGAACGCACCTGTTGCGCTGCCAGGCCTCCTCGGCGAACCTGGCTTGCCCGCGCAGCGCAACGTAGTCGTTGCGATAGGCGAGTTCGGCCACCACGGGTCCGCCGACTCCGGTCTGGGCCTTGGCCATCAGGCCCTGCAACTCCGCGGCGCGGTTGGCGAGGCTCTTGCGCTCGGTCTCCAGCTGCTTGCAGTCGTAGAGCTCGTATTTGGCGGGATCGGCGAATGCGGTGGAGATGGTGTCGCCCATGTCGGCGCAGCCGCTAAGGCCTGACGCCGAACGCGAGCAGCGCCGCCGCCGAGGCGGCGCGCGATAACGACGAGGAAAAGGCAATGCGAAGCAACATGCGACCTTGGTAAACCGACAACCCCAAAGATTGCCTAAAGCAGCCGCCGGTGACCGGATTGAGGCTTTGCGTTAAGCGGCTCGCTCGCTTATTGAAGATCGCGTTTTCTTTGAGTCCAACCCAATTCCATAGCTCAAGAAAACGCGCTAAGTATCTGATCTCGTGACCAAAGCGGACGTGGCGGAACTGGTAGACGCAAGGGACTTAAAATCCCTCGATGGCAACGTCGTGTGGGTTCGAGTTCCACCGCCCGCACCAGTGATTTCAAAGCGCAAACAGCCCCTTAATCCTTATAGCGACTTGGACCCTCTTCGCCAGAAAGATAGTTGATTTCGCAAAGGTAACACCGGGGTAACACGGGCACGGACTTCCGATTTATTCGGTACTGGCCGAAATAGGCCACTTGCTAATTGTACGGCCCCAATGGCCCAGTGGGTCAGCGGTCCTGACTCAAAGTTTCCGATCTCGGAACGCATATGCCGACTCCACGAAATGGAGTCGGTGAATATGTCCAGAATTACTGAAGTGGAAATTGCGGAAATCATTGAAGGCTACCTCAAAGATGCTGATTCCTGTCCAAGCCGCCCATCATAACGAGATGATGTCGCCCGCCGTAACGGAATGATGCCGCCCACCATAACGAGATGATGCCGCCCACCGGAACGGAATAATGCCGCCTGGGGTCTGGAATGGCGACGAGCGCCTCCGCTGGCCTGTTTAGGGTCCCTCCTTTGGCAATCCAAGGGAGCGATGATGCCAGCGGAAAGAGTTGCGATGCGCCATGTGCGCGAGATCATTCGTTTGAAGTTTTCCGCCGGTATTTCAACGCGCGAAATCGCGCGTCGGCTGGGCCTAGCCGCCTCGACGGTGCGCGAGACGTTGAGGCGTTTCGAGGGCGCCGGGCTGGGTTGGCCCTTGCCGGACGGCATGAGCGACGGCGACCTGGAGACGGCGCTTTACGCCAATCACGGGACCAAACGGGGCCATCGCCGCCACGCCGAGCCGGATTGGCCGACGGTTCATCGGGAGCTGAAGCGCAAGCACGTCACCCTGGTGATCGTCTGGGATGAATATGTCGCCGCCAATCCCGGCGGTTACAGCTATTCGCGGTTTTGCGAGCTCTATCGCGGCTTTGAATCGAAGTTGTCGCCGACGATGCGGCAGACGCACGCGGCCGGCGAGCGGCTGTTCGTCGATTACGCCGGCGATGGGGTTCCGGTCATCATCGACCGGCTGACCGGCGAAATCCGCAAGGCGCAAATCTTCGTCGCCGTGCTCGGCGCGTCGAGCTTCACTTTTGCGCACGCGAGCTGGACGCAAGCGCTGCCCGACTGGATCGACGCCCATATCCGCGCCCTCGAGGTGATCGGTGGCGTTCCGCATTTGCTCGTGCCGGACAATACCAAGACCGCTGTTATCAAGGCTTGTCTCTACGATCCTCAGGTCAATCGAACCTACGCCGAGATGGCGGCGCATTACGACACCGCTATTTTGCCAGCGAGGCCGAGACGTCCGAGGGATAAAGCAAATCGAATTGAGCACGGGGCAGGGCCGACAATAATTGGTTGTCCAAAGGACGGCCCAGATTGGGGGTGTGCATAGGCGGCTTTCGCCCGGTCGGTCGGGCAGATTACCGCAGGGGGATTGGAAGACGCTCCGAGAGGGCGTTCCCACGGAAACTGCATATAAGAACTAGCCAAGGGCTCCGCCCTTGATATCCCTTGCGCCTGAGCGTGACGAGGGTGCTGTAGACCATCGCTGGGTATCATGGGGAGGCATGTTTTAGACACCAGAAATTGCCTCTACGATCCCGTTGCTAAGACATTAGCCGGGAGCTGGCGATGAACTCCTTCTACGAGCACCACAAAGACAGCATCAATTGGCATTATCGTTGTTTTGACAGGATTTTGCTGAACGGGTTGATTCAACCGTTCCAGCAGCCCGAGCGGGTCGTCGGCTTTTTCAATACCTATCGCCAGCTATACCCGGTGACCCGAGAAACACTGCGCGGCATCGCCGATCAGTTTCAACGCTGGGTGACGGAGCGGGCCGAGAAGCGCAACATCCCGATTGTCGAAGCGCCGAAGGGCCGTCGTGACGAATTTATCGACCCGTATTTCGAACGGGCCAAGCCTGATGCCGTCGTGGCCATCCTCAAGGCGCGAGAACCGGCGCGGATCATGATTGCCATCGGCGACAAGGTCGCAAACCGATGGCACCTCCAGTTCGCGCAGCGCTGGGTCATTCAATACAACTTTTACATCAATGACCGGAATTGGGGACGGATGTTCGTGCGGGTCTGCCCGTACCTTCCATTCTCCGCCCGTATCTGTCTCAATCAGCACCATTGGCTGGCCAACCGCATGCGCCAGCACGGCATCGGATTTAAGCAAGCCGCCAATGCCTTCTTGAAATGCGCAGTTCCTGATCGCATGCAAGAGCTCGCCAACTCGCTGACCCCTCGGGATCTGGTGACCTGCGGTCAAAAATGGCTGGCGCACCTCACGCCCTTCTTCACTGCAAGAGAACGCGAGCACGCCGGCTGCCAGCACCGGCTGTTCTTCTCGCAGGTCGAATATTGCGACAACCTCATCTTCCATCGCCGCGCGGCACTGGATAATCTTGGCCAACGCCTGCTCGATGCCAATCGAACAATCGGTCAGCCGAATAAGATCACCGTGATCTTCGGTCGCAAGGTCACCAAGCAATATCGGGGCAAGTTGCAAACCGAGATCGAGGACATGAACCTTCCAAATCCGGTGGTTCGCAGCCACTATCGCAACGGCTTCATCAAGCAATACGTTCGTGATCACATCATCCTGCGGACCGAGGCCGCGAGCAACAACGTCAACGATTACGGCGTCAACAAAGCCGTCGAAAATTTGCCTGCTCTCCAAAAATCTCTGTCGGAGATCAACGATAACTACCTCAACGTCCAGCAAGACATTCTGGAAACCTTCGTTGATCGCGGTCAGTTGCGAAAGCTCGCGGAGCCGACCATCACATCGACCGGAAAGCGCATTCCTGGCCTCAAGCTCGATCATCCTCGGCAACTTGCACTGATGCACGCGCTTGTACGCTTCGCACACGTCGCAGCCGACAATACATTCACAACTGCCGAAATCTATCCCGCCGTCATCAAGGCGCTTGGCTGCGTCCCCGACAGCTACACGCTCGCCTCGCTCCGCTATGATCTATCAAAACTCCGTGCCAAAGGTCTTGTTGCCAAGCTCCCGAACTCTCGACGCTATCAACTCCTTCCGCAGGGATACTCGATCTGCCTCATCTTCCTGAAGCTCTTCGAACGGGTCTATGCCCCACTCATGGCAGGTCTCCTCAGCCCCTTCAAAGCTGATAAAAGGCTCGAATCCCAGAGGCGGTCTCAACTCGATCGCCTCTATCAGCGCGTCATCGACGATCTCGATACCCTCGTCCAAGCCGTCGGCTTAAAAGCCGCGTGACTTCAACCTCAAACGAGAACAAATTCCCCGCTACAGGCACAATAACGGTCTAAAGAGCCCAGGCGTCGGTCCGCTACCCGTCATAGTGGCGGGGCGGGCGAAGGCCAATTGGCGAGCGTTGGCCCTCACACCGGACCCCCAAAGTTCGAGTGAGGGAACCACCCAATGTTCGGTCCCGGACATTTATTTTGAAAACATCGGAACGATGAGGTCCTAGGGTCACTTGCCTTAAATGGAGGCCGCCCAATGAGTACTCCAGCCCCAAGGCGACCCGCGGTCCTCGTCGTTGAAGATGAGCTTTTGCTACGCATCAACGCTGTCGAAATGATCGAAGATGCCGGATTTGAGGCTCTCCAAGCCGCCGACGGCGATGAAGCCATTGAGATTTTGGAAGGTCGTCCAGACATCAAGGTCATCTTTACTGACATACAAATCCCCGGCTCGATGGACGGCCTCAAGCTTGCGCACGCGGTGCGAGGGCGATGGCCGCCGATAAAAATCATTGCGACTTCCGGGCGCGTAAATATCCGGATAGACGATTTGCCCGAAGGTGGGCGCTTTTTACCAAAGCCGTACTTGCCTGAGGAAATCGCCGGAACCCTTCGGGAATTAGTTGGCGCTTAAGACGTCAACTAGCGACCAAGGCTTAACGTCGTCGGTGACTGCAAAACGCCGGTATCGCGGAGGTCTGCAAGTGACAAGGTAAGACCGATCAAACGCGCCACGAACTTGATGTTGCGCGTGGGGTCAATAGAACCATGAAGAAACCGAGCAAAACAGCCGCCGAACTCGAAGCCTCTATCAAGGTCGAAATGGAGGACATCTGCGACTGGCCTACCGATATGACAATTTCCGTTCAGCCTGACGGCGACAGTTGGACAGCGAAGGTTATGCAAGAAGGATCAGGAGACGACGCCGATCGTCGCGAAATGGTCGAGCAGATCGCCGCGCGGCTCAAAGCTGAATATGACTTGAAGGGCTGATCTCGCCGTGCCCTCTCATGCCAACGCTGGCCAGCAGCAAGGTGGCAACCGACCACGTCAGCGGCCAAGATCGCCGTTACCGCCGGTTCTTTTCGCGATGATTTCGTCTGACCGGAAAAACGGCTGCGTTGGCGGGCTGGAATATTTCGTGGGCTTGTTTCAATGCAACACGTTAACAGGATCGTGAGCGGTGCCGCGCCCCGAAGCGTTGACCCAAGCAACATCGCGATCAGCGGTGACCTTAGACCTGATCATGTTTGAGTCGATGTTTGCCGCCGTGCAGATGAAATCGCAGAACCTTCACGCTAATGGACGAGTTGTCCCTTCGGGAAGGGGAGAATGCGGAGGCGTCCTAAAATATTTTTTATAAGGCACAACGTGCGGCTTTTACCAACAGCTCGATTTATATGAACCTTTGCAACTGTGGCTGCAGGTATCTCATGCGCACCCCCTTTTAGACACCGGAGGTATTTTCCATAAAGAGAGCCGGTCCCGCAAATCTGCACAGGGCGATAAGTGGAGTTTCTGCCTGAAAGCGGCGATGATGGCCGCGAACAGGAGAGACCATGAACAGACGAGCCCGCCGGAATCACTCACCGGCCTTCAAGGCGAAGGTGGCGCTTGCCGCCATCAAGGGCGACCGGACGACTGGCCCAATTGGCCGAGCATTTCGACGTCCACCCCAATCAGGTCACCGCCTGGAAAGCCCAACTTGAGGGCGGGGCTTCCGACGTGTTCGGCACGGGGAGCCCAGCGCCGGTCACGCCCGCGGTCGATGTGAAGTCGCTGCATGCCAAGATCGGGGAGCTGACGCTGGAGAACGATTTTTTAGAAGGAGCGCTCACCAAGGCGGGATTGCTGAGCGCAAAGCGATGATCGACCGCAAGCACGATCTGTCGATCACCAAGCAGGCGGACGTTTTGAAGATCAGCCGCGGCAGCGTTTATTATCTGCCGCGCCCGGTGTCGTCTGCCGACCTCGCGATCATGCGGCATCTGGATCGGCTGCACCTTGAGTTCCCCTTCGCCGGTTCGCGTATGTTGCGAGGCCTGCTGGCTTCCCAGGGGTGCAAGATCGGCCGCCGGCATGTGAAGACGCTGATGCGGCGGATGGGGATAGAGGCGCTCTATCGCCGTCCGCGGACCACCAAGCCCGAACCCGGCCACAAGATCTATCCGTATCTGCTGCGCGGCACGGAGATCACGCGTCCGAACCAGGTCTGGGCTATGGACATCACCTACATCCCGATGGCGCGCGGCTTCGTCTATCTCGCCGTCGTGCTCGACTGGGCGACACGTCGTGTTTTGTCCTGGCGGTTGTCGATCACGATGGAAGCAGCCTTCTGCGTCGAGACCCTGGAAGATGCCTTGGCACGCCATGGCAGGCCGGAGATCTTCAACACCGACCAGGGTTCGCAGTTCACCGGCTCAGCTTTTACCGGCCTGCTCGCCAGCAAGGGCATCGCCATCAGCATGGACGGCAAAGGGGCCTGGCGGGATAATGTGTTCGTCGAACGGCTGTGGCGCAGCGTCAAATACGAGGAGGTATATCTGCGAGCCTACGAAACCGTCGGCGAGGCGCGCAACTCGATCGGCCGATATCTCGACTTTTATAATCGCCGTCGCCCCCATTCGAGTCTTGACGGCGGCACGCCGGATCAAGCCTACTTCACCCCGCTGCCGCTCCGTCCGGCAGCCTAACCCCGGCAGAGGTTCCACTTATCGACGCGGAGATTCTGTTCAGACAACCGGGACCAGCTCTAAGTACATCAGTAGCTGGACTGTCCCGCAAAGCACGCCGCCGCCTGCGTGCGACTTGTGATGCCGATTTCGCGGGCACCGTGAATAGAATCCTGTCTAAATGGTTGGCATGTGAAGTAGATCATATCCGCTTGCAGCTCCGGGGGGTATTTCGCGGGTTAGTACGGTGTCTTTTAGATGGATGCATGGGGGCGCATATGGAAGCGCTTTTGACGGCAATCGTGGTTTGGCTTTCGGCTAACTACCCTCTTCCTGCGACGTTCACTCCCCCGCGCATCGAGCTTGTGCCATCGATCGATATGGCAAATCTGCGTCACAAAGGTCGATCTTCATCCCGCCGGCTGGGGAAATCAGCCATTGAAACCAAGGAAGCGTCCCTCGGACAGATGCGGGAGACCGTCGCCGTCTACAACGATCAGACTAAGACAATCTATCTTTCAGACAAGTGGACCGGCCACACCCCAGCCGAACTATCTGTTCTCGTACATGAGATGGTCCATCATCTTCAGAACGAAGCCGGCACGAAATACGAATGCGCCGCGGAGCGCGAAAAGCTCGCATACGAGGCGCAGGAAAAGTGGCTGAGCCTGTTCGGTCGCAATCTTGAAGGGGAGTTCAATATCAATGGCCTTGCGTTATTGGTTTCGACCTCTTGCGCTATGGCGATGGGCCTTCAGTGAGTGCGAAACGTTTTGCCGGGCAAAGGAGGTCGCATGTTGGAGGTCGACGTTTTGGGATACGCCGCGTCTGCGACGGTGCTCGCAACGTTCTGCATGAGCACCATGGTTCCGCTACGCATCTTGGCGCTCGTCAGCAACGTGCTGTTTTGTTCTTACGGCTATTTCGACCACCTGTATCCAGTGCTTATTCTCCACATCATCTTGTTCCCGATCAATCTGGTGCGGCTAGTGCAATTTCAGCGGCCGGTTCGCAACGCGCAGAATGCTCATCGTGATGGATTCTCAATTCAGAGCCTGCTGACCTACATGACGGCACGCAATTTCACCGCCGGTGAAACCCTCATCCGCAAGGCAGAGAAAGCGGATCGGCTCTACTACTTGGCAGATGGGGAACTCGAAATCACGGATTTCGGCAAGAGGTTGCAGCCTGGAGCGATCCTTGGAGAAATCGGTGTCTTCGCCCAAAATCAGCAGCGCACCGCAACGGTGGTTTGCCGCACCGACTGCCGCCTTTACGAGCTCTCTGAAAGCAAGGCCAGGCAGCTTTATTTTCAGGATACATCTTTCGGGTTCGCCGTTTTGCAACTAATCATCAACCGCCTGTTGGAGAACAACAGGCGACTGCTGGAAGCCAGCCGCGCCTGAAATCGATCCTTAGCATGATTCAGATCAACGGCGAGGCCACGAACAAGCCGGGAATGTCCGAGTCTGGCACGAAACGGACATGCCGAATTATCTTGGCGATGTCCGTTGTTGGGTGAACAGCGGAAAACATATGCTCTCATTGAGCTTTTCCGGTTTTTACCCTGAACCTACGAAGCTGCAGCGTCACTTCTTGCTGCTAAACCCGCACTGCGGACTACCTCTTCAAGTAGCCCGCCACCTGTTGCGTCACGAGAATTAAAGCCCCGGCCTTCGGCCAGAGGGATCAAATCGCTGTTGATGCGTCGGAACTGGTCATGGCTTCATAGCGCCCTGCACACTCGTGTAGACTGCATAGAGCGATGTCGAGCCGCAGATGTAAAGTCTATTTCGTTGCTGGCCGCCGAAGCACAGGTTGGCGACCGTTTCCGGAATGTGGATCTTGCCGAGCAGATCGCCCTCTGGAGTGTAGCAGCGCACGCCGTCCTCGTTCGGATCGCCCCAACCTACGGAGCACCAAACACGCCCCTCGGTGTCACAGCGCATCCCGTCGGTAATGCTAGGCTTGGGCATTTCCGCAAAGACTTTGCTGTTCGATGCCTTTCCTACCCCAACATTCAGGTTGAACGCGCGGATATGCGACGGATTGTCCGGCCCGTCCGTGAAGCCGGTGTCGATGACATAGAGCTTCTTCTCGTCGGGCGACAAGGCAATACCGTTCGGCTCCACGAAGTCATCGACGACAACCTTGATGTCACCGGATTTCGGATCGACCCGGTAAACGTTGTGCTTCTCCTGCTCAGGCTCGGCTTTGATGCCCTCATAGAAGCCGCCGATGCCGTAGACTGGATCGGTGAACCAGATCGCACCGTCGGAAGTGACGACCGCGTCGTTCGGCGAGTTCAGCTTTTTGCCGTTGTACTTGTCGGCAATGATGGTGATTGAACCGTCGAGTTCGGTCCGGGTGACCCGTCGGCCGCTATGTTCGCAAGTGATCAGGCGTCCCTCCCGATCAATGGTATTGCCGTTCGAGTTCATCGATGGCTGGCGGTATACGCTGACGTGACCGTCATCCTCCGAGAAGCGCATGATGCGGTTGTTGGGAATGTCGCTGAACAGCACGTAGCGCCCAGCCGGGAAATAGACCGGGCCTTCGGCCCAGCGGAACCCGGTTGCGACGCGCTCAACCGCCATGGTACCGGCGAAGGCCGGAAAATCGTTAGGCCCGAACGAGAGCTTGGGCTTGGCGGACTCGAGGTGTGAATCCGGATAGCGACTCCCGGGTAGTGGCCCCAAACGCAACGGCCCAGTTGACCTGGTCGGAGCGCCCGTTTGGCCGAATGGCGTTACGGTCGCCGCAGAGGCCGCCTTGATCGTTGCGGAAGCCGCGGCAGCCGCCGTCGTCGCCAAAAATGTGCGTCTGTTCATTGTTACCTCCCTAGAAGTGCTCAGGAATCTGGTAAACTCCGATCGTGACTCCAAACTCCCCATCGGCTTCGTGGCTCGGGGACCGTCGTTCGGATGTTCGGAACCGAAGCACAAACAGAACTCGACGATCTCAAAGTCGTTGCCACCAAATCGGGTGGCCGACTAAAATATATCGACCGAAGCCCGTGGAAGGCCGTGCGATTGGCCACCCTCAACGACTGCGCCCGCACAGCGGCCCCGGCAATCGGCGATCTTCGCGCGCTTGGCTATCGGAACCAATCCGGCCACCACGGCCTAACGCGTTCAACAACCGGGAGACGGCCATGAAAATCGCAGAGATCGTTTTGGCCGGTACTGCGGCCCTCACGATCAGCTCGGCGGCTTTGGCCCAACAAGCACTCACCGGCACGATCACCAAAATTGACCGGATCAACCGCACTGTCGAGATTCAACAGACGCAAAGCGGCACTACCGGAGCGAATAGCGGCGGCACCACCCAAGAGTACAAAACACAAAGGGGCTTGTCGTTAGACACGTTGCATGCTGGCGATAAGGTTACCTTTTTCGCTACGGAAATCGGTGGGATCAAGACGATCACAAAACTTCAGGAACAGTAATTATTCCGAGGCCGCAATTTGAGGATCAAGCACCATTATGAATTTAGGGCATCCCAAGGAACCAATGCTCCTGTTTCCCGGGCTTGCCGGATTCCACGTTGCCTCTGGTACCCGATGATCCGCATCACCGTCGGTGCCATCTTGTTCGTCCACGGGTGGGGCAAAATCAAAACCGGCATCACCGGCCTTGCGGGTTATCTGAGCAAGGTCGGCCTCGCGCCTCCGGAACCGCTCGCTTGGAGCTAATGTCAGCACCGCGATTGGTTCTCGCGCCTATTTCTTCGTCACCTTGTAGATCGCGTTCTCGATGTTGGACGAGAAGTAGATCGTGCCGGACTCGCCGACACCGACGCCGGTCGGTACCGGCAATCCGCCCGGCGCCGCCGCCGGCAGGCCGATCGGAAGGTTGCCGGCAATTTCGGTGACGTTTCCGTTTTGCGGATCGATTTGGACAATCCGTTTGGCGCCGACTTCGGCCACGATCAGTTTGCCATCGCCCGCCAGCGCGATGCCTTCCGGCATTTTAAGGTCCTTGGCGACCACGGTTTTCTCGCCATTGCCTTCAACCTTCGAGACCTGCCCGGCAACGGCCTCCGTGACATAGACTTCACCCTTCGGACCGCCGACCAACCCGACCGGGCCTTCGAGGTTGCCGATCAGAACGTTGCGGTCCTTGCCGTGCTCGCCGCTGGCGCGGATCAGCGATTTGTTGCCGAGCTCGTTGACCAGAATGCTGCCGTCGGCGAGCCGGATAACGTCATGCGGCGCCTTGAAGCCGTGCATCATCTCACGCGTCTTGCCGCTCTTGCGATCGATCACCTGCACCGTGCCGGTAAACCAGCTCGACAGGATCACCTCGTCGCCCTTGGCGGTAGCGCTCATCGGATATTCCAGCGTCACGCCGTCGGCGTGCATTCGCGCGGGTTCGGAGACTTCGCCGGTTGCACCATCGACCGTACGATAGGCGAACACGTCGGCGACGTAGATGGTGTCCTTGGCGCCGTCGGAAACAACGCCGATGCCGCCGGGCAGCGCCAGCTTGCCGATGATCAGCTGCTTGGCGGCGCCGGTCGCGGGATCGACCTCCTGGATTCCATTATCGGCCATGTTGGAAACGAAGATGCGATCCTTGTCGTCGATCGCGAGGTTGTCGAGCGAAGGCTTGAGCTGAGCGACCACTTTCTTCGCCCCGGTCTTCGGATCGACCCGCACCAGTTGACCGAGCGCGGTGTCCACCACCCACAAATTGCCCTTGGAATCGAAATTGACGGCGGCAGGAATCTTGAAGCCATCGGCGACGACCGTCAGCTCGGGCTTGTCGACATCGACCTTGGCGACCTGGCCCTTGAACCACAGCGGGCCGTACAGCAGGTCGTCAGGGCCGAATTCGAAGCCGTTGAGGCCGCCCATTTTCTCCATGATCATGCGCGGCGGCTTAACGCCCTCGACGTCGATCTCATAGAGCGTGTCGCCGAGGAACACGGTTGTCGCATAGAGCCTGCCGTCCTTGCGGTAGGCGAGCGAGTTGATCCCGGGCAGGCCGGAGGCGAGCTTCTTGATCGGGCCGTCGCCCTTGCGGGAGTAGAGATCGCCAGTGAGAAATCCGGTCCATGCCATGGTGCCGTCGGGCGCAAAGGCGATGTCGTCCGCCATGCCTTCGGGCGCGGGTATCGCGATCTTGGCGGTGCCGTTATTGCGATCGACCTCGTAGAGCGCCGCACCGGCCACGCTGCCGGCGAACAGGCGCCCGGCCTTGTCGATGCCGAGCCCATGCACGCCGTGGAAGGCCGAGCCGGGGACGAGTTTTGCCACCTCATAGGTCTGCGCCAATGCGCTGACGCCGGTGCTGAAAAGGACTGCCGCCGCGACAGTCGCGCACAGTGCAAGCCTGCTCGTCATGACGCTACCTCGTCCGATCGCGCTCTAATTTACTGAAAATGCGCCGCGGCAGTCAATGACGTGCGACTTGCCGTCGCCTCCATGCGCTGCCCTTTGGGCGGGTATCCTACACCGAACAGCAACAGGGGTGGATGGATTGCCGGGTTGACGGCCGTTCCTGCCGGCCTGGCCTACAGGGCTGGCCCTCTCGATTGTCATCGCGTGTCGGGTGGGATGTCGGGTTGTGGCTGACGTGCCGAGTATCTTGGCGATGTCCGTTGTTGGGTGAACAGCAGAAAACATATGCTCGCATGGAGCTTTTCCGGTTTTGGACCCATCTCGGAAGTCGGCGACCTTCAAACATAATTTGGCGCGCCTCTTAATCCGCTCGCGACCATGAGCGCTATCGCGGCGAAGCCGGTGATCATCGCTGCCGATCTCGTCCATCTCGCCCGGAATGAGAACACCAGCGCAAGCATCAAAGCTCTGGTCGGCCACAACAGAGCTGCCAAGGACAAGCCGCTGATTGTCGTCGGGAAGAAGTAACGGAAACGCTAACGAACTTTCAGCTGGGGTTTCATGCTCGGTCGCGTCAAAATCATTCGCTGAGGAATGGCAAGATGACATGCGCGACTGCCTCTGGAAATTTCTCATGGATCGACAATTTTCCGGCCGGCAGGCGGTTGACGCTGACGTTGGGCAGGACGGAAAGTGCTTCCATTTCGGCGCGTGACTTTGCCGGCGTCTGATCGCCGTAAACCGCAAGGATTGGCGTCTTCGCCTGCTGGGCAAGGTCGAGGAAAGCGGCACGATCTGCCACAAGGTCAAGACCACCGGTCACGAAGCGTACCGAAGCATGTCTGGCGCCCGGTGCGCGGGTCACGGTGAGCTTTGGCTCCAGACGGTCGCCGGTTAGCCAATCGGGATCGCTGTAGACGTGCTCTTTCGCCATTTTTGCAACGACGAACCGACTGACATTGAGCCGATAGAGGAGCGGGCCGATGCCGCGGTGATCGACGGCAGCGCGGACGCGGGCGAACCAAGGGCGTTGGGCAAATATATGACCACGCTGGACACAGCGGAGCGGGTGCGCACCGACGTCGCCGTGCGCGATGCCTACGAGGCCGGCCAGCCCGATGGCCCGAGGTCATTCGCAAATGTCGCCTGGGCTTGCCGCGGCATCGTTCCCTGACCAACAGCCGACGTAACGCGGCCAACAGGAGACTCATGCAGCGCAGCAAACGGCAACGTCATTCGATCACCTCGTCGGCTCGGGCGAGCAGTGTGGGCGGCACGGTGAGGCCGAGTGCCTTCGCTGTCTTGAGATTGATAACCAGTTCGAATTTGGTCGGCTGCTGGATCGGCAGTTCGGCAGGTTTGGAACCCTTGAGGATGCGATCAAGATAAGATGCAGCGCGAAGGTAAAGATCAGCCAGATCAATTCCGTAGGAAATGAGGCCCCCGGCCGTAACGAACAAACGGAACGGATAGATTGCGGGCAAGCGGTGCTCGGCCGCCAATGCGACAATCAGATCACGATGAGGAAAGTGGAAGATGTCGGGAAGCACGATGAGGCCTGCATTCACGTCGCGGCCAAGCGAGGCTATGGCGCGTTCAATGCCTGCCGCATCCTGAACGGGTAGTTGGAACGACTCCATCCCGAGCGAGGGAGCGGTCGTCTCAATTATATGAAAATATTGACCACTGTGGGTGTTTGGATTGAATAGAAGTCCGGCGCGTATTCTTTCAGGCGCAACATCCCTAAGCAACTGCAGCCATTTTGCCCCCATCGCGGTTTCGAAATTTGTAAAGCCAGTGATATTGCCACCTGGCGCTGCAAGGCTTGCAGCGAACCCACTGCGAATTGGGTCGGCAATATTGACGAATACTACCGGCACAGTGAGAGTTTCCCGCTGGAGGGCCGCGGTCGCGGTGGTGCTGTTGACGAGAATTACGCTCGGCTTTGTATCAACCAGTTCGGTCGCATAAGCTCGGATACGGTTAGGATCAGCTGCCGGCCACCGGAAATCGAACTCAATGTTGCGGCCTTCTATCCACCCGAGGTCTTGGAGGCCTTTCTTAAGCGCCGCGACGAACGGCTTTGCTTCGGGATCGCTCGCACTGAGTGCCAACATCACTCCGATCCGGGCCATCCCCTCCGGCTGCTGCGCGTGGGCCTTGAGCGGCCACGCCGCTGCCGCGCCGCCGATAAGTGTGATGAAATCGCGACGCTGCATATCCGTCCCCAAACTCAGGAGACGGCATCGTAACGGTTTGAGTAAGTGCTTGGATAGGCAGAAACGCTGCTTTGAGCGCATGTACTTTGGTGACCGCCGATGTCCGGTTCGGGTCAAAACCGGAAAAGCTCAATGCGAGCACATGTTTTCCGCTGTTCACCCAACAACGGACATCGCCGAGATACTTCGGCATGTCCGTTTCGTGCCACTTCCGGACTCATGCACCGCACAAAGTTTACTGTGGCGCGCGCTCCATGCGTGTCCGTCCGGCTCAGCGAACCGCGCTCTGGACGTGGTTGAACCCAGCTCGGGCAACGTTAGCCGCACCTGTGCATCGGAACGACTGAACTATGATGCTATGAAATGATGGATGGCAGCGATGACGTAGAATACGAGCCAGGCGCTCGCCACGACGACCGTCCCTCTATGATTGTAAGGCGAAAAGGCGTCTCGCCTGATTTCGGGCTTATCGGAGACATCACAGTGGTCTTGGACTGATCGCTCTAGCGCCTGTCGCCATGGTGGCTCAGCGAGTTCTACGGCCAGCGGTAGCGCATCGGCAGCGTCTAGCACGACAACCTCCAAGATTGGCGATGCGCGATGTTCGGCAATCGACCGCAGCCGCGCATCATCCGGCCGGATGATTCGTGCCATCACCGGACACATGGCGCTTTAATCACGCGATCAAAAAGGTGCTGGCCCAGAAAATAGAAATCAGGGCGGTCATTGGGTTTGCAGCTGAAGGGCTCGGTTGTTCAATCGAAGCGCCTTTCACGTCGAAAATGGGAACGCGCCTCGGACGAACGGCGACAATCAGAAGAACTTTGGTTTATGAATTTTCATCGGAGCGTGGCGATAAGCCTCCTTTGCGAGCGCAGCCGTATTCTTCGCATAGATAGGAAGGATCGCCCTCGCACGGATAGTTGGTGATTGGGCAAAGGAATAGTTGCTTGGGGCGCGAGTGTAATGTGGGCCTGATCTTTTGCGTTGGGGCCATAACCTCCTCCGATCTGTTGCGATCACTGACCGCGGTCCCGTGCGCTTGCGTAGCTGGCACCGCTCTCGGGACTATTCCTTTCCAGCGATGCCAGCGCGATGGCTCGTCACGCGGCGTGGCGGCCGGCGGCAAGTTCCTTAACCGCTTCGGTGGTCAGCGGCTTGCCGCCTATGCCCCACTCGCCGCTGGCTACTTCGGAGATCTTCACCCAGGTCACCCCCCGCATGTTCTCGCCTTCGATCAAGACCATGGCATCGGTCAATTTCTGAATGATCTGTCGCTTTTGCTCGGGGTTGAACACTTTTTCGATCAGATGGACCTCTATCAACGGCATTGTCATGCTCCTCTGTGCCGACCTCGCCCGAGCGAGGTCACTGACAAAAGTATTCGCATGGTTGCCAATCCCAGACTTTCAGCAAACCATGATTTAATCGCCATATCCCCTTGAGATACTCTTGAGATGTCTGGCCCACGTATGATCCTCAGCACAAGCTTTTGGCCGTTTGCGGGGCGGGTTCACCTTCATTGTCTCAGCGATGCCCGAGGCATCCCGCTCGTCTTCCACCTCACATCGGCGAAGCAGCGGACTGGAGTCAGCGAGACAATTAGAGTTTGAACCCATAAATTCAGAGTGGTCAGCGGATGTCCGCTTTGGTGCGCATCCCGGACTCAAGTCGGACATTACGGCACTTCCGAAATGTGCCAGAAGCGGCCATTCACCCAGGGACCCTATTTTCCCGGTCAGACAAATAAAAGACAAAAGGCCACGCGGGCATTTCACCGCATGGCCTTTGCGAGACTGTCCCCCTAGGCCCTCCAGAGATTCCATCTCGGGGCGCATAGTGTGCGGGTGGAGGTGCCTGTCTAGGGTGTGATGGAATTACCCACAGTTCAGGCGAACGAACAC
>CAVUYV010000031.1:0-23123 GCA_963745785.1 uncultured Alphaproteobacteria bacterium | reverse complement strand
GAGACCAAATACATTTCGATTCACCACCGGCTCCGGCATCGGCATCGAAGGCGAAAAGGAATTCTCGGTCGACACCATCGGGCGGTTCGGCAAACGCGACGGCCACTACGGGGCGACTGAGACAAAATACGAGTTCGAATTCACGCCGAACCAATTCATCCAGATCGAATTCGGCGCGCTCGAATCAACGCACAGTATCGGCGGCGTGACCGAGTTCGACAACCGGAATCAGATCGCCTTGAGCGGGGGCTTCGCGGAACTCCGCTACCTCGCGATCGAGGGGCCCCGCGCCTCAAGCAATCCGCTCGCGGTGACGTTGGCGATCGAGCCAACAGTGCGGCGGATCGACGAGACCGGCGGCGAGCGAGTGCACAATTACGAATTCGAAGCCACCATCAACGCCGATTGTCGAGCTTCAGAAAACCGCCTGTACGCGGAATTCAACCTGCTCTACGAACCCGAAGTGACGCAGACCGCGGTCGGCGACACCGAGCGCGAAGCGAAGTTCGGCGGCTCGGCGGCGCTGTCGTTTCGGATGGCGTCCAATGTCGTGCTCGGCGGCGAGGTCTGGTATCTTCGGCATTACGACGCCGCCAATCTAACGGCCTTCACCGGCGACGCCGTCATGCTGGGACCGACGCTCTATGTCCAGTTCACGCCAAAATGTTCATGACGGCGGCGTGGAACGCGCAAGTCTCGGGGCGCGAGGTCGGCAATCCCGTCTCTCAATCTAAACCGGCCGAGTTCCAGCGCCATCGCGCCAGGCTTAAATTCGCCGTCGAATTTTGATCTAACCCGGAAAGGCTGACAGGGTACGTTATGATTATAACAATGAGACATTGATCTTGGCCGCGCTTTGCGCAATCGCGGTGCTGCCTACATCTCCATCCCAGGCGCAGCAAGCGACTGAGATTCAATTGACCTATTCCAAGGGCCAGTTCCAGCCCAGCCAGGTGCGTGCTCCGGCCGACAAACCCATCACGTTCCGGGTCAAGAACCTCGACGCCAAGGCGATGGAATTTGAAAGCAAGTCGCTGCGGGTTCGAAAAGGTGGTCGCCCGCCAACAGCGAAGGTGTCATCAATGTGCGGGCATTGAAACCCGGACGCTACGAATTTTACGACGACTTCAACGAAAAGGCGCGCGGCGCCCTGGTCGTGCAATAGGCGAGGGTTCCGTGCTGGCCGCACTCATCATCGTGTTCCGCGAGGTCTTCGAGGCCGGATTGATCGTCGGCATCGTGCTCGCGGTGACCGGCTGGGTTCCGCATCGCAATCGCTGGATTGGCGGCGGCGTGCTGGCCGGGGCGCTTGCGGCCTGCATCGTCGCAGCGTTTGCCGGCGCACTGTCCCAGCTATTTCGCCGGCATGGGGCAGGAGCTGTTCAACGCGGCGATCCTGGCGGTCGCCGTGATCATGCTGACCTGGCACAACGTCTGGATGGCGCGGCACGGCCGGGAAATGGCCGGAGAAATGCGCGCGGTCGGCCAGGCGGTCGCGGACGGCGACCAAACCGCTGCTGGCATTGGCTGTGGTAGTCGGCGTAGCCGTCTTGCGCGAAGGCAGCGAGGTCGCGCTGTTCCTGTATGGCGTAGCCGCGTCCGACGGCGGGTCGGCCTTGAGCCTCGCCCTCGGCGGCATCATCGGCCTGGCGCTTGGCTGCGCCGTTTGCCTGCTGACCTATTTTGGCCTGATGCGCATTCCGCCGCGGGCATTATTCGCAACCACGACGGTCCTGATCACATTGCTTGCGGCGGGCATGGCGGCGCAGGCGGTGGCATTCCTCGAACGTGCCAATTGGCTCACACGGCTTGATAGGGTGGCCTGGGACAGTGGCTGGCTGCTTTCGGAAAAGAGTATCGCCGGCCGGACCATGCATACGTTGATCGGCTATACCGATCAGCCGACGGAAATGCAGCTTTTGGTCTATCTGGGCGTGCTTGTCGTGACCGTCATGCTGATGCGGCTGACGGCGCCGCAACACAACGCCCGTGCCGCCGCGACCGGCTGACGATCCGGCCGGGCAACCGGGCTAATGCCAATATGGTCTTCAATTTCCTGAAATCGCGGTAGGCATGCTCCGCCGCCGCCAGCAACGGCTTGAAGCGGGCTTCCTCGTGCCCTGTCAACAGGCCGGCGGCGAATACGCGTCGGGACGGCCTGGCCGACCGTTCAATCGACGCCTTGGCGATCCCGGTCGTGAGCTTCTCGTGCACGATGACGTCGTTCAAATCGCCGAAGCAATCCTGCATGTCCTTCAGCGCCGACAGGAAGGTCTCGCGACGCTTCTCCTTCTTTCCGGGAAACACCGTCGTATAGAACTCCGCCGCGTAGCGTAATTTCTTCGCCTGAATCCGAAGCTTGTGCCGCGCGTGAGCGTCGAGTTTTGCCAGCATGCGGCCCCGTTTGCGAATCTTCTTCCAGCGCCGCGTCAGCTGTGCGCGGGCCAGCGTCTCGATCGGCTGCTCGCAACGCCGGCGCGAGAGTTGCGTTTCGCGGCTCGCGCCAGCCGCCGACGTCGAGCCATGCAGCGAGGTTCAGCGTCAAATCGCGAAATCGCTGCGAACCGACCGCCGTCAGTGCGCGCGCGACCGCGGCGTCACGCCGGTCCGCCAGATCGTGCGACAGGCTTCGCATCCCGGTCAATCGCGCATGGCTCTTTTCGAGCGGCGCCACGACCCTGGTCAGGAAAACGTCGAATTCGCGCGCGGGAGCAAGTTCGCGTGTGAGCCATTTCAGTTCCCGCTTGATGTCGCGCACTTCCGCTTCCGCAACAATATCCGAGAATAACGATATCGCCGCGCGCAGGCGACGCAACCCGATGCGCATTTGATGGATGCCCTCGTGGTTTCCTGCAAGGATTGCCGGTTTGTTGGCGACGATCTGCTTGAGACAGGCAAATCCGATCGACCGGAACGCGGCGCTCGCCGGCATGTCCGGCGCAATGTCAACGGCTTCGCCTCTTGCGACCGCGGCGTCCTCGCCGGCGAGAAGTTCGTAGCCGCGTTGAGACTTGCTTTTGACGGCAAGTTCGCCCGATGTCGCGCGTGCGATTGCCCGCGCGAACTCGAACAGGCGCGCTCTATTGCCTCGCTTCAGCTCAAGCTCCGCCTCGCATAGCGGCAGCGTGCTGTTGCCGGCATCGATTTCGCCGCGATCGATCGTCAATGCGATATCGCAGTCCTTGCGTTTAAGCGGATAGCTCGTGCGCTGCACGCGAGTTTCGAACACAGGGCGCAATCGCTTGCGCAGTTTCCTGATCCCCAATGGTTCGAGTGCGGATGCATCCGCCTGCTTCAGGTCCGGCCGGCCGTCGTCGACCGCCGCTTCCCATTCGCCGCGTTCGAACGGGCTTCCGTCATCGGACTTGATGGTCTGAATATACCGATTGCCGGTGCGCCGGACGCGCAACGTCAGTCCGCTATCCTTGAGTTTCAGGCGCTTGGTGTCGAAGTAGACCGAGACCTGATTTTCGCTGCGCTTCGAGCTGCCTGCCCGGCGGAGCAAGGGCACGCGCCGGAGCCGCGCGAAATTCGCGGATGGCAGCTGCAGCTTGATTTCGATTTCCTTCGGAGACGACACGAGTTTGCGCCGAATGCCAGATGATCTCGGTTGGAAGATGATGCGATGGAAAACGGTTCCACTTTTCCGGATCATGCGCCAGAACTTTCCAATTCGGCAAGAACCACAAAGGTTCCCGGCCCTGCTGCTTCAAATCTTCCGGTGGCCGGCGTGGTGTTACTGCAGCGGCGGGTCGCCGCTGGTGCGCTTCTTGGCGAGATCCATCTCGGTGACGGCGATCAGGATTTCAGCGCGCGTTTTCAGGTCCGGCGCCTCAAGCATTGCCTGTTTTTCCGGCGGCCCGTAGGGCGACATCATCGCCAGCGCGTTGACCAGTGCCTCATTGGGGGCGCTTTCGACGCCTTCCCAGTCAACCTTGAGATTGTTGGCTTTGAGAAAATCCGTCAGCACCGCGAGCAGCGCCTCGCGGTCGACGGCCTCCTCGCCTTTGCGCGCCGTGAAATCGTCGAGGTAGGGAAAATAGTCCACCTTGCATTGCCGGTATGCGGTCTGCACGGCAATCTCCTCGATCACCTTGAAGCGCGCGATGCCCGTGAGTTCGAGGATGTAGCGGCCGTCGCCGGCCTCGGCGAGCTGGGTGATGCGCCCGACGCAGCCGACCCGAAACAGCTTCGGTCTGTCCTCGTCCCGCGAGTGGGAAACGTCCGGCTGGATCATGCCGATCAGCCGATGGCCATCGCGCAGCGCATCGTCCACCATTGCGAGATAACGCGGCTCGAAGATGTTGAGCGGCATCTGGCCGCGCGGCAGCAGCAGCGCGCCGGGCAGCGGAAACACCGGTATCACCTCGGGAAGGTCGCCGGGCCCGCGATATTCGGCATTGATCGGCATCTGCGGCCCCGGTGCTAGCCTTCAAAATATCAGCTTGGCGCGTACTCTCATCGCAAGACCGGTACCGCTTTCGCGGAATACGCGCTACGAGAACAGGATCGTCGATAGCCGCTTGCGTCCATCCATGGTGGCCTGATCGGACGGCCCCCAGGCGTCGAAGAACTGCACGAGCTGCTTTCGCGCGGCATCGTCGTTCCATTTGCGGTCGCGCTTGACGATCTCGAGCAGCTGATCGGTGGCTTCAGCGCGCTTGCCTGAGAAATTAAGCGCGGTCGCGAGATCGAATCGCGCCTGATGATCGAGCGGATTGGCCGCCACTTTTTGTTCCAGCTCGCTGACCGGGCCAAGCGCCTTGGCCTGTTCGGCGAGGTCGATCGCCGCCTGCACGGCCTTGACCGCCGGATCGTTGCGCTTCGATTCCGGTACCATGGCCAGCGTCTGCTTGGCCTGCTCGATGGCGCCGGTCGCGACGTAGCATTTGGCAAGCCCCGCCAGCGCTGCGATGTTGGTCGGGTCCACCGCCAGCACCTCGGCATAGATTTGCGCGGCGGTGGCGGGATCGCCTTCCGCCAAAACCGCTTCGGCCTCCTTGAGAATTTCCGCGACATTCGGCTCGCCCGCAGCCGGGCATGGCCCTGGTCACTTTATCGATGAAAGCGTTGACCTGGCTCTCCGGCACCGCGCCCATGAAACCGTCGGCGGGTTGGCCGTTGGCGAAGGCGATCACGGCCGGGATCGACTGGATCCCCATCTGGCCCGGGATAGCCGGATGCTCGTCGATATTCATCTTGACCAGCTTGACCTTGCCCTTTGCGGCGCGGACCGCTTTTTCGAGAATCGGCGTGAGCTGGCGGCACGGGCCGCACCATGGCGCCCAAAAGTCGATCAGCACCGGCTGCCGCTTTGATTCCTCAATGACGTCCTTCACGAACGTCTGGGTAGTCGTCTCCTTGATCAGATCGGGTGCCGCCTGCGGCGCCGCTCCGCTGCCCTGCTCTACTATCGTCACGGGAATCCTCGCCTATGTGTGAAGGATCGGGTCTATTTTAGCATGTCCCAGCCCTAATTGGCGCTTGACGGCCCAATTTGCAATCGGCGGAACCCGGCTCGGCCGTTTTTGGGCTGATTTGCGGGCCGATCGCGCAATTATGGCCGGTCGATCGGGCCTGTTCCCGGGCACCGCGTGGCCTGTTGCATTCACGGGCCGCATTTGGCATAGCTCTGCCCGTTGCCGGCGAGCGATCGCCGCCAATCTCTCGGATGCGGGTGTAGCTCAGTGGTAGAGCACGACCTTGCCAAGGTCGGGGTCGAGGGTTCGAGCCCCTTCGCCCGCTCCAGATCTTTTCGAACAGGCAAAGCTTTGACGAAGGCCCGCTATGTCAGCGGGCTTTTCGTTTTTCCCAAAGATGCGCTCCAACGGTCACGGCCGCAGCGCGATCTGACGTCACGGATCCAGATGCGACGATGGCGTCAACGCCAGGCGCAACAATTTGCCGCAGCTAGATGCGAAGCAATGTCCGATACCGCATCGCAGCGTCCGCAAAAATTGCATCGAATAAAACCGGTCGAAAGAAATTTTTTCTCACTTTATTTTTGCTCTTGCGGAATCGCGCGGCGCGCTTCTCTCCCTCAATGGATGTGATAACATTTCAGGGTCTGATCCATCTCAAGCAGGCCAAAGTTCGTCTCTCGAAACGTTCAAAATAAACAACACGCGCAGCCGCCAGGCTGCACAGGGAGTGACGCGATGAAATCGACATTCAATCGATCCGTTCTTGCGCTCGCGGCTATCTTCGCTGTCGCTGGGGCCAGTCAGGCCGCCGCGCAGGACAAGCCGCTCAAGAAGTACGAATCCGGCACCAAGGAATTCTGGACAAATCCGCCGGATGATTGGTTCCTCGGCGACGAGACTGAAGCTCAAAAGGGCCTCGCACCGCCATCGGGTCCGCCGACCGGCGCATCGGAGGCCGACCTCGCCGCGATGATGAAGAAGATCAAGCTGCCGCCGGGCTTCCAGATCGAAGTCTACGCTCCGGGCGTGCTGCAAGCGCGCCAGATGGCTTGGGGCGACAATGGCACGCTGTTCGTCGGCACGTTCGACCTCGGCAGCGTTTATGCGATCACCGACAAGGGCGGCAAGAGAGAGGTCAAGACGGTTATCAAGGGGCTGAAGATGCCCACCGGGCTGGCGTTCAAGGATGGCGCGCTGTATGTCGTCGACATCAGCAAGCTGATCAAATACGACAACGCCGAAGCCAATCTCGACAAGCTCGGCGACGGCAAGGTGGTCTATGACGACATGCCGTCCTACGTGGCGCACGGCTGGAAGTACCTCGCGCCCGACAAGGACGGCTGGTTCTACGTGCCGTTCGGGCCTCCCTTCAATATCGGCATTCCGCCGACCAGCGTGTCGCAGATCCGTCGCGTCGATCCCAAGACCGGCAATGCCGAAGTCTGGGCGCTCGGCGTTCGCAACAGCGTCGGCGGCGACGTCGATCCGCGCACCGGAAAATACTGGTTCACCGAGAACGCGCGCGACTGGATCAGCGACGACATGCCGAGCGACAAGCTCAACATGATCTCGAAGATCGGCGAGCACTTTGGCTATCCCTATTGCCACCAGGGCGACATGCCCGATCCGAAGTTTGCGATGGGTCACCAATGTTCGGAATTCACCCCGCCGGTGCTCAATCTCGGCGCCCACGTCGCTCCGCTCGGCATGAAATTCTATACCGGCGACCAATTCCCCGCCGAGTACAAGAACAACATCTTCATCGCCGAACACGGATCCTGGAACCGGCACAAATACCAGGGCGCGCGGATCAAGCGCGTGATCGTCGATCCCGACGGCAAGAACGCCAAGCAGGAAATCTTCGCATCGGGCTGGCTTGAGGGCGACCAGAATTATCTCGGCCGTCCGGCCGACATCGTTCTCGCCAAGGATGGTTCGATGCTCGTCGCCGACGACTGGGCCGGCGCGGTCTACCGCATCAGCTACAAGAAGTAAGGACGGAGCATTTGAGAGGCTGCGGCTGCTCGGGAACGAGTGGCCGCAGCTTTGCGTTTTCGAGATGCGTCATTCCGGATCGCGAGCGCAGCGAGCGAGTCCGGAATCCATAACCACCATCGGGAGTATGGATTCCGGGCCTGCGCCAAGTGGCGCATCCACAGATGTGCAGTGCATATCGGGGAATGACGAACTCGGGCTAAGATGGGAATGTCGATCATGCGCTGCCGGTTCGTCCCGCGTACACTGTACGGCCTTGCGCTGGGATTGTCAGCGCTCGCAAGCATTCCGGTCCACGCCGCCGACATCGCCGCGGGCAAGGAAAAGGCCGAGCTCTGCATCGGCTGTCACGGCGAAGGCGGCATTTCGCAAATCGAGAACATTCCCTCGCTTGCCGGCCAGCCCGATCAGTTCATTCAGTGGCAGCTGGTTTTCTTCCGCACCGGCACGCGCAAGAGCGACGAGATGCAGCCGGTCGTCGAGCAGATCAGCAATGAGGATATTCGTAATCTCGGCGCCTATTTGGCTTCGCTGACGCCGCCCAAGCCTCCCGCACCCGACGACAACCCCGCTCTATCCCGCAAAGGCGCGGAGGCTGCCGCGGGACGGCGCTGCGCGTCATGCCACACCGATACGTATGCGGGCACGAAGGCGGTTGCCCGCCTCGCCGGCCAGCGCAAGGATTACCTGCTCAAGGCGCTGCGCGACTACAAGTCGGGCCTGCGATCCGGTGGCGGCGGGGCGGCGATGGCGGAGGTCGCCTATCCGCTGAGCGAAGAGGAAATCACCGCGCTCGCCCATTATCTCGCGCATTTATGAGCTGCGCGCATGCAAACTCTCGTCACCCCCGCTGCTGCTCATACGCCTTGAGATGCGTATAGGCGGTGCGCAGCTTCGGCACCGGCACTTTCGCGGCATCGGCGCGCGCGATCATGTCGCCGACGATGTGATCGGCCTCGACAGGTGCGCCCGCTTTGATGTCGCGGTACATCGATGCGGTCAGCGGCGATCCCTCGGTCGTCAGCATTCCGGTGAGGCGCGTCAGAAACGCCTCGCGCGGCGCATAATCCGCCGCCTTTGCCACCGCGCTGCATTCGTCCCGAACGCCGAGCATGAAGTCGCGTCCGCCGGGCGCGGCCAGGATATGACCCACCGGCGCGCGCATCAGCGAGGTCGAGGCGGCAATCGTCGCCAGCAGCACCCACTTCTCCCACATGTCCTGCATGATGGTTTCGCTCGCCTGCGAACCGATATTGCCGGGGGCAAAGGTCTCGGCGATGGCGCGGACGCGGTTCGATAGGGTGCCGTCGCGCTCGCCGAAGGTCAGCGATTGAAACACCGGCGTGAGCTGCACGACATGGCGGTGCTCGTCGAGCGTCACCGCAATGCCGCACAGGCCGCCAAGCACACGGTCCTTGCCGAATTTCTCGTCGAGAACGTCGAGATGGCGCATGCCGTTAAGCATCGGGATGACCGCCGTCTGCGATCCGACCGCCGGCGCAAACGACTTGATCGCATCGTCGAGGTCGTATGCCTTGCAGCTCAACAGCACGACATCGAATTTCTCGCTGAGCTTGTCCGCTTGCACGGCGGACGGATTTTTTAACGTCACGTCCCCGCTCGGACTTTTGATCACGAGGCCATCGCGGGCCAGTTCCGCCGCGCGCCTCGGGCGCACCAGAAACGTCACGTCGCGGCCGGCCTGCAGCAGCCTGCCCCCGAAATAGCCGCCGATGGCGCCGGCGCCGACCACGAGAATGCGCATGATTTAACTCTCCTTATGTTCTCCGTCATGCTCGCCTCATCCTGGGAGCCGCGCCTTTGCGCGGCGTACTCGAAGGATAGAGTCAACTGGCCGGGTTCGAGACGCGCGAAGACGCGCTCCTCACCATGAGGAGTGTTACCACTTTTCCCCGAACGGGCGGATTTCAAGCTCGAACGTCCAGGCGCTGCGCGGTTGCTGGTAAAGCTGCCAGTAGGAGGCGGCGACCGACGCCGGCGGCATCAGCAAATCGGGATTATCAAGCGCCTCCTTGCCCCACATCTGCTCGCGGCGCTCGCGCACCCATGCGGTGTCGACGCCGGAATCGATGATCAGGTGCGCGACGTGGATGTTCTTGGGTCCGAGCTCGCGCGCCATCGCTTGCGCCACCGCGCGCAATCCGAATTTCGCGCCGGCGAAGGCCGCATAACCGCTGCCGCCGCGCAAGGAGGCGGTGGCGCCGGTGAAAAAGATGTTGCCCTTGCCGCGCGCCAGCATCAGCCGTGCCGCCTCGCGCCCGGCAAGAAAGCCGGAATAGCAGGCCATTTCCCACACCTTGCGGAACACCCGCTCGGTAGTTTCCAGAATCGGAAAATTGACATTGGCGCCGATGTTGAAGATGCAGACTTCCAGCGGCGCGTGCTTGTCGGCGTCATTGAGGAAGGCCGTGATCTCGTCCTCCTTGCGCGCGTCCAGCGAGCGCGCGAGGATCGATCCTCCGGCGCTCTCGATTTCCTTCACCAGCGGCTCGAGCTTGGCGCCGTTGCGCCGCCCGGCGAATACGGTGAATCCTTCCGAGGCAAATTTCTTCGCGATCTCGCCGCCGATGTAGTCGCCGGCGCCGATCACCGCGGCCGTTGCGTTGCGTTTTTCCATTTCATTTCCCCGAAATCAGTTCCTCGACCTCGCGCAGCTGCTCCTTGCCGAAAAACATTTCCTTGCCGACGAAGAAGGTCGGGGAGCCGAACGCGCCGCGCTCGACCGCATTTTGCGTGTTCTCGATCAGCTTCGCCTTGACACCGGGATCCTGCGCGCGCGCAAACAGTTTTGCCGCATCGAGGCCGGAGCCCGCAAGAGCCTTGAGCGCCACCTCGGGGTCGTCCATCTTTTTCGGCTCAACCCACATGTGATGGAACGCGGCGTCGACGTATTTCTCGAACACGCCCTCGAACTGCGCGGCGACCGCGGCGCGCATCAAATTGAGGGTGTTGACCGGAAAAAACGGATTCGGCGCGTACGGTTTTACCGCGAAGCGCCGGACAAAACGCTCGGTCTCCACCGCCTGAAACTCGGGCTTGTTCTTGATGCCGGCAAGCGATTCGGCGGGGGATTTGTTGTTGGTGGCCTTGAAGATGCCGCCGAGCAAAATCGGGACATATTCGAATTTCACGCCGGTCCGCTTCTCGATCGCCGGGATTGCCTCGTGGCTGAGAAACGCGTTGGGGCTGCCGAAATCGAACAGGAATTGCGGGGCGGATCGGCTCACGGCGGTCTCCCTGATGGTGACGGTTCTTATATGACCGCTATCATTTCAACCAGCCTAGCGATCCCGGTCCGCGGGATCAACCGGCCGCGCTCTGGCGCGAGGCCGCAGGCTCGAACGCGTCGGCGGCCAGCCGGCGCGCGTGATCGCGCACGTCGGCCGGCCAGGACGCCGTCCACGCCTCGAATCGCTCCGCATCGCCCGCGAACAGCGCGCGCGCCACTTCCTCGTAATGCGGCTTGTTTCCCGCCATCGCCGCGATGAAGCGATAGGCTGCTTCCTGCGCGTGTCTGACCCGGTCCTTGTCCCTGTTGGCGCGTCTTGCTTCCTCGACCAGTCTGCGCAATGCAACCGAGGCGCCGCCTGATTGCTGCGCCAGCCATTCCCAATGCCGCGGCAACAGCGTGACTTCGCGCGCCACCACGCCCAGTTTCGGACGGCCCGGACCGCGCGGCGCGGGGGCCGCGGTGTCTTCTGCGGTGCCGGGCGGGGCCATGTCGGGCAACCGCGCCAGCACATCGTCGACGGTGCCGCGAAAATCGAGATCGATCGGGCCACCGGTCATGCCATCGAAGACAAGAACCGACGCGTCCTTGCGCCGGTCGAGCGTCTGCTTCGCGGCGCGGGCGACATCGCGCAGGTCGCCGGTCGCGATGCAGCGGTCGCCCTCGAAGGCGATGCAGGGGATGTCGGACGCGGGATTCATGAAATGCTCCTGAAGTTCTGTGACAGATATTATCCGGGTAAATTTACGTATGTCAATAACATCCGGGTAATATCTGCCTTCTTCGGACATCTCGACTTTCCAGCGCGCGGCTGGCACCACCGGACGGCGCGTAAAAAGCGCCAAAAGCGGCTTGGGGGGAACTCGCGATGCTCACCGTCCATCATCTCAACAACTCCCGCTCGCAGCGCGTGCTGTGGCTCTTGGAAGAGCTTGGCGTCCCCTACGAGATCGTCCGCTACCAGCGCCAGCCGGACATGCGTGCGCCGGCGCAGTTGCGCGCCATCCATCCGCTCGGAAAATCGCCTGTCATCACCGACAGCGGCAACGCCATCGCGGAGTCAGGCGCGATCGCCGAATACATCCTCGACACCTATGGCGAGGGGCGCCTGATCCCGCCGCCGAAAACGCCGGAGCGGCTGCGCTATACCTACTGGCTGCACTACGCGGAAGGCTCCGCGATGCCGCCGCTGTTGCTAAAGCTGTTGTTCACGCTGATGCCGAAGCGCGCGCCGGCGCTGCTGCGGCCGCTGGTGCGCAAGGTCTCCAATCAGGCGTTGACCACATTGGTCAACCCGCAGCTCAAGCAGCACATGGCGTTCTGGGAAAGCGAACTGGGAAAAAGCGAATGGTTCGCAGGCAATCAATTCACCGCCGCCGACATCCAGATGAGTTTCCCGCTGGAGGCTGCTGCTGCGCGCGGCGGGTTGGAGCAGGGTCATCCGAGAGCGATGGCGTTTCTGGAACGCATACACGCCCGCCCGGCGTATAACCGCGCGCTCGAGAAGGGCGGACCGTACACGGTGGGAAGGTAGACTTGTTCCTCGTCATTGCGAGGAGCGAAGCGACGAAGCAATCCATTTTTCTTCTAGCTTCTGGACGGTTCGCGGAGCCTCATCGCGCCATCGCGCGACCGTGCGAATGACGGCTCACTCCTGCAGCGCCGCGATCACCTCCTTGACCAGGCGGGCGAGACCGCGAATGTCGCCGGTGGGATCGACGGAATTGCCGAGCCGGACGATCACCAGATGCTGCGAGGGCAATATAACGACGCGCTGGCCGAGATCGCCGGACGCAAAATAGCGCGTCCCGCGGCATGCCGAGCCGGACGCGCGCCTTGGCATGTTCGTGTTCGCTGCGATTGGTCCAGAAGCCGGCGCCGTAATCGGTATCGAGCGTGGCGGCGGCTGAAAAATCGACCCAGTCTTCGTGCAACATGCGCCGGCCGCCGATCATGCCATCGTTTAGATAGAGCAATCCGAACCGCGCCCAATCGCGGGCGCTTGCCAGCATCGACGATGATCCCTGCAGCGTGCCGGTGCCATCGAACTGCAGCGTCACGTTGCGCATCCCCAGCGGATTGAACAGCTCGCGCCAGGCGAATGCCAGCGTCTGCTCCGGACCGCCGGTGATGTCGCGGATGATCCGCGCCAGCAGCTGCGTGGTCGGGCTGGAATAGGCCCAGCGCTTTCCCGGGGAGCGATCATCGCGGCCTTGACCGCTAGTCCGGCCATGTCGTTGTGCAGGTAGACCATTTGGCTCGAGACATCGAACCCGCTGTTGGTTTCATCGAGGGCAAGACCCGTGGTCATGCGCAAGAGATGCTCGACGTCAATCTCGCGGCGCGGGTCGGCGGCGCCGCGCCACTCCGGAATTGGCGCCGGGAACGACGGCGAGATGTTGCCTTGCTGGGTCAAGAGGCCGATCAGGGCGTTGACCACCGACTTGGTCATGGAAAAACCGAGCAGCGGCGTATCGATGCCGATGCCATCGGCATAGCGCTCGGCGATCACGGTGCCCTCATGCACCACGACCACCGCCTTGGTTCTGCGAAACGGCGGCGTCGCGGGCTCCTCGAAGGCGTGATCGAGTGCGGCCTTCAGCCTGGGATCGGACGGCTCGACGATGGCGGCGCCGGCAATCTCCGGCAGCAGCGGCGGACTTTTCGGCGTCTTCAGCGCATCGATGTCGCTCTTGAGCAGATAGGGCTCGTTCGGTCCGTGCAGGAGCACGCAGCCGAACCCGTCATGAAACACAGCCCGGCTGCCGAACCAGCCTGCCACCGAGGCATCGACGGTCTTGCCGGTGCGATCGAGACGATAGCCGAGCACCCAACGCAACCGGCGAATGCCGTCTCGATCGGTGGTTTCCGCGTACACCGTTTGCGGATCGAACCCGGAGACAAAGATGTTCGCGCAAACGGTTTGAGCGACAAAACCGGTCGCGACGCGAAGCGCGCGATCGGGACGAAAGATAGCGGCCGACCCTGCCAGTGCGGCGAGCACGAAGGCGCCGGCCGCAACGCCAGCCAACAATCTCCGCGAAATCACGCCCTCTCTCCTTGCGCCCGGATCTAGCGTGACTTCTGGGCCGCGCCAACGGAAGACAGCGGCCTCACCGTGACACCGGGCGGCGGCACGTCGTCGTCGGGCACAAAGAAATCCAACGCCAGCGGCACGGACGGATCGACGCGGTAGTGCTCAAAGTCGCGCACGCCGCTTTCGTAAAGCACCTTGTCGTCGATGCAGAACCGCCCGGTAAAGTCCCGCGACGGCTTTGTGAAGATGACATAGGCGGCATCGCCCATGATTTCCGGCGTGCGGCTGGCGCGCATCATGGCGTCGCCGCCCAGCAGATTGCCGACCGCGGCGGTGGCGATTGAGGTGCGCGGCCACAGCGCGTTGACCGCGACCCCTGCGGCTTTCAGTTCGGCCGAAAGGCCGAGCACGCACATGCTCATGCCGAACTTCGCCATGGTGTAGGCGGTGGAGCGCTCGAACCATTTTGCCTGCATGTCGAGCGGGGGCGACAGCATCAGGATGTGCGGATTTTCCGCTTTCTTCAGATGCGGGATGCAGTATTTCGACACCATGAAGGTGCCGCGGGTGTTGATGCCCATCATCAGGTCGAACCGCTTCATGTCGGTTCCTTGCGAATCGGTCAGGCTGATGGCGCTGGCATTGTTGACGCAGATATCGATGCCGCCGAATTCGGCGACCGTCTTGTCAATGGCCGCGATCACCTGCGCCTCGTCGCGGATGTCGCACAGGATCGGCAGCGCCTTGCCGCCGGCGGCGCGGATATCGTCGGCGGCGGTGTAGATGGTGCCCTTGAGTTTCGGATGCGGCTCCGCGGTTTTCGCGGCGATCGCGATATTGGCGCCGTCGCGCGCGGCGCGCAGCGCGATGGCAAGGCCGATGCCGCGGCTGGCGCCGGACACAAACAGGGTCTTGTCTTTGAGTGATGTCATCGTTGCCTCCCTTGCGGCGTCTCCCGCCGATTGTTTTAGCACTATTGCCCGGCCGCCTCGGCGCCACGGGTGCGCGGATCGGGGGCGCCGCGCAATCCGGTCGGCGTCACGGCGATCGAATTGGCCGAGGAGTAGCCGGGCGATTCGACCACGCGATGGCCCTTGGCCCTCAGCGCGGCCAGGGTGTCGTCGGTAAAACCGCGCTCAATTCGCACTTCATCGGGCAGCCATTGATGATGCAGCCGGGGCGCTGCCACCGCGGCCGCGACGTCCATGCCATAGTCGATCACATTGACGATCACCTGCAGCACGGTGGAGATGATGCGGCTGCCGCCCGGCGACCCCGTCACCAGCACCGGCTTGCCGTCCTTCAGCACGATGGTCGGCGACATCGAGGACAGCGGCCGCTTGCCGGGACCGGGCAGGTTGGCCTCGAATCCGACAAGGCCGAAGGCATTGGAGGCGCCCGGCGCCGCGGTGAAATCGTCCAGTTCATTGTTGAGCAGAACGCCGGTACCTTCGGCGACCAGGCCGACGCCATAGCTGAAATTCAGCGTATAGGTGTTGCTGACGGCATTGCCGCGGCTGTCGACCACCGAAAAATGCGTGGTGTTGCTGCCTTCGCGCGGTGGCGTCGCCGACAGCGCATCGGTCCACGGCGTGGCACGGTCGAGCTCGATGCTGGCGCGCTGCCTGGCCGCGTAATCCTTCGAGATCAGGGTCGCGACCGGCGCGTTGACGAAGGCGGGATCGCCGAGATAGCGCGCGCGGTCGGCATAGCCGCGCTTCATCGCTTCGATCATGAGGTGCAGCGACGGCGCGGAGCCCTGCTTCATCTCACTCATCGGAAAGCCTTCGAGGATGTTCAACGTCTCCAGCAGCACGACGCCGCCGGAAGACGGCTGCGGCATCGCGAGGATGTCATATCCGCGATAGCTGCCGCGCACCGGCGCGCGGACGACAGCCTGGTAGGACTTCAGATCCTCCGTTGTCATGATGCCGCCGGCGTCCCGAACTCCGGCGGCCAGTTTCTCCGCGACCGGTCCCTCATAAAATCCGCGTCGTCCCTGTGCTGCAATCGCCGAGAGTGTCGCGGCCAGATCGGTCTGAACCAGCGTGTCGCCTTCGCGCAACGACGTGCCGTCGGCGCGCGAAAAGATCTTTGCCGACGCCGGCCAGCGCGACATCCGCCGATACCAGCCCGGCAAGGTATCGGCACAATCGTCGGTGAGGACAAAGCCGTCGCGCGCCAGATTGATTGCCGGCTTCAGCAGATCCGCAAGGGTGAACTTGCCTGAGCCATATTTCTCCAGCGCCAGCGTCAGTCCCGCGACCGTGCCGGGCACGCCGATGCCGAGCGCGGAATCGCGCGACTTCGCGATATCGGGCTTGCCATCGGGCCCAAGGAAAATGTCGCGCGTCATCGCGCCTGGCGCGGTCTCGCGATAATCGATGGCGATGTCCGCCTGGCGGTCCGGCAAATGGATGATCATGAAGCCGCCGCCGCCGATATTTCCCGCGCGCGGATAGGTCACGGCCATGGCAAAGCCGGTCGCCACCGCGGCATCGACCGCATTGCCGCCACGCCGCAGCACATCGGCACCCAGTCGTGCGGCTATCTTCTCCTGAGCAACCACCATGCCGTGTTCGGCGACCACGGCATGAATAGCGTCGCTGGCCGGAGGCGTGTAAGGGCCGCGCCGCTGCTCCTGCGCGGCAGCCGGCACGCAATGGGCGACGACCAGCAGGATTGCCGCCAATATCGAGCGCCGCTGTATAAGGAAGGCCATCTAAATTCCGCCGCGGTCAAAGCCAATCTGAGCTAAGGCAAATACGGCACAGCCGTCGCCGCCCCGAATGCTATATGGGTTTCGCTGCAACAGGCAAAACGCCTCCTCGTGATTGTGATTTGGCAGGACATTTCGAGCATGGCGGTCGTCACATCCGATACACCCATCGCTGATATGCAGCAGACTTATCCTCCGCGCTCAGCCGTTATCAGCTGGATTTTCTTCGATTGGGCGGCGCAGCCTTATTTTACGCTGATCACCACCTTCGTATTCGCGCCCTATTTCGCCACCCATGTGGCGTCCGATCCAGCGAGCGGCCAGGCGCTGTGGGGTTTTGCGACGGCGGCCGCGGGACTGGTGATCGCAGCGATGTCACCGGTGCTGGGGGCGATTGCGGATGCGAGCGGCCGCCGCAAGCCGTGGATCGCGGCGTTCGGCGCGCTGCTGGTGATCGGCTCTTCTCTGATGTGGTTCGGCAAGCCCGGCGATGCCAGCGTGATTGCCCCGCTGCTGCTGGCCTATGCGGTAGCGACCATCGGCGTCGAGTTCGCCACCGTCTTCAATAATGCGATGATGCCGACGCTGGTGCCGCCGGAACGGATCGGGCGATTGTCCGGCACCGGCTGGGCCACCGGCTATGTCGGCGGAATCCTGAGTCTCATCCTGGTGCTGGGCTTTCTCGCCGCCAGCCCCGAGACCGGGCGCACGCTGTTTGGATTCATGCCGCTGTTCGGTCTCGATCCCGTCACCCATCAGGGTGACCGCATCACCGGGCCGCTGACCGCAATCTGGTTCATCGTCTTCGTACTGCCGATGTTCCTGCTGACGCCGGACTATCCGGCCAAACGCCGGGTGAGCGAAGCGCTGCGCGAGGGATTGGCGGACTTGCGGCAAACGCTTTCCGAATTGCCGAAGCGGAAATCGCTTGCCGCGTTCCTGCTCGCCAACATGATCTACACCGATGGCCTGGTGTCGCTGTTTGCCTTCGGCGGCATCTACGCGGCCGGCACCTTCAACTGGAGCACAATTCAGATCGGAAGCTTCGGTATCATTCTGGCCATCGCCGGCACCTTCGGCGCCTGGCTCGGCGGCAAGCTCGACGACAGACTGGGGCCGAAGCGCGTGATCACGGGCAGCATGCTGATCCTGCTGTCGTCGATCGTTGCGATCCTGCTGGTGGACAAGGATTCGATCTTCTTCGTCAAGGTCGCACCGCCGGTGCCCGGCGGCGCGCTGTTTTCCGGCGCCGCGGAGCGCGCTTATCTCGTGCTCGGATGCCTGATCGGCGCCGCCGGCGGCCCGCTGCAGGCGGCGTCGCGGACGCTGCTGATACGGTTGGCGCCGCAAGACCGTATCGCGCAGTACTTCGGACTGTTCGCGCTGACCGGCAAGGTCACCTCCTTCGTCGGGCCGCTCCTGATCGGCGCGATCACCGCAATCACCGCAAGCCAGAAGGCGGGCATGGCGGTGCTGGTGGTGTTCTTCGTAGCGGGCCTGGCGCTGCTGGTGCGGGTGAGGGACTGAGGCCTCCCTAACCGCCGTCATTCCCGGATGCGCCGCTTGGCGCAGGCCCGGAATCGCATACTCCCGATCGTGGTTATGGATTCCGGGCTCGCTCGTTTCACTCGCGCCCCGGAATGACGATGCGTAGCAAGATCGTCTTCGATCAATGCCTGAAATGCCGGACGCCGGTGAACACCATGGCAATGCCGTGATCGTCGGCGGCCTTGATGACCTCATCGTCGCGCACCGAACCGCCCGGCTGGATCACCGCGGTGGCGCCGGCTTCGATCGCGACCAATAGTCCATCGGCGAACGGAAAGAACGCGTCCGAGGCCACCACCGAGCCTTTGGTCATCGGGGCGGCAAGCTTCAATTCATCGGCAGCGTCCTGCGCCTTGCGCGCGGCGATGCGCGCCGAATCGACCCGGCTCATCTGCCCGGCGCCGATCCCGACGGTCGCGAGATCCTTGGCATAGACGATGGTGTTGGATTTGACATGCTTGGCGACGCGGAACGCGAATTTGAGATCGCGCAACTCGGCGTCATCGGGCGCGCGCTTGGTCACCGTCTTCAGGGTCATGTCATCGACCACCGCGTTGTCGCGGCTCTGGACCAATAGACCGCCGGCAACGGTTTTGGCGGTCAGGCCCGTCGCGCGTGGATCGGGCATACCGCCCGCCAGCAACAGCCGAAGATTTCTCCTCGCGGCGACGATGGCGATGGCTTCCTCGGTCGCGTCGGGCGCGATGATCACTTCGGTGAAGATTTCGGTGATGGCCCGCGCGGCGTCGGCATCCAGCGTGCGGTTGAGCGCGACGATGCCGCCATAGGCCGAGGTCGAATCGCAGGCCAGCGCCTTGCGATAGGCGTTGACGAGGTCGGCGCCCTCGGCGACGCCGCAAGGATTGGCGTGCTTGACGATCACGCAGGCAGCGGTGCGCGCCGCGTCAAATTCGGCGATGCATTCATAGGCGGCATCGGTATCGTTGATGTTGTTGTAGGACAGTTCCCGGCCCTGCACCTGCCGCGCTGTGGCTACTCCCGGGCGCGTGTCGGGCATGCGATAAAATGCGGCTGTCTGATGCGGGTTCTCGCCGTAGCGCAGCGCCTGGATCAGCCGTCCGCCAAAAGCGCGATAATCCGGTGCGTCCGACTCGAGTTGAGCGGAGAACCAGTTGGAGATCGCGGCATCATAGGCGGCGGTGCGGGCATAGGCCTTGGCGGCAAGCCGGCGGCGCAGCCGCAGCGTGGTCGCGCCCTTGTTGGCGGCGAGTTCCTCGAGCACGGCCTGGTAATCCTGCGGCTCGACGACGACGGTGACGTCATCGTGGTTCTTCGCCGCGGCGCGGATCATCGCGGGGCCGCCGATATCGATATTTTCGATGCACTCCTCGAAGCCGGCGCCCTGATCGACGGTCGCCTCGAACGGATAGAGATTGACCACCAAAAGGTCGATCGGCGCGATGCCGTGGCTCTTCATCGCCTGCTTGTGTTCGGCATTGTCCCGGATGGCGAGCAAACCGCCATGCACCTTCGGATGCAGGGTCTTGACCCGCCCATCCATCATTTCCGGAAAACCCGTCAGTTCCGAAACATCCCTGACCTTCAGCCCCGCGGCGGCAATCGCTTTCGCGGTGCCGCCGGTGGAGACGAGATCGACGCCGTGGCCGGCAAGCGCGCGGGCGAATTCGATCAGTCCGGTCTTGTCGGAAACGGACAACAAAGCGCGGGTAACGCGGCGCGGATGGTCGGTCATGTCTCGGTCCTAAATGGCAAGCTCGCCGGGTAGCACGGTTTTGTCAGCCGGAAACCGGCCGGCGGCGCTTACTTATTGTGTTGGCCACAATTCTACAGCGGCAATTCCGGCTCGCGGCGGGCATTGCGTTTGGCCGCTGTCGCCGAGGGTGAGGTCGTCGAGCGCACAAAGCTCCAGCGGACCGAGGGAGCGTGCCGCGCATCCTGCCGGATCACGATCTGGGCGGTGCGGCGCGGGCCGTCATTTCCGGCCAGGAACACGCTGTCTTCCAGTTCGACCTTGTCGTCGAGCGCCTCGAAGGTCCAGACGTCGCGGTTCGGCAGCACCAGCATCACGCCGCGCGCGTCGCTGAGCCGGCTCGCCTTCACCGACGGGTGCAGATGAAACCGCAACGCGTAGTCGGTTTCGGTTCCCTTGATCCGGGCGCCCGGCGCCGGCGATACGGTGTCCTCGCCGTCGAGCCTGGAGCCGTCTTGCGCGACCATGATCACCCGGCGATGCACCACGCCGAACCGCGACAGATAACCGTCATGCGATGTGGTCAGCAGCACGCCGTTGGCGACCACTTCGCGATAGCTTTCCACATTGGCCGGGCCGCTGACGACCGGCGCGCCCTGCAGGAACCGCTTCATCGCCGAAAGCTCGACGAACTGGCACGACGACGTATCGTGATAGGTCAGCGTCGAATGCGCCGCGGTGCCGCGCGCAAAGCTGCGCCAGTTGTCACGGCCGGTAGCGGGCATGCCGCAATTGATGACGATGCGGCTCGGCCCGGACGACAATTCAAACGACAGGCAGCCGGCATGGGCGTCGCGACTGACGTTCGCCGGCGGCGGCGGGCCGGTATCCATGATCACGGTCATCGCGCCGGCATCGAGCCGCTGAAAACCGGTGTGCGGCATGTTCGCCATCGGCGCGCCGTGGGTATCGTCATAGGCAAGCAGCGTCGCCAGCAAATCGGATGGCGCGCTGCTCATGCCGTTGAACATCGCGAAGCTGCCATCGCCGTGACGGAAGAAGCGCAGCATCGGCATCATGCGGTCGATCGCGTTCAATAGCGCCGGCGGCGGGGCGATGTTGCGCGCGGCGAAGGTCTGCCGCAGCGGCAACAGGTCGATCAATAATTCGATCAGCGCGCCGGGATTGCGCGAGATGTGCCCGCCATCGGGCAATATCTGCCGCTGCAATTCGTCGGAAAGTTTGCGCGTCGCGGCGCGGATGTGGCGTGACTGGTTGGCAAGGCAGAGCGAGGCGTAGCAAAGCGCGATCAAGACCTGCAGCCGCGGCACGCCGTCGGGAATATCCAGCATGGTGTAGCGCAAATAGCGGATTTCGCGGGTCAGTCCGCGCAAATAGCGCCGATAGAATTTGCCGTCGGTGTCGCCGAGCACCAGGGGAGCCTGCGACAACAGCGAGATGACGCGGCGCGCCAGCACGTCGGCGCGGCGGCCGACCGGCCGCCGCTTCGGCGCCGGATTAGAAATCCAGTCGTCGACCAGCGAGCGGGCGTTGGCGCGGGTCAGCGCGGTATCGGCGGCGCGCAGGTGCCGCAGCCAGCCGAAGCCGAGCAGCGCCACCTCCCAATCTTCCGATGGCGGCTCGAGATCGAAGATCGAGCGCCCGTGGCAGGTCACGATCTTGCCGGCGAACACGAAGCGGCCGGCATAGATTTCGGCCGCGCGGGTGGCGTCGGCGGTGCGCAGGTCGTGCGGGGCGATGATCAGGCGATCGGCGCGGCCCGGCCACAGCCGCGACAGCGCCAGCGAGCCGCCGCTTGCGCGCGCGATCAGGTTCCGCGCGAAGCGGCTCATGATCAGCGTCGAGATGCGTCTGCGTTGAGCGACCGACACGCCCTGCCTTGGTTGCGAGAATGTTCTGCGAATCCTTTTAATCCGGAAACGCGGCCAAGACACCATCTTGAAAGCGCAGCGAATCAGCGCCGCGGGCCGAAAATGCTGTGCAAAATCAGGATTTAACCAGCCGTGCCGCGTAGAAGCCGTCGAGCCCGCTCAAGCGGGGGTCTGGATGCGGCAGGTGGCAGGGCAGTGTCCGCAGGTCGCCTTCGGCGGTCAGGATCTCGGTGAGGCCGGCGACCTCGCCGGCCTCGATCGGGGCGCGGCGCATGGCGGGTTCGGCGGCCAGCAGGGCTGCGATCGCCTGCTCGCCCTCTTCCGGTTCCAGCGAACAGGTACAATAGACCAGCGTTCCGCCGGGCCGGAGCAGCGCGACCGCCTTTTGCAGCAGGCGTTTCTGCAGCGCCGTCAGCGCGGCGATATCGGCTTCCTGCCGCAGCCAGGCGACATCGGGGTGGCGGCGGATGGTGCCGGTCGAGGTGCAGGGGGCGTCAACCAGGATGCCGTCGAAGCCTCCGCCGCTCTCTCCGCCCTGCCATTCGATGGCATCGGCGACCACCGTCTCCGCCTCCAGCGCCAGCCGCGCCAGATTGTCGCGCAGCCGCGCCACGCGGCCGGGCGAACGGTCGACCGCGGTGACGCGTGCGCCGGCCTGTGCGAGCTGTGCGGTCTTGCCGCCGGGTGCGGCGCAGAGATCGACGATGGTCTTGCCGGCGACCTCGCCGAACAAGCGCGCCGGCAGCGCGGCGGCGGCGTCCTGCACCCACCACTGGCCGTCGGAAAAGCCCGGCAGCATGGTCACCGAGCCCTGCAGCAGCGTGCGCACCGACCCCGTCGGCAGCGTTTCGCCGTGCAGGCGGGTCGCCCACTGCGCGGGCATCGGACTTCACGGTGATATCGAGCGACGGTTCATGGCTGATCGCCTCGCGATGTCCCGCGCAACGCTCTCGCCGTAGTGGGCGATCCAGCGCCTCAGCAGCCACGGCGGAACATCGAGCGTCTGCGACTTCACCTCCTCGATCAGCGGCTTTCCCTCGCGCGCGCAACGGCGCAGCACCGCATTGACGAGCCCGGCATATTTCGCGGCCCGCCGATCCGACTGTACCAGCCGCACCGACAGATCGACCGCGGCATGATCGGGCACATCCATCCAGAGAATTTGCGCCGCGCCGATCAAGAGCGCGCTTTGCGCGCGCGGCGCATCGGTCGGAATGCCGCGATCGAGCAGCCGCGACAGCACGTGGCCGAGCGTGCCGAGCCGCCGCAGGATGGTCGCCACCAGCCGCCGCATCAAGGCGCGGTCGCGATCGGCGAGCGCCTTCAGTCCGGGATGCGCGCCGGTGCCCTCGAGCTGCTCGTCCAGCGTGCGGTGCTTATGCAGCACGCCGTCGAGGATATCGGCTGCGATCCGCCGCGCCGTGAGCCCGGGCACCTCGGATGGCAGGGCGAATCGTTGAGGAGGCATGGAGCGGGAACATCTCGGAGAGGATAGCGACTGGCGTTTGACGCTCATGCCATCGAAAGGAAAAACATTTGTGCCATGCGATTATGCCAAATGTAAGAATCGCGCTGGCGATTTCACGA
>CAVUYV010000030.1:0-29905 GCA_963745785.1 uncultured Alphaproteobacteria bacterium | reverse complement strand
GATGCTCGCCGTCACGCTGTCGAAGAAGTGCGCGTGCGCGCGCCGTGCAGTTCCGGCCTGGAACGAGGCGCTCGGCCTGCCGCGGGCGTGGGACCAGCAGTGGTCGCTGCGCATGCAGCAGATCCTCGCCTATGAGAGCGACCTGCTGGAATACGGCGACATCTTCGACGGCTCGGTCGTGATCGCCAAGAAGGTCGAGGAGCTCAAGCGCGAGGCGCTCGACGAACTCCAGCATATCGAAAATCTCGGCGGCGCCATCGCGGCGGTCGAGATGGGCTACATGAAGGGGCAGCTCGTCGAGTCGAATTCGCAGCGCGTCGAGGCGATCGAGCGCGGCGACCTGACGGTGGTCGGCGTCAACAGGTTCAAGGAGACCGAGCCGTCACCCCTGTCGGCCGGCGAGGACGCCATCCTCACGGTGCCGCACGGGGTCGAAGCCGAGCAGATCGCGCGGCTCAACGCGTGGCGCGCTTCGCGCGATCAGAAGGCCGTCGATGCCGCGCTCAGAGAATTGCGGCAGGCGGCGCGCGACGGCCGCAACATCATGCCGGCCTCGATCGTCTGCGCGAAGGCCGGCGTCACCACCGGCGAATGGGGCGAGGTACTGCGCGGCGATTTCGGCCAGTACCGCGCGCCGACCGGCGTCGGCCGCGCGGCGCGCAACGACAGCCCGGCGCCCGACGACCTGCGCGCCGACATCGACCGCGTGTCGAAGAAGCTCGGACGGCGCCTGAAATTCCTGGTCGGCAAGCCCGGCCTCGACGGCCATTCCAACGGCGCCGAGCAGATCGCGGTGCGGGCGCGCGATGCCGGCATGGACGTGGTCTACGAGGGCATCCGGCTCACGCCGGCCGAGATCGTCGAGTCGGCGCGCGAGCAGAAGGCGCACGTGATCGGGCTCTCGATCCTGTCGGGCTCGCACGTGCCGCTGGTCAAGGACGTGGTGACGCGCATGAAGGACGCCGGGCTCGACGACGTTCCGGTCGTCGTCGGCGGCATCATCCCGCCGGAGGACGCGGAGACCTTGCAGCAGGCCGGCGTCGCCGCCGTCTACACGCCGAAGGATTTCGAGCTGAACCGCATCATGAAGGATGTGGTCGGTATCGTCGAAAAGAGCGCCGACAAGGCGCTGTAGATGTGCCCTTCCGTCCGCGCGCGGACCGCCTTCAAGCCGACCCACTACATGCAGATCAAAGGATCAGTCGCGCTCGTAACCGGCGCCAATCGCGGATTGGGGCAGGCCCTTGTGCGCGCGCTGCGCGACGCCGGCTGCGCGAAGGTCTATGCCGCCGCGAGACATGTGGAGAGTGTCGCGCGCGACGGAGCGGCATCGAGCCGATCCCGCTCGACATTACAAAAGGTGACCAGGTTGACGCCGCGGCGGCGCGTTGCGGCGATGTCGTCGATCCTGATCAACAACGCGGGTATCGCGGCCTTCACGCCGGCGCTCGGCGCGCCGACCATGGACAACGCGCGGCGCGAAATGGAGACCAACTACTTCGGCACGCTCGCCATGTGCCGCGCGTTCGCGCCCGTGCTCAAGCGCAACGGCGGCGGTGCGCTGGTCAACATCCTGTCGGTCGTGAGCTGGTTCAACGCGCCGGTGCAGGGCACGTATTGCGCTTCGAAAGCGGCCGAGTGGTCGCTGACCAAGGCGGTGCGGTTCGAGCTGCGCGCGCAGGGCACGCTGGTGGTCGCCGTCCATGCGGGCTACATCGACACCGGCATGACGGCCGGACTGTCGGTCGCCGAAATCAAGCCCCGATGACATCGCCGCCCAGGTGCTCGCCGGCATCGAGAGCAATGCCGAGGAGGTCCTGGCCGACGAACGCGCCCGCTCGGCCCATGCCGCCCTGTTCAAGGACGAGGCGGCGCTCGACGCCAGCATGCAGGCCGTCTGGGACGACTACGTCAGCCGGCAAACCGGTAGCCGCTGACAGCCTTCACGGCGCTGGCGCCGCCAACGCTTCGAGCGCCGCCGTCAGCGCGCTCGGCGACAGCGGCTTGGTGAGGTAGCCGTTCATTCCGGCGGCGTGGCCGGCCGCCTCGTCGCTCGCGGTGGCGCGGCCGGAAATTCCGATGATCGGCACGCGGCTCTCACTGCCGGCGAGCGCCCGGATGCGCCGCGTCGCCTCGACGCCGCCGATTCCCGGCAAGGTCACATCCATCAGCACCGCGTCGTAGTGCGTGCTCGCAATCGTCTCGACCGCCGCTTCGCCGGTGACGACGAAATCGGCGCGGTGGCCGAGCTCGGTGAGAATCGTATTGAGCACGACGCGGCCGTAGGGATTGTCGTCGACGCAAAGGACGTGCAGCGGGCGCAGCGCGACCGCACGAGCGGTTCCGGCAGCGGCTCCCGGCGCTCGTTGCCTTCGAGCGCCCTGACCTCATCGACGACCGCGGTCAGGCGAAAGCGGGTTCCGCGGCCCAGTTCGCTCGTCACCGTCAAGCCGCCGCCCATCGCCTTGGCGACACGTTTGACGAACGCCAGCCCGAGGCCGGCGCCGCCGTAGTGCCGCGCAATCTTCTCGTTCGCCTGCGCGAACGGCCGAAACAACCGCTTGATCTCCGCCGCGGTGAGGCCGATGCCATTGTCCGCCACCGTGAACACCAGCCGCACCCGGCCACGCGCCGGCCCGTTCCCACGCCGCCTCGAATCGGACGCTTCCCCGCTCGCTGAACTTCACCGCGTTGTCGATCAGATTTTCGAGCGCGCCACGCAGCCGCAGCGGATCGCCGATCACCGCGTCAGGCAGATCAGCGGCGATGGCGGCTTCCGATTTGAGCCCCTTGGTCTCGGCGCGGCCCGCGAGCGACGCCGCCACCGCCTCGGCCAGCCGTCGTGGCCGGACCAACTCGCGCCGCAGCACGAGCCGCCTTCGACGGCGCACGCGCGGCATCGACGATCAGCGACGTGAGCATCGAGAGGTGCTCGGCCGTGGACTTGATCGCGGCCGCCCAGCCTCGTTCGCGCTCGGCCAAGCCGGACGTCGCGAGAAGCTCGCCGAGTGAAAGAATGCCGGTCAGCGGCGTGCGGATATCGTGGGCGAGGTCGGCGAGCGTCAATTCGATCGCGCGCGTATCGAGCTTAGGCTGCCGCTTGGATTGAGGTTTGGCTTGCGCCACCGCCCGCCGGCGCCCAGCCTTGGTTCGCCGTTTTCGCGCGGCGCCTTTCGTCGCTCTCGGCTTTGCCATGTCACCCCCGGCCGGCCTGGGGCCGCCTCTGGAGATAGGCCCAAAGACGCGCCGGCTCAAGCGAGACCGACCATCCGCCGGATGTCCGCCGGAGTTGCGCCCTCCTCCCGCAGGGCGCGCAGCGCGGTGGCGCGGGTGGATTTCGAGAGCTTGCGGCCGTCGGCATCGAGAACGAGGCGATGGTGGTGGTAGACCGGCGCCGGCAGGCCGAGCAGCGTCTGCAGCAGGCGGTGCACGCTGGTCGACCAGAACAGGTCCTGCCCGCGCACCACGTGGGTGATGCCCTGCCGGGCGTCGTCGACCACCACGGAGAGATGATAGCTCGTCGGCGTTTCCTTGCGCGCCAGGATGACGTCGCCCCAGGCGGCGGGGTTCGCGGCGACGGCTCCGGTCTCGCCCGCGGGACCGCTGCCGGTTTCGGTCCACGACATCGCGCCGGCGCGCGTCAGCGCGGCCGCCATGTCGAGGCGCAGCGCATACGGCTCGCCGGCCGCGATGCGCCGCTCACGCTCGTCCGGGCTCAAATTCTTCGCCGTGCCGGGATAGAGCGGCGCGCCGTCGGATCGCGCGGCCAGGGCGCCTCGCGCCTCGCGCTCGGCGACGAGCCGCGCGATCTCGCCGCGGCTCTCGAAGGCCGGATAGATCAGCCCTTGCGCGTCGAGCTTGCCGAGCGCGGCGCGGTAGTCGTCGAGATGCTCGCTCTGGCGCCGCACCGGCTCCTCCCAGGCTAGCCCGAGCCACGCGAGGTCCTGGTAGATCGCCTGCTCGAATTCCGGACGGCAGCGCGCCGTGTCGATGTCCTCGATGCGCAGGAGGAAGCGCCCGCCCGACGCGCGCGCCATCTCGAAATTGATCGAGCGCCGACAGCGCATGGCCGAGATGCAGATAACCGTTCGGGCTCGGCGCGAAGCGAAAGACGGGAGCGGTCATCGGGAGCCCAGAAAACGGTTGCGTTGCGGGCGTAATTGTAGATGCTCCGCGCCCGGCATGTCCTTCTTCATCCACACCGAAGCCGATCTCGATGCCGCGATCGCGCGCCTGGTCGAGGCCGACGGGCGCTTTGGTCACGTGCTGTCGCTCGCCGAGCGGCCGCCGCTGCGCCGCCGCGCCGACGGATTTGCCGGCCTCGTCTCGATCGTCGTCTCGCAGCAGCTTTCGGTCGCGAGCGCGGCCGCCATCCTCGGCCGGCTGACCGCGGCGCTCGATCCGCTCGAACCTGCCGGCCTGTTGCGCGCACGCGCCGACAAGCTCAAGCGTGTCGGGCTCTCGGCGCCGAAGATCCGCACGCTGAAGGCCATCGCGAAGGCGGTCGACAACAGGCGAGCTCGATCTCCCCGCGCTGGCCGACATGCCGGCCGACGAGGCGCATGCGGCGCTCACCGCCGTGCACGGCATCGGACCATGGACCGCCGACATCTATCTCCTGGCCTGTCTCGGACACGCGGACGCCTGGCCGGCCGGCGACCTCGCCTTGCAGGAAGCCGCCAAGCTGCTGCTGGAGCTGGAGACGCGGCCGACCACCAAGGACATGGGCCCGCTCGCCGAGCGCTGGCGCCCCTGGCGCGCGGTCGCGGCGCGCCTGCTCTGGTCCTACTATCGCGCGCGCAAGCAGCGCGACGGCCTGCTGATCGCCGCAGCGCGACCAGCAAGCCACGACCAGTGGCGCCGAAACGGAAGAGACCGCCTCTCGCAAGCCGACACCACGAAAGCCACCGTCACAGAGAAACAAGCGGAGGGCCTGATGGCCGCGCAACTCGACGGTCCACGGCTCGAACCGCGTTCGGGAGCGGCGCGTCAGCTCGTCGTGTTCCTGCACGGCTATGGCGCCGACGGCAACGACCTGATCGACATCGGCCGCGCCTGGCAGGGACTGCTGCCGCAGGCCGCGTTCGTCTCCCCGCACGCGCCGGAGCCGTGCGGCCAGGCGCCGACCGGCCGGCAATGGTTTCCGCTCACCTTTCGCGATCCGAACGAGCGCTGGATCGGCGCCAACAAAGCGGCGCCCGTCCTCAATGAGTTTCTCGACGCCGAACTCAAGCGCCGCAACCTGCCGCCTTCGGCGCTCGCGCTGGTCGGATTCAGCCAGGGCACCATGATGGCGCTGCATGTCGGACTGCGGCGCGCCACGGCGCCGCTCGCGATCGTCGGCTATTCGGGCGTGCTGGTGGTGCCGCCCGACGCCAAGCCGAAGCAGTTCGCAGCCGAAATCAAGTCGCGGCCGCCGGTGCTGCTGATCCACGGCGACCAGGACGACCTCATTCCGCCGCAGGCGCTGTTCCACGCCTCGAGCGGGCTGGCCTCGCTCGGCGTGCCGGTCGAGTGGCATCTCTCGCACGGCATCGGCCACGGCATCGACCAGGAAGGCCTGCGTCACGGCGGCGAGTTCTTGGCGCGCCGCATGGCCGGCACGCGCTGACGCAACGGGTCACAGCGCAAATCTCCCGGTGAAGAGATCGACGTGATGGACGCGGAGACATTTGCGCTGATCGTCGGCGGCGGGCCGGTCGGTCTCGCCGGCTTCGATCGAGCTGTCGTGGCGCGGCGTTCCGCACATCCTGGTCACCGAGAAGACCGAGACCGCCCAGCATCCCAAGTGCAACAACACCAATGCGCGCTCGATGGAGCACTTCCGGCGGCTCGGCATCGCCGACGAATTGCGCGCCGAGGGACTGCCAAACGATGTTGCGCGCGCCTCCGCCTATGTGACGCGGTTCTGCGGGCATGAGTTCGGCCGATTGCCGCGGCCTTATTCCGATTGGCCGACGCCGGAAATTCCCAACAACGTCTCGCAGATCGTGCTCGAACGCGTGCTGCGGCGCTGCGCGGAAAGCCAGCCGGGCGCGCAGGTGCATTTCGGGCGGCGCCTTACATCATTTGCCGTGCACGACGACCACGTGCTGGCCGATGTCGAAGATACCGTCACCGGCGAGCGATCCCGCATCAAGGCGCGCTATCTCCTCGGCATCGACGGCGCCGGCAGCACGGTGCGCCGCGCGCTCGGCATCGGCATGACCGGCGAGGACGGCACCACGCGCCGCGCCTTCATGGGCGGCACCATGCTGTCGTTCTACATCCGCTCGCCGACCTTGATGGCGGCGAGCCGGCGGCTCGCCGACCAACATGACCTGGATCATCAACCCCGACATGCGCGGCATGATGTATTCCCAGGACGGCCGCGAAACCTGGGTCGTGCACTACCAGGTCCCGGCGGAGACGGATTGGCAGAAGGTCGACGGCCGCGCGGTGATCGCCGCGATGATCGGCGCGGACATTCCGTTCGAGATCATCTCCGGCGGACCGTGGACCGGCGGGCTCGCGCTGGTCGCCGAGCATTATCAATCCGGCCCGGTCTTCCTCGCCGGCGACGCCGCGCACCTGTTCACGCCGCTCGGCGGGCTCGGCATGAACACCGGCATCGGCGACGTGATGAATCTCGGCTGGAAGCTTTCCGCCGTGCATCAGGGCTGGGCGGGTCCGCACCTTCTCGACAGCTACGAGATCGAGCGGCGGCCGATCGGCCTGCGCAACGTGCAACTCGGCGTGCGCTGCACGCAGGTGATGGACGGCTGGACCCTGTGGCCGGGCTTCGAGGACGACAGCCCTGCGGCCGATAGCAGCGCGCAAGACATTCGGCCTGCGCATCATGGAAGAGGACCGGCCGCAATATCTCACCGTCGGCATCCAACTCGGCGAGCGTTACGAAAACTCGCCGATCGTCTGGCCCGACAGCACGCCCGCGCCGCCCGACACCTGGGACGCCTACACACCGGTCGACCGGCCGGGCGCGCGCGCGCCGCATGTCTGGCTCTCGCCCGGGCGTGCCGCCTATGACGAGTTCGGCCGATGGCTTCACGCTGCTCGATTTCGGCGCGCCGGACGCTGCCGGTGCCATCGAGACGGCGGCGCGCACGCGCGGCGTTCCGCTCAAGACGTTGCGGCTCGCGGCTCCCGCCGGGCTCTATCGCAGCAGGCTCGTGCTGGTCCGGCCCGATCAGCACATCGCCTGGCACGGCGACTCGGCCGCCGATCCGATGGCGGTGATCGATCGCGCGCGCGGCGCGTAGAAATCGCGCACATCAATCCACGCTGATGCCGGCGACCTTGGCGATCTCCGTCCACTTGCGGGTTTCGGCCGCGATGAAGGCGCCGAACTGCTCCGGCGTCTCGATCGTGGGTTCGGCCCCGAGCTTCTGCATGCTGGCGCGCACGGCGTCCGTCTTGAGCGCCTCGTTGATCACGCCGTTGAGGCGCGCGACGATCGGCGCGGGGGTGCCGGCGGGCGCCGCCACGCCGAAGAAGCTCGTCACCACGTAATCCGGCACGCCCGCCTTGATCATGGTCGGCAGATCGGGATAGTCCTTCTGCCGGGCAGCATTGGTGGCCGACGAGCAACGCAAGCCACTGGCGGCTACCGCCCGTCGCGCCGGATGGACCGGCTCCAAAATCTTGCTCGATCGTGTCCCGGAATCCGGCAAGATTCATATCGTGCAGAACGGCTTCATTCGCGCCAAGGAGCTCGTGCTTGCGGAATGGCAAAGAACGCTTTTTCTCCGCAATGAACCGCCGGAAACGCGAGGCTGGCTGCTCGACGTGATGAATTGCGTGGAGTTGCTCGGGAAACGCGACTTCACGCTCGACGAGGTCTATGCTTTCGAACGGCATCTCGGCGATCTCTATCCCGGCAACCAGAACGTCAAGCCCAAGATACGTCAGCAGCTACAGTATTTGCGCGACCGCGGATTTATAGATTTCGTTTCGCGTGGTAATTATCGCCTGCGATCCTAGGAGACCCGCATGGCCTGGTTTCTGAATTTCTACAAATGCGCCCGCTGCAGACGGAGATGGACCGATGAATGGTCCTGCATGTGCGACGACACTTGCCCGCATTGCGGCGCGAGGGACATGACGCCTTTTCAGAGCGAGGAATTGACCACGCTGATCGAACAGGAAGGCAAGGAGTTCGTCGTCTTCTGGTCGCCGGAGACGGCGGAGCACGAACCTGAATATCGTGAACTCGGCCGCTTTCCATCGCGCGAGAAGGCGCTGGAATTTCTATCCGCGGACCGATGATCTAACCCCCTCGCCGCGGAATCCAGCCAGGCTGTACGCCGTTTCCCCTCGCCACCCCCTCGCAAAGTGCTAAGCTTCAGCGGCGTTCACAAGGCAATCTGTGGGGGGCAGATGAAGCGGCGCGATTTCATCGCGTTTCTCGGCGGTGCCGCGGCGGCGTGGCCCGTTGCGGCGGGCGCGCAACAGACCGAGCGCGTTCGCGTCATTGGCATGATCAATGCGCTTGGATCCGACGATCCGGAGGCGCTGGGGCGGATCGCGGTGCTCGAGCAGGCGCTTGGGCAGTTGGGGTGGGTGGTTGGCCGCAATCTGAAGTTCGAAATTCGTCAGATCGGGGGCGATACCGACCGCCTCGGCAGCTACGTGGCGGAGCAGGTGGCGCTGGCGCCGGACCTGATCCTTGCCATCGGCAGTCTGCCGGTCGGGCCGCTGCAACAGGCCACGCATACCATCCCGATCGTGTTCGTGAACGCTCCCGATCCGGTCGGTGCGGGCTTCGTCCAAAGCATGGCCCACCCGGGCGGCAATATCACCGGCTTCTCGAATTTCGAGTACAGCATGAGCGGCAAGTGGGCCGAGCTGCTCAAGCAAATCGCGCCGAACCTGACCCGGGCCCTGGTGCTTCGCGATCCAACCTCGGCGGCCGGCATCGGGCAATTCGCCGCGGTTCGATCGGTCGCGCAGTCGCTCGGTGTCGAACTCACGCCGGTGAACGTGCGCGACACCGGCGAACTCGAACAGAACATCGCGGCGTTCGCACGTTCGGGCAGTGGCGGCATGATCGTGACGTCGGGCGGCACGGGGTCTCGCCGCGAGCTCATCATCGGTCTTGCCTCGCTCTACAAATTGCCGTCGGTTTACCCCTATCGTTATTACGCCGTGGACGGTGGCCTGGTGACCTACGGACCCAACACGCTCGATCCGATCCGGCGAGCCGCGGGGTATGTCGATCGCATCCTCAAGGGCGAGAAGCCGGCCGACATGCCGGTTCAGGCGCCGACCAAGTACGAGCTGATCATCAATCTCAAGACCGCGAAGACGCTCGGCCTGACCATGCCGGAGTCGCTGCTCTCCACCGCCGACGAGTTGATCGAGTAGGCACGACGAAATGCTTCTCGTCGGCGCGGACCGGCATCCATACTCCTCTCGTGGTTATCGATTCCTCGGGTTATGGATTCCGGGTTCGAGGCTGCGCCTCGCCCCGGAATGACGGTACCGAGAAATTTTCCCCCGTCATTGCGAGCGCAAGCGAAGCAATCCATCTCGCGGCAAGACAAGTGTGGATTGCTTCGTCGCTGTCGCTCCTCGCAATGACGAATTTGAGCAGCCAAACTGCCCGACGGGCAAATCACTTCTGATTTTCAGAAATCGTGTCAAGCCCCGTTTGCAAAAATATTTCTGTTTTCTCTCGACCCAAATCAGTTCACTGATTCGCACTGTCTCGTTCCGACAAGAGGGGCGTATCGCGATCGTCACGAACGCGGGGCGGGATGCGGTGGACGCGGTCAGCGCACGAGACGAACGGTGCTGACTGCGTACGGCGAAGTCGTGTCGTTCTGACGCCCCAATCGTTGGCGTCAAGTCTGCGATAAGAAGCGCAGGCGACGGTGTCAAAAAGCGTGGTCACCGGGGAGAGCGCGAAGTAAGCCGTAAAACCATTGCGCGGGGAATGCCGGGCTGATTCCGGTGTGACCGTGGTGACTATCTCGTGTGTTTGTTTTTATCACACACGAGGCTGCGGGTGCATTGGGCACCCGGCATTCCCTGCGCCCTCTGATTTCTTTGGGCGAAAGGTTCTTGCAAAACCCGGACGCATCGCGCCGCGGGATCGCGAGGCCTTGGCTCTGCAATGGCCGCCGTCATTGCGAGGAGCGCAGCGACGAAGCAATCCACTCTTACTTCGCGGCGCCATGGATTGCTTCGCTTCGCTCGCAATGACGATCTGAAAACTTTGCGCTCGCAATGACGGTCTGAAAACCGTCTTGGCTGTTTGAAAAGTGAAGTCGATAGATGCGAAGCCGCTCGGGGAGGCCCTGCGGGATGGATCACAACTGCCCGTTCATCCGAACGTGGTTTCGTCATTCGAGACGGCCGCGTTGCGGCCTCCTCAGGATACTCCGAGCGGCGCGTTGTGGCCTTCTCAGATGGTTCGGACGCGGCGAGCCGCGCGTCATCGGCCGCGCGTCGCGAGGACCACGTTGGCCAACCCAGCGGAATGCATTCCAGCGCCAATGCGCAGGCGCAGGCAGCGCACCTCTCACCCCGAGCGCCGGTTGCTGGTGTTCTGCGTCAGATTGCCGTGCCCGGCCTGCTCGCGGATGTTGTGTTTTTCGTCGTCGCGATGGCCCCTGGTGGTGTCGACGGGAACCTCGGGCGTGCTGCCGGGCCCCTTGTGGCTCCTGTTGTCCTCGGGAACCGGCTTGATGGTTTTCTTCCTGGTCATCCATCAGCCTCCATAATTGAGGCGAAAACGCTGAGCGCGATCTGCGTTGTTCCGGCACAACTGGCACGAGCCTGTCATTGCGAGCCGCAAGCGAGCTATCCGAAATCCACGGCACGATGGATTGCTTCGTCGATTCCGCGTTCGCTCGTTGAGCTATCGTCGGACAAGTCGCTCCTCGCAACGACGCGTTGGCGATGCCCCGGTCCGGCTCAAATCTTCTCCTGCCCGGCGGGCGCCTGCCCCTTCGGCTGGCGCGCCTGCTCCCTGGCGCGATGGCGGCCGTAGGCGCAGCCGGCGAGCGCGCCGAGCACGCCGTGATGTCCGGCATAGTGGCCGGCGACGCCGCCGACCACGGCGCCTTTCAGGCAGCCCTTGGCGTCGGCCGGAGAGGCTGCAGCCACGGCGAGCGCGGCGATGGCGAAAAATGCGAGCAGGGTTTTCATGGCGCGAGTTCTCCTGAAGAGGTCGGAGGTTCAACGGCCGTGGCGCGTTGGGGTTCCCTGCTACCGCTAGCCGTCGTCATCATCCGCGAAAGCGGATGATCCAGTATTCCAGAGACGTCTGTGATGAAATCGATAGGCCGCGGCGTACTGGATGCCCCGGTCAAGCCGGGGCATGACGGCGAGGCGCGGGCATGACGGCAAGTCAGGCGCGCGGGCTTCGCGCTCCCGCATTACAAACGCCCGCGCATTTGCTATTGTGCGCGCGCGCCACATCTCTCAACCGGGCGCCAGGGAGCAACGTCATGGCAAAGGGTCAGATGCGCAGCAACAAGGAAAAGAAGAAACCGAAGGCCGAGCGGAACATCAAGAAGGGCGGCGCGACGCCGTCGCCGTTCTCGTCCGGCAAGCTGCAGATGCAGGCCGGCCAGAACCTCGGCAGCAAGAAGAGCTGAGGTCCGAGTCTCTCGTCACTGCCGCGGATCTCCCCGTCATCCCTGCGTAACGGTTTCGCCGTTACTCGCGAGGTGCGAGCCTTGGCTGCACTTGCCGCTGTGCGAGCCTCGAAGGATGAGCGGCGCGCGTGCCGCGTCCTGCGAGACGGCCGCTTGCGGCCTCCTACGGGTGAACGCAATTGCGTTCATCCCGGGGATGACGGGGAGCCGTTGTAATACTTTCGTAGCGCGACACCGTGCGCGCAGCATTCACCACGTCAGCAGCGCAATCAAACGGAACTCGGGCGGCGCATCAGCGCGGCATTCTTGACACGTCATTCCGGGATGGTCCGAAGGATCGCTCAGATTTCGCTCGGGATCTCGGAATCCGCGTTCGCGTTTGCGCACCCGGAATGACGTTTCAATAGTTCCTGTGTCACGTTTGCTTGACTCTCCTCGCCGTGTTGAACCACGCCGCGCCCGGCCCCTACCAACCTTAGGGTGTCATGCGGACGGGCTGGAATACATCATGAAGATCGCGTTGCTTGTTCTGTTGGGTCTGGTCGTCGGCGCGCTCGGCGGCGCGGCGCTCGGCATCGGCGCCGGCCTCGCCTGGTTGCAGATGTTCAGAACCAGCGGCTTTGAAGACAATAACGGCATGCTGGTGTTCTTTACCTTCATGCCGCTCGGCGCCGCGATCGGCGGACTGGGCGGCGCGTTCCTGTTCGGGGTGATCGCGATCCGCGACGCCGAAATCGCGCTGGAACAGGGGCCGGTGCGCCGCCGCCACAGGTAAATCCCGGGAACCAGCCCGCATTTGTGCAATGCAAAAATGCCGATTGCGTTTTGAGCGAATGCCGTTATTTGAACCTTCAAATATTGAGAGTGCAGCACTCAGGCACGGCGCCAATGACGCCAGACCGCTTGCTGATCGCAAATCCAGTGTCGGGAAATCAGATATCATGACAGAGCACAGTCTCTGGCGTTTTTCACGCGCGTTGCATCGCGCGATCAACGAGCGCCAGTTCGAAGACGTCGAACCCTTGATCGACGAGGAGGTCGATTGGGCGATCCATGGCCCGGTCGACATGTTTCCGTTTCTCGGCGCGCGGCGCGGCAAGGCGGCCGTGCTCGAGGTGATCAGAAACATCGCGGACAATTTCCGGGTCCACCGCTTCGACCGCGAGTTCGATCATGCTCGGCGCCGACCAGGCGGCGTCGATGCTGCGCTATTCGCTGACCGGGCTGGAGTCCAACAAGCCGATCAGCCTGCGGGTCGCCCATTTCGCCCAGTTCAGGGACGGCCAGCTGCGCCGTCTCCGCGTGCTCGTCGACAGCGGCGACCTGGTGGAGCAGGCGTTCGGCCGCCCGATTCATCTGCCGAGGATCGCGACGTAGGCCTGAGCCGTCATTGCGAGGCGATGCGAAAGCATCGAACCCGGAATCTCGAGATTCCGCGTCTGGCGCTGACGACGATCCCGGAATGACGGAGCCTGGATTGGTGCGCGCGTTCGCCGCGACCCGTCGGCTCCGGCCGGGCTTCGCAATGACGGGAAACCCCGCCACAATTTCGCGCCGATGTGCCCGCATCGTCCGTCACCGGGAATGCGGGCGGGGTTATGGCTTCCACGACAGGATACGGACGGGCTGTGCTGCTGATGCTGGCGGCCGGCATCGGCATGGCATCGGTGCTGCCGGCCGCCGCGCAGACCGTGCCCTCAGGCGAAGATCCGGAGGCGTCCGCGACTGAGGCCGCCGCCGCGCCCGAGGCCGACGATGCCGACATCAGGGATTTGCAGCTGGACTGGAGCCAGCTCAATGTCGATGCATCGACGCTGGCCACCGCTCCGGCCTCGAAGCTGCGGCTACCGCCGCAAGCGGGCGGCGAAATGTCGTGGTCATCCAGGGACAGGCCGAACGGCTCCGCCGCGGTGACGGTGAAGCAGCCGCTGTCGCCGTTCTGGGACGCCCGGCTCGGCGCCGACATGACGGTGACCCGCCAGCCACCGACGACGATGTCGGAACTGTTGTCGGAAAAACTCGCCAACGGCGGAAACGCGCCGCAATCCTCCGGGGCGGCATGGGCGGCGGTCACCGCCCCCGGCGTCGGCTCGATCTGGGACAAGACGGCGATCGAGGCCCGCGTCGATCCCTCGCAGGATCAGAGCAAGCTCGGCACCTCCATCAGCAAGTCGCTGCCGCTGAACGAGCAGTATTCGCTCACCCTGCAGGACGGCTACAACGTCATCCAGCAGGGCATCGCGCCGGCTGCCCGGGATCGCCGGGCGCCCGATCTATCAAACCGAGCAATCGGCCAAGCTGAGCATTGCCGGCACCGGCACCAGCCTGATTGCCGGCCAGACGCTGTCCTCCGCCGACGACAAATGGCTTCGCAAGGTCGGCGCCGAGCAGAAATTGTTCGACGGCGTCAGCATCTCGGCTTCGGTCGGCGAAACCCCGCTGGGGACGACGAACAAGAGCCTCAGCGCGGGATTCAAGCGCAGCTGGTGAGCGCTGATCTCGCGGTTGCCCGAGCCCCATGAAAGATCGAGCACCGCCGCATATTGGCCGCGATGCGGTCAAAATCGGCAGCCCTGATGGCACTGCTTCGTTTTCGTCGTGCGGGGGATATTCCGCGCTCGCTACACACACGCGAAACAGGGGAAGAGCCGATGAGTGCCATTCGTTCTGAAAGAGTTGAATCGAGCGAAGTCGAAGATCCGAATATCGCCGCGGTCTCGGAAGTCGAGGCCGGCATCCGCGACTTCGTCCGCAACGACGTCGCCTATCTGCGCCGCCCGGTGCATGGCGCCGGCGCCGACACGCCGCTGGAGCCGAACAGCGAGGCCACCGTGAACAACGTCAATTCGCTGATCCAGCGCGTCGCCGGAACGTCGCTTTCGGAGATCGAACATCTGATTTCCGAGCTCGAAAGCCTGCGCGATCTGTTGCACGCCGAGGGTCAACGCGTTCAGCGCGAGATCGCAGGCTACGCCCAGCTCAGCCAGGCCGCGATGAAATCCACCCGCATGATCGCCGACAATGTGGCGCAGTGGAAACGCACCGCCGACGGCCTGCGCAACAGCTGACCGGCTCGCAACTGCCCCATCAAAAAACCGCCGCCTCTCCCGACGGGAGGGCGGCGGTTCTGATTCCATCACAGCTTGGCGAATTCGAGGGTTATGGTTAGCGAAACCTGACTTATCGGCTGGCGATCGAGGTTGTCTCGAGCGAATAGGCGCCGTCGGCATAGCCTTTCACCACCATTCCGGTGGCCAGCATCACCGCAACCGTCACGGTTGCGAAGATAAAGCCGACAAATCTCAGGCCGTTGCGGTCCGCCATGGTCATTCCCTCACCTCTGTCCCTGTGTCGATCATGACAGGCACTAGGTTCAAAATGCGTTAGCGAGAAAATTGTTCCGGGACGGCGGGCTAGGGCGGGCTGTTCCGCCGCGGCACGAAGGCGGTCGCCAGCAGCGAGTACACCGGTTCGCCGCGCTGGTTGGTGCCGGTGTTGCGGGCCTGCACGATGCCCCATTCGGGGCGCTTCTCGGACGTGCGCTTTGATTTCGACCTCGCTGGCAAAACTGATGGTATCGCCGGCAAGCACCGGCTTGATCCAGCGCAGGTCGCGAAAGCCCGGCGACGGTCCCCAGATCGCGATCTTCTCGCCGCGCGCGAGAGCCTCCTGCGCCGCGCGCTGGCCGTCGGCCACCAACAGCTTCATGCACACCGATCCGACATGCCAGCCCGACGCCGCCAGCCCGCCAAACAGCGACTTGCGCCCCTCTTCCTCGTCGAGATGAAAGCGCTGCGGATCGAATTGCGCGGCGAATTTCTTGATGGCGTCGGCGGTGAAGGTGAACGAACCCAGTTCGCGCCGCTGCCCGATCTCGATGTCCTCGAAGAAGCGCATCAGCCCGCCTGCTCCGCCGCGACGCCGGCGCGCCGCGCCACGATGATCGGCGAGACCATTTCGCACAACGCCTGCCCCGCCGCGTTGCGCACCACGCTCCTGAACGTCACGATCCCGGTCTCGGGACGGCTGCGCGAAACCCGGGCTTCCGTCACCTCGACATCGAGCGTGATGTCGTCTCCCGGACGCAGCGGCGCCAGCCAGCGCACCTCGTTGACGCCGGGCGAGCCCAGCGAGGCGGTGCGGCCGATATAGCCGTCGCACAACATCCGCATCATCAGCGAGCATAGATGCCAGCCCGAAGCTGAGAGGCCCTTCAGCATCGACCGCGACGCTGCCTCTTCGTCGAGATGCATCGGCTGCGGATCGAACTCGGCGGCAAACGCAAGGATTTCCTCGCGCGTCACGCGGCGCGGTCCGAACGTCCCGAAATGGCCGGGCGGGAAATCTTCGAAGGTCAGCGTCATGATGGGGATTGCCGCTAGGGAGGCCCGATTGTGGCCGTTATTTGTGGCAATCTCAACCCGCCAACTCGCATGCCTCGTGCTCTGCCGGTGACTACCGCGCGCCTTCCGTGCTGGTCGCCGACTTGCCCGGGGCGACATTCGGAGCTAGGTGCTGTGCGCGGCCAGGTTGAGACGCCTCGTATCGACGTGCCGGGGGAGAACGACCGATGTTTGAATTTCGGGATCTGTTTCAGTGGGACCGCTTCATCACGCCCACCATCATCAAGACCTTCTACTGGCTGGGGATCGCGCTGATCTGCCTGTTCGGTATCCGCGGCATTTTTTTCGGCCTGGCCGAGATGGCGATCAGCCCGTTCGGCGGATTCATTTTGCTGTTGTCCTCGATCGCCAGCGTGGTGGTCGGAATCATTTTTTCGCGCATTGCCGCGGAATTCGTCCTGATCGTGTTTCGCATCAACGAGCATCTCGGCGCCATCCGCGACCAAGGGGCGGGGCATTGAGCACTTCCACGTCATTGCGAGCCAACGGGTCGCGCGAATGCGCGTCCCGATGGCAGGCTCCGCGAAGCGATCCATGGTAAGGGACGAAGACTGGATTGCTTCGTCGCTGAGTTTATCATCGGGCCCGCCAAAGGCGGGACCCGTTGGCTCCTCGCAATGACGCTGGCTGTCAAGTATTAAACCTGAAATGCATGACGTCGCCGTCGGCGACGACGTACTCCTTGCCTTCCAGCCGCAACTTGCCGGCATCGCGGGCGCCGGCTTCGCCGCCGAGCGCGACGTAATCGGCGTAGGCGATGGTTTCGGCGCGGATAAATCCCTTTTCGAAATCGGTATGGATCACGCCGGCGGCGGCCGGCGCCCTGGTGCCGCGGTGGATGGTCCAGGCCCGCGCCTCCTTCGGCCCGACGGTGAAATAGGTGATGAGGTCCAGCAGCTGATAGCCGGCGCGGATCAGGCGGTCGAGCCCGGCTTCCTCGAGGCCCATTGTGTCGAGAAATTCGCTGCGTTCCTCGCGCGACAGCGTCGCGATCTCCGATTCGATCTTGGCGGAGATGGTGACGGCGACCGCGCCTTCCTCTTTGGCGCGTTCCGCAACGATCCTGGAAAATTCGTTGCCCTTGGCGGCGGAGGCTTCCTCGACATTGCAGACGTAGAGCACCGGCTTGGAGGTTAGTAGCCCGAGCATGTCGAAGGCGCGCTCTTCCTCTGCCTTGCGCTCGAGCAACCGCGCCGGCTGGCCCTCGCGCAGCAGCACCAGCGCGCGGTTGACGAGGTCGAGCTGCTCTCTGCGCGTCCTTGTCGTTGCCCTTTGCCTTTTTGGACAGATTGTCGACGCGTTTCTCCAGGCTCTCGAGGTCGGCGAGCATCAACTCGGTCTCGATGGTCTCGATATCCGCCAAGGGCGCGATCTTGCCTTCGACATGGGTGATATCGGAGTCCTCAAAGCAGCGCACCACATGCGCGATCGCATCGACCTCGCGGATGGTGGCGAGAAACTGGTTGCCGAGGCCCTCGCCCTTTGACGCGCCGCGCACCAGGCCGGCGATGTCGACAAAGGTCAGCCGTGTCGGGATGATCTGCGCCGATTTGCCGATTTCCGCGAGCTTGTCGAGCCGCGGGTCGGGCACCGCGACCTCGCCGACATTCGGCTCGATGGTGCAGAACGGATAATTCGCCGCCTGCGCCGCCGCCGTCTCCGTCAGCGCGTTGAACAGCGTCGACTTGCCGACATTGGGCAATCCGACGATACCGCATTTGAAACCCATGATTTGTCCTGAAACCTGTTCGTCACGACCGGAAGTGCGTTACGCAGTGCCGTCGTCGTCCTTGTCGAAAAATCCCTTCGCCTGCATCGCCAGGTGCACCTTGTTCTGGAACGTCGAATCGCGGTCGGTGGCGATTAGTCCGGCGTTATCGGCAATCGCTTCGCACAGCGACTCGACCCAGGGGCGGTCGCTCTTGGCGAAATCGGACAGCACATGTCGATGCACAACATCCTTCAGGCTGGGATGACCGGGTCCCAACCAATCGCGGGGATGACCGACGCCGAGCCGTACCCGCTTGTAGTCGTTACCGACATGCGATGAGATCGAACGCAACCCGTTATGGCCCGCGTCGGAGCCTCCGACTTTCACGCGTAGCTTGGACGGCGGAAGTTCGATTTCGTCGTGAAAGACCAGGAGTTCGGCGAGGCCGAGCCCGGAATATTCCAGGGCTTCCTTAACCGCGCGTCCCAATTCGTTCATGAAGGTCAGCGGCTTCAGCAGCATCACCCGCTCGCGATCGAGCGTGCCTTCCGCCGTCTCGCCCTGAAAGCGGCGGCGCCACGGTGCGAAACCATGACGCCGCGCGATTTCATCGACGACCATGAAACCGATATTGTGCCGGTTGTGCGCGTGCTTCGCGCCGGGATTGCCGAGGCCAACAAAGAGGCGCATGACGCGGCATCCCGCGCCCGGTTACTTCTTCTTGTCGGCGGCAGGCGCTTTTGCGCCAGCCGCGGCGGCGGGAGCTGCGCCGGCCGCGGGCGCGGCGGCAGGAGCAGCGCCAGGTGCGCCTGGTGCGCCAGGCGCACCGGCTGCTGGAGCGGCGCCGGGAGCACCCGGCACAGCGACGGCGGCAGCGGCACCCGCAGCGGCGGCGGCCGCCGCAGCTGCTTTCTGTTCTTCGGCATAGCCGGACGGTGGCACGATGGTCACCAGCGTCACGTCTTCGCGCGCCAACGACTTCACGCCCGGCGGCAGCGTGATGTCGGACAGATGCAGCGAGTAGCTGATTTCCAGACCGCTGATATCGGCGTCGACATATTGCGGAATGTTATCGACCGAGCATTCCAGGTCGATGGTGTGGGTGACGATGTTGACGGTGCCGCCGCGCTTCACGCCCGGCGCGCTTTCCGCGTTCACGATATGCAGGGGAACGCTGACGCGGATGGTGGCGCCTTCGCCGAGTCGCATGAAATCGACATGGAGCGGAAAATCGCGCACCGGATCGAGCTGGAAGTCGCGCGGAATCACGCGGTGCTTGTTGCCCTCGAGATCGATGTCGTAAATCGTGGTGAGAAACCGCCCCGCCAGGATGCGCTGACGCAGCTCGGCATCGTCGACCGAAATGGTGAGGGGGGGCTGGTTGTTGCCATAGATCACTCCGGGCACTCTGCCGGCGCGACGCTCTGCCCGTGCGGCCCCCTTGCCGCCTGCCGGACGTGCGGTCGCCTTCAATTCCTTGACGCTCGCCATCTGCTTAAGTCCTTGTTTTCTAAAAGTTAAAGGCCGCATCGCGGCCCGTTCCCACTCCGCAGCAGGCCTCCAGGGGTGCGGGGGCTGCGGACGTGGCGGCGTTCTAGCCCCAAAGTCCCAAAATGACAAGGAAATGCGGGGATTTTTGTTCACCTCGGCCCGGTTGCGGGGAGAGGTTCAGGAAGTCACCCATCCGTCTTCATGCTGCCGCTGTCGGGTGCCGGCGACGAAATGCCGAGCTTGGCTTCCAGCGCAACGATGCGGGCTTTCAGCGCCTCGTTTTCCTCGCGCGCCAGCCGCGCCATTTCCTTGGCCGCCTCGAACTCCTCGCGCTTGACGATGTCGAGGTCGCGCAGGATTTTTTCGGCCTGGTTGCGGACCACGGTATCGATCTCGCGCTTGACGCCCTGGGCAGCACCCGCCGCGTCGTTCATCAGGCGGCCGATCTCGTCGAAAAACCGATTGCTGGTCTGGGTCATCGCAAAAATCTCCCGGTCGGTTGCGCAGTGGTCGGCAAGTCAGACAATGGCGATCCGGAGCGCGCTGTTCAAGGCCGGAGTTGTGGGCGCAAGAGCCAGTCGGCTTGTCATGTTCCGCCTTTCCTTGCAATCGTATCGAACATCCGCGCCGAGCAAGAAACCGCAGAAACCGGATAGATTAAAGAGCATCCCATGATCGACCAGCAGATCGAAATCCCGACCAAGGACGGCCACACCACCACGTTCATCACCCATCCTGAGCGCGGCGGCCCGCACCCCGTCATCATCTTCTACATGGACGCGCCGGCGATCCGCGAGGAACTGCGCGACATGGCCCGCCGGCTCGGCACCTCGGGCTATTACGTGATGCTGCCGAACCTGTACTACCGCTCCGGCGTCATGGAGCTTGGGCCGCTGCCGGCCGATCCTGAATCGCCCGAGCGCCAGCGCATGCGCCAACTGATGGCCTCGATCAACATTCCCCTGGTGATGGAGGATACAAAATCTTTGCTTGCCTATGCCGACGGCCAATCCGCCGCGCGCAAGGACATCGTCGGCAGCGCGGGCTATTGCATGAGCGGACAATACGCCATCAACGCCGCAACCCATTTCCCTGGGCGCGTCAAGGCCGCAGCTTCGATCTACGGCGTGCAACTGGCCACCGACCGGCCCGACAGTCCACATCTCGCCGGACAAAAGACCAAGGCCGAACTCTATTTCGGTTGCGCCGAGACCGACGTCTACGCGCCAATGGAGATCGTCGAGAAGGTAAAGCAGCAAATGAAGGCCGACAGCGCCAATGCCGAGGTTGAGATCTATCCCGGCACCCATCACGGCTTCGCGTTTCCGAAGCGGCCGGTTTACGACAAGGCCGCGGCCGAGCGTCACTGGGAACGGCTGCTGGCGCTGTATCGCGCTCCACACCAGTCCGATCATGACGGGCGCGCGCTGCGCATGTACCTCAGGACGGGTTTCGTTAAAACTTACGACGCTCCGCCAATTTTCGGCGTACCCTACGCGGTCTAAACGAAAGCACTATGAGCGTAATGCCCTTTCTCACCATCGCCTTTCCGGTGTTCGATCCGATCGCCATTTCGATCGGACCGATCGCGATCCGCTGGTATGCGCTGGCCTATATCGGCGGCATCGTGCTGGGCTGGCTCTACGCCCGCGCGCTGATCAAGAACGAGAGGCTTTGGGGCGGACCGGCGCCGATCACGCTGTCGCAGCTCGACGACTTTATTCTCTGGGTCACGGTCGGCATCATTCTCGGCGGCCGCACCGGCTATGTGCTGTTCTACAATCTGCCGTTCTTCATCCAGCATCCCGCCGAAATTTTCGAATTGTGGAAAGGCGGCATGTCGTTCCACGGCGGCTTTTTGGGCTGCGTCGCTGCGGTGATATTGTTCTGCCGGAAAAACAACCTTCCGATCCTCTCGCTCGGCGACATCACCACCGCGGTCGGCCCGATCGGGCTGTTTCTCGGGCGGCTGGCCAATTTCATCAACAGCGAGTTGTGGGGCCGGCCGGCTGACGCCAGCGTGCCATGGGCGATGGTGTTTCCCAATGGCGGCCCCCTGCCGCGCCATCCCAGCCAGCTCTACGAGGCGGCGCTGGAAGGTATCCTGCTGTTTACGATCCTGGCGGTGATGATCCGCCTCGGCGCGTTGAAGCGGCCGGGCCTGATCCTCGGCAGCTTCATCGCGATTTACGGTTTTGCGCGTATCACCGGCGAATTCTTCCGCGAGCCGGACCCGCAGCTCGGATTTTTGTGGGGCGGGCTGACCATGGGTATGCTGCTGTCGGTGCCGATGATTATTGCAGGAGCCGTCGTTATTGTGGTGGCATGGCGGCGCAAACCGCTGAATTGAGTACCGAACCCATTTCAAGGCAGGCCAGTGACCGATTATTCGCCGCTCCAGGCCGAGCTCAAGAAGCTGATCAAGTCGTCCGGGCCGATGCCGGTCTGGCGCTACATGGAGCTGTGCCTGACCCATCCCAGGCACGGCTATTATGTTGCCCGCGATCCGCTCGGACGCGAGGGCGATTTCACCACCTCGCCCGAAATCAGCCAGATGTTCGGCGAATTGCTCGGGCTGTGGACGGCGTCGGTTTGGAAGGCGATCGGTTCGCCCTCGGTGCTGCGGGTGATCGAACTCGGGCCCGGCCGCGGCACCATGATGGCGGATGCGCTGCGCGCGCTGCGGGTGTTGCCGCCGCTCTATCAATCGCTCAGCGTCCATCTGGTCGAGATCAATCCGGTGCTGCGCGAGAAGCAGAAATCGACGCTTGCGGGCGTCCGCAATATTGCCTGGCACGAGCGCCTCGACGACGTTCCCGGTGGTCCTTCGGTCATTCTTGCCAACGAGTATTTCGACGTGCTGCCGATCCATCAGGTGGTGAAGCGGGAGACCGGCTGGCATGAGCGCGTGGTCGAAATCGACGGCACTGGCCAATTGGTGTTCGGCACCGCCGCCGAGCCGACGCCGCGCTTCGAAGCGCTGCTGCCGCCGCTGGCGCGCGCAGCGCCGGTCGGCGCCGTGTTCGAGTGGCGGCCCGATGCCGAAATCATGAGGATCGCGACCAGAGTTCGCGACCAGGGCGGCGCGGCGCTGATCATCGACTACGGTCACCTCCGCAGCGAGGCCGGCGATACCTTTCAGGCCATCGCCCGCCACAGCTTCGCGGACCCGTTGAAAAATCCCGGTGAGGCCGACATCACCGCCCATGTCGATTTCCAGGCGCTGGCGCGCGCCGCGGAAGATCTCGGGGCGCGCGTGCACGGTCCGGTGCCGCAGGGCGATTTTCTCACGCGGCTCGGCATCGAAACCCGCGCGCTGACGCTGATGGCGAAGACCACGCCCGAGATTTCCGAGGACATCTCGGGCGCGCTGAAACGGCTGATCGGCGGCGGCCGCGGCGGCATGGGCTCGATGTTCAAGGTGCTCGCGGTCTCCGAGCCCAACCTCACCTCGCTGGCGGGGTTTGCCGACGAGCGGCAGGACGCCAGGGCGGAGCCATCTTGATGTTGAGATCATCGTTGCTCTCGGCCATTCCCGGCCTGCGTCACGCGTTCTTTACCCGCGAGGGCGGCGTGTCCGACGGCGTCTACCAAAGCCTCAACGGCGGCCTCGGCTCGAACGACGATCCCGCCAATGTCGCGGAAAATCGCCGCCGGATGGCGGAAGCGATGGGCGTCGCGCCGCAGCGCCTGCTCAGCGCCTTCCAGATCCATTCGCCCGATGCGGTGGTGGCGACCGGACCGTGGCAAGGCGCGGCGCGGCCGCGTGCCGACGCCATCGTCACGCGCACCGAGGGTCTCGCCATCGGCATCACCGCCGCCGACTGCGGGCCCGTTTTGCTGGTCGATCCGAACGCGCGTGTGATCGGCGCGGTTCATGCCGGGTGGAAAGGCGCGCTGACCGGCATTGTGGAATCCACGATCGATGCCATGGAAAAGCTCGGCGCCGAACCCAGCGGCATGGTCGCCGCGATCGGGCCTTTGATCCGCCAGCACTCTTACGAAGTCGGCGGCGAATTCGTCGAGCGTTTCATGGAGGCCGATGCGGAGAATGCGGTGTTTTTCATTCCCTCGGAGCGTGAGGACCATGCGATGTTCGACCTTGCGGGATTCATCCGGATGCGGCTCGAAAACGCCGGCGTCTTGATGATCGACGACGTCGGCGTCGATACCTATTCCGACGAGCGTTTTTATAGCTACCGGCGCTCGGTGCACCGCAAAGAGCCGGATTACGGCCGGCACGTTCATGCGATCGTGCTCGAGGCGTGATCTGTGCTGAGCTGTTTCGGCGGACCCGCGGCTTATTGATATTGAAGTCATCATTGTGGCGCCCGTGCCCTAGACCTTAACGGATTTTAACGATATCGCTCGGGCGATGAGGGACACGTCAGCAACCCTGTTCCGGGCCAACCGAACTGCGCCGCGCGCCGCCATCGCCGCGCTGCTGCTGGCGGTGGCCTGCGGTCTTGGCGGCTGTGCCGGCGGGGGCGCCGTGGGCGGCTCTTTCGCGATGGCCGGCGGCGGCTCCACTGTCGCCTTCGAATTGATCGATGGTCCGCCGCCGCACGTGTTCGACCGGATGGTGGACGTGCTGGACAGCGAATCCAAGCTTCGCAACCTCTCGATCGTTTCCCGCGATGGCTCGGCCGCTTACCGGGTGCGAAGCTATCTCGCCGCCCAGGTCAGCCGCGGCCGCACCGTGATCGCCTGGGTCTGGGATGTTTATGACCGCGACCAGCAGCGGGCGCTGCGGCTCAGCGGCGAGGAGCCGGCCGGCAAGGCCGGACGCGACCCCTGGAGCCGCCGCCGACGATCTGGTGTTGCGGAAAATCGCGCAAGCCGGATTGAGCGGCCTCAGCGCCATGATCAACGGAACGGCGCCGGATGCGGTCCCCGCCCCGGGCCGGCGCGGCCCGGCGGTGGCGAGCGCGGAACGGCCCTCGCCCGTTGCGGGTGAATTCAATGTCACCGCGCTCGGCTACACCAGCCACTAACAAATAGTCCCGAAATACTGATTTTGCGCAGGAAAACCGGCGCTGACGGGTTGCCAGCGAAGCCACCTCCTTGATATCACCTCGCTCGTCGAAACGCGCCGGTTTCATGGGAATTCCGATATGCTGAACACTGTCTCCAGCAAGGCGCGGGGAGAGGCGTCGATGTCGGCCAAGAACGGCTCGATCAAGCTGGTCGCCGGCAACTCCAATCCCGCGCTGGCGCAGGAAATCGCTGCCGGCCTTGGAGTGCCGCTGACCAAGGCCGTGGTCCGCCGGTTCGCCGACATGGAGATCTTTGTCGAGATCCAGGAAAACGTCCGCGGCTCCGACGCCTTCATCATCCAGTCGACGTCGTTTCCGGCCAACGACCATCTGATGGAACTCCTGATCATCACCGACGCGCTGCGCCGCTCGTCGGCGCGCCGCATCACCGCGGTGATCCCCTATTTCGGCTATGCAAGGCAGGATCGCAAATCCGGCTCGCGCACCCCGATTTCGGCCAAGCTGGTGGCCAACCTGATCACCCGGGCCGGGGTCGACCGCGTCATGACGCTCGATCTCCACGCCGGCCAGATCCAGGGCTTCTTCGACATCCCGACCGACAATCTCTACGCCTCGCCGGTGATGGTGCGCGACATCAAGGAACGCTTCGACCTCTCCAACGTCATGGTGGTGTCGCCCGACGTCGGCGGCGTGGTGCGCGCCCGCGGGCTTGCCAAGCGCATCAACACGCCGCTGTCGATCATCGACAAGCGCCGCGAGCGTGCCGGCGAATCCGAGGTCATGAACGTGATCGGCGACGCCGCCGGCTACACCTGCATCCTGATCGACGACATCGTCGATTCCGGCGGCACGCTGGTCAATGCCGCCGACGCGCTGCTCGAAAACGGCGCCAAGGACGTCTACGCCTATATCAGCCACGGCGTGCTGTCCGGCGGCGCCGCCGCGCGGATCGCCTCTTCCAGGCTGAAAGAGCTCGTGATCACCGACTCGATCCAGCCGACCGAAGCGATCCGCAACACGCCCAACATCCGCACGCTGCCGATCGCTTCGCTGATCGCCGAAGCCATCAGCCGCACCGCGTCGGAAGAGTCGGTGTCGAGCTTGTTCGATTAGCGGCATTCTCCACGTCATTATGAGCCATCGGGCCTCATGGTTCGAGACGCGCGGCGTTGCCGCGCTCCTCACCATGAGGGTCTGGAGGACCTCATCCTGAGGAGCATCGCGTAAGCGATGCGTCTCGAAGGATGCGGCCGGGACACGACCTCGCGATCTCGCCGCACGTTTCGCGCGAGTTTTGCAATCAACGTCCTTCCCCTCTGAAATCAGAGGGCGCAGGGAATGCCGGGCGCTCGATGCGCCCGCAGCCTCGCATGCAAAATAAAAAAGCATACGAGTTAGTCACCACGGTCACACCGGAACGACCCGGCATTCCCCGCGCAATGGTTTTACGGCTTATACGCGCTCTCCTCGGTGACCACGCTTTTTGACACCGTCGCCTGCGCTTCTTCTCACAGGCTTGACGCCAACGATTGGGGCGTCGGAACCACACGACTTCGACCGTACGCAAGCAGACCGCGTTCGTCTCGCGCGCTGCCGCGTCCACCGCATCCCGCCCCGCGTTCGTGACGATCGCGAGCCGCCCCTCCATTGGGACGGGACCAAATCGCTATAGTGCTGATTTTACCCCGCCGTCAAGCAAAATTTCCGAAAATCAGAAATTAATGAATCAACGATCATTCAGTCACTATGATCCGCCGTTTACAGCGCGTTACATCGCAAATCCATGATCCGACGGGAGCGAGGCCAGGGCGTGAACCCAAAAATTCAGAGGGTCGACGGACGTCCGCTTTGGTGCGTATTCCGGACTCAGGTCGGACATTGCGGGACTTCCGAAAAGTGCCAGAAGGCGACATCCTGGCTTGGCATGATACAAACGATGCCGCCAAGTAAGTGACCTAATTTTTTTACTATGCGATGCGGTCTGAACTTCCGAGCGCGCACCACCGCTGTGCATGACCGTTTTGCGTTGCCTTTCAGCCTACGGATGCGCCTGCCTTTGCCCGGCTGATTCCGAGGGCCAGAATGCGATGCAGCAGGTCGGGGTAATCAAGCCCGTCATGCCGAGCGGCTATAGCGAACTCCTGGCTCTTCGCTATTTCGGGATTGGGATTCGCTTCGATGAAATACGGAGTGCCGTCGGCAGAGAGGCGAAAGTCGATGCGTGCGTATCCATCGAGCCCCAGTGTCCGGTAGATGCGTTTCGCTGTTCGCTGAATGCGGGCGGATACCTCAGGCGCGAGGTCCTTGGCTGGCCCGTCCACGATTCCGACGCGTTCCTGATAATCGGGATCGTGTTTGGCCTTTTTGGTGGCGATCTGCCGCGCGCCCTGACCGCCCAAGCTGCCGAATTTCAATTCCCAAACCGGCAGAACCCGCAGCCGGTTGTTGCCGAGCACGCCGACATAGAGCTCACGTCCCTCGATATACTGCTCGGCGATGGCGGCAGTTCCGAGCCGCTCGTGAACGAAGGCGACGCGCTCTGCGAGCTGCTCGTCCGTATCGACGATCGATGCTTGCGAGATCCCGTAGGATCCATCCTCGCTCAGGCTCTTGACGATCAGCGGCAGCGCAAGGCGCGGCGGCCGTTTCACCTTGCGGCGGATCGGAAACACGGCAAAGGCCGGCACCGCGATCCGGCGATGATGCACCAGCGTCTTGGACAGATCCTTGCCGCGCGCCAGGATCAGGCCGCGCGGGTTACACCCGGTATACGGGATTTTCATCAGCTCGAGATAGCTCGCGATATGCTGGTCATACGCGGACGCATAGTGGAACTCCTCCAGCAACGTGTACACCACATGCGGCTTGAAATTTTCGATCTCGTCGCGCACCGGCTTGATTTCCTCCTGCACGCCGAGCGGTCGAACGTCATGGCCGGCCGCACGCAAGGTGCTCACGACGTCGAATTCCGTTTTCCATTCGTTGATTTGCTTCGCGGTGTATCCGTCGGTCGAGTCCGGAGGCACGCAGTCCGGATGCATCAGCACCAGTATGCGCAGGCGTCTCATAGCGCGATCCATTTGCGCCGCGACGGGCCGAACAGCGCGTGCATGGTCTTGGCGGTCAACAGGATGGTGAAGTTGATCACAAGCTTCCGTTCAGAGCCGGGGGCGCGCAGATCGAGTTCGCGGCAGCGGGAGATCATGTCGTCGAGCACGGCATCGAGCGTAAGCTGGTTCTCGCCCGTCCACCGCGCGACCAGCTGCCTGATCTGGGCGCGGTGCCGCCTGATGAAGACCGAAGCCGGCTGCGCCCGCCGGTGCCGTGGATCGGCGGAGAAGAGACGGGAGAGGTCGCGGTCGTACGTCTTCGGTGGCTTGAAGGCGTAGAACGCCTGTTTTTTCTGGTAATGCTCGCCAAGCGTCTGGCTGAGCTTAGACAGCGGATCGGCACGCTCGCGCGTCGTGACCGGCGGCCGCTTTCCTGCGATCTCGCCCATCAGCTCGTCGACATATTCAAGCTTCTTCAGCGCCGGCCAGCCGGCATACCGTGTCCGCCAGTTCGACCGCGGCCGCAACCACACCGCGAAGGTTTCGGCGAAATCCTCGTCCGGATGGCTCTGCGCGTACCAGCGCCGAAGATGCTGGACATAACGCCGGCTGGCCGGATTGGGCCGGTAATAGAGCGGGTAGTGTTTCGAAGACGGGCCGAACAATTGCTGCCAACGCCGGCGGCGTTGCAGCTGGTAGGCGTGCTGCACGGCATGGCCCGTCTCGTGACGGAGAATGGCCATGCACTCGGACCAGGTGCCGCCCTCGACCTCGAGCATCATTTTCTTCTCGAGTTTCATCAGGCGGGGATGGGCGAGATAGAAGGGAATCGCAATGCCGGGCACATCTGCCGGGCTAAACCATTCGCTCGATATCCATGTGTGTGGCCGCAGCCGGATGCCCCGCGCCTGCAGCTCTTCATATCAGAGCGCCGAGGCAATCCTCGAGCCAGGTGCCTTCGACCGTAACCCTCAGACTGCTGAGGCGTTGCTTGAGCAACTGCTCATCCGACAGCTTTTCCCAAGCATATTTCCGACGTGGCATAGGCATCCAGAAGTCACAGAAAATCGGTGCCTGGATGGTGTCATAGGATGCTGCCGGCAACAACCGCCGAGTCTTCGCGGCGTGCCGTTGTTCAGTGGCTCGCGTAGGGGTCATTAACGCACCTGACGGCCCCGAAATTCGACTTCCGCTCTTCCCCGAAAGCGGATTTAAGTCGGACATCGGGCCATGTCCGTTTTGTGCCAACAGCTGCCGTCGGCCAACCGCTACTCTATCACTTGGTCGGCGCGGGCAAGCAGCATCGGAGGCACCGTGAGGCCGAGCGCGTTGGCTGTGTTCAGGTTAATCACCAACTCGAAGTGTGTCGGCTGCAAGACGGGCATTTCTGCCGGATTTGCGCCTTTCAGGATTTGCCCGATGTAGTCCCCAGCTTGCCGGTACATCCAACTGATGCTCGGACCATAACTCAGCAGGCCGCGAGCCGCGGCGATCTGTTGCACAAAGCCCATTACCAGCACCTTGTGCCTCAGTCCGAACGAAGCGATTGCCTCGCGGCGGTCCAACAGGATCGGATCAGTTCCAGTAATCAATGCTTGGGCCTTGGCGCTCAACATCTGCTCGAATGCGGTTTCCATTTCCCTCGCGTTTCTAGCGTTGACCGTGATCGTCTCCAGGCCCAGCTGTGGTGCTCAAGCCGATGCGCGTCAAGACCATGGCCAACGGCTGATCGAGCCCTGTCAAAAAAAGCTCCTGCAAGAATCCGCCCGCGAGGCCTCTCGCGGGCGGTTTTCATCGACGAGCCCCGTTCGGCTGGCAAGCCTGTCACCTCACGCAACGCCGCCCGGGTCGAGAACACCAGTCGCCAGCGATATGGAGAGGCTCGGGCGTCGGTATGCTCGGAGCGGGTCCGCCGTACCTGCGTCCCTCATGCTACTGCGGCCTCTCGTGTGGGAGCTGCTCAGTGAGCTAAAGAACAAGCAGCGCGATAGACCTTCCTATCTTGGGCATGCTCTTCGGGTAAACGCGATACGTTTAGTGATGGCAATCGGGGGTCTGCTGTTGCTGGCCACAACTCGAGCCGGATTGGCAACCAAGGCCAAGTGTTAGCTCAGCCCCTCATTCGAGCCTGGAAGGTTTGGAGTGGAGCATCCACGTCCAACCTTTTTCGCGGCGCGCCCCTGTCTCCAGCCGAGCCCTTAGCGTTCAGACCTCATATAGGGGCTGCGCTCTGTTACGAACTTGATGTCGAGACCCTTTCTCACGCCGGCAAGCTTTTCTTGGTGCGCCGCCTCGGTTAGCGCGATCCGCCCGTCGGCGATATGCAAAAAGTTGGCAACGCAGAAAAAAGCTGCCGACCAAGGCCATAAGAACGAGCAATTTCCTGTTCATTGAATTCCTCCGTCTCTTTTATGGTTCTGCTGGAGGGTAGCCTTTGGTTCAGATGGTGATACCGGCTTCCACCGCTTTACGGTCTCCGCATTATAAGGCAAACGCCCGGCCAGAGCCACTTTTCGACTGGGCCTGAGTGCTTGGCTGGGAGACGCGCCTCACCAAAAAAGCCAAGCAGTGGGAATGTCACCGCTATCTAGTCGTGTCCGTTGCGGGGTCAAAACCGGAAATACTCGCTCCGAGCAGATGACGTCCGCTC
>CAVUYV010000029.1:0-12496 GCA_963745785.1 uncultured Alphaproteobacteria bacterium | reverse complement strand
TATGCCCGGGCTCCGCCGCCCTGGACAAGATCAACGCCAGCCTGCGCTAGGCGCGCGCTACTGGACGCCGTTCAGGTTGCCAACCCGGCGTGTCGAATCCGGTATGAACTGGGCATCGCGCTTACATGTCCACGCGCGGGGCCGAGACCCTGAGTGCGGCGCCCTGCCGACGTCACAAAATTATGTCGGGATATATCAGCCGAACCGTAGATTCCTCTGCGGATCGATATGTTGTGAGTGGCGTTATGCCTGGAGGATACGCATATTGCTGCTCGTCAACGCCCTCCCGCGGATTTGTTGACAAAACTCGGCGTCCCGCCAGAACAGGTGGTGGAACCCGATATCCAGCGGCCTCGAACAGAACAGGGCATCATGAATCCGGTCAAAGCACTCGAACAGCACGGCCAGTCGGTCTGGCTTGATTTCCTGGCCCGCGGCTTCGTCGTCAAGGGGGAACTGAAAAGGCTGATCGATAACGACGGCGCGAAGGGCGTCACGTCAAATCCGTCGATCTTCGAGAAGGCGATCGGCAGTTCCAACGAATATGACAGCGCCCTCGCGAAGGCGCTCAAGAACGGCGATCGCCCGATCGCCGAGCTGTTCGAGCTTCTCGCCGTCGAGGACATCCAGCATGCGGCGGACGTGCTGCGCCCGGTCCATGATCGTCTCAAAGGAGCTGATGGTTTCGTCAGCCTGGAGGTGTCGCCCTATCTGGCGATGGATACCAAAGGGACGATCGCCGAGGCGAAGCGGCTCTGGAAGCACGTCAACCGCAAGAACCTGATGGTCAAGGTGCCGGCGACGCCGGAAGGCCTGCCCGCGATCCAGCATCTGACCAGCGAGGGGATCAGCATCAACATCACGCTGTTGTTCTCGCGGAAGGTCTACGGGCAGGTCGCCGAGGCCTATCTGGCCGGATTGAAAAATATGTCGGCGGCGGCGGCGATCCGTCCCATGTCGCGAGCGTCGCCAGCTTCTTCGTCAGCCGCATCGACACCGCGGCCGACAAGCTGCTCGACGAGAAGATCGCGCAAGCGAACGATCCCACCGAGAAGGAGCGGCTGGCCGCGCTGAAGGGCAAGGTCGCCATCGCGAATGCAAAACTCGCCTATCAGGAATACAAGCATCTGTTCGCCGGACCGCGCTGGGAGAAGCTCAAGGCCAAGGGTGCCATGCCGCAGCGCTTGCTGTGGGCCTCGACCGGTACAAAAAACAAAGACTATAGCGACGTGCTCTATGTCGAGGAGCTGATCGGCGCCGACACCATCAACACGATGCCCCCGGCGACGCTCGAAGCCTTCCGTGACCATGGCAAGGTGCGCGACAGCCTTGAGGAAAATATCGAGGATGCCAGGCGCGTCCTCGCCGAACTCGAGAGATCCGGCATATCGCTCGACGCGATCACGGCTGATCTGGTCAAGGATGGCGTCAAGCTGTTTGCCGACGCCGCCGACAAGCTTTACGGCGCGGTCGCGTACAAGCGTGCAGCGGTGCTCGGCGGCGGGATTGACCGACAAGCGCTGGCGCTCGGAAGTCACATCGGCAAAGCCGTTGAGAAGGCTACCGAAGACTGGCGCGCGTCAGCCAAAATCCGCCGCCTGTGGCAGCACGATAAAGCGCTATGGACCGGGACCGACGAGGACAAGTGGCTGGGCTGGCTGAACAGCGCGGCCGCCGCCGATATCGCGGACTACGAAGACTTTGCGCAACGGGTGAAGGGACAGAATTTCACCGACGCCGTGGTTCTCGGGATGGGCGGATCGAGTTTGGGACCGGAAGTGCTGGCGGAGACGTTTGCCTCAAAACCCGGATTCCCGAAGCTGCATGTGCTCGACTCGACCGACCCCGGGCAGGTCCGCCATCTTCAGGCTTCGATCAACATCGCCAAAACCCTGTTCATCGTTTCCAGCAAATCCGGCAGCACCACCGAGCCGAACGTGATGAAGGATTATTTCTTCGCACAGGTTTCCAAAGCGATCGGCGCCGACAAGGCCGGTCACCGCTTCATCGCGGTGACCGATCCCGGCTCGTCGTTGGAGAAGGTCGCAACCAGACAAGGTTTTGCACGCATCTTCCACGGCGATCCAACGATCGGTGGACGTTACTCCGTGCTGTCGCCATTCGGGCTGGTGCCCGCCGCGACCGCGGGCATCGACCTCCGCTCCCTCTTGAAGCATGCGCTCGCGATGGCGCGCTCCTGCGGACCGGACGTGCCGCCGCACGAGAATCCCGGCGTGCAGCTCGGCCTCGCCATGGGTCACGCCGGTCTCGAAGGACGCGACAAGGTGACGATCCTGTCGTCGAAGAAGGTATCCGATTTCGGCGCCTGGGCCGAACAGCTGATCGCGGAATCCACCGGCAAGGAAGGCAAGGGCCTGATCCCGATCGACGGCGAACCGCTTGGCGAGGCGGCGCTGTATGGACAGGACCGGTTCTTCATCGACATCAGGACCGAAGGCGAAAACGATAGCGCGCACGATGAAAAACTGACCGCACTCGAGAAGGCCGGGCATCCCGTGGTCCGTATCGTCATGAAGTCGGTCGACCACATCGGTCAGGAATTTTTCCGCTTCGAGATCGCGACCGCGGTCGCAGGTTCCGTGCTCGGTATCAATCCCTTCAACCAGCCCGACGTCGAGGACGCCAAGATCAAGACCCGCGAGCTGATAGCTGCATTCGAAAAGACCGGCGCCCTGCCCCCGGAGAAGCCGGTGATGGCCTCGGCGCGGGCCGATATCTACACCGACGACAAAAATGCCGCGGCCTTGCGGAGGGCGGGCGCCGATGGCGATCTCGGCTCCTGGCTGAAAGCGCATCTTTCGCGCTCGGGCGCGGGCGACTATATGGCGCTGCTCGCCTATATCGAACGCAATCACGCAAATATCGACGAGCTACAGCACATGCGGCTGGAGGTGCGCGACAAGCGCCATGTCGCGACCTGCGCCGAATTCGGCCCGCGTTTTCTGCATTCCACCGGCCAGGCCTATAAGGGCGGCCCGAACAGCGGCGTATTTCTGCAGATCACCGCCGATGATGCCCAAAATCTTGCGATACCCGGTCAAAAGGCCAGCTTTGGCGTGATCAAGGCCGCACAGGCGCGCGGCGATTTCGACGTGCTGACCGAGCGCGGCCGCCGCGCGCTGCGCGTGCATCTCAAGGGCGATCTCGAAGCGGGGCTGAAGGAGCTCGACGCCGCGATTTACAATTCGTTGAATTAGAGGACACCAATGCAGCTCGGCATGATCGGCTTGGGCCGGATGGGCGGCAATATCGTCCGCCGGCTGATGAAGCACGGACACTCCACCGTCGTTTACGACAAAGACCCCAAGGCGGTCGCGGCGCTCGCGGCCGATGGTGCGGCCGGCACCGGCACCCTGGAGGATTTTGTCGATAGGCTCGAGAGGCCGCGCACCGCCTGGGTGATGCTGCCGGCGGGCAAGATCACCGAGGCGACGATCGAGGTGTTGTCGAAGCTGATGCAGGCCGGCGACGTCATCATCGATGGCGGCAATACGTTCTGGCAGGACGACGTGCGCCGCGGCAAGGCGCTGAAGGAACGTGGTGTCCACTATGTCGACGTCGGCACCAGCGGCGGCGTCTGGGGCATCGACCGCGGCTATTGCATGATGATCGGCGGCGACAAGGCGGTGGTCGACCGTCTCGATCCGATCTTCGCAGGCCTGGCACCGGGGACCGGTGACATCCCGCGCACCGGCGGGCGCCAGGGGCGCGATTCACGCATCGAGCAGGGTTATATCCACGCCGGCCCGGTCGGTGCCGGACATTTCGTCAAAATGGTTCACAACGGCATCGAATATGGCCTGATGCAGGCCTATGCCGAGGGTTTTGACATTTTGAAGAATGCCAATATCGACGCCCTGCCCGCAGAGCATCGCTTCGATTTCGATCTTGCCGATATCGCCGAAGTCTGGCGGCGCGGCAGCGTGATCCCGTCATGGCTGCTCGATCTCACCGCTGCCGCCCTCGCCAGAAACCCGACACTCGAAAGCTATTCTGGATTTGTGGAGGATTCCGGCGAAGGCCGCTGGACCGTGAACGCCGCGATCGACGAGGCGGTCCCGGCCGAGGTTCTGACCGCGGCGCTGTTCGCGCGCTTTCGCTCGCGCAAGCAGCACACCTTCGCCGAAAAGATTCTCTCTGCGATGCGCGACGGCTTCGGCGGCCATAAGGAGCCGCAGCAGCATGCTGATCCGGCGCGGCAGAATGCGCCCGACATCGTCAAGCCAAAGGCAGACCGCTCGTGACAGATGTTGCTCCACATCCGGACCGGCTCTCAAATCAGAGGAAGCCCGATTCCTGTTGCTTCATCATCTTCGGCGTTACGGGTGACCTTACCCACCGGCTGGTTATTCCCTCGCTCTATAACCTTGCGGCGACCGATCTGCTGCCCGACAAATTCTGCGTGGTCGGCGTCGCCCGCAAAGGCACCTCGAACGACGCCCTTCGCGACAGCCTGATGAAGGGCCTGCGCCAGTTCGCCACCCGCTCGGTGGATGACGCGGTCGCCCAGCGCCTGCTCGAATGCGTTACCTCGATCGAAGCCGATCCGAGGGACCCGGCTTCGTTCGATGCGCTGCGGAAGCAACTCGAGAACCTGGAAGCGAACCGCCAAACCGGCGGCAATCGCCTGTTTTATCTGGCGACGCCGCCAGGCGCGTTCGCGCCGATCAGCCGCGAACTCGGCCGCACCGGTTTGCTGAAGGAAGACAAAGATAAGGGCGCGTGGCGGCGGCTGGTGATCGAAAAGCCGTTCGGCACCGACCTGGCCTCCGCCAAGGTCCTGAACGACGAGTTGCTCAAAATCGTCGACGAACACCAGCTCTATCGGATCGATCATTACCTCGGCAAGGAGACGGTTCAGAACATCCTGGTGCTGCGCTTTGCCAACGGCATGTTCGAGCCGATCTGGAATCGCGATCACATCGATCATGTGCAGATTACCGTCGACGAGAAGATCGGCGTCGGCCATCGCGGCAGTTTTTACGACTCAACCGGTGCACTACGCGACATGGTGCCGAACCATCTGTTCCAATTGCTGTCGTTGGCCGCGATGGAGCCGCCGATCCGATTCGATGCACATTCGGTGCGCTCGGAGAAAGCCGACGTGCTGGCGGCGATCCAGATCCAGAGCGAGGAGGAGGCGCTCAGGAATTCCGTGCGCGGCCAATATCTCGGCGGCAAGATCGGCGACACTGAAATTCTGGACTATCGCACCACCGGGGACGTCAAGCCCGATAGCGCGACCGAGACCTATGTCGCCCTCAAACTGACCATCGACAACTGGCGCTGGGCCGGGGTTCCCTTTTATCTGCGCACCGGCAAGGCGCTCGGGATCAAGCGCACCGAAGTTGCGATCAAGTTCAAGCAGGCGCCGTTCGCCATGTTCCGCTGCACCCCGGTAGATCGCCTGTCGCAGAACTATCTCGTTATCAGCGTCGAGCCCACCGAGGGCATTACGCTGCAGTTCAATACCAAGGTGCCGGGGCCAACGATCACCATCGATGGCGTCGAAATGAAATTCCGCTACAAGGACTACTTCAAGGCGGAACCGAGCACCGGCTATGAGACGCTGATTTATGACTGCATGATCGGAGATAATATTTTATTCCAGCGCGCCGATAGCGTCGAAGCCGGCTGGCACGCGGTGCAGCCTTTCCTGGACGCGTGGAAGAGGGCCGGCACCAAAGGCCTGGAGTTTTACAAAGCCGGCAGCGAAGGGCCGGCCTGCGCCGAGGAACTGCTCAGGCGCGATGGCCGCAGCTGGCGAAAGCTCGGTTAAATCGGATGGCTCGGAGCGACAATCGCCGTGTGATCAGCGTTTCGGACGCCAACGCGCTGGCGAAAGCGGCAGCGGACCGCATCCTGGCAAGGATTGCGGCAAACCGGGGCCGCGTGGCGGTTTGCCTGACCGGCGGATCGAGCCCGAGGCAGCTCTATCGATTGCTTGCGACCGAGGCCTATCGAAGCCGGATACCGTGGGACCGCGTGCACTGGTTCATCGGCGACGAGCGCTTTGTTCCGGCCGACGATCCCCTCAACAATATGGGGAGCGCACGGCGGATGTTTCTGGACAGCCATGCAGCGGCTTCCAACATCCATCCGATTCCGACCGACACCGCCAATCCCCGGGAGGCCGCGCGCCGCTACGAAAGCGAGTTGCAGTCGTTCTACGGCGCCGATCGCCTTGATGCCGTCAGGCCATTATTCGATGTCGTGTTGATGGGTGTCGGACCGGATGGCCATACCGCTTCGCTGTTCCCGAATTATCCAGCCCTGCAAGAGACCGAGCGCTGGGTGGTGGGCGTCCCCGAGGCGCATGTCGAGCCATTTGTCCCGCGGGTGACGCTGACCTTGCCGGCGCTCGGCTCCTGCCGCGAAATGCTGTTTGAGCTTTCCGGCTCCGACAAGCGCGCGATCCTGACGCGCGTGCTCGATGGCGAGGACCTGCCGGCGAACCGCGTGCATTCCACCGGCGAAACGATTTGGTTGGTGGATCAGGCCGCATTGCCGGAGAATTTCCGTGCCCAATGACAGCGGCAAAGTACCATGCGCGCTGATCGTGATGGGCGTGTCCGGCGCAGGCAAGAGCACCATCGGGGAAAAGCTGGCCGAACGGCTGGGCTGGAAGTTCGAAGACGGGGACCGATTTCATCCACCCAGCAACGTTGCGAAAATGAGCGCGGGCCAACCCTTGACCGATGAAGATCGCAGGCCCTGGCTGCGAGCGATCGCCGATGAGATCGCTGGGATCTGCGAGGCCGCCGGGCATGTCGTGATTGCCAGTTCCGCGCTGAAGCGGGCCTATCGCGACATTCTGGTCGATGGACGGCCCGATGTCCGCATCATCTACCTCGACGGCACGCAGGAATTGATCGCAAGCCGTCTTGCCCTGCGAAAAAACCATTTCATGCCGCCGGGTCTGCTAGAGAGCCAGTTCAGAACCCTCGAGCCGCCGGACGCCAGCGAAAATCCCGTAACCGTGTCGATTGACGGGTCGGTCGAAACCGTCGTCGATGACATCCTTCGCCAACTGAGGCTAGGTCCCGCAGACAGCGGAGCTTTCAGCAGGAACCGTTCATGACCCCTATCGCGCTTGTGGTTTCCGATGTCGACGGCACGCTGCTGACAAAAGACAAGACCTTGACCGACGGCGCCAGGGCCGCGGTACGGCGCCTGCACGAAGCCGGCATCGGCTTTACCATCACCTCCAGCCGTCCGACCATCGGCATGCGGTTTCTGATCGAGCCGCTTGCGATCACGCTGCCGGTCGGGGCTTTCAACGGCAGCTGCATCGTCGATCCGCAACTCAAGGTGATCGAACAGCATTTGATTCCTGCCTCGGCAGCTCAACAGAGCCTCGATGTGCTCAACGAATTCGGGGTCGATATCTGGCTGTTTACCAGCGAGCTCTGGCTCACCCGCCATGGCGATGGCGAATACGTCCCGCACGAAATACGCGCCATCCGCGCCGATCCGACCATCGTTTCGGATTTCGCACCTTATTTGTCCGGGGCCTGCAAGATCGTCGGCTCGAGCGCCGATGCGGCATTGCTGCAGCGCTGCGAAGCCGCGATGCAGCGGGCATTGGGAGCGGACGCCACCGCGGTCCGATCGCAAAGCTATTATCTCGATATCACCCCGCCCGGCTGCGACAAGGGCACCTTCGTGCAGACGATCGCCAAACGTCAGGGCATTTCGACCGATGCGGTCGCCACCATCGGCGACATGCAGAACGATCTGGCGATGTTCAAAAACAGCGGCGTCTCGATCGCGATGGGCAACGCCACCGACGATGTCAAAAAACTGGCGACACATGTGACGACGTCGAACGAAAACGAGGGCTTCGCGGGGGCGGTTGATATTGTCTTGAGAAGTAACCGGCCAATTGGCTAGATGACTTTTCGACCATGCACCCTCTCCCGCGCGTCGTTCCGGCGAGCGCCGTTACCGATAACGTCATTGCGAGCCAACGGGTCGGCGCAAAGCGCCGCCCGATGACAGGCTCCGCGAAGCAATCCATCTTGGTAAGCACAGAAAGCGTGGATTGCTTCGTCGCTTCCGCTCCTCGCAATGACGGCGAGCTTCGGAGCTGCGGCTTCACGTTTCAAACAGCCCGCCGCGTACAGACACGGCTTCGCGATCTCGCCGCACGTTTTCGCGCGAGGTTTGCTATCAGCGTCCCGCTCTCTGAAATCAGAGGGCGCAGGGAATGCCGGGCGCGCAATGCACCCGCAGCCTCGCATGCAAAATAAAAAAGCATACGAGTTAGTCACCACGGTCACACCGGAACAACCCGGCATTCCCCGCGCAATGGTTTTACGGCTTACTTCGCGCTCTCCTCGGTGACCACGCTTTTTGACACCGTCGCCTGCGCTTCTTCTCACAGGCTTGACGCCAACGATTGGGGCGTCAGAACCACACGACTTCGCCGTACACAAGCAGACCGCGTTCGTCTCGCGCGCTGCCGCGTCCACCGCATCCCGCCCCGCGTTCGTGACGATCGCGAGCCGCCCCTCCATTGGGACGGGACCAAATCGCTATAGTGCTGATTTTACCCCGCCGTCAAGCGAAATTTCTGAAAATCGGAAATTTGTTGGGAGGCGGAAGCGTTGGCTCAGCTCTTTCGGCCGCTTTGCGGCTCGTCGAGGAACACGACCGGCGTTCCCTTCTTGATATTCTTGCCCAACAAACTGGCATCCCAGTTCGTCAGCCGAACGCAGCCGTGGGATTCGGCCTTGCTGACCTTGGAAGGATTGGGCGTACCGTGGATACCATATCCCTCCGCTGACAACCCGATCCAGTAGGATCCGACCGGGTTATTCGGCCCAGGCTTGATGGTGAACGCTTCCTTGGATTTGACGCCTTTGAACTTGTAGTCGGGATTGTAGCGGTAGGTCGGGTTGGCATCGGCGGAGACGACCTTGAGCGTGCCGCCTGGAGTTGGTTTTTCTTCGCTCCCGACGGTCGCCGGAAAAAAGCCTATCAGCGCGCCGGATGGGTCGAGCGCCTTCACCGTCTGACGCGACTTGTCGATCTCGATGCGGCCGATCGTCAATTTGGGTGGCTTGTTGGGCACGTTGGCAACGAAAATGGTTTCGCCGGCCCGGTCGAACTTCTTGCCTGGATTTAGCGCCGCAAGCAGTCCTTCGCTCATATGAAACTTCTCGGCGATGGCTTCGCGCGGGCTCGTGTAACTGAGCGCTTTCAGGCTTTTCATGTCGTCCATCCTGGCCGGAAGTTTTTCCAGGAACGGTCCTTTCACGTCGCTGTCGGAAATCTTGTACTCGGCGATGACCGGGTCCTGGCTGATCCCCACAAGCGCGGTCCAAATCTCCGGCGTGAGCGCCTTGTCGGAGGGCAAGCCTTTGGCCTCGGCGAAGGCCCTGAGAGCTTTTTGCGCGTTTTCGCCGAGCTTGCCGTCGATTTCGCCGGGAGAGAATTGGGCCCGGTCCAGCAGAACCTGGGCCTTCACGACGGCCGGATCGGCCTTGTCTTCGGCTGCAGGCTTTGAGCGAAATTCGGCGTTATTGACGGCTGCCGCATCCAGGCCAGCGGCCGTGGCCGGAAGTACCAGCCATCCCAAAAAAATGGTCGCAACGAACAAACGGATCATCGGGCAACCTCCAGCCGACAAGACAACAATCAATTTTGGGCTGGCAAGTTCCGCGGCTGGCAGCGCAAGGAGGGTTTTTCAGTCGCTACGACGACCGCTGCACCGCCGGCTTCTCGACCGGTTTCTTGGCGTGACTGAGGTTTTGGGCGGTATTGATCAGTGCGATATGCGTCAGCGCCTGCGGGAAATTCCCGGTTTGACGTGCCATACCGGGATCGAACTCTTCCGCCAGCAAGCCCAGATCGTTCGCGACCGCGACCACTCGCTCGAACAGAGCCTGCGCCTTGGCGACCTCGCCGGCCAGCACATGGGCGTCGGCGAGCCAAAGGGTGCAGGCGAGAAACGCGCCTTCGATCGGCTGCCGTTCCTCGGAGACCTCGCGGGGATCGTGGCGCAGCACAAATCCGTCGCGCATCATGTGTTTTTCGATGGCCGCGATGGTGCCGCGCACGCGCGGGTCCGACGCCGGCAGGAAGCCCACCGCCGGCAGCAACAGGATGCTGGCATCGAGCAATTGCGAGCCGTAGGACTCGACGAACGCATTCTGTTGAACATCAAAGCCGTTTTCGCAGACATCGCGGCAGATGGCGTCGCGCAAGGCCCGCCAGCGATCGAGCGGCGCTTCAAATCCAAATTTTTCGGCGCCCTTGATGGCGCGATCGAACGCGACCCATGTCATCACTTTCGACAAAACGTAGTGCTTTCGAACACCGCGCCTCTCCCAGATGCCATGATCGGGCTGGTCCCATACTTCCTCCAGATGCTCAAGCACCGCCCGCCCCAGCGCCCAAGAGCCCTGGTCGAGTTGCAGCTCCGCCATCCGCGACTGATAAAAGGCGTCGATCAACTCACCGTAAACATCGAGTTGCAGTTGGGCATGTGCCGCATTGCCGATCCGGACGGGCTGCGCGCCTTCATACCCGGACAACCAGTCGGCCTCCCATTCCAAAAGGCGCCGCTCGCCCATAATGCCGTACATGATCTGCATGCTCGCGGGCCAGCCTGCCGCAGCGCGCAGCAGCCAATTATGCCAGGCCAAGGCTTCCTCGGTGTAACCGGAGTTCATCAGCGCCAACAGCGTAAAGGTGGCGTCGCGCAGCCAGCAAAAGCGGTAGTCCCAGTTTCTCGTCCCGCCCAGTTTTTCCGGCAGCGAGGTCGTTGGCGCCGCGATAATGCCGCCGCTCGGCCTGTAGGTCAGCGCCTTCAACGTGATCAGCGAACGCATCACCAGATCGCGGTTGGCGCCCTCATAGGTGCAACGGCTGCACCACTCGGTCCAGAAATCTTCGGTGTCCTGCAAGGCTTGCGCAGGATTGATCGGTGCGGGAAGCGGTAGATGCGAACGGCCATAGGTGAGCACGAAGGGAATGGTCTCGCCTTCGTTGACTTCGAAACTTGCCACGGTGGTCAGGTTTTCGCCTCGGGTCTCGATCGGCGTCCGCAGCACGGTCATGTCCGGTCCGGCAATCGCCAGCAGCGCGCCGTCCTCGGTTCGCTTGACCCAGGGGATGTCGGTGCCGAAGCCGAAGCGGATCACGAGCTGCATCTGCAGCTTCACCTTGCCGGTAACGCCGCGCACCAGCCGAACGACGTCGGAAGCATGGCCGCGCGGCGGCATGAAATCGATCAGGGCGACAACGCCATTGGCGGTCTCAAACCGCGTCTCCAGGATCAGTGTATTGTCCCAATAGCGGCGGGAGGATTTTGTGACCTCTTCCGCAGGTGAGATCAGCCAGCGGCCGTTCCTGTGCGTGCCGAGCAAGGCCGCAAAGCAGGCATCGGAATCGAACGCGGGCCAGCACAGCCAGTCGATCGAGCCGTCGCGGCCGACCAGTGCTGCGGTCTCGCAATCCCCGATCAGTCCATAGTCCTCGATCTTTTGGGGCAAACTCTTGCTCCCCGCTAACGATGTCCAACGCCTCAGGTCGCCACCCGGGTCCGCTCCGCGATGGCCGTTTTGAGCGCGGGCACGTCGATCGCCGAGGCAATCTCGTCGAGCGCAAGCGGCAGCCGCTGCCGCCAGTTCGGGTGCTCGTTGACGGTGCCGGGAATGTTGGGCTGATCGATCACGCCAAGCAAATCTTCCAGCGAGATTGCCAGCAGGCGGGATTTGGTCCGCGCCAGAAAGCCCACCACGGCGTTAAGGTCGTGCCGGTCGATGCCGTACTGACCCAAGACCTCGGTCAGCATGGCCAGCGCATGCCAACGCGCGTCGTCGCTTTCGCCAGGGTCGATCCCGAGCGACCGTTTCAGCGCGAGATCGCTGAACGAGCGCCAGCCGGCATAGGTGGAGAGATCGTGGGTGTTGAAGGTAACCAGGGCATTTGGCGCATAATGGTCGATGCCGCAAAACTTGCCCTGATCGTCGCGCTCGAACATCATCACCTGATACGACCAGATGCCCCAATCGGCGATTTGCTCGCGAAAGCCTTCCGGCACGGTGCCGAGATCCTCGCCGATCACCACGCAACGATGCGCCAGGCTTTCCAACGTTGTCGCCGCCAGCAGCGCCTCGAACGGCATTTGTACATAGACGCCGTTGTCGGCTGCAAAGCCGTGCGGCACGAGATAGAGCCGCTTCAGGCCGAGCACATGATCGAGCCGGATCGCGCCCGCGTAGCGCATCGAAGCCCGAAGCATGTCGCGATAGGGTTCGAAGAACTTGATTTCCAGACCGGCGGCGTTGAACCCGGCGAGACCCCAGTTTTGGCCTGATGTGTTCAGGGAGTCCGGCGGCGCGCCGACGGCCAGATGGCGGGAAATCGCGACCTGCTCGTTCCAGGCATCAAATCCATCCGCTTGCACGCCGACGGCGACATCGAGGTAGAGTCCGACTTTCATGCCACGCCGGGCCGCGAGATC
>CAVUYV010000028.1:0-12877 GCA_963745785.1 uncultured Alphaproteobacteria bacterium | reverse complement strand
GCCGTTGCTGGCAACCTATGGCGACGAATTCGCCGGTTTCATCGCGGCATTCGAACCGGCAGGGGAAATCCCTTATCTGGCTGATGTGGCAAGGCTGGAAGCTGCGCGTACACGCGCCTATCATGCGGCCAACGCCATGCCGCTCGATAGCAGCCAGCTTGTGGGGATAGGTGCCGATGCAGCCGGCGATCTCCGCATCGCGCTGCACCCTTTCGGTCGAGATCGTCCGCGCGCCGCATCCGATCGTGACGATCTGGGCGATGAACAGCGGCGAACAGGACCGTTCGGCTCCGATCGCGGATTGGTCGCCGCGAGGACGCGCTCGTCGCCCGGCCGCTGTCTCGACGTGGAGGTCCGCGTGACCTTGCCGCCGGGCGGCGCGGCGTTCCTGCTGGCGCTCGCCGCAGGGCTCGCCGCTTCGGCGAGGCTGGCAGCGGCCGGCCATTGTCAGAACGATCCGCGATTTCGATCTCGCCCGCAACCTCGCGGGGCTGATCGGCTCCGGCCATCGCCCGCGAGCATCGTGTCCCCCCGAATTAGCGCCGCCGGCATGACCGCCGTCAGCCATACCGTTCTCCGCTGACGGCGCCAGTCCGCGATCCGGCCGCGTCACGGCATCGTCCGGCGCGCCATCGCCGCGCTGGACCGGATTCCCTGCTGGCTCATCGCGCTCGCGTGCGCGGATTTTCCCGGCCGCGGTGTTCTGGCAGTCGGGCCAGACCAAGGTTGCGGGCTGGCACCTCAAGCCCAGCGCGATCGCGCTGTTCCAGAACGAGTATCAGCTGCCGCTGATCGATCCCAAGGTGGCGGCCTATATGTCGGCCTTTTCCGAACATTTTTTCCCGATCCTTCTCGTGATCGGGCTCGCCACGCGACTGTCGGCATTGGCGCTGCTGATCATGACGGCGGTGATCGAGATTTTTGTTTATCCAGCAGCGTGGCCGATCCACGGGGTTTGGGCCACATGCTTTGTTCTGTTGATCGCCCGCGGTCCCGGATTGCTGTCACTCGACCAATTGCTAGCGCGCAGATGGCTCGCCGACCAACTGAACGGCGTGTCTTTGCTAGAGGCGATGATGGAAGGTCAACCGACCCGACGAATTGATGGACACGTGAATGCTCGAGGTGCTGGCGTCCGGATCCGTTGGACCACACTCCAGCGCGCCCGAACTTAAAGCGGCAGCCAAAAAAGAAAGCCGCCCGGATCGGGCGGCATTCCAGTCCTCACTTCAAGGAACTGGTTGCGGGGAGGCGCAACACCCGATTATTGCGATTGGTTGAGCGAGAAATACCTAGGGTCGCTGCATGAGCTCGAGGCCTCGCAACGTCAGCGTGAGCGTCCGGTGGGACACGCCGCGCTATATCAGGATCCACATCACGACCCAATCAGGCCCAAAGTCACGCTGGCCATGCTGTCCCCTCGAATTCCGCGCGGCCCATTCATCAAACTTGTGCTCTTTGACGACTAGGGCATGTAATCATAATTCTGGCGCGGCTGATGTCCGCTATGCCCCTGACAGCGGCACTAAAGCGGACATCGCCCATGGTCCGAGTTGTGCCAACAGCGGAAGTCGTTGCTTCATTCGATCACCTCGTCGGCGGTGTTCGCGAACGCGTTACATTCCGTCGGCCGTATCGTCTCATGCAGACGTGGGGGAAGCTGTGAGGGCCTTGGTGATGGTGCGGGCAACAATTGCAGCATCTTCGCCAACGCCGAATAATAGCGACGAGCGTCGCTTGCGCAGGAAGTGGACCCCAGAGAAATACAGGCCAGGTACGGCCGTCGCCAACGCGTCGTTGACGATGGGGAATCCACGCTCGTCGAATACCGGAAACTTCACCCAGCCGCCGTAGTCCGGCCGATAAAGCCCGCACAGCAAGCTGAAATTAGACCCGTTCCGTGAATGGGCCACATCACGCTACGGTGAAAGCCTAGCATCTCACCTTGGCGACGCCCTGGTTGGCGTGAAAAGACCCGATGATTGTCGGCTGTTCCATGAGCTTGCATGACGCGGTCGCGTCGGCGTACTCGAGCGTAAGACACAGTCTTAACCGCACACCCATCTTTGAAAACGGATAATCGCGCTATGTTAGGGCTATCGCCCGATGTCGCATATGGTTCAATCGCATCGTTTTCACCGTCGGTCTACCCCGGTGAACGGACATCGTCAGGCCGGTCGGCATGTCTCAAAAGTGCCATTACAGTGGACCGCCTCAGGAACTCTGCGGTTCCCCTGTTTCTAAAAAAATCTCGGCCACGCGAACCAAATCGGAACGAAAATCCCAGGCGCGATTTAAAAGAGCGAGACCGTCGCTCGCCGTTTAACGACGGCGCATGTCGCGGATAGCCAAAGGTCCTATTTCGGGACCCGCTGTTCGAAAACAAGCGCTCGCGCAGGATAGCCAAAGGCGACGGTCTCGGCCTCCATCTCGGATCGCTAACCGTGCATTGAAATGCGCGGCTGGTGTCGTAGAGGCGGATGGCATAAGTAGCTGGCTATCAAGGTCGAGTAATTAACTCGTCAAGCTAAAACCCAAAATAATTCTGCGGCGTGTACGTAGTGACTATGTCGCAAGCGAAGGAATACACTTGTGGAAAACACGGACAGGGAGGTGCGCGGTGAGCGACAATGATTGCAGCATAATGGAATTGTCGTGCTTAGAACGGGCCAAGACCGACCCTAAGAACAGAGGAAAATGGCTCGCCCAAGCCGAACGCTGGCATGAACTCGCGCGCGCCCGGAGTTCGTGGCAACGTCAAAAAAGGCCTTTCCAGCAGTCAATGCACGCAGGGCCAATGACAACGCAACCGCGTCAACAGGGCTAATTTTCATCGCTCTGAAGAGAGAACCGCGAACTGCTCTAGTTGAGCTGACGAAGATCCTCACAACTTCAAAGGCGAATGACACGCGATGGGAGACGAATGCGCCGCGTGAGTCCCTCATTCCAGTAACCAAAACGAGCGCCGCCGAGGGATCGTACTCCGCTCAGGCGGCATTGTGCGTCTGGGTGCACCCGGATGAACAGCGGTGAGAGACCCCCGCCCGGGTTTCGGCAACGTGTGGGATAGTTCACAGACGCGGTCGACAAGTGGGTTGGCACTCAGGCGTGAATGGCAGTGGGTGTGATGCGCGCCGACGTCATCGCGTTGAAGTTTAAGCAGTCGTGATGTAGATTGATTTGCGAGCGTAAACGCGTACGGCCCGCGTCAAGGGCAAGGTCGACGAAAGACAAACGGTGCGCAGACAAGCTCAAACTACAAGCTGTAGTCGCCCCGGCTCAGCGGCAGACAAGGCGCAAATGACGCCCCTCGCAAGCGACAAGGCACGGATCGGGCAATTCTGGTTTTCCCGGAAGGCTTTGCCGTGCCATCGGCACTCGACGAAAACGCCACTACGATTTGGTTGAGGGGACGTGATGGCCCTTCCCGACGGAAAGCCTCACGAATGCTGCTTACGCTGCGAAGTCATGCAGGAGCGCTGCTGTCAGCATTTGCTCTGCTGCCGGCGTTAATCGTGAGCCTCTGACGAGACCGATGCGTTTCAAAGTTAGGAGAGCTACTGGGTCGCAGAGCTCAGCAGAGACGCCGTCACCCAACATCGCAATGGCGCGCTGCTCGTCCGGGTCGAGATCAGTCCATGAAAAACCGTCCATCCGTACCTCAGCCTGCTAATCTTTCCGCGCGATGATCGGACCTGAAAACTTAAAGATTGATTAAAATTATATACGAGAAGGCGAGACGGTCACACCGGCGGGTTTTTTCTGGGCCGGAGCACGGAAGAACGCTTGTGAATTCGTGCGTAGCAAGTCGCTGGTGAACCAAACACATTCTCGCTTTTTAGACTGTGGATATGCTGCGGATAATACGCGACGGTCAAATATTGCTCAGCCTCGCAGGGATTACCGGTGGTAGCATTTGATCGACGGCACGGCGCCGTCGCATGATACGCACGACTTGCCCCGCATGCGGCCCTAGCACCGCTGCATGTTGGGCTTTTCATTTTACAATCCTGTAGGCCGCACACTCGACGTGGGGTTGGTCATCGGTCCCTCGCCAGCTTCCGGCAAACCACGCGCTCGCAAAGGGTGATGGGATTCCTCATCGCGCAAGCGATTGGCGATATGATACGTGCTCAAGGCGTGACAAAGTCTCGCAGAAGATAGGATTGCGACGCGAAAGTCTCTACAGATCATATAGAGGGCACAGCGGCCCCCGCTTCGGAACGGCTATTAAAGCGATAGTCGCGCTCAACATACAGTTAGTGGCCAAGCCATCCGCGCGGCTTGTAAGGCTGGGGCTCAAAAAGGGGAAATAACGAGAGAGGGGGCAATGGCCAAAATGCTCCACTTGCTGTTCGATTGGGAATACCCCCATTGGATGATGTTGGCCGAAGCCATCCTTGTGGCGCTCGGATTTATCGGGTTCGCATTCCAGCAAAACAAGGAACGCTGAGCCGCCGGATCATGAGCCGCCGGAAATGTTGAATGGGAAATAGCCAGAACAGACTGCCGATCGGTAGGCGTTCCCGCGCCGTGCGGCGCCGGTGCGTCCTTCATTCTGAGCCTTCGGAGCGGCGGAACCCGCTGCCGGCGACGCAGCAGCGGCACGTGCGCGACACTGGCCGAATGTTCCGTGCTGGACCGCATCTCAACTCCCCGTCGTTAAGAGGCGGTGCTAGCGTGGCGAACCGGGGCTGCGCGGCGTTTTTTAGTTCGGAGCAATTTTGAGCCCGGGGGGCCGCTGGATATACTTCCAGCGGCCTTTTTGATGGGCGCACGCCGATATGCCGCGCTCGCGCCCCGCCGCGACGCCACCGAAACGCGCAACGCCGCCAAGCAGAAATGATGCTTGGCGGCGTTGCGTATTAGAGCTGGGCCGTCAAATCGCAGCAGGAAATACGTCCTGCGCAGCTAGCGAAAAAGGTTCAATGGGCTGGGAACGATTTTCGCACTGGCAGGTTCTGAAGTCGTGTCTGGCCTCCCCGGACACAGTAACCGTGACTACGGCCCCGCCCTGGGGCCGTTTCTTTGACGGGTCCCGTTAAGAACGAAAGAGGCCGCCAACTGAGGAGGCTTCATGCTGTTCGCGCTCGCGATCGGATTTTTCGCCGCCCCGGTGTGATGGGGCGCGGACCTGAGCCCGCGCCCCTGGTTGTTACCGACGTAGCCGCCCTCGCGCAGTTTCCTGCTCAATCGCTTTCAGCCGTTTTCTGAGAGCGCCATCTATGGCGCTGGCTTCTCTAGGCGCGATTCTTCCCGTGGTGATCTCGGTCAGTATCCTGCACTGAAACGCCGCGATCTGGTCTAATGTCATCTGCTCGATTTGAGCTATCCGCGCCTCGACATCGGCATCTACTCCCGCCGCTTTCCCGTTGCGCATGACTTGCTCTCCTGGTGAGTCGCAGTGTGATCCTGGACCCCGGCGGCACCGAAACAAGACGCCAGCACCGCCGGGATTGTGGAAAACTACCGCCCGAGCCGCCGGCGATGCGTCATGTGCCGCTGCCGGTCGCGCTTCCTCATCGATCGGCACGCTCGGAGGACGCCGGCTGGGGTCCCTAGGGCGTTTGGGGTGACTTGTCGTTCGTATTTCCCTGCAACGCCCTCGAGTGCTCTGCAATCCACTTGGCCGCGTCGTGCTCAGTAATGAAACCCTTGATTACTTCCGTTTCGCCATCGGGCCATAGAATATCGACCCCCCAGCCAGATCCAGGATTTTTCCGCGCCACGAAAGTTGGTCGCTGCTCGGACGTCCCAAAAATCACTGCCTGTAACGTAGACATCAAACGCCTCCTGCACGGTAATGATCAATTCTCGGCTTTAGAGGTCGATCCCGCTAAATATCAGCGCTCTCTTTGAAGACCGCACCAGCGATCGATTTATTCCCACGCCGTGACCTCCAGGATCGTCGCCGGTGCGTCTTTGCCCGGCAGGCTGTCTGACACCGGCCACCGCGGAAAACGAATCCTGAGGGCTGGCAGGCGGCAAGGATTCACGGTTCATTCGATCAGGCGAAGACCTTTAAGCTTTCCTGCGAACCTGATCGATAAACGATGAACCGCATCGCACCTTGAGGGCCTTGAACCGGAATAGAAAATTCGCCCGAATGATTTGCAACAGACCCGATGGCTCGGTCGCGCTCATGAATTCGGCCAGATTGACGGCCGATGACCATTCCACGTAACGAACAACCGCGAACGCAAGCGCGAACAAGACGAGAAGCTCGACCATCGCTGTGGCGGCTATTCCCCGCCAACGGATGCCGCGGTCGTTTTGATGCTGGCTATTGAATAGTGGCATCGCTCTCTCCCGAAATGCCGCCAGATGTGCAAGGTTTCGCTGAGTTGGCTCAAAAGCCCGAAATCATGATGATTTGTCATCTGCTGATGTGAGCATGTAGACATTTTCATCTTCTGAATCGACGGCAATATCGGTCCTAGTTGGGCTTTCGACAAACGACAATTTGTACCGCTTCGGATGATATAAACTCATGCATCCGATGGTCCGCCGCTGAAGCGCGGGGCGATTGCCTGTCCGCCCTTGCCGCGCTTCAATAGGCGCATGCCCCAACTCACCCGCCGCCGCTCCCCCGATGCTCCCGATGAATGCTGGCACGTCTATTACGGTGACGTGCGCGTGGGCGTGATCGCGCTCCGCACGGGCATGCCGTCCGAGGAAGATCCGTGGGGCTGGTCCTGCGGCTTCTATCCGGGCGCCCATCCGAGAAAATGCACCGACGGCACCGCGGCCACGTTCGACCGGGCCCGCGCCGATTTTGAACAGGCTTGGGCGATGTTCTTATCGAACCGGACCGAGTCCGACTTTCAGGCGTGGCGCGATGAACGCGACTGGACCGAGCGCAAGTATGCGATGTGGGAACGAGGCGAACAGATGCCGTCGCAGAGACCTGGTTCGCTGATGCGGTGCCCCTGCGGCGAGATTTTCAACAGCCATCGGCTCGAGCACACCCTGATCCACGTTCCCCACATCAGTGCGGCAGAGGCGGCGCGCGCTCAATGAAATACAAGGAAGATAGGCCGCTCGCCAATCCTTGATGCTGCAGTTAATAAGCTGATGCAGATTGCGAACGGGATGGAAGCGGACCACGCCGGACGATTGGAGATCGGCGCGATCAACGCGCAATTCCTCAGCGCCGGCGGCAGCGTTCAAGACTATACGGCGGCTGTCAGGGCCGCGATCGATCGCGGCTAATCACCGTGCACCAATCGGGTGCTTACCTGTCTTTCACTCAGGCGGGCGCGGATTTGTTCGCATAGAGGGCGCTGAATCGCCACGTCGAGCGAGTGTTCGATCCGCGCGCAAAGACCAACACTGGGGACGGCGAAAACTGAAGCGGGACGAATGAAAAGCTAAAGTTTTAGTTAACGTTTGACTGATACCGTGCGCGGGGCTGACCAGATGAGGTCATTATGCAAACAGTCGAAACAACCAGTTCCGTTGAAGCCCGACGCTGTCGCCGCGCCCAATATAACGGACGGACAGCAGAGCTGAGTTTGAACGGGTCAAGATTTTTCGGCATGGTCCGGTCCGTCCAGGAAGACCGATCCCGCAGCCCACCACGATGGATTGTCACGATCGTGCCAACGGTGGAGAAGCCCCCTCTCGTTGGTTGGCGGTATAGTTCGCGCCCCTAGACCTGGAATTCAAAGAAGGCGAATGAACCGAATCGGGCGCCGCATCATCATGTGCATGCTGCTTATCGCAGCCCTGGCAATCGTCTGGAATCTGCTCGGCGGTCGCTAATTGCTGCCGCGGGAACACACACCACTAGCGACTAGTCAGAAATCAGCCGCCTCGATCCGCTTCTAATCGCGGTGCGAGCGGCGTGATATCGACCGGTTGGTGAGATGAGCGCGCATCGGCGATCAAGATCGCAAAGCCGGGAACTTGCGGCATGTGGCCGGCCGGATTCCTGTCGTTGTCCTCCAACAGCGTGCGGGCCGCCGCAACCCGGGCAGCGGCGTTCGATCCGGTGAGCTCTTTGATCAGCGCGTGAGCGGCATAGTCTTTCGCACAGTGCATGAGGGCGCCTTGACGCGGCCTGCCGCGCTTTCGGGGACGTCCGGGTTTGCGCTTGGTGCTCATGCCACGATCCGCCGCATGGTTTTTTTCCGCGTGTACACGAGCGTCGCGCGCGCCTCATGCGCCGACCATGCGCCTCCCTTCGCCCAGCGCCAGGCAGCCATATTGCAGCGCGTCCGGGAGGTTCGAATAGCGGTCCTTCTTCGGACGCAACTCGCCGTCTTCCTCGCGCACCAGATGATAGCGGCCCGCCATACCGACGATCAGCGTCCGGCATAGCGGCGAGATCACCAATCGATTGATGCCGCGGGGATTGTCGTTCAGCGCGTAGGCTACGGCCTCGAGGCGGGTCGCTATGTCGTTCGCCTTCACTGGCGCGGGTGTCACCGGCATGCCGTTGTATTTGAAGACGTCATAGGCGGATTGCTCCGTTGCTTGCCCCTTGTCGCGGCCCTTGGGATCGCCGACACAGCGGAAGGCACAGCCGGCATAATTCTGTTCCAGAAAGCGTTTCACCTTGGGAGCGAAGATGGTCGCGCCTTCGTTGAAACCTGGTATCTCGTGTTGAACGTTAATTCGCCCGTTTATTTCCTGCGCGAACAGCGCGGCCGGATAGACGCGGCCGAAGTCGAGCCACACCATGACGTCGCGCCCGTAAGCTTAGCGTTCTTGACAGGCGTAATAAGAATGTTCGAAGGCTTAATGTCCACGCAACCGCTTCATGGTGAATTCGATGTTTTGCGATTGCAGATGGCGCCAGCTCTCGACTTCGGTCTGGTACCGGTTTTTTGGGAAGCGGTCGAAATATTCCGCGGCCAGCTTTTTGGCGGCCGTGCGCTCCCTGGTGATTTTTCTCGCGGACGAACGGGTCTCTTGGCATCGCCATCAAAGCGCCACTCGCGGCCGTAGGCAAATCGTCCGATAGGGAATCATTGCGGGACACGGCAAAATCGAGGCAGCCAAACTCATCGGCATGCGTGATGTCCCGACCGTACATGTCGACCATCTGACGTCGGCTCAAATTCGCGCCTATGTCATCGCCGATAATAAACTCGCCGAGAATGCCGGATGGGATCGCGCATTGCTGGCGCTTGAACTGCAGGAGCTCTCTGTCGAGTTGAATTTTGATGTCACGGTCACTGGCCTCGAGGTCGCCGAAATCGATCTGCTCATTCAAGACTTGAAAAAAGGCGCGCCCGATGAGGCTGACGAAGTCCCCGAGGTCGATCGCTCTGTGCCTGCGGTGTCGCGCCGAGGCGACCTCTGGTGCATTGGCAATCATGTCCTGCTCTGCGGTGATGCCTTGGATAAGGGCAATTACGCCAAGCTTCTTGGCGCCAAAAAGGCGCAGATGGTATTCACGCTCACCCGCCCCATTCCTCCAACGCGTACAAAACAGGTTGATGTAAACCCCGGTGAAAAAGCCCGACGGTCACCCATGCCAGCCGCCAGCCCCCCGTCAGACGTTAAGAACGACCGTGCTCTCGTGAATAGGCTAATGAGCAACTATCTTGCTCAGAAATGACTGGCTTTCGTCCTTGATCGGAGCGTTGCTGTGCCGGCTGGGGTGCGGTCGAGGCGCCCTTTGGGATCACGCCCTGCCGGGTAGTTTGCTTGGCGGGGCTGAGGTGGTGCGGCGGTTGGCGTCGCACGAACCTCAGAGGATCCCATGACCAAACCAAAATCGAAGCCTAAGGCTGCGGCCCGCTCCACTTCACGATCCGCCAGCAAATCTAAGACTTGCACGCGGCTGGCGCCTTCATCTTCAAAGATGACAATCCGGCCCGACACCAAACACGCCCGCATCGTTGCGCTGCTACGGGCGTCTGCGGGGACGACGATCGCTGCGATCATGACCGCCACAAGTTGGCAACAACATTCGGTGCGGGGCTTTCTCGCTGGTGTCGTTCGCAAGAAGCTCGGTCTCAACCTGGTCTCCGAACAGACCGACAAAGGCCGGGTCTACCGCATCAAGGATGGGAAGGCTTCGTCCGCCACCATCGATCGCGCGAAGCAGGCGGCGTGACCCAATGTTGGAGAAGCGTCGCAGCGGTCGCGCCCCGACCAAAACTTCCATTGAGGACGAGATCGCGCACCTGCGCGGTCTCGATCTCAAAGGTCTTCGTTCAAGATGGCAGAGCGTATTTCAGAGCCCGCCGCCCGATCACCTGCCACGGCATTTGCTGTTCGCAATCATTGCCTATCGGATTCAAGCCGATCTCCTTGGCGACTTGGATCAAGAGACCAGGCAGGTTCTTGATTGGACGGACGCAAAGAACACCGGCGTGACGATGTCCTCGCGTCTCGTCAGCTTTGATCAGAAGCGGACTGAACTAACGCCGGGAATTGTGTTGGTAAGAGAGTGGGATCGACGCTCACAGCGGGTAATGGTGATGCCCGACGGCTTTGCCTGGAATGGCCAGACCTACGACAGCCTTTCCAAAGTCGCCTTCGCTATCACAGGTACCAAATGGAACGGTCCGCGCTTTTTTGGGCTGAGGGATAAAGGAGATCGGTTGGACGCAGGGGTTCGATCATGAAACCTCCTTCGATCAGGACCGTCCGTTGTGCCATCTACACCCACGTCTCCACAGAATATGGACTCGACCAGGAGTTCAATTCGCTGGACGCCCAGTACGATGCCGCGTCAGCTTATATTAAAAGTCAGGCCCATGCCGGCTGGACGCTGATCCGGTCGCGCTATGACGACGGCGGATATTCCGGTGGGTCCACCGATCGTCCCGACCTGCAGAGGCTGCTGGACGATATCCGCGCCCGGAAGCTTGACGTCATTGTCGTCTACAAGGTCGATCGCCTGACGCGATCACTGGCCGACTTTGCCAAGCTGGTCGAACTGTTCGATGCGCATGGCGTCTCGTTCGTCTCGGTCACCCAGCAATTCAATACCACGACTTCGATGGGCCGGCTGACGCTCAACGTGCTTCTGTCTTTCGCCCAGTTCGAGAGGGAGGTCACTTCCGAGCGCATCCGCGACAAGATCGCTGCCTCCAAACGAAAGGGGCTTTGGGTCGGCGGTCCCCTCCCCCTCGGTTATCACATGAAGGACGACAAGATTGCCGTCGTTGAGAACGAGGCCGAACGGGTCCGGCTGATCTACCGCCGCTATCTCGAACTCGGCGGCGTCAATGCACTGGTGCGAGACCTCCGGGAACGGAACATCCGAACCAAATCAAGACCGCTCGCAACGGGTGCGACCCGGGGCGGCGTTCTCTTCGGCCGGGGCTCGCTGTTCTATCTGCTGCGCAATCGCTTCTATATCGGTGAGGTCAAATACAAGGACGAGATCCTGCCCGGCGAACAGCCGGCGATCATGGATCGCGCGCTATTCGATGCGGTCCAGCAAAAGCTCACGGATCAGTGGACCACCCGATCTACTGTGCGGAACGCGAGCGACCATCTGTTGACCGGACTTTTGTTCGACGATGCCGGTCATCGCATGGTTCCGACCCACGCAACCAAGGCCGGCGTTCGCTATCGCTATTACGTCTCGCTTCCGCATCTGCATGGAGAATCCAAAACTGCATCAGTCGGGTCGGTCTCGCGTGTTCCGGCGACCGACATCGAAAACATCATCGTTAAGTCTCTCAACGAGCATCTGGTCGCTCAGAAGGAGAAGCCGGCTTTCAACCTAACTCACGTTAGAGATGGCAAAGCGGCCTTGGAGCAGGTCGCGCGCATCGATGTGCATGAGGATCGTCTAGCTATTCGGTTGAAGTCAGCGCATGACGAAGAAACAGCTGACGCGGCCGACGGCCATTTGCTCTCAATCCCGTGGCAGAAGCCACCATCCAGAAAATCCAGGCAAATTCTGATTCCAGACGGCATCCCCAAAAGTGAAATTCGCCCGACGCGGGAAGATGTTAGTCGAGAAATGGAAGAAAGAAGCCAAGCGGCTGGTTAAACTTGCGATCGCCAAGGCCGGCGGACAGCACGCCACGTCCAATTCGACCGGGGGTGATACCTCGCAATTAAGCCGCTGGGGCAATGAGGATGATGACGAACGGCATATCCCGCTTTATCGCGCGATGGAATTGGACGAGGCGGCAGGCGATGCCATCCTCAAGGGCTGGGCACGTTGGCGTGGGGCGGATTTAGTCTTTCGCGAACACCGACAAGAGGTGGCCGAGAATATGCACAAGCTTGCCGCCAGCGCAGCCAAGGCACACGGCGATTTCGTCGCCACCGCGCACGAGGCCGCGTCTGATGGCGTCTGCACAAACCTCGAAGAGCGCGAACTTCACGCCAAGAAAACCTCACACGATGAGGCGTCGGACAACTTGTATGGGGCTGTGACTCGGGCGAAGCCGACAGCCTGAAATCGCCGACCGTCTAGCACCACGGCCGGCGTGGCGGGCATGTCGGCTGATCGGGGTAAAGGGGACATCCTATTTGCGCGCGCCGATGTCCGCTTTGAAGCGCATAACGAACTCAAGTCGGACATCGCGCCATGTCCGAAAAGTGCCAATCGGCGACATTTGGATGCTTGGCTTGAAATGAACGAGGCCGGCAATTGAAGCGGCCTTAACTTACCCGTGGCCATCGTCCTCGCCTACGCCAGACCACCGCGATTGCGTTCCTCATGGCGATGAGGGCGAAAGCGGTGGCGGCTAACAGTACATACTGGCAATTGCCAGGCTTCTGCGTCAAAATTGAACCTCAGCTCGATCAATGCAATTGCACCCAAACCTAGGGAGCTCGACATGAGCAGTACTCAGGCGCGCAGTGAAATGAGCCAACTCGATGTGATCGGCCTTTTAACCTTCGGCATGCTGTTGATCCTCCCCGCGACTTCTGGGGCGCAACAGCGCCCACC